>NZ_BAGC01000001.1 GCF_000308655.1 Nocardia niigatensis NBRC 100131 | reverse complement strand
GCTGCTGTGCCGCGGGCTGCTGTGCCGCCGGCTGAGCCGGGTCAGGCTTGGGCGGCTCGCTGCCGGGGATGACGATCGGGCGGCCGTCGAGGGTGGCCGCGCCGGCCTTGCCGTCACGGATGGTGAGGGTGCCACCCTGGAAGGTCTGCTGCGTGCCGCCCGGGATCGGGCTCTCATCGGAGATCGGGTAGCCGAGCGGTCCGTTCTCGAATCCGGTTGCGCCCCAAGCGTCCATGATCGGGCCGGTGCGCACGCCCCAGGCGCCGGAGAGCGGGCTCCAGTAGATATTGCCGCCCTCGAAACCGGAGTAGCGGCCGAAGTCACGCAGCGGCTGCTCCCCGGTAGTCGGGAAACCGTAAGGGCTGTTCTCGAATCCGAGCTGCGCGTACTTGCCCAGGATCAGGCCCTGCACCAGGTGCGCCCCGGTCTTGGCGCTGAAGTACATGGGCCCGTTCTCGAATCCCTGTACCGCGCCGTCCTTCTGCGGCGTGGCGGCCTCCTGGCCATTGGGGTATCCGGCCGGGCCGCGTTCGTAGCCCTGCCTGGCCCATTCGTCCAAGATGGCGCCGCGCACCGCCTGTGCCCCGGTCTGCGGCGTCCAGTAGATCGAGCCGTGCTGGAACGGCTGCAGCCGGCCGCGGTCGTCGGGCAGTCCGCTCTCGCCGGCGATCGGGAAGCCCAGAGCGCTTGCCGCGGCGCCCAATCCGCCATAGCTGCCGCCGATCGCACCCGCCACCGGCTGGGCGCCGGTGGCCTGCGAGAAGAACACCTTGCCGCCGCGGAAGTCCTGGGCCACTCCTCCGGGCACCTGGTATTCGCCCGTGAGGCAGTCACCGAGCCAGTTGTTGCCCTGCGCCACCGGCGCGATCGCGCCACCGGTCCTGCAGTCGACGGGGGTCTGATCGACGCCCAGCGCGGCGGCGGCCTGCGGCCACGCCTGCCGCATCTCGAAATCCCAGTACGGCCAGGTGTGGGTGCCCGAGGGGCGGTAGTTCGCCGAGACCGGGATGTTCAGCTTGTTGAGCTTGGCCACGAAGTTCTGGGTGCTCAGCCGCGACAGCACCTCGAGGCCCAGGCCCGCGTAGTTGGTGGTGATGCCCGGGATGTCGGAGAGCGGGTCGGTGGTGCCCGCGACGCCGTTGCCGCTGGAGACGTAGAGGGCCACGCCCTTCAGTTTGTCGGCCAGCTCGTAGGGGTCGTGTTCCTTCCAGGCCGGGCTGTTCGGCGGGCCGAACATCTTCGACGAGTCGTAGCCGCCCGCATCGTGCATGGCGAAATTGACCGCCTGCGGCATGCCGAGCGAGGTCAGGGTGAGGAAGCCGGAGTAGGAGGCGGCCGAGCGCACCCAGCCGGGGTTGCGTGCGGCCAGCATCATGGCCGCGGTGCCGCCCATCGAGAGTCCCTCCACCGCACGCACATCGGTGGCCCGGAACTGGCTCTCCAGCAGCGGCGGGAGCTCCTTCACCAGGAAGGTCTCCCACTGGTAGTTGTGGCCGTTGTCGGGGGCCAGCCAGTCGGCGTAGAAGCTGGACTGGCCGCCGATGGGCAGCACCACCAGGGAGTTCTTGTCGGCGTAGAAGCCGGCCGCGCCCGCGTCCTTGGTCCAGCCGTTCTCGTCGTCGGTGGCGCGCAGGCCGTCGAGCATGTAGACGACCGGGAACTTGGCATCCGGCTTGGCGTTCCAGTCGCGCGGCAGCAGCAACTGGATCTCGACCGGCGCCCCGGTGGCCGGCGAATTCACCCAGAGTGCGATCCGGCGGTCGTTGAGCCACGTCATCTTCTGGACGGAGGCCGCCGGCGCGGCGGGGGCCTCCGGTGCCGCAGCCGCCGGGCCGCAACTCCCGAAGGTGCCCGCGGCCAGCGGAAACAGCGCCGCTACGGCGCATGCCATCCAGCGCACGCGCCGTCTTTTGATCCCACGGACAACTCTAGCCACACAAGTGTTGTACCTCCGGAACCGCGCGAGTCCCGGTAGGACACACGGAAACCGGACCGGTCCTCAGCAAACCAGCAGCTGCGCCCCCGACTCCCCGGAACTCAGCGCACAGTTGAGTGCCGTCCCTATCCATGACGCGCGCCGGCGGCCAGACAGCAAACGCTTTCGGGCGTGCCCCGGGAGTTACCCCGACCGCGGCGAAATCGGCCACCCCCGTCGGCACGCGTGCAGACTCAGACCCCGAGTGCGGCGAGGATGTCGGGGCGGGCGGCGGCCAGCTGGTCCTGCCAGTAACCCCACGAGTGGGTGCCCTGGACCGGAAGGCTGTAGTGGGCGCTGATGCCGAGCTGACTCATGCGGCCCATGAACGCGATGGTGTTCACCATCGACAGGGCTTCCAGCGCAACGGCATTCGAAGTGTTGAAGATGCCGATCGGCGAGTCCGGGTGGTCGTGCGGGCCGAGCATGCCCCAGGACGCGGAGATGAACAGGGGCAGGTTGCGCAGCTGCGGCGCGAAGACGAACGGGTCCATGCGCAGCCACTGCGGGCTCCACGGCCAGGCCATGGAGTCGACATTGAACCGGCCCGCGTCGAGCATGGCGATGCGGATGGCCTCGCGCATGCCGGGCGCGGAGATGTTCAGGTAGCCCGAGAACGATGATGCGTGCTTGAACTGGTCGCGGTGATAGGCGGCCAGCGCCAGCGCCGCCGACCCGCCCATGGACAGCCCCGCCACCGCGTTGTTGGTGCGCGAGACGCCGTAGCCCGCCAGGAAGGCCGGCAGTTCGTCGGTCAGGAAGGTCTCCCACCGGTAGGGGAGCTGCTGCCCGTTGGTGCTCGAGGGCGACCGCCAGTCGGTGTAGAAGCTGGATTGCCCGCCGACCGGCATCACCAGGGTGACATTGTCATTGGCGAACTGCTGCAGGGCGTTGGTCTCGAAGGTCCAGGCATTGAAGTCGTCGCGGGCGCGCAGGCCGTCGAGCAGATACAGCGCCGCGTCGCCGCCGTTCTTGGCCCACTGCACCTGGACCTTGATCGGGCCCATGCTCGAGGGCACCATCAGCTCCTCGAACCCGCCGGCCGGCGCGCGATGCAGCGGATGCGCCGGCATGGCGAGGGCGGGCCCGGCGAGCGCTGGGAGGGCCGCCACGGCCGCGGCGACCGCGAGGGCGCGCCGCCAGACCCGTTTGACGCGAGCGCGTCCGATGATCCGAATCGAACCGTGCTGTGGGCATGACGAAGCGCCCTGTACTGGCATAGAGATCGATCTCCTGAACCGCAGGGGGAACCACACCGACGTGATGGGAGTCACGGACAACGTGGCACTCTACCGCCGGCCCGGAGAGAACCGGCGGGTATCCGGTTCAGCTGGCGTGTATCTCGGCCTTGCCGTCGTGGAAGACGATGGTGCCGTGCTGGAAGGCCTGCTGCGCTCCGCCCGGTATAGGTGTTTCGTCGGAAGTGGGAAAGCCGAGTGCGCCAGCGGGTCCCGCGGCGCCCTCGTACGCGCCGCCGATCAAGCCGCCCACCGGATGCGCGCCGGTGGCCGCCGACCACAGCACCCGCCCGCCCCGGAAGTCCTGCGCCGCACCACCGGCCAGTGGATACTCCGCCGTCAGGCAGCCGCCCAACCACGACTTCGACTCTGCCGCAGCCTGAATCAGGCCGCCCGCCACACACTCCGGTGTGGCCGGCTCCACCCCCAGCGCGGCCGCCGCCTGCGGCCAGGACTGCCGCATCTCGAAATCCCAGTACGGCCAGGAGTGCGTGCCCGAGGGGCGGTAGGTCACCTGCACCGGAATGCCGAGCTTGTCCAGTTTGGCCACGAATTGCTGAGAGGAGAAGCGCGACAGCACTTCCAGCGCCGTTCCCGTCCAGTTGGTGCTCACGCCCGGCACCCCGGCCGGAATGTCGTGGATGCCCGTCAGGCCGCTGCCGCTGGACACATACAGGCTGAGGCCCTTCAGTTTCTCCGCCAGCGCGTACGGATCGTGCGAATCCCACTCCGCGTCGGTGGGAGGGCCGTACATGGCATCGGCGTGATAGTCGCCCACGTCGCGCATGGCGTACGCGATCGCTTGCGGCATACCGAGAGTCGTCAGGGCGAGGAAGCCGGAGAAGGAGGCGGCGTAGCGCGCGAATCCGGGATTGCGGGAGGCCAGCACCATGGCGGCGGTGCCGCCCATGGCGAGACCGGTCAGGCCGCGCACGTTCGAGGTGCGCCAGTCGCGTTCCAGCAGCGGCGGTAATTCCTTGGTGAGGAAGGTTTCCCACTTGTAAGTCTTGCCGTTGTCGGGCTGCTTCCAATCGGAGTAGAAGCCGGCCGCGCCGCCGACGGGCAGGACGACGGTGAGGTTCTTGTCGGCGTAGAAGCCCTCCGCCCCAGCGTCTTTGGTCCAGCCGTTCTCATCGTCGCGGGCGTGCAGACCGTCGAGCAGGTAGAGAACGGGAAATTTGTTGTCCGGCTTGGTGTTCCAGTCCCGGGCCAGCAGCAGCTGCACCTGGATCTGGGTGCCCATGGTGGGTGAGTCGACCCAGAGGGCGACCCGTCTGTCGCTGAGCCACATCACATTTCGGATATCCGGCTTGGTTGGCTTGGCCGGGTCACCCGGTGGCGAAGCCGCCCCCGGTTCCGCGAAAGCTGTTGCGCCCCCGGCGGCAACCCCACCCGTCAGCAAGGCTGTCGTGGCCACCGCGAGCGCGATCAGCCCTCTGCGGCCGCCCCTCCCCCATCTACCCATTGCCACAGCTGTCACAGTGAGTTTCTACCGCGTCACGGCGAATGATGGGGAGGCATAAAAGAACCGGCCACCCTCGCGGATGGCCGGTTCAGTGGTTCACGCTGTCGCCGGGAGGCGATCAGCGGCAGGTATCGCTAGGCGAGACCCAGGGCGCTCAGCATGCCCGGGCGGGCCTTCACCAGCTCGTCGTGCCAGTAACGCCACTTGTGGGTGCCGTTCGCGGTGAAGTCGAACTGCGCCGGAACGTTGATCTGACCCAGCCGCGCCTGGAAGGCGTGGGTGTTCACATTGGCCAGCGCTTCGAGCGCGATCGCGTTGCCGGTGTTGAAAACGTCTGCGGCGGAACCGACACCGTCGTACGGGCCGGGGATGCCGTTACCCGCCGAGATGTACATCGGCAGGCCCTTCAGCTGCGGCGCGAACACGAACGGGTCCATGCGCAGCCAGGCCGGGCTCCACGGCGCGGCCATCGAGTCCACGTTGAAGCGGCCGGCGTCCAGCATGGCCAGGCGGATGGCCTCGCGCATGCCCGGCGCGGACAGGTTCAGGTAGCCCGAGAACGAGGTGGCCTGCTTGAACATGTCGCGGTGGTAGGCGGCCATCATGAGGGCGGCCGAACCACCCATGGACAGCCCCGCGATGGCGGTGTTGTTACGCGAAACACCGTAGCCGGAAAGGAAATCGGGGAGCTCCTTGGTCAGGAAGGTCTCCCACTTGTAGGTGTACTTCTGGCCGTTGGTGTTCGACGGCGACACCCAGTCGGCGTAGAAGCTGGACTGACCACCCACCGGCATGATGACGTTCACGTCGTCGTTGGCGAAGATGCCCGGGGCGTCGCCCTCGTCGGCATTGGCCCACGCATTGCGATCATCGCGGGCGCGCATGCCGTCGAGCATGTAGACCGCGGAGCTGCCGCCATTCTTGGCCCACTGCACCTGGACCTTGATCGGGCCCATGCTGGACGGCACCATCAGCTCTTCGAAGCTGCCCGGAATACCGCGGTGCATCGGACCGAACGCCGGAGCGGCCGAGGCGATGGACGGGGCGGCCAGGGAGGCTGTCGGGACAGCGAGCGCCGCCGCGGTGACGGTGGCGGCGACAAACCGTGTGCGCCAACCACTCTGCGCACGGCGTCGCGACGAAACTCCTCCCGGCACGGCGGACCTGCCGAAACGCATGGATACTGCTCCTCTTCTACCGCAACACTGCGCTGCTGCGGTGTCTTAAGTTGTCAATCACGCATCCGGGCATGACAAGCCATGCGCGGACATACGCAATCACCCACTCACAGCGAATCCCGACACTTCTCTGTGAGTGAAGCGCTACCACGGGTTGGTCACACTTGCTCGCTGGAGGGTATTCGACGCTCCGAGCGGTTGGCAAGGCCACGCTAATGAGTGGCTGGTTCAGTGAATCAACTCAGTCACTATCGCATACGACCGTAATGGTGCGGTGACCATATCGCGAATCCCTCGTGATGTCGCGGCGACGGGCAAATCGCTTACGCCGCAAGCGAGCTTGGCCGTTTCACCCAGCCCACGTTGACGCTCAGGTCGGGCAGCTCTTGCAGACCTGATCCGACCAGCGCGCACATCCTCCGTGGTGTGGTCGAACACCGCATTGTTCGGGCCCGGTGAGTCCATGCGAGCCTGGAACACGCGGGTATTCGCCAACGCCATCGCCTCCGCGCCCATCGCATTGACCACGTTGTACGCGTCCAGTGGGCTTTGCGCGACATCCCGCGGACCGGGAACACCGTGGCCGCTGGAGATCCGCATCCGGGTTCCGTTGTCCCGCAGCAGCCGCGCGAATACGAAAGGATCGTTGCGCAGCCACAATTCGCTCCAGGGCGGGCCCCGCATGGCATCGATGCCGAAGCCGCCCGCGTCCAGTAGCGCCGCGCGCATCCCAGGGGACGAAATGTTCAAATAGCCGGAATATGATCCGGCATAACGGAACTGGTCAGGATGATAGGCCGCCGAGCACCAGCGCCGCACTGCCGCCCATGGACAGTCCGAACACGCCGTTCGCGCGCGGATTGCAGCCCAGCCGGGCGGTCGGCGCAATGCGCAGGTCCCGGGTCGGGAAGGTCTCCCATGCGCGTAGGGGACGGTCTGGCCGGTGTCCAACGGGGCCGGCGAATCCGAATAGAAGCTGGACTGGCCGTCCACCGGCATCGCCACATTGATGTTCCATGCGGTGAGCGCCTGCTCGATATCGGTGTCGATCTCGCAGTCGGAAAGGTCGTCGCGGGCGCGCAATCCGTCCAGTGCGTACACCACGCGGCGGGTATTGCCG
Organism: Nocardia niigatensis NBRC 100131; assembly: GCF_000308655.1. Lineage (GTDB taxonomy): Bacteria > Actinomycetota > Actinomycetes > Mycobacteriales > Mycobacteriaceae > Nocardia > Nocardia niigatensis. The sequence goes on along the minus strand of NZ_BAGC01000001.1, from coordinate 97,753 downwards.
TCTTGGCGCGGAAGATGCGCGACTTGATCGGGCCCATGTCGGTATCGACCCAGAATTCGTATCCGCCGGGATCGAATGCCGGGCGCGGGCACCATCGCCCCCGATTGTCCCAGCCAGCGGAACCGTCACCGCCACGGCCACACTGGCCGATATCAACCGGGCCGAACCGGCCATTGACCGTCGCGTACCCGAACAGACCGGATCGACCCGTTTTTCCACGAGCGTGGTCTTCGTTGACCACATCCGCAATGTAGAAACTGTTGTCGCAGGATCCTCTCGGGCGCATATTCCGAGTCACCTGCGGTCGAAACACCTCCCGCGACCAAACCGCGATGGATCCGTCCCCCGGTGCGAGACGCCGCGCGAAACGCACGAAGGCCGCCGTCCGAGTGGACGGCGGCCGTATGCGGGAGTGGGTCTATCCGATGTTCGCCGACATATCCGGGATCATTCGATAGGCGTCTTCCTGCCAGTTGGTCCAGGCATGCAGACCGGTGGCCGGAAAGTCCCAGACAATATTGCGGGCGCCCAGGCTGAGCATGCGGACCTGGAAGGCGCGAGTGTTGGCCAGCGCCAACGCCTCCAGGGGCGCGCCGCGAAGCACCCGGTCGGCCGCCGCGCCGAGCGGGATGTTCAGATCGTCCGGCATGGGCGCGCCGCTGCCGGCCGAGATCCACAGGCGGGTGTTGTTGCCGATCAGCGTGGGCGCGAAGACGAACGGGTCCATGCGCAGCCACTGCGGGCCCCACGGCGGAGCCATGCAGTCCACGTTGTAGCCGCCCGCGTCGAGCATGGCGGACCGGATCGCCTCACGCATACCGGGTGCCGAGATGTTCAGGTAGCCGGAGTACGAGCCGGCGTAGCTGAAGAAGTCGGGGTGGTACGCGGCCAGCGTGAGCGCGGCGCTGCCGCCCATGGACAACCCGAACACACCATTGCGATACGGGTTGAAGCCCAGGCGATTCCGCAGCTCCCAGCGCAGATGGTTGGTGAGGAAGTCCTCCCAGGCGTAGCGGTAGCTCTTGCCCGGACCGCCGCCGAGGGCCTCGGTGGAGCCCGATCCGGTGCCGTAGGCCGCGGAACCCGTGCCCGGCGTGGCGCCGAAGAACGAGCTCGCCGAATCCCAGTCGGCGTAGAAACTGGACTCGCCGCCGATCGGCATCACCACATTGATGTTCCAGTCCGCCAGCACCTCGGCGACATTGGTGTTGATCTCCCAGCCGCTCAGGTCCTGCTGGGCGCGCATGCCGTCCAGGGCGTAGACGACGCGCTGGGTATTGCCGTCGCGGGCGCGCAGGACACGGGTCTTGATCGGGCCCATGGCCGGGGAGTCCACCCAGAAATCGAAGATGGCGGGATCGAACGCCGCGGTGGCCGGTGGCGATTCGATCACCGCCATCAGGGGCACCAGCAGGGCGGCAGCGGCGACGCCCAAAACCTTCCGTGTGAACCCTCGAACCCGCATCGACCCAGCCCTTCTCGGTTTGAGCAGAACATTGATCACGCAGAACAGATCTTCGGTACGAACTGAGTATCGGATGTCCAGCAGGGCGTGTCCCGTGCGCTCACTGCGGCGAGTCGCGAATCAATCCTCAAACGATTCGGTACCGCGCCCTCAGCGATCCATCGCTACACGCAGATCTCCCAGCCAACGGGATGGCTGCTCACGATCTTTAATAGTATCATTGATACTATCCCTTCGACACCGAACCCATAGTCTCAATGAGAGGGTGTCGAGGGCGTGAGAAAGCCCCCGCCGGTTGGGCGGGGGCTTCGTTCGACCGAACGGTGGCGGCGTCAGCCGATGTTGGCCGAGAGGTCGGGGAGCATGCGGTAGACCTCGGCGTTCCAGTTGTTCCAGTTGTGGACACCGGTTCCCGGGAAGTCGTAGGTGACGTTGCCGGCGCCCAGGGACATCATCCGAGCCTGGAAAGCGCGGGTGTTCACCATCGCGAGGGCCTCCAGCGGCATGCCCTGGACCACCGACATCACGCCCGAAACGTCACCGGCGCCGGGAATGGCGCTCGCGGCCGAGATCCACAGACGGGTGTTGTTGTCCTTCAGGCGCGGCGCGAAGACGAACGGGTCCATGTGCAGCCACTGCGGGCCCCACGGCGGAGCCATCGAGTCGACGTTGTAGCCGCCGGCGTCGACCATGGCCAGGCGGATGGCCTCACGCATGCCGGGGGCGGAGATGTTCAGGTAGCCGGAGTACGAGCCCGCGAAGCTGAACTGGTCGGGGTGATAGGCGGCCATGGTCAGCGCGCCGGAACCACCCATGGAGAGGCCGAAGATGCCGTTGCGGTTGCGGCTGAAGCCGAGCCGGCTCTGCAGCGCGCTGGGGAGGTCCTGGGACAGGAAGGTCTCCCAGGTGTACCGGTAGCTCTTACCGGGGCCGCCGCCCATGATCTGGAAGGCGCCCGAGCCCGAGGACGAACCCGAGGAGGACAGCGACGAGGAGCCCGAGGACGAACCGGTGCCGTCACCCATGCCGAGCAGGCTGCTGGGCGCGTTCCAGTCGGCGTAGAAGCTGGACTGGCCGCCGATCGGCATCACGACATTGATGTTCGCCGCGGTCAGCGCGTGCGCGATGTCGGTGTTGATCTCCCAGCCGTTGAGGTCCTGCTGGGCGCGCATGCCGTCGAGGGCATACACGACGCGGGAGGTGTTGCCGTCGGCCGCGCGGAAGACGCGCGACTTGACGGGTCCCATCGACGCCGAGTCGACGTAGAAGTCGAACCCGTTGGGGTCGAGTGCCGCGTTCGCCGTGCCGACGCCCACGGCCGACACCCCGAGCGGCAGTGCAATCGCCAGCGCCAATCCGACCACGGAATTCTTGAGCCACCCGCGGGATCTTTGACGTCTATCGCCTCGCATTGTTTGTCCGGCCTTTCCTGTCGTTCGGTCTCACCGTGTGCTCGTAACCACGTTTGAGGTCTCGGCGACCCTATCGTGCGGGGGCTAACGGAGCGTTATCGGATCGTGACGAAAGTGACGAGCGCCACTGCGGACGAGGAATGTGGCGCGCATCAGCGCCAGCATGCGACTCGAGAGTCGAATTCCGCCCCCACAGACTCATGCGTATCAACTATCACTCCATTATGCGCGAACCACAGTGCGCGCCTTCAGCATCCTGGATACGACGCAGCGAATATCGAAGGCGCGCTGCGACTCTCGAAACTCTCAGCGAACCCACCGCCGGACCGCCGGATGGCGCACGGGAGCCACGCCCCGGCATCTCGCCATCGCCACCGGTCATCCGATATTCGCGGACAGGTCGGGCAGCATGCGGTTCAGCTCGGCTTCCCAGTTGTGCCAGTTGTGCACGCCGATGGCCGGGAAGTCGTAGACGACATTGCCGCCGCCGAGGGTCGCCCAGCGAGCCTGGAAAGCCTTGGTGCCGACCAGGGCAACCGCCTCGATACCCATGGCCTCGATGGTCGAGGCATTGATGCCGTCGGTGGAGGCGGGCAGGCCACTGCCCGCCGAGATGAACATCTTGGTGCCGTTGGCCTTCAGCTTGGGCGCGAACTGGAAGGGATCCAGGTGCTGCCATTTGAAGTCCTTCGGCCCGGCCAGCGCGTCCACGTTGTAGCCGCCGGCGTCGACCATGGCCAGCCGCACCGCGGTGCGCATTTCGGGCAGCGACAGGTCCAGCGCGCCGGACATCGAACCGGCGTAGGCGAATTGGTTCGGATGGAAGGCCGCCATCATGAGCGCGGAGCCGCCGCTCATGGACAGGCCGAAGATGCCGTTGCGAGTCGCGCTGAAGCCCAGCCGATCTCGCAGCGCGTTGGGCAGATCCGTGGTGAGGAAGGTTTCCCACTTGTAGGTGTAGGACTTGCCGGGGCCGCCGGAGAACACCTGGGTGGCGCCGGATCCGGACTGCACCGAGGCGGTGCCCGCCGGGGCGCCGAGGAAGGTGCTCGGCGAGTTCCAGTCGGCGTACCAGCTGGACTGGCCGCCGACCGGCATCACGACATTGATATTGGCGGCGGTCAGCGCGTGCGCGATGTCGGTATTGATCTCCCAGCCGTTGAGGTCTTCGCGCGCGCGTTCACCGTCCAGCGCGTAGACGACCCGGTTCGTATTGCCGTCCGCCGCACGGAAGACGCGTGACTTGATCGGGCCCATGCTGGAGTCGACATAGAAGTCCACGCCGTCGGGGCTGAAGGCGGCGTTCGCGCCGGGCGCGCCCAGGACCGCCACCCCCAACGGCACCATGGTCGCCAAGGCCAAGGCCAGCACCGACTTCCGCAGCCAACTCCGCGCCCCACCCACAACCGTCACGCCCCGCATATTCGGCCTTCCGTCCGTGCGCCCCGGGCCTCCCTGTCCGCCCGCCCAGGTTCGTATTGCGACAACCGTTGCCGCACAGCGGGTTTCTGGTCGGCGTCGGAGTTCTCGCGCAGCTTATCGCGAGACCCATGCCGGGGTGTTACCAAATCGCGATAGCTAACCACAACTCGCACCCCTGAAAGTGACTTTTCGGTCAAATACCCGCACAGACAAGAGAAAACCCCGCATCCAGGCACGATGCGGGGTCATTCTCGGGTGCGGACTACCTCGGCGGCGGTGGCGGCTGGGTCGGATCCACCAGATGGCAGCGCTGGATCTCGTACTTCGGCACTCGGTCGATGCGGTACTTGGCGAAGTCGAGCGACTGCATCAGGTTGTGCCGCCAGCGATCGAAGGTCAGCGGCGCTCGGGAGGAGGCCAGCATCGCCTGAGTGTCCGGGCACGACAGCGCCGTTCGCGCCTGGTCACTCCACTTCTCGTCCAGGAACCACGGCATCCACGGGTGCCGGTCCACCATGCCGGTGTCCACCACCACCCAGTCGGGGTAGAGGTTCTTGTCGTGGCCGATCCGGCCGTCGGTCAGCCGATCGGTATGCGAGGCAAGCGGATACGCCAGGCCCATCTGGTCGATGACCCGCACGTCCAGCGGGACGTTCATGCTGGTCATGCCGAGATTCAGGAAGAAGACCACATGCTCGCGATCGCCCTCCGGCACCGGCGCGGGCACCAGGTACCAGTTCATGAACGAGGGTGAGTTGAGCAGCAGCGCACCATCCGGCGTGTTGGCGATGTCCCGGACCATGGCGCGCATGCGCGGGTAGTCCAGGTAGTCCTCGGCGCGGATCGGGTGGTCGTGCCCGGTATTGAGCACGTAGTAGATGCGCTCGTCCACGATGCCGTTGGCGCGGATCTTGCTCCCGGTCGTGATGGCCGTGGTGTCGGCCGCGAAGGCCGCCCACCCCGCGGTGCCCGCGAACGCGGCCGCCACCAGCACGAAAGCCCAGTCCAGGCCGCGCATTCCGGTCTCGCTCCGGCCGAAGCCGCGGGCGGGCCGCAGCGGCAGCACCGACACCGGGAGCAGCAGCAGGAACAGCTGCGGCAGCAGCATGCGGCCGTGCATGAAATCGCCGCCGACCCGGAGCTCGTAGACGGTGAGCAGCAGACCGCTGCCGACCACGAGCGTCACGATCGCGGCGGGGGTGCGCAGCCACACGCTGAAGCGGTGAATCCGGGCGCGCCAGTTGTTGTTTCCGGCGTCGCCGGTCGCCGCGGCCGGCCGATCGGCCCGGCGCTGCCGGACCAGGACGACCGCGGCGAGCGCCAGCATCAGCAGCGGCAGCCACAACCAGTACGGACCGACCAAGTCCCACAGATAGAGGAAGCCCTGATGCCACTTCGCGCCACCGGCGTCCTTGGCCACGGCGGTATTCGGATAGGGCAGGCCGTAGTAGCCCATCCGCCAGATCTGATAGCCGAGCGGCAGCAGCCCGGCCACCACGACCACCAGAGCGCGGAAAAGCCAGGGCCGCAGCCGAGTTTGCGGCACCGGCGCGCAGAACAGCATCAGCAGCGCCAGGCCGCCGACCACCGTCATCTCCGGCCGCACCAGCGGCGCCAGCCCAGCGAAGAACACCAGGCCGAAAAAGCCTGCGGGGCGCACCCGCTCGGCCTGACTCCAGCGGATCAGACCCCACCACAGCACCGCCAGCCAGAAGATGACCAGGCAGTTCTCCAGTCCGGAGGTGGCGTAGTCGCGGGCCGGGGGCAGGGCGATGTAGACGACCGCGCCCGCGGGCACGAGTAAGGCGGACCGCGTGCCGCCCCACAGCCGGGCCGCGCCCAGCATGGCGAACACGATGGCCAGCACCGACATGGTGAGCGTGATGCTCAGCACCACGTACTCCAGCCGCATGTCGGTCAGCCAGCTGAAGAACCAGACGACATAGGTCCAGGCCGCACTGGTATTGGTCTCGACGCGTTCGCCCGCGTTGAAGACCGGACCGTTGCCCGCCATCAGGTTTCGCACCGTGCGCAGGACGATCAGGCCGTCGTCGGCGATCCAGCGCCGCTGCCACGCGCCGGCCGCGAACAGTGTCGCGGTCAGCGCGATCCCACCGATGAACGTGGCGCGGGATAGTCGCGAGAAGCGTGCGGCGTCCGCCGCATGCTGACGGGCGCGACCGACCGGCAATTGTGCCGTCGGCTCACCCTCTTCTCGCTCTGCTCCCTCTACCACGTCAGGTGAGATAGACAGCGACACCCAGGGCTCCGATCAAGGCGACTGCGAGGAACTGGAGGACACGGTCCCCCAGGGCGATCTCTTCCGGCTCACCCGCTTCGCCGCCGTCGACATCCACCGCGTAACGCATGATGGCGATGACGAACGGAATCATCGAGATGGCGAACCAGATGGTGTCCTTTGCGCGATCCTGCTCGAACGCCCACAGACCGTAGAACACGACGACCGCGGTGGCCGACAGGGTCCAGACGAAACGCAGGTAGGTCGGCGTGTAGTACTCCAGCGACTTCCGGATCTTGGCGCCGGTGTCGAGCGCGATCTTCAGCTCGGCGTAGCGCTTGCCGGCCGCCATGAACAGCGAGCCGAACGCCATGATCAGCAGGAACCACTGGGACAGATGGATATCCGAGGACACCCCGCCGGCGACCGCGCGCAGCAGGAAGCCCGAGGACACGATGCAGATGTCGAGCACCGCCTGGTGCTTGAGACCGAAGCAGTACGCCAGCTGGATGCCGATGTACACCGCCATCACCACGGCAAGATGCCAGTTCGCGGTGAAGGACAACAGGATCGAGCCGATCAGCAGCACCGCCGACAGCGCGTAGGCCAGGTTCACCGGCACCACGCCGGCCGCGATCGGCCGGAAACGCTTGGTGGGGTGGGCCCGGTCGGCCTCCACGTCGAGCGCGTCGTTGACCAGGTAGATGCCCGAGGCGGCCATGCAGAACACCACGAAGGCGATGGCGACGTGGCCGAGCACCGACAGGTCGGTGATCACCAGGTCGCCGGCCGCGGTCTTCCCGGCGGCCAGCGGCGCGGCCAGCACCAGCACGTTCTTGATCCACTGGCGCGGGCGCATGGCCTTGATCAAGCCGCCGCCCAACGTCTTCGGCGGTCCCTTGATGACCGCCTCTGCTAGGTCGGTGCTGGTCGGCTCTTCGCTCATGTCAACGATGGCTTCTTCCTGGGCTGTCACTTGGCGAGTCTCTTTTCGGCGGCGAGCACGGCTGCGGCTGATGCTGCGCCCAGCGCCGAACCCGCGAGCACGTCGGAGGGGTAATGCACGCCGAGAACGACCCGGGAGAGCAGCATCGGCGGGACGAGCACCGCAGGCAAGGGTAGCCCGGTGAGCCTGCCCAGCAACACAGCCGCCGCCGTGGTCGAGGTGGCGTGCGAGGACGGGAAGCTGAGCTTCGACGGCGTCGACACGTTGACCTGCACGGACGGGTCGTGCGGGCGGGGACGGCGCACGATGCGCTTGATGACGACCGAGGCGGCGTGCGCGCCGAACGCGCCCACGGCCACGCCCGCCCACTGACGGCGGCGCGGCTTGTCGAGCAGCGCTCCGGCCGCGGCGATGCCCAGCCAGCCCAGCGAGTGCTCACCGAAATGCGACATGCCCCGCGCGGCCTTCACGACCGCGGGTTGCTGCCCGATGGTGCCCTGCACCAGGTTGAGAATCTTGACCTCGGCCGGGGAGGCGACCGGGGCCGCCGACGCGTCCGGGACCACGTGCAATCCGCGGTCCGGGCCGGAAGCTGGCTGTGCAGCCGTCATTTGGGCTCATTCCTCGAATGGGTACTGCCTGAATCAGTGTCGATACCGAAGACGTTCTCCCACGCGGCCTTGCTCGTGAGATGCGCGTGCGCGCGACGATACTGCTCACGCACCTCCGGGAAGCGCTCGGCCAGCTCCTTGCGCAGGCGCATCGCTTCCTTGAACAGCTCCATGGCCTTTCGCGGATCCCGCTTACGGTAGACGACGCCGCGGCCGTCGGCGGTGGTAACGGTGACACCGTCCACCTGCGAGAGCAGGAACCAGCGCGCGTCCAGCGTCGGCACGTTCAGCTGCGGGGTCTCGTGGTGCTTCGGGTTGGCCTTGCGGAAGTTGTGCAGCACGCCCTTGCCGAGCCGGGCCACCTTGGCGAGCGGATTGCCGGGCTCGCCGACCGCGCCCACCTCGGCGTGCGAGGCCAGCGGCAGTTCGGTGGAGGACGGCACGATCACCGCGTCCGGGAATTCCTTGCGCATGGCGTGCACCTTGCCCAGCGCGCTCGGCAGCAGCTCGAACAGCCGGTCCGGTCCGGCCAGGTAGTCGCGGATCGCCTCGTTCTGGATGGCGACCGTCGAATACTCCAGGCACAGCAGGTGTTTCAGGGTGGCCTTGATGGTGTTGACCACCATCGGCCGGCCGTCGTTGGGCAGGTGCAGGGAGGCCACCACCAGGCGGTTGCGCAGGTGGAAGTAGGCCTGCCAGTCGATGGCGTCGTCCTTGTCGGACCAGGCCATGTGCCACACCGCGGCACCCGGCAGGGTGACGGTCGGGTAGCCGTGTTCGCGGGCGCGCAAACCGTATTCGACGTCGTCCCACTTCAGGAACAGCGGCAGCGGCTGCCCGATCTCCTCGGCCACCTGGCGCGGGATGACGCAGGTCCACCAGCCATTGAAGTCGACGTCGATGCGCCGGTGCAGCAGCTTGGAGTTGTCGCGGTCGCGCAGCGGGTGCTTCGAGAAGTCGTGGTCGTACTCGACGGTCGCGGGCGCGGTCCACATGAAGATGGAACGGTCCACGATCTCGCCCATGGTGTGCAGGTGCGAACGCTCCTGCAGGTTGAGCATCTGGCCGCCGGTCAGGATGGGCGACTTGGCGAATCGCGAGAAGGCCAGCGCGCGCAGGATGCAGTCCGGCTCGATCTCGATGTCGTCGTCCATATAGACGATGTACTCGGCGTCGGTGGTCTTCAGCGCCTCGTACATGACCCGGCTGTACCCGCCGGAACCGCCCAGGTTCGGCTGGTCGTGGATGGCCAGCCGGCCGGCCAGGCGGGCCGCGGCCTCGCCGAAGCCGGGCTCGTCCACCACCTTGCGGGTGCCCTGGTCGGGAATGATGACGGCCTTGATCTTCTCCAGCACCAGCGGGTCGGAACCCAGGGCGGTCAGGGTTTTCACCGCGTCCGTGGGGCGGTTGAAGGTCGGCATGCCGACCGCGATGGAGCCCTCGCCGGGCGCCTCGATCGGTGCGTACCAACCGCCGCTGCGCATCTCGACATGGCTGTCGGTGGTGATGTCGAACCAGATCCAGCCGCCGTCCTCGAACGGGCCCAGATCCACCTCGAACTCCACGAAGGCGGCGGCCGCCGCGCCCTCACCGGGCGTGCTGAACTCGTTGCCCTGCACGTGGATTCGTGAGCCGTCGGCCTTGGAGCGGTACACGTCCACGCGACCGTGGCCGGACAGCTCCAGCTTCAGCACCACCGACTTCAGCACGCTCCAGCGCCGCCAGTAGCTGGCCGGGACCGCGTTGAAGTAGGTGCAGAAGGAGACCTCCGACTCCGCGCCGATGGCCAGCGCGGTGCGCGTGATGGCATGCGCGCGACGGGAATTGGTCTCGGATTCCTCGAGGTACAGCTTGCGCACGTCCAGCGGTTCGCCCGGCCGGGGCAGGATGACGCGCTGGAGCAGGGATACGGCGCGAGTCTCGGTGGTCATGTCTTCCCGCGTGAGTTGGGCGGTCATTCGGCGGCATCCACCAGCGGCGCACCGGATTCCAGGTGCGGGCGCAGCACGTTGTCGAACATGCTGAGCGCCGCGCCGATGGCCATGTGCATGTCCAGGTACTGGTAGGTGCCCAGGCGGCCACCGAACAGCACCTTGGCCTCGGCGGTCTCGGTCTTGGCGCGCTCCCGGTAGGCCAGCAGCTTGGCCCGGTCGTCGGGGGTGTTGATCGGGTAGTACGGTTCGTCGCCGGTCTGGGCGAAGCGCGAGAACTCGCGCATGATGACCGTCTTGTCGGCCGGGTAGTCGCGCTCGGGGTGGAAGTGGCGCGGCTCGATGATGCGGGTGAACGGCACGTCCGCATCGTTGTAGTTCATGACCGAGGTGCCCTGGAAGTCACCGGTTTCCAGCACCTCGGTCTCGAAATCGATGGTGCGCCAGCCGAGCTCGCCCTCCGCGTAGTCGAAGTAGCGGTCCAGCGGGCCGGTGTAGACGACCGGAGCGTCCGGGTTCTGGGCGCGGATCTCGTCCCGCACCTCGAACCAGTCGGTGTCGACGCGGACCTCGATGAGGTCGTTCTCGGCCATCTTCGACAGCCACGCGGTGTAGCCGTTCTTCGGCAGGCCCTCGTAGGTGTCGTTGAAGTAGCGGTTGTCGAAGGTGTAGCGGACCGGCAGGCGGGTGATGTTGCCGGCGGGCAGTTCCTTGGGATCGGTCTGCCACTGCTTGGCGGTGTAGTCCCGGATGAACGCCTCGTAGAGCGGGCGGCCGATCAGGGAGATGGCCTTCTCCTCGAGATTGGCGGCGTCCTGGGTCTCGATCTCGGCCGACTGCTCGGCGATCAGCGCGCGGGCCTCGGCCGGGGTGAAGTAGCGGCCGAAGAACTGCGACAGCAGACCCAGGCCCATCGGGAACTGGAACGCCTGGCCCTTGTGCATGGCGAAGACGCGGTGCTGGTAGTTGGTGAACTCGGTGAACTGGTTGACGTAATCCCACACGCGCTTGTTCGAAGTGTGGAACAGATGGGCGCCGTACTTGTGGATTTCGATGCCGGTTTCCGGGTCCGCCTCTGAGTACGCGTTGCCACCCAGGTGATAGCGGCGTTCCACCACCAGAACTCGCTTGCCGAGCAGGTTGGCGGTGCGTTCTGCGATGGTCAGCCCGAAGAAGCCGGAGCCGACGACGATGAGATCGAACGGGGATGCGACGGTCACGGCTGCCCAGACTACTGTGTCCAATTGCCCTCCGCTTCGCTCCGGGCGGTTCGCGGGCTGTGTTCGATTTGCCCTCCGCTTCGCTCCGGGCGGTTCGCGGCCTGCAAGCTCGGTCTTCCCTCCTCCGCTCCTCCGCTTCGCTCCCCCGCTCCGTCAGTCCAGACCGAGCCGGGCCGCGAACTGTCGGTTTTGCCCCTCTTTGGGCTTCTGCCCCCCTGTGGACTGTTGTGCAGCGGCTCGGCAGTGGCGTGGGTCATTTGCCCTCCGCTTCGCTCCGGGCAGTTCGGCCCCTCTCTGGGCCTTTGCCCCTCTTCTGGGCTTTTGCCCCCTCCTTAGGCTGTTGTGCAGGGGGCTTGGTTCGGTGGCGGGCGTCATTCCGGCGGGTGGGAATGGTCGCGAGATTTTCGCGCGGCGTTCATGGAAGGGCAGACAGCGGCGTCATGGGAGCTGTATTACATGGCGACTCGAATTGAACGTATGACCAGTTCCGTGCCGTGTGCTTCGCGCGCGTGCCGTTCGCTCGACCCGGAAGACCACCTCCATGCGCCTTGCTCGCCTCGCCCCGCTCGTGGGCGCGCTGACCGTCACCGCCCTACTGGGCACCGCCGCCCTGATTCCCGCCGCCGCCCCCGCCCGTGCCGACGAGGGCGACACCTCCCTCGCCGCCGCCGAGATCGCCGATGCCGGTGACGTCTGCGGCAAGCCCGGCGCGGCCACCTTCGATGACGTCATCACCGCGGCCGCCACCGCTATCCGCACGGTGGTCCCGGCCGAACAGCAAACCGCCTACGACCGGTCGGTGGACGACTTCCGGCAGAACATCGCCGCGGTCCACGTGCACCGCCGCGGGTTTCTGCCGCTGAGCCCGGACGAGGTGAACGACCGCACCCAGTTCCTCGACGACCCGATCGTCACGTACATCGTCAACAGCCTCGACGCCGTCAAGACCGGTCAGGTGCACAAGACCATCGCGCTCTCGGAGCTGAAGGTGCGCGACGTCGTCGAGGTCTTCATCCTGGCCACCCGGATCGTGAAGATTCCGGCCCAGTTCGCCGCCAGCCTGGTGCCGACCGTCGGCTTCGTGCTCAAGCCCATCGTGGGCGCGCTGTTCAATGGCGTGAAGTCGCTGGCGCGGGCCGTGCAGTCGCAGCTGTCGGTGGGCTGCAACGCCAATGGCACGTACCAGAAGCTGCAGCTGGACCTGCCCGACGAGCATGTCGACGTGCCGCAGCCGCTCATCGACCTGGCGAGCCAGCTCGCCAAGGCCGACGGCAGCTGCACCCCGCTGGCCGAGCTCAGGACCTCCGACCTGGTCGAGCGCACCCGTGACTTCCTCGCCACCACCGCCGGGCTGCCCGTCGACCCGGCGACCGTGAACGCCAATGCCGATGCGCTGCAGGGCTTCCTGCGGAGCAACCGGGTCGCCGACGTCATGATGCTGCGCCGCACCGAGCAGCTCGGGCCGCTGGTCGACTCGATGGATTACGGGCCGCTCACCTTCCTGGCCAACCTGGGCTTCGACATCTACGAGGGCCGCGCGCTCAACACCGTGGCGCTGGGAGATGTGAAGGTGGAGAACGTCTTCTCGCTCATCACCCTCGCACTGGACACCACCAGCCTGCTGCTCACCGTGGGCAATACGGTGGCCGGTTTCACCGGTGTCGCCTCGACGGTGCTGACCCCGCTGAGCATGGCCGAGACCATCGCCTTCGCGCCCACCACCTACGGTGCGCCGATCCTGCGCGGTGTCATGCAGTCCATGTGCGCGGCCTGACCCGGCATCGACACGGAACAGCCGCCCGGCCGAAAGACTGGGCGGCTGTTGGTTTTCCGGTCTCGAGATCATCGAGGACTTCGCTCCCCTGCCGGACATTCTGGTCATCGATATGACCGCCGCGTTGCCCGAGGCAAACGTCTATCCAAGGTCCGCGGTCCTCCTCGCGGTCGAGATCGTCTCGCCGTGTACTCGCCGGAAAGATCGGATGATCCGGCCCATGGACCGCGCCCGCGCCGGGGTTCCGTACTTCTGGCGAATCGAGTCCGAGGACTTCGCACCCGCCGTTTACACCTTCCGGCTGGACGAGACCACCGGTCAGTACTTCGGTGTCGACGTCCACCGGAAGCTGCTGCGAACCACTCAGCCGTTCGATACGGAGATCGAACTCACCGGGCTGGGCGGCTGATCCTCCGGTGTCTATCCGGAAGGCTGTGGCACGCACCGTGATCCGTGGAGCGGCGGCGGGTTTTCCGGCTACAGCCGGGTGTCGGCGTATACCCGCATCGCGTCGCGGACGTACTCGGCGGTGCCCTGGCCGTGCTTGTCGTAGTTCTTCGCGAATCGCGGGTCGGCCACGTACATGTCGCCGAGACCGTTGAAGTACTGGGCGTTGATCGCGGCGCCCGTGGGGGTGGCGGCGAGCCACTCGTAGTGCCGCTGCACGATCTCCTGCACTTCGTGGCTGTCGACCGGGAGGCCGGCCGCGCGGGCACGGCCGTAGTCGGCGGCGATATCGAGGTGGGTCTGCTGGAACGCCCGCTTCTCGCTGTCGCTCTTGGCATTCCACCAGCGGTCGCCGCGCTCCCAGGCATCCTTGCCCCAGCGTTGCGTGACCTCGTCCTGATACCGGGCGTGGTCGAATCCGTCGAATACCTCGTTCGCCATCAGTTGTTCACCTGCTTCCGTTTTGCGCAATGTCGTCTGCACCGAGGTGATTTGGCGCGCGATCCGGTCCTGCTCGTGTTTCAGCAATTCCAGATGGGTGCGCAGGGCGGCAGCGGTGTCCTTTTGCCCGGCGAGGACTTCGGCGATGGCCGGCAGGCCGAGGCCGAGTTCCCGGAGCAAAAGGATGCGCTGCAACCGCACGAGGGATTCCTGGTCGTAATAGCGGTAGCCGTTGGATCCGATCCGGCTGGGCGGCAGCAGCCCGAGCTCACCGTAATGCCGCAGGGTGCGGCTGGTGGTTCGGGCCACTTTGGCCAATTCCTGGATGGACCATTCGGCTGCCACGTCCGGGCCTTTCGTTTCCCCTCGTTCTCCTCGACGAATTCAGGATGCAAGTTGACGTTGCGTCAAAGTCAAGCCTCGACCAGTATGCGCCCGTCCAGGCGCGGCCGACGGCCTATGCGCCGTCGGTGCACTGGCTGTAGCGGATGTGCACAGACTGCTTCGCCGGGGCCGAGCTGCCGAACATGGCCGCCGGCGCGGGCATCCAGTTGGTCAGCCGGTTCATGGCATCCTGCTCGGCCTCGGCGCGGTTGCTGCCCGAACCGCCGTAGTAGTAGGTGTGGTCGGCGCTCTCGGCGATGGCGCCGCAGCCGTCCCGGAACTGCACCATGATCTTGCAGCCGCGGTGCGCGCACTGGCTCAGCGCGTCGGCGTCGGAGCCGCCCCAGTTCGGGTAGTTCCAGGCCGCGCCGTAGAAGGTGCCCCCGTCGGTGCTCATCGCGAGCGAGCCGTACAGCGACCCGTCCGGTCCCCGCTCGGCGCTCGCGGTGCCGGCCCCCACCGTCGAAATCAGCACGGCGGCAGCCGAAACGAACATGGTCAGGGCGAGTTTGCCCGAAAAAGCCATTAGAAATTCTCCCCATTCGGCAGCGGCGGAAAAGGCCGCTCCGGTTGCACTCCCATGGTGCGATCACCACTGCCCGGAGTTCTATCACGGACCACCGACCGGGCCAAGTCGGTTTCACATCGGAACCGGCTGGCGGGCAAAGCCTTCCGAATAGGTCACCCAATCGGTCGGCCCGGACGAGACTTGCGCCCGGTAGGCGGGCGTGAGAGGCTCCTCGCGCGCGCTACCGGACTCCCGATTTCCGCGCGCGCACGAATTTCGATATTCGGGGGATGAGGAAAACCCAATGTTGTCTGCGGGCCGCGCCCGAGTTCTGCACTGGGCGGCCGTTGCCGCCACCGCCGTGAGCTCCACGCTCCTGTTCGCCGGGCCCGCGGACGCGGCCGCACCGGTCGTGCTCGGCGGCGGTTCCGGCGTCTACGTCGAGGACCTCACCGACGCCAACTCGGTCAGTGAGTGCACCATCACCGCCATCGGCTACGACAACAAGAACCAGCTCGTGGGCCTGACCGCCGGCCACTGCGGCGAGGTCGGCGCGCGCATCGCGGCCGAGTACACCCGCTCCGGGGGCATCGGCGTCATCGCCGCCAAGGGCGAGGAGATGGACTGGGGCATCATCGTGTTCAACCCGGACCGGGTGAACCCGACCCGCCAGGTCGCGCAGTCGGTGATCAACTCGGTCGGCGCCCCGCCGCAGATCGGTGAGAACGTCTGCAAGAACGGCCGCACCACGGGCTTCACCTGCGGCCCGGTCTGGGAGACCAGGTCCACCTACTTCCGCAGCCAGGTGTGCGCCAACCACGGTGACTCCGGCGCGCCGGTGCTGCGCGGCGACCAGCTGATCGGCATGGTGGTGGCGGGCACCGACTTCAACGCCGGGCCGGTCAGCGTCGAGCTGCCGCTGTGCACCGGCGGCGGCAACCTGATCCACGAGCCGGAGCTGGCCACCAATATCAGCAGCGTGCTGGCGGATATCGACAGCCAGGGCGGGGCGGGCGCGGGCTTCCACGTCGCCTGATCTCCGAGACAGTTCCACGCCGCGGGGCGTGACCGGGTACTCCGGTCACGCCCCGCGGTGCGTTCGGCAGGTATTCTGTTGTGCCGTAAGGCTTTTCGGTAGCCGACGATGAATCTTCAGTAGCCGACGGTGAACCGGGTCCGGTGGTGCGCGGGCTGCTCGATCTCGTCGAGCAGGGCGATGGCCATGTCCTCCATGGAGATCGCCGAATTGCCCTGGTCGTCGGTGAGCAGGTCGTCCCGGCCGAGGCGGTAGGCGCCGGTGCGCTCGCCGGGTTCGAACAGTGCGGCCGGGCTGACATAGGCCCAGTTCACCGCGTGCGGGGTCGTCCGGAACACCTCGAGCTGGCGGCTGCCGCCCTCGGCGATGGGCACCAGTTCGGCCGGGAAGCCCGGCTGCTCGGTGAGGGTCTTGCCGGTCCCCGCGACAGTGAGGCTGCCCGCGCCGCCGATCACCAGCAGCCGAATCCCGCTGTCCGCCAGACCTGCCAGCAGTGCGGCGGCGACGTCGGCCAGTTCGTGCTCGCGGCCCGGGGCCGGGCGGGTCGCGCTGACCACGACATCGCTGCCGGCCGCGGCCTTCTCGACATCGGCGGGATCGGCGGCATTGCCGGTCCACACCTCCACCTGCTCCGGCAGGGTTCGTAGCCTATCCGCGGTGCGCGCGACCGCCCGCACCCGGTGACCCCGGCTCAGAGCCTCCGCGACGACCCGGCTCCCTGCGTCGCCACTCGCTCCGAACACTGTGATCTGCATGGTCTTTCGCTCCTTCGGGAGATGGTTCCGCGTCAGGCCGCGACGCGGGTCGTGGAGGTGTCGGCTTGCTTCGCGGGTTCCGTTGTGCGGGGCGTGGATCCGGTCTGGCCGAGCAGGGTGCCGCCCAGCGCGATGGCCATGCCCAGGATCTGCAGCGGGGCCAGTGCCTGGCCGAGCGCGGCCCAGCCGATGACGGCCGCCGACAGCGGGCTGAGCAGGCCGAGGAAGGCCACCGAGGTGGCATTGGCCTTGGCGATGCCCCGGAACCACAGCGCGTAGGCGGCCGCGGTGCCGATCAGGCCGAGGTAGAGGTAGCCGCCGATGGCCCGGCCGTCCAGCGCGGGCGGCGCGCCCTCCACGAGGGCGGCGACCGGCAGCAGCAGGAGTCCGCCGGCGGTGAGCTGCCAGCCCGTCATGGCCAGCGGCCCGATGCCCTCGGGTCGTCCCCAGCGCTTGGTCAGGACGGTGCCCCCGGCCATGGCGATGGCGGCCACCAGCCCGGCGATGATGCCGAGGGTGTCGAGAGTCGCTGTGGCCCTGAGTACGACGAGTGCCACGCCGACCAGCCCGATCAGCGCCGCCGCCACCTTGCGCACGGTGAGCCGCTCATTGAGGCCGAGTGCGGCGAATCCGACCGCGAACAGCGGTGCGGCCGCGGCGAGCACCGCCGCCACCCCGCCCGGCAGCCGGTAGGCGGCCACGAAGAGCAGCGCCGTGAAGACGCCGATGTTCAGCCCGCCCAGCACCAGCGCGCGGGAAATCCATTGCCCGTGCGGCAGTTTCCGCGTGATGGCCAGCAGCAGCAGGCCAGCGGGCAGCACCCGCATGAGCGCGGTGAACATGGGCCGATCGGGCGGCAGGAAGGTCGTCGTGACGGCGTAGGTGGATCCCCAGACCAGCGGCGCGAGCCCGGTGAGGGCGAGCGTCCCGGCGAGTCCGGCGGCTCCGGCGCGTGCGGTGGTCATCGATAGCTCCTCATTGATAATCTCAACGTTGAGATAACACCATCTGGATACCTCACCGTCAAGTATTTCAATGTTGAGATTTATTCCGCCGCCCGAGAGGAGGCCGCCGGTGCCCGACGCCGTCGACCAGATCACCGCCGCCTGGCGTCAGCAGCGCCCCGACGTCGACACCTCCCCCATGGAGATCTTCGGCCGCCTCGCCCGCCTGGGCCGCATCGTCGACCGCGAGCTCTCCGACTTCTTCCGCACCCAGGGCCTGGAACGCTGGGAGTTCGACGTCCTCGCCACCCTCCGCCGCTCCGGCAACGAATCCGGCCTCAGCGCAGGCGCCCTCAACAAGGCCGCCATGATCACCTCCGGCGCCATCACCAACCGCATCGACCGCCTGACCGCTAAAGGCTGGGTCGAACGAGTCCCCGACCCCAAGGACCGCCGAGCCATCCAGGTCCACCTCACCGACTCCGGCCGAGCCCTGATCGACCGAATCCTCCCCTTACACATGGAAAACGAACAACGCCTCCTGGCCGACCTCTCCCCCGCCGACCGCGAAGCCCTCATCCCCCTACTGCGCAAGTTCGCCGAATCCCTCGGCGACCTGACCCTGGACTGAAACACCAAAGGCGGCGCCCTCTTATCGAGAGCGCCGCCTTCGCGGGTCGAAATTACCTGCCGTCGATCATGTTTGCGCCATGCCGATCATACGTTCTGGTCTCGATGATCTCCTTGTCGGAGTTGTACCTGTACTCCACGCGCTCGATCAACTCCGCCGCCGTATGAAACTCTTCGGATATCAGGTCGCCATCGACGTCCGTTCGCTCAATGACCACCATATCCACAGAATCACCGGAACTGGCGATCAAGCCCTTACGCGCGAACCCGCCTTCATCCGATTCGGGGGAAAGCCAGATCTCGGCGCGCACCGATGGATAATTCTCCGCATGCCACCGCAGTATTGAACCAGTGTCCGATACATCCAGGTACTGGACTGCCTCCGGTGACCCACCTCGGATTGTCACCTTCTGGGCCATCCTCTCCATCCTGAAGGCCACAAGCACCAGCCCCGTCATCATCTTGCCGCCGACATCCGTGACTTCATACCACTCACCGGAAACGAGATCGACATCCATGTAGGCGATTCGATCGGCCGACAATTCATCGCAGATAGGGAGCAACGAGGTAATCACCACCTTCCTTCATGAGAAGTAGCCTCACTTATCGGAAAAGACATCGGCTACCTCGAACTCCACTCCACGTTCAACAGATAATCACCTTGGCCGGCCTGGACCAGGCCTTCGACATCCCCTTCCGATCATCCTGCATTTCGCGCCACTGAGGTGCAGATCAGAAGTGACAGCAGACAAGTTGACAATGACTATTCGTGCCAACTATTCCGGAGATTGGTTCACCAGTGCAGGAGCCGTCGGCTGTGCTGGGGCGTAGGCGGGGACCGGGGACGGGGAGGTGGGTGGGGTTGGGGTGGAGGTGGTTCGGGGGGACGGGGTTGCGGTGGGGATTGCCGGGTTGAGGGCGCCGGCGGGGGATGGGGCTGGTCGGGGGTTGGCGAGGATGGAGTTGGGGTCGGCGCTGCCGGGGGAAGGGAGGGGGATGTTGAGTCGGGTGCGGTTTTCGGGGGCGGGGTGGATCGGGGTGGCCGGGGTGGAATTGCCTGGGGTGGCGGGGGTTTGGGTGACCGGGGTGGTTTTGGTCGGGTCGGTGTAGGTCGGGAGTGCCGCGTCCGGGGTCGCGGGGACCGGAGTGGCGGCGTCTGGAGAGACGGGCGTGGTGGGGTCGGATTCTGTTGGGGTGGGCTGGGTTTGAGGTGACTGCGGGTTGGGGAAGGGGAGTTCGGGGGTGGCGGCAGGGAAGTCGGAGAGGGCGGGGCCGACTTCCATGGCGGAGGCCGGGGTCGGGAGGCCGCCGTCAGGGGCGGCGGAGTATTCGGCGCGGAGGATGCGGTTGTCGCGCACCAGGATTCGACCGGAGGTGGCCTCGACGGCGTCGGTGGTGCGAGGGTCTTCCTTGTCGGTGCCGAGGTACATCTGGCAGTCCTCGGTGTCGCAGGTCTGGGCGTAGGAGTAGCGCTCCTCGGCGAGGGCGTAGGAGCGGGCGGCGATGGCCTGGGCGCGCAGCGCCTCGGTGCCGCCCTTGTCGGCCCAGCCGGCGACCATCTCGGCGGGGACCACACCCTTGAGGTAGTCGTCGAGATCGACCTCGTTGACGGTGCGGGGGGAGCCGTTGTCCAGGGCCACGCCGAGGACACCGCGGTAGGCGTTGCCGCCGCAGATCTCGAGCTGCTCGCCGGCGGGACGGTCGGTGCCGTCGGTGACCGGGTAGGCCCACGGGTCGTCGGTATTGCCCTCCCAGAGGGTGTCGCCGTCGCAGCCCTGGGTGATGGTGACGTCGGCGCCGGCGGCGGTGGGCGTCAGATGCGCGGCCTGGCCGGGGATGACACGGCGGCCGGCGACGTAGAAGACGGAGTCGGAGGCGAGGTCGAGGGTCTTGTCGTCCTGCTCCATGAGGCGGACGCGGACCGTGGTCTGGCCGATCTCGGCCAGGTCGGCGCCTGCGTAGTAGTTGGCCAGGATGCGGTCGGCGTTCCAACCGGCGGCCGCCTTGTCGAAGGCGCCGTTCTGGCTCAGGCCGCGGCCGTGACCGGCGCCGGCGGTGAAGAGGAAGGAATTGTCGGGCCAGGCCCAGACCAGCAGGGCGGTGCCGCCGGTGGTAGCCGCGACGATGAGGGACAGGGTGAGCAGACCGCGCCTTCTACGGCGCTCGGCTAGGTACCCGTTCGGCATGTCATACCCGTTCTGTCGAGAGCCGAAGCTACATTCGAGTTACTCAAAAACTAAGCCTCAACCATACGTCTAGGGAATGTGACAGTAGGGACTAGTGTGATCGTTGATGCGCCAAGTAGCAAGCTCGAGCTCCGGGCGCGCTTAGACGGATTTACCTGAATGGGAGACTGTTGTGCCGTATCGCAAACCGAGACCTGCCTATACGCTCCCGGTCATCACCGTCCTCGCGCTGTCCGCTCCCGTCGGCATTCTGGCGCTGAGCGATTCCCGGGATGTCCGGAACGCGGATGAAAGCAATCTGGCAGCTATACCTGCACAAATGGCCGAAGTCGCCCTGGACTCGGTGCCCGACATCGTGCTGCCGCTGCGCGAGCTGACCGGGCTGGACCTGCCCGATCTGCGGCTGTCCGATCTGCGCATGCTGCCGCTGCCCAGGTCGATTCAGATCCCGCCGGATCTCATTCCGGGCGTTCAACTACCCACCGAGATCCCCCTACCGCGACTCAACGACTCGCAGCAGCCCGGCGGGCCCGCGCCGCGCTCCACCCGCCCCACGGTGCCGGGTTCGCTCCCCAACGCCAACCCTGTCCCCCCTGGCTCCGCCCGGAAGACCGCCCCGGGCGTGCCCGGCTTCATCGCCGAGCCCGGGCCCGAAGTTCCAGCGCCGACGGCCACCCAAACCCCCTCCGCCCCAGCAACTCCCGCCGTCACACCGGCGCCGGGCAGTACGACCC
Organism: Nocardia niigatensis NBRC 100131; assembly: GCF_000308655.1. GTDB lineage: Bacteria > Actinomycetota > Actinomycetes > Mycobacteriales > Mycobacteriaceae > Nocardia > Nocardia niigatensis. The sequence goes on along the minus strand of NZ_BAGC01000001.1, from coordinate 76,668 downwards.
CAGCACCTACTCCGGCTCCGGGCAGCCGAACACCTGCCGCCCCAGCCGATTCCGCCGTCCCGGCTCCCATTCCGACCGCCGACAACCCGGCCGCCCCGGGCCCGCGCCCGGTACCCGGTCTCACCGGTGACCTACGGACCCCCGCGCTGAACGCCGGCGCGGTCCCCACCGACCTGGTCGACAAGGTCGGCGCGCAGGTCAAGGAGCTGACCCGGGACACCCCGTTCAGCATGGTCGCGCTGACCGCGACGGATCTGGCCGGCACCACCACCAAGCTCCGCGCCCAGCGCCCCGACGGCACCTGGGGACCCTGGTACGACGCCGAAACCGAGAACGGCAAGGACCATCCAGCGCCGGGCAAGCGCACCGGCACCGAGCCGATCTACGTCGGCAACACCAAGACCGTGCAGATGCTGGTGACCCGCAAGCCGGCCGCCGCGCCCGTCGAATCCACGCCCCTCGACGACCGCTCGGCCGATCCGGCGCAGGTCAATCTGGAGAAGCTGGCCGCGGTGCTGATCGATCCGGGCCGCGGCACCATCGACGAGAACCTCTCCGCGGTGGCCGCGCCACTGCCGGGCGGCGGGCCCAAGGTGATCACCCGCGCGCAGTGGGGTGCGGACGAATCGCTGCGCTGCGAGGAACCCACCTACGACGACGCAGTCAACGCGATCACGGTGCACCACACCGCCGGTCGCAACGACTACACCAAGGCCGAGTCCGCGGGCATCGTGCGCGCCATCTACTCGTATCACGCGAAGACGCTGGGCTGGTGCGACATTGGCTACAACGCGCTGGTCGACAAGTACGGGCAGATCTTCGAGGGCCGCTACGGCGGGCTGGACAAGCCGGTCGAGGGCGCGCACGCGGGCGGCTTCAATATCAATACCGCCGGTGTCGCGCTGATGGGCGACTACGAGGACGAGGCGCCCACCGACGTCTCCATCCAGGCGATCGGCAAGTACATCGGCTGGCGCGCCAAGGTGGCGGGCATCGATCCCGAGGGCCAGACCACCATGTACTCCGAGGGCAGCGACTACACGAAATACGCTCTGGGACAAGCGGTCAAGCTGCCGAACATCTTCGCGCACCGCGATGTCGGCAACACCACCTGCCCGGGTGACGCCGCCTATGCCCTGATGGACAAGATCCGGCAGATCGCCGAGGACGTCGCGGGCAGCACCGACGCGCCCGAGCAGCCCGGTCCGGCGCGGGTCCGTCCCGGCCAGAACGCGGGCAATCCGCAGGCCGGCCCCGCTCCGGCCCCCGACGCCGGCGACCAGGCGGATCTGGCCGCCCTGGCCGACCTCACCCAGAAGATCCTGAACATGCTCGACCGCAGCCCGGTCGCCCGCTACTGGAACGATCAGGGCGGCGCGAACGGTCTACTGGGACAACCGAAAGCGGAACCGATCACCCTGGCCGACGGCGGTCAGTACGGCCAGTTCACCAATGGGTACGTGTATTCCTCGCCGACGGGTCAGATCTTCTCGGTGGTCGGCAAGATCCTGGAGCGCTTTCTGCAATTGGGCGCGGGCACCGGGCTTCTCGGCCTGCCCACCAGCAACGAATACCCGGTTCCGGACGGCGTCCGCACCGACTTCCAGAACGGCGCCCTGATCTTCAACAAGCTCACCGGGATCGTCACCACCGTCCTGAAGAACTACGGCGCGGTCCAGGACCCCATCCCGGGCAAGTCCATCCCTGCGCCGGGCACGCCCCAGGCCGCCCCTATCCCAGCGACGGCACCCAACTAGATATGCGAGTCAGGGAGCTCTCACCGCGGTCCGGATGCCGCTGTGAGAGCTCCCTGATCTTGTTCAGGACCACCAGCGTTCGAGGGTGCGGGCGACGCCGTCCTCGATATTGGAGGGCGCCACCTCGTCGGCGGCCGCGATGGCCTCGGCGTGGGCGTTGGCCATGGCGACGCCGTGACCCGCCATCAGCAGCATGGGGACGTCGTTGGGCATGTCACCGAAGGCGATGAGGGAGCTGTGCTGGACACCGAGACGCTGGGCGATGGTCGCGAGACCCGTCGCCTTCGAGACGCCGGGTGCGGAGAGTTCGATCAGGCCGTTGTCGGTGGAATAGGTGAGGTCGGCGCGCCCGGCCAGGTGCGGGTCCAGTGCGGCGCGCATATCCGCGCTGGTGGCGCCGGGCAGGCGGATCAGCATCTTGATGGCGGGCGCGGAGATGACCTCGGCGCGCGAGACCTGCGTGTCGTCGGGGTTCAGCCAGGCGTGCTCGTACTCGGGCGAGCTGACGAACTGCGGGGTGGCCGCGTCGTGCGCGCTGGAGCCCACCCGTTCGGCGGCCAGACCGCAGCCCGGCAGCAGGCGCTCGGCGAGATCGGCGGCCCAGGTGAGGGTTTCGATATCCAGGACGCGAGTATCCAGCACCCGGTCCGCGGCGCTGTCGTAGATGACCGCACCGTTGCCGCACACGCACAGCGGCGCGAAGCCGAGCCCGTCGACGACCGGATCGATCCAGCGCGGGGGCCTTCCGGTGGCGAGCACGAACGGCACCCCGTCCGCGATGAGGGCATTGATCGCGGCCTTCGTACGGGCGCTCACCTGCTCACGGTGGTCGATGAGCGTGCCGTCCACGTCGGAGGCGACCATCTTGGGTTTGGGCAGGTGAAAGAGCGTCACCTACTCCATCCTGCCTCGAGCCGCGACCGGTGCGCCCGTGGATTCCGGGCGCTGCCGTACAAACGAGACCTTCCGGACCCCCATCTCGTTGCGACGCTCCCGCACCGGCCCCCGGAGAGCCGTCGGCAATAACACACGGATTGCCGGGGCGTCTCCCCTCCGTAGCCCGCGTTCACCCCGTCCTGTCCCTATGATCTGGGGTCAGAACTCGACCCCGAAAGGGCATGATGGCCGGTTTTCTGCTGCGACGTGCGCTGAACTATGTCGTGCTGCTGGTGCTGGCGTCGTTCCTTGCCTTCGGTCTCGCGTCCCTCACCTTTCGCCCGCTCGACAGCCTCGAGCATCGCAATCCGCGCCCACCGCAGTCGGTGATCGACGCCAAACGCGATGAGCTGAAACTGAATGTGCCGATCCCGCAGCGCTATGCCGAGTGGGTCGGCGGCATCGTCACGCACGGCGACTTCGGCAAGACGCTGGCGGGGCAGCCCGTGAACCAGGAACTGCCGCGGCGCATCGGGGTCAGCCTGCGACTCGTCCTGGTCGGCTCGATCATCGGCACGATTCTCGGTGTGCTGATCGGCGCGGCCGGAGCGATCCGGCAGTACAAGTTCAGTGACTACCTGACCACGGTGCTCTCGCTGCTGATCATCAGCACACCGGTGTTCCTGCTCGCGACACTGTTGAAATACGGTGCGTACGAGATCAATACGGCCACCGGGCAGCAGATCTTCTACTACACCGGCGAGACCTCGGCGAACGCGGTCCACGGAGCCTGGAATCAGTTCGTCGACCGCCTGCAGCACATGATCGTTCCCACGGGGGCCCTGATTCTCAGCGCGGCCGCCGGGTACAGCCGCTACCAGCGCGCCGCCATGCTCGACGTCCTCCAGAACGACTTCATCCGGACCGCGCGGGCGAAGGGCCTCACCCGCTCCCGGGCGTTGTACAAGCACGGACTGCGCACCGCGCTCATTCCCATGGCGACGCTGTTCGCGTACAGCTTCGGCGCGCTCATCACCGGTACGGCCTTCGTGGAGAAGATCTTCGGCTGGCACGGCGTCGGTGAGTGGCTGGTCGACTCGATCACCGCCCAGGACCTGTATCCGGTGGTGACCATCACCGGGTTCGTCGCGCTGGTGATCCTGTTGTCCGGGTTGCTGTCCGACATCGTCACCGCAATTCTCGACCCCAGGGTGCGTGCGTGATGACCGAAACCGAACTCATCGCCCAGGGCGCTCCCGAGCCGATGGCCGCGGGCCGCCGCAAGCTGGTGGTGCGGCGCTTCCTGCGCAACAAGCCCGCAGTGACCGGGTTGGCGATCCTGATCCTGATGCTGATCCTCGCCTTCGCGCTGCCGCCTTTCCTGAAATACGACTACCAGCAGCTCGATTACACGGCGCTGCTCAAGCCGCCCAGCGCACGGCATCCCTTCGGCACCAACCAGATCGGCCAGGATGTCCTCGCCCAGACCCTGCGCGGCCTGCAGAAGTCATTGATCATCGGCTTCGCGGTGGCCTTCATATCCGCCCTGATCGCGGCGTTCACCGGATCGGTGGCCGGATTGCTGGGCGGCTGGACCGATCTGGCGATCATGTGGCTGGTGGACCTGCTGCTGGTCATCCCCAGTTTCATCATCGTCGCGCTCTTCGCACCGCGCGCGAAAGGCAGCGGCAGCATCGTGCTGCTCATCCTGCTCCTGGGCGGCTTCGGCTGGATGATAAGCGCGCGCATCGTGCGCGGACTCACGCTGAGCCTGCGCGAGCGTGAATTCGTCAGGGCCGCACGCTATATGGGCGCGTCCACCTGGACGGTCATCACCACCCACATCATCCCGAACGTCGCCTCCTTCCTGATCATCGACACCACCCTCGCGGTCGGCGCGGCGATCATGGGCGAGACCGGCCTGAGCTACCTGGGATTCGGTGTGCAGCCGCCCGACGTGTCACTGGGCACACTGATCGCCGCCGGCACCAAATCGGCACTTACATACCCGTGGCTGTTCCTCTTCTCGGGTGGATTCCTGATCCTGACCGTGCTGTGCACCTTCCTGGCCGGCGACGGTCTGCGCGATGCCTTCGACCCGAGCGCGGGGCATGCGCGATCGCGCCGCAAGGACCGGGTGGCCGATAAGAAACCCGCCGGAAAGGCCGCGGCATGACCGACAAGACCACTCGGACCACCACCGCGCCGCTGCTCGAGGTCTCCGATCTGCGGGTGAGCTTCCCCAGCGAAGAGGGTCGCGTCGAGGCGGTGCGCGGGGTGAATTACACCGTGCAGGACGGCGAGGTCCTGGCCATCGTCGGGGAGTCCGGCTCCGGCAAATCGGTGTCGTCCCTGGCGATCATGGGACTGCTGCCGGATCAGGCCCGGGTGCAGGGATCCATCCGGCTGCGCGGGCAGGAACTGCTCGGCATGGGCGATCGGCAGCTGTCCACGCTGCGCGGCAGCAAGATCTCGATGGTCTTCCAGGACCCGCTCTCGGCGCTGACGCCGGTGTACCGGGTCGGCGACCAGATCGCCGAAGCCCTGCTGGCACACGGCAAGATGAGCAAGAGCGAGGCCGCCCAACGGGCGGTGGAACTGCTCGACCTGGTCGGCATCCCCGATGCGGCGCTGCGCGCCAAGGCCTTCCCGCACGAGTTCTCCGGCGGCATGCGCCAGCGCGTGGTGATCGCCATCGCCATCGCCAACGATCCCGAGCTCATCATCTGCGACGAGCCGACCACGGCGCTCGACGTCACCGTGCAGAAGCAGATCCTGAACCTGCTGCGCAAGGCCCGCGACATCACCGGCGCGGGCGTCGTCTTCATCACCCACGACATGGGCATCGCGGCCACGCTGGCCGATCGGGTCGCCGTCATGTACGCCGGCCGAATCATCGAAACCGCGCGCACCACGGATCTTTTCAACGCGCCGCGGATGCCGTACACGGTGGGTCTGCTGGGTTCCATCCCGCGACTGGACGGTCCGGCCCGCGCGCCGCTGGTACCCATCGTCGGCGCACCGCCGGCCATGCACGCGCTGCCGCCCGGCTGCCCGTTCGCGCCGCGCTGCCCGGTCGCGGTGGACGACTGCCACGCGGCGGAACCTCCCCTGCAGGACACCGAACCCGGACATCGGGCCGCCTGCATTCGCGTCGCCGAGGTCGGCACCGCGGACCTCTTCGCGGCCTATCGCCGCGAGGTGCCGTCCGCCGAAACCCCGATCCCCACCGATGAGCAAGTGGTGCTCCGGGTTTCGGACCTGAGGAAAACCTTCCCTATCACCTCCGGTGTGGTCTTCAAACGCCGCAAGGGCGAGGTGAAGGCGGTGGACGGCGTCAGCTTCGAGATCAAATCGGGTCGCACGCTGGCGCTGGTCGGCGAATCCGGCTCCGGGAAATCGACGACGCTGACCCAGATTATGGACCTCATCGCACCGGAGAGCGGCCGCATCGAGGTGCTGGGCAGCGATGTCGCCACCCTCACCAAGGCCCGGCGGCGCGAGATCCGGCGCAAGCTGCAGATCGTGTTCCAGGATCCGTCGTCCTCGCTGGATCCCCGGCTGCCGATCTCCGACACGCTCGCCGAGCCGTTGCGTATCGACGGCCGCCCGCAGGACGAGATCCGGCGCCGGGTCAAAGAATTGCTGAACCTGGTGGGCCTGCGCCCCGAACACTCGGACCGCTATCCGGCCGATTTCTCCGGTGGGCAGAAGCAGCGCATCAATATCGCGCGGGCGCTCGCCCTGGATCCGGAGATCCTGGTGCTCGACGAGCCGGTGTCCTCGCTGGATGTCTCGATCCAGGCCGGGGTGCTGAATCTGTTGCGCGACCTGCAGGCCGAGCGTGGACTGTCCTACCTGTTCGTCTCGCACGATCTGTCGGTGGTGCGCAATCTCGCGCACGACATCGCCGTCATGTACCGCGGTGAGATCGTCGAATACGGTGCGGCCGAGCAGGTTTTCAGCGATCCTCGGCACGAGTACACCCGCGCCCTCATCGACGCCGTTCCGGTCCCGGTCGTTTCGGGATAGGGGCGGAGAGTGTTCCAGCAGAACTTCGACGGAAGGAGCAACCGGTGAGGATTCGCTCGATCGGCTTGAAACTCGCGGTCCCACTGGTCGCCGTGGCGGTGGTTGCGACCGGATGCGGTGGCGGTGACGACGGCACCGCGCCGCAGGGCAAGGCCGAACTCGGCACCACCAGCGATATCAATCCGCACGATGTCGCGGACCTGAAGGACGGCGGCAATCTGCGGCTGGCCATCTCGGCGTATCCGGCGAACTGGAACACGCTGAACATCGACGGCAACGATAGCGAGATCACGGGTATCGAGCGGTCCATGATGCCGCGCGCGTTCGTCTCCGACGCGGCGGGCAATCTGTCGGTCGATACCAACTACTTCACCGATGTGCAGCTGACGAACACGAATCCGCAGCAGGTCACCTACACGATCAATCCGAAGGCGGTGTGGTCCGACGGCACGCCGATCACGTGGGAGGACGTCGCCTCCCAGGCCAATGCGCTCAGCGGCAAGAACAAGGACTACCTGATCGCCAACAGCCAGGGCTTCGACCGGGTCGAGAAGGTCGAGCGGGGGGTCGACGACCGGCAGGCCATCGTCACTTTCAACAAGCACTTCGCGGAGTGGAAGGGGCAGTTCGCGGGTAACAGCTTCCTCTATCCCAAGACCATGACCGCGACGCCGGAGGCCTTCAACAAGGGCTTCGTCGACGCCATCGGGGTGACCGCCGGCCCGTTCATCGTGCAGTCCACCGACCGCGGTCAGGGCCGAATCGTGCTGGGCCACAATCCGAAATGGTGGGGCGCGACGCCGAAGCTGGACACCATCACGTTCAGCGTGCTCAACGCGCAGGCCACCATCCCGGCACTGCAGAACAACGAGATCGACGCCGTCGGCATCGGCAGCCGCGACGATCTCAAGACCGCGCAGGGCACCGAGGGCGTCGCCATCCGCCGCGCGCCCGGTAACCAGTGGTCGCACTTCACCTTCAACGGTGCGCCCGGATCGATCCTCGCCGACCCCAAGCTGCGGGTGGCCATCAGCAAGGCCGTCGACCGGCAGGGCATCGCGACCGCGATCCAGAGCGGTCTGGTGAACGACCCGAAACCGCTGAACAACCACATCTACATGGCCGGGCAGAAGGGCTACCAGGACAACGCGCCCGCCTTCGACCCCACCGAGGCCGCCAAGGAGCTCGACGATCTCGGCTGGAAGGTGCCCGCCGGCGGCGGCACCCGGGAGAAGGACGGGCGCAAGCTCGAGATACGCGACGTCATGTACAACGACGACACCTGGGTGCAGATGGCGCAGATCATGCAGCAGAATCTGTCCTCGATCGGCGTGAAGCTCACCATCGACACCAAGCCCGGCCAGGACTACTTCACCAAGGTCATCCAGCCCGGCGATTTCGATATCGCTTTTTGGAGCTGGGTCGGCGACCTGTTCCCGCTCGGCAGCCTCGACCAGATCTGGGGCTACCACCCCGGTGACATCCAGGGCAACTACGGGCGTATCGGCTCGCCCGAGCTCAACGACCTGATCGAGAAGACCGTCTCCGAACTCGACCCCGACAAGGCGATCGAGCTGGCCAACCAGGTCGACAAGCAGGTATTCGCGGAGGGCCACTCGATGCCGCTCATGCAGTCCCCCGGCAATGTCGCCGTCCGCGCCAACCTCGCCAATTACGGCGCGGCCGGTCTGGCCAGCCTCGACTACACCAAAATCGGCTTCCTCAAGTGATTCTCCGGACGGGCCACCCCCTGGCCTATCCGGCGCTCGTGACGATCGGGACCCTGGCGATCACCCTCGCCTGGGTCCCGTTCGCTGATCCGGAGCAGGTGGCGATGCTGGTCACCGTGGCCGTGATCATCCTGGGCTACACCGGGTTCCGGTTCGCGGTTGCGCTCGGGTATCCGACCGCCGGACTGCCCAGCACCGAGGACGGTCGCGAGGTCGCGGTGCGGCGGGTGCGGCAGCAGCATCGGCTGGTGAGCCGGTCGTGGCTGGAGTTCACGATCGGCGGGAGAGACCTGTGGCTGCCGGTGTATTTCGACCCGGGGCTGGTGACGCTCACACCGGACACGGCCGAATTGGCCGGGCGCACAGTACGTGTCGGCCAGCTGCGGGTGTATCCCTCCGGGCGACTGCGGGATTCGGAGCCGGTGGGGCGGCTGATCGACAATCCGGCGCGGCCGGATCCCGAGGCGATCGACCGGACCGGGACCGGGCGCAGGCTATTGCTGGACGCGCAGTCCGCGGTCGTCGGACCGTTCGCGGGCCTGTTGTGGGTGTACGTGGCGGGCGGCGGATCGATGGCCTTCGTGGCCGCCACCCTGGTGGCGGCGGCCACGGCTACCTGGCTTCCGGCCGTTCGCGGCTCCGATCCGAGCTGACCCGCGCAGCAGGAGCGCCCCCGCCCAGACATTCCGGTGCAGGCGCTCCCCTGGCACGCGAAACCGTCCGCACACGTGGTGTTCTCGGATCGCGACCTCGACGCACTCCTGCAAGCCCACGACAATGACGCCTGCCGGAGGGCGGACTGCGCGCTGCGGCGGCATCTGCTCGAGGTGCGCGAGCAACTCCGGGAGGAGGACCCCCGGTCGTGAACGAACTGCCCGATTGGGCCAAACCGACTGCGGCGGTGCGCTTTCGCGTATCCGGACGGGCAGCAATCGAGTGCCTGATCGACCGGGCCACCAGTCGTGGAATCACCCTGTCGAACGGCGAGCGCTTCGGGATCGCACACCTGCGTCGCGGGAAAACAGACGACACGAGCTATTTCGAGAAATTCGACACACGCGCACGCATCAAGAAAACGGCACGGCGGACATGAGGCGATCGCCGAACGTGCTACGGCCCGTCCCGGGAGTGCTCCGCCCCGGGACAGGCCGTAGCAATGGCTAATCGGTCTGGGTGCGGCGGGCGGCCTTCTCGGCGGCTTCGGCGGCGTCCATGGCGTTGGCCTCTTCGAGGGTGGGGGCGCTGCCGCCGAGGCGGGCGGGGACCCAGTAGGCGCCGGGCTCGTGGATGTAGTCCTTCTGCAGGTCCAGGAGCATGTCGGACATGGTGGCGTGAAGCTGGTCGGTGAGGGCCGATGCCGGTTCGAAGGGCTGGATGGGCTTGCCGACCGCGATGGAGATGGGGGTGTTGGTGCGGCCCAGGCGCTTCGGGAAGCCCTTGGTCCACACGCGCTGAGCGCCCCAGATGACGATGGGGATGATGGGGACGCCGGCCTCGATGGCCATCCGGGCCGCGCCGGACTTGAACGCCTTGATTTCGAAGCTGCGGCTGATGGTGGCCTCGGGGTAGACGCCGACCAGTTCACCGGCGCGCAGCCGGTTGACGGCCTCGTGGTACGACTCGGCACCCGCCGCACGGTCCACCGGAATGTGCTTGAGGGCACGCATGATCGGGCCGGAGATGGGATTGTCGAAGACTTCCTTCTTGGCCATGAAGCGGACATAGCGTCCGGTGGTGCGCGCGGGCAGACCGGCGTAGGTGAAGTCCATGTACCCGGTGTGGTTGATCGCGATCACCGCGCCACCGGTCGCCGGAATGTTTTCGTCGCCCTTGACGGTGAACTTCAGGCCCTGCAGCGCGAAGATCGTGCGGGCCAGGCCGATGACGGGGTAATAGACGGGTTCCACAGTTCCGCTAGCCTAGTCGCTGCCCGCGCGGCATCCAGTGATCCAGGCAACACCTTCTCAGTTGATGTGACCTTTCGACACTGAAAGAGGTTCGCAGGAGTGGAAAACGGCCGAACAGCGCTGCGTGCACGACTCCGCGAGGGGATGCTCGGGACGTTGATAGTCGGTGTGGTCTGCGTGGTCTGCGGCTGCGATGCGAAGGCCGGGATCGAGGGCACGGACTTCGCGGCCGACGATGCGCCGAGTTCGATCGCCGGTAGCCCGAGCACGACCGCGGCGGCGAGCGGTGGGGTGGGGGCGGTGCCGGGGAAGCCCGAGGCGGCGCCGGCGGTGGCGCGGTGGGCGGCCGATCTGCGGGACAGGGAGCTGGACGAACTGGGCGACCGGTGCTGGACCATGGCGCCGCCCAATATTCACAGCATGTACGCGGACCCGCAGGCCATCATCGACGCGCTCACCGGACCGGGCGTCTCCAGCGGACACGCCGTGACCTGGCAGAACGCCGAGGTGACGGTGACCGTGCAGGATCGGGACATCGCCACCGGGTATGCCTGCCCGCACGTCTATCCGACGGGGAGCGAGCTCGGGTTCAATGACGCCGACGCGCGACACACGGTGCGGCGCTTCCTCTCTCGCTCTATCGGTCAGCCGCTGCATCCCAGTGACCAGGAGGACGCGTATCCGCTGGTCTGCGCCGTGGGACGAACCTGGGATCCGGACGGCACCGGCAAACCGGCCAGTGTCCCGCTGGCCGTGAACCCGTCGAAGGCGGGAACGGTAAGGACCTTCGTGGACCAGTCCATCAAGTCGGAGTGGCCGCGCGGCGGGTACATCACGGTGTCGGTACCGGTCACCACCGGCGGGGGAATACCGACAAAGCAGATATACACCCTGAAGTCGGGCTCCGAGGGTTACTGCATCGGCGACGTCTCCGGCTAGCCAGTACTGTGGGTGGCTGGTAACGGTCAGGGAGGAATGAAGCTCGTGCAGATCACCAGCGTCGGACACGCCGGATTCCACATTAGAACCGCTGCCGGAACGATCCTGTGCGATCCGTGGGTCAATCCGGCCTATTTCGGATCGTGGTTCCCGTTCCCCGACAACACCCAGCTGGACTGGGACGAGCTCGGCAACTGCGATTTCCTCTATGTCTCGCACCTGCACCGCGATCACTGGGACGCCAAGCTCCTCGCCGAGAAGGTCAGCAAGGACGCCACCGTCCTGCTGCCCGACTACCCGGTGCCGGACCTGAAGCGGGAACTCGAGAAGCTCGGCTTCACCAAGTTCGTGGAGACCGAGAACTCGGTCAAGACCACCGTCACCGGTCCCGGCGGGGACCTGGACATCATGATCATCGCGTTGCGCGCGCCCGCCGACGGCCCCATCGGCGACTCCGCCCTGGTCGTCGCCGACGGGGAAACCGTGTGCTTCAACATGAACGACGCGCGGCCGGTCGACATGGACGTGCTGCACGACAACTTCGGGCACGTGGACATCCACCTGCTGCAGTACTCCGGCGCCATCTGGTACCCGATGGTCTACGACATCCCCGCCAAGACCAAGGCCAACTTCGGCAAGCAGAAGCGCCAGCGCGGCATGGACCGCTGCCGCTCCTACATCGAGCAGGTCGGGGCCACCTGGATCGTCCCGTCCGCGGGCCCGCCGGTCTTCCTGGACGACGAGCTGCGCTACCTCAACGACGACCGCGGCGACGAGGGCAATATCTTCCCCGACCAGATCGTCTTCCTGGATCAGATGAAGATCCACGGCAACGAGGGCGGGCTGCTCATGATCCCCGGCTCGACCGCGGATCTGACCGGCAAGGAGCTGAATTCGCTCACCCACCCGGTCGACCCGGACACCATCTTCGGCGACAAGGCCGCCTACATCGAGGACATGGCCCAGCGTATGGCTCCGGTGCTGGCCGCCGAGAAGGCGACCTGGGCCCCGGCCGAGGGTGAACCGCTGCTGCCGGCGCTGCAGGCCAAGTTCGAGCCGATCATGGCGCAGAGCGACCTCATCTGCGACGGCATCGGCTACGCGGTCGGCCTGGTCATGGGCGACGAGACCGTGGTGCTCGACTTCCCCAAGCGCGTGGTGCGCGCGCCCATCGAGGGAGAAGGCAAGTACCGCTACGGATTCCGCATCGACCCGCAGCTGGTGCGCACCGTGCTGCGCGACGACGAACCGGACTGGGTGAACACCATCTTCCTGTCCACGCGCTTCACCACCTGGCGCATCGGCGGATACAACGAATTCCTCTACACCTTCTTCAAATGCCTCACCGACGAGCGCATCGCCTACGCCGACGGCTGGTTCGCCGAGGCGCACGACGACTCCGCGTCCACCGAGCTCGACGGCTGGGAGGTGCAGCGCCGCTGCCCGCACCTCAAGGCCGACCTCTCGAAATTCGGTGTGGTGGAGGGCAATACCCTGACCTGCAACCTGCACGGCTGGCAGTGGGACCTGGAATCGGGTCGCTGCAAGACGTCCAAGGGTCACGAACTGCGTTCGAAGAAACTGGTCTGATCCGCTGAATGCGGCCGATCCCGGCGGATCGGCCGCATTGTTTCCAGGTCTTCCAGGCGGCGGCGCAGCGAACGCAATTCGCCCCACAGCGAGACCAGCACGGCCGCGAACCCGGCGGCCACCGCCAGCGCGACCGCGTGATCCATCGGCAACGCGCCCGGCACCTGCGGATCGGCCAGCGTCGCGACGACGGTCAGGCCCGCCAGCAGGATCAGCACGATATTGCGGAACACCGTCCCGCGGCCGATCGGCGCCGCGCTCCCGGCGCCGAAACACGAGCAGACCGGGCGCTTTCCGTGGCGCAGCAGCCGGACCACGGCGCCCGTGAACATGCCCAGCAGCAGAATCGCCACCAGCGCCGCACCGGCCGCGGTCCTCGGCGGCAGCACCGCGATCGCCACGCCCGCCTCCACCGCCGGCAACCCCCAGGCGACCGCGGGCACCCACGGGATGGGAATGCCGAACTCCTCCACCGCTATCCGCGTCCCGGAGCCGTCGGCGAATTTCCCCCACGCCGACAATCCGAACACGACGGCCAGCACCAGACGCGCCACCCACACCCAGTAGTCGATAGCCATTCCCGCACCATTGCACATCGAGATTGACGGCGAATTACAAATCACCCGAACAGTTTTCGACGCCACGCCGGAAAACACATAACTCACCCGCGTGGCGGCGGAATCGGGGCGGGTACGGCCACGGCCTCCGGCGGGGCGCTCACGACGTCCGGGAGCGGGCGGCGACCGCCACGGCCACGAAGGTGAGCGCACAGCCGATCACCGCGAGGGCGGAGAGCCCGGTGCCGGTCGGCGCGACCACATCCAGCACCACCGACGCCAGCAGCTGGCCCGCCACCGAGGTCAATCCCAGCAGCAGCACCCCGATCCAGCGCACCACCGCCACCGCCAGCGCCACGAACGAAATCCCGATCAGCCCACCGAGATACAGCCACGGCTCGCTCGGCAGCGGGCCGAATCCACCGCGCCGCACCAGCACTCCCGCCTCGATGACCACCAGCGCCGCGGTGCCGGTCGCGAAATTGGCCAGGGTCGCCGACAGCGGGCTGCCGATCGCGCCGACCCGGCCGTTCACCGCCTGCTGCCAGGCCACCAGTAAGCCGGCTATCAGCGGCAGGATTACCAGCAGCACCGAGGCCGCCGAATGCCCACCGACCGTGCCGGTGCCGCGCCGGCCGATCACCGCCAGCAGCACGGCGACCAGGCCGAGCACCGCGGCACCGATCCGCCCCGCCGTCACCGGTGTCGGCCCGCTCGGCCCCCAGCCCAGCCGATCCACCACCAGGCTGCTCACCAATTGCCCGGCCACCGCCGCCACCGTGAACGCCGTCACCCCGATGATCGCCACCGTGAGCCCCTGACACGCAACGAAATACGCGCCCGACAGCCCACCCAGCAGCTGCCACCAGTGCAGTTCTCCCGTATCGAGCGCGGCCCGCACCCGCCCCACACCCGCCCGCAACCGCCCACTGGCCGCGAACACCACGGCCAATATCAGCAGTCCACTCCCGAAACTGATGGTCGCCGCCGCGATCCCATCCCCCAGCCGCTGTCCCAGCTCCCCATTGATCCGCGCCTGGACGGCCACGGCCGCGCCGATGGAACCCCCGAACCCGAATCCCACCCATTGCCGCATCGCCACCGCCCGATTGTCCCCGCCACCCCCGGCCCGGAACCGACCGACCGGATCATGTCGCGCGGCGCTCTGCCCCGCCGCGCCCCGCCGGGTACGGATCCCGTTCCAGCGCAGCACGACCCGGCAACCCACCCGATCAGACCTGTCCGGGATCCTGGGCGGCAGGCTGCGAATCGCGGACGCCCACCTCGAGGCCGGATGCCGCGTTTGGTAGCCAGGTCGGGACGAGGGCCGCGGCCAGCAGCAGCGGAACACCCAGCAGGGCGACCATGAGCGGCAGGGACAGCCAGGTGGTGGCCACCGCGGCGAAGGCGAAGACCAGCAGGGCGATCATCTCGGTGACGAAACCGGAGACCGAGGTGACGGTCGCACGGGCCGGGCCCGCGATGGCGTCCTGCAAACGGGCCGAGGCGAGGACGTCGGCGTTGTAGTCGATGCCGTAGGCGACGCCCACGGCCGAAAAGCCCACGGCCGTGAGCACATACATCGCCTGCGGGTGGTGGGCGGCGGCGCCCGCGAGCAGCGCGCCGGCGATGAACAGGACACCGGCCACCACCAGCGCCGCGGACATGACTCGCGCCGAAATGCCCTCGGTGCGGCCCGCCAGGGTCGCGCCGGCCAGCGCACCGGCCACCGTGATGCCCACCAGGACCGCGGCCGTCGACGGGCCCGCGCCCGCGTGATCGGCGAGCAGGGCGAAGTACTCGTCGAAGGCGGTGATGCCGTTCAGCAGGGCCACCAGGATGACTCCGCGCCGAATCGTCCGCACGCGCAGGCCCTCTCGCAGGCCCGTCCGCAACATCGTCAGGTAGCCACTGGATTTCGGCAGGTAGCCACTGGATTTCGGCGCTGGTTCGGCAGCATCGGCATCCGCGACGCCCTCGTCCACCTCTCCCAAATCGTCGATCTCCGCCGCGGAGACCGACTTCGGTGCGGTGGGCAGCAGGGCCGCGGTCAGAGTGTGCACGACGGCGATCGCGACACTGGACCAGGCGACCAGCGCGTAGCCGCCCCACGCGTAGAGCGGGGCCGCCACCAGAATGCCCGCGAGCGCGGCGGATTCGGCGCCGGCGCGGAGGTACCCCAGCAACCGCGCGTACGCGGCGGTGTCCGCGCGGGCGTGCAGATCGTCGTAAATCAGGGCCTCGAAGGTGCCCGATCGGAGCGCGCCCGAAGTACCCCACAGCACGAAACCCAGGGCGAATCCCAGGTAGGAGGGGTACAGCGTCCACGCCGCGAAGCCCGCCGCCAGCAGGGCGCCCGACAGTACGAGCAGGGCGCGCCGTGAGACCGTGTCGGCCCAGGCGCCGGAGGGGATCTCCAGCAGGAAGGAGGTCGCGGACCAGATGGCGAAGAGCGACGAGATCTGCGCCGCGTTCAGGCCGTGATCGGCGAACAGCAGGGCGTAGATCGCGTAGAGCGGGATCAGGTCCGCCGTGATGGCGAACAGCATCGCCCGCAGCGTCAGTGCACGGGTCGAGCCGGGGTGGCCGCGTGTCGCGTGCGCCGGGCCCACACGCTCGGCGAGTGCCCGGGACAGAGCCCTACGGAGTACAAATCAACAGGCGTAGACGAGCAGCCGCATGGGATCAACCCTGCGCGCCGGGCGCCCCACCGTCAAGCGGATTATCGATCGGTATCCAGACGTTGGAGGACGGCTCGCCCTCCGCCACCGCAGCGCCGACCAGGCCATTCCGGTCATTGAGGTCGTTGATGAGCTCGGACACCGGGTGCGAGTCGCTGTAGTGATAGCCCTGGGCCAGCGCGAAACCGAGCTCGGTCAGCACCGCGGCCTGGTATTCGGTCTCCACACCCTCGGCGATGACCTGCAGGTCGAGCGATTTGCTCAGCGCCGCGATCACGCCCAGCAACGGTGGCGCCGGGGAATCCGACTGGATTGACGCCACGAAGGACTGGTCCACCTTGAGGATGTCCGACGGCAACGTGGCCAGACGGCTCAGCGAGGAGTAGCCGGTGCCGAAATCGTCGATGGCGATCCGGACGCCGAACTCACGCAGCTTGTGCAGGTTCGCGATGGCCGTCTCGGACTCGGCGGCCAGCTCGCTCTCGGTCACCTCGAGCACGAGTTGCTCGGCGGGCCAGCCGGTCTCCGCGAGGATGCCGGAAACCCGGTCCGCGTACTCGGTTTCGGCCAGCTCCAGCCCGCTCACATTGACGTTCAGCGTCAGATCCAACTGGGCGAAGGTCTCCTGCAGCCGGGCGGCATCGGCGCAGGCCCGCCGCAGCACCAGCTCGTCCAGATCGGAGATGAGGTCGTATTCCTCGGCGACCCGGATCAGGCCCTCGGTGGTCACATCCGGCTGGGCGTGAGAAGACCAGCGCAGCAAGGCTTCCACACCGACCGCCCGGGTCGCGCCGTCGGTGAGACTCACGATCGGCTGGTACTGCACGTCCAGCGTGCCGCGGTCGATGGCCTCGCGCAGCTCCACCGCCAGCGGCAGCTGCCGCGACGACTCCAGCACCGTGCGATTGCGGCCCGCCTGCTTGGCCCGGTACAGACCCACATCCGCGCGCGACACCAGCAGCGACCCGGATTCACCCGGCTGCCAGGACGTCACACCCGCGGAACAGCCCGTGGTGACGGCCGCGCGCAGCTCCTCGGTCAGCAGGATCGCGGCCTGCTCGGTGGTGCCGGGCAGCAGCAGCGCGAACGCGTCACCGCCGTAGCGGGCCAGCCGCTGCTCCGGCGCAAGCAGTTTCGCCCAGGTGTCGGCCACCCGCTGCAGCACGGCGTCACCGGCCCGATGCCCGAGATGGTCGTTGATCTTCTGGAAGCGGTCCAGGTCCACCAGCACCAGGGCCAGGCCCTGGCCGGTCCGGGTGGCGTGCGCGATGGCATTGCTCAGCGCCCGATCGAAACCGCGCCGGTTCAGCAGACCCGTCAGCACATCGATATCGGCGTCCGACGCCATGCGCGTCAGAATGCCGACCACAATGCCGATTCCGAAGGTGATGCCCGCCGGAATGATGCCCGACCACCACGGCAGCCCGCGCGACGGCACCACCCACAGGCAGCAGGCGATCGCGAACGCCAGATGCCCGCCCAGCCACCGCCAGGAGAAGAAGATGGCGGCATCACACGCGACGAACACATAGAACGCCGCCAGACTGATCGCGCCGACCGTGTTCGGAAACCAGTGCACCGCAATGGTGACCAGCACGGTGGCGGTCGCCACATAGGCGTGGTGCACCGAATGCGGCAGCCGCGGACCCCAGATCAGCAGGCTGATACCCAACAGCAGCGCCCCGAACGCCGCCGCGCCAACCAGCGGCCGATTGCCCTCGTCACCCGGAGCGACCGCAGTCAGAACCAGGCCCAGGACCCCGCCCATGACGTAGAACGCCCCGGTGGTCCGAGCCATGACCATTGCCGTCGCCAGCGCCGATGCCGCCCGTACCCGGGTCCGGGTATCGCCGCGAGACCCGATTCCTCGCACGGTGCCTAGCCTAGACACAAGCCAACCCGGCAGTAGACACAACCGGCGGAATAAGCCACGCCGAGTAGCGAATACTCAGCGCGGTGCCAGCACGTCGGTGCCGACGAAAGGCACCAGCGCAGTGGGCACCCTTACCGAACCATCGGCTTGCTGGTGGTTTTCCAGCAAAGCGACAATCCACCGGGTCGTGGCCAAGGTGCCGTTCAGCGTGGCGGCGATCTGCGGCTTGCCGTTCTCGTCCCGGTACCGGACGTTCAGGCGGCGCGCCTGGAACGTCGTGCAATTCGAGGTCGAGGTGAGCTCGCGATAGGTCTCCTGGGTGGGAACCCAAGCCTCGCAATCGAATTTGCGGGCGGCCGAGCTGCCCAGGTCGCCGGCGGCCACATCGATGACGCGGTAGGGCACCTCGATGGCGGCGAGCATCTCCCGCTCCCAGGCCAGCAGCCGCTGGTGCTCGGCGTCGGCCTGATCCGGGGTGGTGTAGACGAACATCTCCACCTTGTCGAATTGGTGCACACGGATGATGCCGCGGGTGTCCTTGCCGTAGCTGCCCGCCTCCCGGCGGAAGCACGACGACCAGCCGGCGTAGCGCTTGGGGCCCTCGCTCAGATCCAGGATCTCGCCCGAGTGATAGCCCGCCAGCGGCACCTCCGAGGTGCCGACCAGGTACAGGTCGTCGTCCTCGAGGTGGTAGACCTCGGCGGCGTGCTGACCCAGGAAGCCGGTGCCCTGCATGATCTCCGGACGCACCAGCACCGGCGGGATCATCATGGTGAATCCGTTGGCCACCGCCTTCTGCGCGGCCAGTTGCAGCAGCGCCAGTTGCAACAGCGCGCCGTTGCCGGTGAGGAAGTAGAAGCGCGAGCCCGACACCTTCGCGCCGCGCTCCATGTCGATCACGCCGAGCGACTCACCCAGGTCCAGGTGATCCTTGGGCTCGAAATCGAATTCGCGCGGCGTGCCGACCGTCTCGAGCACGACGTAGTCGTCCTCGCCGCCGGCGGGCGCGCCCTCCTGCACCACATTCGACAGCGCGCGCTGGGCGGCGTCGAGGTCGGCGTCCGCGGCGGTCTCGGCCGCCTCGGCCTCCTTCACCTTCGCCGACAGCTCCTGCCCCAGCTGCAGCAGCGCCGGACGCTCGTCCTGGGAAGCCTTGCCGACCTTCTTGCCCAGGGCCTTCTGCTCGGCGCGCAGATTGTCGGCCGTCGCGACCGCGGCGCGGCGGGCGGCATCCGCCTCGAGCAGGGCATCCACCAGGGAGGGGTCCTCACCGCGAGCTCGCTGCGACGCACGGACCACATCCGGGTTTTCCCGCAGGAATCGAAGGTCGATCATGACCATTGAGCCTAGTGGGCGGCCGCTACCGGATTTCGTGTAGGTCCGCGGCTTCGCTATTCGATCTTGATCGAATCGGTTTCGGCTCCCGATCCGATCGATCCACCCCACGACCGGGTGAAATCCACCCTAGGGTAAGCGGCATGGGACGGCAGGAGTCCGGCAGCGGCTCCGCCGTGGTCTTTCCGAGGAGTGAGCATGCCCCAATACACCCCGCACACCGCCGATTTCGTGGTCGTCGGAGCCGGATCCGCGGGGGCCGCAGTGGCCGCGAAACTGAGCGAGCGACCCGGCGTCAGCGTCGTGGTCCTGGAGGCCGGCGGCGAGGACAGCGACAAATTCGCCCACATTCCCGCGGCGTTCAACCAGCTGTTCCAGGGCCCCAACGACTGGAACTACCGCACCGAACCCCAGCCCGAACTCAGCGACCGCCGGGTCTACTGGCCGCGCGGCAAGATGCTCGGCGGCTCCTCCTCCATGAACGCCATGATGTGGGTGCGCGGCTTCGCCGCCGACTACGACGAGTGGGCCCGCTACGCCGGACCGAGCTGGTCCTTCGAGCAGGTGCTCCCCATCTTCCAGGGCATGGAATCGGTCGAGGAGGCCGCCGAACCCGGCGAAGGCCGCAACGGGCCGCTGCACGTCTCCCGCCAGCGCAGCCCGCGCCCGCTCACCCACGCCTACCTGCAGGCCGCCGCCGAGGCCGGTTACCCGGTGGAACGCGCGAATCTGGATCGGCCGCAGGGCTTCTCGCAGACCATGGTGACCCAGAAGCGCGGCGCGCGCTGGAGCACCGCCGACGCCTACCTGCGGCCCGCCCGGCAGCAGGGCCGCAACATCACCGTCGTCACCGACGCGCACGCCACCCGGGTGCTGTTCGAGGGCACGCGGGCCATCGGCGTGGAATTCCGGATCGGCGCCGAGACCAAGCAGATCACCGCCAAGCGCGAGGTCGTGCTGTCCGGCGGCGCCATCAACACCCCGCAACTGCTCATGCTCTCCGGCATCGGCGACGGCGACCGGCTGCAGGAACTGGGCATCCCCGTCGTGCGGCACCTGCCCGAGGTCGGGCGCGGCCTGCGCGACCACCTGGCCGCGCCGATCGTCTACCGGACCACCGGCGGCAGCCTCTACGGCGCGGACAAGAACCTGCTCGAGCTCGCCAACTACCTGGTGCTGCGGCGCGGGCAGCTGACCTCCAATATCGGCGAGGCCTACGGGTTCACACGCAGCCGCGAGGATCTCGACCTGCCCGACCTGGAACTCATCTTCGCGCCCGCGCCCTACATCGCCGAGGGCCTGGGCGATCCGGACGGGCACGCGCTCACCTTCGCCGCCGTGCTGCTCAAGCCCGAATCCATCGGCTTCGTCACCCTCACCTCCCCCGACCCGTTCACCGCGCCGCGCATCAACCCGCGCTACTGCGCCGAGCCCGCCGACCGCGCCGCCCTGCTCGCCGGGCTGCGCATGTGCGCCGACATCGCGCATCAGCCCGCGCTGAAGGCACACATCGGCGAGCTCATGCAGCCGGCCGTCCCCTCCGACACCCCGATGGAGGAGGTGCTGCGGCGCTGCCTCGAGGACCACTCGCACACGCTGTACCACCCGGTCGGCACCTGCGCCATGAGCCGCGACGAATCCAGCGTGGTGGATCCCGAACTGCGAGTCCGCGGCATCGAGGGCCTGCGGGTGGCCGACACGTCGGTCATGCCGGTGATCACCCGCGGCCACACCCACGCCCCGGCGGTCATGATCGGCGAGAAGGCGGCCCAGCTCATCCTGGCGTAGAACTCCCACCAGCTTGATGCCCCACCAGCACCGAGGGCCGAAGCAGAGCACTCATGGTTCGCGGCCCGGCTCGGTCTGGACCGACGGAGCGGAAGACCGAGCTTCCGGCTCAATGGGACCTGCGCCTCGGCCGCGAACCCACCGGAGCGAAGCGGAGACAATTAAGCTCAGCACCGATGCCTGAGCAACAGATGCCTCCGCAGTGGCCCGCGCCGTCGTCCTCGCAGCGGCCCGGGCCGCCGAACCGTCGGAAACCGACTGCGCTGGACAGCGTGCTGAAGCCGTTCCGCGCCATGGAATCCAAGCTGGACCAGAACGGTCCGCTGTCGGCGTCGACGGTGCGGTGGGGGCTGCTGGCGATGGCGGTCGGCGTCACGCTGGCCGTGCTCATCACCATGTTCGTCTCCAACGGCTTCGACTCCAACCGGGTAAGGGCGCACGCCCCGGGGGCCGCCCAGCCCACCGGCGCGGTCGCGGGCGCGGCCTTCGGCACCGCCAAGGAAGGCGACTGCCTGACCTGGTCCAAGGCCAATGCCGGTGACCTCACCAAGGTCGACTGCGCCGGCAAGCACCTGTTCGAGGTCACCGCGGACATCGACCTGAGCAAGTACCCCGGCAAGGAGTTCGGGCCCGGGTCCCGCTTCCCGGACTCGCTGCGCTTCTCCGAACTGCGCGACGAACACTGCGTCAGCGCGGCCCAGGAGTATCTCGGCGGCCGCCTGGACCCGCGCGGCAAATTCGTTGTCGGCCTGATCAATCCGGGTGAGGCGGGCTGGAAGGCGGGCGAGCGGACGCTGCGCTGCGGCCTGCAGGTCTCCGGCAGCCAGGGCCTCGCCACCAAGCCCATCACCGGCAGCGTGCGCGAGATCAACCAGTCCAAGGTCTACGACGTGGGCACCTGTATCGGCATCAAGTCCAGCCTGCCCACCGATCCGGTCGACTGCACCCAGCCGCACGCCTTCGAGATCGTCTCCACCGTGGACCTGGCCACCCACTTCAACGGCGGCCCGCCCTCGAAGGACGATCAGGACAAGTACATGGAGGACGAGTGCGCCAAGGACGCCGGCGACTACCTCGGCGCTCCCGACGCACTGCGCAACAAGACCCTCACCCTGTTCTGGGACGCCATCGACACGCGCAGCTGGCTGGCCGGCTCCCGCAGCCTCAACTGCATGGTCGGCAAGGGCGCCGATCAGGAGGGCTTCGCCACCATCACCGGATCGGCCAAGGGCGACATCCAGATCGACGGCCAGGCCCCGGTCCCGCCGCCCAACAACGGCCGCTACACCCCGCCGCCGCTGCCCGGCGCGGCCCCGCCGGTGATCCCCCAGCCCCGGTGACGCGGCGGAAGCTGTAGGCATGCCCGTCTCCATGTCCGACGACCGGTTCGAGGAACTGGTCGGCGACGCCCTCGATCTGATTCCGCCGGAGTTGTCACGGGCGATCGACAATGTGGTGGTGCTCATCGAGCCGCGCAGCGACGAGGACCCCCACCTGCTCGGCCTCTATCACGGCATCGCCCTCACCGACCGGGACTACAGCCACTACGCGGGCGCGCTGCCCGACACCATCACCATCTACCGCGAGGCCATCCTCGGGATGTGCCGCAGCGAAGAAGAGGTGGTCGAAGAGGTGGCGATCACCGTGATCCACGAGATCGCGCACTATTTCGGGATCGACGACGAACGCCTTCATCAGCTGGGCTGGGGCTGAATCACCGCGTCGGGAACCGATCGGCGAACCTCCGCGTCCAATCTTCACAACCGGGTGGAACGCGGAAGGGAGTTCGATCATGGTCGGCCACGTCCTGGTGCAGCCCGAAGTGATACTCGCGGCCGCCCTGGAACTCGATCTGCTCGCCGAACGCCTGGCCGCGGCGGCGAGCGCGACGGCTCCGGCCACCCATGTCCTCCCCTCCGGCACCGAAGAGGTGTCCTGCCTGGCCGCGGCGCATTTCAACAACGCCGCACTGACCCACGACCACTCGGCCGCCCAGGGCATTCTCGAACTGCATCACGCCGCCGCCACCCTGCGCGGCCAGGTGGCCGAATACCTGGCCCAGGACGCGGTGCGCGCGGCCGGAATCGCCGCGATCCAGGTGTAGGGGGAGACACGCGCATGACGCTGGGAATCACGGGGGTGTTCTGGCTGCCCCGCATGGCCGAATTCAATTCCGTCTGCCTCAATGCCGGCGCGCACGCCATTCCGATCGCGGCCGCGGGCAGCGCCTGGGGCGCGCTCACCGCCTCCTGGGTGGACGCCACCACCACGGTGGCGCGGGTTATGGCCGAGCTCGGCGTCGGTCTCGAGGGACTGAACGGCCTGAATGTGCTTGCCCGCCTGGGCGGTTTCACTGTGTGGGCCGAGCAGCAGGCCGTCATGGCGGGCGTGATGGCGGGCAAGGCCGCCGCCAATGCCACCGCCTACACCGTGGCCGCGCTCGCCATGCCGAGCCTGCCGGAGATCGCGGCCGTGGAGACCGCGCGGGTGGCCGCCTACTCCAGCGGCGGTGCGCTCAACGGCACCGCGGAAGCGGCGGAGGCGGCCAAGCTGGCGCTGGACATCCGCGCCGCGCTGGTGATGGAAACCTATGAGGCCGCAACGAGTTCGATGGTGGCCACGCCCGGGCAGTTCCTGATGCCGCCGCCCATCGCCGTGGGCGCGGGCGCGGCGAACCCGGGCGCGGACGCGCTCGCCAATGGCAGCGATCCACTGCAGGCGGTGCTCGGCGCGGCCGCCGTGCTCACCCAGAATCCGGCCGTGACCGGTGCGCTGTCCCAGGTCGCGCAGATGGCGGGTGCCGTCGTCACCAGTGGCGTCACCGGTGTGGGAGATTTTGCGAACACAGCGATTACGGCCGTTGCCAACGCGGTGACGCAGCCGCCCGGACTCGGAACCTCCGGCCTGCCGGTCCCGGCGGGTGTGGGCGGCGCGGCAGTGGACACACAGGCGGTGTCCGTCACCGGTGGCGGCGTGTCGGTCTATGTCGGCAACGGGGCGGGCGCGCTGCGGCTGCCCGACGGCTGGGGCGCGGGTCTCGGAAACACCGGTGGCACAACGGCTCCCGCGGCGCCGATCGCCGCACCGATGAGCACGACCATCCCCCAGGCCGCGACCGTGCCGGTCCGCTCGATCGGCACCGGCTCGTTGCTCGGCACGCAGGGCAGTGACGAGGAGGAGCCGCACCGCGGGCACGACTACGGACACTCGACGGCGGCGTTCGCCGACGGCCGGGTCATCGCGCCCGCGGTCATCGGCGGCGACCCGTCGGCCGACCGGTGACCGTCCTCGGCGCGGGCCGCGGGCCGTCGACGCTGCGGTCGATCACGCTGTCACTCGACGAAATGCAGTATCTCCTGGAGACATTGGGCATCGATGAACTGCCGGTGGTACTGAATGCCCTGGGCCGCTACGACAATGCCGCCGACCACAAGACTGCCATGGCCGCCGCGGCCACCACCCTCGCCGAGCGCGCCCTGCTCGACGGCGACGAGGTGCATCCGGAACTGGCCGAGCGGCTGCGCGTGCTCTACCGGCCGCACTGGGTGCTGGCCCTGCGCTGGTACGTGTCGGGGCGGGTCAACCGGTGCTGCCTGGCCAAAGGCGACGAGTTCGAGGTGGTCGCGTTGCGCGGTACCGACTCCTATGTCATCGACGAGGCCGGCCACGATCTACCGGGCATCCTCATGGCCGCGCTCGGCCCGGCCGACCCGCTGGAACTGTCCGGTATGAACGCGCCCACCACCGATCTGACCCCCGTCTTCGACGACGCCGGCGATGCCGCCACCACGGCCACCCGACTGGCCGCGGTGGGCAGCCCGAACCGCGACGCTCCTGTCCTCGCTTCGGCTCTGGTGCAGGTGAATTCGCACGCCGAGATCGTCGGCGTGCGCTACGGCGACGGCACGCGCGACGTGGCCGGCAGCCACCTCGCGGTGTACAACACCCGGCACGGCCGCTTCCTCGCCCTGACCGGCAGCGCCGCGGACGGCAGCAAGTGGACGTCCCTGGCGAGCGGCACCCCCGCCCGGCTGCGCACGGCGCTGCGGGATCTCATCGAATCCCTGCCGCTGCGAACGGAATTCCCGGCCTAACCCATCGGGTCGTCGCCGATGTTCTCCGTCTGGTCGTCGGCGGCAGGCGCGGTGGTGTCGCCGAACGGCGCGGCATAGCGACCCCAGCGGGTGCACGTCCAGCGGCCGTCCTCGAACGGCTGCAGCTCGATGGTCTCGGTATTGTCCAGGTGATTGCTGGCGGCGAAATGCCTGGGCACCCCGGTCAATTCGCGAGAGACCAGCCGCATGGCCGCACCGTGGCTGACCACGATCACATCGTGGGCATCCGGACGGCTCAGATAATCGTCGCGTAGTCGGTGCAGGGCCGGGATGTAGCGGGCGAGGACGTCCTCACCGGATTCGCCGCCGGGCACTCTGACGCTGAGATCTCCGAAATGCCAAGCGTGATAGACCCTCTGGAACTCCTCGTGCGCGGCCGGGGTGTTCATCCCCTCGAGGTCGCCGAGCTGCACCTCCTGCAGGTCCTCCAGCACATCGAGTGCGACGCCGGTGGCCGCCTCGATGTAGCCGCCGGTCTGCCGGGCGCGCAGCGCGGCCGAGGAGAACAGCCGCTGCGGCGGGGCGATCAAGTTCGCGCCGTAGGTCTTCGCCTGCGCCACACCGCGTTCGGTGAGGGGCAGGCCCGGCAGCCGGGTGTCGAGGATCTTGCCGACATTGCCCTCGGTTTCGCCGTGCCGGACCAGGATGAGTTTGCCGGTCACAGGTCGGCCACCCCCTTCTTCAGATCGGCCAGCCAGGCCGCGGCGGGTGCGTCCAGCGGCGGCGGGGTGCCGGTGGACGAGGTGGCGGGCCAGGAGCCGAGGAAACGGATCCGGGCCGCGGTGCGGTGCAGGGCCTTCAGGGCCTCGGCGACCGCGGCATCGTCGATATGCCCGACGCAGTCCAGATAGAAACGGTAGGTGCCCATGCCGGTGCGGGTGGGCCGGGATTCGATGCGGGTCAGATCGATACCGCGGGTGGCGAATTCGGCGAACGCGCGCATGAGCGAGCCGGGCTCGTTGGCCAGCTCCAGCACGATCGAGGTGCGGTCGGCCCCGGTGCGCGGCGGCGCGGGCCGCGGCGGTGCGACCAGCACGAAGCGGGTGACGGCCCGTTCCACGTCGGCGACGCCGTCGGCCAGGGTGGCCAGGCCCAGGCGCTGCCCGGCCAGCGTGGTGGAGACCGCGGCCTCGGCGTGCCCGGCGACGACGTCCTCGGCGGCCGCGGCATTGGAGGCGGAGGTGTACATCTCGGCCAGCGGCATGTTGACGGCCAGCCACATGCGCACCTGCGCGGCCGCGACCGGATACGCGGCGATGCGGCGCACCTCGTCGAGCCCGATGCCGGGGCGGCCGACGATGGTGAAGGCCACGTCCAGATCGGTTTCCGCGATGATCTGCAACCGCGGGCCGACGGCCAGCGCGTCCAGGGTCGGTGCGATGGAGCCCTCGACCGAACTCTCGATCGGCACCACCGCGCCCTCGGCTTTTCCGGCCCGCACCAGCTCGACGGCCGCGCCCTGGCTCGGGGCCGGGACACGGTCGACCGGTCCATCGAAGACTCCGATGGACTCCAGTTTGGCCAGGGCCATCTCCGTGAAGGTTCCCGACGGCCCGAAGTAGGCGATACGCGGCACGGTTACGACATTACTTGCGTGTGCCCGGTCACCCCCCGGTTTGGTCAACTCCTGGGTAACTTCGCACCCCGGGCGCGGCGGGTTCAGCCGCCCAGCACCGCGAGAGCGGTGGTCACGGCCGCGACCTCGACGGTTTCGACGGCCAGCAGCACCTCGCGGAACGCCTCGACCGCGGGCGGTTTCAGCCCGGTGAGGAACGCGATGTCCGGTGCGGCGAGCGCGGCGCGAATGTCCTCGCCGCAGAGCGCGGCCACGGTCGCCGCCACGCCCGCCAGCGCCCGTTCGCCGGAGTCGGCGCGGGCCACGAAACCGCTGTCGCCGTGCACGATTCGCACCAGGAACTCCGAGACCGCCTCGTCGTCGAGCGCCAGGTCCAGCACCTCGACGCCGGGATCGGCCGAGATCGGGCGGACCAGATCCGCGGTCAGCCCGCGGGCCGGGCGGGGCGGGACGGACAGGGTGAGAGCGACCGGTTCGGGCGCGGGGGACGAATCGTGTGGCACGCCTTCACGGTAGCGATCGGCGCGAGGCGACTGTCGCGGCCTCCGATGAAGCTCTTGCGCCGGCGACGTGCGTCACTTAGCTTAGGTTTACCTAATTTCTACTACGGAGGTGCGTATGCCTCACGCGGCCCAGGTCGTCGCACCCACTACCGCCGAACGCGTGCACAGCGCCTGCGCGCACGCCGAGAGCGCGGTCCTGGCCCTGCCCGGCCTCGACCCGGTGCCCACCTCCGTGCATCTACTGCGGCAGTGCGGGGACATGGTGATGGCGGTCCCGATGAACTCCAGCGCCGCCGGTCTGGTCCACGGCTGTGGCACCAACGGCTCCCCCGCCGTCCTCGAACTCACCGACCAGGCCCCGCTCCCTCTGCGCGAACGCGTCCGCGCCCTGGTCTGGCTGCGCGGCTGGGCGCACACCGTGCCCGCGCACGCGCAGCGCGCGCTGGCCGGCGCGGTCGCCGCCGACCACCCGCACCCGGACCTGCTCGACGTCGGCCACACCGCCGTGCTGCTGCGGCTGGTCATCGATTCCGCGGTGGTCGCCGACACCGCCGGCGCGGACTCGGTCGGCCGCGAACAGCTGCGCGAGGCCCGCCCCGATCCGTTCTGTGCGCTGGAAGCCGGTTGGCTGCAACACCTTCAGGCCGATCACCCCGACGTGGTGGACCGGCTGGCCCGCCGCCTGCCGCACGCCCTGCGCCGCGGCGCCCTCATCCATCCGCTGGCCATCGACCGCTACGGCGTCACCCTCCGCGTCGAGGGCATCGAGGCCGACCACGACATCCGCATCCCGTTCGAGGCCCCGGCCCACGACATCGAATCCCTCAGCCGCGCCGTACACGCCCTGGCGGGCAATCCCTTCCACGGCGGCGTGCACCGCATCTGACGAGTTCGCCGGGCGCCCGCCTAGATTGGCGGCATGGTTTCGGCTGATCCCGCATCCGTGTGGCCCGCGCCCGAATCGTCCGAACTCGGCCGGCGGGCGATCAAACTCGAGATCGCGGTGGTGCTGGCCGTCACCTTCGGGCTGAGCGGGGCAAATGCGGCGCTGTCCCTGCTGGAGAGCACCCTCGCGCCCGGCGGGGTGAGCGGGCAGACCGTCGCGCTGAACGCGTCGCGGGCCACCCAGTCGACCATCGACCTGCTGTTCCAACTGCTGGGCGTGGCCCGGCTGCTCGGCTGGGCGGCGCTGGGGCTCTATCTGTTGTGGCGCAGCGGAATCGCGCCGCGAGCGATCGGGCTGGCCCGGCGGCTGCGCTGGCGACCCGACGTGCTCCCGGGCATGGTGCTGGCGGCCGTGATCGGAATCCCCGGACTGGGCCTGTATCTCGCGGCCCACGCGTTGGGGGTGAGCGTCACCATCGTGCCCAGTTCGCTCGCGCGCTGGTGGCGGCTGCCGGTGCTGGTGCTGTCGGCGTGGGCGAACTCCACGGCCGAGGAGGTCCTGGTCGTCGCCTACCTGATCAGCCGGCTACGGGCCCTGGGCTGGACCGAGAATCGCTCACTGCTGGCATCGGCGCTCCTGCGCGGCAGCTACCACCTCTACCAGGGTCTCGGCGGCGGGCTCGGAAACGTGGTGATGGGATTGATCTTCGGGCGCTACTGGCAGCGCACCAACCGGCTCTGGCCACTGCTGCTGGCACACGCGCTCATCGACACCGTCGCCTATATCGGGTACACCTTCCTGCGCGGACATGTCTCCTGGCTGCCGTAATCCGATCGGAACGAGCCACGCGGGCCCCGCGGTCGGTACTGTTTCCAGTGATGAACGGCGACGACCCCCAGCACTTTGCACGGATACGCCGGGAGCCGCCGCCGGGACGCCCGGGTGAGCCCCCGGCGTACCCGCATCGGCCCGCGGCGAATCCCGGGCAAACACAGCGACCTTCGTCTCAGCGGCCGCCCGCGGACGGCAGGCCCGTTAACGACGGCAGGCCGCGGATAGAACCAACTCAGGTGATCCGACGCAGTGAATCCGGCCCGGACCTCGCCTATTCGCAGGTACCGCCCAGGAATCCGGCACCGCCCCGGCGACCGCCGGGGAATCGCGTTCCGCCGCAGGGCAATCGGGTGCCGCCCCCGCCGGGCCGGGCCGGCACCCCCATGGGTCACGCGCCGACCCAGCAGCCGGTCCCGTTCCGGGAGGATCCGCCCCCGACTCCCCCGCCGCCCCCGCCCGGCAGGCGCCGCGGCGGTGACGGCCGCCCGCCACGCGGCGCCCGGCCGCGCAAGAAGCGGCACTGGTTCCGCTGGATCCTGTCGCTGCTGCTGGTGCTCCTGCTGCTGCCGATCGCGGCGGCCATCTATGTCGACACCCATCTGACCCGGATCGACGCCCTCGCGAACTATTCGGGACGGGTCGGCGACACGCCCGGGACCAATTGGCTTCTGGTGGGTTCCGACAGCCGCGCGGGACTGTCCAAGGACCAGGAACAGCAACTGTCCACCGGTGACTCCTCCGACGTCGAGGGCGAGCGCACCGACACCGTGATCATGGTGCACATCCCGAAGTCGGGGCGGCCGACGCTGGTCAGCCTGCCGCGCGACTCGTATGTGAACATCCCGGGCGTCGGCAAGGACAAACTCAATGCCTCCTTCGCCGTCGGCGGCCCATCGCTGCTGGTCAAGACGGTGGAGGGCGCGACCGGCGTGCACATCGACCACTACGTGCAGATCGGCTTCGGCGGCTTCGCCAATATCGTCGACGCGGTCGGCGGCATCCCGATGTGCCTGGACGCGCCCATGAAGGACCCGCTGGCCGGCATCGATCTGCCCGCGGGCTGCCAGACCCTCACCGGCCCCGAGGCACTGGGCTTCGTGCGGTCCCGCGCCACCCCGCGCGCGGACCTGGATCGCATGCTCAACCAGCGGAAATTCCTCAGCGCCCTGCTGAAGAAGGCGGCCGGTCCGGGCACGCTCGCCAATCCGTTCCGATCCTGGCCGCTGGTCCGGGATCTGACCGCCGCGCTGAAAGTCGACAATGGCGCGCACATCTGGAATCTGGCGAGCCTGGGCAATGCGCTGAACAACGATCCGATCACCACGACGGTCCCGGTCGGCGGGTTCGAGGACGTCTCCGGCAGCGGCAATGTACTGCTCTGGGACAAGACGAAAGCGAGTGCGTTCTTCGACGCGCTGGCCAAGGATCAGCAGATCCCGCAGGACTTGATCACCACCGTCGGCAGCTAGCTCGAATTAGGCAACACTTGCCTCAATAAGGCTGTACTCAATAAGGCTGTACTTGGATGACACGCCTTTTGACCGTGGTTAATGTCCTTCGCATGTCCACCCGAACCCAAACCAAGCGCAGCAAGTTCCAGGCCCTGCTCCAGGATCAGATCCGCAACGAATTCAATGCCGAACACCAGTACATCGCCGTGGCGATGTGGTTCGACAATGCCGATCTGCCCGTCCTGGCCAAGTATTTCTACAAGCAGGCCGTCGAAGAGCGTAACCACGCGATGATGATCGCCCGGTACCTGATCGATCACGACATCGCGGTGGAGATGTCCGGGACCGAAGCGGCCACGTCGCAATTCGCGAATGCCAAGGAGCCCATCGCGCTCGCGCTCGCGCAGGAGCAGGCCGTCACCGAGCAGATCGTCCAGCTCGCCCGGACCGCGCGTGAAGAGGGCGACTACCAGGGCGAGCAGTTCATGCAGTGGTTCCTCAAGGAACAGGTCGAGGAAGTCGCGACCATGAACACCCTGCTCACCGTCGCGGAGCGGGCCAGCGCGAATCTGTTCGACCTGGAGAATTTCGTACTGCGGGAAATGAGCGGTCCGAAGGACGCGTCCGGCGCTCCGCACGCCGCGGGCGGCTCGCTGTAATTGCGTGTGGGCCGGAGGTAATTCGCTTCCCGGCCCGGTGGATTCACACAGCAGGCCCGGTCCCTTGCGCTGGACCGGGCCTGTTGCATGTGCTCGGTGCTGTGCGTATACGTCCCCGCCCTTTCCTTACTTCTGCGGCACCGTGACGGTGCCGGTGGCGTTGGCGGACAATGTGCCGAACAGCGACTTGACCACGGCCAGAATGGCATCCATGGTTATTCTCCTCATCTGATATCCGATGCGATGGTCACCGGATCCCCTGAACTTCCGGGGTGAAGAGAACCTAACCGAGCACTCAGAGCGAAATGAGTACTTTTCAAAAAATTCCCGCGGAAAATCCAGGCCGTTCACCGAGTGAATCGCTTCACCCGGGAACGGCCCGGACCAGGTCAGCGCGACCGTGCCGTCAGCGCAGCGTCACCTGACGCGACCGCAGGCCGTCACGGGAGCGACGCTCCTCGGAGGTCAGCGGGGCATCCGACTGCAGCGCGGCCGCCAGCTTCGCGCCGAACTCGCGGGCCGGGCCCTCCCACTCGCTCGCGTGCCGCTCCGGATCGAGGTCGAAGACCGGCACCAGCAGGCCGTGGGTGCGGAACGAGCCCGCGAACCGCGAACCCTCGCCCAGGTGCAGGTCGCCGGCCGCGTGCAGCCGCGCCAGCGCCAGCATCAGCTGGTCCTCGTCCTCGGGCCGCACCCAGCGGATGTGCGCCTTCTCGCCGGCGTCCACCCACCAGGCCGCGCCGACCGCGTCCGCGCCCAGCTCCAGGCGGGCCGACGGCATGATGGCCCGGTTGGCCTGCTCGATGGTGGCGGCCACCTGCGGATCCGGGGTGACGCCCTCGGGCACCCACCAGTTGAAGTCCTGATGCACCGTGAGGTCCAGGGCCGCACCGGCATCCAGCACCTCGGTCAGCGGCGCGCCACCGGCACTCGCGGTGGCCAGCGACTCGCCCGGTGTGGCGGACTGGGTCCACAGGATGGCGGCGGCCAGATCCGCGGCCGGATCGGCGGACTGGAACTGCACCTGCGTGCCGACGAAACCGATCGGCTCGTCACCGGCCCGCACCAGCGCGGCGACCGCGCCCGGGAGCACCGTGGCGAGGGTGACCTCGCGCTCGGCGCCGACACTCGGCGCGAGCTTCAAGATCGCGGTCGCCGACGGCACGAACTCCCGTAGCGCGACCAGATCGCATTCCGCGGCCAAGCCCTCGAAGGGCCGCGTCACGGCCTGCGCCGCCGCTTCCTGTTCGGCGCGGCGGGCGGCCAGCTTCTGCGCCCGATTGGAGTCCGGCTTGGGACTGTTGCGCTTGCTCTTACCCATGGTTGGCAAACCTACTGTGTTCGATGCCCTCCGCTTCGCTCCGGGCGGGTTCGCGGCACTGAAAAGTCTCGTTCCTCCCTCCTCCAGAACGAGACGCGCCGCGAACCACCTGGAAATCTCGCTCCGAAGCGGTTGGCGCGGAGCGCGCTGACTCAGGCCGCTGCGCGATTCAGGTGGTGGTGAGCGCCGCCTTGGTGCGGGCGGGGTAATTGGTGGCGACCCAGTCGACGCCCAGGTCGGAGCAGAGTTGGACGTCCTCGGGGTCGTCACAGGTCCAGACATAGGTGGCGCGGCCCGCGGCGGCGGCCTTGTCGACCAGATCCGGGTGCTCGCGCAGGGTCCGCACGGACGGTCCGATGGCGGTCGCGCCGACCGTGTGGGCGGCGCCGCCGGACAGGTACAGCGAGGACTCACCCAGCAGCACCGTCGGCAGCAGCGGGGCCGCACGGCGGATCCGCCACACCGCGGTGGCCGCGAACGATATCACCACGGCGCGTGAGTGATCCGCGGAGGCGGGGGCGCCGATACCGTACCGGGTGAGCTCGGACAGCAGGGTCGTCTCCACCAGCGCGCCGTAGCGAACCGGATGCTTGGTCTCGATGAAAAGCTTGGTGGGACGGCTCTTCCAGTCCAGCACCAGCTCGATCAGCTCGGACAGCGTGAGCACGCCCTCCGGTTCCGCAGCGGTGCCGAAGTTCAGCGCCTTCAGCTCCTCCAGCGTCATCTCGCTGACCGCGCCCGACCCGTTCGAGGTGCGGTCCACTGTGCGGTCGTGCACACAGACCAGGTGTCCGTCCCGGGTCAGGCGGATATCGCATTCGACGCTGTCGGCGCCCTCCTGCAGGGCGAGATCGTAGGCGGCGAGGGTGTGTTCGGGTCGCGCCGCCGACGCCCCCCGGTGGGCGACCACGAACGGCGCACGACTCTCCCGGCTCACTTCGCCAATACCTCCTGTTGCTCCGCATCCGGGGACGCCGCCGCGGCCGCCCCGGCTACCGCGTCATCCGCGACGACAGCACCATCCCCGACCACAGCATCATTCCCGACGGGAGCGGCCGGCGCGCGCCGGACAGGTTCGATCACCGGCCGCGCGGGCCCGGTCGCGATCAGCCAGCGCCGCAGCGCCTTCCGACGACCCCGCAGATCCAGGCCCGCGAAGGCGCGCACCAGCCCGAGCGAGGCCACCGCGACACCGGCCGCGACCACATCGGTCCACATGTTCGCCAGCACCCCGTCGGCCTGCACCTGCAGCGAGGACGCGAACCGGTACAGGAAGGCCACCAGCACCAGCACCGCGTTGAGAAGCCAAGCCGCCCACCAGATCCGGACCGCCCGCAGCAGCCGCGGATCCTCGCCGCCGACCGACCGCAGCCGGGCCGCCTCGGTCAGGTAGATGCCCGGCCACACCAGATTCACAATCGGCACCACACAGCCCAGCACCAGGGCGCGCAGCGACCGCGGATCCGATTTCCCTGCGGCCGCGTACGCGGCGCGGCGGGTCTCGGTGAGCCAGCCGACCAGCGCCACCGCCGACACCAGCGCCAGCACCAGCGCGACCACCGCGGAAACGGTCACGGCTGCATCGGAAATCCACAGCAGCCAGGGCGGGATGAGGCGGGTGCGGTTGCGCAGCAGGACGCCGTATCGGCCCAGCTCGGCCAGGGCGGAGAAGACGAAGACACCGGCGGTCACCGGCAACAGCACGGTGATCCGGTCACTCAGCGCGGACAGCGGGCGATGTGGCTCGGCGGCCGCCGCCGGGGGCCGATCCTGTAGGCCCCACTGGGGAACTCGCTGATACCGCGGCGTCTGTGCCGGCCCCGGGCGCCGGACGGGTTGCGGGCCGTGCGTTCTGCGGCCCGGCGGGCGAGCCACCCAGCGGTAGTTGCGCCGGTCGGCGGGCGCGTCCACCGGTGCGGGCGAGAGCAGGACACCGTGGCAGCGCGGGCACCAGTGCAGCGGCTTGCCCTGCACCGCCCAGCGCGCGCCACAGCGGGCGCACGGCTGTACGACCGCGGATCGCGATCGGCCCACCTGTCCCCCGTTCATCGCTCCACCTCTCCGCGCCTAATAGATCTTCGCCTCGGGACCGTCACCGGTGAGCGGCCTGCCGGTCTGCTGCCAGGCCACCATGCCGCCCGAGACCGTGACGGCCTCGTAGCCGATCTGGTTCAGATACTCCACGACCGGTATGGACCGGCCGCCCTGCCGGCAGATCACGTAGACCTCGGCGTCGATGTCGATCTCGTCGAGCCGGGCGGGCACATCGGTCATCGGGATGTGGATGGCACCCGGCGCGCGGCCCAGCTGCCATTCGTCCCTCTCGCGGACGTCGAGGAGCTGGGCAGGCACGGGCGCGGTGGAACCCCAGCCGTCCGCGGCATCGAATTCCGCCGGGACCGCGTCGATCGGCACCGTGGGCACGTGGGGGTTCGTCACGGTTTCGATCCTGCCACGCGCGCGCGAGGGCTGCGGAGTTCCGTTAGCCGCGCAGGGTTGGTTTCAGGAGTTATCCACATAATCCACAACCTGATCCACAGGTTGATAGACGACCGATTCGTCCGGTCGGCCGATCCGGAAGTCCCCTCCCCCGTTCCGGAGCGGCCGACTCGGGGCTTCTGTCCCAGAAGGCCCCATCCAGTCTGACGCCGCAGGTGAACGCATGGTTCCGGGCCCACACCGAAAAACGACAACACTGCCGATAAACGGAAATCCTCGGTCCGGCCGGGCAAGATCGGTAGCCTGGCGCTATGACTGTGAGCAGGGGGCTACTCGACGACCTGGACATCAACGGACTCAACCGCGCGCTGTCGGAGGCGACATGCCTCGGCATCGACGTCGACACGCCGGGCGCCACGCTTCGGCTGGAGCTCGACGTGCTGACCCTGCCCGAGGAGGGTCCCCCGCCGGCGGACTGCGACATCTATCTGACCCTCACCGGGGTCAGCCGCGTCGCCGCCTCGCTACGCAGGCAGCGCTGGGACGACCTCGAGCCGATTGTGCTCCCGCTCACCCTCGACGGCCTGCACGACGCCGTGCAGAGCTTCGGCGGCGGCGCGCTGCACGGCTGGGACTTCCTCGACATCGCCGACAGCTCCTGGAGCCAGTGGCGCAAACTGCTGAGCTTCGACACCGTGCTGAGCGACGCGCCCGCCGCCCACATGATGGAGTTCTCCCAGGAGGAGGGCGTCGACCCCCGCGAACTCGACGTGCGCGTGTGGTTCGAGGGCGCGCAGGTCACCGACAAGCAGGGCGACCCGATCCCGTTGCGGGACTTCATCGCCGGCGGCGTCCGCTGGTGGCAGGCCCACGACGCGGGCGACCCGCGCACCATGCGACCGGACGTCGTCCCACCGCTGTAGCGGCCCGCACGAGGGGTTCGGGGACCTTGTCCCGGAACCCCTTTCGATGTCGGCTACGGCAGCGCCCGCGTGGTGACCGCGAACGGCCTACGCGCCCAGCCCGATCGCGTGGCCGACGCCCGTGCCGTGGTCCGGGCAGTAGCCGCCGGGGTTCTTGGCGAGGTACTGCTGGTGACAGCCCTCGGCGCAGAAGAACGCGGAAAGGTCCGGCAGCGGGGCGATTTCGGTGGTGATCTCGCCGAATCCGGCCGCTGTCAACCGTTCCTGACAGCCGGCCCGGGTCGCCGCGGCCACCTCGCGCTGCTCGTCGTCGACGGTGAAGATCGCCGAACGATACTGGGTGCCGCGGTCGTTGCCCTGCCGCATGCCCTGGGTCGGATCGTGGTTCTCCCAGAACCGCTTCGGGATTCCGGCGAAGTCGAGGACCCGCGGGTCGAATACCACCAGCTCGGTGTGCCCGGTACGGCCGGAACAGGTCTCCTCGTAGGTCGCATTGGGGGTGTAGCCGCCTGCGTAGCCGACGGCGGTGGTGTACACGCCCTCCAGCTCCCAGAACCCTTTCTCCGCACCCCAGAAGCAGCCCATGGCCACCACCGCGAACCGGGTATCCACCGGAAACGGGGGTTTGAGGGAATGACCGCTGAGGTAGTGCTTGTCCGGAACGACCAGCCGTTCGGACCTGCCCGGCAGGGCTTGCCCGGCGGTCACCATGATCGGTTCCGATAGTCGCACACGTCCGACGAACTCGTCGTACCACGACATGACTCGATGCCAGGGGACCGGTTGCGACCGGCGGCGATGTTGCGTTCAGCCCAATTCCAAAGATTGGGAAAGGTATACATCGGGTGGAATGTGGGGGCACGCAGCCCGGTTGCAGACAACCGGGTGTACGAATGATGGTTGGGTGCGCCTCGGCACCTGCCGAGGGCACACGGCCCCGACACGGAAAGGGACATCGTGGCTGTTTACACGCTGCCTGAACTTGATTACGACTACAGCGCCCTGGAGCCCTTCATCTCCGGGCAGATCAACGAGATCCACCACACCAAGCACCACGCGGCCTACGTCGCCGGTGTCAACGCGGCCCTCGAGAAGCTGGAGGAGGCGCGTGCCAAGGACGACCACGCCGCCATCTTCCTGAACGAGAAGAACCTCGCGTTCCACCTCGGCGGCCACGTCAACCACTCCATCTGGTGGAAGAGCCTGTCCAAGGACGGCGGCGACAAGCCGGTCGGCGACCTGGCCTCGGCCATCGACGAGGAGTTCGGCTCGTTCGACAAGTTCGTCGCGCAGTTCTCGGCGGCGGCCAACGGCCTGCAGGGCTCCGGCTGGGCCTGGCTGGGCTACGACACCCTGGGCAACAAGCTGCTCACCTTCCAGCTGACCGACCAGCAGGGCAACGTGCCGCTCGGCATCATCCCGCTGCTCGGCCTGGACATGTGGGAGCACGCCTTCTACCTGCAGTACAAGAACGTCAAGGCCGACTACGTCAAGGCGTTCTGGAACGTCGTGAACTGGGCGGAGATTCAGGAGCGCTACACCAAGGCTGTCGCCCAGGGCAAGGGCCTGATCTTCGGCTGATAGCCGGCCGGGGCCACGCCTCGCTCGTACGCCTGAGACCCGCGAACCGAGTCGGTTCGCGGGTCTTTCGCATTGCGGGGGTCCGGGTGCTAGCACTCTTTGGTACTTGTGTGCCAGTTCTGTTCGGGTACAACCTGGTGTTCCCAGAGCAACACCGGGCACAGCCGCCCCCGGAAGTACGGGAGGCAGATCATGAATGGTCAGGTCGGCATCATGCCGTTCCACGCGCATGGTTCGCTGCAAGGTTTCGTGATCTCCGGGCGCTGGCCGGAGTCCACCAAGGAATGGGCCCAACTGCTGGTCCTCGCGGTGCGGGTGGCCAGTCTTCCCGGGTTGTTGCCCACCTCGACGGTGTTCGGGGCCCGCGAGGAGCTCCCGGAGGATCCCGATCCCGCGATGGTGGGGCTGGTGGTCGCCGAGGGCACGGTACTGGGGACGGAAGGGTTGCAGCCGGGCATGTTTGCCGGACATGTGCCACCGGCTCTGATCATGCTGCACCCGCCGCGCGAGACGCGGCCCTCGCTGCCGGAGTGCGCGGGCGCGGCCTCGGGCTGCCTGCTGTTGCCGGGCCTGCCGCATCTGGGATTGGAACATCGGGCAGCCTGGGTGGAAACCGACAGTGACGGCGCGGTGACCTCGATGGTCTCGCGGGTGGGGGTGGATCCGATCAGCGATCCCGACACTGCGGTTCTGGCCATGCTGCTGGCCGCGTAAGGCTACCCGAAACCTTTCGGCAGCATCACCAAACTTATTGTGCGCATTGCGATTTGGGCGACAGCCATTTGCCCGGGCCCGGTTTGCCGGAGTAGCATGACGACCGAGCGAAGGGGAGTAGCCCCCAATCACGCCGTCGACATACTGGTCCTTCCCGGATCCGGCGCGTGAACCGGATCTTTCCGGTGGGCGAGACCTTCGGCCGACAAGAACCAAACCGATTGACCGGTGCGGTGTCGGCTGAAGCGCCCCCGCATTCAGCCGACAGGCCGGAGACCTGGGAGCTGACCTTCATGATCGCCACGATATTGCTGAGTTTCGGCGTGCTCTTCCTCGCCGAACTGGGCGACAAATCGCAACTCATGGCCCTGACCTTCGCACTGCGCTACCACTGGTGGGCGGTGCTGTCCGGGATCACCGTCGCGAGCGTGCTGGTGAACCTGATCGCCGTCGGCGTCGGCCACTTCCTGGGCGCGGCGCTGCCCACCGGAGTCATTTCCCTGTGTGCCGCCGCCACTCTCATCGCCGTCGGTCTGTGGAGCCTGCGCGAGACGCTGCCGTCGAACTCCGCCGACGAGGAGGAGGACGTGGTCGCGGCGCAACCGAGGTCGCGCTCGGCATTCCTGGTTGTGCTGTCGGCCTTCCTGCTGGCCGAGCTCGGTGACCGCACCATGTTCGCCACCATGGCCCTGGCCACCAAGAACGGCTGGGTCGCGGTGTGGATCGGATCGGTCGCGGGCATGGTGGCCGCGGGCGCGCTGGCCATCCTGATCGGCGTGACCGTCGGCAAGCACATTCCGGAACGGTTCATCGCGGTCTGCTCGGGCCTGCTGTTCCTCTACTTCGGTGCGCTGACCCTGCTGGAGGCCTTCGCCCACAGCCTGGGCACCCCGCTCGCCGCGGTGCTGTCGCTGGCCCTGCCGGCGCTGGCCGGCGGCGTGCTGTGGCTGCTGCGCCGCCGGGCCGCGGTCGTCCCCGCGGGCTCAGTCGCCCAGCACGGTATTGCCGAACAGGTCTCCGCTGCGCCGCACGAGGTCCAGTAGCGGCTCCCGCAACTCCCGCAGGCCATCCAGGTCGTTCACCGCGATGCGGGCGGTGACCATGGCGCTCAGCGCCGCGACCAGGGTCTGGCAGGCGAAGCGCTGCTCCTCGGTGTCCGCGCCCAGCACGTCGGCGACCATCGCCACGAACGTCTCCTGCAACTGGGTGCGGCGCGCGATGGCCTCCGGGCCGACGGCGTAGACCTCGACGAGAAACAAACGGGCATAAGCGGGTTGGCCCGCGAGCGCTTCGAGGTAGGCGCCGAGCACCCGTTCGATGCGTTCGGTGCGGCTCTCGCCGTCGAATTCCGCACCGGTGGCGGTGAGGATGCCGGTCAGCATGAGTTCCGCGGCGCGCTCGTAGGCGGCCTCGAAACAGTCCTCCTTGGAACGGAATTGCTCGTAGAAGGTCTCGCGGGAGACACCGGCCCGCTTGATCACCGCGGCCACCGGCGTTCCGACATAACCGTTTTCGGCCATCGCCTCGGCCAGCGCGAGCAGGATGCGGTCGCGCTGGGCGGCGACCACGGTCTCGCGAGGCAGGCCGTGGCGGCCGCGGGGCAGTTGTCGGGTTGCCGATTCGGGCATGTGCAGGACTCCGTTGGCCTCGAGCGATTCAGGCGAGCTTCCTCATTCTGCGCGGACGGGCCGGTTGATCGGTGGTGAAGCCCGCAGGTTCGGTGCGGGCGATCTCGAGTCCGCCGGCCACGCCCTCGCGCAGCGAGTAGTCCACCAGGCGCTGGGCCAGCGGACGGCACCACAGCACCATGCTCACCCAGTAGGGCGAGACGATGCGGCGGGAGCGGCGGGCCAGCGCGCGTTCACAGGCGTCGATGGCCGGGCCCAGCGGGGCGATGCCGGAGACGGTGGAGCGGCCCAGGATGCTGCGCGCGGCCTCGGTGCCGAAACCGCGGCTGGTCATCTCGGTGTCCAATTCGGCGAAGTAGGCCATGCCGACCCGGGCCCCGGTGTGGCGCAATTCGATCCGCAGGGTGTCGCCGAGCGCCTCGACCGCGGCCTTGGAGGCGCTGTAGGCACCGGCCAGGGGCAGGTGGATGGCCGCGGCCAGCGAGGAGATGAGCAGGACGTAGCCGTCGGCGTGCGCGAGGTGGGGTCCGGCGGCGCGCAGCGTGTAGTAGACGCCGAGCACATTGACCGTGAGGGTCTCCTCGAGCACGCTGGGGTCGCCGTCCAGCAGGGACAGTTGCCGGGCGATGCCGGCATTGCACACCACCGCGTCCAGACCGCCCAGTTCGGCGGTGAGGGAGTTGACTACTCGCTCGACCTGCGCCGGGTCGCCGACATCGCAGTACCGCCAGGGGGCGTCACCGCATTCGGCCGCGACCTGGGCCAGCAGCGACTCCTCGATGCCGAGCAGGGCCACCTGCGCCCCGTGCACATGCAGCTGGCGGGCCAGGGCGGCCCCGATGCCACGGGCCGCGCCCGTGATCAGGATGCGTTTGCCGGCTACTCGCGGGGCCGGGCGGCGGAGACCACGGCGAGGACGGGCCGTGCGGGCTTTCATGTATGCGAAACTACCACTTAGACGAACACCCATGTTCGCAAATCTTGCGAGCCTCTTGCGTAAGCGTGCGCACAGCCCCGCTATGGTGCCTATTGACGGAGGGCCAGTGAGAGGGCCGTCCACAGTCGAGAGGACCATTCACCGTGGAGATTTCGGGCTCCGCCGCCATTGTCACCGGAGGTGCGTCCGGGCTGGGCGCCGCCACCGCCAAGCGTTTCGCCGACGCGGGCGCGACCGTGTTCGGCCTGGATCTGGCTCAGTCCATCGAGCGCGCGGGCGACAGCGTCCCCGCCGGGGTCACCCTCATCCCGACCGACGTCACCAGCGGTGACGAGGTGGCCGCCGCGGTCGCCAAGGTCGTGGAATCCGGTGTGCCGCTGCGTATCGTCGTCAACTGCGCCGGGGTCGGCTGGGCGGGACGCATCCTGTCCAAGAACGGCCCGCACGACCTGGAGCTGTTCCGCACGGTCATCACCGTGAACCTGCTCGGCTCCTTCAACGTCATGCGCCTGGCCGCCGAGGCCATCGCCAAGACCGACCCGGTCGACGAGTACGGCTCGCGCGGTGTGATCATCAACACCGCCTCGGTCGCGGCTTTCGAGGGCCAGATCGGGCAGATCGCCTACTCCGCCTCCAAGGGCGGCGTCGCCGGCATGACCGTCCCGGCCGCGCGTGACCTCGCGCAGTTCGGCATCCGCGTCAACACCATCGCCCCCGGCATCATCGACACCCCGATGCTCGCCGGTGTCACCGAGGAGTACCGCAAGGGCCTCGAGTCGGGCGTTCCGTTCCCGTCCCGCCTGGGCCGCCCGGACGAGTACGCGCAGCTCGCGCAGTACATCACCGAGCACGACTACCTGAACGGCGAGACCATCCGCATGGACGGCGCGCTCCGCATGGCGCCGCGCTGACGCCAGGTCTCGGGGGCTTCGCCCCCGAACCGCCTGGAGAGTTTCGGGGGCGTTGCCCCCGGACCCTCTGAACGAACAAGGCCCGCACCGGTTTTCCGGTGCGGGCCTTGTTACTCAAGACTCAGTGGGTAGCGGGGTGAGCCCGCATGCCCTCAGTGCGGGCGGACAGCCGCGGCCTGGGGGCCCTTCTTGCCTTCGGTGATCTCGAACGAGACAGCCTGGCCCTCTTCGAGCTGGCGGTAGCCGTTGCCCTCGATCTCCGAGTAGTGGACGAAAACGTCGGGGCCGTCTTCGCGGGCGATGAAGCCGTAGCCCTTCTCCGCGTTGAACCACTTGACGGTGCCCTGAACCATTACCTTCTCCTG
Source organism: Nocardia niigatensis NBRC 100131 (assembly GCF_000308655.1). Lineage (GTDB taxonomy): Bacteria > Actinomycetota > Actinomycetes > Mycobacteriales > Mycobacteriaceae > Nocardia > Nocardia niigatensis. The sequence goes on along the minus strand of NZ_BAGC01000001.1, from coordinate 34,760 downwards.
ACGAGGTGTTTCTCTTTATTGCGTGGGTTCCGCGGCTGCGGTACCCGGGGTCGATCAGAAGGCGGCTTGCAACTTGCCTGGCAAGGTGAAGCGACGCCCGCACACTGTTCCGCGCGAGCATGTTGAACACGAACACGAACACGAAAACTTACGACCAAGACGTACAACGTACGCGCTCGCGCCGGGTTCCCGAAATCATCAGAAGATGCAGATCGTCACACTTACCCCAAAAGGGGCATGACCAATTCCCGCTTGCTATAGGTCGGGCTCCTGCGGAAACACCGCAGGAGCCCGATCCGAGTGCGAAACGTCAGAGCGTACGGGTGAGGCGATCCGCGAGGATGCGGGCGAAGTGCGCCGGATCCTTCAGCTCGCCGCCCTCGGCGAGAACCGCGGTGCCGTAGAGCAATTCGGCGGTCTCGGTCAGCTCCGCCGGCTTCTCCGCATCACCGGGCGCGGCCGCGAACGCGTCCCGCAGACCCGCGACCAGCGGATGCGCCGGGTTCAGCTCGAGGATGCGCTTGCTGTGCGGCAGCTCCTGCCCGGAGGCGCGATACATGCGTTCCAGCATCGGGGTGAAATCGAACACATCACCCACGATGCAGGCCGGCGAGGTGGTGAGCCGGTTGGTCAGGCGCACCTCCTTCACGTCGGCGTCCAGGGTCTGCTGCAGCCAGCCGAGCACGTCGGCGAAATCCTTCTCCTGCTGCTCGCGCAGCTGCTCGGAGGCCTTCTTCTCGTCCTCGGTCTCCAGATCGACCTCGCCCTTGGCGATCGAGACGATCGGCTTGCCCTCGAACTCGGTGACCGAGCCGACCCACATCTCGTCGACCGGATCGGTCAGCACCAGCACCTCGAGCCCTTTGGCCCGGAACGCCTCCATGTGCGGGGAGTTCTCGATCTGCTGCCGGGTCTCGCCGGTCATGTAGTAGATGGCCGACTGCGTCTCCGGCATGCGCTCGACGTACTGCGCCAGCGAGGTCAGCTCGGAATCCGAGTGCGTCGACGCGAAAGACGAGACGCCCAGGATGGTTTCGCGATTGTCGTGGTCGGAGAGCAGGCCCTCCTTGAGGACCCGGCCGAACTCGCGCCAGAACTCCTGGTACTTGGCCTGATCCTCGGCGTTCTTCAGATCCTTGACCGTGGACAGCACCTTCTTCACCAGGCGCTTGCGGATCATCTGGATCTGCCGGTCCTGCTGCAGGATCTCGCGGGAGACATTGAGCGACAGGTCCTGCGCGTCCACCACGCCCTTCACGAAGCGCAGATACTCCGGCATCAGCTCTTCGCAGTTGTCCATGATGAACACCCGGCGCACATAGAGCTGCACGCCGCGCTTGTGCTCGCGGGTGAACAGGTCGAACGGCGCGTGTGAGGGAATGAACAGCAGCGCTTGATATTCGAAGGTGCCCTCGGCCCGCATGGGGATGATCTCCAGCGGATCGTCCCAGGCGTGCGCGACGTGCTTGTAGAACTCGGTGTACTCCTCGTCGGAGACCTCGCTGCGCGGGCGAGTCCACAGCGCCTTCTGGGAGTTCAGGGTCTGGGTCTCGACCAGGGTCTTCTCGGTCTGGTCCGCGCCCTCACCGTCCATGACGGTGCGCTCGACATCCATGCGGATGGGCCAGGCGATGAAGTCCGAGTACTTCTTGACGATTTCGCGGAGTTTCCACTCCTGCGTGTAGTCGAAGAGGTGATCGTCCTCATCGGCGGGCTTCAGGTGCAGCGACACCGTGGTGCCCTGCGGGGCGTCGTCCAGTTCCTCGATCGAGTAGGTAGAGCTGCCCGCCGCGGATTCCCAGCGGGTGCCGGTGTTCTCGCCCGCCTTGCGGGTGGTCAGGGTGACCTTGTCGGCCACCATGAAGGTCGAGTAGAAGCCGATGCCGAACTGGCCGATCAGCTCCTCGGCCTGCTGGTCACCGGCCTTGGCCTCCAGCAGCTGTTTGCGCAGCTGGGCGGTGCCGGACTTGGCGAGGGTGCCGATCAGGTCCACGACCTCGGCGCGGGACATGCCGATGCCATTGTCCCGGACGGTCAGTACGCGGTTCTCGCGATCGACTTCGAGCTCGATGTGCAGGTCGGAGGTGTCGGCGTGCAGGTCCTTGTCGCGGAAGGTCTCCAGGCGCAGTTTGTCCAGCGCGTCGGAGGCATTGGAGACCAGCTCCCGCAGAAAGGTGTCCTTGTTCGAATACACCGAGTGGATCATCAGCTCCAGGAGCTGATGGGTCTCGGCCTGAAACTCCAGGTGTTCGACGTGTTCGGTCACGACGCGATATTACGACGGCTGAAGTCGTCGATGGCCGGAACCTCGGCGTCGGCCCGGTCGGTCATCCAATCCCGCAGGACCTTGGTGGCCTGCACGTCGTCCTCGTTGTACTCGAGGATGCGGGTGCGCTGGGACAGGTCCGGGTCGCCGCCCTCGTAGGCGACGGCCAGGCGGTACCAGGCCATCGACGCCTCTCCCCCGGCCTCGGCGTCGCGCCAGTGGAAGCCCGCGACCGGCGCGATCTTCTTGAGCCCCTTGCCGTTCGGGCAGATGAACTGCTCCGACACCGCCTGGAACATGTCCACCCACTGCGGGCCGTCCACGAACCGCTGCACCTCCCGCTCGGTGGGGATGCCTGGACGACCGGCGAAGCGGCGCGCCGACTCGTAGAGCCACTTGTCCTCGGCGGTGCGCGAATAGCAGTAGGCGGCAAAGGATTTGCCGTCGGCGGCGGCCTGGGCGCGCACCTCCATCAGCCAGGTCCAGAACTCGGCGAAGGAGCGGCCCTCGTCCTCGGTGGGCAGCGGATCCCAGGTGACGAACGGGCGGTACACGCCGTCCAGCAGCGTGCCCCACAGGTAGGCGCCGTGCTCCTGGAAGCTCTCCAGGTCCACGTCCACCTCGACGTCGGCACGGGTCACCCGCACCCGGTCGACGCGGCGGACCAGGGGCGCGCCGGTGGCCCAGGCACGGGCGGTGACCACGGCCTCGATGAAGGGCTCGTACTGCCAATCGTCGGGATCGTCACCGTTCCAGGCGGCCAGGTCGTCGATGGTCTCGACGCCGTGGCGGCGCAGCACTTCCGCGCGCGAGCCCGGCGCCACCAGGCTCACGTCGCGGTGGTCGGACAGCCAGCGCTCACAGCTGCGCCCGCCCTCCTCGGGTGACCGGCTCCACCACGGGCACTGGCGGCATTCGGGGACTTTCGAAGGAACGGTGGGGAGTTCGCCGCGCACCACGGCGATGCGGTCGGCGTAGCGGAGGTCGTAGTCGCTCAGGACAGGGCCCAGATCATGGACCAGGACCCGGTCGAAGTGATAGCCGATGGCACCGCCGACCAGGGCGGGACTGGCCAGGCCGTGCCGCTGCAGCATGCGGTAGAGGTGGGCCAGGCGCTGCAGGTCGCGTGGCTGCGGCCGGGTGCGCACATGCCGGTCCGGCCGCGGATTCCATTGGTAGAGATCGCTGGTCGTCGGGTGGTAGTCGGCCGGGTCCGGTTGCCGCGGATCGGTCACCTTGTGGTTCACCACGATGACCGGGATGTATCCCCCGCGATCGCTGTCGCGCCAGAGGATTTCGCAGCCGCCGCGGCGGCCGGTGTCGAGTTCCTGCGGCAGCAGCCCGCCCCAGATCCGGTCCGCGCCCGCCGCCATGGCGGCCATGGTGGCCGCGGCGCGCTGCGGCGCGGGCTGCTTCGGATCGATGACCGTCCAGCGTTCGGGCGCGGCGGCGACCAGCGTGTCGCGCACGTGAGATCGGTGTGCCGCAGCGGCTTCCCGGCGCTGCTGCACACCCGCGTCCTCGGCGACCCCGGTCAGCACGCCGGGATGATTCGCATCCAGATGCAGCCGGTGCCGGCACCCGATCAGGGCCCGCGCGTCCAGAAACGCGGCCCGCTCGCCATGGTCACCGATGCCCGAATACACGCCAGCCAGTATGGCCTCAACCCCCGACATACCCGCGAACTGGCACCGAAACCGCAAGGCGCTCGCTGCGCGGCGAACCCACCCGTTAGGGTGATTCGCAAACTGTGTTTCATGGGCGGACAGGCATTTCCCCCGGCCCTGTGCTGCCATGGCGAACCAGCATGACGGAGGCCATCTATGGGGTTGTTCGGCAAGCGCAAGAAGCGGGTCAGCCGCCGGGCCGAGGCGAAAGCCCTCAAGCACAAGGCCGCTATGGAGGCCAAGCTCGGTGCGCGCAACGAGCGCAAGAAGAATCGGGCCGAGGCGCGTACGCAGCAGCAGGTAGCCAAGGCGGAGATCGCCAAGCTGCAGGCCGAGGAGAAGGCCGCGCAGAAGATGGCCGCCCGGGCGGAACGGGATCCGTTCAGCGCGGCCTCGATCCGCAAGTACCTGGGTGTGGCCCGGGTGCTGGTGCCGGTGCTGGCGCCGCTCGCCTACCGCGGCGCGACCTTCGTGCGCGGGCAGCTCGACGCCCGCCGCGCCCAGCAGCTGGGCATCGGGCTCGATCAGCTGGGCGAGTTCTCCGGCCCGGGCGCGAAGCTGCAGGCGCGCATCGCGGGCGTCGAGTCCACGCTGTCGGAGATCGAGGCCAAGAACTCCGACACCGAGACCAAGAAGTTCGTGACCGCCAGCCGGGAGCGGCTCGGCAGCCTGTCCTCGGCCGTGCGCACCGCCGCCCAGATGCCGGTGCAGCGCCGCCGCGCGGTGCACGCCTCCATCTCCAACGAGCTCTCCGGCATCGAGGCCGACGTGCTCGCCCGCCTCGGCGTGAACTGAGCCACCGATGAGCCCGGTGCGCGGAGGACTGGCAGGCGTCGCCATGGCGGCCCTGGCAGTCGGCGCGCACGGGTTCGCCGGCGGCGGCTATCCCGGTTCCTCGGGGCTCATGCTGCTGGTGCTGGCGGCGGCCGCCATCGGCGCGCTCGCCGGCGCACTGCGGCCCCCTGCCGTGCTGCCGATCCTCATGGTGGCCGGCCAGCCCGTCTGCCATCTCGCCCTCAGCGGCCTCGTCCAGCACGGACATGCCGCGGGGGCAATGGAATTCACCGCGCACGGGCCGATGCTGCTCGCGCACGCGGTGGCGGCGGTCGGCTGCGCGGGCCTGATCCTTCTCGCCGAGCGGCTCTACGGGCTGATCTCGCGTGCCGTCCGGGTGATCCTGACCCGGCCAGGCGGACTGCCGGCGCGGGCCGCGCACGCATGCCGCCCCGGGTCGGTGCCGACCCCGAAAACCCTTCTCGCACTGGGCGCCAGCGGACCGCGCGCGCCACCGGTTACGGCGTAACCCCCGTTCCTATCTGCCCGTAACCATTGTCAGAGAAGGCAATACACCCATGCACACCTCCCTTTCGCGCACCCTTTTCACCTCGGTGGCCGCGGCCGGCCTGCTGCTGTCCGGGGCGGGCATCGCCGCCGCGCACGTGGCCGTGGACGCCCCCGGCGCGAGCCAGGGCGGCTACGCCGTCGCCACCTTCCGGGTGCCGACCGAGTCCGACACCGCCTCCACCACCAAAGTCACCGTGGCGCTGCCGAATCTGAAGAGCGCGCGCACCGAGCCCCTCCCGGGCTGGACCTCCAAGGTCGAGAAGAACGCCCAGAGCGAGGCCGTATCGGTCACCTGGACCGCGGACCCGGGCAATCCCGGCGTGGCCCCCGGTCAGTTCCAGCGCTTCGCGCTCTCCGTGGGCCCGCTGCCCAAGCAGGAGAAAGTGAGCTTCAACGCCACCCAGACCTATAGCGACGGCAAGGTCGTCGAGTGGAACCAGCCGATGAACGCCGACGGCAGCGAGCCCGACCACCCGGCGCCGAGCCTCACCCTGGCCAAGGGCAACGGCGGCGACGACGATGCCCCGGCCGCCGCGGACTCCGACAAGAGCGACAAGGGCACCGACGACACCGCCCGCTGGCTCGGCGGCGCCGGCCTGGTGCTGGGCGCGCTGGGCGCGGCCCTCGGCCTGGGCAGCGTCATCCGGGGACGGCGGTCATGAGCCGCAAGCTGCTGGCCGGGCTGATCACCGGGCTCCTGGTCACCGGATTCGCACTGCTGGGCGGCGGTGTCGCCGATGCGCACTCGGCGCCCATCTCCTCCAGCCCGGACAACGGTGCGCAGATCGACAGCTCGCCGGCGTCGGTGAGCATCACCTTCAACGAGAGCCTGCAGCCCGCGTATCCGTCCATGACGGTCACCGGGCCGGACGGCAACCTGTGGTCGAAGGGCCAGCCGACGGTGGCGGGCCCGACCATCAGCATCGAGGTCGGTGAGCTGGGCCCGACCGGCGTGTACACGATCGCCTATCGGGTGACCTCCGCGGACGGCCACCCGGTCAGCGGCAAGCGGACGTTCACGCTGACCAAGGCGGGCACCGGAACTCCGGGACCCAAGTCCGGCTCCACCGCCAAGTCGGGTGGTTCCGACGGCGGCGTGCCGCTGTGGATCTTCATCGTGGGCGCGGTGGTGCTGTTCGGCGGCGGCCTGGCCTTCGCCCTGTTCGGCGGACGGGGCAAGCAGCGCAGGTGAATCGGCCCGACCGCACCGATCGTCGCCGGGAGCGCGGGACGACCGGCGGTAGCAGCTCACCGAGATGGCTGCTGGCGCTGGTCATCCCGATCACCCTGGCCGGGGCGGCGCTGGCCTGGGCCCTGGCCGCCGCGGACCCCGTGCAGGCCGAGGCCCCGGTCCGGGTCCTCGCCGACTGCGCGGGGGCGACGGTGCTGGGCCTGGCAGCGCTGCCGCGGCTCTCGGACCGGCTGACCCCGCCCTGGCGGCCGCTCACCCTGCTCGCCGCTCTGTGGGCCGCAATGGAATTCGCCATGCTGGTGCTGGAAGCCGCTGAGGTGCAAGGCATTCCGACGCGGCAGCTGAGCGCGGCGCAGTTCGGCGACTACCTCGCCCACGTGAGCGGCGGGCAGATCGGCATCGCACTGCTCATCGGCACCGGCGCGGTGGCGCTCTACAGCGCCTTCGGATTCCGGCAGCCCGATCGGGCCACCGGTGATCTGGTGCTGGTGTTCACCGCCGTCACGCTGGCGCTGCGCCCGATCACCGGGCACATGTCACAGCAGCCGCTGGGGTCGGTGCTGGCGGCGCTGCACGCGCTGGCGGCGGGCGGCTGGTTCGGCCTGCTGCTGGCGCTGGCGCTGACCGTGCGCACCCGCGGCGAGTGGGCGGTGCTGCTGCCGCGGTACTCGACGTGGGCGCTGCCGCTGGTGGTCACGGTGATGGTCACCGGGGTGATCAACGGGCTGGTGCGGATCGGCGGGGTGAGCCCGCTGGTCACCAGCGGGTACGGGCGGATCCTGCTGGCGAAGACGGTGCTGCTGGCGGTGCTGCTCGGGCTGGGCTGGTGGTGGCGGCGCGGCTGGGTGCCGAAGGTGGCCGATCACCGCATGACGGCGGACGGCTCACTGCGGCGCGCGATTGCCGAAGTGCTGGTGATGGCGCTAGTGTTCGGGCTGGCCGGTACGCTGGCCGTCACCGCCTGAGCGCGATCCGGGCGCCGCGTGATGTGCACCGCGGCCGAGGAATTCGGCTGCGCTGTGTCATAGATGGCATGCATCACAAGATCTGCGACAAAAACTAGAACACGTTACAGTTGCGCCCATGACCGAAGTCAAGATCGTCGCGGACTGCGCCGCCTCGGCCGAATCGGCCTTCGCCTACGTCAACGATTACCGGCACCTGCCGAAATTCATCAATGAGATCAGCGCCTTCACCCCGCTGACCGACCAGATCGAAGGCGTCGACGCCACCTTCGACGGCACCATCCAGCTGGGTCCGATCGCCCTGCACTCCACCATCAAGATCGTGCGGCATGAACCGGGCTACGCCATCGCCGTGAAGTCCATCAAGGGTTTCGAGATCGAATCCACCTTCCTCTTCCACGGCAAGGGCGAGGAGAGCTGCATCATCGACGCCATCGTCGACTACCGGGTCCCCGGCGGCATCGCGGGCAAGATCCTCGGCAAGACCATCGAACCGTTCGTGAAGCTCGCCGTGAAGAGCTCCACCCACAATCTGGTCACCCACGTCTCCGCGTTCCACACCACCCGCACGTCCGCCTGATCACCCGGGGTCGCCAGAGCCGCCGACCCCCGCGAAGGCCCGCAGATCGGCCTCCGTCTGCCGGAACAGCCAGTAGTCGCCGAGGAAACCGAGCACGCCCGCCACACAGAGGCCGTAGATCGGGAGCAGCACCAGCGACACCTCTTCCTCGTTGAGGAAGATCAGGCTGGAGATCACGCCGACCAGCGGAATCGCCACGGCCACCGCGAGATACCGGGTGCAGCGCCGGCTCAGCGCGCGCAACGCGTCCTGATCCCTGGCCGTCTCCCCGTGCCGCAGCAGCCGCGGATAGAAGCAGCGCACCACGAAGAACGTGACCACGAAGAACGGGTACGCCACCGCGATCGCGCCCGAAACCAGCAACGTCGCCACCAGATTCACGATCCGCCCCGGCGGCAGACCCGTGTAGACCACGAGAGCGATCGCCGACGCCGCGGCCGCCACCACCCACCAGGCGAAGGCCAGCAAGGCCACCCGGTCACCGTTCTTCAGGCTGTCCCGGCGCGCCAGCGACAACGCCGCCGAATCGTAACCGCGGCCCCGCCGCAGCCCGCGCCACACGATGAACGCCCGGCGGCACATGTAGTTGGTGACCGCGATGGCCGCGGGAGTCGCGATGAGCACCATGGCATTTCCGATCACCTGCAGCCGCGCCCGTTCCTCCGGCGTGAACCACACCGCGAACAGCGGATGATTGTGCAGGTTCGCGTAAGCCATGCCGAGCACGTCACCGACCAGGCTCGCCACCGTGATCAGGGCCAGCAGCGACCACGGACCCACCCGCGCCCGCCAGCTGCCCGGCGGCGGATCCACCAGATCCCGGGCCCGCTCGTCCAGGCACAGGTCCAGCTGCTGGGCCAGGGCGGCGCCGGTGGGCCAGCGGTCCTCACGGTCGGGCGCAAGGCATTTCAGCAGCACCCGGCGCAGCGTGGCCGGGCAGTCGGGCGGCAGCTCGTCCAGATGCCGGGGATCGATGGCGTGGCTGCGCAATCGCAGCATGCGCTCCAGCGAGGACTCCGAATCGCCCGCGCGGGTCTCGTCGTCGAAGGGACGGTGACCGGTGAGCAGCTCCCACAGCACCACCCCCAGCGCGTAGATGTCGCTGCGGCCGTCGAGCTGCTCGGCGGTCTGCGGCCGCTGTGGATGACAGGCCGCCAGCTGCTCCGGGGACATGTAGGCCAGCGAACCGCCGAAGTAGGCCAGTGGACTGGCGCCGGCCACGTGCTGGCTGAAACTGATATTGAAATCGGCCAGTTTCGGGCTGCCGTCCGCGGTGAGCAGCACATTCGCCGGCTTGATATCCCGGTGCAGCACCCCGTTCCCGGCCGCGTAGCCGAGCGCGCGGGCCAACCGGCTGCCCAGCCAGGCAACGGTCTCCGGCCAGCTGCGCCGCGGCAGGGCCGCGCGGGTGGCGGATTCGCCGGGCACCAGGCCGCCCTTGTCCCGCATGGCCGCGTCGACCGCCTCCAGCAGCAGGCCACCGTCCCGATCCGCCGGCTCGCGGGAACGCACCAGCGCCAGCACCTTCGACAGCGTGCCGCCCGGAAGATACTGCATATAGAGCAGTTTCAGCTCCCGGTCGGCCAGCAGCCGCTGATCGAAGACGCGCACGATGTGCTCGTGATCCAGCTGCGCCAGCGTTTCGGACTCGGTGCCGTGATTCTGCGAGATCTTCACCGCCACCAGCCGCTGCATCGACCGCTGCCGGGCCAGGAAGACCCGCGCGAAGGCGCCGCTGCCCAGCTCCACCAGCAGATCGAAATCGTCCACCCGGTCGCCGACCTCGATGCCCTCCAGCGCGTGCTGGGCCTGCGGCCGGGCGATGAGAGTGCTGCGGTAGTCGCGCTCGGCCCACTCGGTGGCGGCCGCCTCGGTCGGATAGCAGCTGATGTCCACGGCGAGCCCGGACCGCCGCAGCGCGTGGAATTCCTCGTAGGCCAGGTCCGGAGGCAGTGGCCCGGACCGCAGTTCGTCGAACTCGAGGCGGTACTCGGCGAGACGCTTGGGAAAGTCGTAGCGGATCCAGCGGTACTCCAGATCCACCTTGATCAGCTCGATCAACGCCACCCGGCGCAGCTGCGGGGCGCGCGGCAGGAATTCGGCCAGGTCCGGCGGCGCCCCGGCGGCCTCCCAGGCGGCCTGGAAGCCGGCGAGCACGGACGCCAGCAGGGCGCGGGTCTCGTCGACGGCACCCGAGTCGATCGCGGGTTCCACGTTCATGCCTCTCCCGACCCGGATCATCGGGTGCGGCAGTATGCGCCCGAGAATCCGACTGCACGGTTGATTCACTCTTGTGGATAGATCGTCAGGAAGCCGCAGAGCGCATCGCCGCTTCCTCCCGACGACACAACACGCCCGGTCGCGGGCCACTAGAGTCGCGGTATGAGTGAGCAGTTTCCCGAGCGGATCTGGGGTTCCCGCACCAATCTGCTGTCCCGCCTGGCCAGTCCGTTCGCTGCCACCAAGTTCGGCTCGCTGGTGATCCGCAAACTGACCCCGCTGGACCGCAAGGTGCTCGAACGCACCGGCGGCAAGTACACGGTGCTCGGCCCGATCGGCGCGCCCGTCATCCTGCTCACCACCGTCGGCCGCAAATCCGGGGAGCCGCGCACCACGCCCCTGATCTACGTGCACGACGGCGACACGCTCTATGTGATCGGCTCCAACTTCGGGCAGGCCCACCACCCGGCCTGGACCGGGAATCTGCTCGCCGCCCCGGCCGCCGAGGTCGCCATCGCCGGGCAGCACATCCCGGTCACCGCCACCCTGGTCACCGACGAGGACCGCAAGCAGGCGATCTTCGAGCGCTTCGAGGAGACCACGCAGGCGTACACCGCCTACCGCAATCGCACCGCTCGCGACTTGCGCATTTTCGCCCTGACAAGATAGTCAGCGTGACCGAATCAGCCAGCAACACCTCAGCCGCACAGTCCATCGCCACCGCCGACCTAGCCGACGAGATCGGCCCCGAGATCCGCAGCTGCGACACCCAGTTCATCCAGTTCGGCGGCAACGAGGTCTTCGCCGGACGCATCGTGACCATCCGCACCTTCCAGGACAACCTGCTCGTCAAGCAGACCCTCGGCGAGCCCGGCGAAGGCCGCGTGCTCGTCGTGGACGGCGGCGCGAGCGTGCATACCGCACTGGTCGGCGACATCATCGCGGGCCGCGGCGTCGACAACGGCTGGGCCGGCGTCGTCGTCAACGGCGCGGTCCGGGACTCGGCGATCCTGCGCACCCTGCCCATCGGCATCAAGGCGCTGGGCACCAACCCGCGCAAGAGCACCCAGCTCGAAGGGAACGCCGAGAAGGATGTCGTCGTCGAATTCGGCGGCGTCAGCTTCGTCCCGGGTGACATGCTCTACAGCGACCACGACGGTGTCGTCGTCCGCAGCGAGAACTGAACCAACTCTCGGGAAGTTCTCAGCGGCTGAAGCCCGAAGCCCGACAACCCCGAGAATGGGAACCCGTGTGCCTTCAGCCGCTGGTGACCCGGACCTTGTGCCCGGCCAACGCCACCACGTCCCCGGCGTGCAGCTGCCGCCCACGGCGCAGCTCGACCTCGTCGTTGACACGAACCAGGCCCTGGGCGATCACCGTCTTGGCTTCCGAACCGGAATCGATGAGGTTCGCCAGCTTCAGGAACTGGCCGAGTCGAATGACATCGTCCTCGATCGGGACATCGACTGGATCCGACATGGGGTACATCCTCACCCGCGGCCGCCCCGACACCAAATGCCGCCCCCACCGCCGGCCGCCACGCAGTGGCCACGAGACACGAACCGGGTTCTGAGTGCACATGGGCAAGGGCAACATTCACACTGGTGCGGTGACTTCGACGCAGGACCGGCCGCCCCACGACTCCGACCAGAGACCGGAGCCGCGGTCGCCGGAGGTGCCGCACCGCGGGCACGGCCGGCTGCGCGAGGTGCCGCACCTCGCGGGCACCACACTCGGCGTCTTCTCGGTCCTCTGCTTCGCCTGGAGCATCTCGCCCGGGCTACGGTTCCTGACCTCGCACCTACGCCATTTCGTCGACACCTACTACTTCGACGCCCCCGACACCTCGCTGGTGTGGGCGCTGGTGGTGGGCCTGCTGGCCGGCGCCACCGCCAGCCGCAAACGCATCGCCTGGTGGCTGCTGGTCGGTTACATGGCGGCCTTCGCGCTCGCCAACGCCCTCGACTTCGCCGCCGAGGGCGACATCAACGCCCTGGTGGCCTTGATCATTCACGTCCTGGTCATCGGCGTGCTCATCGCCTCGTGGTCCGAGTTCTACACGCACGTGCAGCGCGGCGCGGTCTGGCGCGCGCTCGGCGTACTGGCCGGCGGGCTCGCGCTGGGCTGCCTGGTCGGCTGGGGACTGGTCGAGCTGTTCCCGGGCAGCCTGCCCGACAGCACCGAACGCGCGCTGTGGGCGGTGTCCCGGGTGACCGGCGCGATCCTGGTCTCCAACGAGGACTTCGACGGGCACCCGCCGCACCCGGTCAACCTGCTGCTCGGCCTGTTCGGCGCCATCGCGCTGCTGGCCGCCGTCATCACCCTGTTCCGGTCGCAACGCTCCTCCAACGCCCTGACCGGGCTGGACGAATCCGCGATCCGCGGGCTCATCGAACACTCCGACGTCGAGGACTCGCTCGGCTACTTCGCCACCCGCCGCGACAAGGCCGTCGTCTTCGCGCCCAGCGGCAAGGCCGCCGTCACCTACCGCGTCGAACTCGGCGTGTGCCTGGCCTCCGGCGACCCCATCGGGCAGAAGGAGTCCTGGGGCCACGCCATCGACGCCTGGCTACGGCTGGCCGACCAGTACGGGTGGGCCCCGGCGGTCATGGGCGCCAGCGAGATCGGCGCGACCGCCTACCGGCGGGCCGGGCTGTCCGCGCTGCGGCTCGGCGACGAGGCCATCCTCGAAACCCGCACCTTCTCCCTCGCCGGACCCGATATGAAACCGGTCCGCCAGGCCGCCAATCGTCTTGCCAAGCAAGGCATCACGGTGCGGGTGCGACGGCACCGGGAAGTGCCGCCCGAGGAGATGCAGGACGTCATGCGGCGCGCCAACTCCTGGCGCGACACCGAAACCGAACGCGGCTTCTCCATGGCGCTCGACCGGCTCGGCGACCCGCTCGACGGCGACTGCCTGCTGGTCGAGTCCGTCGCCCCCGACGGCCGGGTGCTCGGCATGCTGTCGTTCGTGCCGTGGGGCCGGACCGGCGTCTCCCTCGACCTCATGCGCCGCGACCGCACCGGCCCCAACGGGCTGATGGAACTGATGATCTCGCGGCTCGCCCTCACCTCCGAGCAGTACGGCATCACCCGGATCTCGTTGAACTTCGCGGTCTTCCGTGCGGTCTTCGAGGAGGGCGGCCGCATCGGCGCCGGCCCGGTGCTGCGGCTGTGGCGCGGCGTGCTCATGTTCTTCTCGCGCTGGTACCAGCTGGAGGCGCTCTACCGCTCCAATGTGAAGTACCAGCCCGAATGGGTGCCGCGCTTCTCGCTCTTCGAGGAACGCCGCCACCTGCTGCGGGTCGCCACCGCCAGCGCACTCGCCGAAGGCTTCCTGCCCCGCATCGGCCGCGAGCACGACGCCTCCGCGCACACCGGTCTGCGCCCCTCGGTGCCGCCCGCCATGACCGGCCTGCACGCCGACGGCAGCCCGCCGGACCTGCCGCCCGAAAAGCTCGAGGAGCACGGCCCGCGCCGCCCCGAGCAGGTGCGGGTGCGGATGGACAAGCTGGAGAAGCTCCAGGAGTCCGGCGTCGAGGCCTACCCGGTCGCCTACCCGCCCACCCACACGGTGTCCGCAGCGCGCGGCTGCCCGCAGGGCACCACCGTGCGAGTCTGCGGACGGCTCTTGCGGATTCGCGACTACGGCGGCGTCATCTTCGCCGTGCTGCGCGACTGGTCCGGCGACATCCAGCTGCTCATCGACCGCGGCCGGGTCGGCGCGGATCGCAGCGAATCGTTCACCGAATTCTTCGACCTCGGCGACCTGGTCGAGGTGAGCGGGCAGATCGGCCGCAGCCGCCGCGGCGAACTGTCCCTGCTCGCCCAGGACTGGCGGATGATCGGCAAATGCCTGCACCCGCTGCCGGACAAGTGGAAGGGCCTGTCCGACCCGGAGGCCCGGGTGCGGCAGCGCTACGTCGACATGGCCATCAATGCCGACATCCGCGAGGTGATGGCCAAACGCAGCGCGGTGGTGCGCTCGCTGCGGGACACCTTGCACGGCTGGGGATTCCTCGAAGTCGAGACTCCCGTCCTGCAGCAGGTGCACGGCGGCGCCAACGCCACCCCGTTCACCACCCACATCAACGCCTACGACCTCGACCTGTACCTGCGGATCGCCCCCGAGCTGTATCTCAAACGCCTGTGCGTGGGCGGCATGGAGAAGGTGTTCGAACTCGGCCGCGTCTTCCGCAACGAGGGCGTGGACTACAGCCACAACCCCGAGTTCACCATCCTGGAAGCCTATGAGGCGCACAGCGATTACGAACGCATGATGCACGCCTGCCGGCAGCTCATCCAGGAGGCCGCGCTGGCCGCCAACGGCCGGATGGTCGCGTTGCGGCCCGGCGCCGACGGCACCGTCACCGAGGTGGACATCTCCGGCGACTGGCCGGTCAAGACCGTACACGGGGCCGTCTCCGAGGCGATCGGCGAAACCATCACCCCCGATACCGACGAGGACCGGCTGCGGCTGCTCTGCGAGAAGGCGGGCGTGCCCTTCCAAGTGGGCTGGGACGCTGGGCAACTCGTGCTCGAGATGTACGAGCACCTGGTGGAATCGTCCACCGAGGAGCCCACCTTCTACATCGACTTCCCCACCTCCGTCTCCCCGCTCACCCGCGCGCACCGGCACATCCCGGGCGTCACCGAGCGCTGGGACCTGGTGGCCTGGGGCATCGAATTGGCCACCGCCTACAGCGAATTGACCGATCCGGTGGAACAGCGCCGCCGTCTCACCGAACAGTCCATGCTGGCCGCCGGCGGCGACCCGGAGGCCATGGAACTCGACGAGGACTTCCTGCAGGCCCTCGAACACGCCATGCCGCCCACCGGCGGCCTCGGCGTCGGCGTGGACCGGGTGGTCATGCTGCTGATCGGCCGCAGCATCCGCGAAACACTGCCGTTCCCGCTGGTGAAACCCCGGACAGCGCACAGCGAATCGCGGTAGGCGTGCCTCCGCATTCGCTCCCGCCGTGCGCGAGGCTGAGGACGGCCCCGCCGACAGCGCTCATGGGGACCAGGGAAAACCCTGATTCCCCGGGCCGGGTCGCCGGTTAATCTGGGATTCGGCCCGGGCGGGCCGACCGCCACACCGATTGGGGATTCCATGCACTACCTAGATCTGATGACCCAGACGACGCTGCTGGACCACCACGTGTGGACCCACCCGGACACCTGGAACGCCGCCCTCGAGAACACCGCCGCCCGCCGCAGCAGCAGCCGGCGGGGCACCAGCTTCTGGGGCTTCCTCGCGGTCTGCTGCATCGGCATCGTGGTGCTGGTGCTGGGCATCGTCTACCTGATGCGCCGCAAGAGCGACTAGCGCCCGGCACCCCCGCGGCGCGGTGCGGACCGGGTGCGGCAGAGTGGATGCGTGCAGTTGATCCTCGTCCGCCATGCCCAGCCGCAGCGAGTCCAGGCCGAATCCGGCCCCGCCGACCCGGATCTCACCGCGATCGGCCTGGAGCAAGCGGGCCGGGTCCCGGCCGCACTCACGCACCACCGCATCGCCCGCGTGGTCAGCAGCCCGCAGCTGCGGGCCCGCGAGACCGCCCGGCCCACCGCGGAGAAGCTCGGGCTCGACATCGAGGTGCTCGACGGGCTCGCGGAGTACGACCGCGAACTGCCGATGTACATCCCGATCGAGGACGCGCAGCGGGAGTTCCGGGAAACCTACGAGCGCATCAAATCCGGGCTCCTGCCCGAGCAGATCGACGGCGACGCCTTCATCGGGCGCGTGCGCGAGAGCATCGCGAGCATCGTGGCGGCCGCCGAACACACCGATACCGTGGTCGTGTTCGCGCACGGCGGCGTGATCAACGTGCTGCTGCAGGACGTGCTGGGCCTGGCCCGCCCGCTCACCTTCCCCATCGACTACTGCTCGATCACGCGAATCCTGTACTCGCGCACGGGCGGCCGCACCGCGGCCACCGTCAACGAGAACGGGCACGTCTGGGACCTGTTGCCGCGCATGCAGCGTCCGCGCGCCTGACCGCGAACCCGACGCTCAGCGGACTCCCAGCCCGATCCCACACCGTTCCAAGGGCCGGGGCCTTCGATGGGAACTCGTGAGCCGCTCCCTTCGCGGCGCACGATCCCGACAGAAAGGCATCACGATGTCCGCCACCACCAAGCCCCGCCGCCGCCTCGCCCTGCGCCTCGCCGCGGCCGGCGCCCTGGCCGCCATCCCGCTCGCCGTCGTCGCAATCCCTTCGAATGCCGCGACCCCCGATGACGGCAACGCCCCGGTCGTCGCCCAGCAGATCGACGACCACGGCCCCTGGGATCACGACCGCGATCACCACCGCCACGACCACGACGGCGACTGGAACGACGGAGACAACGGCTGGAACAACAACGGCTGGAACAACAACGACAACGGCGGCAACGGCTGGAACAACAACACCCCCGCCCCGGCCCCCTGGATGCCGCCCACCGGCTCCTTCGGCATGTAGCCCCGCCGACGACGATTCTCATCGGCCCGGAATCGAAAAGGCCGCTCCCAGTGTGGGAGCGGCCTTTTCGGTCTCGCGGGCCCGGATCATCGTCCGGGCCTTCGCGACTAGGCGTTGGTCACGATCCAGTTGTGCATCCAGGTCAGTGCGGTCTGACCGCCGCCGACCCCGTAGCTGCCGTAGCTGGTGTGCTTGCCGCTGCGGTAGAACTGCTCGAGCTGATGCGCGTACTCGCTGTCCGGACCGTCGGCCAGCTGGGCCTGCAGCGTCGGCAGACCGCCCTGCGCCATCAGGTCGTTGAGGATCGACCCGAGTTCGAGCTGGGTCTGCCACAGGTTGAAGTTGTTCGGATTCGACGACTGCGCCAGGAAACCCGCGAAGCGCGTGAGGAAGTCGGTCTCCTCGGTGGAGCAGTACAGGTCGCCGATGGCGCACACGGTGCGCACCTTGTCGCTGATCCAGCCGAAGCCGCCGACGCGCGCCCCGCCCGCACCCGCGCCGGGAGCGCTCGGGCCGACCTGGGCGTCGGTGGGCGAACGACGCGGATCGGAGATCAGCGCGACCGCCGCGATGCGGTCCGGTGGCACCACGCCGTGGCCGCTGCCGATCTCGGCGGCGAGATCGCCGGCCGCGTCGGCGCCCTGGCTGTAGCCGGTGATCGCGATCTTGGTGCCCGGGCAGCGAGCGCCCATGTCCTGCACCAGACCTCGGGCATTGTCGACGGCCTCCTTCTTGGAGGCGGCGTAGACGTCGCCCTCCCAGGGGAAGGCGGTGGCCGCGTAGGTCACGTAGTCGACCTCACCGGGCAAGCCGTTCGTCACCGCGGCCAGCATGCCGGGTTTGGGGTCCTTGTCGTGGCCGGTCTCCCAGGTGCCGGGCACGGCGACCGTGTACAGACTCGGGCAGCCCGCACCGGGGTCGGCCATCGCGGGACCGCTGCCCAGGACGACTCCAGACATGAGCACGCTCGCCGCTGCCCCTGCAGCGGCGACAACATTCTTCAACCGCATACTGCTCCAGTTCCCGCTTGTGCCGGGACAGGTTTCGCGTCCCGATTCCCGATCATGGTGCGGTCGCCGGATGACAGTCCGGTGCACTGTGGGTTAACCGACGTAACCGCCCCGTATGAGTTGATCGAAGCAGACTGCATCACGAGGTCGGCGACACACCGCCGCCAAGCATAAAGGGGGGTATTCGGCTATGCCAGGCGAGTCGGCGAAGACGTCCGATTTCCGGCCGAAAGTTGCACCGCCGGACAGGCTTCGGAGCTCGTCACTGCAATGCCGCCTCGAGCATCGGCCACGACCGATGCAGGGCGTCCTCCCAGTATCGCCAGGAATGCGTTCCGGCCGGGCGGAATTCGACCTGCGCGGGGATTCCCAACTGCCCGAGGCGGTCCGCGAGCTGATGCGTGCACGCGTTGGTCGCGGCCTCGATCACACCGCCCAGGATGATCTGATTGGCCAGCGCCGCCGGGCGTCCCGCGATCGACGGCGAGTCCAGCGTGTCCATGGGGCCGGGCAGGCCGGTCGAGCTGGAGATGAACAGCGCCTTCCCGCGCAGCGCCTCGGCATTGATCACCGCGTCGTGCCGCGCCCAGTCCGGGTCGCCGGCCGCACCCCACATATTGCGGGAATCGGCGTCACCGCGGTCCAGCACCATCTGGATGTACTTGCGGCTGTTGTCGTCCGCGGTGGAGGCGCAGCCGCTGTAGGCGGCGACGGCCCGGTACCGATCCGGTGCGAGTATCGCGAGATTCAACGCGGAGGTCGCGGACATGGAGACGCCGGCGATCGCGTTCGCGCCCGAGGTGCCCAGTACCCGATCGATGATCGGCGGCAGTTCGGCGGTCAGGAACGTCTCCCATTTCTGGCGGCCCAGACTCGGGTCATCCTGCTGCCAGTCGGTGTAATACGAGAATTTACCGCCGACCGGCGATACCACATTCACATTCTTGTCGGAGAAGAATTGCACGATATCGGTTTGCCGATACCAGGTGGCGGCGTCCTCGCCGCCACCCGCGCCATTCAGGAGATACAGGGTCGGCCGCGGCACGCTGTTGTCGAATGCCGTCAGGACCTGAAGCGGAATCACCCGGTCCATCGCGGCCGAATAGACCTTGATCTCTTCCTGCCGCTGCCCGGGCCGATCGATCGACACCAGATGGGGCCCAGCGGAATCCGGGGAATCCGCGGTGGCCGTACCGATGGCCGCCGGCGACAACGAGAGGGCCAGCGAGAACGCCAGGCCCGCGATCGCGGCGAGTGCCGGTGACTTACGCGTGCGCATCGGTGCGGTTGTTCCTATCGATCGAATCGGCCCGGCCGGAAATCAGCTGCCGATGTACTTGCGGATCGCGTCCGACAGGATCGTGCTGAGCGAACCGGTCGAGCTGAGCTGGCCGTCGGCCGAGCCGAGGCCGTTGTTGTTCAGGCTGCCCAGCGCGCTCTCCCCGACGGTGTTGGCGCGAGCGGTGAAGCACGCGGTCAGGTTGGGGAGCTCGTTGCTGACGCCGACGGTGCCGGCGACGCCGATGCCACCGCTGGTGACCTGCTGACCGGGCGAGAGGTTGGTCGGCACCGGGTAGGTGATGTCGAGGGTCACCGGGTTGCCGGAGTTCACGAACCAGCCCGTGCTGGTCACCTTCCAGCCGCCGCCGTTCGGCTCCGGGGTGACGTCCTCGGTGCGCTGGCCGCCGGCCAGGTGGTAGGCGGTGATGCTGGCCTTGACCGGCGTGCCGAAGCCCGACGGCGGGTAGTCGGTGATGGTGTTGACGTACGGGTTACCGATGCCCGTGGTGCCGACGACGACCTTGTAGGTGACCGTGGTGCCGACGCCGATCGAGTCGAGGTTGGCGCTCTTGTCGTAGGTCATGGTGATGCCGACGGTGCTGATGTCGTTCTTGGTGGCATGCGAGCTCAGGGCACAAGTCGAATCAGCGGACGCGACGCCGGTCTCCAGCGCGGTCATGCTCATACCCGCGAAAACCATTGCGGCAGAGGTCGCGATTGCGGCCGCACGGCGATTACGGAACATATTTTCCTCCAAGTGTCCCGAGATCCTCCGGGACCGATCCATACTTACCGAGCGCTGCGGACGACTCGGAGGGTGGACTCCACACGGGGAGTAAGTAAACAGGTGTAACTGGTCCCTTGTCCAGGGTTTGGAAAAACTACTCCCGGTTACTGACTAGTACACATTTCAGATCCTTTCCCGGCATAACAAAAGCGCTCCCGGACCGAAGTCCGGGAGCGCTCTTCAGGTTTCGGATCAGCGCTGAGCGACCATGGTCGGGGTGATCGGGGACGGCAGCGCCGTCTCACCCTCCAGGTACTTGTCCACCGCGGACGCGCACGCGCGACCCTCGGCGATCGCCCACACGATCAGCGACTGACCGCGGCCCATGTCACCGGCGACGAAGACACCGGGCACCGTGGTGGCCCACTCCTTGTCGCGCATGACATTTCCGCGCTGGTCGTAGCCCACGCCCAGGCCCTCGAGCAGACCGTTCTTCTGCGGTCCGACGAAGCCCATGGCCAGCAGCACCAGATCGGCCTCGAGGGTGAAGTCGGTGCCCTCGACCTTCTCGAAGCGGCCGTTGACCATCGTCACCTCGTGCGCCTGCAGGCCGGTGACCTTGCCGTCGGCACCGGTGAAACGCTCGGTGTTGACGGAGAACACGCGCTCGCCGCCCTCCTCGTGCGCCGAGGAGACGCGGTACATCAGCGGGTAGGTCGGCCACGGGGTCGAGGCGGCCCGCTGCTCCGGTGGCCGCGGCATGATCTCGAACTGGTGGATCGACTCCGCGCCCTGACGGTGCGAGGTGCCCAGGCAGTCCGCGCCGGTGTCACCGCCACCGATGATGACGACCTTCTTGCCCCGCGCGTTGATACGCGGCAGGCCGTCCTCGTCGGTGATCGGATCGCCCAGCTGCACCCGGTTGGCCAGCGGCAGGAACTCCATGGCCTGGTGGATGCCGTCCAGGTCGCGGCCCGGGATCGGCAGGTCACGCGCGATGGTGGCGCCACCGGCGAGCACAACCGCGTCGAACTGCTCGCGCAGCTGCTCGGCGGTGATGTCCACACCCACGTTCACACCGGTCTTGAAGATGGTGCCCTCGGCCTCCATCTGCGCGATGCGGCGGTCGATGAAGCGCTTCTCCATCTTGAATTCCGGGATGCCGTAGCGCAGCAGGCCGCCGATGCGGTCGTCGCGCTCGAACACGGTCACGGTGTGGCCGGCCCGGGTCAGCTGCTGGGCGGCGGCCAGGCCCGCTGGGCCGGAGCCGACGACCGCGATGCGCTTGCCGGTGAGACGGGTCGGGTAGGCCGGGGTGACCCAGCCCTCGTCGAAACCGTTCTCGATGATCTCGACCTCGACCTGCTTGATGGTCACCGGGTCCTGGTTGATGCCCAGGACGCAGGACGCCTCACACGGAGCCGGGCACAGGCGGCCGGTGAACTCCGGGAAGTTGTTGGTCGCGTGCAGCCGATCGAACGACTCCCTCCACGCGCCCTTGTACACCAGGTCGTTCCACTCGGGAATCAGGTTCCCGAGCGGACAGCCGTTGTGGCAGAACGGGATACCGCAGTCCATGCAGCGGCTGGCCTGCTTCTGCAGGGTCTCGTGGGAGAACTTGTCCTCGTAGACCTCTTTCCAGTCCAGCAGTCGCAGCGGAACCGGACGGCGCTTGGGCAGTTCCCGGGAAGTGTGCTTCAGGAAGCCTTGTGCGTCACCCATTTACGAACTCCTGACTAATGCGCTGCGCGCACGGAACAACGGTGGTGCTGCGTTGCACCGCAAAGGTGAGGTCAGCCACGAGCTGCCTCGAATGGTCACAGCGCTTCGTCCACGCCTGCGAAGGTGCGTAGTTACCCACGTGCCGCCTTGAATGGTCACAGCGCTTCGTCCACGCCTGCGAACGTGCGTAGTTACCCACGTGCCGCCTCCATGATGGCTTCGTCCACGTTCCGGCCGGCCTTCTCGGCCTCGGAGATGGCGAGCAGGACCTTCTTGTAGTCGCGCGGCATGACCTTCACGAACTTGGTCACCTGCTGCGACCAGTCGCCCAGGATCTGTTCGGCGACGGCCGATCCGGTCTCGTCGCGATGCTGGACCACGATGTCGTGCAGGATCTGCGCGTCCTCGGCCGACAGCTGCTCGAGATCGACCAGTTCGGTGTTGAGGTTGGCCTCGAAGGTGCCGTTCGGGTTGTAGACGTACGCGATACCGCCCGACATACCGGCGCCGAAGTTGCGGCCGGTCTCGCCGAGGATGACCACGCGGCCACCGGTCATGTACTCGCAGGCGTGGTCGCCCACACCCTCGACGACCGCGGTCGCGCCCGAGTTGCGGACCGCGAAGCGCTCGCCGGCCACACCGCGCAGGAACGCCTGGCCGCTGGTGGCGCCGAACAGGATCACGTTGCCCGCGATGATGTTCTGCTCCGCGACGAACTCCGCCGGCGCGTCATCGGACGGGCGCACCGTGATGCGGCCACCCGAAAGACCCTTGCCGACGTAGTCGTTCGCGTCGCCGACCACCCGCAGGGTGATACCGGCCGGGACGAACGCACCGAACGAGTTACCGGCGGAACCGGTGAACGTGATGTCGATGGTGTTGTCCGGCAGGCCGACTCCGCCGTAGAGCTTGGTGACCTCGTGGCCGAGCATGGTGCCGACGGTCCGGTTCACGTTCGTGATCTTGGATTCGAACTTGACCGGCTTGCCGCGCTCCAGCGCGTCCGCGGACTGCGCGATGAGCTCGTTGTCCAGCGCCTTGTCCAGGCCGTGGTCCTGGTCCTTGGTGCGGCGGCGGTCCTGGAACATGAACGCCGTCTCGACGTCGTCGAGGATCGGCGACAGGTCCAGCTTGGCGGCCTTCCAGTGCGCCTTGGCGGCGGTGGTGTCGAGCAGGTCGACCCGGCCGATGGCCTCGTCCAGGGTCCGCAGACCCAGTGACGCCAGCAGCTCCCGCACTTCCTCGGCGATGTAGAGCATGAAGTTCTCGACGAACTCCGGCTTGCCGGTGAAACGCTCACGCAGCACCGGGTTCTGGGTCGCGACGCCGACCGGGCAGGTGTCGAGGTGGCAGACGCGCATCATGATGCAGCCCGAGACCACCAGCGGAGCGGTCGCGAAACCGTACTCCTCGGCGCCCAGCAGCGCGGCGATCATGACGTCGCGGCCGGTCTTCATCTGACCGTCGACCTGCACCACGATGCGGTCGCGCAGACCGTTGAGCAGCAGAGTCTGCTGGGTCTCGGCCAGGCCGAGCTCCCAGGGGCCACCCGCGTGCTTCAGCGAGGTCAGCGGCGAGGCGCCGGTGCCACCATCGTGACCCGAGATCAGCACCACGTCCGCGTGCGCCTTGGAGACACCCGCGGCGACGGTGCCGACGCCCGGCTCCGCGACCAGTTTCACGTGAATCCGCGCCTGCGGGTTCGCGTTCTTCAGGTCGTGGATCAGCTGCGCCAGATCCTCGATCGAGTAGATGTCGTGGTGCGGCGGCGGCGAGATCAGGCCGACACCCGGGGTGGAGTGCCGGACCTCGGCGACCCACGGGTACACCTTGTGCGCCGGAAGCTGGCCGCCCTCACCGGGCTTCGCGCCCTGCGCCATCTTGATCTGGATGTCGGTGCAGTTGGTCAGGTAGTGCGCGGTCACGCCGAAGCGGCCCGAGGCCACCTGCTTGATCGCGGAACGACGCCAGTCGCCGCTCTCCTCCGGCTCGAAGCGCGCCGGGTGCTCGCCGCCCTCGCCGGAGTTCGAGCGGCCGCCGAGGCGGTTCATGGCGATGGCCAGGGTCTCGTGGGCCTCGGCCGAGATGGAGCCGTAGCTCATCGCACCGGTCGAGAAGCGCTTCACGATCTCCGACGCCGGCTCGACCTCGTCGATCGAGATCGGGTTGCGGTGCTCGGACTTGAACTTGAACAGACCGCGCAGCGAGGCCAGCCGCTCCGACTGGTCGTCGACCAGCTTCGTGTACTCCTTGAAGACCTTGTACTGGCCCGAGCGGGTGGCGTGCTGCAGCTTGAATACCGTGTCCGGGTTGAACAGGTGGTACTCGCCCTCACGACGCCACTGGTACTCGCCGCCGATCTCGAGCTCGCGGTGCGCACGCTCGTTGCGGTTCTCCAGGAACGCGACCCGGTGCCGCTGCGCGACCTCGTCCGCGATGTCGTCGAGGCCGATGCCGTTCAGCGGCGAACGCAGGCCGGTGAAGTACTCGTCCACCAACTCCTGCGACAGGCCGACAACCTGGAACAGCTGCGCGCCACGGTAGGAGGCGATGGTGGAGATGCCCATCTTGGACATCACCTTCAGCACGCCCTTGCCGGCCGCCTTGTTGTAGTTGTAGACGGCCTTCTTGAAGTCGGCCGCGTGATCACCGGTGCTGCCCGGCATCTGCAGCGCGCCGCGCTCCAGCATGTCCTCGATGGACTCGAACGCCATGTACGGGTTGATGGCCGCCGCGCCGAAGCCGACCAGCATGGCCATGTGGTGCACCTCGCGGGCGTCACCGGCCTCGATGACCAGGCCGACCTTGGTGCGGGTGCGTTCCCGGACCAGGTGGTGGTGCACCGCGGCGGTCAGCAGCAGCGACGGGATCGGGGCCAGCTTCTCGTTGGATTCGCGGTCGGACAGCACGATGATGCGCGCGCCGCCGTCGATGGCCGCCGAGACCTGACGCTGCACGGCCTCGATGGCCTTGCGCAGCCCCTTGCCGCCCTTCTTGACCGGGTACAGGCCGTGCACCACGACCGAACGCAGTTCGGGACGCGAGCCGTCGTCGTTGATGTGGACCAGCTTGGAAAGCTCGTCGTTGTCCAGGATCGGCTGGGTCAGGGTGATCTGACTACAGGACTCCGGTCCCGGGTTCAGCAGGTCGGCCTCCGGGCCGACCATGCTGCGCAGCGAGGTCACGACCTCTTCGCGGATGGCGTCCAGCGGCGGGTTGGTGACCTGCGCGAACAGCTGCGAGAAGTAGTCGAACAGCAGGCGCGGCCGCGCCGACAGCACCGCGATCGGGGTGTCGGTGCCCATCGAGCCGAGCGCCTCGCCGCCGGTCTGCGCCATCGGCGATACCAGCAGGTTCAGCTCCTCGGTGGTGTACCCGAAGATCTGCTGGCGGATCAGCACGCGGTCGTGCGACATGTGCACGTGCGGACGGTCGGGCAGGTCGCTGAGCTTGGTCGGGCCCTCGTCCAGCCACTGCTGGTACGGGAACTCGGCGGCCAGCGAGGACTTGACCTCGTCGTCGCTGATGATGCGGCCCTGCGAGGTGTCGACCAGGAACATGTGGCCGGGCTGCAGGCGCTTCTTGTAGACGACCTTGGCCGGGTCGATGTCGAGCACGCCGACCTCGGAGGCCAGCACGACCAGACCGTCCTCGGTGACCCAGATGCGGCCGGGGCGCAGACCGTTGCGGTCCAGCACCGCGCCGACGACCGTGCCGTCGGTGAAGCACACCGAGGCCGGACCGTCCCAGGGCTCCATGAGGAAGGAGTGGTAGCGGTAGAACGCGCGCTGCTCCGGGGTCATGGACTCGTGGCGCTCCCACGCCTCCGGAATCATCATGAGCACGGCGTGCGGCAGGCTGCGGCCACCCAGGTGCAGCAGCTCGAGCACCTCGTCGAAGCGCGCGGTGTCGGATGCGCCCGGGGTGCAGACCGGGAAGATCTTCTCCAGGCGGTTGTTGCCCTCGGAGTCGGTGCCGAACACGTTCGAGTTCAGCAGCGCCTCACGCGCGCGCATCCAGTTCTCGTTGCCGGAGACGGTGTTGATCTCACCGTTGTGGGCGACGCGCCGGAACGGGTGCGCCAGCGGCCACGACGGGAAGGTGTTGGTGGAGAAGCGCGAGTGCACGATGCCCAGCGCGGACTCGACCCGGTCGTCCTGCAGGTCCAGGTAGAACGCCCGCAGCTGCGGGGTGGTGAACATGCCCTTGTAGACGAAGGTCTCGCCGGACAGGCTCGGGAAGTAGACCGACTCCTTGCCGGTCGCGCCCTCGCCGGCACCCGACTTGCCGAGCTCGTGCTCGATGCGCTTGCGGATGACATAGGCGCGGCGCTCCAGGTCCATACCGGAGAGCTGCTCGGCGCCGCCCTTGGGCGAGGCGATGAAGATCTGCCGGAAGGTCGGCATGGCGTCGCGCGACAGCGCGCCCAGCGACGACCCGTCGATCGGGACCTCGCGCCAGCCGAGGACCTCGAGGCCCTCCTCGCGCACGATCTTCTCGACGCCGTACCCGGCGCGGGCGGCCTCACGGCGGGCCTGCGGCAGGAAAGCGATACCGGTCGCGTACGAACCTTCGGCGGGGAGCTCGAAGTCGACGACAGCACGGAAGAACTTGTCCGGGAGCTGGATGAGGATGCCCGCGCCGTCACCCGAGTTGGGTTCGGCACCGGCGGCACCACGGTGCTCCAGGTTCAGCAATGCCGTAATAGCCTTGTCGACGATGTCGCGGCTGCGGCGGCCGTGCATGTCGACGACGAATGCGACACCACACGCGTCATGCTCATTCGCCGGGTCATAGAGCCCGATGGGTCCAGGGGACCTGTGGCCAGGAAGTTGCGTCATGCCTCTGCCTTCACAAAAAACAGGCCTTCGAAGAATGCGGCCTTCGTCGAACGCCTCCGGTCTGGACTGCGTCCGGACGTTTCGGAGACCAGCGGCGCTGATGGTCATTCCGTGCAGTCAACTTTGCAGTTGTCCACCCGCTTCGATTACCTAGTCGGGTGCTCGGTGGTAACGGAACCCTTACGTCTTCGCTACACACCGCGCAGTTCTCGCCCGCTAGGCTGAGCACCGATCGGGCCTCTGACTGTATGGGGAGATATGCCGAATTGTGTAGTTCGGCGTAAGAGCAAACGATAAGTCAGGACTGGAGCCCAACCAACTTAGGTTGCACTAATTCCAGCTTCTAGCTGGGCTTCTTCATCGGTCCTCCAACACACGCGCGTTCTCCAGTGTAAAGCAGGGGTGCAGGTGCGTTTCAGTTGAGTTCGCCACTGTCACGCAGGCACGCGAGGACTCCGGACCGGGCCGTCCAGCGCAGCTCCAGACTGCCTCCCACCTGCAATGAGACAGATTTCCCCACCAGGGGATCCGGCAAACCGGGCGTTAGGCGCCTAACTTTCCGGACAAGTTCCGTCGCCGTGGCGGCCGCTCGGGAGACATGGGTGCGCAACCTGCGGACCGTACGGAATTTTTCCTGAATGTGGGGTGTAGCACACCTTCAGCAAACCGGAAATCTGCCTTCAGGCCGGGCCTTCGACCGACCCCGGGCCAGATCCGCGCGTGACCAACACCACGTCAGGCACCTGAAACGCGCCGATGTGAGCCTGGCCACATACCAGCCGCCGCGGTCGATGGAACAGGCGTCCGCCTGTCACGCTGAGACAACGAATCAGCGACGGTTTCGATAAGCCGAATCACCCGGGACTCAGAGGATGTGAACTCCCATGACCGTTCACCATATCCCCGGGTCAGCCGGACTCGGCGCACTGCTGGTCTGGCTGGGCGGCGCAGAACCGCAGCTCACCGACGGGCCCGAACGCGGCGGCTACACCGTTACCGGCGCCGTGGTGGCGCTGTTCGCGGCCACCGCGGGCGCGGTCACCGCCGCGGCGACCGGAGCGGCCCGCTGGCCGGTCCTCGCCATCGTGGCGATCGCGCTCATCGCGACCGCGCTGCTGGGGGCCGTGGCACGGGCGCTGGCCACCACCGCCACGCCCGACCGCAGGGACGATCGCCGCGCGGTAGCCGAATTCGGTGGTCGCATCGCGGTGGCCGGACTCGCCGGCGTGCTGGTCGCCGAGCTGGCCTGCACCCTCCTGTTCTCCGGCACCGTGAACCGGCTGCTCGACGAGAACGCCCAGCACGCGGTGGAATCCGCCCCCGCCGTGGTACTCGCGCGCACCGACCTGGATCAGGCGAAGGCCGCACGCGGCGCACTGGATCAGCAGATCACCAAGGCGCAGGACGATGTCGCCACCGCGCTGCGAATCGCGCGCTGCGAGTACAACCCGAACCAGGACTGCGCGCAGATCCCGAAGACCGGGGTGCCCGGCCGCGGTCCCGAGGAGCGCACCGCCAACCAGATGCTCGACGACGCCCGCAACCAGCTGACAGCGGCGCAGGGCAGGGTGGACGGGCTCGACGCCACGGTCACCGAGAAGGACAAGGCCCTCACCAGCGCCCGCAAGGCCGCCTACACCGACGGCGACCGCGGGCTCGGGGCGCGCTGGGTGGCCATGAACGACTACACCACGGGCCATGTCGGGCCGTTCGTGTTGCGGCTCGCGGTGTCGATGCTCATGATCGTGCTGGCTCTGCTGCCGCTGCTGCTGCGGTGGTGGCGGGGCGAGACGGCGTTCGACCGCAGTGTCGCGGTCCGGACCGCCGCCGACCGCGTCGACCAGGCCGCCGCCACCGCCATCGCCGTCAAACAGGCCGAGGTGCGGGTGGAGACCGAGAGCCTGCGCGCCGAACAACAATTGACCGCCGCGCGGCTGGCCGCACACGCCGACACCGCCATCGACCGGGAACGGCAGCGCACCCGCATCATCGCCGCCATCGGCAGTTTCGAGATCGGCATCACCGAGCCCGCCCAGCGCGCGGTCGCCGAATTCGACAGTGCCACCAGACAGGAACTCCCCGCCGGATCCGCGGCCGGGGACCGAAAGGACAGCACCGTGTCCCAGGAGGGGATCGTGACACAGTCGCCGAACCTGCCCGCCCAGCTCGCCTCCGGGGCGCTCGCCCCCGTACCGCAGGGCGGAGCGCTCGTTCCCGCCGTGCCGGTCGCGGAGCCCGCGAACAAGGGCGGGGGGCTGGAACTTCCGATCATCGGGACGGTGCCGTTCACCGATACCGCCGCCCGCTGGATCCGCCCGCTGGTGCCGTCCTTCGTGGCCAACGCCATCGACACCGCCACCCATCCGCTGCGTACCGTGCGGCAGGCGTTCGAGGAGGCCGAGGAGATCACCTTCACGCTGCGCCGCACGCGCAAGGTGACGGTGGATTCCGAGGATTCGGCCCAGCCGCAGCACCAGCAGGTCTACGCCCAGCCCCAGTACGGCTACCTCCCGCAGGGCGCCCCGCAGCAGGTGCACGCCCAGCGGGTGGCCTCGGCCGTGGTGGATCAGCCCTACGCCCAGTACCCCGCCTATGCCCCGCTCCCCCAGGGCCAGGTGGTCGAGCCCGGCCACCCGCTCCCGGCGGGTGCGCAGCAGGACGCCCTGGCGGCCCGCCGCAACCCCGAACTCGACTACCGCAGCCCGCGCGAACTCCCGCCGGGCAAGGGCCGGGAATAACCCGCCGGAACCCACTGTGACCCGGAATGTTTCACGTTGAACACGGAAACATCCGGGCCACAGCCCTTTTCAGCGACGCCGGGGCAGAACGGTCAGCCGATCATCCACTGCCCGGTGTGACCGGATACGCCGCTGTCCATACCGAACTGGACCTTGGTGATCTGTGAGTCGGCCGGCACCGCGAAGACCAGGTAGCCGACCGCCATATCGCCGGGCGCGATATCGACAATGGTCCCGAAGTTGGGGCCGGCGGTGGTGTCGGCGTAGGTCGTGACGGTTGGGAAGCCCTGTCCGGCAGCGTCGATGACCTTCGCCCCATTGCTGGGCGCGTCATCGTACGCCTTGGTGCCGGAGTTCTTGATCTGGAACTGCACCGCGTAGTACCGCTTCCCCGCCGGCACGGCGTCGACGTCGTCGGTGCCGTTCGGGGCGTCGACCACCTTCAACAGCGTGACATCGGCCTTCGCCCCGTCGTCCATGCCCTTCAGGGTCACCGTGTCGCCGACCTTCGCAGGCCCGTTCTGCGCGGCGGACGGACCGGCGCCATTGGCCCGGGTCTGCACGCCGCTGCCGGTATCGGGACCACAGGCGGTGAGCGCCAATGAGACCGCCAGCGCGCCGAACACGGCGATCGACGAAGGACGAACGAACTTCTTCACGAATTTCCTCCCCAAGGAGATCAGGCGGCGGCGGGTGGCCGCCGAGGCGGCCAGTGATCAGCCGCTACCAGTAATTCGCGTGTCAGTCGCGGGCCGAATCCGTCACTGGATCGGCCGTCCGATCGGTCATGCTCCGCCGACCGGCGGCACGGTAGGCGATGAAGGCCGTCAGGACCAGGATCGCCGCGGTGAACGTGGCGGCCAGGTGGATGCCGGTGACGAAGGCCGAGTGGGCCGACATCAGCAATTCGGTGGCGGCGGGCTGGGGCAGGGTGTGGGCCATTTCGATTGCGCCGCCCAGGGATTCGCGGGCCGCGTCCGCCTGGCCGGAGGGAACGTGGGTCAGGTCGAGGCCGTGGCGGAAGGCGGCCATGACGGCGCTGCCGAGGACGGCGACGCCCAGGGCGATGCCCATCTCCATCGCGGTTTCCGAGATGGCGGCGGCATTGCCGGCGCG
This sequence comes from Nocardia niigatensis NBRC 100131, assembly GCF_000308655.1. GTDB lineage: Bacteria > Actinomycetota > Actinomycetes > Mycobacteriales > Mycobacteriaceae > Nocardia > Nocardia niigatensis. The sequence goes on along the minus strand of NZ_BAGC01000001.1, from coordinate 4,630 downwards.
CGCCTCGGGGGCGGTGCTGACGATCATGTCGGCCGAGACGGTCAGGGCCACGCCCTCACCCAGGCCGATCAGCAGGAAGCCCACGATGAACGGGGTCACCGAGCCCGAGGGGTCGGTGGGCAGCAGCCAGTAGAGACCCGCGCCGATCGCGACGGTCACCAGAGAGCCCGCGAGAACCGTTGCCGGACGCCGGTATCGGACCAGCCAGGCCGCGGCCAGCGCGCCCAGCATGGAGCCGATGGTGCCCGGGACGAGCAGCAGACCGGCCTCCAGTGGCGATCTGCCCAGCACCAGCTGCAGATATTGCGAGCCGAAGAACAGCACGCCCGCCAGTGCGAACACCGACAGCAGGTTGGTGAACACGGCGGCCCGGAAGGCGGGCAGGCGGAACAGGTCCAGGTCGATGAGCGGGCTGGACAGGCCGCGCTGGCGACGCACGAACAGCACGCCCGCGACCACGCCGACACCGGCGCTGATCAGCAGGTTCAGGCTCGGGCCGTGGGCCGCGAACTCCTTGACCGCGTACACGATCGGGATGAGGGCCAGCATGGACAGTCCGGCGCTGATCAGGTCGAAGCGGCCCGGGTGGGGGTCGCGCGACTCCGGTACCAGGACCGGGGCCAGCACCAGCAGCAGCGCCATGACCGGCAGGTTCACCAGGAAGACCGAGCCCCACCAGAAGTGCTCGAGCATCCAGCCGCCCAGCAGCGGGCCGAAGGCCGCGCCGGAGGCGGCCATGGCGCCCCAGACCGAGATGGCGAGGGTGCGCTGGCGGGCGTCGGCGAACATGGACCGGATCAGGCCCAGCGTGGCGGGCATCAGGGTCGCGCCGGCGACGCCCTGCAGCACGCGGGCGGCGATGAGCATTTCGGGGCTGATCGCCCAGGCCGCGAGGGCCGAGGCCGCGGCGAATCCGGCCGCGCCGATGAGCAGCAGGCGGCGGCGGCCGATGCGGTCGCCGAGGGTGCCCATGGTGACCAGCAGGCCGGCGAGCACGAACGAGTAGACGTCGATGATCCACAGCAGCTGCGGCGTGGTCGGCGCGAGGTGCGCGCTGATGGACGGGACCGCCAGGTCGAGCACGGTGGCGTCGACGGAGATGAGCAGCAGTGCGAGCGCCAGCACACCGAGCCCGGCCCAATCCCTGGGCCGGGCCTTCGGCGACACGGGTGTGGTGTGCCGGTCGATGGTCACGGGAGTTCCGGAACGTGCGGTCGGTGTGGTGGTCATGAGCTTTCTCTCGCGAAGGTGAACCGTCCAGACGGTACAGTAGCATCCTGAACCGTCCAGACGGTACAGTCAACCGTCGTGACCACCCGTGATCCCGCCGGCACCCGCGACCGGATCCTCGACGCGCTCGAAACCCTGCTGCTCGACAAGGGCCTGTCCCAGATGACCCTGGAGAACGTGGCCGCCGCCGCGGGCGTCTCCAAGGGCGGGCTGCTCTATCACTTCAAGAGCAAGGACGCCCTGCTGGCCGGACTGCTCCGCCGGGTCACCGACCGGGCCGATCAGCAGGTGAGAACCGCGGTGGAACAGGGACGCTCGGTGGCCGAGTGGTATCTGCAGGCCCCGCACCCCGAGGACGACGCCGATGCGGTCGAGCTCGCCCTGTACCGGTCGATGCTGGCCGCCATGCGGAGCGTCGACGCGCCGCAGGACGCCGCGCAGGCGGAGACCGACCGCGCCCTCACCGAGGTGATGGGTTCCTGGAAGACGGCCCTGGACAACGAGATCGAGGATCCGGTGCGGGCCGAGATCGTGCGCCTGGTCGGCGACGGGGTCTACCTGCGCGCCCTGCTGGGCCTGCCGCCGATCGAGCCCGAGCTCTATCGCCGGGTGGTGGCGCGGCTGCTGGAGACCGACACACACGGCCGCTGACACCGGGGGTGCGAAGTTCGCCGCCCGGATGCGCATCGGGCGACCGAAGCCCCTGGTCCGGATAGACTCGGGCGCGTGTTGCCGACCGCCGCCGACTCCGTCGGTTCGCCGGCCGGCTCGGTGGGGGAACCGACTTCTGCCGAACCGGTGGTTGTTCCGATTCGCCCGATGCAGTTCCGCGAACTGCTCGACCTTCCGTTCGCGCTGATCCAGGCACGGATCAAGACCCTGGCGGCCCTGCTCGGCGTCGCCGTGCTGATCGCCTCGACGGTGGCCGTCGCGGGCACGGTGCTCGCGGCCCTCGGCACCGGGAATTCCGACAGCGGCACCCTCTGGGGCGCGGTGCTGGTAACCCTGCTGTGCGCGTGGCTGATTCGCCTGTTCGTCCGCGGGGTGACCGTGCCGATCGGGTTGTCGGTGGTGTACCGCAGGCCGGTGACCTGGCGCGAGGCGCTGCGGCGGCTGACCGCGGCAGCCGGTCCGCTGCTCGGTTATCAGGTCATGTACACACTCATCGGCATCGGCGTGCTGGCCGTCGGCACTCCCCTGCTGTTCACCGTGCCCCTCGCGGTGATCTGGCTGGCCTGGCTGCGCGGGCGCCGATTCACGCTGGTACCGGTCATCTTCGATCAGTCGGCCCCCTACGGCGTCGCTGCCCGGCGCGCGAGACTGCTCGCGGGCGGGACCGAATGGCAGCTGGTCGGGTTGTGGCTGTATCTGCGCGGGCTGCTGCTCGTACTGCTGGTGCCGCTGCTGGCGCTGCCGCAGTTCGCCGCCGAGTTCTCCGGCACCCGGCGCTGGACGGTGACGGTGCTGATCATCAGCGCCGCCCTGCTCATCGTGGCGATCGCGGAGCTGGTGGAGTCCGCCGCCCAGGTCGTCACCTACGTGGACCGTCGCTGCCGTCGCGAGGCCTGGGACATCCGGGTGCCCGGCAGTGACATCCGGGTGCCCGGCGGGAGCGGCCGATGACCGGGGTCGACCGCGCGCCCGGCCCGGAGATCGCGCGCGACGCACCGCGTTCCACCGGTCAGGTCCCGCCCGAGCCCGCGCTGGGCCCGGCCGCCGCGCACCTGGCCGCGGCCGAGGAGGCCGCCCGGCGAGGCGATTTCGGTTCGGCCCTGCGCGAGCGGTACCGGGCCGTCACCCGCGGCCTCGAGCAGCGCGGCATCCTCGAGGAGGAGCGGGCGCGCACGGCGCAGGAGACCGCACGGGCCGCCCGGGCAGCGGTCCCGGACGCGGCCGAACTGCCCTCGGCGGCACACAGTTTCGACGAGGTCGTCTACGGCGGCCGCTACGCCACCGAGGCCGAGTACCGGCAGCTCGAACAGGCCGACCGGTACTCGATCGCGCCGCCCCCCAAGGCCGGACCCGCCGAGATCACCGAGCAGCGCCGGATCCGCAAGGCCAAGGCCGCCAAGGAGAAGAAGGATCGGGCGCGCGCGGAACTGCCGCAGCTGCTGAAGGATTGGCGCTTCTGGGCCGCCATCGCCGCCGTACTGGTGGTCGCGGTGCTGGTGTACGCGCTCACCCACATCGGGTCCGGGCCGTCGCCCCAACCGCCGTCGCCGCCCGCGAATCCGCCCAGCACGCCACCGGATCGGCCGGACGTGCCGCCGCCGAACTTCGGTGCGGGCAGCGATTCCATCTTCCAGCAGCTGCCGGGCCGGCTGGCCTTCGGCGGCCTGCAGTTCCTCATCGCCTGGGTCGCCGTGCTGTGGTGGCGGGGCCGCCGCCGCGGCGCCATCGTGCGCGAACCGCTGCCGGTGGAGGCCCCGGCGCACGAGCTGCTGGCCGGACAGGCCGGGCTGTACCGGAAATCCCGCGATCACGAACACGTGGCCGCCAAACTGCGAGCGGCCTCGCTGCGCCGGCTGCGGCCCGTGCTCGGCGTCACCGCCGACACCCCCGCGGAACTGGTGGCCGGGGCCATCAGTGCCCGCACCGGCGCGGATCCGGCCGTCATCCGCGCCGCCCTGGACGACCCGGTCACCGATCGGGCCACCCTGGAACTCGTGGCCGCACAACTCGAATGGATCGAAGCGGAGGTCTTGTGACCGAACTCTCCCAGGACGTGGTGGACACCAACCACACGCCCACCGCCCAGGACGCCCAACAGGCGCTGCTGGCGCTGCGCGCCGAGATCGGCAAGGCGGTCGTCGGCAACGACCACGCCGTCATGTTCCTGGTGCTGGCGCTGCTGTGCCGCGGCCACGTACTGCTGGAAGGCGTTCCGGGCGTGGCCAAGACGCTGCTGGTGCGCGCCCTGGCCACCGCGCTGGATCTGGAGCACGCCCGCATCCAGTTCACCCCCGACCTGATGCCGGGCGACGTGACCGGGTCGCAGATCTACGATCCGCACTCGGCCGAGTTCACCTTCCGCCGCGGCCCGGTGTTCACCAACCTGCTGCTGGCCGACGAGATCAACCGCACCCCGCCGAAGACGCAGTCGGCGCTGCTGGAATCCATGGAGGAGCGCCAGGTTTCGGTGGACGGCGTGCCGCAGCCGCTGCCGGATCCGTTCGTGGTGGTCGCCACCCAGAATCCGATCGAACAGGAGGGCACCTATCCGCTGCCGGAGGCGCAGCTGGACCGGTTCCTGTTCAAGGTGGATGTCCAATTGCCCGGCCGCGACGACGAATTCCGCATCCTGCAGCGGCACGCGGCGGGCTTCGACCCGCGCGATCTGACCGCCGCCGGACTGCGCCCGGTGGCCGGGCCCGCGCATCTCGCGGCCGCTCGCGCCGCC
>NZ_BAGC01000002.1 GCF_000308655.1 Nocardia niigatensis NBRC 100131 | reverse complement strand
CGAGGGTGCGGCCGGTGACGCCGCGGCGGCCTGGGCCTGCTGCGGCGCGCGGGGATCGCGCCGCTTGCCATTCGGCGTTCCAGCAGCTCGAGGCGCTGGAGGGTAGCGGTCTCGGCGTCGGAGGCCGCGGGCAGGAGCATGCGGGCCGCGATGACCTCGAGCAGCAGGCGGGGGTTGGTGGCGCCGCGCATGTCGCCGAGGCCCTCGTGCAGGAGTTCGGCGTGGCGGGCCAGGGTGGCGGCGCCGAGGCGCTCGGCCTGGGAGCGCATGCGGTCGATGACGTCGCCGGGCCCGGTGACCAGGTTGCGGTCGGTGGCGTCGGGGACGGCGCGCAGCAGGATCAGGTCGCGCAGCCGCTCGAGCAGGTCGGTGGCGAAGCGGCGGGGGTCGTGCCCCGCCTCCACCACGCGGTCGATGGTGCCGAACAGGGCCGCGCCGTCGGAGGCGGCCAGCGCCTCGATGGCGTCGTCGATCAGGGCGACGTCGGTGACGCCGAGCAGCGAGACCGCGCGCGGATAGGTGACGCCGTCGGGGCCCGCGCCCGCCAGCAGCTGGTCCAGCACGCTGAGGCTGTCGCGCGGGGAGCCGCCGCCGGCGCGAATCACCAAGGGGTACACCGACTCTTCGACCTGCACCCCCTCCTGGTCGCAGATCTTGCCGAGCAGCCCGCGCATGGTGGCGGGCGGGAGCAGCCGGAAGGGGTAGTGGTGGGTGCGCGAGCGGATGGTGGGCAGCACCTTGTCCGGCTCGGTGGTGGCGAAGACGAAGATCAGGTGGGCGGGCGGCTCCTCGACGATCTTGAGCAGCGCGTTGAAGCCCGCGGTGGTGACCATGTGCGCCTCGTCGACGATGAAGACGCGGTACCGGGATTCGGCCGGGGCGTAGAAGGCGCGGTCACGCAGTTCACGGGTGTCGTCCACACCGCCGTGGCTGGCGGCGTCGAGCTCGATGACGTCGAGGTTGCCGGAACCGCCCGGGCCGAGGGCCACGCAGGACGAGCAGACGCCGCACGGTGTGGAGGTCGGGCCCTCCACGCAGTTGAGCGAGCGCGCGAGGATGCGCGCGGAGGAGGTCTTGCCACAACCGCGCGGTCCCGAGAAGAGATAGGCATGACTGATCCGCCCGGTGTCGAGCGCGATACTCAGCGGATCGGTGACGTGCTCCTGACCCACCACTTCAGCGAACGTTGCCGGTCGGTACTTCCGGTACAGAGCCACGGGGAGAGGTTACCGGTGCCGACCGACAGGCGGTGCCGCGCCGCCGGGCCGGTCGTCCGGCCCGTCACTTCCGTCCGGACAACCGCTCGAACTATGGCGTAAATCACACCCATTCCCGCGGCCCGCTCAGAACCGACCGACCCGAACGGATATCCCGACAAGTCCAACAGCTAATTCTCAGCGTATTCTTAGCGGCCAGGTGTCCAAGACCTGGCTCCTGCTACGTCAGTCGATACAGACTTCCGTTCTGTTTCAACTCCACGGAGCGGACATAACGATCCAGTGAATCGATGCGGCAAGATCGCAATCGCTTGGCTACCGTGGACATCGGCAACTTCGGTAGCCAAACCTTCATCAGGTTGGTTGCCCCGGCCGGTCCCTCATCCCGACCGGGGCACAACCAAATCTCCCGGAGGACATGCCCCGTGCCTTCGCAGGACGACATCGCCGCAGCCTGGCTCTCCAGTACCGAATTCGCCGGCGACTCCGCCGCGGTCGGACTGCTCAGCCGGGCCATCAGCCCGCACGATTACGACATCCGGCGTGATTCGCTACCGGTGTCCGCCGCCGCCGATCCGGCCACCGCCGGCGCGATTCTGGAACTGCTGCAGCGCGGCCAGGTGCCGACCCTCGCGGCCATCCACACCCTCATCGTGCAGAACGACATGCGGGCCGAGGCCGACCGCATCGAGCGGCTGGGCCGGCGGGCACAGCGCGGCATCGACGATTTCGGCCGGGTGCTGGCGAAACTCACCGACGAGTACTGGCTGGCGCACGGCACCGGTCCGACGCGACGCGACATTCTGCTCTCCGAACCGGCGATCGCCCTGATCCGCGAGCGGGTGGGCGATATCCCGCCGACCGCCATCAAGCATCTGTGGCTGATCGAGCGCGCCCAGCGCGCGGGCTGGATCGCCTACAACGCCGCGCCCCGATCCCTCTGTGCCGGAAGGCGTTTCCATGCCGCCCGGTTCGGCAACCGGGTGTCGCTGCGCCCGGTGAACACCATCGGCACGCTGGTGGCGGCCTATCTGCGGGACCAGGTGGCCGAGCACGGCCGCCCGCCGCGCTGGTCGGTACTGGCCTACGAATTGCGCGACGACCGGGGGCGGCGCGTGTTCAACGACACAGCCGACGCCCGGGTCCAGCAGCAGTGGCTCGTCACCGCCGAATGGATGGCGCTCGAGGACGGCAATCCGGTCCCCGGCCCGCGCGGATTGCGCGCGCTGGCCAAAAAGATCAAGGATCGCCGCAGCTAGGGCTGTTACGGACAGGTATCCAAAGACTCATTTTTGTAACAGCGCCTTAACGTGAGGATTCGGTAACTTCCACGCAACGCGATCACCGCGTGGAAGGAGCTACCGCATGAGTCCGACACCCCACCTCGACCCGGCGGCCACGGCCTGGCTGCTGGCCTCCACGGCGCTGGTGCTGCTGATGACGCCCGGACTGGCGATCTTCTACGGCGGCATGGTCCGGTCCACCGGTGTGCTCAACATGCTGATGATGAGCTTCATCTCGATTCCGCTGGTGGCGGTGGCGTGGCTGCTGTTCGGGTACAGCCTGGCCTTCGGGGATGACGCGGGCGGCGGAATCATCGGCGACCTCGGGCATTTCGGGCTGGCGGGAATCGATCCGAATACCCTGCACGTGGTGGACAACTCCGGGGCGGCGGTACCGGAGCTGCTGTTCGTCACCTTCCAGCTGACCTTCGCGATCCTGACCGTGGCGCTGATCAGCGGCGCCATCGCCGACCGCGCCAAGTTCTCGGCGTGGATGATCTTCGTGCCGGTCTGGGCGCTGATCGTGTACGCGCCGATCGCGCACTGGGTGTGGACTCCGGACGGCTGGCTGCACCGGCTGGGCGCGCTGGACTACTCGGGCGGCCTGGTGGTCGAGATCGCCTCGGGTGCTTCGGCACTCGCCATGGCCCTGGTGCTGGGACCGCGGGTGGGCTTCAAGACCGATGCCATGCGGCCGCACAATCTGCCGTTCGTCCTGCTGGGCGCGGGCCTGCTGTGGTTCGGCTGGTTCGGCTTCAATGCCGGTTCCGCGCTGGCGGCCAACAGCATTGCCGCCGCGGCGTTCCTGAACACGCTGATGGCGGGCTGCCTGGGCATGCTGGGCTGGCTGGTGGTCGAGGCGCGGCGCGACGGCAAGCCGACCACCTTCGGCGCGGCCTCGGGCGCGGTGGCCGGTCTGGTCGCGATCACGCCGTCCTGCGGCGAGGTGAACACCATCGGCGCGGTGATCGTGGGTCTGGTTGCGGGCGTGGTGTGTTCGTTCGCGGTGAGCTGGAAGTTCAAGGGCAACTACGACGATTCGCTGGACGTGGTGGGCGTGCACTTCGTGGGCGGCATCGTGGGCACGCTGCTCATCGGCTTCCTGGCCTCGGCGGTCATGACCGGTGGTCCGAAGGGCCTGTTCTACGGCGGCGGCCTGGGTCAGCTGGGTAAGCAGGCGGTCGGTGTGGTGACCGTGACGGCTTTCGCCTTCGGGGTGACCTTCCTGCTGGGCAAGGTGCTGGACAAGCTGATCGGCTTCCGCATCACCAAGGAGGACGAGATCGGCGGCATCGACTTCGCGCTGCACGCGGAGACCGCCTACGCCGAGGGCGTGCACGGGCATGCGCCGAGCCGGATCAGCAAGCCGCACGGCCACTGATCAGGTACTGGGAGACAAGACGTTCGAGCCCCGCTGCGATGGCAGCGGGGCTCGAATGCTGTTGCGGCTCAGTTCACCTTGCCGGCGGGGACGCTGAAGGTGTTGCACTGCATGGCACGGTCCTTGTCGTAGCCGGTCTCGAACCAGCCGCCCATGTTCTGGGAGGTGCCATGGTCGCGCATGTCGCCGGGGCCGTCACCGCGGTGGTAGGCGTCATTGCGGGCCACGCCGATCTGGGCGCTGGTCAGCGAGCCGCCGCTGCTGGAGGACGACAGGTACATGCCGTCGAAGCACTGGGCCTGCAACTCGGTGCGGCGGGACAGTTCCAGGCCGCTGTCGGTGCGGGAGCCCGCGTCGCGGCGCTGCTGGTGCACCTTGCCGAGAATCCCGGACTGGGCCTGGACGTGATGGCCGTACTCGTGGGCGAAGACGGACAGGTAGACGACCCAGTTGTTGCCGAAGAGATCGGTCTGCAGCTGGCTGATCGGCATGTAGATGGTCATGTCCGCCGAGCAGTAGAAGGCCGCGAAGTTATTGCTGCTGCCGGTGCACAGCGTGGTGATCCCGGTGGTGTCGGCGGACACGTTCAGCTTGGGCGCCTCGAACGGCAGATTGATCTTGTCGAACAACGGTTTCCACGTGGCGTGCAGGCAGTCCGCCGCGGTTTCGAAGAACTTGCGCGCCACCTCGACCTGGGTGCTCCACGGCGTGTACGCGCATTTGGCGGGCAGCAGCGTGTAGTCGGCATTGGTGAGCAACGGGTTGTCGGCCGTGGCCGCGACGCCGTGGTTCTCGCCGGCGTCTCCCGAGTAGGTGGTCTTGACGGTCGAGCCCGCATTGACGGTGTTCAGCCCGGTGGTGAGGGCGGTGCGCAGCAGTACGCCGGTCACCAGCAGCACCAGGATCACCACCAGGACACCGATCCGGCCGCGGCGGGGCGGCGCGGGCCGGACCACCATCGGGATGGCGCCGGTCGGCGGGGCGGCGGTGGGCGGCGGCATGGGCGCGCGGTAGCCGGGCCGGGGCGGGTAACCGGGCGGCCGGCCGTAGCCGGGCTGCGGAAAGCCTTGGTGCGATGGATATCCCGGCCGGGGCGCGCCCGTGCCGGGCTGCGGGTATCCCGGGCGCGGGGCGCCGGGCTGCGCCGGATATCCGGGCGGCGGCGGGGTGGGCCGGCCCGGCTGCGGCGAATATCCCGGCGGCCGTTGGTATCCGGGTTGCTGCGCGCCGCCCGGCGGCGGATTGTTGTTCGGTGGGTACTGCCGTGGGACGGCCGGGAAGCCCTGTGGCGCGGCGGGCTGCGATGGATTGCCTTGCGGCGGCGGGGTTCCGCGCGGTGGCACGGGCCACTGGCCCGGGGGCGTCGGTCCGTGCTCGGACGGTGGGCGAGTCATCCCCCCACACCCCCTCGTTCCTCAGAGATAACCTGACAGCTCCATAGACCTGCGCCTTGCCGCTGAGGAAGGATAGCAAGCTGGCTAGAGTGCCAGGCATGCAGATTTTTCGGGGGGCCGCCCTCGTCGCGCTGCTGCTCGCGGTGGCGGGCGTGGCGGCGCCGGCCGCGGTGGCGCAGCCGGCCGGTGTGGATATCACCGCCGAGGTGAATCTGGGCGACGACGGGCTGCTGCGGGTCACCGAAACCGTGAAAGTGCCGGAGGGTGGCGAGTTTCGGCAGGTGCTGCCGCTGCGGGTGCAGGTGGGCTCGGGCGTGCAGCGCAATTTCGAGGTGACCGACGTGTCCGCGGTGGGAGACGGCGACGCCAAGGTGGCCGACGACCGGTTCAGCATCGAGGCGCGGCCGGGGTCGGCCACATTCAAGTACACCGTGCACAACACCGTCAGTGACGCTTCGGGCGCGCAGGTGTTCCAGTGGACCGGGGTGCTGAATACCGATGTGGCGTCGATCAATGCGACGGTGTCGAGCCCGAGCTTCCGGATGGGCATCACGAAGTGCACGGTGGGCCCGCCCGGCAATCCGCAGAACTGCGCGGATATCCGGGTGGAGCCGGACGGGTTCGCGCATCTGGAGAAGACCGACCTCCACAAGGGCGACATCCTGGATGTGACTTTGCAGCTGCCGCCGAGCACGGTCAAGGCGAATGCCGATGTGCGCGACGATAATGCGCCCGGCGCGTTCTCGCTGACGGGTCCGGTGTTCGCCGCGTTCGGGGTGCTGCTGGCGGCGGTGGCCGCGGCGGCCGGGTACGTGGTGTGGTCGCGACGCTCGGCGCCGGCTGGCACCGAGGTGCTCGACCCGCTGGTACACGCGGGTGATCATGTCCAGTTCACGTCGCCGGACGGCATTCTGCCGAGCACCTCCGGGCTGCTGCTCGACGGCCATGCCGATGTGCCCGATATGGCGTCGACCGTGGTCGATCTGGCGGTGCGCAACTATCTGTGGGTGAGCGTCGCCGGGGAGTCGGAGTGGCGTTTCTCCCGGGTGAATCCGCCCGACGAACAGCTGACCGCCTACGAGCGCGCGGTGTACGCGGCGCTGATTCCGGACGGCTCCGCGTCGGTGCTGCTGTCGGAGCGCAAGGGCCGGGTGGCGGCGAGCGCGGTGCGCGCGGCCCTGATCGGGGATGCGGTGGCCGCGGGAGTGTTCATCGACCGGACCCGCCGGGGCTTCGAGTTCTGGCTGGGCGTCACGCTGATCGCGCTCGGTGTCATCGCGACCGCGGTGCTGGCCTTCGGCCCGCAGCGGCATGCCCTGGTCGGGGCGGCCGTCGCGCTAGGCGGTGTGGCGGCGCTGCTGCTGCCGCGCTATCTGCCCGCGCGTACCGCGCTGGGCCGGGAGTTGACCGGTCGGGTCCAGGCCATGCAGCGTGGTCTGGATGCGATTGCGCCGCAGCGCATTCCGGCTCCCGATCAGGAGCTGGTGTTCTCCCGGGCGCTGCCGTTCATGGTGGCCGCGCGCCGTGGGGACCAGTGGGTGCGCGCCTTCCGCGAGTTGGATCCGACGGCGGACGGCAGCCCGGGCCTGTACTGGTTCGGCGGTTTCGAGGGCGATCGCGCACTGCAGCGTTTCGGCGCGCATTTCCCGTATTTCATCACGGCCGTGGAGGGTTTGTTCCGGACCACCGATCAGCGGTGACACGGTCGGATCGACCGATATACCAACCGATGTACGAGGGTGCGGAGTCCGATAGTGTCGCGGCGTGAGCAATCATTCGGCAAAATTGCTGGCCACCCCAATCTTCACCGCAGTCCCATGACAGATCGCCACCTCGCACTGAATGCTCAAGATTTCAGCTACCCAACAGCAATTCGAAATACCGATGCCGGATTCGGCCGAGCCGCCCGGGTGCGGACAACGGCGCTGCGCGCCGAATTCCTGGCCGCGCAGCCGCAATCGGTGCTCGCCGACGCGGCCTGGTGTTCGCGCGCCATCGCCGGCTATCTGAGCCTGGACGACCCGCGCGGCGAGTCGCCCGCGCTGCGGCAGGCGGTATCGGATTCCGCTGTCGCGCAGACGGCTCGGCTGCGATCGGTCACGCTGCCCGCCGGGCAGGAGCCCTTCGCGGTGACGCTCGCCGGAGCGCGGTGGACGGTCCCGGCCGGGGGTGGTGTGGTCGCGCCGCCGACGGTGGCGGATCTGCTGAACGGCCTGTGGCCCGCATTGATCGGCCGCGACCGCGAGCTGCTCGCGTTCCTGCTGGGCGCCCCCGGCAGCCCGGGCTATCCGCTGTCCGCGACCGCCCGAACCGGGCATCCGCTGGAGCAGTGCCTGTACCTCTGGGCCGATGCCTGGCAGCGGGTGTGGACCGGCGATCCGGCCGCCGAGACCGCCATCGTGGACGGCATCGAGGCCGCGGTGGACGCGCAGCCCGTCGCGGGCGACGACTACGCGCTCACCATCGCCTACTCGGCGCTGTGTCTGCTGGACGCCGTATTACGCGGCGACGCGGCCGAATTCGACACCGCGCTGGTGGAGGGCATGGAGTTCCACCGGCGCTTCTGGGACACCCCGCAGCGGTGGCTGGACCCGGAGGGCTTCATCGCCTGGCCGCTGCTGGCGGTCGCCTGCGTGGCCGTGGATCGCGGGATGCGGCCAGGTATCGCCACCGGATATCTGCCCGCCGGTCTGCTGCACCGAGTCGCCTCCCCCGCCTAACCACCGGCGTGCACGGCCAGCGCGCGTCTGGCGTAGGCGCGCACGTCGGCGTCTCGGTCGGCGCGGGCCGACTCGAGCGCGGCCAGGGCGGCGCCGGATTCCGGCCAGGTGCTGAGGGTCAGCACCGCGGCCTTGCGAATGTCGGGATGGATGTCGGAGAGCGCCAGCCGCAGCGGTTCGACCGCGCGATCCGGGTCGACCGCGGCGAGTCCGCGCGCCGCTCCCTCCCGGATCTGCCACGCCGAATCACCCAGTGCGGCAGTCAGAGCCGTGGCATCGGTGTCGGCCCCCAGTCTCGCCAGCGCGGTGAACCCGGCCGCGCGGACAAGCGGGTCGCGATCCGCGGTGAGGGCCCGGACGGTGTCCGCGCCGCCGAGCCCGATGGTGGCGAGTCCGCGTGCGGCGGCAATCCTGACCTCCCGGTTGTCGTCGTGGGCGGCGGCGGTCAGGGCGGTCCAGTCGTCCAGGGAGACGAGGGCGTGCACGGCCTGGATGCGGACGCGATGGTCGGCGTCGACGGCGGCCTTGGCGAAGAGTTCCGCCGAGCCGGTCCGCAGGGCGCGCAGCAGGTCCACCACCGCGGCGCGCACGACGGGGTCCGATGAGTCCGCGTGTCGCGCGAGACCGGTTGCGGCGGGGAGGATTTCGACGAGTTCGCGCAGGCCCGACACGGCGGCCGCCCGTACCTCCGCATCCTCGTCCCCGAGCGCCGCGATCAGCTGATCGGCGAATCCGTCGGGCGTGTTCTCGGTGAGGACCGCGAGGGCGGTGGCGCGCACCCGCGGATCAGCATCGGAGAGGAACGGCAGCAGTTCGGGAATACCGGGCGCGTCCAGGCTCAGCACCAGCGCGATCCGTGGCGCCACCACGTCTTTCGTCCCGCCGGTCGCGGCGGGCAGGTGGGAGCGCACCTGAGCTCCGAGGTTGGGCGGGGTGCCGATGAGCGCGGGCTGGCCGACCGGGATGACAGCGTCGTCGGTGCCGGGCAGGTCGTCCAGTCCGGGGACCGGCACGAAATACGGTGCGACGGGCCGTTTCCGGAATTCCATCCGCCCGTCGGCGGTCTTGCGCAGGTTGAGGTGGTAGCGCCATTCGACGTCATCGCGTTCGGGCAGGTCGGCGCGCTCGTGGTAGAGGCCCCAGCGGGATTCGGTGCGGGTGAGCGAGGAGCGGGCCGCCATGTCGGCGCAGTCGCGGATGAAGGTGACCTCGGCGCAGCGCATGAGCTCGTGCGGGGTGCGCGCGCCCATGGCGGTGAGGTCGTCGCGCATGCGATCGAAGGTCTCGATGGCGAGGGACAGTTTGGTGGCCGTCTTGGGCGGCGCCACATAGTCGTTCACGAAGCGGCGCAGCTTGTATTCGACCTGCTGCTGCGGCGGCCCGTCCGGATTGCGCAGCGGCCGATAGACGAGTTCGTGCGCGGCGGCGAGCTGATCGGCGGGCAGCTCCTGCGGTGCGGGCACCTCGTCCAGCGTGGACGCGGCGTGCGCGCCGGCCAGGTCGCCGTAGACGAACGCCCCGATCATGTAATTGTGCGGGACGCAGGCCAGGTCACCTGCGGCGTAGAGGCCGGGCACGGTGGTGCGGGCATGTTCGTCGACCCAGACGCCGGAGGCGGAATGCCCACTGCACAGGCCGATTTCGGAAATGTGCATCTCGATGTCGTGGGTGCGGTAGTCGTGGCCGCGATTGGCGTGGAAGGTGCCGCGGGTGGGGCGTTCGGTGGTGTGCAGGATGCCCTCGAGCGCGTCCAGGGTTTCCCCGGGCAGGTGGGAGACCTTGAGATAGATGGGGCCGCGGGCGGATTCGATCTCCCGCTTCACCTCGGACATCATCTGGCCGGACCAGTAGTCGGAGTCCACGAAGCGCTCGCCGAGGGCATTGACCTGGTATCCGCCGAACGGATTGGCCACGTACGCGCAGGCCGGGCCGTTGTAGTCCTTGATGAGCGGATTGATCTGGAAGCACTCGATGCCGGAGAGCTCCGCGCCCGCGTGGTAGGCCATCGCATAGCCGTCGCCGGCATTGGTCGGGTTCTCGTAGGTGCCGTACAGATAGCCGGAGGCGGGCAGGCCGAGGCGGCCGCACGGGCCGGTGGCCAGGATGACGGCCTTCGCGCCGACGGCGACGAATTCGCCTGTGCGCGTGTGCAACGCGGCGGCACCCACAGCGCGCCCGTTCTCGGTGAGCACCCGCACTGGCATGAGCCGGTTCTCGATCCGGATGCGCTCGCGCATCGTGCGCTGCCGCAGCACGCGGTACAGCGCCTTCTTGACGTCCTTGCCCTCGGGCATGGGCAACACGTACGACCCGGACCGGTGCACCCGGCGCACGGCGTACTCCCCGTACTCGTCCTTCTCGAATTTCACCCCGTAGCGTTCGAGCCGCTGCACCATGGCGAAGCCGCGGGTGGCGGTCTGGTAGATGGTGCGCTGGTTGACGATTCCGTCGTTGGCGCGGGTGATCTCGGCGACGTAGTCCTCGGGTTCGGCCTTGCCGGGGATGACGGCGTTGTTGACGCCGTCCATGCCCATGGCGAGCGCGCCGGAGTGCCGGACGTGCGCCTTCTCCAGCAGCAGGACGTTCGCGCCCGCTTCGGCGGCGGTGAGCGCGGCCATGGTGCCGGCGGTGCCGCCGCCGATCACCAGCACATCGCAGTCGAGGCGGGTGGTGTCGGCGAGATCGGGGATGTCCATCAGGCGGGTACCTCCGTGGGATCGCCCGAATGGTCCAGGGCGGTGATGATTTCGGCGCGCAGGCCGGTGCGGTCCACACCGAGTTCGCGCGGGCGCGGGACGTCGAGTACGGCGCGCAACGGTTCCCCGGCGCGGCCCAGGACGGCGATCCGGTCGCCGAGCAGCAGCGCCTCGTCCACGTCGTGGGTCACGAAGACGATGGTGGTGGGGTGCGTGCGCCAGGTGTCGATCAGCAGGCGCTGCATGGTGTTCCGCGTCTGGGTGTCGAGGGCGCCGAACGGTTCGTCCATCATGACCGCGCGGGGCGCACCGGCCAGGCCGCGGGCGAGTTGCACGCGCTGGCGCATGCCGCCGGACAGCGACTTGGGCAGGAAGCCGGCGAAGTCGGTCAGGCCGATCTCCTCGATCCAGCGGTCGGCCAGGGCGCGCCGACCGGCGCGGGGTTCGCCCCGGAGTCGCAGCGCCAGTTCGATATTGGCGCGCACGCTCTTCCACGGCAGCAGGGCGTTGTCCTGGAAGACGACGGCGCGGTCGCGGTCGGTGCCGGTCACTTCGACACCGTCGGCCAGCACCCGGCCGGCGTCGGGGCGCAGCAGCCCGGCCAGGGCGCGCAGCACCGTGGACTTGCCGCAGCCGGAGGGGCCGGTGAGGATCAGGATCTCGCCTGGGCGCACCTGCAGCGACAGGTCGGTGACGACCGGGGCGCCGGTGTAGGACAGGCGCAGCCGGTCCAGGGTCAAACCGATTCCAGCGGTGCTCATTTCGCCGCCTCCTGTGCACGCGGCAGCCAGTGGGTGACGCGCCGTCCGAGCAGTTCCACGGCGGCGGAGGTGGTGTAGCCGAGCGCCCCGATGGTGATGATGCCGACGAAGACGCCCGGGTAGTCGACGATGGTGTACGCCTGCCAGGTCCGGTAGCCGACTCCCAGCCGGCCCGAGATCATCTCGGCGGAGACGACGCAGATCCAGGCCACGCCGATGCCCACCGAGAGGCCGCTGAACACGCCCGGCAGGCTGCCGGGCAGCACCACCCGCCACAGCACGTCCCAGCGGGTGCCGCCCTGGGTGCGTACCGATTCCTCCCAGATGGTCGGCAGCGCGCGCACCGCGTGCCGGGTGGCGACCATGACCGGGAAGTAGGCGGCCAGGAAGGTGATGAACACGATGCCGGCCTCGTCGTCCGGGAACAGCAGGATCGCGACTGGCACGATGGCGATGGCCGGGACGGGCCGCGCGAGTTCGGTGAGCGGGCCGAGGATGTCGGCGAACCAGCGCGAACGGCCCAGTGCCACACCGCTGCTCACGCCGAGCACGGCGGCCAGGCCGAAGCCGGTGAGGATGCGGATGAGCGACTGGCCGAGGTCGAGGTAGTAGGTGTCGGTGCCCAGCTGGTGCCGGAACGCGTGCACGATCCGGGTGACGGTGGGCAGGGTGTCGAATCGCACCCAGAGCCGGATGTGCTGCGAGGTCAGGAATTGCCAGACCCCGAGCGCGACCACGACCGACAGGATGCGGATCAGCCGCGCGGACCACACCGCCCGTCCGGCGCGCGCCCGAGCGGGGGCGGCCGCCGGTCCGGGAATGGTGCGCGCGGCTTCGAGGGGAGCGACGGCGGTGGCACTCATGACAGCACCGCCCCGGGCGTGCCCGCCGCGCTCACTGCCGCACCTCGTTCACCGCGGCGTCGTAGCCGATGGTCTTGCCGCTCGGGTGCTGCACCAGGTAGCGCTGCACGGCCGCGGGCGTGGAGAACGGCAGGTAGGTGTCGCCGTCGTGCACCCAGAGCGCCTTGTCCGCGAACCAGCGGGTGCCGAGCTCGGCGTCGGGGATGTAGGCGGCGCGCACCGTCTTGCCTTGTGCGCGCGCCTGTTTCACCGCGCGCAGCAGGCTGGTGGGGTCGGCTGCGGGCTGGGTGGTGTCCTGGCCGGCGAACCAGATCTCGCTCGCCAGTGCGGGATTCGCGACGGGTCGCCCGGCGACCGGGTCGGTGCCGGTGATGGGCGCCGGGTTGGCGGTGTCGGCCAGTTCGGCGTCGTAGTTCAGGCCGCGTTCCCGGTAGACCTGCTTCAGGGCGGTCGGATCGACGAACTTGTCGATGTCGAAGTCGGCGAAGTCGCCGATCGACTTCAGGTACGGCACATCGCCTTTGAAGGCACTGACCAGCGCGGGCTTCAGCGTGGTGTCGAAGGAGGTTCCGCCCGGCCCGTTGTAGAGGTACACGACTTCCTGGGGCAGCCCGGTGTCATCGGCGACGATCTTGGCCGCTTCCAAAGGGTGCCGGTGGATGAAATCGGTCGCGTCCAGCTGGGCTTGCAGGAAGGCATCGAGCACCTCCGGGTGCTGCGCGGCGTAGTCGCGGCGGGCCACCACGCCGTGGAAGGTGGGCACGTTCAGCTCCGCGCCGTCGTAGAGGAGTTCGGCCTTGTTCTGGAAGACCAGCAGGCCGGGCCAGGCCACGAACTGCGACACCGCGGCGACCTGGCCGGATTCCAGTGCCGAGGAACCGATCTGGGGCTGCTGGTTGAGGACCTCCACCCCGTTCTTCGGGTCGATGCCCGCACGGGCCAGCGCCTGCACGAGGGTGCCGTGGCCGGCCGAGCCGACGCTGGCCGACACCTTCTGCCCGGCCAGGTCCTGGATGGACTGCGCCTTGGAGTCGGGCGCGACCACCACCATGTTCAGCGCGCCCTTGGGGTGGTAGCCGGTGATGGAAACCAGTTCGGTCCGCGACCGCTCGTTGGCCTGGGTGCGGGAGCCGTTGATCAGCAGCGGGTAGTCGCCCATGGAGCCGATGTCGATCTTCTCCGCCACCATCTGCGCGGTGATGGGCGCGCCGGTGTCGTAGTCCTGCCACTCGACCTGGTACCTGTGGCCGTTCAGGGCGTTCAGGGCGTTCAGGCGCTGCTCCAGAAAGCCTTTGGCCCGCAACAGGGTTCCGGCGGTGACGGTATTGATGGTCTTGGACTGGTAGCCGATGACGACCTTGACGGTGTCACCGTCGCCGGTGCTCTCCAGCGAGCAGCCGGACGCGGTCAGGGCCAGGGCGGCGGCCAGGGCCGCCGCGGCGAGGCGGGCGGGGTGGTACTTCATGGGGTTTCCTCAACGCAGCAGGTAGGGCATGTTGACGGTGACGGCGCCGGTGGGACAGCGGGCCGCGCAGGGGCCGCAGTACCAGCACTCGTCGACGTGCATGTACGCCTTGCCGTTGTCCGGGTTGATCGCCAGCGAGTCCAGCGGGCAGATCTCCACGCACAGCGTGCAGCCCTGGATGCACAGCGATTCGTCGATGGTCACCGGCACGTCGGCCCGGTGCTCGACCACAGCCATCTAGATCAACCTCCAGTCGGTGTCCGTGTCGGGACCCGGTACACGCTCCGGTGGCCGGATCAGGCTGCCGCGCATGGTGATCCGGTCCCCGCGCATGCGGATGTATTCCAGGTCGACCGGGCGGCCGTCCTCGAGTCTGGTGAGCCGTTCGAGCAGCAGCAGCGCGCCGCCCTCCGGCATCTGCAGGGTCATGGCCGAGTGAGCGTCGGCGGTGATGGCCTCGAGCGCGAGATCGGCGGAACCCAGTGGGCCGCCGCTGATCTGCTCGATGAGGGCGAACACGTCGTTGGTCTCCAGGTCGCGGGTGACGACCTCGTCGCCGATGTCGGGGACCAGATAGGTGAGGTCCAGGCTGAGCGGCAGGTCGCCCAGGTAGCGCAGGCGCTCGATGTAGACGGCCTGCTGACCGGGTTCGAGCCGCAGCCTGCCGGCCACTGCGGGCGGCGGGGTGAGCCGCCGGGCCGCGCGCACCTCGTTGCGCACCTCGCCGTGCCCGCGCAGGGTCTCCTTCAGGCCGAGCAGGGCGTCGAGTCCGTGGTCGTACTTGCGCTGGGCGACATGGGTGCCGACCTTCGGGGCGCGATCGATGAGGCCCTCGTCCTTGAGCAGTGCGAGCGCGTCGCGCACGGTATTACGGGAGACCGCGAATTCGGCGGCCAGGTGCTGCTCGGGCGGCAGCGCCCGTTCGAAGGCGCCCGCGTGGATCTGCTGACGCAGCACGTCGGCCACCTGACGGGCTCGATCGGCCCGGCGCACGGGGGCGCGCAGCGGTACCGGTTCCGGCGACACCTCGACTCCTTTCCACGCCGTTGACCTGCAGTTTCAGAACTGTAATGGCGAGATCGGGAGGTGCCCGGGCACGCACTCGGCCGCTGGGCGGGCGGTGCGGTTCTACGCCGCCCGGCCGTGCGCGCGGCCTGCCGAAATGCCGGGAATCCGGGCTATTGCGCCACCCGGATCAGCGCCGGCTGACTTGGAATCACCGTGATCGGAATGCGTGCGCCGGACGCGGGGCCGGAGTGGGCTCGGAACAGGCCCGTCGTCACGAGATACGAGCGGGGGACGTGTCGTGCGCCACATCTCCAGACCGCGTCATATCGACCGAACCATGGCGTGAAATATCAACCGGCACAAAAGATTCGGACACGCCGAAGGTTGTTCGGAGGGTTTCGGGCGGGAGTGCCCCGACATGCCGCAGGCTGCCGGGCCGGACGCGGATGCCTTCCGTTCGCCGTGATCGGAATGATACTTTGATCCTATGTCTGCCAGCCGCCCTCTCTCCGCGCCGCGGGTCACCTACGTGACCATCGCGCTGGGCGTCCGGCTGCCGCGGCAACGGGAACTGTGTTGTCCCTGCCGTCGCGCAGCCGAGTTCTGACCCCCCGATCACCCGAGCGTCACCGCTCCCCGGATCCGGGCTCCTCGCTGCACCCCCGATACCTCCATGTAGGCATTCGTCCCCCTGTCGGCAGGCGGGACCGCAGCAAGGATTGCGAAAAGTGTCCAGCCCCACGCTCGAACGTCCCCATTCCGCCGGCTCCACCGCGACCGCCCGGCTGGCTCCGGCCCGCCCGGCGGTGCCGCCGGAGCTGCGCATCACCGACAATCCGGCGGCCGCCGTGCTGCGCGCCGCCACCCGCGGACCGATCTTCCGCGATATCGCCGCGCAGACCACGGGTCTGAGCATCGCCACCGTGAATCGCCAAGTGTCCGCGCTGCTTTCGGCCGGGCTGCTGCGGGAACGGGCCGATCTGACCGCGTCCGGCGCGGTGGGCCGCCCGCGCGTGCCGTTCGAGGTCGACACCGACTCGTACGTGACGCTGGGTGTGCACATCGGCTTCACCGTCACCCGCATCGTGGCCGCGGATCTGTCCGGCCGCATTCTGGGTGGACTCGAAATCGCCACGCCCCAAACGGGTCAGGACGCGGCGCTGACCATAGTGGCCCGCAGCGCCAAGGCGTTCCTGGACCGGCTGCCGCGACGCAAGCCGCTGTGGACCGGCGTGGCGCTGGCCGGGCGGGTGGATCCCGCCGTCGGCGTAGTGGATCATCCGCGGCTGGGCTGGCAGGCCGCGCCGGTGGCGGCGATCTTCAGCAGCGTGCTGGACCTGCCGGTCTCGGTGTCGGCACATGTCGAGGCGATGGCCGCGGCGGAGCTGCTGCTCACCCCGCGCGAGCCGGGCGACGAGACGCGACCGGGCAGCAGCCTGTTCGTCTACGCCCGCGAAACCGCCGGTGTCGCGGTGACATTGCACGATCGGGTGCACACGCCGGCCAATGGCCCCGGCTCGATCGCGCACCTGCCGACCGGCGCGGACGTGGATTGCACCTGCGGCCGGCGCGGCTGCTTGGAGGCCGCCATCGGTGAGCGCGCGCTGCTGGAGCGCGCGGTGCGCAAGGGCGTGCTGCCCAAGCCGGAGGCCCCGCGCCGCCCGGCCGTCACCGATCTGTACCGCGCCGCGGATTCGGGCAATGCCGCCGCCCGCGACCTGCTCATCGAGCGGGCCGACATCCTGGGCCGCACCGCGGCGCTGGTGCGCGACATGTTCAACCCGGATCGGGTGGTGCTGGGTGGTCAGGCCTTCACCGGCTGGCGGCCCGGCATGGAGCGGGTCGCCAAGGCCTTCGCGGAGTCGACCACGCTGCCGGCGGCGGATCTGCGGATCAGCCGATTCGGCGGGCGGGTACAGGAATTCGCGGCGGCGGTGACCTCGGTGAGCGTGTTCTACGCCGATCCGCTGTCGGCCATGCGGCGGGCCACCCGGACCCGCTGACCCGATACGACGGAATCCCCGCCGGTGTATCCGGCGGGGATTTCCTTGTGGCCGAGGAGGTCCGGGCCGGACGGTCCACGGTCCGGCCCGGACCCCGGTCCCGCACGCGCGCGAGGCCCTTGCGCGCACTGCGGGTTTCCCCGCCGCCCGCCCCGGAGTCCCCTTCCCGGCGGGCGGCGGTGGTCTCAGGCGGCGCGCACCTGCGGGGTGAGGCCCCATTCGCGGGCCAGCAGGCGGTGTGAGTTCACGCGGTCCGCATGATCGAAAGTGACGCTGGTGACCAGGATTTCGTCGGCGCCCGTGAGCTTGCGCAGGCCGCGCAGGCGCTCGGCGACGGTGGCCGGGGAGCCGACGAACTGGGTGGTGACCCGGTCGTCGACCAGGCGGCGCTGCTGGTCGGACAGCGGCGGCGCGGTCTCGGGATCGAGGTAGTCGGCCGCGCCCGCGCCGCTGCGAATGCTGTAGACCCAGTGTCCGTAGGTGGCGGCGAGCCGCTGAGCGGTCGCGTCGTCCTCGGCCACCACGACATCCGCGGAGACCACCAGGTAGGGCCGCGGGAAGCGGGCGGACGGCCGGAAGGCCGCCCGGTACGCCTCGACGGTCTCCACGATGGTCCCCGGGGAGACGTGGTAGTTCGCGGCGAACGGCAGCCCGAGTCTGCCTGCCAGCTGGGCGCTTTCGCCGCCGCTGCTGCCGAAGAGCCACAGCTGTACGTCCGCGCCCTCGCCCGGTACCGCGTGCAGCTCGACGCCCTCCGGGCTGACATAGGTGCCCGCCAGCAGCGCGCGGATGTCCTCGACCTGCTCGGTGTAGGGCAGCGGTTGCGCGCCCGGCAGGTGCAGCGCGCCCAGACCCGCTCGCACCCGGGAGAAGTCGAGCAGCCGGCCGGGGAAGAACGGCGGCGGGATCACCACGCCGTCGCGAACCTCGGTGGGACGCTCGGGCGCGGGCACCGGCGGCACCCCCGCCGATCGCAGCTGGTCGCCGCGGTGACCGGAACGGCCCAGCCCGAGGTCCAGCCGGCCCGGATACAGGGCGTCGATGGTCCCGAACGCCTCCACCACCGACGCCGAGGTGTGATGCCCGAGCTGCACCGCCGCCGACCCCACGCGAATGGATTCGGTGGCGGCGGCGATCAATCCGATGAGGGTGGCCGGGGCGGCGCTGGCAACCCGGACGAAGTGGTGCTCGGCGACCCAGAACCGGTGGTATCCGAGCCGTTCCGCCTGCCGGGCCAGGTCGATGCTGTTGCGCACCGCCTGCCGCGCGGTGGAACCCGTGCTGATCGGTGCCAGGTCGAGAACCGACAGTGGGGTGGTCATGCCGCCTGCTCCTTTCGCGGATCCTGTTCGCCCGCTTCGACAACGGTGGTCAGCCGGTTCTGCGCCGGGGCGATCGGGCAGGTGGCGTAGTCGGTGAAGGCGCAGGGCAGATTGACCGCGCGATTGAAGTCGAGGACGACGGCGCCGTCGGCGGCGGGCCGGGACAGGTCCAGCCGGCGGGCACCGCCGTAGGTGGTGACGCCACTGGTGCCGTCGGTGAACAACACGTGCAGACCGGCGGTCTGGTTGCCGAAGACGAGGAGCTCATGCCGCGCGCCGTCCAGTTCGAAGGTGACGGTGCCGGTGGAGGTGTGGTGGTGTTCGAGGCCCTCGACCACCGCACCCGTGGTGACCACTCGCGCCACGTCGAAGGGCGCGAAGCGGCCGGCGACCACCCACTTCGGATCCGGCCGGTAGACCGGGATCTCGGTGAACGCGGCCAGCACCGGGGACGCCGGATCGTGAATCCGCAGCGCGAACTGCCCGGTCCGGCGGATCACCTCGACGACCCGATCGCCGGTGTGGACCTGGAGCCCCGGCGCACCCTCGCCCGGGGTGAGCACCGAGGCGCCGCTCAGCGAAGTGCCGTTCAGCAGCAGCGCCGGCTCATCGGATTCGAGTGTGACGTGGACGTTCTCGCGGTCGGCGCGCCAGCGGCCGGGCAGTCCGTCGACGGCCTCCTCCCGGTCGCCGAGCCAGTGCAGCCCGGTCAGGCTGAGCCAGCCCAGGGGTTGCCGGGCCCAGGCGTCGCGTTCGGCGCGGAAGGTGGCCCACTGCTGGTCGTAGGCGGTGGCGGTAGCGGTCATGAGGCGCGTGCTCCTTCGGTGCCGTGGCGGGGATGGCCGGTGCCGCGGTGGGGATGCGGCAGACCCAGGTGGTCACGCAGGGTCGGGCCGGTGTATTCGGTGCGGAAACTGCCCAGGGACTGCAGTTCCGGGACGACCTTGTCGACGAACTCGTCGAGGCCGGTCGGGGTGAGGTGCGGGACCAGCACGAAACCGTCGGCGGCATCGGACTGAACGTAGTGGTCGATCTCGGCGGCCACCTGCCGCGGCGTGCCCACGAACTGCTGGCGGGCGGTGGTGGCGATGACGAGTTCGCGAATCGACAGGTGCTCGGCGGCGGCCCGGGCGCGCCAGTCCTCGGCGACGGCGCGGGGATCACGGGCGTGCCGGACCCGGCCGCGGGTGATGGTCACGTTCTCGGCCGGATCGATATCGGGCAGCGGGCCGTCCGGGTCGTAGGCGGAAAGGTCACGGCCCCATACCTGTTCGAGAAAGGCGATGGCGGTCTGCGGCGTCACCTGCTGACGGCGGATGTGTATCGCACGGTCCCGCGCCTCGTCCGGGGTGTCGCCGAGCACGAACCCGGCGGCGGGCAGGATCTTCAGCTCGTCACGACCACGCCCATATCTGGCGAGGCGGTCCTTCACGTCCCGGTAGAACCGCTGTCCAGCCTCGAGTTCGCCGTGGGCGCTGAAGATGACATCGGCCTTGGCGGCGGCGAATTCGCGGCCCTCGTCGGAGTCGCCGGCCTGGATCTGCACCGGGTAGCCCTGCGGCGCGCGCGGCAGCACGAACCGGCCCTCGAGATCGAACTGGTCGCTGGTCACGCGCACCTCCGGGACCGGGCGCGCGAAAACCCCGCGCTCCCGGTCGATCACGAGCGCGTCGGCGGGCCAGCTGTCCCACAGGGCGCGGGTGGCGTCGACCACCTCATGGGCACGGGTGTAGCGCTGGGCGTGCTCGAGATAGCCGCCGCGCCGGAAGTTCGCGCCGGTGAAGGCATCCGAGGAGGTCACCGCGTTCCAGGCGGCGCGACCGCCGGACAGATGGTCCAGCGTCGCGAATTGCTTTGCCAGCTCGAAGGGTTCGTTGAAAGTGGTGTTGATTGTTCCGGCCAGGCCCAGGCGGGTGGTGACGGCGGCGAGCGCGTTGAGCACCGTGAAGGTGTCGGGGCGGCCCACCACGTCCAGGTCGTGTATCCGGTCGCGGTGTTCGCGCAGCCGCAGGCCCTCGGCCAGGAAGAAGAAGTCGAACAGCCCCCGCTCGGCGGTGCGCGCCAGGTGGACGAAGGAGTCGATGTCGATCTGGCTGCCCGAGTCCGGGTCGGTCCACACGGTGTGGTGATTGACTCCCGGGAAGTGGGCGGCCAGGTGAATCTGCTTGCGTATCCGATGATCCGGCATGGTGACTCCTCAGGCGTGGGCGTAGCGGCCGGCCGGACGCGGCAGGCCCAGCCGTTCGCGCAGGGACGGGGTGAGACCGGGCAGGTGGCGCAGCGCGGCGGGCAGGGCCAGCGGGCGCAGCACCACACCGTCCGCCGCGCACTCGGTGTCGACGCGGCGCAGCAGGTCGCGGAGTTCGGCGGCGGTGCCGATGTGGAAGACGGTGGCCGGGGCCGGGGTGGCGGTCCAGTCCTCCAGCTGCGCGACCTCGAGGGCGGCCGCGTCCGCGGTGTCCGCCAGGTGGATGTCGAGATCGAGCAGCACCCGGACCCGCCGCGGGTCCCGTCCGGCGGCCGCGACGGCGGCACGCAGTTCGGCACGGGTGCCGGCGGCGGTCGCGAGATCCGGTGCGGCGATGCGGATCAGGTCGGCGCGGTGCACGGCCACCCGGGTGCCGTGCGGGTCGGCGGCCCGCACGGCGATCGGCGGCTGTCCCTGCGGCGGGCGCGGCGTGATCGAGGGGCCTTTCACCGCGAAGTGCTCGCCCGCGAAGTCGATGTAGTGCAGCCGGTCCCGATCGATGAAGCGGCCGGTGGGCGCGTCACGGATCTCGGCGTCGTCGTCCCAGCTGTCCCACAATCGGGACACCACCTCGACGGCCTCGTCCGCTTCCTGCCAGCGGGACCGCCCGTCCTGCTCCGGCTTGCGCCCGAACAGAGCCGCTTCCCCCACTCCGGTCGCGACCTCCCAGCCCGCCCGGCCCTTCGTGGCGAAGTCCAGGCTGGCAATGGCTTTGGAGAGGTGGAACGGCTCGGTGTGGGTGACCGACGCCTGCGGGATCAGGCCGATGCGCCGGGTTTCCGCGGCGGCCCGCGCGGCCACCGCCACCGCGTCCAGGCGACCGAGCGCACCGGCGGATTGCAGCGTGAACGCGTCCGGCAGGAAGGCGAGATCGAGGCCCGCGTCCTCGGCGGCCCGCAGCGCGTCCACCCAGTAGCGAGCGTCGAAGAGTTCCTCGGCACGGGAGTCGGCGCGCCGCCACGAGGCGGGGTGCGCGCCGGTGCCGGACAGTTCCAGGCCCAGCAGCAGCGGAGTCGGGTGCGGCATCAGGCTGTCCTTTCGAGCGGAAGAGAGGCGGCGGGCTCGGCGGCCCGGGGCACGGCCGCGAGCAGCTCGCGGGTGTAGTCGTGCTGGGGATTGCCGAAAAGCTCGGCGGTGGGGGCTGTTTCGACGATGACTCCCTGACGCATGACGGCCACGCGATCGGACAGCCGGCGGACCACGGCCAGGTCGTGGGAGATGAACAGGTAGGCGAGCGCCAGGTCGGTTTGCAGGCGTTCCAGCAGCTCCAGGATCTGGGCCTGCACCGAGACGTCCAGGGCCGACACCGGTTCGTCGAGCACGAGCAGCTCCGGGCGCAGTGCCAGGGCGCGGGCGATGGCGACGCGCTGCCGCTGGCCGCCGGACAGCTCGGCGGGGCGGCGATCCAGGTAGCCGGCCGGCAGCGCGACCTGATCGAGGAGTTCGGCGGCCGTCACCCGGCGGGACCGGCGATCACCGATCCCGAACGCCTGCAGGGGTTCCGCCACGATCCGGCCGACCGTCAGCTTGGGATTCAGCGAGACGTACGGGTTCTGATAGACGACCTGGATGCGGCGGCGCAGCGCGCGCAGCCCCGAGCCGCGCAGGGCGGTGACGTCCTGGCCGTCGAAGGTGAGCGCGCCCGCGTCCGCTTCGGTGAGCCGGGCGATGATGCGGGCCGTGGTGGACTTGCCGGAGCCGGATTCGCCTACAACGGCGAGGGTTTCGCCGCGTGCGAGCTCCAAGGAGACGTCGTCGACCGCGGTAACCGTGAAATCGCGGGTGACTCGGAACGACTTGCGCAGGCCGGTCGCGGACAACAGCGGCGTCGAGGGCTCGGCCACCGCGCGCGGGTTCGGATCGGGACGCTCGCCGTGGCCGAGACTCGGGGCGGCGGCGATCAGTCGTTGCGTGTACTCGTGCTGTGGATTGCCCAATACCTCTGTCACCGAACCCGTTTCGACGATCCGCCCGTCCCGCATGACCACGATGCGGTCCGCCCGCTCGGCGGCGACGGCGAGATCGTGGGTGATGAGCAGTACCGCCGTGCCGGATTCCGCGGTGCGCCGGGCGAGATGGTCGAGAATGCGGCGCTGCACGGTGACGTCGAGGGCGCTGGTCGGCTCGTCGGCGATCACCAGTTCCGGGCCGCAGGCCAGCGCGATGCCGATCAGCACGCGCTGCCGCTGCCCTCCGGAGAGGTCCTGTGGATACTGCCGGGCCCGCAGTTCCGGCCGATCCAGCCCGGCCTGCTCCAGGATCCGGACCGCCTCGATCCGCGCCGCCCGGCGATCGGCACGCCCGTGGATGCGCAGCACCTCCGCCACCTGATCGCCGATGCGCAGCACCGGATTCAGCGAGGAGCCGGGATCCTGCGGGACCAGGCCGATGCGCGCACCGCGGATCCGCCGCAGCGTCCGTGGAGCAGCGTGCTCGAGGCGTTCACCCGCGAAGGTGATGGCGCCCGCGGTGACGCGTCCGCCCTGGAGCAGCCCGATCACCGCGTGCGCGAGAGTCGACTTGCCAGAACCGGATTCGCCCACCAGCGCGACGGTCTCCCCGCGCCGCACCTCCAGCGCGACGCCCCGGACCGCGGACGTCGTCCCGGTGCTGCCCTGGTACTCGACGTGCAACCCCTCGATGTTCAACAGCAGATCGGTCATCGCACCTGGTCCTTCTGGAGTGCGCGGGCAATGCGCTGGGTCGACAGCACGAGCACGACGATCACCAGGCCCGGCAAAGTGGTCAGCCACCACGCGGTGGCCAGGAAGCCGCGGCCGTCCGACACCAGCGAGCCCCATTCCGGGGTGGGCGGCACCGCGCCGTAGCCGAGGAAACTCAGCGAGGCCACGAACAGCACCGCGACCCCGAAGTCCACCGCCGCCAGCGCCGCCACCGGTCCGTAGGCATTGCGCAGGACGTGGCGGAACAGCACCGTGTGCCACCGCACCCCCGAGGCGAAGGCCGCCTCCACATAGGGCGCGCGCCGGACCCGCAGCACCTCACCGCGCATCACCCGGGCGAACCTCGCGATCAGCGAAACACCCACGGCGATGGCCACATTGCGGGTGCCCAGCCCGAGCACCGTGATCATGGCGAGCGCGACCAGCAGATCCGGAATCGAGAGCAGCACATCGACCACCCGCATGAGCGCGGTGTCCACCACCCCGCCCGCCGCACCCGCGACCAGTCCCAGCAGTGAGCCCGCGACCAGCCCGAGCAGCACCGCGAACACCGTGGCGCTCAGCGACAGCCCGGTGCCGTGCACCACGCGGGTGTACAGATCCCGCCCGAGATTGTCGGTCCCGAACCAGTGTTCCGCGCTCGGCCCCCGCAGTTTCCGCGCCGGCACGCCGTGCAGGGGATCACCGCTCGCGAATACCGACGGTGCGACCGCCCAGGCCAGCACCAGCAGCACCACCGCACCGGCGGTCACCGCACCGGCATGGCATCGCACCCACGCGGCGGCGTTGCGCACCGTAGAAGGCTCGAACAGCGCCGCGACCGCGGGCCGGGTCGCGATGTCAGACATCGGTGCGCTCTTCGGTGTCGAAGCCGGACTCCGCGTCGGCCGGAACCCAGTAGGCGATGCCGGGATCCAGCAGCGGATGGGTCAGGGCGATGACCCGCAGACGTGAGCGCGGGCCGGACGGGACGCGCAGGCGCTCGCGCAGGTTCCGGATGAGGTGGCGGGACAGGCCGTCAGGCATGGGCGCGCTCCTTCCGCGTATCCCGTTGCACGACACGGGGATCCAAGAGTGGATAGGCGAGGTCGATGAGCAGGTTGACCGTGACGAAGACCAGGGCGGCGAACACGACGATGCCCTGCACCACCGGAATGTCCTGGTGCAGCACCGATTCCTGGGTGAGGCGGCCCAGCCCGGGCCGGGAGAACACGGTCTCGGTCACCACCGAGCCCGCCAGCACCTGACCGACCCACAGGCCCGCCACCGTGAAGGCGGGCGTGGCGGCGGGCCGCAGCACGTGGCGCAGCTGCACCCACCAGCGCGACGCGCCCTTGGCGAAGGCGACCGCCACGAACGGCTGCCGCCAGGTGGCGAGCAGGCTGCTGTAGAGCACCTGGGCGATCACCGCGGCGACCGGGATGGCCAGGGTGACCGCGGGCAGGATGGTGCCGCTGAATCCGCTCCCGCCCAGCGCCGGAACAAGCCGCAACCGGAACGAGAACAGCTGCAGCAGTAGCAATCCCACCCAGAAGGCCGGCATGGATGCCCCGATCGGCGGCAGCGCGGTGAGCAGGCCGCGCAGCCACGGCCGTTCGGTGTAGGCGGGCGCCAGGGCCAGCGCGGTGCCGCCCAGCACCGCCAGCGCCAGACTCAGCCCGGCCAGGGCGAGGGTCGAGGGCAGCGCCTCGGCCAGGGCGCCGGTGACGGTCTGGCCGCTGAAGATCGAATGGCCCAGGTCGCCGCGCAGCGCGTGGGTGAGCGCCGCCCAGTACTGCGTCCAGAGCGGTTGATCCAGGCCGTATCTGGCCCGCATCTCCGCGACAGCCGCCGCGTCCACGGGGGTGCCGGTGGCGGCATTGGCGGCCATGTCCACCGGATCGCCCGGCAGCAGGTACAGCACCGCGAACGACAGCGTGAACGCCGCCCACAGCACGCCCACCGCCTGCAGCACCCGTCCGATCACGTAGCGGCCCATGGGATTACCGCCGCAGCCAGGTGTCGTGGAACTGCAACCGCGCCGACGCCTCGAACTTGACCCCGGCCACGCCCCTGCCCACGCCGATGGCCTGCGACAGTTCGATGGTGGGGATCCACAGGCCCTGGTCGAGCACCGCGGCCTGGGCGTCGCCGATGATCTTGGACCGGGTAGCCGGGTCGGTGGCCGACAGCTGCTGCGCCAGCAGGGTGTCCAGCGGCTCGCTGGGTCCGCGCGCGTTCAGATTGCGCTGGTCCACCGCGAAGGTGGTGCGCAGGATGTCACCGTCGGCGCGGGTGGAGTTGTAGTAGTCGAAATCGAAGTCCTTGTTGTTCTGGCGCACATTCGATTCCGCCACCGACAGCGGCTCCAGGCGCAGGTCGAATCCGACCGCCTTCAACTGCTGCTGGGTCAGTTCGAGGATGGCCTGGTTGCCCGCGAAGACCGGGGCGAAGATGACGCTCGCCGCGAGCCGCTGGCCGTCCTTCACCCGGATGCCGTCTCCACCGGGCACCCAGCCCGCCTGGTCGAGCCGCTTCTTCGCCGCCTCGGGGTCGTAGTTCACCCGCCCGGAAAGGTCCACATAGCCAGGCGTTTTCGATGCCAGGACGCTGGTGGCGACCCGGAACTGCGGGCCGAGCACGGTGTCGACCAGTTCCTTGCGGTCGAGGGCGGGCAGCAACGCCGCCCGCACCGCCGGATCCCGCAGCGGACCACGGGTCACGTTCACCTGGAGTCCGAACGGCACGCCGGGATTGGCGGTGAACTGGACACGGCCGCCGCCGGCCTCGATCTGCGAGACATCCTGCGGCAGGGCGTCACTGATGGCGTCGAGCTGGCCGGAGGCGAGGCTGCCGGTGCGGACCCCGGATTCGGGGACCACGGTGAACACGATCTTGTCCAGGTACGCCTCGCCCGGCGTCGCGAAAACCGCCGAGCCCCAGGCGTATCCGGTGCGCTTGGCCAGCGTCGCGGAGGCGTTCTGCTTCCATTCGGCGTAGGTGAACGGGCCGCTGCCGATATTTCCGCCGAGGCACCGGTTGTCCGCCGGTTCCGCGACGGTGGCGTCGGACTGGATGCCGAGCTGTGGTGTCGAAGTCGCCTGCAGGAACTGGGCATTCGGCGTGGCGAAGTCGACCCGCACCGTGCGCGGATCCACTACCGTGCTGCCGGTGTAGCCGGCCAGATAGCTCGCCGCCAGCGGGGCCTTCGCCCCGCCCAGGGCGACGATGGAGTCGAAGTTCTTGCGCACCGAGTCCGCGGTGAGCGGGGTGCCGTCGCTGAAGGTGACCCCGTCCTTCAGGTGGAAGGTGAACGATCTGGCATCCGGGGAGACGGTCCAGCTTTCCGCCAGCCACGGCTTCAGCGCACCGCTGTCCGGGTCCTGGTCGACCAGCGAGTCGACGATCTGCCGGGTCACGTAAATGGTCTGATTCGTCGCGGACTGCGCGGGATCCGAGCAGGTCGGGGCCAGCGACAGACCGTAGCGCAGGGTGCCGCCCGCCTGCGGCGGACCGGTGGGCTCGCCCGGGTTCCCGGTGCCGGAGCTGCCGCACGCGGTGAGCGCGAGGGTGGCGGCCAGGGCGCCGGCGAGCGCGAGGGGACGCGCGGTGTGCGGACGGTTCATCGGGGATCTCCGGAGGGGTAGCGATCGGCGCCCAGTGGGCGGCTGGGGATGCGGCGCCGCAGTTCCGGGGCGACCTCCGCCTGGAAGAGCTCGAGGCTCCCGCGGTGCTGGGCGTCGGTGCGGCCGTCGGCGTCAGCACTGAGATGGATCACCTCGTGGCGGAACCGCTCGTGATATCGGTTCACCTTGTCCAGCACCTGTTGCGGACTGCCGATCAGGGCCGAGGAGCGTTCGACGAAGTCCTCGACGGTCTCGAAGACGATGGGCACACCGAACTTTCGCGCCACCGCCTGCCGCGCCTCGAAGACCGGGCGGTACAGGTCCACGGCCTCCTGCGAGGAACGGGTCACCAGGAAACCCGCGGTGCCGGCGCCGACCAGTGCTTCGGCGGGCTCGTGGCCGTACTCCGCCCAGCGCTCCCGATAGTGGTCCACCAGTTCCGCGTACGGCTCGATCGGATAGGTGACGTTCGCCGAGAACAGCGGATCCCCCTGCCGCGCCGCGTAATCCGCGCTCTCGCGGCTGGTGGCGCTGCCGTGCCAGATGCGCAGGCGCGGTTGCAGCGGGCGGGGCAGGGCCTTGGCGTCGATCAGGGACGGCCGGAAGCGGCCGGACCAGGTGACGCTGTCACTGTCCCAGAGCTTGCGGAACAGTTCGTAGCCCTCGCGATTGCGATCCCACTGGTCGTCGGTGGTGACGTGGAACAGCTTGGCCTGCGCCGCGCCATTGCCCTTGCCGATGATGAGTTCCAGGCGGCCGTCGGAGAGATTGTCCAGGGTGGAGTAATCCTCGAAGGCGCGCACCGGATCCAGCAGACTGAGCGTGGTGACACCGGTGAACAGCGCCAGCCGTGAGGTGACGGCCGCCAGATGGCTCAGCACCACCGGCGGGGCGGCGGAGATGAACGGATCCTCGTGCCGCTCCCCCACCGCGAAACCGTCGTAGCCGAGCTCCTCGGCCAGCCGGGCGCTGTCGACCACCCGGCGCAGCCGCTGGCGGGGCGACTCGGTGGCGCCGGTGACCGGGTCGGGGGTGTGCGTGATCAGAGTCAGCAGCAGGAATTTCATGCCGGCACCGCCGCCGGTGCGCCGGAACGCAGGTCGCCCTCGACGGGCAGGCGCTTCTCGAACGGGTGCACGGGACCGACCGCCTTCACGATGTCGCGCGGCAGCGCGGTGTACCCGGCGGCCGTGTAGAGCGCCACCGCCTCGGGCTGACGCGGGCCGGTGGTCAGATAGATGCGCGTGTAGCCGCGCCGGGCGATCTCGGCCTCCAGCTGCTCGAGCACGAACCGGCCCAGCCCCTGCCGCCGGTGCGCGGTCGCCGTCCAGATCCGTTTCAGCTCCGCGGTTTCCGCGTCGAAGCGCTGGAACGCGCCGCCCGCCACCGGCTCACCGTTGTCCACAACGATCAACAGGTCGCCGTGCGGCGGGGCGAAATGACTCGCCGGATAGCCGGTCAGATCCGCGTGCACCTCACCCGGGGTGCCCCCGTAGCGGCTGCTGTACTCGATGGCCAGCTCCGCCAGCAGCGGCGCGGCCAGCGGATCGTGCTGTCCGACGTGGAATACGGTGCGCGACACGTTCATCCCTTCGTCTTCGGTAGTCCCGGCGGATTGATCAGCGACTTCGGCACCGCCTCGCCCCCGAGGCCCCAGCGGTCGAGGACCCGCTGGTAGGCGCCGTGGTCGATGGCGTACTGGATGGCCTGCCGCACCGGCTCGACCACGCCGTTGTCCTTGCGGGTGAGCACCCCGATATCGGCCTGCAGGGCATCGCCCGCGCCCGACCAGGTGGTGAGCACCTTGGTGCCGGTGGTCGCGGAGTGGTACTGCGCCGAGGGGTTCGGCCCCACATAGCCGTCGATGCGGCCGGAGGACAGTGCCAGGTAGTAGTCCGCGGGCTGCTGGTAGTAGGCGAGCTCCAGCCCGGGCAGACCCTCGGCCACGTTCTGGTCGTTCCAGCCGACCAGCAGCTGCTCCTGGTTGGTGCCCGAGGTCACGCCGACCTTCTTGCCCGCCAGCGACTTACGATCCCGGTACGTCCACGCGGAATCCCCGGGCACCTCGAGGGCGATATTGTCCAGGCGGTAGGTGGCGAAGTCGTACTTCTCCTTGCGCTCCTCGGTGACGGTGGCATTGCTGATGAACACGTCCGCTTCGCCGGAGTCGATCTTCACGAAGTTCTGGGCCCAGTCGCCGTTGCGCCGATCCACCTTCAGACCCAGGATGTCGGCGATCAACGAGGCGACGTCCACCTCCGAACCGACCACGGTGCGATCGTCGGTGGCGTAGAAGCCCAGCGGCGGCGTCGCACCGATGGTGCCGGTCACCACCAGGGTGCCGCGCTCGCGAATGGCCTGTGGGAGCTGCGCGGCAATCGCGTCCACCTTCGCCGCGCGCACCCGCCCCGCCTGCTCCGGCGACAGGTCGTAGGTCAGGCCGTTGACGCTGCGCGTGTTGTCGGCTCCGCCGTCGTCCTTGCTGCCACAGCCGCTCACCACCAGGCTCAACAGGACGACGGCGATCAGGGTGCCGGTCCGTCTACGACGGCGGGTCAGGGACATGGGCGGATTCCTTATCTAGTGGGATCACGTCAGAGGACGTGTGCGAGAAAGGCTTTGGCGCGCGGATGCGACGGGTTGTCCAGCACCTGCGCGGGCGGCCCCTGCTCGACGATGCGGCCGGCGTCCAGCAGCACCACGGTGTCGGCGACCTCACGGGCGAACCCGATCTCATGGGTGACGATCACCAGCGTCGAGCCGCCGCGCGCCAGCCCCTTGATGACATCGAGCACCTCGCCCACCAGCTCCGGATCCAGGGCCGAGGTGGGCTCGTCGAACAGCAGCACCTCGGGCCGCAGCGCCAGCGCCCGCGCGATGGCCACGCGCTGCTGCTGCCCGCCCGAGAGCCGGCTCGGATACTCATCGGCCTTGTCCGCCAAGCCGACCCGCGCCAGCAGCTCCAGCGCCTCGGCGTTCACCTCGGCCTTGGATCGCCGCTGGGTGGCCACCGGCGCGAGCGCCACATTCTCCCGAACCGTCAGGTGCGGAAAGAGATTGAAGTTCTGGAACACGAACCCGATCCGAGCCCGGCGGCGCAGGATCTCCCGCTCGTGCAGCTCGTAGAGCTTGCCGCCGCGGCGACGGTAGCCGACCAGTTCGCCGCCCACCCGCACCGTGCCGCCGTCCACCTGCTCCAGGTGATTGATGGTGCGCAACAGCGTGGACTTGCCCGAACCCGACGGGCCCAGAATGACCGTCACCTCGCCGGTACGGATCGCCAGATCGATGCCGGACAGCACCGCTGTGCCGCCGAAAGACTTTCTGACACGGCGCAATTCGATCGCGAATTCACTCATCGCCGGTTCCCCTCGCGAAGTGCCGCTCGATATAGAACTGAAT
Organism: Nocardia niigatensis NBRC 100131; assembly: GCF_000308655.1. Taxonomy (GTDB): domain Bacteria; phylum Actinomycetota; class Actinomycetes; order Mycobacteriales; family Mycobacteriaceae; genus Nocardia; species Nocardia niigatensis. Next base: position 171,322 of record NZ_BAGC01000002.1, on the reverse strand, counting down.
GACACTCAGCACGGTGGTCAGCACGATGTACCAGACCGTGGCCACCATCAGCAGCGGCACCACCCGGCCATTCCGGCCGTAGATCACCTGCACCTGATAGAACAGCTCGGCGATCGCCATGGTCGACACGATCGAGGTGCCCTTGAAAAGACTGATCACCTCATTGGCGGCATTCGGCAGAATGCCGCGCATCGCCTGCGGCGCCACGATGGTGAAGAACTGCCGCCGCCACGGCAGGCCCAGCGACCGCGCCGCCTCCCACTGCCCCTCGTCCACCGAGATGATCCCGGCCCGGATGATCTCCGCCGAATACGCGGCCTGATGCAGCGCCAAACCGATGACGGCCGCGGTGAATCCGCTGATCACGCCGTTGGTCTGAAAACGCGCGAACTCCGGCCCGAACGGAATCCCCAGCGACAGCGTCTTGTACAGGTAGGCCAGGTTGAACCAGAACAGCAACTGCACGATCAGCGGAATCGAGCGGAACGCCCACACATAGGTCCACGAGATGACCCGCAGCGCCGGATTCTTCGACAGCCGTCCCACCGCCAGCCAGATACCGAGCAGGAAGCCCAGCAGGGTGCCCCAGAAGGTCAGCTCCAGGGTCACCTTCAGCGCGGACAGCACCGAACGCGCGGTTATGTACCGCGCGAAAGTGCCCCAGTCCCAGCCCGGATTGGCGATCAGCCCGTGCGCGAACTGCGCCACCAGCACCAGCGCGACCGCGCCCGTGACCCAGCGCCACGGATGGCGGGTCCGCACGATCGGCAGGTCAGCGTCGTGATGTTCCGCGCCCTCGCCGGGGCGATCCGCGTTCGGCCCCGGCTGCGTGGGCGCCGCCAGCGTGCTCATGGTTCGTCCTCCATCGGTCCCGGCGGAAGCACCCGCACCACGTGCGCGGGGGTTGCTGCGATGTCTGCGAGCCGGGTCTCTCGATCGCTCTGGATGGTGATGACCACGTTACGAAGTGCGGCGGCGGCTGTCGCCGGTCCGGATCAAGGTGAATTCAATTGCCTGGCAACAGATCTCCGGACATCCGGTGGAAATGGGGAAATCAGCCCGCGGCCTCGTCGCGTTCGGGGACCGGATCGTGCAGGGCGCGGAAACCGCTGCGGTGGAAGACCAGCGGCTCGGACTCCGGATTCGCGCTCAGCCGATGCACCCGCAGCAGCACCACCGCGTGATCACCCGCCGGAACCTGCTCGTGCACCGAGGTTTCCAGCCAGGCGGTGGCGCCGGCGACGAAGGCCGCGTTCCCGTGCCCGGCCCGCAGCTCCACATTCCGGAACCGATCCCCGCGCCGCGAACTCAGCCCCCGCGCCTCGGCGGCCTGCGCGCTGCTGAGCAGGCTCACCCCGAGCCGGCTCGCCCGCTCCAGCCGCGGCCACGTCTCCGACGAGTATTGAATGCACACCGACACCAGCGGCGGATCCAGCGATACCGGCACGAAGGTGCTCGCCACCAGCCCGTACAGTGTCCCGCCAAGTCGCGCGCACACCGCTACCACCCCGCTGGGAAAGTGTGCGAAGGTCCGGCGCAGATCGGCGCCGCCGGCCGCGTCGAGCGCGGCGGCCGGGCCGTGAATCGAGGTCAGCTCACCCATCACCCCACTCCAGCACCGGCCTCCTTCCGGCGACAGTGTTGCGCTCGAGCCGATCCCAAGTGCGCGGCCCCGAGGCGGGACAACGCGAAAGCCCCCGCCCGGCAGGCGCCGGACGGGGGCTGTGCGGCTTCGCGAGGTGTCGCGGTAGCGCTGGGTGTCGCGAGATTACTTGGGCGCGACGATGTGCGGCTGGTTGATCGTCACGAAGTAGTTGTACGCGGCGGCGATCGCGACCGGCGCGGTCACGAACAGCTGACCGGCGATGGTGCCCAGGAAGCCGACGGTGGCGGCGCCCAGGATGCAGCCGCCGAGCGGGCCGAGGCCGAAGAGGGTGGCCAGGGCGCCGGTGGCGACCAGACCCACACCGACGCCGGCGATGCAACCGACGGCCGCGCCGCCCAGCGCACCGACCGTGGTGCCGATGGTGGCGCCGGTGGCGATGGTGTCCTTCATGCGGTTCCAGGCTGCCTGCTCACGGTCGTAGTCCGACTTCCACGGCGCCTGGTCCTCGTAGGGCAGGTTGATCGGCTTGTAGACCGCGTGGTCCATGTCGTACTGCGGCGTCAGAGTCGCGCTGTGGTCGGCGATCTCCGCGGCGATCGGGAACTCGAAGTCGTCCACGCGGAAGTTCAGCGGCAGACCGGCCAGCACGGTGCCATTCGCGGCCTTGATCTTGAAGGTGCCGTCCTCGACAACCATCGAGCCACCGTCGGTGTGGATGATGGTGTTGGTGTCGGACGTGGTTGCGGCGTAATCGATCACGCCGTTGTCGGCTGCGGGGGCCGCATTGACGGTGCCGGCGGTGACGCCCATCGCGGCGATGACCAACGCCGCGGTCGCGGCGAAATTCTTGAAGCGCATTTCCCTTTGTTTCCTCATCAGGCAGTCCGCGGGTGTGGATCGAATGATGGAAACCGTCCGACGCGAACGAGATGTGTATCGAGGGTGCTGGTGTGATGAACAGTTGAAATGGGAAACCCGCCCGGCCATTCGGCCGAGCGGGCTGTCCCGATGAGATTTTTGCTGATGCCTATAGAGCCCCTCGCGCTTATAGAACCCGCTCTTACTTGGCCGGAGCCGGAGCGGAGATGTGCGGCTGGTTGATGGTGGTGAAGTACTGGATCGCGGCGGCGATCGCGACCGGCGCGGTGATCAGCAGCTGACCGGCGATGGTGCCGAGGAAGCCGACGGCCGACGCACCCACGAGGCAGCCGATGATCGGGCCGGCGCCGAACAGGGCGGCCAGCGGAGCCGAAGCCAGACCGGCGACACCGAAGCCGAGGACACAGCCGACGGCCGCGGCACCCAGGCCACCGACCAGGGTCGCGACGGTCGCACCCAGGGCGATGGTGTCCTTCATGCGGTTCCAGGCGGCCTGCTCACGGTCGTAGTCCGACTTCCAGGGAGCCTGGTCCTCGTACGGCAGCGACACGTCCTTGACATTCTGCGGGGTGTAGACCGCGTGGTCCATGTCGTACTGCGGCGTCAGCGTCGCGGTGTGGTCCGAGATCTCCGCGGCGATCGGGAAGGTGAAGTCGTCCACCTGCACCTTCAGCGGCATACCGGCGACAACGTTGCCGTTCGCCGCCTTGATCAGGAAGTTGCCGTTCTCGACGACCATGGAACCGGCGTCGGTGCGGATGACGGTGTTGGTCTCGGAGTTGGTGGCGGTGTAATTGATCGGGGTGTTGTCGACGGCGGGAGCCGCGTTCACGGTGCCGGCGGTGACACCGAGGGCGGCGACGACGAGCGCGGATACCGCAGCGAAGTTCTTGAGACGCATGAATTCCTCTTCAGATGAGCAGATGCGTCCCAGGGGAACAAGGTCAGGTGTAACCCCTGGGACGTTGTGATGGAAACCGGCCTTCACAAACACCACATGGCACGTTGGTTCCACCCGGGTGAACCTTTGCCCATCGGTTGCCGAAACTACCTACTTAGGGGCGGTAAAAGGCTGATTGATAGTCGTGAAGTATTGCACCGCAGCGGCGATCGCGACCGGTGCCGTGACGAACAATTGACCTGCGATGGTGCCCAGGAAACCGACGGTGGCCGCGCCGACCACGCAACCCGCGAGCGGACCCGCGCCGAACAGCGTGGCCAGCGCACCGGTGGCAACCAGACCCACGCCGATACCGGCGATGCAGCCCAGCGCCGCGCCGCCGAGCCCGCCGACCAGCGTGCCCACGGTCGCGCCCAGACCGATGGTGTCACGCAGGCGGTTCCAGGCCGCCTGCTCGCGGTCGTACTGGGTCTTCCAGGGCGCCTGGTCCTCATAGGGCAGCGCGACCGGCTGGTAAACCGCGTGGTTCACGTCGAGCTGCGGAGTCAGGGTCGCTGTGCGATCGCTGACCTGCGCCGCGATCGGGAACTCGAATTCGTCCACGCGGAACTTCAATTCCGTTCCGGCGACCGTGGTCCCGTCGGGCGCCTTGATTTTCAGCGCACCGTCCTCGACCGCCAGCGATCCGGCGTCGGTGCGAATGACCGTTCCGCTGTCGGTGGTCTGGGCCGTGTAATCGATTGCGGCCGGATTCTTCTCGGCCGGACCGGCGTAGGCGGTCCCCGCCGCCACCCCCGTCGCCGCGATCGTCAATGCCGCGATTCCGGCGAATTTCCTCATCTTCATGCTGGTACTGCTTCCCACTGCCGCGAACTGAACTGTCGGCGGCAAGCATTAAGCAACCTCCCAGATTTCTGGAGGTTAAAAACCAGCTTGATTCGATCGGGACGAGCGGAATCCGGTTACTTCGCCTTGGCGGCGGCCTTCGCCTGCTTCTTGAATTCGCGTACCTGCGTAAGGGATTCGGCATCGGTGACATCGGCGACCGAACGACGCGAACCGTCCTCGCCGTACGCCCCGGCCGCCTCACGCCAGCCCGCCGCGGCCAGCCCGCGCTGTTTACCCAACAGCGCCAGGAAGATTCGCGCCTTCTGATCGCCGAAGCCCGGCAGCTTCTTGAGCCGCCTCAGGACTTCCTTGCCGTCCGGCGCACCGTCGGTCCACAGGGCCGCGGTATTCCCGTCGTAGTTCTCCACGATGTATCGAGCCAGCTCCTGCACCCGCCGCCCCATGGACCGGCCGTAGCGGTGGATGGCCGGCGGCGTCGCGGCCAGCTCCTCGAATTCCTCGGGATCGGCGGCGGCGATCCGGTTGATATCGAAGCCGCCCATCCGGTCGGCGAGTTTCCACGGACCGCGGAATGCGTGCTCCATCGGAAACTGCTGATCCAGCATCATTCCGACCAACAGCGCGAAATCATCGGTCGAAAGCAGCTCGTCGGCATCGGATTCCTGCGCAATACACAGCGTGCGGCTCACCATGCACCGATCATCCCATTCGACCTGGGCCGCGGTGACGCGGGTCACGCTGTTGCCGCCGAAGGACTAGGCTTCGGCCATGCCCGACACCATGGCTAATTCTTCAGTGCGAGCCGCGGCGCAACCTGCCGCTGGGTCCGGACTGCGACCGGACCGTTTCGACCGCGATGGACAAGACCAGCTCGTCGACGTTCACGATCTACAGGCAGCGCTGCCGGGCATCCGGCGCCTGCGCGCCTGGGCCCACGAGGCCCTGGCCCCCCAGGCGGGCGAGAGCGCCGTCGACATCGGGTCCGGCTCCGGCTCGGAGGTGCTGACCTTCGCCGACCTGGTCGGTCCCACCGGCACCGCGCTCGGCGTCGAACCCGATCAGCAGCTGCTGGCCGCCGCCGAACGCCGCGCCGCCCAGGCCGGATCCACCGCCAAGTTCATCAGCGGTGACGCCTACGGTCTGCCCGTCGGCAGCGAGAGCTTCGATGTGGCGCTGTGCGAGCGCGTCTTCCAGCACCTCACCGCGCCGGCCCGGGCCGCCGGTGAGATCGCCCGCGTGCTCCGCCCCGGCGGGCGCGTGGTGGTCATGGACTCCGACTGGGGCACGGCCATCGTGCATCCCGGCGACCGGCATGTGGTGCACGAGGTCGTCGAGACCATGATCGCGGGCACCACCAACCCGTACGCGGGCCGCCGCCTGGCCGGGCAGCTCACCCGGGCCGGGCTGGTCGTCGACGACTTCGGCTCGCACGCGCTGGTACAGGACAGCAGCGTCGGCGCGGGCGCGCTGGTCGCCCGGGTCGCCGATCGGGCCGTGGCGCGCGGCGCCATCAGCGAGCGCCAGCGCGACCAGTTGCTCGCCGACCTGGAGGCGGGCGCCGCCAGCGGCGACATTCACCTGTCGGTCACCCTCTTCGCGGTGCTGGCCCACAAGCCGCACTGACGCGGAAACAGAAGCGGCGCGCACCGTTTCGGGATGCGCGCCGCTTGTTACGTTGTGTGCCTTACAGATTCATGAGCTTCTCGGACGCGGCCAGCAGCACACAGGTCGCCAGGCCATCCATCGCCTGCTCCAGCTCGGCCTCGGACGGGAAGCTGGGCGCGATGCGAATGTTCTTGTCCTCCGGGTCCTTTCCGTACGGATAGGACGATCCGGCCGGGGTCAGCGCGATGCCCGCGTCCTTGGCCAGCGCCACCACCTTGCTCGCGGTGCCCTCCAGCACGTCCAGGCTGATGAAGTAGCCGCCCTTGGGCTCGGTCCAGGACGCCACCTTCGACGCGCCCAGCCGGTCCTCCAGGATCCGCAGCACCAGTTTGAATTTCGGCTCCAGGATGGCGCGGTGCTTCTGCATGTGCGCCCGCACGCCCTCGGCGTCCCCGAAGAAGCGCAGGTGCCGCAGCTGGTTCACCTTGTCCGGCCCGATGGTCTTCTTGCCCAGGTACTTCAGGTACCAGTCCTGGTTGGCCGTCGACGAGCCGAAGAAGCTCACGCCCGCGCCCGCGAAGGTGATCTTCGAGGTGGAGGCCAGCACGAACGGGCGGTTCGGGTGTCCCGCCGCCGCGGCCAGGCCGAGCACGTCCAGCACCGGCTCGGCGGTGTCGGTGAGCGGGTGCACCGCGTACGCGTTGTCCCAGAAGATGCGGAAGTCCGGCGCGGCCGTCGGCATCGAAACCAGTTCGCGGGTAACGGCTTCCGAGTAGGTGACGCCGGTCGGGTTGGAGTAGTTCGGCACCGCCCACAGGCCCTTGATGCTAGGGTCCGAGGCCACCAGCTCCGCGATCAGATGGGTGTCCGGGCCGTCGCCCTTCATCGGGATCGGGATCATCTCGAAGCCGAGCGACTCGGTGATGGCGAAATGCCGGTCGTAGCCCGGTACCGGGCACAGGAACTTGAGCACCGGCTCGTCGGCCCAGCGGCGCTCGGAATCCGCGGTGCCGTGCAGCATGGCGAACACCAGCAGGTCGTGCATGATCTCCAGGCTGGCGTTGTTGCCGGCGAGCAGGTTCGATACCGGGATGCCGAGCAGCTCACCGAAGATCGCGCGCAGCTCCGGCAGGCCGTGCAGGCCACCGTAATTGCGCACATCGGTGCCGTTGCCGTCGCGGTAGTCGGCGGCGCCCGGCAGCTCGAGGAGATCCCGCGAGAGATCCAGCTGCTCGGGCGAGGGCTTACCCCTCGTAATGTCCAGCGTCAGCTTCTCGGTCTTGAGCTTCGCGTAGTTCGCGGTCTGCGTCTCATGTTCCGTCACGAGTTCCGCATGGCTCATCAAACCGAATTGCGTCTGCCGAGGCATCTGACAGCCTTTCCAATGGCGTGGGATGTTTGTCCAGGGTTGCGCGCACCGCGAACCCAACCGCCCACGTTACTAGCAGGCCGCTCCGATTCGGCAGGGATATATACAGTTCCGCCGCCGACACACGAGCCCGAAAATGAAAGGGGACCCAGCGCACCCGGCAGAGCCCGTTGACCCTTGCTGCCTTCCGGCCCTGGGGGAGTTCACAGGATGCGCGCCGCGCTGGATCCGTCGGCCAGTGTAGCGGCTCACCGCGCCCCGTGCGGCGCGGGGTCGATACGATGCCTGCGATAAGCGGGGTCGCCCGCGAAATTCCGGAGGGGAAAGACGACATGACGAGTTCCGATCCAGGACCGGGCGGGGCGCACGACCCGCAGAAACACCAGGAGACCGCGCAGTGGTGGGCCACCCCGCCCGCCGGCACCGACGCCGGTCAACCGGTCCAGGGCGCGGACCCGACCATGCTCAACTACAACGCCGGCGCCATGCCGGCGTACACGCCGCCCGCCCAGCCGCTTTCGTCCGGCCAGCCCTCCGGCGGCTTCCCGCAGCAGTCGGTGCCGGGCTTCCCACAGCAGCCGAACTCCGGGGGCTACCCGCAACAGTCGGTGCCGGGCTACCCGCAGCAGCCGAACTCCGGGGGCTACCCGCAGCAGCCGATGTCCGGCGGCTATCCGCAGCAGCAGTACACCCCACCACCGCCCACGGCCCCGCCCGGCTACGGCTACCAGGCGCAACCGCCACGCCCGGGCGGCAACAAGAACGGCTGGATCATCGGCGGCGTCATCGGCCTGGTGGTGCTCGTCGGCGTCATCATCGGCGCGGTCGCCCTCTCCGGCAGTGACGGTCCCTCGCCGCGCGGCGGTGACGACAAGAAGAAGAACGCCGGCAAGTACACGATGGACGGCGTCACCAACGGCTGCAGCGTGATCGACACCTCGGTGCTCAACAAGTGGGTCTCCACCTCCAAGGGCACCCCCGAGCACTCCGAGACCAAGCCCACCGACTACTCCGGCGGGCGCTTCGAATGCCGGGCCGGCAATGAAGAGGCCAGCAAGACCGACAAGTACACCACCAACACCGCCGACCTCACCCTCGACGTGTCCTTCCTGAGCGGTGCGTCGACGGCCTACAACAAGCCCGAATACGACACCTGGAAGACGTCCGACACCGGCACCACCGGCAGCGGCCGCACCGCGGGCGACGTGAACGGCATCGGAGAGGCCGGCTACTGGGCGGCCAAGGTCGACGACTGGACCTACTGGACCACCACCGACTACACGGTCGCGGTCAAGGACGACAACGCCTCGGTCAAGGTCAACATCAGCCTCCGCATGGCCAAGGGCCAGGACGTCAGCAAGGACGAGATCGCCCAGGTCTGCAAGGAGCAGGCCCGGAAGGCCCTCAACAATGTGAAGAAGAAGTAGCCGCCGACCACGGCATTTGCTTCCACCAGGGGGGCACCCGGTATATTGCTCGGCGGAGGATTCGCCTAGTGGCCTATGGCGCTCGCCTGGAACGCGGGTTGGGTTAACAGCCCTCAGGGGTTCAAATCCCCTATCCTCCGCCAGGATCAGCCCTGGCCGGGTCTGGTTTTCGCCAGATCCGGCCGGGGCTCGTCCACACCAGCGGTCCACACTCGGGACATCTGAGGGGATGTCGGCGGGGCTCCACGGAACCCCAACCCGAGAGAGCCCGCCATATGTCTTCGCTTCGCATGCGAATCAGCCAGGGCAAGCCCTGCTATCAACTTCGCTTCCGCCACAACGGCAAACAGACCTCCGAGACCTTCGAGGACCCGACCGCCGCGGCCCGCTGGCAAGAAATCCTCGACGCGGTCGGACCGGATGAATTCCTGAGACTGCTCGACAGCGAGCGGGGTGCCAAGGGCACCGGTGCGCCGCCACTTTCGGTCGCGGGTGAGGAATACATCACCAATCTCACGGGGATCGAGAACGGCACGCGCAAGCGGTACCGCGCATTCATGCGTAACGACGTGCTCCCGTTCTTCGGAGATATCCCGTCCTCGGCGCTCGGCGAGCTCGGGGTCGCCCGGTGGGTCAACTGGCTACAGCTGGAAGTCGGGAACAGTGCGAAGACCATCGCGAATAAGCATGGTTTCCTGTTCGCGTTGTGCGCGTCGCTGGTCAAGAAATCCATCCTGACCACAAACCCGTGCACCGATACCCAGTTGCCGGAGATCACGGCGGCCGAGATGTGTTTCTTGGACGCCGACGAGTTCGCCGCGCTGTGGCAGGAGATTCCCGAGCGCTGGCGACTGCTCGTGAAATTCATGGTCGCCGCCGGCACTCGGTGGGGCGAGACGACCGCGCTGCGCGTCGGCGACGTCAACCCTGTGCAGAACACCGTGCATGTGCACCGGGCGTGGAAGTACACCGGCGGTAAGCGGATCCTCGGCGCGCCGAAGACCAAGCGGTCGAATCGATACCTGAACCTCGACGCGGGCCTCGTCGCCGAGCTGCCGCTCGATGGGCGCAAGCGCTCGGAGTTCCTGTTCGTGAACGACAACGGTGATCCGATCCAGATCACGAGCTTCTACAAGGGCGTGTGGGTGCCCACGCTCGACACGATCCACCGCGACGCCCGAGATCCCCTGCACGGGAAACGGCCTCGGATTCACGACCTTCGCCACACCTGCGCGTCGTGGATGCTGATCGGCGGTGCGCCGCCGCACGTCGTTCAGGCGCACCTGGGGCACGAGAGCATCACGACCACGGTCGACCGGTACGGGCATTTCGATCGCCGGTCGGCGACCGCCGCCGCGGCCATGGTCGCCGCCAAGCTGCCCGGCGCGAGCGCGCCGGCGCCCGGCGGTCCGGCGCCCGACGAGCCGAAGCCCGTGACGCGCTTCCGGTTCCCAGGCCTCATCGAGGCGCGCACACTCGCCGCGTGGCTGACCGAGCGGATCGATGTGCATGTCGAGTACGAGCGGGTCGCGAGCACCGGCGAGCGTGGCCAGTGGCAGGACTGGATGTTCTCGTGGCGCGATGGGCCGACCGATGACGAGGTACGAGAGTTGATTTCGGAGGTCGTCGAGTCCTCGCCCTACGGCGGGGCCGCGGATATCCGGCTGCTGCGGGTTCGCACCCTGTTCCGTGTGAAGTAGGGCCAGAACGAGAACGAGGGCCGCCCCGGCGGGGGCGGCCCTCGTCGCGTCTGAATCCTGATGTGTCAGGCCGGAATCACATATGCCCGGCCGAACCACTCGCCGATGACAGCGGCATGCAGGTGTCCGGCGACCGCGCGGTCGCCCTGCACGGCCATCGTGGCGTGCAGGTGTACCTTGCCGTCGCGCACCTCGCCGCAGCCGTGCATTTCGGCAGGAAGAACGTACCGGTTGACGATGTCCGCGCTCGCGTCGTGCGCCGGCATCGTGGAGATGGTGAATTCGTCAGCGGCGCCGATGAGGGACACGATCGCGGCATCGGTGATGCCGGCCTCGCGAATCTGTGCCTCGAGCTCGCTGATCAGCTCGCCGTTCTTGATCTCGAAAACCTGCATCTCTCAACGCCTTCCGATGTGGGGAGCCATACGCGCCAGCATCGTAGCCGCGCACCAGCGGGCCCCGGCATCGTTCGGCGCAATCGCCTCGGTGGCGAAGCGTTGCGCGGCGAGCTGCACGGCGGGCAGCCGGGCCGGGTCTGCGACATAGGCGGCGGCCGTGGCGTGGTCGACGCCGAGGACGCGAGCGGCGACCGCGGCGAGGTAGAGGTCGCGCACGGCCTCGTCGTGCTCCAGCACGGTCGCGACGTGCTGCCCGAGCGATTGCCCGGGAGCCTTGGCGACGATCCCGAGAGCGTTCACGCGGGTAATGGCACTGGATTCGCCGACGGACCACCGGGCCAGCTTGTGCCACACCGGACGGTCGACGGCCGCGGCGATGGCATGGTCGAGTGCGTTCGATGTCTGGACGGAGGCCAGCGGGCCCGGGTCGCCGCCGGACAGCGATGCGCCGAGGTCGCCGATCAACGACCCGTTGGTAGCAGCGAGGGCGACGGCACCCAGAAACATCCGACGATTCACATCGTCATCATGCCCGCCGGACAGACCTACGCCTAGAACTCGTTCATATTCACCAATGACGCTCTTGGTCACAGGTTTTCGGCCGGTCTCGACCAGGCTGATATACGACCTGGACAGATAGCACCTCAACGCGAACGCGTCGAGGCTGAGCCCCGCCTCCCGACGCAGCTCCCTGAGTTGATGCCCCCTGATCACGGCGACTCCCGGAAGAAGTAGACGCGAGTAGACCCCGGCGGTCGCCGGATGTGCAGGACGCTACTCCTACGTCGAGCCGCCGGGGTGTTGATGGCCCCCTTTCGAATTCCCTGGCGGCCCGGCGTCCGATCGGGGACAGGAATAGCCATGCGGATACAACCAACGGCATTGGGCTGGCTTGACATTGGCGTGACGGAAACGCCGGATTGGGATCGGCCTCAGATTCGACGACTAGCCCGACATCTCGGCTACCGTCTGGAGTGGGCGCCGGAGGTTCTGACGATCCCGCTCTGCGATGTGGTGCGCGAGGCTGACGTGGACGCTCTGATCATTCCGCGCCCGGAACACCTCGACCCGCTCATGCTGAACGCGCTCTTGTCGCTTGTGGACGTCGAGTGTGTGCTGCCGCGGATGAGCTTCGCTCGCTGGGCGCTCGCGCAGCAGGGGAGTCGGAAATGACCGGTCTCGGACCGGCTTTCGTGATCAGACTCGCGCATTGGTCCTGAGGTTCGCGAGTCGGGTGAAGAGCAATGTCGGTGCCACTCCGACCGACATCGCGTGCCAGCCCGACCAGGACGGCTAACAGTGCGCGATTTTCGCGGGATACCTGATCTGCAATGTTCGTGCCCGCACCCACGGCTGATAGGGACAACATGACGCACAACCACCCGGACAGGTCCGGGCTCGACCCGGAATCTCTCGCCGCGCTGCCCACCCGGCCGCGCGGGCCGTCCACGGCAGACTTCAAGTCCAGGTTCGGCGGCGGTGACGGGCCCGGGCTATCCGGCGGCGTGGCGGGCGTGCACGAGGCCGTGACGATGCCGATGGCACCGGTGACGCCTGCCGCGCTGGCCACGCCGGGATCAGTTGCGCCCGAGAAGAAGAAGGGCAACCCGGTCGTCGGTTTTCTCGTGCTCGCCGTACTCGTCGCCGTGCCGATCATTGCGTTCACCAGCTGCGGATCGGACAACCACGCCTCGCACTCGGCCGAAGCGACTATGCCCGCGGCGAAGGCCGCGCCGTCGATGAGCGCGGTCCCGGATCCGTTGGACCGGGACGCCACACCCTCACCGGGGTTGTCGTGCGCGGATGTCGGCGGCGTATTTGAGAAGCACGGAACCGATGGGCGCGGTAGTTGCATATCGGCCGACCCTCGGCCCGAATGCCACGTGCGTACCGACGCGCAGCCTCCGAATTACCTTGCGGAGGTGACGCTTTCGCCGCCGTTTCCGAACGGGACGGTCAGCTATCCATTCCTGATCGGAATGGCCAGCAACGCGAACTGTTGGAAAGTGCCCGCGAACTGACAGTCGGGCACGGGAGGCAACGCAAAACAGCCGCCCCCGTAGGTAGCGGGGGCGGCTGTTTTGTCCGCTAGTGCGGAGTACGGGAGGACGGTATCACGCGCGGCCGTACGTGCTGAGCATGTAGAAGGCCAGGATCATTTGCAGGAGCCACATTTTCGCCTCCTCTCAGCTGGGTACGCGGTAGGCGGATGGCACGACGTAGATCAGCAGGTCGGGGGGCACGACGATGCCGACGAGCTCGCCGACCGCGGTGTCGGATCCGGTCCCGGTGTCGAAGCCGTGCACGCCCGGAGTCCCGGCATCGATGGCGCTGCCGGTGTCGGTGGCCGGGATCTGGACCGCGACAATCGATGCGTCCAGGCCGCTGCCGGTATCCGGTGCTCGGACGGCGAGGGACTGCACGTCCGAACCGGTGCCGGTGTCGGCGGCAGGGGTCTTGGCCGAGACCGTCGCCGATTCCGCGGCGCTGCCGGTGTCGGCTGAGGTCGGCCCTGACAGCTGGGTGTCAACGCCGGTGCCGGTGTCGGTGACCGGCACGGCCAGCTGTGCCGCGTCGGTACCCGCGCCGGTGTCGGGGGCGGGCAGGAGCTCGGTGAGGGTGATCGATTCCGTGGCCGATCCGGTGTCGGCCGACGGCGCACCGATGCTCTGGCTTCCAGTGCCCGAACCGGTGTCGGCGGCGGGGATCTGCGCGGCCCCGACCGCCGAGTCGGCCCCGGCCCCGGTATCGGAAGCGGGGGTTGCGATCGTGGCCGCGTCGGCACCACTGCCGGTGTCGCCCGATGCCAGGCGCACAGCTTGGGCGTCGGCGCCGCTGCCGGTGTCGGAGCTGGCGGTGATCGCGACGACGGTGGCCGCCTCGGCGCCTGATCCGGTCTCGGCCGCCGGGATCACGGCCAGGGTGGCCGCGTCGGTGCCGGTGCCTGTGTCGGCCGTGGCGATCTGCGCGGCGGCGAGTGCCGAATCCGCGCCAGCGCCGGTCTCGCCGGAAGCAGGGACGGCGACGGTTTGTGCGTCCGTGCCGCCGCCGGTCTCCGCGGCGGGGATGGTCGCAGTGATGCTGCTGGCCTCCGCGGCGCTGCCGGTGTCCGATGAGGTCGGCCCCGACAGCTGGGTGTCGACGCCGCTGCCGGTGTCGGCGGTGGACACCCTGGCGCTCTGAGCCTCGGCTCCGGCCCCGGTATCGGCGGCTGGGATTGCGATCGTGGCCGTGTCGGCGCCACTGCCGGTCTCGGCGGCGGGAATGGTGGCGACGACGGCGACGCTGCCCTCGGTGCCGGTGCCGGCGTCGGGTGCGTTCGGTCCCGCGGTCGCGGTATCGCTGCCGCTACCGGTGTCGGAATCGGGGATCGCGGAACCGGCCGGCGTCAGGATGCCGATGAAGGCGATAGCGGGCAGGAAGACGTAGTTGGAGCTCGGCAGGGTGCCGGTGACGCTCATGCTGCCCGTGCTGACAGACCCGTTGGTGTCAGTGAGGGCGATCGCGTACGAGCTCGTGTTGGTCGCGCCGTGGATGGTGTCGGCGGGGCTGAATGTGGACCAGGCGCTGACGCTGGACAGCGAGGAGTCGCCGATACCCCACGCGCACAGGCGCCAGCCGCCGCTCGTGGTGTCGCTGACCGATGGTGTCGCGATCGTCGAGGCTTGGCCGCCCAGGGTGTAGTTGGTGACCTGGAACGGGCTATTTGTGGACGCGCCGCTGTAGGCGGTGCAGGTGAGAAGCGTTGCGCCGCTGAACGACATGGACAGACCGCCCGACCATGGCGCGGTCGCCACTACCAGGCGCAACGTGCCGTATGGGGCCGTCTGGGTTTGATTACAGGCGGTGGTCCATCCCGTGGGGACCGTGATCGTCGTGGCCGATGGTGCGATGGCGACAACGACGAGAAGATCGCCGGTGGTCGATCCGGTGGGGGCGGTGGCCGTGGACGTGCCCGTCGTGGCTGTTCCGCGTAGTGCGATCGCCATATGACCACCACCTCAATCTGTCACCGAAACCTACTGTGCGAGAGACTGATTCAGCTCTCGGTGATGGTGCACTGCGCCGTCCAGGACGCGCCGGACGTCTTGGTGCCCAACGAGGCGATCTTGTGGTTGATCATCACCACACCGGTCGCGACGGAGGCCAGAGTGCCACCGGCCGTGATGCCGCCCGACCCGTCGCCCAAGCACCATTCGTTCCACGCGAAGTTCGCATTACCGCTGCCGAACGTGCAGTAGCAGGTGATGAGCCCGTTGGACTGGGTGGGGTAGGAGGTGTCGGCCTGCTGGTAGTAGGCGGTGGTCGTGCTGCCGTTGCCGCCGAGTGCGGTGTCGCCGACGAGGGCCGCGGTGGACGAACTGCCTACGCCCACAATGGCATCGGTGTGGTTGAAGGCGTTGCCGCCCGCCCCTTCGAACAGCTGCGTGAGCAGGTTGAGCCCCGCGGTGGTCATGAGGTTGCCGACCTCGTGCGCCCAATCGTCGGGCTGCACGCCGTGGCGGGCGAAGTCCTCCCAGATCGGCTCGACGCCGCCGTTGAGGTCGTGCTGGACCTGGCGCACGGTCTCGGCGTGGAACTTCGCGACCGTCATCTCGGTCTGCCAGCGGTCGACCTCGATCGGGCGGCCGTCCATGTGCAGCCAGCTGTGTGCTACGGGCATGACAAATTCTCCTGTTTCATTGCGTGACAAAGTGATTCAGCGGCTCAGCGCTGCTGTACGACGACATTCACCGACTGGTCGTCGGTGCGGCCGGCGCTCGAGGTGATGCGGTTGGTGACCAGAGCGGTTCCGACCGAGAAGGCGGTGATCCACGTCTTCGTGGTGGTGGGCGTCGCCGACTGGCTCGACAAGCCCAGCGATTGGCTCCCGGGGATCCACAGCGATGAGGCGATCGTCTCGCCGCCGGTCAGCCACTGCGACCAATCCAGCTGCCACGGGCGCACATCGCTCGGCGACATGGTGATGGTCGGGATCTGGTCCGCGGTGAGCGGGGCGACCGGCGCACCGAACGGGAGCCGCCAGCCGTAGAGCTGATAATCGGCGAGCTGGGAATCGTCGATCCACATCGGCGTCGACACGGTCATGCGGCCCAGCGCGTCGAACACGTCACGGACCACGGCGATAGCGGTCATGGGCTATGTCGAATCGCGCAGTGCCGCACGGTAGGGCGTCGTGTCCGCCCCGAGTGCGTCCAGATGGCGCAGGGTGTCGCCGCAGACGCTGGCCAGCGCGTCGAGTTTGCGCTCGACTCCGGCGAGCTGGGTTTTGACCTCCCGCAGCTCGCCCCGCAGCACCCGGTTGTCCTCTTGGAGGGCCTTTGCCAGGCCGCTGTGCATACCCGAGACGATCTGCGCCTCGGTGGCGTGCTGGACGTCGACCTGCGCGTCATCGAGGCGGCGATGGCGAAGCGCGGCGATGGCCTGGCCACCGACACCCGACAGGATGGCGCCGCCTGCACCACCCGCGCCCAGGTCGAACAGGGTGGTCCACACGCTCACTGTGGACCCCCGGCCGGTAGCTCGTGGGCGAGGGCGCCGGCGGCGTGTTCGACCTGCTGCACGACTGGCGCGGCTTGCGTGACGGCGGTATCGATGTCGTCGACCAGCGGCTCGTTCGCCACGAGGTACACATATGCCGGTTTCGCGATGCCGAGCACGCCGATCAGCACCGACGCGCCGACCGCGACGCCGTGATACTGGTCGGACACGAGTGTCAGAAGCGACACGATAGCCGTTGTCGCGGTGACCAATTCACCGAGACCGGCGGTGACGGCCTTGTAGTACGGGGCGATTTTGATCACGGCTTCTGTCCCTTCAATTCCGCGACGTCGGCCGCGATCTGGCGCACCATCGACAGCACGACACCTTCCTCGGTGATCAGTTCTGCCTCGCCGTCGACCGGGCTGAGGTTCTGGCCGGCTGGGTTCTTGCCCAGCTGCTGCCAGCCCGTCCCGCCGGGCCCGCGGAGCTGGTCCCAGATATCGCGCACCTTGGTGAGCAGTTCGGTCTGTTCGGCATCGGAAAGGGCCATGAATCCTCCTCTGGGTTGGCCAGTGAGCAGCGCGACCAGATCGGCCGTGCTGCCGCGAAAAGCGTTAGCGTCCAACGTGGTTCCATTGGTGAGCGCGCAGTCGGTGAACTGCCACATCACCGGCGATCCACCGCCGTACGGGTTCCATCCCTCGCCGGAGTCGCCGCCGGCCTGCTGGTAGAGGACCGACGCGTATCCGGCCGAGGAACTCGGGTACGCGGATGCGATCAGGCCCGGCACCTGCGAGAGGTCGGGGCTCCCGATCTGCTCCCAATACCATTGGGGCAGATAGGAAAGCACCACCGTGATTCCGACGGCATTGAAGGCCCGGACCAGGTCCCAGTAGTCGGTGAGAGTGCCCGAGTTGGCCTCGAAGTCGATCATCACCACGTTGCCGCCGCCGTTGGCCGCGAACTTCGCCACCTGCGCCGCTGGCGCACAGGAGGCGATCGCGTAGTGGTAGCCGATGATCGGCATTCCGCACGCGTCGGCCTGCGCCTTGTATCCGGCCCAATCGGGATCGGCGAAGTAGTCGCCCTCGGAGACTTTCATCTCGCACCAGGCGAAGCCCTCGCGCTGGATCTCGGCGAGGCTCAGGCCCGGGCCCTGATTGTTCGATATGTCGAACCCGTAGAGCGTCATTGGGTCGCCGCGGTGAGGAACTGCTCGGCGATCGAGGTGAACGCGCTGCCGAGGGTGGTGCCGATGAGGGTGCCCAGTGCCGCGCCCGCGGTGCTGCCGAGGCCGGTGCCGACCGGGCCGCCGATCGCGGTGCCCAGCGCCGCGCCGGCCGCGGTGCCCAGCGTGGTGCCGATACCGGCCGCGCCGGTGGTGATCGCGCCGGAGCGCAGGGCGTCCTCGGCGCTGGTGACGATTGCCTGCGCCAGGGCCTCGATCGCAGGCTCAGCCGGGACGATGGACAGATGCAGCTCCGGTGCCCACTGGTCGAGCGCGGCCTGGACCGCGGCGAACATCTGCTGTTCCAGGTTGGTGAGATCGCTCATGGGAGTGCCCTTTCTATGATGTTTCGTGCGGTCAGGCGGCGCTGACGAGCGCGCCCTCGAAATAGGTCAGGTAGCCGGATCCGGCGCTGGCGGAGCCGGTGAGGCTGCCGGAGTGGGTGACAAAGAGTGCGGGCGAAATCTGGTCGCCCGCTTGCAGATAGACGACGTTCGCGGTCTGCACGTCGCTGGTGTAGGTGTTGTCCGAGCCGCCGCCGTTGGGGATCACCATGCCGCAGCGGACCACGCTCGATGACGAGCTGCCCGATGGCCGCAGATACAGCCCGGCCGCGCCGGTCAACTGCGTCGCAGCCGAGAACGCGCCCGCGAAAGTCACTGTGTACCAACCGGTTTTCTGGATGGTGACGATTCCGCGCCCGGCGTCGGTGAGCGTGACATTCGCGTATTGGCGGATGGCGTCGAAGGTGCCTGCGCCGACTGGTGTCCATCCGCTGCTGCCCGGGAACGCCGTGGCGGCGTTGCTCTGGTAGATCGACCATCCGGTGCCGATCGTGGGCGGTGACGATACGTCCGCGGCGGCGAAACTCTGGATGTCCCAACCGGTCCAGGCGGATCCGAAGATGTCGACGGTCTGCTGGCTGAGCATGCCTACGGAGCGGTTCGACGAGCCGACCGTCAACTGCCCCGCGCTGTCGAGGTGCGCCAGCAGGGTCGCGCCATTGAGGGTCGCGGTGTACTGCTGGCCTGAGGCGGTGAGGGTGAGAGTGTTACCGACCGCGAGGCTGATCGCGATATTGGCCCCTGGCCAGTCGTGGAAGGTGAACGCACTGCCATTCCACGACCCGTATCCGAGATAGGCGTGATTGCTGAATACGTTGAGGTAGACAAAACTCGACATGTCCGCTGCGGCGCGCACGATCAGCGACGTCATCGCCTGCGTCGATCCGGTGGTGCCAGCGACCATGGTGACGGAGTGGTCGTCGGTGAGCATCGTGGTCGTGTTGACCGCGTACCGGGTGCCCGAGCCGTAGGCGTTATTCGGTTGGATACCGGCTACGTTGTTGCCCTCGGCCCACAGCGCGGTCGACATTCCGCCCAGAGTCCAGCCGGGCCCGATGTTGCCGAGCTGGGTGCCGGGGAACGTGACGGTGACCGATGCGCCGCCGACCTGGGACTGTTGCTGCTGGGTTTGCAGTGCGCTGATGGCCGCGGAGTTGGCGGCGATGTTGTTCTGGATGCCGCCGACGGTGCCGGCCACCTTGGTCGGGTCGCTGCTGCCGCCGGTGATGCCCGAGGCGATGGTGCCCGCGTTCTGGAGCGCCGTCGATGCCTGGTTTTCCAGGTTCGTCGCCCATGCTTGCAGGCCCGCGAAAGGATGCAGGTCCACACCGAACACGTTGATGTCGACCCCGGCGACCGCTGAGAGCACCCGGGCGAGCACCAGCTCGCCGAGCGCTGTCCCCGCGGCGGCCATGAATTGTGAGCTGGGCATTTATACCGCGTCGAGGTACACGCGAAGCTCGCCGAGGGTTTGGGTAGTCGTCCAAGCGGCCGAACCGTACTGCCGGACAGCCGATACGACCAGCTTCATCGCCGGTGTCTGCGCGGGCGATCCGGTCGGCACCACCACGACCGCCGGACTCGTATCGGTGGGTGCCATCGCCACGCCATAGAGCGGGGTGATGCTCACGTGCACTGGATTCGACGTGCCGGCCACCGATGGGTCGGGCCCGCGGCCGTAGGCGACCTGGGTGCCGGAGCTGGCGATTGTGGCATCGGCGGTCGTCGCAAGTCCCATCATCACCTGCGCGTCGATCCGCATGCCGGTCGCGCCGATCACCTCGAGATCGCCGTTCACCCTCGGCCGGTACCGGAAGGTCTGCGCGGGGATGGTGAAGTCGCAGATGATGCCGGAGGCCTGCGCCGAGGTCATCGACAGCGCGGTGAAGTTCGAACCCGGCACCACGAACAGCGGGACCGGCGGATAGATCGTCGCCCATGCACACAGCCCGGACGTCGAGTTGTACACCGGCACTTGACCATTGGCGGGGCTGTTGCTGAAGCTCGACGAGTTCAGGATGCTGCCCGCCGCACCCGCCGCGCCCGGACTGCCGACGGGCAGGCCAAGGGCGAGGTTGTAGGTCGAGGAGACACCGGGCGCGCCCGGGTCGGTCTCGGTGAGGATCGCCGTGGGCGTCGCACCTGCGGACAGGGCGGTCACGCTGCATGTCAGCTGCGGCGGCATCCCTGGCTGGCCATTGAGCCCCAACGGCATGTTGCTGCTGCCGCCCAGCGGCGTAATCATGATCGTGAGGATGCCGGTCTCGAGGAAGCTGTCGAAGTCGCGGCAGTTGATCTGCGCGTTGATGGTGTAGCTGCCATCGGGATTCTGCATGAAGCTGGTAATCGCCGTGTCCTCTCTAGTTCTGCGCCAACATGGCTGCGTTCAAAGCCTTTTGGGCGCCGTCGATGAACCGGAACGCGCGCACCATGGGCATCTCCTGGCCCTTCCCGTCGCCGACGGAAGCAACGATGGACGCGCGGGTCGTGCGATCGTCCTTACCGACGACCTTGGAGACGTAATCGGTGTAGAGGCGACCGCGTCTGATCACACTGACCGGTGTGTAGATGCCGTAATCGCGCCCGTAGACGTACTGGCGCTGATCGGTGATGGTCAGCTCTATCGCGCGGAAACCTCTTGTGTCGTACAGCCCTTGGGCACCGGCGACCAGAGTCGACGGTGTGAATGCCTGCGAGCCGGCGGCGATGAGCTTCTCGGGCCGCGCGAACTTGCCGAGCTCGTGCTGGCGGGCGAAATCAGGGAAGGGCTCGAACGCGAGCACCGTGTCGTCGAACACACCGCTCAAAATGTCGGGGGCAATGCCGGATGCACCCAGCACGGCCAGCAATTCCGAAAGCGCCAGCTCGAGCAGAAAATCGATGCCCTTGTTGACCCAGGTAGGACTTTTCCCGCCGGCGACGAGATTCCATGCCAGCGGATGATGACTGGTGACCCTGCACTTCTCGATGCCCGAGTACTTGGAGTCAGCGTCGAAAACAACCCAAGCCGGTTTGGCCAGCAGACCCAATGCTGTTGCCAGCGGCCCGTTTCCGTACGGGTCGGTGGCGTTGGGATCGTTCTGCTGCTGCTCGGCCGCCTGGACGCCGATCACCTGCATGATCTCGCCCAGAACAGTGTCCGCGAGCGCGACGGTTTCACCGATGAGCCCGGTGAGGAACCCCGCATCGAAACCGGTGACGTTCGAATAGTCCTGGCAGTCCATCACGATGCACGGCGTACTCAGCGTGAACCACTGCGGGCACGGCTGCGGGTCGCCCGGTTTCCAGAACACGGCGGTCGGCAGCACGCCGGTGCCCTTGATGGCCGGCTGTTGGAGGGTGTCGATCTCCTCCATGCGCGCGACGATCGCCACCCACGGCGAGGAGTCGGTGAGCGGGTTCAGCGGTACGACCACTGCGGGCAGCTCGTTGCCCTCGACGATCCCCTGTAGCCATGCGAGCGGATCGAGGATCTCCTCGAGTAGCTCGACCAACCCGAGAGTGACTGCGTAGCGGCCGATCTGCTCGGCCCACATCTCCTTGAGATTGGTGCAGGCCGGGCCGATGAATATCGCCTCTTTCGGCTCCTGCAGGATGCAGGGCAGCGTGAAATTCGGGTACACGCAAAAGGATTGGAACCAGGCCGTGTGCGCTTGCAGCTGCGCGGTGACGGTGCCGATGCCCTTCTCGTCGATGTCATCGCAGTCGTGGACGAACCCGGTGAACACCTTGTTGCCCTGGTTGTCGTAGATCAGGACCGTGACGACGGTGTAGTCGCAGGCCGCACACAGTGGCGCCCACGGATCGTCGCCTTTGAGCACCAGCGTCGCGGTGCCCAGCACCGTGTTGTTCTCCCACTCCAGGTCCAGATAGTCGTCCGCGACTCCCAGCGGATAGCCGTTGCGGTCGAGGATCTCCACCACGTATGCCGGTGTGCTGTAGTCGGGTTGCGCCGCGGCGATCGCGGCGTCGGCCTGGTCGAAGATCCTCGCTGGGTTGACCGTGGTGAGGTTGACCGGCACCGGCAGCGTCATTGCGGCCACCTGCGCAGCGGCGTGAGCCGGGTCAGCGCCGAGGTGACGCCCTGCTGAGATCCGGTGACAGAGATCGGGATACGGATCTCGTAGCCGCCCGGCGCGGCCGGAACCGGCCGCGAGAACCGGCCCGTGATCGACGGGTACAGGTTCGCGCCGGTGTTGATCTCGGTGACGGTCTGCACCGCCGGGTCGGTGGTCACGTGCACCAGCTGTCCGGCCCGTACGGGGATGGTGACCGTGCCGCTGCCGCCGTTGTCGCCGAGGGTGAACACGCCCGGACCCTGGAGCAGGTGTGTGGGGAATGCGGGCTGGTCGCCCCAATTCGTCACGCGCATAAAGCCATTCGGTGCGGCCAGATGCGGTTGCGTCGCCTTGATCGGGTCCACGAGGTTACCGGCACTGTCGGCAGTCATCACCGGCGAGCGGCTGTCGAAACTGCGGAACCAAGGGAAATCCGCGCGGGCTGCCCAGTTCATCTCGAAGCTGAGGTGGTTGCCCGCGGGCATGTCGTCGCTCATCGTCTCGAGATGGCGCATGTTGATCCACCAGTTGCCCAATTGCGAGGTGAACCAGGCCATCTGGATTTCGTTGCGCGGGTCCCAGCCGGTGAGCCAGTTGCGGAACACCCGCCGCGCGGCGCCGGGAGTGCGGCCGATGAACTTCAGCGTCATCTCGACCTCGGCCGCGTCCCAGGTCGTATCCAGCCGAGTGACACCGATTTGGTGTGCCCCCGCCTGGTCGAGGTGCTTGAAGAGCGGTTTGAACTTGATCTTCAGCAGCCGCACCCCTTCGCCCTGCGGCGGGCGCGGAGCCATGGGGCCGTCGATCTGCCAGACCTTCGCATTGGCGTCGTAGACGCGCACCCAGGCCAGATCGTCGAACTCGACGGACTGGCACACACCCAGTGGTGCGGGCCGCGTCAGCGCCACGGGCCGCGCGACACCAGCGGAGTCGGCACCCGAGCCGGTGTCGGGCGCTGAGACGGGCGTGCTCATCGGCCCCTCGCGTACTGGCCGACGGTGCGGCCGAGCCGGTTCGCCTCCGCCTGGTCGTCGCTGGCGGCGACCCAGGTGCCGATGCTGACCAGCGGGCCGCTACCGCTGTCACTGCGTCCCCGGCTCGCTCCCACCGGTTCGGGCGAACGCTGTTGCGCCAGTTGCGGATTGATCACCAGCACCTCGTTGCCCCCGGTCTTGTTGTTCACCAGCGACAGTCCGGGTGGGATGAGGCCGCCCAGGTCGTGGGTGGCGGGCAGCAGATCCGACAGGTCCTCGTCGGTCTTGGTCGATGGCAGGAACGGGCTAGCACCCCAGTTTGGTTGCTGGCCAGTGGTTTTCACCTGCGTGAGCTGCTTTCCGATACGCAGGACCGCGGACTTGTTCGGGTCGGCGACGATCGTGTTGCCCAGGCCGGTGCTGTCGAGGAACATCGTCGCGGCCAGACCGCCGGCCTTCTCCCCGGCCTGCTCGAACGTCATCCAGCCGCCGTTGGTGTCGTCCTTGGACTTCTTGCCGGTCGACGTTGCAGCCTTGTCCGCTTTTTCCAGATCCTCCTTGGCCCGCTTGCGCTCGTCGGCAGCCATCTGGCGGGCCTTCGCCGCCGCGTCGAGGTACTTCTGCGCCTTGCCGCCGACGTTGCCGGCGGCGTCCTGGGCCGACTGCGCCAGCTCCCGATCGTGCTTCGCGGCGTCCAAATGCTTCTGTTGCTCGGCGCCAGTGGTGAACGACGCGAGCTTGTCGGCCTCGGCCGCCGCATCCAGGTGGCGCTTGACCGCGTCGAGATGCTTTTGCTTCTCGGCGGGCAAGCCCTCCTTGTATTTGGCGGCCTCGGTCAGGAACTTCTCGGCCTCGGCGTCATGCTTCTTGGCGAGGTCGAGCTCTTTCTGTGCCGCCTGCTTGTACTTGGCGGCCTTGTCGGTCGGGCTCGCGCTGGTGAGCGGGTCGTCGCTCAGCCCTGGGTGATATGCCGGCTCGATCAGCGTCGGATCGAGGTGCCACTGCTCGACGAACTGGGCATCGAACGGGGACGCCGCCGACGAGCCCATACGGAGTTTCTCGCCGGTCTGACGCGCCTCGAAAGGCGTGCCCAAGATAGAGCCGGACATGTGGTGGTCGTTGACGCCCGCGACGAAGTAGTCATCTTTGGTCGCGCCCTTGATCATTCCGGGCCAGCCACCCGACATCATCGTATCGGTGGTGCCGACCCGGTGGTCGGGCTGTTGTCCGGTCGCGAGCAGTTGCGCGTCACCCACGAGGCCGGAGCAGTCCACACCCGAGCTGAGGTCGGTGCCGCCCCACTGGTACATCGTGGAGAGGTGGTCGCGGATCGCGTCGAGCGCGACCTGCAGCCCGCTCGATGCCCCGCTCGTCGCCGACAGGCTCGGATCTGCGGACATGCCCGTGTCGCCAGAGAATACGGAGTCGGGAGTCACGACCGGGTCCACAGACGCCGTCGGGCCAGCCGACAGCCCCGTGTCCGCCGAGATGCCTGAGTCAGCGGGCATGCCCGTGTCGACGGACAGATCCGGGACCGTCTCCGGTGCCGGCGTGAGTCCGCTGACGGACTCGGCCGGACCGTCGGCGTAGATGCCGCCGCGGGCGAAGCCCAGCACGTGCCCAACATCGCTGACCAGGTCCTTCGCACCGTGCACGACCGACCCCAGCTTGTCTTTGCCCCAGTCGACGAGCTTGCCGATCATGTGCTCGGGCAGCTGGAGGAGCAGCTTCTTCCACATGCTGTCGCTGCCGACCATGGCCTCGGCGCCCGTGACAGCGCTGCGGAGCTTGGTACGGAGCCACTCGGCAGGGTTGCTGGCACCGGAGAAGAAGTCGCCGACACCGTCGAAGATGCCGCCAGGCGCGAAATGGAATCCGTCGCCGCCGGAGCGACCGGAGAAATACCTGTTCGCTGCGTGCCAATTGTCGACGCCAAACCATTTCACGAATCCGGGTACCGCGATACCTTCGTCTTTCGACAATTTCGCGTTCACGTCGTCGTTCGGCCAGCCTGAACCCTGCGACACAATACCGGGCCCGGAATACACGCCACCGGATGCGAAATGCGGAATGCGCTCGATCTCGTTGCTGAGGTCCGGCAGATGGCCGAGCGCGCCACCGACTGTATCAGATGCTGAATCCCACATTTTCCGGATGCCGTCCTGGTAGATGTACCGCATCACCAGATATGTGGGTTCACCGAGGCCCTTTTCCAGATCATGCCAGGCATCGATCGCGACCTTGGCACCCCATTGGAATGCCTCGCCGACCGCGTGACCGGCATTTTTGATCTTCTCGGAGTTGTCGTGTACGAAGTCTCCGAGTTTGTGCCAGATGTCCATGAATTCGTGACCGATCCAGTCACCGGCCTTCTTCATCCAGTCCCAGGCATCCTTCACTGCATTCCGGAACCAATCGAAATGATTCCAGGCATATATGACACCGCCGACCAGCGCCGTGAGTCCCACGATCACCAGGCCGATCGGGTTGGCGTCCATGGCGGCGTTCAATAGCCACTGGGCCGCCGCCATACCCTTTTCGGCCACGCCGGCAGCGATCGACGCGCCCTCGACGAGCACGAAGCTCGCGACGACCTTCGCGTTCTGGACCACCCATGCCATAGCGGTCTCGCCCGCCGAGAGGACGGCGCTGGCCTTGGTCGCCAGGAACGCGCCGGCAGCCTTGGCCTGCATGCCGACCCAGCCCGCACCCGCGCTCGCCTGCGCCG
This sequence comes from Nocardia niigatensis NBRC 100131, assembly GCF_000308655.1. Lineage (GTDB taxonomy): Bacteria > Actinomycetota > Actinomycetes > Mycobacteriales > Mycobacteriaceae > Nocardia > Nocardia niigatensis. The sequence goes on along the minus strand of NZ_BAGC01000002.1, from coordinate 145,772 downwards.
CCAGCCACGCCCCGCCAGTTTCCACGGCCGAGGCTGCCGCACTCGCCTTCGTCGCGAGGAACGCGCCAGCAGCCTTGGCCTGCATGACCACCCACGCCCCGGCCGCCCGGGCGCCTTGCGCCACCCACGCCGCGGCCGACTGCACCGCCTCGACTCCGGCCCGCACTTTCGTGGCGACGAAATTCTTGATCGCAGTGGCTCTCGCCTTCCCGGTCCACTCCCACCAGCCCTGCGCCATGAGGCTGAGCCTCCTCGCGCCATTGGCTGCCGAGGAGAGCATGTTGGCCCCGGCTTTCGCTCCCTTCGCGACACCGCCGATGACACCCTTCACACCGCCGATCACGGTCTTCAGGCCCGACCAGGTGCCTTGGGCGACCTTGATCGTTGCCCAGGCACCGGCGAGGGTGCCGATAGTGGCGACAACACCATCGGCGGCGACCTTGTGCTTGTCGAGCCACCTGGCAGTGTCCTGGAGAACGCCGAGGAACTTCGTCGCTACCGGTAGGAGATCGGTACCGACCGCGATCGCCATCGACCCGACCGACGCCTTGGTCTGGGCCAGCTTCTGGTTGAAATTGCCTTGGACATCGGACCATCCGGCGATGTCGCCGGACGCTTCTGGCTTCGCGCCCTCGATGCCGGCTTTCGTCTTCTTTGTGTCGTCGGCATTATCGGCGGTGATATCCATTGCCACCGTAGCCCCGGCGACCGTGCCGGTTACCTTGCTCAGTGCATCCTGATAGGTCTGGATATCGGATTTACCGGACTTCAGCACGGAATTGAAGCCGTCCGCTTTCTTCTCCAGCGCCCACCATTGGTCGACCATGTTCTTCTGATCGACCGCCAGGCCGCCGCCCGTTTTCCGGAACTCCGCGAACGACAGCGTGCCGTCCTTGACCGACTGTGCGACTGCCTGCGCCGCGGGCGGGAGGCCGTCGAACATACGCTTCGCGTCTGCGACTACCAGCTTGTTCTGGTTGAACGTGTCGATGACGATCTGCTGCGCCGGAGTCATCTTGTCGTGGATCGCCTTGGCGAGCATGTCCATCGTGCCCGTGAGTCCGCGCTCGCCGAGGTGCTGCTGCACGTCCGCCGACGAGATGCCGAACTGGGCCATCTCGTCGGTCATCTGCTGCGTCGGGGACGACAGATGCCGGATGGCGTCGGTCATATTCTCGGTGGACTGCTGGGCCGACTCGCCCGTGCGGGTCATCATCGCCAGCGTGGCGTAGGTGTCGTCGAGCGAGATGCCGGCCGCGTGCGCGGCAGGCTCGACCGAATGCAACGCGCCGGAGAATTCACCGAGGGTCGTCTTGCCGTTGCTGACCGCGGCGATCATCTTGCTCATAACCACGGCCGACTGGTCCGGGGCGATGTTGAAATCGTGCATCGATGTCGTCAGGGCATCGGTGACGTCCTTCAGGTCCGCGTTCTCCTGCCGCGCTCCCTCGCTGGCGGCCTTCAGCAGCTTCAGGCCCGCTTCGCCATGAAATCCCGCGGACTCGATCGTGTACATGCCCTTGGACAGTTCCTCGGCCGACACACCCACTTGGCCGGCCATGTCCAAGATGCCCTTGGAGACCTTCCCGAGCTCGTTCTGATCCTCACCGGCGGTGGTGACGAGGCGTGTCTGGCTGGCTTGGAAGTCGCCCGCAGCCTTGATCGACTCGCCCATGCCGAAGATCAGGCCGCCGACACCGACCGTCGCGGCAGTCTTGAGTGCCGTGGACATGGTGCCGGACGACCTCGCCAGCGCGTCCTGATTGGCCGCGAGCGCGTCCTGTTTGGCCGCGAGCGCTTCCATGGCGCGGGTCTCGTCGAGCGCCGCCGTCTGCGCGACACCGCTCGCGGTAGCGGTGTCGCGCTTGGCTTTTGCCAGATTTTCCTCGGCACGGATGTATTGCACCGAATCCTCTGAGAACTTCATGCGGACGTCGTTGAGCGCGGCCTCTTTGATGCGGACGCGCCCCGCGGCGTCGGCAGCGGCGTCGTGCGCTTTGACCGCCCGCGCCGAGGCTTGCTCCAGCACTGAGATGCCCGAGTTGACCTGCGCCTTCATCGTCTCGACGGACTTCGCGGTCGCGGAGGTGGCCTCGCGGGAAAACATCCCGGAGAACGCCTTACCCGCCTTCTCACCCGCTTTTTCGGACTCGACGACGATCTTGTCGGCTTCCGCCGACATGCCCACCATGCGGGGCAGGATGTCGAACCAAACGCCTTTCACGCCTCAATCCCCTGTTCTGCGCGGACGCGCCGCGACAGCTCGAGCATGGTGAGCTCGCCCCGGAACAGCGCGGTCCCGATGTCGTGGGTGATCACAGCGGAGTTCTCCTCGATCTCCCGCTGCCGCTGCTCCTCGAGGCGCCGCTGTTCCTCTTGGGCCTGCTGCTCGGGCGTGCGCTTGCACTCGGGCGCCGGAATCGGCTCGAACTTGCGCGGATCTGTCTTCTCGCGGTCGCGATAGACGTTGAACAGCAACGCATCTGACGAGCGCCCAGAGTTGGCGATGTCGCGCAGCAGATGCTGATCGAGCGTCCATGGATCCGCGCCGAGCTCCACCCACGTGTCGCATGTGTCCGGCAGTCCCTGTATGAGGACGTGCAGCCGCCGGGAGGTCAGCTCTCCTGTACCGGCGACGACAGTTCGCCACCATTGATGGAGAGGTCGGCGCTCGCCGGGATAGCGATGCTCGAGGTCAGATTCGAGCTGGCGTGCGCACCGGCGGACCAGGGGATAAACGCGCTCAAGGTAGGGTCCAGCGTCACGCCCTGCTGCATGATCTTGTACGCCATCATCACGTCACCAGCCCGGCCGCCCGCCGCGACGAACCGCGCGTAGACCGCCGAGCCGCCGAGCAGCACCGAGGCAATGGCCATCGCCCCCGAGGCGATCTCCAACTCTTTGTTCTTGTCGTCGTCGAGCGTGAGCGGGTGCGGCACCGTGAAGATCTCGCCGCCCTGGCGGGGCTGGAACGGGATGCCGTTCTGAGCGCCCAAGGCTTCGAGGGCCTGGTCGCGCCATGCGGTGAGGTCGTAAACGGTTTCCATGGATCCTCCTTCGGGATGTGGCTGTGTGGCTGGTCCCGGCGCGGCGTCCAGCCACAAGCCACCACGCCGGGGTATGCGGGAATCAGGCGACGGTGACCGAGTTCGACGCGGCCGACTGCGGCGAGGTGGTGCCGTTGGAGCCGATGGCCTGCACGGTGTAGGTCGCCGCGCCCGTGGCCTGCCCGGACAGGGTCAGGATCGGGTTCGCTGCCGTGCCGCCGACCGACGCCGGGGTGATCGGAGTCGTCGGCGCAGACGTGCGGAATGCCTTGTAGGTGAACGGGCCGTTCGGCGACATCGGCGCGGTCATCGAGAGGGTGACACCACCGCTGCCGGTCGCGGCCGCCACCGGGGTGCCCGGCGCGAGCGTCGCGCCGCCCAGGGCACGCCAGCCGGGCCCGTCCTCGAGGACGAACCGCGCCGAGCCGGAGACCTGGCACTCGTGCGGCTCGAAGGTGAGCACGGTCTTCTCACCGTTCTCCGCCGCCCATTCGGTCTCGCCCGGCTTCAGCATGGTGGCGCAGGGGAAGAGCCGCCACTTCATCCACAGCAGTCCAGCCCGGGTGACACGCATTCCCATGAACGCGACCGTCCGATAGACGACCTGCGGGAATCGTGGCATGCCGTAGCTGTAGCCGATGGTGCCGACGGACGGCATCGAGGCCAGCGGCAGGCCGTCCTGCAACGCGTCGATCACCGGATTCGACTGCAGCGCAGTGAAAACGCCGGACTCGGACTGCTTGGTGATGTTCGGGTCTTCCTCGCGGCGCGACTGCCACGGATCGGCCTGGTTCACGGTGATGTTCTGCGTGAACTTGATGCCGCTCTTGTCGCCATAGCCGAGGTCGACCCAGCCGTCCGCGAACTGCCCGTTCGTGTAGAACGTCGACTTGATTTCGCCGGTCAGTGGGTCGAACGGCGTCCAGTTCGCCCAGTTGGTCACGCCGTCATAGTCTTTGACCAGGCAGCTGCCGAACTGGCCGCGGAATATCTGGTCGAAATTTCCGCCGAAGAAGCTGTCCCACGGCAGCAGAACATCGGTGGTCGTCATCGAAACTCCTTACAGGGGTTGGGCATCGAAATCGCTGCGCACCTCGTACGAGGCGAGGACGCGATGCAGCAGAGGGTCATCGGAGTAGTTGCTATAGCCGGGCAGCTGCAGCGTCGTGATCAGGCCGATCGGCACCGGCCAGCCGCCGACCGTGACGACCTTGTTTTGCAGGGCGAGCATCCGCGCATGCATGCGCCGGCCGAGGGTGACCGCCACGCCCGGGTCGTTGGCGAACAGATCCAGGCAGACCAGGCCCCGGGCGGTCACCCGGTTGTCGGCGCCGCCCGGGAGCTGGGTGACCAGCAGATACGGCAGCGGCGTCGGATTGGGCATGTCGATGCCGACGTCGGTGAGCCAGTCCTGGCCGACGAACCAGGCGATCACGACTTGGCTCAGGTTCGCGAACGAGAATTCGGTCGGCTTCCCCTGCGCCGAATCTGCTCCGGATGCGGTGTCGCCGAACGTGATCGGTGTGCTCACCGGATCATTCCGTGTCGTTTCCGCGCATCTGCGCCGCGGTGCGCAGCATGATCGCGTGCTTGGGCCATTTCTTGGTGCCGTCCTCGATCCAGTGCGCCTTCCAGTCGTCGTTGACCGTCCGGCCGCGCCACATCCCCTTCTCGAACACGGCGATCCCGCGGAAAGCCTTGGCGTAGTCGCCCGGCTCGTTCACGTAGCCACCCTTGGTGACATGGCGCCGGGAATGAGTGAGCTCGGCCTCGGCGATGCCGCGACCGATCTCCGCGCCCTGCTCGGCGGCCCGCTTCACCCCCTCGCGAACCTCCTCCGAGGTCGCCATGAACTCTGCGCCGAGTAGCTCCAATTGCGCTCGCACAGCGGCGATATCGACACTCATCTATCCACTCCTCAGTCGGGTGATGAACACGATGTGGTCCAGGTCGCCGGCCGGGTCCTCCACCAGACGCGCGGGGCCTTGCAGCACATACGATTTGCCGTTGCGCTGCCAGGTCACCGGCGTATCGGCCTCTGGTATCGGTGTCGGCAGCCGGACCGGCACGACCGTTGTGTCCGTCGGATCCGGGTAGGTCGGCGGCAGCATGCCGCGGGCCACCACGTCCGTCGGGTGGAGATCCGAGTCGTGCTCGGTGCTGCTGATCTCGCGGAAAGAGCAGCCCGGCACTGCGGTCGGCACCAGCTGGTACTGCACCTTGTTGTAAGCGTCCCGAATCGGGTTGCCGTTCGAATCAACCAGCGGCACACGAGCATTGACGATCACCGTCTCGTCGCCCAGCGCGGTGAACGGCTTCACTGCGACCAGAACTGACTGCGGTCGTACAGCGGGAATGCCACCCCGCCCAGGACGATCGGATCCACGGGCCGCATCGCGTTGCCGAACTGTCCGACCGGTTGCGTCGGCTTGAACAGCCCGAGCAACTGCTCGTGATACGGCGCGAACACCAGTGTCCGCGCCGCGTCGTCGGTGGTCGCGGTACGCGGCCCGGACCACGAGTCCGATCGCCCGTCGACCAGGTGGGTCCCGGAGTGGATACCGGGATATTGCGCCCGCTCCATCGCCGCCCGGACCACGTCGACGCTGACGATGAAGCCACGGGGATCGGTGAGCGCGATCGTCTGGCCGATCGACGCGAACCGCTGGGTGATCCACATGCCTGCGGCGTCCAGCAGCGATTGACACCATTTCTGGTCCGCGGTGCTCTTGAACGTGCACCAGTTGTTGGCGACGTCGGTCGTGGTGGCGAACGCGTAGGTGTCCGGGCTCGGGCTAGGGGAGGTCATGCCGCTATCCGGTGGTCAGCCCGATCAGCTGGTCCTTGGTCAGCTGCTGCGCCTCCTCGGCCGTGGCCGCGCCGACGGCGACGGTGTAGGCGACCCAGGTGTCCTTGCTCGCGGTCGGCGACGGCCGCTGCGGCGCATCGGATCCCGGGTCGGGGGCCGGCGCGGCCGGTTCCGGGTCGGGAGCAACGCCGGGAGGCAGCGGATCGGGTACCGCCTCGACCATGCCCAGCCGCAGCAGGTGCTCGCGCTGGACCGGGTCGGGGATGGCCGCGATGATGCGCCCCTGATAGATGTGGGGCACGGACACACCGGCGAGATGGACACACGGTGCCAGGACTCGATACGCCATCAGGCACCCACTCCCGTGATCGCCCAGCACGCATGGGGCTCGACGACGATCGGCACGGTGATGCGGCGGCACATCACGTCCCAGCTGTCGGTCTTGTCGTTACGGACGGTCTTGCACTGGATCCGCTGCGCGCCGGGATCATCGGACTGCACCCAGCCTGGACCAGGCACGCGCTCGTCAACGAACGACCCGAACACCTTGCTGTCGAGCACGTAGACAGTTCCGCTGCTCGTCGGCAGGTTCGGCGAGCAGATCCAGGTGAACCCGCCGATCTGCCGCATGTACTTCGAATCCCACCCGGCGGCCACCGGTGCGTTGCCGATGCCGGGCACCTCACGCGGCAGCTGCGACAGCAGAGTCGGGTCCGACACTGCATTGGCGAACGTCAGGACGTCGCAGAACACAGTGTCGGGCTGGTAGCCCTGCAACAGGTCGACGATGTTGGCATACGCCAGCATCACATCGCGCATGATCTGCGCGCTTCCGCTGGTGGTCCATGGAGCGATCGCTGCGGTGGTCTGGGTGACAGCCGACGCGATCACCGAAAGAGCCACCGAGTCAACGGCTTTCACGTGGCTATTGGCCAGCTTTGTGAACTTGCGCTTGATCGCGTCGTAGTTCAGCCGCGAAATATCCTCATCGGTGATCGTGGACTCCTGCGCCCACTTCACCGTGTTGGCCATGCTCGCGGGGCCCCTGCCAGTGGTCGTCCGGGGGTACGGGGCCCCCGGCGACACGGCCTGCGGCGCGTTGTCGGCGTAGATGTTTTCGGTCTGCTCGTAGCCGATCGAGCCGGACTCGGTCCACAGCTGGCCAGTCAGGATCTTGTCACTGACGAACATCTGCTCCGAGATGGTGCGCAGCACACGCATCACCCAGAGCGGATCCTTGAGGAACCGATTGATGGAGAGGGTATCGCCCGACAGCGTCGGGGGTGCAGGTGGGAAAGTCGCGTTCCCGGTCATTTATCTGCGCCTTTCTTACAGCGGCCGAAGCGAGACGAGGACGAGGCCGCCGGACGCCGCCGAGACGGCCTGCCCGCACACCTGGTCGTAGGTGGTGTCCGCGCCGATCGTCGCGACAGCGCCGCCCGTGGCCGGAATGACCGCGGCACCTGCGGCGATCGCACCGGACGCGGCGAGCTGGCAGATGCCGCTGCGCCACACGGTGATCACGTTGCCGCCGACCGCGTCGTCCATCGCCGCGACGCCGAACGCCAGCGTGGACGCCGACGAGGTCGGTGCGACGGTGTTGTTGCCGGAGATATACACCAGCTGTCCGCCGGTGACCGGCGCGCTGGTGGTCATCGGGACCGGCGTACCGCCTCCGAACCGGGGCAAGAAGTCAGCCATGTCACGCCTCCCACTTCTGGCCGGTGAGCTGCGTGAACACGCCACCCAGCTTGTCCATGTCGGCCGCGGTCGGATGGAACTCGGTCGCCTCGTCGTGGCCGATCTCGGTGCCCACGACCGGGATCGCGCCCGGGGCGAGCGAGGCGAGCAGCGCGCGGCCACCCTCGAGGTCGTTCTTCAGCACGTTCTCGTAGGCGGCGCGAGCGGCCGGCGGGATCTTCCCGGCCCGGATCGCGTCGTCGAGCAGCCGGTTTCGGTCGTCGTCGGCCTGGCGCACCGCGGCGGCGGCACCGGCGGCGGCCTGCGCCTGCAGGGTGGCCAGCACGGTGGCGTCGATGGCGACAACGCCGTCGGGCAGCTTCGCCGCGGCCTGCGGCTTGGTCGCCTCTTCCAGCGCTTCGTCGCGCTCGGCGAGCGCGGCCTTCACCTTGTTCAGCAGGGCGCCGTCGTCTGCGTCGGCGCCGACGCCGAGCAGCTGGCGAAGCCCATCGTCCAGAGCAGCCACGGGCTGGTCCTTTCGGTTGGGGGTTGCCTCCGCGCTCTTGCCGGAGGAAGTTCGAGGTGCCGGGGCGGCAGCGCGCCCGGCGTAGTTGAAGATCGACAGGTCCCACGCGGCTTTCGCCACGGCCTTCTTCTTCGGCAGCTTCAGCACGCTGTCGGCGAGCCCGGCCTCGACGGCTTCGGCTGCGCTGTACCAGGTTTCGGCCTTCATCGCCGCCAGCCAGTCGTCCAGCTCGCCGCCCGCCTTGGCGTGGTAGATGCTGGCCGCGTTCGCGTTGGCCCGATCCAGCCGCGCCGCCATATCCCGCATGTCGTCGGCGTCACCGATCGACACCGCCCACGCGTTGTGGATCATCAGCTCGGAGTTCTCGGCCATCTGCAGAACATCCGCGCCGCCGACCGCGATGAACCCGGCCGCGCTGGCCGCCAGGCCGTCGATCGTGGCCGTGACGGTCGCCTTGTGCTGGCGCAGCGCGTTGGTGATCGCGATAGCGTCGTACACATCGCCGCCTGGCGAATTGATATGCAGCTGAATGTCTTCCGCGTCGATCGCGTTCAACTCCGACACGAAATACTGCGCCGAGACACCCCAGAACGGGTCGATCTCGTCGAAGATGTCGATGCGCGCGACGCCGTCGCCGCTATCGGTCGAGTTGTGGATGCGGTACCAACTGCGCGGGGCAGCATCGACCGCCGCGGCGCGGGCGCGCTCGCGGTATCGGGACATTTTCACTTGTTGTCGTCCTCCGGGTCGTCGTCGCCGTCGATCGCCGGGCCCGGCGGCGGAACATCAGCGGGCGCGGCCGGTTTCGGCTCGGCCTCCGGCGAGCCCGGCTCCTTCTGGGGCAGCCCGTACTGCACGCGCACCGCCCGCTCGAGCACGCCGTCGGGCAGCAGGACACCGGCGGCGACGAGCGTCGCGATCGCCTCGGCCGTGGCGTCGTGCATGGAGCCGATCTCGTCGCAGACGAGCCTCGGCACGGCCTCGTCGGGGCCCCAGTTCAGATCGACCAGGTCCTCGATGATGTGCGCGTTCGCCGTATCGCAGACCGAATCGGCGAGCGTCTGCAGCGACATGACGAAGAAATCGGCGAAAGTGCTTCCCAGCGCCCAGGATCCGGTCTGCGTGCCCAGGTTCAGGAAGTGCGCGAGGACCGCGCGGGCCATCTGCTCGTCGTGGTACCGGATCGGCACGTCCGCGTTCGGGATCTGGCCTTGGATGCCCTCCAGGCGCAGGTTCGCGCCGTTCGGGATCGCCGCGCCCGAGCTGTCACCGGCGCGCAGGCCGGTAGCGATCGCCTGTCCGGGCGCGGTGTCGGTCTCCTGCGGCGCGAGCTCGTAGACCGGCACGCCCATGCCGTTGCGCTCGATCGTCTGCGCCTGGACCCTGAGCAAGCGGTCCTTGATCATCCAATTCTTGTAGACCGGCCTCAGCACGCTCTGACCGATCCACTGGCCGCCCTCGGGCTCATGGATGTAGGCGACAAGCCGGTTCGCGGGGATCGGCGTGCCGCCGCCGGCCGCGCCCATGCCACCGCCGACATAGAAGCCCTGCAGCGTGCCCATCGCGTACTGGGAGATGCTGACCAGCTCGCCGTTCTTGTCGAGCGTGATCGCGGCGAGCGACTGCGGCATCCGCGGGCCCAACTTGGCCAGGCGAGCGCGGCCCTGATCGTCGATCCGATAGACCTGCTCGAAGTACATGTGCCCGTACTGGACCATGCACGTAATCGCCTGCCGCACATGAGCTTTCCAGTTGAACCGGCCACGCTGGCGCGGGCGGCGCTGGGCGACAGGGTTGCCGTCCTCGTCGGTCTCCTCGGCGTCCTGGCCGACGATCGGCAGCCGCAGATCATCGGCGACCAGCTCGACAACCTCGGGACGCGCCCCGTTCGGATCGATACGCCAGCCGGTACGGATGACGGGCAGGGTGAGAGCCTTCAGGATGCTCGCGACCTGCGCATCCTGACGGCGCATCACCTCGAACACGCGAATGTTCAGCGGCCAGCGCAGCTCGGGCGTCGTCTCGTTGTCGACCCACCAATAATTGCCGGGATACTGGTCGGCATAACCGATTTCGCGTTTCGCCAGCACCGGTTTCAGATCGGCTTTCGCCATACTCTCACCTCCTCGTCAGAATCCGGCGACCATCAGGTCGCCCGTGTGGATGTAGGTCCGTTCCGCAGGCACCGCGGCCGGTGGCAGCGCGGGCGGAAGTGCCCGCGCGCCGAAAGTCAGTAGCCCCCAACGGGCCAGCGTCGCCGCTTCGAGCGGCGAGAGGCCGGCGCCCTGCCAGGCCCAGCCGCCGCCCTTCACCTCGCGGCGGCCGGCCGCGCCCACCGCGTCGGCGAGCAGCGGGTCGCCGGTGTGGACGAGCTTCGCGTCGACGGCGTCCTGGTAGAAGCCACCGCACGCGGCGACTTTCTGTGCCGCCGAGGTCGTCTCGGGCTCGATATCCGCGGCAAGCAACTCTGGAACCAGCGACATCGCCGGGTCCGTCGAATCGACGATCAGCGCGCATGGCTGCAGCCGCGCCACGATGCCCTTGATCGCGGCCACGGCGCCTGTCACCACGTCGTGGTAGCCGACCTCGACGTGGATCCGGTCATCGGTCGTGTGCGACGCCACAGCGATGCTGAGTTTCTGTGCCCGGCCTGGCGACAGCGGCGTCATCGACATCGCCATCGCGACCGGGCCGACCAACGTCTGGTCGCGATGGCCCATGTCTTCCCACACCTTCGCGGAGATCACCGCGGGGACGGCCTGTTTTTCCACCGGCCAGTCCCCACGGCCGAGCGCCTCGACGTCGAAACCCTTCTGGCCCGCCTCGGTCCGGAGGTTGTCCATGATGTCGGCGATCTTCTCGGCCGTCATGATCACGCCGTACGACGGATTCGCGTACTCCCACGTCGCCTCGTCCTCGCGGGCCATCGGAATGATCCCGAGGCACACAGGGCAGTCGCACGAGCCGTCCGGGGCCCAGAACTCCATGAACCCCAGCCGCGGTTCCTTGCGGATCCCGCGCGACCGGACCGACGACAACACCAGGCCGTTCGGGTGCTGGTCCTGGTTGACCGCGCTCGACGCATATACGCGCTGCGGGTTGGGTGCGGCCATCTGCGTGAACGCCAGCGCCGCAACCTCGCCGTCGGTGAGGTTGTATGCCTCGTCATAGATCAGCAGGTCGACGTCCGTCAGGCCGCGGCCCGTGTCGTTCGAGCGCGTACCGAAGTAGATCGCCGCTTCTGTATCGAGCTCGATAACGCCCTCGCCCTGTGAACAGGTCGCCTTGCGGACGTGCTTGCGCAGCCAGGGCCGGCCCTTGATCAGCGCCATGAGTCGGCGCCACGCATCCCGCGCGGTCTTCCAGCGCTGTGCCGTGTAGAGGATCGTCTCGGTGAGCTTGAACAGCCCGTACAGGCACCGGTGAATCAGGATTTCGGACTTGCCGTTCTGCCGCGCGCACAGGACGCAGAACGTGGGATGTACCCAGCGGCCGAAATCAGTGGTCGCACAGAGCGACAACTGTGCCGACCTCTGCCACGGCATCGACAGCGCACCGGCCCGCCGCGCCAGCTCGACCGCCTTCTCGCCGTGCGTCGAATCACCAGGAAATACCGACAGGTGATGCGGCTCCTGACGTCCGGTCAGAGTCGGGAAGTCGTCACAGAGTGTCGAGAGGGTCATCATCGTCCGGTCCGGGGTCCGAATCGCCGCGCACGCGCCGGATCTCCGACAGCAGCTGCCGCAGAACCGTCGCCTGCTGCCGCGCCTCGGCCATGGCGCCGTCGACGCGGACCTCCAGCACGTCGTCGCGGCCCGATTGCAGCCTCAGCCACGTGTCCTCGTCGCCGGACAGCACACGGTCCAGCTTTTCGAGCCGATCGGCCACCCGCCCGGCCTCGATGATGAGAACTTCCAGCGAAAACGGGTCAGACGGCCCGGAAAGCGCTCGAACCAGGCGCGTTCCGGCCGATTCGGTCTCGATTTCCACCGGTCGGGCCTATGTTCCGGCCATTTCGGCGCCCCGTACAAAAAAAATCCTGACTAAGGCGGGGTCAGGAGGGCGGGGGGTCTGGATTTTTCGGACAATCCGCCCCCTGGTCCGGGTCTCTACCAGGACAGGGCGACCATCCTTGCCGGCGGTCACCATGGCAGCAGGCACCAGGCCGCCCGGTCACCCTCGTCCTGCTCCAGGGCCTTCCCGGTGAGCGCCGGCCGCTGGTCGTCCCGCGAACCGTCCCCACGTTCGCGGTTGCACCAGCTGTGCAGCAGCCGATCGGCGACCGCCCCTCCCCGGCTGCGGGGCTGGGAGTGGTCGGCGTCGAGCGTCTGCGTGCGGTACATCGGCTTGGCGCACCACCAGCACGGGGTGCCGTCGGAGTGCCGCGCGAGCAGCTGTGTGCGCACCTGCTGGTGTCGCCAGCCCAGCTGCCGCTGAGTGGTCGTCTTACGCTGTGCGCTCATCTGCACACACCGAAGCGACGTGTCGGTCCTGCTACGCGCCAGCGCCGGTGTCGCTGGCGCTGACCGGGGTGGACCAGGAGGAGACGGTCGACGGCGCGGTGGTGTCGGGCACGGTGGTGGCCTCGGGCGCGGTGGTGGCGGGCACCGGGGTGGCGTCCGGCACGGTGACAGCCGGTGCGGCGGTGCTGGTGTCGCTGGGCGCAGCCACGCCGGTGCCGGTGGCAGCGGTGGTGGTGCCGCTGTCCGGGGTGGCCGGTGCGGTGGTGGCCGGCGGTGTGGTGGGCACGGCGGGGGTGATGGTGGTGATGGTGGACGCCGATGCCTGCTGGATCTGCGCAGTGAAGTCGTTGAGCCGAGACAGGTCGGTCATGCTGACCGGATCTCCGCCGGTCGCGAGCTGAGCCTGCAGGGCGGCGATCTGGGCGAGCATCTGCTGCGCGTTCTGCTTGTTCGCGGTGTTGACCGCGACGAGCTGGTTGAACGCCGCCTGAATCGCGTCCATGTCGCCCTGGAACATGGTGTGCAGGGAGATGGCCTGTGTCATGAGGAGAACTCCTATCTGGTTGCGCAGATCGGCGACTTGTTCGCGCAGGTCTGCGTTCTGTGCGATGAGAAATCCGGCCCAGATCGGGATGGGCTCGATGTGGACCGTGCTGACGTGGCCGCCTTCGAGAAACTCGCGCCACGCCTCGGGGACGAAATGATGGCTCACGACGCGCTCCGGGCGGCCTGCTCGTTGAATCGGGCGTGCAGCTGGTCGACGGTCTCGGAAACGTGCATGAGAGCCTCGGCGTTCTTGGCGTCCTGCCGTCGTTGCGCCAGCAGGATCAGCGGTGTGGCGTAGGCGGCCTGCGTGGAGAACGCGAGGTTCAGCAGGATGAACGGGTATGGATCCCACTTCAATACGAGACCGAGGGTGTTGACGGCCACCCAGATGGCGACGAGGACGGTTTGCGCGGCGATGAATCCGAGTGATCCCATTCCGCGCACGATGGCGTCGACGGCACGCTCGGCGGAGGTCAGTTCGTCGCCGGTGCGCACGGCCGGGTGACGATGCCAGATGCGGTGCGCGTCAACGATCATGGTCAGACTCGCGGGGGCCAGTTCCAGTGACCGGGCGTCGGCTCCTCCGCGAACGGCACGCGCTCGTTGAAGAACATCCCGGTCGGGTTGAGCACGGCCAAGCCCACGACCCCGCCCTCACCAACGGTGGTGATGACGGCCGCCCGAGGCTCGGGCAGGTATTCGCCGCCCGGTGTGCCGTAGCTCTGGTAGTGGACGTTCCGCCCGACGGTGGGCATCTGTTGAGCCATCCCGGTCATCCGAACAGGGTTCCGAACAGGGTGGTGAGGACGGGCACAAGGGCGCTGAGCGCGGTGCCACCGGCGGCGGACAGGCTGCTGAGCATAGAGGTATCTCCTGTGGCTGAGAGGTGAGGATGCGGCCGAAATGCCGCAGAAATGACTCGGGACGACCGTGCCGGGCCCAGTGAGGGCAGCACAGATCGTCCCGAACGGCACTATACCTGAGCTCGGACATATGGCGGCGATCTTGTTCGGCCGCGCGCAAGGCCGATTCTAGTGTTGCGTTTCATGAGGTGAGTGCTGTAATATATGAGGAGTCGGAGGGAAGGGGTTCCCACCGGCAAGCACATCGAAAACACAACAGTGACAAGGAGATCCAGATGGATCACGAAGGCTGGTACGCCGAACTGCGAGTTCGCACGATCATGGCGTACGTCAAGCTCGCCAAGCTGCTCTCTCGGCTCGATGTCCCGATCGGGCTGGCAGTACTCGACCTGAACCACTTCAGCATCGAGCACTACGAGTCGATCGCCCAGGCGCAGAAGCTCGTCAACGACGCGCCGATGTCGCACCACCTCCGGGCGGCACTCTCGACAGCGTGCCTCGACTGGCTGGCGGCGATGTCGCTCGCGGCGCTGACCACCGAAGAGGACAGCCTGCACGAGAGCGAGGAATGGCTTTACGACGCCGTGATGCTCGCCTGCGGCCGCGTCAACGCCGAACTCAGCCTGGCCGAAGCGTTCCTGGATGGGAAGATCCGGTTTGACGAGGATCGCGCACAGGACGAGAGGGAGTAACTAGCAGCGAAGGCCCGGCCGAACGGCCGGGCCTTTCGCATGTCCCACGACTCGCCTGCGGCGAAGTGTTGCAATTCAAGAGGCAAGTGTTGGAAAATGTGAGTCAAGATGGTTAGGCCGACGGAGCAAGGGCAAGGCCCTCCAGGGGGTACTCCGTCGGCCAGCACATCGACCACAACTAAGGAGGTCGAAAGCCATGGTATCGCAGAATCGCAAGCTCACCGCCCCGGAAATCGCCGAGAAGTACGGCCGCGCGCTGTCGACCGTTCAGCGGCAGTGGAAGGTGTCGCCCGACTGGCCCGAGTCGATCGGCAAGCGTGGCCGATGGCTCGAATACGACGAGGTGGCCGTGGACGAGGTCGTCCGGTCGTGGTCCGGCCGGCCGGAGTTCGATGCGGCCGATCGCGGCGCGCTCGGCGGCCCGGACGATCTGCTGACCATGCAGGAGATCGCCGCGTACACCGGGCTCGCGTACGGCACCGTGCGGGCCGACGTGTCACTCGGCAAGTTCGGCGAGCCCGAGCCGGACGCGGGCCGCGCGAAGCGATTCCGCCGGTCGACGGTCGACCAGGCGATGCGGGCGCGGCGGCGGTACCGCAAATCCGAGTAGGAAATTCTCCGCGCAGTGTTGTGTTTTATGAGGCCAGTGCTGTAATGTATGAGGAGTCGGAGGGAAGGGGTTCCCACCGGCAAGCACATCGAAAACACAACAGTGACAAGGAGATCCAATGTCGAACTTCAAGGCTCTGCAGGTCGAGTTCGCCAAGGAATCGGGCCACGCCTTCATGCAGATCGCGAAGCTGCTGAAGACTCTCGACATCCCGATCGAGATGGCTCCCGGGCGGCTCGGCTCGGGCGAGGAAGTCCTCGAGGCCATGGTCGCCTCCCGCGACCTGGTCCACGTGGCCCCGATGCCGCAGGAACACCGCGCGGTGCTCAACACCGTCATGACCCTCTGGCTGGCCGCGATGTTTGTCGCCAGCCACGCGGATGCCGAGGACGGGCAGTGGCTGCTCGAGGCGGGCCTGGTCCAGATGATCCGACTGAACCATGAGTTGAAGATCAGCGCCGCCGTACTGCGCGGTGAGGTCGAGGTCATCGACTACCGCGACCTGCACGACGACAAGGAGTAACCAACACAGCGCGGCCCCGGTCATCCGACCGGGGCCGCGCGCCGTTTCCGGTCAGATTCGAGGGTCGTTGACCAGCTTGAAGTCTCGCAGACCGTTCTCGTCACCGGTCGCCGTGAACTCACGGCCCGGGAGCTCGTTCACCGGAATATCCGCGTCGCGGGCGATCTCGGCGGCCGGCAGGATCATCGGACTCCGGCCGGTGTGCCACGGCGTCACAGCGTGAGCCTCGTCGCCGTAGGTGAGCATCACGCGCAGCATCGCGCGGCCGTCCGGCTGCACCTCGTAGGTGCGGGCGGGGGCCTTGAAGTCGAACCGTTCGGTCATGTTGTCGATTCTCCTGCTTCCCCTGCGTAGTTGTCAGAGAACCCGCCATGGCTGAGCTCGCAGATTGCGGTCGCGCTGGTATGCGCAAGTAACTTGCCGCCTACCTCGGCATCGGGTACAGCACGCTCATGAGCTATATCTCGCGGGCAGTTCCCCCGCACGGCGGATGAGAATGGACTCTGACGCGCTCGGTAGCCGTGCGCGGTCCGCTTCGGCTCTATGCCACCCCACTTGCAGTTTCCGGCCTCGGCGGAATCTGCTGGATCGGAACTGGCTGCCCAATCCCAAAGACTCGCCACCCGTCGAAGTCCGTGCCGTCGATCGGAGGAATGTCCGAACACCGCACCATTGTGGCGAAAATCGTATCGGCTGGCAGGTACATCGGATCCATTGCCCAGACATTGTCTCCCGGGTTTGGAGGCAATTTGAGGTAGGCCACTTCAGGAGATGCGAACTCAGGGCGCGAGGCCAAACCTCGATCACTCAGCATTGCCCGCAACTCCACAATGCTCGAGACAAAGGCGGATACCGTCTCGGGCACGACAATCATAGGCAATAGATTCTCCGCGTCCGGCGAATCAATTACGTTGATAAATGTCGAATACGCCGAAAAGATCCCTTGGTTACCCTCTGCGGCAACATCCCGGAAAGCCTCACCCTCAGCGCCACGTACCAGACCTGGCCCCCAGTCATGTTCGAAGGCGATATCATTAAACACGTCATTTACCGACCGCACGTGTACGCGCGGGTAATCAATCGCCAAAACGGCCTTGTCGCCACTCACGAGGAAATGCGCTTCTGAATCCTGATATAGCGCAACAAGATAATTGTCGTCTGGATCAGCACAAACGCTCGGTATCTCGTTCTCCGGACGATCATCTACCCAGTGACCAATAATGCACAAGGCATCAACCCACTGTTGCGCTTCGTCCTCGCTCAGATATTTTCGGAATTTATTCCGGGCCAGCCGGGTCTCGGTTTCGTCGATGAGCTTCTCGGAAATCACCATCTGGATGAGTCCGCGCTGAGCCAAGTCAACAAGTTGAGCTGGTCGGCCGTTCGGAGAAATTGCGGCGCTGATAAGGATATTGGGATCCAGAACGAGCCGTCGCACCGTCACCCCTGCTCGATAGTTACGCGGCCGCGCTTCTCCTGCCGCATCTTCTTTGTCTCAGCCTCGACCAGCGCCATCGCCTCATCGTCGTCCAGGGCACCACGCTCGGTCACCTTCGCATGAACACTCGCCAGAGTCCGGAGCGCGGCCTCTTCCACGGTCACCGCGCCCGTCGCTGCGAGCAACCGATCGCGGGCGGCGGCCTTGCGAGAACGTGCACCCATTTGGTCGCCTCCTTCGATAGTCAAGGGCTGTCGCCTTCGACGATACGGGAAAGGCCGCGCCTACAGACGTGGATCGTTGACGAGTCGGAAGTCGTGCAGCCCGTTCTCGCCGCCGCTGGCGGTGTAGTCCTTACCGACCACCTCGCCGCTGGGCGTGGCGCAGTCACGCGCGATCTCGGCTACCGACAGGGTGGCGCGCCCATCGGCCAGTCATCATCTTGGAACAGAACTCCTTGAATTCGATGGGAACCTGGCTATCGCCGCTCATGCTGTCTTCCCCTTCCCCGCACGGCTTTCCGCGCGGACTCTGCGAACGTCGGCGAGCCGGTACATGGGCGGTTCGCCGGGCCGCGCGTCGGCGGCCGTGGTGGTGATGGTGCCGTCGGGCCGCTGCCATCCGGCGGCCTTGATCCGGCCTGCGCGAATCCACGCGGACAGCGTCCGGTCGGTGACGGGCTCGCCGAGCTCGCGCAGGACACCTTGCAGCCGCGAGAACCGGAAGAGCATCTGTGACAGGTCAGACATGTAGCGGTCCTCGAGTTTCCCCGCGTCATGGCTGGTCTTGCAGCGGCGGCACTCGACGATCGCGGCGCGGCGCGGTGCGTACAGCGGGTTATCGCAGCGGACAGCCTTGCCGCCCGCCGCGGACCGCACGAGCGTTGGGCACGGGCCGCGGTAGACGGGGACGGTGCCTCCGGCGGCGAGCGTGAGGCCGTGCTCGAGGAAGCGGTGGACGTCGAGCGCGGTTTCGCCGGCGGATTCGAGCATGCGCAGCTGCCGGATGTGGTGGCGCAGCCACAGGGCGATATCGCCGGTCGTGGCGATCCAGCCACGCGGCAGATGCCGAATACCTTGCGGCAGTGGTCCAATCAACTCACGCTCGGCGTATCCGAGTGGCATGAACGGTATTTCACGGGTTTCCATGAGATCGCGAGCGCACGCCACGAGCTTCGTGTGCAACTCGTTCCCGAATGCGGACATATCGGCGTCGAACGGCAGCGGTGGGTAATGCGGTCTACCGCCATCGCCGGTGTTGTGTGTGGCGCGCGTGGCCGTGGCGAGCAGGTCGGCCAGGTCTGGGAGCTGGCCGAGCTCGTCGGCGAGCCGACGTGTGCACTCCCAGCAGATCGGGTCCGGGCTCGGCCGCCTGCACGCCGGGTTGCCGCAGCTACCGCGGGTCAACGCTGCGGGCTTTCGTGCGGTGACGGGCTGATGGTCACCACCACGGTGCCGTCGGCCCGGTACATGATGTGCATCCAGGGGTAGTGCCCGTCGCGCAAGTTGCACAGCAGCTTCACCAACTCGCGCATCGTGAGCCCGACCTTCCCGCCAGGGAGGAGTTGCGGCATCAGATAAGTCCTTTCCTGGTCAGGGCCTCAATCGCCCCCTCGGCGATGTGGCCGGCGTGGGCGTAAGCGCGCACCTTCTGACCGCCTTTGAGCGGGTGTTGCAGGTGGTAGGTCAGGGCCGCAAGGTCGGGCCCGTTGGCCTTGATGTGGTCAGCGATGGTCTTCGCGTAGTGGCGCGCGTAGTCCTCGCGGCCGACAAGGTTCACCCCGGTATGGGTGACCTCGCCGTCCTTGCGCAGCTCGGCGCAGCGCATCCACTCCACCAGCGCTTCTTCCATCGGGCACGGTGGCTCCTTGCGGAACCGGATGCCGGTCGGTTCGGGTGCCGCGACGCCTTCGAGCTGGTGCGCCCACATCGACCGGCCGCGGGCGGCCACCCGCCGGGGACCGCACGGGCAGTCGGGCGATTGGGAGTGCTCCTGGGTGTCCTCGGGCGGGATGACGTGCAGGTCGGGTAGCGTCATTGCGCGCTGCCCGGGTCGCCGATGTATTCCCGCCTCGTGACCGTCAGCAGACCCAGCTGGTGGTTGTTGTAGCCGCCGATCACGGCCTCGTCGGGCCAGTCGGTCAGCTCGGCGAGGAACGCGCGCAGCTCGCCGAGGTTGATTCGGTCCACCGCGAGCCGGTCGAGATAGACGGTCCTGTGGACCAGATAGCTGGAAGGCGTCGGGAGTCGCCGCTCGTTCGGGTCGATGTCGCTGAAGGAGATCATCGCAGGTACCTACCTAATCCTCGGGTTCGGAATCCGTTGCGCCGCATGATGGGTCGCGGCATTCGTACTGAATTTGGCCGTCGGTGACACCGAGGCAATCCCAGTCGTGCTCGTGCTCTTCCCAGCTGACCTCGAGCCAGAGCGCGCCGCGCTTGCCGCGCTCGGCCTCGTGAATGATCGGCTCGGGTTTGGCCATATGGCGCGGGATGTCGTCGGGAACCATCCCGTAGCCGGGGTGGGCGCGAGTGCCAGCCGCGAGCGCATCGCACGCTGGTTTGAGCGTCGCGACAAGGTTGTCGGTATCGCGGCGCCGGTTGTCGCGCGGCCGGTAGTGCAAGAGCACGGTGACGCGATCGAGGCCGCGCGGGAGCTGAGCGGCCCGTGCCAAGCGGTGAACCGTAGCGCGGACCTCGGCGACCCGGCGCGCGTGTGCATACCGCGCGCCGGGTGTGCGCCCTCGATCGTTGAGACTCAAAGGCGGTGCGGTCCACGGCAATTTGAGAATCGCCCGGCCGAGCTTCACGGCTGATATCCCATGAACTTGTCCCATTCGGACGTATCGACCCAGGGGCAATAGCAGGCGATCCCGGGCCCATCCTTCGCCAGGCACTCGCCGCGCCCGTCGCGGTGCACAGACGGGGCATGACCACAGTCGCAACGCTTTTCGGTGACAGTCACCGCCCGCTCACCTCCGGCCAGAACAGGGCTGCTCCGCTGTCGAGCTCGGCGTGATGCATCCCGGCATGGTCGTTCGGCAGCCCGCACCAGGCAGCCCGCTGGTCGGCGGTGCCGAAGAGCCGGTTCGGGTCGGTGGTGGTGGCCTGGCACCGCCAGGGCACCGGGCCCGCGGCGTGCTCCTCCAGCTCGACGATGCGGGCGTCTCGCGCCGATACCTGCGCCCTCAGTTCGTCGTTGCGCGCGGATACGGCGAGCTGATTACCAACCGCTCTGCCGAGCTCGGCGCGAACGTGATCGCGTTCGTCGAGCAGCTTGATCACGAGCTCGGGATGCGCTGCGGCGCAGTATTTCCCAGCCGGTCCGTCGGGCTGAACTATGTCGATGCACTGCGACCATGCGCTCGGTCCGAATGCGCCGAAGAGTCCCGGCCGGTGAGTTTCTGCGATGGCCTCGATGGCGGTGACGCGCAGCTGGGCGAGCTCGTCGTCGGCCACGGGCACCGGCGAGTACGTGCGCTCGAAGGCGTCCGCGGTGAGCGAGAAATACATTCCCGCCAGGCGGATGATCCAATCGCCGGGGCAGACGCCCTGCCATGTCTGGTGGTGTCCGGTGAGCAGCTGCCCGGACGCTTCGGGGTCGTCGGTCCGGTCCTCGGGGTCGACCGGCTGGAATGCGCCGGCGGTCCAGGTGGCGAGGGCCTCGGCATTGACGCCGGTCCACTGCATCGCCTCGACCTCGCGCAGGCGGGTACGGAACTTGCGGGCCTGCTCAGACATCGGCGGTCTCCTCGGTGTAGACGTCGGGCGTGTGTTCGGTGGGTCGCTTGGCCATCGCCGCGCGCACCTTGGCCATGCCTTCGCGGCCGATTTCGGCGGTTTTGGGGTTGTGGTCGCAGCGAGTGCCGGCGGTCTTGCCGTACTCGCCGCCTCGGAAGCCGTCGGCGTCGCACAGCGTGCAGTCAGCGATGGCCCGCTCGCGGTCCTCACCAGCCCGCTGGATCTCGGCGGTGTGCTTGGCGGCCTTGGCCCGGGCGACGGCGGCGTCGTGCGCCTGGCATTCCTTGCGGGCGGCGCCGCATGCGCGGCAGTTGGCGTCGGTGCCGTCAGGGTGGTCGCGGCAGAACGGCGAGGGTGGTTCGGCGTCGGCTACCCAGTCGCCCAGGAACTCGATCCGGGCGTCGAGGACCTCGGTGCACTCGGCGCAGCGGCGTTCCCATCCATCCGGGTGCTGCGAACAATGCTTCGGAGGAGGGGGCGATTCGAGTGCGTTCGCGTCTACGTTTCGTACCGATTCCCCCCCTGCGCGCCTATAACTACAGGGTTCAGGGACAGGGGTTGCGTTCTGCTTCGGTTTTGCTTCAGCACTTGCTTCGCTACTGCTTCGCGTCTGTGCAGGTGGGAGCCAGTCCGAGTGCTGAATTTCTGTTTTTTCTCCGTTCGTCGGGGACGATTGCACAAACGTCCCATTTTCGTTATCCACAGGTTGGGGATGGGAAGCACTTGCTTCGGCTTTGCTTGAAGCACGTGCTTCGGCATTTGCTTCGGCGATAGCCCGGCGTGTGCGCCCGGATCGCACCCCGCCGAGACGGCCGGCCTCGGCGCGCTTGCGGCGACGCTCGAGGATCTCCTCACGCGACATCTGACGCGGTCGCTGCCCGTCGTGAAGCCACTCGTGGAACCGGTAGCCGCCCGGCTCCTCGACCCACAGACGCACGGCGACGAGCTTGCGGATCTGGGCGAGCGTGCCCAAGGCGAGCGCGATCTCGCGCGGGATGAATCCCTCGGTGAGGTTCTGCGGCTGCTGCGACCACGCGCCAGCACGGACCCACAGCCCAACCGCGGCATTTCCGGCCGCAACGATCTTGGCGTGGAACGCCATACCGTCGTCGACCATGAAGTGAGGCATCAGAGCACCTCCGGAATGTCGAAAAGGGCGATCTCGGTCGCTGCGCGGCGTGCGTCAGCGCGGGAATGGCGGGCACACACCGGGCCCAGGCGCGCCGCAACGGACTCGGCCGCGACGAGCCAGCCGCCGCAGCGCGCGCACTGCACGGCCAGCCGCATGCCCTCGGGAAGCTCATCCATCGGAGCCCCCGAGCTCGAACAGTCCGGGCGCAGGATCGGCAGAGCCACGGCAGCTGGCGCACAGGAGATCTCGCGGCACCTCGATGTCCGGGTGGAACGGCGTGCGGCATATCCGGCAGTCCATGAGGACGACCGGCCCGTGCTTGCCCACCTTGTAGCGGTGCGGAATCGGCTGCGGCTGTTCAGGTTTCGTCGTGCGAGCGGGGGCCGTGGCCCGACTGCTGTCAGGCCACGGCCCCGGCACGACGTTGCTGTCGCTCATGTCACGTCCGCGAGACGATGTCGGCGATCCGGTCGCGGATCCAGTCGCGCGCGGCGTCGAGCTCCGGCCCCGGCGCGAAGCCGAGGCGGGTGACGTCGGCGTTGATGACGGCGTTCAGCTCCAGGGCAGTAGCCAGCCTGTCGAAGAGGGCGACGCCGGCCGGGCCACACTCGACCAGCTGGCCGAGGTGCTTCTCAATGCCCATGAACGTCTGGACCTGTGCCGCCGAGAACAGCAGGATCGCCGTATTGGCCATCTCAAGACGGACAGCGGGGTCCTGACCGAGGCGCATGGAATTGACCAGGTACTCGTGGCCCACTTCCCAAAGGTGCGAGGGCGACCGCTTGTCGGTCGCGGGAATTTGATCGATGGGTCGATTCACTGCGCACCGCCATCGGCCGCGGCGGTGATCTGGTCGTACCAGCGCATCGCCCAGCGGGCATCGCCCATCGCGGTGTGCCGCTCGTCGACGCCGGGCGGCTCGACACCGCAGGCGAGCGACACCTCCTCGGACTTCCAGCGCTGCGCGAGCACCTCGCGAATCGACTCGGGCATCACGGCTTTCACCGGTGCCGCTGCGCCGTGCAGCCAGCCGGCGCCCATGTCCACAACGTCGGTGAGGTGGTAGTGCCACGCGGGCGTGAGGCGCTGGGAGCGCAGCAGTCTGGCGAGTACCCCGGTATCGAAGCTCGGGACGACGCCGACGATGGTGGCGCCGTGGGTGTGGCGCGCTACCAGCTGCGCAGCATGGGCGGCGCTCAATGCCGTGCCGGACACGGAATTGTCGAGTCCGGACAGGAACCGGCCGAGCGGGTGGCGGTCGTAGAACCGGCCGACCCTCAGGCCGGCGGGATCGGCGGTGCTCAGGTCGATCTCGACGAAGAACTCGATGCGCCGGGTGCCGGATTCATCGCGGCGGATCATCGCGATCTCATACGGCTGACACTCGGGGTGGAGGCCGTCGGTTTCGCAATCCAGGAAGCAGATAGGGGCATTCATGCTACGAACTGGCCTTTCATGTTTCGGGGGCTGCGATGCGCGGTGAGGGCGCGAATGTCGTTCATGCCGGCGCCTTTTCGGTGTCCGGTTGGACGGCGCGGATTCGTTCGGCGATCTCGGACTTCACGTACGGCTTCTCGGGTTTCATGAGACTCGTCAGCGTGGCCCTGGACACGTGCGCCAGTTCAGTGATCTGCGCCCGGGTCATGGACGCTTCCAGTCGCTCGACGTGGGCGCGTACGGGCCCGGCGTCGACGAGCCCTTGCATGCACGGCACGCACCTCGCGAACGGAGACGCGAACTCGCGCCCGCACTCGCACACCCGCACGGTCACGGGCTTTTCCACGGTCACGGGCTTTTCCACGCCGAGCCACGCACGCAGGTCGCGCCGCCCGGCCGGGGTCGCGCAGTTGAACCCGGCCCGGATGCTGTATTCCTCGCCGGTGCGGTGCGCGTCCTTCCCGCATTCCAGGCGAACTGGACAAGCCTTGACGCAGACGCGCTTCGCGCGCTTCTGCGCTTCGTGGTCTCCCGTGACCACCCAGTCGGCCGGAGACCCTCCACACGCCGCTCGGGCATGCCAGTTCATTCTGCGGCCCCCACCCTCACCTCAGGGTCGGCCGTGCGCGCGTTCGCCTCGGCGACCGTCTGGTCGAACAGCTTCCCGCGCAGCTCCTTTCGCTGCTCACGAAGGTTGGCGATCTGGGTCTTCGCGGCCGCGATCTGCTTCAGCAGGCCCGCGTTCCTCTCCTGGAAGCGCGTGTTGGCCGTGTCGAGGATCGCGATCTTCGCCTCGGCAACGTCGAGATCCGCGCGCAGCTGGGCATTCTCGGCGCGCAGCTGCTCGACCATCTGCTCGTCGACTGTCTCGGGATCGGTCACCATTGCTCCCCCACAAGGTTGCGGAGGCGACCGGCGATCTCCGCGTTCGTGAGCCCCGCCCCGTCTGTCGCGTCCAGCTCGTCAGCGAAATCGAGCACGGAGGTACGCAATTCGGTGCAGTTCTGCAGCGCGTGCTCGGCGAGTTCCGCGATCGCGGTCCCAAGGGCGGTGTGCGGTGCGCTCATTCGGTCACCGCCTCACCGGCCGGCGCCTGATCGGTCTCGTCCTGTGCCGCCCGTGCGTGGTGGCGCTCGCGGGCGGCGTCGAACTTGGCCCGATCGGCGATGTACCAAACCTGGATACGGCGCATGGACCCATCGGGGAACGGGCCGTGGAGCCTGCGCACACCGTCGTCTGAGGTTTCATCGTTGACGAGGCCCAGCAATCCCGCCCACTGCTGCGCGACCGCCGCAGGATCGGCGTGATCGTCCTCGTCAACCATTCCGGACAGCTCGGGAAGTTCCCGGCTGAACGACAATGTCCACCACAACGGAGGAGCGTCCGGTGCGAGCGCGTTCATGAACTCTGCGACAGCGGGCCGGATCGCGTCCTGCAGGGTCCAGCGGTCCATGGTGATCGGTGCTTGTGTCACCAGTTCACCGCCTGACCATTGTCGAGCAGGCGGGGCCGGTCGACGCAGACCTCGAGGCGCTCGTCGTAGATGGGGTACGTCTGGGTCGGTGCTTCGGCGAACGCTTTCGCCTGCAGTGCGGCGGCGACAATGGGGTCCGGGTTGCGGCGGAATCGCACCCAGGCACGCCAGCCGCGACGATGCTTGACCATTACAATCTCCTTGATCTCTGGAATGCGCCCCGCTCGAGCTGCTATCTCGGGCGGGGCGCGGTGATGTCAGGGGTTTGGCAGGTCGCCCAGCGCGGGGAATTCATCACCCGCGCTGGGCTTCCCGATCCCCCGGTCCGCGACAACCCAGCGGCCGGAGGACGGATGACGGCCGCGCGCCGCGCGCCGCTGGTAGGTGCGCTGCTTGCGGGAATCGGAGATCAGCGCGGCGCCGAGCCAGATCCCGATTCCGATCGCGATCACCCCGCAGACGCCCAGCACGATGACGACCACGGCGAAAAGCTGCATCACGCCGATCCAGCCGGTCGCGTACAGCAGCCAGTTGCCGACCAGGGCGGCGAACCAGGGCCAGGTGACGTGCATGAAGGCGTCGGTTGCCTGCCCGAGGCGATGCCTCATGGTGTCCCTCCCATGCTGGCGATCAGGCCGAGCACGACCATGGAGGCGATGACCAGGGCGCCGAGGGCGACATCGCGCAGCAGGGCGAGCGTGTCGGGGTCCGGGTGCGGGATGTGGTGCGGGATGTGGAAGCTCATCGTGGAATCACCACCAGGCCAAGCCATCCCAAGGTGAGGACCACGAGCATCGTCACGACCGCCGTTACCAGCAGAGTTCGGGTGTCGATGATGGTCACTGCGGCCACGCTCCGGCCACGAGATCCCAGTGCGGCAGCAGGATCGGCGTCGGCGTGGGCTGCGGGAGCTCGCGCACCCACGCGTAGACGGTCGGGCGAAGATGATTCGACGGCTCGGGCACGCTTTCCGAGCACGCGAGACGAATCAGCGAAGGCAGCGCGGCGATGGCCAGCGCCCACAACCCCACGAAGAGCGCGACGATCATGCCGGGCCCCAGGGCAACACGCCGATCGGGGTCTGCATGGGCAGGGGCAGGATCTCGGGAATCGGCTTCGGGGCGGGGTGAATCAGCGAGCAGATCCAGGTGAGCAGGTCCACAGGTATCTCCTTGTCTGCGTTGGGATTTGGAGGTGCGCCTGCGCCGGGCAGAGTGAGGGCTCTGGGATCCCGGCCCGGGCGCGCACTCGGCAGCGCGGCGGGGCGGATACCGCCGAGTGGCTCTGGGGTCAGGCCGACCGGCGACGATTCAGGCGGCGGCGGCTCGCGGGGGTCAGGCCAGCGGGATCGGGCACCACGACGATCGCCGGGCGGGCGAGCAGCTCGATCGAGCGCGCGATGTCGCTGTCCGTCATGCGCCAGGTCCGGCCGACCAGGCGGCCGGGGAGCTCGCGGCGGCGCAAGCGGCGCAGCAGCCAGTCAATCGACGGCGCGCCGATCCGGTCGGCGGCGTAATCGAGTGCGTGCGTGCGCGTTTCGGGCTCGGTGATTTCAGGTTCGGTGGTCGTCATGCTGCCTCTCCTTCGTCCAGACCGGCGGCGGTCGCGAGATCGGTGAGCGACTTGCCGAGCCACCGCGCGGTGGCGGCGAGCTCGTCGACGGTGAACGGGAAACGGCCGCTCAGGCGGTTGCGCGCCGTGGGTTCGGTCCTGCCGATGACCTGCGCGAATTCGCGTACGCGTTTGCGCTGACGGCCCATTTCAGCGCGGATCTCAGCGGCTAGTCGCTCCGTGTCGGTGATGCCCTTCACGCTCGTCACCATACACGTATTTACGTTCAGAGAACTTCGTTACGTTTGTGGCGTGTCATTTACGTTCTACGCGTTCTAAAGGTACGCAGCGAGCGTTTTTTGCTACCCTCGCGGGCATGGGTAGATCCACCATCGGCCCAGCGGGGGTTGCCGGCCGCGCGGTCTCGCGAGAGATACGCGCCGAACTCGCGCGCCGGAATATGAGTCAGCTCGACCTAGCCAAGGCGGCCGGCCTCGGGCCGACCTACCTGAACGTCAGGTTGCGGGATGACTTGCCACTGAACGTCAACGACCTCGAGTCGATCGCCCGCGTGCTGAGCTGGTCGATGGTCACGCTGCTACGCCCGGCCGACGAGGCACTCGTCGAGGCCGCGGGCGTGCGCGAGGGAACCAGGTCGGCAGGCGTCGAGACGTTCACCGGCGAAGGCGACGCCGACCGCGCGGCCGAGCTCCAGAAGCGCGCCGAGGCGCGCCAGCGCAACGCTTGAGGGCGGCGCGCTGGCGCGTGCTGCTATCGAAGTTCCTCGAATATGGCTACGTGCCAGCCATATCCGGGAATGGCGGTCCAGCCTCGCCGACGCTCAGGCGTGCCGAGCTTGGCGCGAATCGCCTCGCTATCGAGGGCGATCAACTGCTCCAGGGTGGTGTCCTCACACGGCACGATCTCGATGACGCCGTCGTTGTGCACCATGAGCGATCCGATTTCGACGCGATGTCGGTCCGGGTCGATGCGGACGCGTCCCAGCGGTTCGCCATGCTCAATGCCGAGCTCGTGCAGAGCGCGAACGTGTCGAGCAAGTGCCTGTTCCAGGGGTGCGGGAATCTCCGCGCGCCCGATTCCAAACTCGATGGGCTCGCTCAAGGACGGCCCCTGTGAAATTGATGCATTGCACGCCTCTTCCCCGCCCAGCGTGGCCCCTCGCCAGGTCATGAACTGACTATTCGATTGAAGAGTCCACGAGACGCGCCGCCGACATGGGCGAGCGCTTGCTTCCGAGGTTAGCGCCGCGAATCAATGGGCAGATCGATTTCATTCGGGAGTGTCGCGAATGAACGTCAGGGATGCCGTACGCCGTTATCTATCAACATATTTCAGGCGCAAACGACTTTTATCGAAGCCCGTCAACCAGCTGTTACGCGAGATCCACAGTCTGACACGAATTGTCGGATATCTATAGTCCGACAGATACCGGTCAGTTTGACCGTGCGGTCTGTTTGTGCAGGATAGACATGGTATCCGTCAGCAGCAGAGTCCGACTCACAGCAAATTCACAGCCGAGCCGCGAACTAGAACCTGTGCTCACATCCACCCGCCGTCGGTGGCCAAATATTCCGAATGGAAATTATTTCGTGAGGGTGGATTGTCTAGAACGCGCGAATTGTGATGAATTTCTAGCTGGCACATTAAGTCATATTGATGGCACGCTGATCGGCCCTGTCGCGGCCCTGCCGAGGGCCTCGCCGGGGCCTGTGTACGACACGTTCGACGGGTCGCCCGCCGTGCCGCCGAGGTGTGGACCGCGTCCACACTCGCGTCTAACATGCAGGTCAGGAGCCGCGCTGAAATTCACTGAGACGCGCGGAACCGCTGGTCAAGGAGAATCAGCAGCTCGATAAGCGGGGTTCAAATCCCCTATCCTCCGCTTCGAAAGCCCCGGCCGGACTCAGTCCGGCCGGGGCTTTCCGCATGTCGGCGCCGGGCGACCCCGCTCAGCCCTCGGGTTCGGATTCCCGCAACGCGTGGGCGACCTCGTCCAGCGCGGCCTCCAGCGCTGCCGCGTAGGCGTCGATGTCGGGGATGACTGCGGGGTCGGCGTGGAGGGAGACGGTCAGGGTGTCGCCGAGACCGTGGAGGCCGTGGGTCAGGTGCATGACGGCGCCCAGGGCGGGGAAGCCGGCTGTGAAACGGGCCGCGCCGCCGCCGAACTCGAGGTCCGCTGTGCCGCGGTCGACGCTGGAGACGACGGTGTGACCTGAAACTCGTGGGGGGAGTGCGTTTATGGGGGCGCGCGTCACCTCACGGTGCAGGAGGGGGGCGGGGAGGACTGCGGTTACGGCGTCCTGGGCGTTTTGGAGGGGGTGGGCGGCGCGGTGACGGCGGGCGGCGAGGTCGGCCGCGATGCGGGTGGCCCGGGCGCGCGGATCGGGTTCGGAGACGGACAGATCCACCGAGAGGTCGCGGTAGCCGTTGTGGGTGTCGCCGGGCGCGGCTGTCGCCATGGGGACCTGGGCGCGGAGTTCGGGCGGCAGCGCGCCGCGGGCGCGGAGGTGGCGTTCCAGTGCGATCGAGACGGCGGTGAGGGCCACCACGGTCACCGAGTGGGACGGGACCCGCAGGCGATGCTTGTCGCACACCAGCATTCGCACGGTGTGGGCGGCGGGCGGCCCGCCCTCGCCGTTCAGGATGGTCGGGTCGGCGTCGGGTGCGGGCGGGGGTAGTTCACCGGCGGCCGTGAGCTCGGCCAGCTGCCGCTGGGCCCGGGCGGCGGCCACGCCGCGAACGACGGTGCGCGCCATATCGATCGGGATGGCGGGCAGGGCGATGGTGGTGGCGAGGGCGCGCGTGGCGGTGGCGCGGATGGCGCGCGGGAGGCGGTGATCGACGAGCCGGCCGGCGGGCACCGGGGCCGTCGATGCCGGAAAGTCACTGCGGCCGAACAGGGCGCGCGCCATGGCGGCGGCGCGGCGGCCGTCGGCCAGCGCGTGCGATAGCTGGAGCACCGCTATGAGCGCGGTCTCGCCGGTAGCGAATCCCGGCACATCGCGGACCTTCCGGAAGACGTGCAGCCGCCAGGGGCGGTCGCTCGCAATCAGGCCCGTGGCGAGCAGATCGCCGAGCGCGGCGGTGACACCGCCCCAGGTCGCATCGCTCCGGTGATGGTCGACGAACTGCTCATCAGTGAATTCGCAAGTCACCCAAATCGGATACGCAATGTTTGCAGGAGTATCCAGCACGCGCACCAGCAAATCCGGAATATGGAGTACCCGGTCCGCGACGTCCGCCCGCAGCTCGCCCGCCTCGCGTCCGGTGTCCGCGAAGCAGTAGAGCAGGAACAGATCGTTGCGGGTACGCGCGGACAGCCAGTACATGGTGGCGTCCCGGGCGGCCAGGGATTTCACCCGACGACCATAACGAAACCCCGCCCTGCCCAGCGGCTCTGGGTGCTACCGTTTGTAGTAGAAGCCTTACCATTCTCCCGGGGGCGGGGTGACCGCGATGGCAACCACCAACAGGTTCGCCGATCGACTTGCGGAACAAGCCGATGACATGGACCAGCGCTACAAAGGCGCCGCATTCCTGAAAAGATCCATCAACAAGGTATTTCCGACCCACTGGTCGTTCCTGCTCGGTGAAATAGCGCTGTACAGCTTCGTCATTCTGCTGCTGTCCGGCATCTATTTGACCTTGTATTTCGACCCGTCCATGCAGGACGTGACCTACAACGGGGCCTACCAGCCGCTGCGCGGGGTCACCATGTCACGCGCCTACGAGAGCGCGCTGAACATCTCCTTCGACGTCCGCGGCGGACTCTTCGTCCGGCAGGTACACCACTGGGCCGCACTGCTGTTCACCGCGGCCATGATCATCCACATGTGCCGGGTCTTCTTCACCGGCGCCTTCCGCAAACCCCGCGAGGCCAACTGGGTGATCGGCGCGCTGCTGTTCATCATGGCCATGTTCGAGGGCTTCTTCGGCTACTCACTCCCCGACGACCTGCTCTCCGGCACCGGCCTGCGCGCCGCCTTCGCCGGAATCACCTTGGGCAGCCCGGTGATCGGCACCTGGCTGCACTGGCTCATGTTCGGCGGGGACTTCCCCGGCAGCATCATCATCCCGCGGCTCTACATCGCGCACGTCCTACTGCTGCCCGGAATCATGCTGGCGCTCATCGGAATTCACATTGCACTGGTCTGGTACCAGAAGCACACCCAGTACCCGGGCCCGGGACGCACCGAGAAGAACGTCATCGGTACCCGGATCGTGCCGGTCTTCTCCCTCGATCAGGGCGCGTACTTCGCCTTCACCCTCGGCGTGCTGGCGCTCATGGGCGGACTGCTGCAGATCAATCCGATCTGGAACCTGGGGCCCTACAACCCCTCTCAGGTCTCCGCCGGCACCCAGCCCGACTTCTACATGATGTGGACCGACGGATTTCTGCGCCTGTTCCCGGCCTGGGAGGCCTATCCCTTCGGGCACACCGTCCCGGGCGCGTTCTCCGTGGCGCTGTTCATGCCGCTCATCTTCACGCTGATCATCGCCTACCCGTGGATCGAGAAGCGGCTCACCGGAGATCGGGCCCGGCACAACCTGCTGCAGCGGCCGCGCGACGTGCCGGTGCGCACCGCCATCGGGGCCATGTCGCTGAGTTTCTACCTGATCCTCACCCTGGCCTGCGTCAACGACATCATCGCCTTCAAGTTCGACATCTCGCTCAATGCCACCACCTGGGCCTTCCGCATCGCGCTGCTCACCGTCCCGGCGCTGGCCTACACCATCGCCTACCGGCTGTGCGTGGGCCTGCAGCGCGCCGACCGCAGTGTGCTCGAGCACGGCATCGAAACCGGTGTGGTGCGGCGGCTTCCGCACGGCGAGTACATCGAGGTGCACCAGCCGCTCGGCCCCGTGGACGAACACGGCCATCCGATTCCGCTGGAGTATCAGGGCGCCCGCGTGCCCCGGAAGATGAACGAACTCGGCGTCGCCGGACGGCCCGGCACCGGCGCGTTCTTCTGGGCCGATCCGCCCGAGGAACGCGAACTCAATGCCGCCAACGACCAGGCCGCCGAGCACGCGCGGCTGGCGGTGCTGCGTAACGCTCAGAACCGCACCCACAGCAACCAGAACCCACAGTTCGCGGCCCGGCTCGATTCTGGACTGACGGAGCGGGGGAGCGAAGCGGATGAGCGGAGGAGGGAAGAAGCGAGCTTCCAGGGCCGCGAACCCGCCCGAAGCGAAGCGAAGGGCGGATGAACAGAGCCCCCGAGTCTCCGGGACTCGGGGGCTTCTCGTTTTTCCCGGTGGAGCAGCGGTCAGGCCCGCTTGAACTCGCCATCGGAGACGCCCGCTACGAAGGCGTCCCATTCGCCGGGGGTGAAGGCCAGGATCGGCCCGCGCCCGTGCTCCTTGCTATCGCGGACCGCGACATTGCCGTCGCCGAGAAAGGCGACCTCCACGCAGTTGCCGTTGGGGCCGCTGTGTTTGCTCTTGCGCCACACGGCGCCTGTGAAATCCACCTTCACGGTACTAGCTCCTTTTCTGCGTCAAGCTTGGAATCCTGCTGGCATCGATCTCGGCGACCTCGGGATCCGTCGAAAATCGGGAATCCCGGGCGCGCCACGGGTTGCACGCAAACGCTCCGTACAACCTGTCTCCGCACTTCGCGATGGGAATGCACCCCCGGTGGCCGTTCCCGCGCTAAACCCTAGCAGGCTTCGTCATAGGGAGATCGCATTCTTTCGTTTTCAATCAGCAAATTTACGGCAAGGTTTGCCAGCTAATTATTTGCACTGAAATAGCCGTAATTTGAGGCTATGTGATTTCAGAAGTCCGAATTCCGTTATCCGGCCATTCGCGCACCCCCCGGCAAACTCCGTGCACGCACCCGTCACCCGTGATGGGGAATCATGGAGAACATGCCCCAGCCCACCCAGGACGACACCGGACGGGACCGAGACGAGAACGGACGTGCCCGGAATGCCCGACCTCGTGACCGTTTTGGGCGACCTCTCCCATTCGGCAGCGCCGGTGTCGCCCGCATCCCCGATGATCTCGACCTGCCACCGGCCGAAACCCTCGACTACGCCCAGCGCCTCCTCGACGACGGCCTGGCTTTCAACGCCCACGAGGTACTCGAGGCCGCGTGGAAGAACGGTCCGTTCGCCGAGAAGTCGCTGTGGCAGGGCCTCGCGCAGTTTGCCGTTGGACTCACCCACATTCAGCGCGGAAACCCCAAGGGCGCCCGCACCCTGCTGGAGCGCGCGGCACAGCGTCTCGCCGCATACGGTCCCGCGCCCTACGGCATCGACGCACCCGGTCTGCTGGACCGCGCATACACCCTGCTGACCGCACTCGACCAGGGAAAAACCATCTCCGACAACGATCTTCGGCCGCGTCTCACAATCCCCCACTGAATTCGCAGTCCAGCTGTCACACCACAGCCCGGATATGCGCCCGCGACAGTGCGAAGGACCAGCGGGAGTGCGAAGCATGCGAACTACCATCGAGAACCGTGCCCACCGACCCCGCCACAGCGACCACCGACCGTCGGGATCCCCGCCCCGGCCACGGCCGCTTCGCGCCCAGCCCATCCGGCGACCTGCACCTGGGCAACCTGCGCACCGGACTGCTGGCCTGGCTGTTCGCCCGGTCCACCGGACGCGGATTCCTGATGCGGGTCGAGGATCTGGACCGGGTGAAAACGGGTGCGGCACAGCGGCAGTTGGAGGATCTGTCGGCCATCGGCCTGGACTGGGATCCACCGGTGGTGTGGCAGTCCCAGCGGCTGCCGCTCTACACCGCTGCCATCGAGCGCCTGACCGCCGCGGGCCACACCTACGAATGCTTCTGCACGCGTAAGGAGATCCAGCAGGCGGTGACCGCGCCGCACGGTCCGATGGGCGCCTACCCGGGGACCTGCCGGAATCTCACCGAACGCGAGAAGCAGCGGCGGCGCGACGAGGGCCGGCCCGCCGCGCTGCGATTGCGCTCCGGCGTCACCGAATTCACCGTCACCGACCGCTTGCTCGGCGAATATCGCGGCGCGGTGGACGATCTGGTGCTGCGACGCGGCGACGGCACCCCCGCCTACAACCTCGCGGTGGTGGTCGACGACGCCGACCAGGGCATCGATCAGGTGGTGCGCGGCGACGACCTGCTGCCCTCCACGCCGCGGCAGGCGTACCTGGCCACCCTGCTGGGCCTGCCGATGCCCGAATACGTCCATGTCCCGTTGGTGCTCAACACCTCCGGGCAACGCCTCGCGAAGCGCGACGGCGCGGTCACCCTGCGCGACCGGATGGCCCTCGGCGAATCCCCGCACCAGGTGCTGGGCGCGCTCGCCGCGTCATTGGGCTACGCAGGCGCGACTACGCCGTCCGCCGTGCTGGCACAATTCAACCCGGAGAACCTGCCACGCGAACCGTGGACACTCGACCCCAACGGGTTGTTGCAACCCAGTTCGTGTCCGTAACGTACGCACTCGACCCAGATCCCGAACGAATTCGACGAGGACGGCGAAACAATGACGAGCGGTGGGTACGACCCCAACCAGTATCCGCAGGGTGGCCAGCCGTACGGGCAGCCGCAACAGCCCCAGCAGCCGTACGGGCAGCAGCCCTACGGACAGCAGTCCGACCCCTACGGCCAGCAGCCGCAGCCTTACGGCCAGCAGTCCGACCCCTACGGTAAGCAGCCGGAGCAGCCGTACGGCCAGCAGCCCTACGGCCAGCAGTCCGATCCCTACGGCCAGCAGCCGCAGTTCGGTCAGCAGTCGTTCGGTCAGTCCGACCCCTACGGCCAGCAGCAGCCCTACGGCCAGCAGCCGTACCAGCCCTACCCGGGCGGCGGCCAGCCCGGTTTCGGCGCCGGCGGATTCGGTGGCGCGCAGCCGGGTGACCTGTGGACCCGGTTCGCCGCCCGCATCATCGACAGCCTGATCATCGGCATCCCGGGCGCCATCATCGAGGCGCTGCTGCCCAACAACATCGCGTGGGCCTGGAGCGTGCTGCTGCCGGTCATCCTGTTCGGCTACTTCATCCTGATGGAGACCCAGCAGGGCGGCCAGACGCTCGGCAAGAAGATCCTGGGCCTGCGCGTGGTCGGCCCCGGCGGCGGCCCGATCGACCCGGCCACCTCGGCCAAGCGCAACCTGTACATCATCGTCCAGCTGATCCCGTGCCTGGGCTGGCTGATCGGCCTCGGTATGGCGATCTACATCGCGATCACCATCGAGCAGGACCCGAACAAGCAGGGCTGGCACGACAAGTTCGCCGGCGGCACCCAGGTGCTGAAGGGCTGACCTTCCCCGGCAGGCTCGAGAAATGGGGCGCATCCGCACGGATGCGCCCCATTTTCATCTCCGGGATGGCCGAACCGATTGCCACCCAACAGCTTCCGTCAGGATGAGCCCGTCGCCCCGGCGATGATCAGGATCAGGAACAGGGCGACGCCGATGACGATGCTGATGCCGCTCACCCAGACGCCGCCCAGCGCGAGCCCACGGCCCTGCTGCTGGGTATTCTTGAGCTGGTTCAGCGCCACAATGCCCAGCACCAGGCCGACGATCGAGACGATCGGCAGGAACGCGCAGAAGAACATGGCAGGCACGCCGATGATCGACACCACCAGCGAGGCGATGGCCAGCGAATTGGTCTGCTGCACCGGTGCGCCGTAGCCGTAGGGCTGGTATCCCGGCTGGCCGTAGGCCGGGGACTGCTGCCCGGCGGCCGGATAGCTCGGGTAGGACGGCATCGGATTCGCCTGCGGCGGTTGATAGTTCGGGTACACCGGCTGCGGCGGCGGGGTCAGCGGTGGATTCTGGTACTGCGGCGCGGAGGTATAGCCGGCCGGTGGCGGGGCCGACTGCGGCGGCGCCGCGGGCGGGGTCTCGGGCGTCACGCCCTCACCGCCGTACTGCTTCCACCACTCGTCGGAATCGCCGGGAGTCGTCATTCGCCAATCCTAGGCCAACCCATCGGTCGGTACCCATCGGTCGAGGCAGGGATACTTTCCGGCGTGAGTGATATCGAAAAGAGCGACACCGAGCAGCAGGTCGGCACCGACCGATCTGGGCACCCCGCGCCCGAGCACGCGGCATTCGCGGACGCGGCGGGGGGATATTTCACGCCGGTGGCGGTGGCCTTCACCGCCGTCCTGCTGATCTCGAACGTCTGTGTCGCCAAAGGCGTCCAATTCTTCACCGGACACCATGTGTCCTTCGGCCCCATCACCGTGCTGCCGCTCACCATGGACGGCGCGTTCTTCCTC
This sequence comes from Nocardia niigatensis NBRC 100131, assembly GCF_000308655.1. Lineage (GTDB taxonomy): Bacteria > Actinomycetota > Actinomycetes > Mycobacteriales > Mycobacteriaceae > Nocardia > Nocardia niigatensis. Next base: position 109,996 of record NZ_BAGC01000002.1, on the reverse strand, counting down.
TTCCCGCTCGCCTACGTCATCGGCGACGTCCTCAGCGAGGTCTACGGGTTCCGCGCGACCCGCCGGATCGTCTACTACGGGTTCGCCGCGCTGCTGCTGATGATCGCCTGCTTCCAGATCGTCATCAAGCTGCCCACCGGAGACCTGGATCAGAACGGTTCCGCGTTCGGGGACGTGCTCGGCCACACCCCGCAGCTGGCGTTCGCCGGCATCGCGGGCTACTTCGTGGGCCAGTTCCTCAACTCGGCCACCCTGGTGCTCATCAAGGAGCGCACCAAGGAGAAGCACCTGTGGGCCCGGCTCCTCGGCTCCACCGTGGCGGGCGAATTCGGCGACACCTTCGTCTTCTGCTCCATCGCCGCCACCGCCATCGGCATCCACACCTGGGGCGACTACATCAACTACACGCTCGTGGGCTTCGTCTGGAAGACGCTCGTCGAGATGATGGTGCTGCCGATCAGCTACCGCTGCATCGCCTTCCTGAAGCGGCACGAGCCCTCGTACCGCCCGCGCGAACGCTCCGCCATCTACGAGTGACGCGACCGGCTTTGGCGCGGCCGGATCGAACTCCCTTACCGGCCAGGGGCTTTGATACGGCCGCGCCAACGGCCGAGGAACTCGTTCTGGTAATCGTCGAAATACCCGCCGTCGATGCTCTCCCGCACCCGATCCACCAGCCGCACCGTGAACCGCTCGTTGTGGATGGTGCACAGTGTCGAGGCGAGCATCTCCTTCGCCTTGAACAGGTGGTGGATGTAGGCGCGGGTGTAGTTGGCGCAGGTGTAGCAGTCGCAGGTCGCGTCGACGGGCGTGAAGTCCCGCTTGAACCGGGCCGTATTGATATTGAAGCGACCCTCGTCGGTGTACAGCGCCGCATTCCGCGCCACGCGTGAGGGATTCACGCAGTCGAAGGTGTCCGCGCCGTTCTCCACCGCGGTGAAGATGTCCTCCGGCTCGCTGATGCCGAGCAGGTGCCGCGGCTTGCCCTCGGGCAGCTCGTCACAGCACCAGCCGACGATGGTGCCCAGGTTGTGCTTCTCCAGCGCGCCGCCGATGCCGTAGCCGTCGAATCCCGTTCCGGCCGCGCCCCGCAACTCCTCCAGATCCCGGCATGCCTTGCGGCGCAGGTCCTCGTACTGCGCGCCCTGTATGACACCGAACAACGCCTGATAGGGCCGATGCGAGCGGGCCGCGGTGAGCCGCTCGTGCTCGTCCAGGCAGCGCTGCGCCCACCGCCGGGTGCGCTCCAGCGATTCCTCCTGGTAGCCACGGGTGTTCATGAGCGTGGTGAGCTCGTCGAAGGCCATCATGACGTCCGCGCCCAGCTGATGCTGGATGCCCATGGACACCTCGGGTGTGAAGCGGTGCTCGGAGCCGTCCAGGTGCGAGCGGAAGGTGACGCCGTCGTCGTCGACGTGCGCCAGCCGCTCCTTGCCCTTGGCGATCACATCGTCGTTCTGCACGCCGACCGATTCCATGGCCAGCACCTTCTTGAAGCCGACACCCAGCGACATGACCTGGAAGCCGCCGGAGTCGGTGAAGGTCGGGCCGTGCCAGTTCATGAACGTGGCCACGCCCCCCGCCTCGTCCACGATGTCCGGGCCGGGCTGCAGATAGAGGTGATAGGCGTTGGCGAGCAGCGCCTGCGAGCCGAGCTCCTTCATGGTCTCCGGCAGCACCGCCTTGACCGTCGCCTTGGTGCCGACCGGAATGAAGGCCGGGGTGGCGATGTCCCCGTGGGGGGTGCTGATCACGCCCGTCCGGCCGTGCCGTCCTTCCAGACGGGTACCGACCTTGAACGAGAACTCGGAGGCAGCAGACACGCAAGCCATCCTCTCACCCGGCGAAAAAATGGCCTGGCCCGCACCGTTGGGTGCGGGCCGGGTGCGGATTCGAGCGCCGAGCCCGCTCGGGTGCGGGCCCGACTGTTCCTCAGGGGACGATCGAGGCGTCAGCTCTTGCTGAGCGCCACGGCATCGGGTTCCGGATTGTCGACACTGTTGCCCTCGCCGCCGGTGATGGCGCCGGCGAACTGCGCGTTGTAGAGCCGGTAGTACGCGCCCCGCGCGGCCAGCAGCCGCTCGTGGGTGCCCTGTTCGACGATCTTGCCCTTCTCCATCACCACGATGGTGTCGGCATCGCGAATCGTCGAAAGCCGGTGCGCGATCACGAAACTCGTGCGGTCCCGGCGCAGCGCCGCCATGGCGTGCTGCACCAGCAGCTCGGTACGGGTGTCGACCGAGCTGGTGGCCTCGTCCAGGATCAGGATGGACGGCTTGGCCAGGAAAGCGCGGGCGATGGTGATGAGCTGCTTCTCACCGGCGCTGACGCCGGAGCCCTCCTCGTCGATGACGGTGTCGTAGCCGTGCGGCAGCGCGTGCACGAACCGGTCCACGTAGGCGGCCCGGGCCGCCTCGAGGATGTCCTCGTCGGAGGCACTGGGATTGCCGTAGGCGATGTTCTCCCAGATGGTTCCGCCGAACAGCCAGGTGTCCTGCAGCACCATGCCCATCCGCGACCGCAGATGGTCGCGGGTGATGCGGGTGATGTCGACGCCGTCGATGGTGATGACGCCGGAGTCCACCTCGTAGAACCGCATGAGCAGATTGACCAGGGTGGTCTTGCCCGCGCCGGTCGGTCCGACGATGGCCACCACGTGCCCGGGTTCGGCCACCAGCGAGAGCTCCTCGATGATCGGCGTCTCCGGCTCGTAGCGGAAGGACACCTGCTCGAACGCCACCCGGCCACGATCCACCGGTCGCGAATCCTCCGGATCCGGATCCGCCGACTGCTCCTCGGCGTCGAGGATCTCGAAGATCCGTTCCGCCGACGCCACACCCGACTGCAGCAGGTTCATCATCGAACCGATCTGGGTGAGCGGCTGGGTGAATCCGCGCGAGTACTGGATGAACGCCTGCACCTCACCCAGCGACAGATTGCCCGACGCCACCCGCAGGCCACCGACCACGGCGATCAGCACATAGTTCAGGTTCCCGAGGAACATGATGGCGGGCATGATCAGGCCGGAGATGAACTGCGACTTGAACGAGGAGTCGTAGAGCTTGTCGTTGGTCTCGTCGAAGCGCTCCCCGACCTCGCGCACCCGGCCGAAGGCGCTGACCACCTCGTGGCCGGTGAAGGCCTCCTCGACCTGAGCGTTCACCTCGCCGGTGAACTTCCACTGGTCCACGAAGTGCGGCTTGGAGCGCTTGGCGATCTGCGCGGTCACGATGACCGCCAGCGGCACCGTCAGCAGCGCGATCAGGGCCAGCAGCCACGAGATCCAGAACATCATGATCAGGATGCCGATCACCGACAGCACATTGATGATCAGCTGCGACATGGTCTGCTGCAGTGTCTGCGCCACATTGTCGACGTCGTTGGTGACCCGGGAGAGCACATCGCCGCGCGGCATCGAGTCGAAGTAGCGCAGCGGCAGCCGGTGCAGCTTCTCCTCGATCTGCGCGCGCAGCCGCTTCACGGTCCGGTTGATCACGATGATCAGCAGCTGCGCTTCCAGCCACTGGAACACCGAGGCGCCGATGTAGAGCGCCAGCACCCAGGCCAGCACGTGACCCACCGCCGTGAAATCGATTCCCGTGCCGGGAATCACGTGCATGCTGGCGAGCATGTCGGCGAAGGTGTTGTTACCGGCCCGGCGCAGACCCTCGACCAGCTCGTCCTTGCTCTGCCCCGCGGGCAGCTGCTTGCCGACCACCCCGTCGAAGATGAGGTTGGTGGCCTTGCCGAGAATCTGCGGGCCCAGCGTGTTGAGCACCACCGAGCCCACGGCCAGCAGGAAGACCACGCCCAGGTAGACCCGGTCCGGCGCGAGCATGCGCAGCACGCGCTTCAGCGACGGGCCGAAGGACTTCGCCTTGGCATCCGGCGCACCGGGATTGACCGCTCCGGGCCTCATCGCACCTCCTCCGCGCTGAACTGCGACTCCACGATCTCGCGGTATTCGGGACAGCCCCGCAGCAATTGCTCGTGGGTGCCGATGCCGGCCATCGCGCCGTCCTCCAGCACCACGATCTGATCGGCGTCCCGGATCGTCGAGATCCGTTGCGCCACAATGATGACCGACGCGTTCGAGGTCTCCGGTCTCAGCGCCTCCCGCACCCGCATGTCGGTGCTCACGTCGAGGGCGGAGAAGCAGTCGTCGAACAGGTAGATGCGCGGCTTGCGCACCAGCGCGCGGGCGATCGCCAGCCGCTGACGCTGACCGCCGGAGACGGTCGTACCACCCTGTGCCACGGGCGTTTCCAGGCCCTGCGGCATCTCGCGCACGAAGTCGGCGGCCTGCGCGATCTCGAGCGCGTGCCAGAGTTCCTCGTCGGTGGCATCCGGTTTGCCGTAGCGCAGATTGGAGGCGACGGTGCCGGAGAACAGGTACGCCTTCTGCGGCACCAGGCCGATCTCCGAGCGCAGCGTCTCCAGGGGCAGGTGCCGGACGTCGGTGCCGCCCACGTAGACCGCGCCGTCGGTGACGTCGATGAGCCGCGGAATCAGGTTGACCAGTGTGGTCTTGCCGGCGCCGGTCGCGCCCACGATGGCGGTGGTGGTGCCCGGCGCGGTCCGGAACTGGATGGCCCGCAGCACCGGCTTCTCGGCGCCCGGGAACTTGAACTCGGCGAAGGCCAGATCCACCGTTCCCGGATCGTCCTGGAACTGTTGCGGCAGACGGGGTTCCGCCACCGAGGACTCGGTGTCGAGCACCGCGCCGATGCGCTCTGCCGAGACCGTGGCGCGCGGGGCCATCATGGCCAGGAAGGAGGCCATCATGACCGCCATCAGGATCTGCATGATGTAGGCCAGCATCGCGGTGAGCGAGCCGATCTGCATCTCGCCGTTGTCGATGGCGTGACCGCCGAACCAGATGACGCCGACCGTGGTCAGGTTCGAGATGAGCATGACGGCCGGGAACATGAGAGCCATGTACTTTCCGACATAGAGCGACTGCTCGGTCAGCTCGGTATTGGCGACTCCGAAGCGCCAGGTCTCCTGCCGCTCCCGCACGAAGGCCCGCACCACGCGGATGCCGGTGATCTGTTCGCGTAGCACGCGGTTCACCGCGTCGATGCGCTCCTGCATGCGCCGGAAGCCCGGCACCATGCGGCTGATGATGAAGGCCATGGACAGGGCCAGCGCCGGCACCGCGATCAACAGCAGCCACGACAACTGCATGCTCTCGCGCAACGCCATGAAGATGCCGCCGATGCACATGATCGGGGCCATCACCAGGATGGTGGCGCTCATCAGCACGAGCAGCTGCACCTGGCCGACGTCATTGGTATTGCGGGTGATCAACGAGGGCGCGCCGAACATGCCGACCTCCCGCGCGGAGAAGGTGCCGACCCGGTGCAGCAGGGCCGCGCGCATATCGCGGCCCGCGCCCATGGCCGCCTGCGCGCCCAGGTACACCGAGACGGCCTGGGCCGCGATCTGGATGCCCGTCACCAGCAGCATCCACCCGCCGGTGGACCAGATGTAGCCGATATCGCCCTTGGTGACGCCGTTGTCGATGATGTCGGCGTTCAGCGTGGGCAGGTACAGCATGGCGATGACCGAGATCAGCTGGAGCACGACGACCCCCGCCAATTGCTTGCGGTAGGGCCACAGGAAGGTGCGTAGAAGTCGGATCAACATGATGAGGGCAGGCTACCGCCATCCTCCGGCGCTCGCCCCGACGTTTTCCGGTGCTGTAGGACACCCGCCTGGGTGGCGCTCAGATGTCGGGCTGGTCCAGATCGCGCCACTCTCCCGTGGTGGGCGCGCTCGATCCCGCGCCGCCGGACGGCGACACCGCCGCGACCGGACCGCCCGCGGGCCGCGGACGGCGGGTCCAGGCATCCGGATCGTGCAGCAGCTCGTCGAGGAAGGATGGCAGCAGATCGTGCGCGATATCGGCGACGGTCACCCGCTCCAGCACCGAGCGAATGTTCACCCGCAGCCCGATCCACACCCGCTGCAGCGGCTCGGCCGCGCCCGGGTAGCTGACATCCTCCGGCCGCTGCCCGCGCACCGAGGCCAGCGGACCCTCCACCGCGCGAATCACATCCGCGATGCTGATCTCGGCGGCCGGGCGGGCCAGTCGATATCCACCGTCGGGACCGCGGCGGCTGACCACCAATTCGCCCTTGCGAAGATCCGCCACCACCGATTCCAGCACCTTGGGCGGAATGTTCTGGGCGGCGACAATGGCATCGGCCTTCACCGAATCCGGTTGCGCCTTCGCGATTTCCACAAGGGTGCGCACCGCGTAATCGACCTTCGCGGTGATATGCACGAGAACTCCTGATCCAGATCGGTGGTGAGGAAAAACCCTATCGCGCCGGATTCAGCACGCCGAGTGCGGCATTCAACAATGTCGTCTCGATGTGATCTGCATCGGCGGCGGGCACGATCTCCTGGGACATCATCGCGGTGCTGAGCACCTGCATGGCCGCGGCCGCACGCAGCAGGGTGTCGTCGTCGGCATCGGGCCCGGCCATCCAGCGGCACATGCGGTGATGCAATTCGATCATGTCGGGATAGCGGTTGCCGAGGGCATTCACGATGGCGACGGTGTCGCGCATGCACAGCACGCCCACCTGGCGGTTGGCCAATGTCGAGTGCAGGCGCCGGCGGATCACCTCGGCCACATTCTCGGGAGTGTGCGGAATGTCATCGAGGCCCTCGACCTGATCACGCACTTCCTCGAACATCGGCTCGATGATCGCGACCAGCAGATCGACCTTCGAAGCATAGTGATAGTAGAGCGAGGCTTTTGTGATTCCTACCGCATCGGCGACCTCGCGCAGGCTGCTGTGATCGAACCCTTTGGTCGAAAACAATTGAAGAGCGGCGTCCCGGATCGCATCCTTGGTGCTTCTACCTGCGACAACTGTTCCGGACATGACCTGGCCACCCATACTCTCATCCTCTCACCCGCGTCGGACCGACGACCTCGGCATGCTCGGTATGCGATCTACGCCACCTAGAGTCGAGGTTGTTCCTCCGCTTAATCGCTCGGTAGTCTACCTACCGCACGGTAGGCAGATTCAGTTTCGTGGAGGCGGGGGGCGATGACGCCCCCGGCGGCAGTGCTGTCTACGCGCTCGCACACCAGCACCCTGTTTCGCCCACAAACCATCGCCCAGGAGAACCCCTGTGTCCGTATACCTCTATCGGTGGGGAAAGTTCGCCTTCCGCCGGAAATGGATAGTCATCACGGCGTGGGTCGCCGCGCTGCTCGTCATCGGCGGACTCGGCGGGGCCCTCGCCAAGCCGTTCCAGGACTCCTTCACCATGCCGGGCCTGCCGTCGGAGCGAGCCACGGAAATCCTCGACGCACACTTCCCGGGTGCGTCCAAGGAGTTCGACCCCAATGCCGTCAGCGCGACCTATGTGATCGCCGCGCCGGAGGGTCAGAAGCTGACCGACCCGGCGAACCAGACCAAGCTGTCGGAGTTCCTGACCGCGCTCGGCGACCTGTCGATCGTGGACAAGTCCGCGCCGCTGGTGAATCCGATCGACGCCACCAAGAAGATCGGTGAGCAGGCCGGCATCGACTGCCTGGCCGGCGACCGGTCCAACCCGAACTTCTCGGCGGTCTGCTCCAGCGCGCCGCTGAACGTGCTGAACAAGACCAACCCCGATTCGGTGGCCACGGTCCAGGCCAAGTTCACCATCGCCAAGTTCTCCGACATCAAGCAGGCCGATCGCGACGCCGCCTACAAGGTGGGCGACGCGGCGCGTGCCGCCGGGCTGCAGGTCGAGCTGAGCGGTTCGATCGCGCAGGATCCGGGCGGCTCGAACGGCTCCTCCGAGCTGATCGGCATCGCGGTGGCGCTGGTGGTCATGGTGATCGCGTTCGGCGCGATCGTGGCGGCCTTCGTGCCGATCCTCACCGCACTCGTCGGCGTCGGCACCGCCATCTCCATCATCATGTTCGGCACCCACTTCCTGACCGTGCCGACCTTCACCCCGATCCTGGCCTCCATGATCGGTCTGGCGCTGTCCATCGACTACGCGATGTTCATCGTCTCCCGCTACAAACACGAATTGGCCGTGTCGAATTCGCCGGAGGAGGCCGCGGGCACCGCGGTCGGCACCGCGGGTTCGGCCGTCATCTTCGCGGGTCTGACCGTCATCATCGCGCTGGCCGGCCTGAGCTTCGTGGGCGTCAGCTTCCTCACCTACATGGGCATCTTCGGCGCGGTCTCGGCCGCGATGGCGGTGCTGGTGGCCGTCACCCTGATGCCGGCGCTGATGGGCGCGTTCGGCCGCTTCCTGTTCAAGCCGAAGCTGCCGCTGGTCGCCAAGCACGACCCCGAGGACGAGCACTCCGTCACCAACGGCATGCGCTTCGCCCGCCTCATCGGCAAGGCGCCCGCGCTGACGCTGGGCATTTCGGTAGTGCTGCTGGGTCTGCTGGCCGCGCCCGCGGTGAACCTGCAGCTGGGTCTGCCCGGCGGCGACTCGATGCCGAAGCACACCACCGTCCGCAAGGCGTACGACCTGCAGACCGCGGGCTTCGGCGAGGGCGCGAACGGCACCCTGCTGGTGGCCGTCGACCTGAGCAAGACGCCGGAGAACCAGCGCACCGAGGCTCTCGACGCGCTGCGCTCCAAACTGGCCTCCTACCCGGGCATGGACTACCTGACCCTGTCCCGGCCCAGCGAGGACAAGCAGGCCGCCATGTTCATGGGCTATCCCAAGTCCGGGCCGAACAACAAGGAGACCAAGGACCTGGTCAAGAACGCCCGCGACGCCGAGTCCGAGTTCCATGACAAGTACGGCATGGAATACGGCATCACCGGCACCACCGCCATCTACGCGGATGTCTCGCAGGCGCTGCTGAACAAGATCATTCCGTACCTGGCGATCGTGGCCGGCGCGGCATTCATCCTGCTGCTCCTGGTGTTCCGCTCGATCCTGGTGCCGCTGACCGCCGCATTGGGCTTCCTGCTCTCCATGGCGGCCACCTTCGGCGCGACCGTGCTCATCTTCCAGCAGGGCCACTTCGGCCTGGTGGAGGCGCATCCGCTGGTGAGCTTCCTGCCGATCATGCTGATCGGTCTGGTCTTCGGTCTCGCCATGGACTACCAGGTCTTCCTGGTCACGCGCATGCGTGAGGAATACGTCCACGGCAAGTCGGCCAAGGAAGCGATGATCAGCGGCTACCACCACGGCGCCCGCGTCGTGACCTCCGCCGCCATCATCATGATCTCGGTGTTCAGCGCCTTCATGCTGGACGACAACGTGGTGGCCAAGTCCATGGGCTTCGCCATGGCGGCGGGCGTCTTCTTCGATGCCTTCATCGTCCGCATGGTCCTGATCCCGTCGCTGCTGGCGCTGCTGGGCAAGTGGTCCTGGTGGCTCCCGAAGTGGCTGGACCGCATCCTCCCCGACATCGACGTGGAAGGCGCCAAGCTCGCCGAGCTGAAGCAGTCCGCCACCCCCGCCGAGGAGAAGCAGCCCGCCACCGTCGGCTGACCCCCGCACGAAAACCACTCGGCCCCCACCCGATTCTCCGGGTGGGGGCCGAGTGGTTTTCAAAAGGAAAGCCCCGCAATGGTTTCCCGACGCGACTGTCCGATTCACAAGGGGCGGGTACGGATCCAGCGGCCGGTGGAGGGTAGAGCGACGAGGATGACGATGCCGAGGTGGATGACGGAGAAGACCATGGCATAGGCCAGGGCGCCGGGGCCGGCGTAGGGGTTGGCGCGCCATTCCCACAGATTGGCGGCGAAGAGGGGGAGGGTGCCGATGATCACCAGAACGCGGCCGATGGTCCGGCGGCGGAGGAGCAGGAGGCCACCCGGAATCAGGAGCAGGGCGGCGATCGGACCGCACACCATCCAGGACTGGATCCCCATCGATTGCCGGATGTCGGCCGAGAAACTCGACCAGGTCCAGCAGGCGAGAACGCTGCCCAGACCGGCGAGGAGGCCGAAGAGCAGCGCCATCGCGGCCCCGATGATTCCGGCCGCGCCGCTCTCCGGACGACGCGCCGGCTCCGGGTAGGGGTGGTACACGGATCGACCGGACTGATTGTGCGGGTACGACATCGGATCCTCCTGACCACCGGCTCACGCGGAAAGCCCCGCGCCGCAAGGAATCCTGTGCGCCCGGCCTTGATAAACCTTGTCGCCCGGATAAGGGGTGACCGCGCACTCGAGGGCGGGATGGGTGACGGACACTGGCGAGTGTGGACACCGACCAGTCTTCAGATATTTCTCAGCTATCCAATTTTTCGATGTTAACGTTGCTTCTCACAGCCGGTCTCGACCTTGAATCATCGTCTGAACCGGGCTGTAGATAGCTGTGGGCAAACCTCCGACCGGGACAAAGCACCCATCCTCCACGGCATCTGGAAACCACCGTCCACACACCCGCGTTACCGAAGGAGTCGATCAGATGCTCGCAGGAATCGCCCGCTCGGCAGCGGTCGCCGCGATAGCCGTTCCGCTCGTCGCCCTGGCCGCACCATCCGCATCCGCGAATCAGCCCGAGACGAGCCGGCCCGTGGCGGCGAATGCGGACCAGCCCCTGCTGTCGAATGTGGATGCGCCGTACATCTCGATCAACATCTGTGTCCACATCCCGACACCCGGATCAGCCACCCTGGACTGGTGCTGGCCGTAACCGGGCAGCCCGCTCGATCACTCGTTCCGCGAGCAAGAAAAAGGCCCCCCATCCACTCTTGCGGATGAGGGGCCGAAGCGGTGGCGGAGGGATTTGAACCCTCGGAGGGGGGTTACCCCTCACACGCTTTCGAGGCGTGCTCCTTAGGCCGCTCGGACACGCCACCGCTGGTGACTTTACCTGAGCACCCGCCGGATTCCGAAATCGCCTGGAAAGAGGGCTAAGGGCGGTGGGAATCGAAGAATTCGGCCAGGAGAGCGGCACATTCGGATTCGAGGACGCCGGCCCGGACCTGGGGGCGGTGATTGAGACGTCGGTCACGGACCACATCCCAGAGGGATCCGACGGCACCGGTCTTGGGTTCCCAGGCGCCGAAGACGAGGCGGCCGATGCGGGAGAGCACCAGGGCGCCGGCGCACATGGTGCACGGTTCGAGAGTGACGGCGAGCGTCGCGCCCTCCAGCCGCCAGCCATCGCCCAGCACCCGGGCTGCCGCGCGCAGAGCCAGCACCTCGGCGTGCGCGGTCGGATCGCCCAGGGCCTCACGGGCATTGGCGGCACGCGCCAGTTCCCGCCCCTGGGCATCGAAGACGACCGCGCCGACGGGGACGTCGCGCGGGTCGGCGGCACCGGCGGCGGCGATGGCGGCCCGCATCATCGCCTCGTCGGAGGCGAGCGAGCCGATCAACGCGGGAGCTTGTCCAGGACCGCGGAGAATTCGTTGGCGAAACCGAGGCGCTGGGCGATCATGCCGAGCTGCTCGTCCGGGTACAGGTCGGTTTCGGCGAGGATGACCGCCAGCACCGGTTCGGGCAGGCCGAGGTCGGCGAGGACGCCGAGGTCGCCCTCCTCCCATGGTTCGACGTCGTCGATCTCGTCCGGGTCGATGTCGGGAATCTCGATATTGAGTTCCTCGAGCACATCGGCGGCGATGTCGTAGTCGATGGCGGCCGTGGCGTCGGACAGCAGGATGCGGCTGCCGGTGGGGCCCGGACGCAGGATGACGAAGAATTCGTCGTCGACGTCGAGCAAACCGAACACCGCGCCGGAACTTCGCAGCGCCCGCAACTCGTGCTCGGCCGCGGACAGACTGGACAGTGAGGCGTCGCTCAGCGGCGTCACTTTCCAGTTGGCTTCCTCGCGGACAACCGCCACTGCGAACCCTTCCACGTCGTCGAACTCATCCGACGTCGCCCTGTTCGTGCTCGAGCGCTGTGCTGCCATGGCCGCAACGGTAGTCCGCTTCGGGGGAAATGTTGAAGTCGTATGCGAATCTGATCGAATGACGGGCACTCCGAAACCAGCTGTCTGCGTCCTCGGTACCGGTTTGATCGGCGGATCGGTGCTGCGCGCCGCCGCCGGCGCCGGGTATGAGGCGTTCGGCTACAACCGGTCCGAGGTCGGCGCGAAGGCGGCCCGCATGGACGGATACGACGTGATCAGCGATGTGGAGGCGGTGCTCTCCCGGGCGGCCGAACGCGACGCGCTGGTGGTGATCGGTGTGCCCATGCCCGCCATCGACGCCGTGCTCTCGGACGTGAAGACCTTCGCCCCCGACTGTGCGCTGACCGATGTGGTGAGCGTGAAGGCGCCGGTCGCGGCGGCCGTACAGCGCCACGAGCTGGGCGCGCGCTACGTCGGCGGCCACCCCATGGCCGGGACCAGCGAATCCGGTTGGGCCGCATCCTCTCCCGACCTGTTCAAGAACGCGGCGTGGGCGGTGAGCGTCGATCCGGGCGTACACGCCGACCCCTTCCGGCGTGTCGCGCAGCTCGCACTGGACTGCGGCGCGGCGGTGGTGCCGGTGCTGGCGGTGGAACACGATCGCGCGGTCGCCCGCATCTCGCACCTGCCGCACGTCCTCGCCGAGGCCCTCGCCATCGAGGGCGCCAACGGCGGCGCGCTGGCCCTCGGCTTGGCGGCCGGCTCCTTCCGCGACGGCACCCGGGTCGCCGCCACCTCACCGGACATGGTCCGCGCCATCTGCGAACCGAACGCCGCGGCGCTGCTGGATGTGCTCGACGACACCCTCGAGATCCTCACCCAGGCCCGGGACAGCCTGCGCGCCAACGGCACCATCACCGAACTCGTGGAGGCCGGCCACGACGCCCGCACCGACTACGAGGACAACGAGCGCTGGGTCATCACCGATGTCCGCCCCGGCGACCACAACTGGCTCACCAAACTGATCGACGCGGGCCGTTCCGGCGGCGTCCTCACCTCGCTCGACTAGATCTGTCTCGGCGAACCCCGGCTAGATCCGTTCGGCCAGGCCGGGGTAGTCGAGCAGGAAGCCGTCCTCGTCGACGGTGACGGTCGCGCTGGAGACGGGCGAGAGCACATGGATGCCGTCGGAGCCGCTGCTGTAGGTGAGGCTCGCTTCCTGCACCAGCAGATCGGGCAGGCGGACGTAGACGACCGGAACCTGCACGTCCTCGCTGGCGTGGGCCAGGCCGTAGCGGCGGATGGGGAGGGTGTTGAAGAACGGGCTCAGCACCACGTCCACATCCAGCGCGCCGCCGAAGGTGGAGCGCACGTGGGTGTTTCCGGCGTCGATGAGCCAGTAGTTCTCCTCGTCGCGGGCGATGGAGGCGTGACGTTCACCGCTGGCCAGGGTGCTGCGCAGCGACAGCCGCTTGGTGACCCCGGACTCGTCGGTGACCAGGTCGTAGGACGCGCTGAAGGCGGGATACTCCTCGCAGGCGCCGGCGATGATGCGGCCCGCGGCGCGAATCCGATTGCCGCTCAGCACCACCCGCACCGACTCCATCCGCGATCCGTCGTGCGCGCGCCACGTGAGAATGGCCGGCCACCGCGGCGCTCCCGGGTTCGCGTCCTCACTCCCGTTATCCGTCACGCCTATAACCGTAGTTCCCCCCGCCCGCGCACCCGCGCTACCCGGCCGGTATCACTCCCCCGGCGGCACATCGTGATCAACACGCAATGGTGCCGGGTGGTTCCGGGTGTTCGCGCACACCACCGCCTGCTGATCATCCGCCCGGGTCATAGCGAGGGTCTCTGGATCGCGAGTGCGGAAGGGTGTTGCTCACGGTGGGGTTACGCGGACTCGAGTAACGTGCTCTGGGCACGGGGACTCCGGGGTGAAAGGGACTGTTGTGACGGGCGCGCGGATGGTCGGCCTGTTCGCCGGCATCGGCGGGCTGGAGCTCGGGCTCGCGGCGCACGGATGGCGCAGTGAACTGCTGTGCGAGATCGACTCCGGAGCGCAGGCGGTGCTGGCCGCGCATTTCCCGGACGTGCCACTGCATTCCGATGTGACCAAGCTGCGCGCGCTGCCGTCGGGGACCGAGCTGGTGGCGGCGGGCTTCCCCTGCCAGGACCTCTCCCAGGCCGGGCGGACGGCCGGAATCACCGGGGCCCGTTCGGGTTTGGTGGACGAGGTGTTCCGGCTGGTCAAGCGCAAGAAGGGCCCGCGCTGGCTGCTCATCGAGAATGTGCCGTTCATGCTGCAGCTCGGTGGCGGCGCGGCCATGCGCCACATCACCGCCGCGCTTACCGAGCTCGGCTACACCTGGGCCTACCGGGTGGTGGACGCGCGCGCGTTCGGGCTGCCGCAGCGGCGGGAGCGGGTGCTGATGCTGGCCTCCCGCACCGAGGATCCGCGGCCGATCCTGTTCGGCGCCGACGCCGGGCCGCGCGAGGTGGGCGATCCGGCGCACGATCCGTGCGGCTTCTACTGGACCGAGGGCACCCGCGGCCTGGGCTGGGCGGTGAATGCCGTGCCCACCCTGAAAGGCGGCTCGGCCCTGGGCATTGCGAGCCCGCCGGCGGTCCGGCTGCCCTCGGGTGAGCTGGTGACGCCCGGCATCACCGACGCCGAGCGGCTGCAGGGCTTCGACCGGGATTGGACCACAGCCGCTCTGGCGGTGCCCGGGGTGCGGCCGGGGCATCGCTGGAAGCTGGTCGGCAATGCGGTGAGTGTGCGCATGGCGTCCTGGATCGCCGCGCGCGTCACCGATCCATCCGACGATCCCATCCCGGACGGCGCGCCGCTGACCCGCCGCAGCTGGCCGGCGGCGGCCTGGGGGCATCGTGGGGAGGTGCATCGGGTTCCGGTGTCCACCTGGCCCGTTCACGCGCCTTACGAGGATCTGCGCTGGTTTCTCGACGACTCCCGGCTGCTGTCCGCGCGCGCGACCGCGGGCTTCCTGCGGCGCACCCGGATGGGCTCGCTGCGCTTCCCCGACGGGTTCCTCGACGATGTGGAGAACCATCTCGAGCGCATGGGGGGCGCGCCGCGCGAGGCGGCGTGAGGCGGCCGACCTTGCCGGCCCGGCGGGCCGCGATGAGGATGGCCTGATGGCGGATGCGCGGCGACCGGGCACCGATGCGGCGACCAGTGCGCGCATGGCGAGGCAGCGGCGCGTGGGGACCAAGCCGGAGCTGGAACTGCGGCGGGAATTGCACCGGCGTGGAAAACGCTTCTTCGTGGACCGGGCTCCGCTGCCGGGGCTGCGGCGGCGGGCCGATCTGGTGTTCCCGCGGCGAAAGGTGGCGGTCTATGTGGACGGGTGCTTCTGGCACAGCTGCCCGCAACACGCGACACACCCGAAGAACAATGCGCAATGGTGGGCCGACAAGCTGGCGGGCAATGTGGCGCGCGATCGCGACACCGATGCCCGGTTGACGGCGGCGGGCTGGACCGTGGTGCGGGTGTGGGAACACGAGGCCGCGGAATCGGCAGCCGACCTGGTGATGCGGGCGTTGGCACGCGCCATGTGACGGCCATGTTTCCGAATGGGAGACAATGGACCCAAGACCGGACCAGCCGACCAGTCCGGACAGATCGGAAGCTGCGGGCAGGGCAGTACGAGATAGCGAGGCCAGCGAAAGCGAGCGCGGTGATGCCAACCGAGCAGAAACTAGCCGAGACGGTTCCGACGGCGAGGGTTCTCCAGCCGCGGTGGCGACGGGCGCTGCGCTGGTTCATCGCGATCTTGATAGCGGTCGCCGGACTCGGCTATTCCTCCTGGGTCCTGGAATTCATCCTGCCCATCGACAGCAACCCGACCAACACCTTCCTGAGCCAGCTGGCCGAGAAGGGCGCGCCGTTCCGGTGGGTGTTCAGCACCGGGGACACCATTTCCGGGTCGCTGCTGGTGGTGGCGGGACTGGCTGGGCTGCTGCTGTTCTCGCGACGGCTCTACTCGACCATCGGATGGGTGGCGCTGACCTGCTTCGGCGCGGCCACCATCGCGGACGCGCAGTGGCCGATCGTGCCCGAGGATCCGAACGCGCGCAAACGCTATGTGGATACCGGACTGTTCCCGCAGCTGCACCAGATTCACGCCCTGACGAGCACGCTGGCGGTGTTCTCCATCTACATCGCGATGATCGCGTTCACCGTGGCGGCCTTCAAGTACCGGCGCTGGCCGATTCTGCGGCACACCGGACTGTGGATTCTGATCGTCGGTTCGGCGGTGACGGCGTGGATGCTGATCGCCGACAATCTGCCCGGCAACTACGGCCTGGGCATCGCGCAGCGCATCCAGGTCGGGGCCATGTCGCTGTGGCTGGTCGCGCTGGCGGTGCAAATCGTTGTGGCCGAACGGGATTCCGGCCCGCCGGCCAAATACCGGCGCACCGCCGCCTCGTCCGGCGACTGACCGCCCCGACCGGTTAGGGTCGGACCTGTGACCAGCGATGCGCAACTCGCCGACACCGTCGCCCTGCTCGACACCGTCGCCGCCGCGACCGGGCGCCTGCTCCCCGCGATCGCCGCCCTCGGCGACGCCGACCTGGTGGAACCCTCACTGTTGCCCGGATGGACCCGCGGCCACGTGCTCGCCCACCTCTCCCGCAATGCCGACAGCCTGGTCAATCTGCTGCTGTGGGCCCGCACCGGCATCGAAACCCCGCAGTACGCAAGCCAATTCCTCCGCGAGGCCGACATCGAGGCGGGCGCCCCGCGTGCGCTGCGCGAACAGCTCGAGGATTTCACCGCCTCCGCCGAACGCTGGCTGGATCTGGCCCGGGTCATGCCCGCGGACCGCTGGCCCACCCTGGTCCGCAACCGCCAGGGCGGCGAGATCCCCGCCACCCGCATCCCGTGGATGCGCCTGCTGGAGGTGGAGATCCACCACGTGGACCTCGCCATCGGCTACACCCCCGCCGACTGGTCCGAGACCTTCACCACCCGCCTCCTGATCCAATCCATCGGCGAGGTGCGGCCCGCCGACGGCACCGGCTTCGCGGTGACCGCCACCGACACCGGCTACACCGGCACTGTCGGCACCCCGGCCACCACCATCACCGGCCCCGCCACCGCCCTCGCCGCCTGGCTCATCGGCCGCTCCGCCGGCAAGGACCTCACCGGCGACCTCCCCGACCTCGCCGCCTGGAAGTAACCACCGCCCCGGGCAGCCCGACCCGCATGGGCACCCCAAAAGCCAAGAGCCCCACACCATTCGGTGCGGGGCTCTCGATCTTGCGCGCCCGGAGAGACTCGAACTCCCAACCTTCTGATCGAGAGTTTCGATCAAACGTGCCGGTGGTGTGCAGGATTTCGGCACAAACCCGCAGTTGTCAGTTCAAGTCGGTATGAACGACGGACCTGCACACCCTGCGGGTTTGGACAGGGAAATCACGCAAAGCGCACCCAGAATTCTTGGGGAAATTTTGGGGATAGGTCAAGTCCGTACACCCCGCCACCGCATGAGCGAGTGTCGATTCCATGCAGCCGGCCTCCCGGTGTCGAGGTCGCCGGTTTGCACCTCGCCCGGGTTCACGACCGACTCCGTCCGGTCAGCCGGTAGCCCCGGCGGGACGACTGACCGGCACGATCGTGACGAGGCCGTCGAGGCCCTCGAGGTCCTTCGGATTGGTCGTGTACAGCGGCAGCCCGTTGCGCGCAGCGGTGGCGGCGATCATGAGGTCGGCCGTCCGGCGTCGCGGCTGTCGGCCGATCGCATATACCGAAGCGCAGATCAGCCCGAAGATACGCGCGGCTTCGCTGTCGTAGGGCAGGGCCTCTCCGAACGTCGCCTCCGTGTGCTGCAACACCGCAATCCGGCGAGCGCGCTTGATCGGATCGTCGGTGGCATACGGTCCCCGTGACAGTTCGCCCAAGGTGACCGCGGTGATAGCGGATTCGACGGGCAGTTCGGCCGGATCGAAAACCGACAACGCCGCGACGATGCTCGTGTCGAGCACGCCCCTCGCCCGGGGATCGTTCACAGGCCGGTCCCTTCGAACGGGTCCTCGGACAACTCGTCGGTGACGGCCGTGTCCAGGTCACGCCGCAACTCCTCGTAGTCCAGCGCGGGAGCGGTAGCGAACATCGTCTGGGCCTGGCTGGTGCGGACGAAGCGGTGTCGCCTGATCGGCGTTACCTCGGCCAACGGCTCACCATTGATGGTGAGCAGGTATTGCCGACCTTCCCGCAGCCCGCGGGTCACGGCACCGGAATCGTTGACAAATTGCCGGACGCTGACCTCGGTCGGCGGGGACATTTCCGGGACAGCCATAGATACACCGTACCACGCTGTGGCACGATGCGGGTCTGATCGGGATGAAGATCTGCCAGCACACAGCGGGCACCGTCAACGCGCGACCGGCCACAACGGCCGAGAAGACCATCACATCGAACCCAATTTACGGCCATAATTCATCACCGAAATATGGCGACATAGGGGTTGATGATCATGGACGTCGGAATTCGAGAACTCCGCGACAGCCTCAGCCGTCACCTGGCCGAAGTTCGCTCCGGCCGCACCATTACCATCACCGATCATGGGGCGGCCGATCGCCCGCATCGTTCCCGTCGAGCAGCCGACCAGACTCGAACAGCTGCGGGCCGAAGGGCGAATCCAAGCGGCACGCAAGAAGAAGCAGCCGGCGCCCACGCCCGTCCAGGGGAAAGGCATCGTCAGTGAGCTGATCGACGAGCTGACGGTGACCGTCAACCCGAAGACCTCCACCTCGAAAGGGGTCTCCACGTGGTCGACGATCATGGTGTAGAAGCCGACCAGCTGTTCTTCGTCGCCGTAGGCGTCCACTGTGGCTTCTTCGACCATGACCCGCAGCTGCGCTTTCGTGAGCCTGCCCATCTCTTGGCCTATCGGTTGCGACGGAGAAGTTCGGCCAGACGCTCACCGACGACGGAGATGCTGGGCGTCGGCGCGCGATCGAAGAATTCCTTCTTACGACGGCGCAGCAGAGCTTCTCCGTCGCGGTCCCAACAGAATCCGGGCTTTCCCAACAACTTGCGGAACACCGGATCGGCCCCTTCCCGATGACGCTCGACCAGACGCCGGATCGGCAGTGTGGAAACGGAATCGTCACGCAGATAGCCGCGCAGCACCGCGAGGTAGGTCCGGTCGCCGGCGAGCGCGGGATCGGCGAACAGGGCCTCCAGCCGACCGAAGTCGCCATAGAAGTTGAGCCCCTCGACCTCGTCGTAGATCACGCCGACCGTCTCCGCGTCCCACAGCTGCTCGGGCAGTTCGGCAAGCATGTCAGGAGTCGGTCCGGCCGCGGCGGCGCGCTTGGCCGCCTTGTCGTCGAGACCCGCGAGTGCCTTCTGCCGGCGGCGCCGGTAATGCTCGCTCAGTCTCTCCCGGACCTCCTCCACCGGCAGCACCACCAGGTCGCCGCCGAACAGGTCGATGAAATCCGCGCGGTCCTGCGCCTGCATCTCCCAGGCTCGCCGCAGCAGTTCGGGGTTGCGGCGCAACAACTCCGGATGCGCGGTCAGCATGGTCAGGGCGTTCTGCGCTACTTGGCGCACCGCGGATTTGGGGAGCGCCACGAAATTTCCGCTGACGAGCCACGCATCAGCATCCTGTGACAGGGGCACAATCCTGGCGATGGCGAACATGCCCTTTCGCAGGCGAGCGAACGGCGCAGCCCCGAGATTCGAATAAACGCGGTAGACCAGGTCGTCGATCAGGTTGTGCAGCACAATCTCGACCCCATCGACGAGCCTCACCTCGAAGCATCCCTCGACGACGTCGCGCCATCCCAGCAGCAGCTCCCGATCACCGCCCGACAGCGGCGGACGATGTTGAGCGACAAACCGTTCGACGACGGTACGACCGTCGGGCAGTCGATGCTGCAGCGCGAAATGATCGACGGCCAGAATCGCCAGGCCTTCGTCCAGATAGCCCTGATCGTCGGCGGCGTCGATCAGCGCGGCGGTCAACTGCCTGTCGAAACGCGAACTTTGCGCGAACGCCACCAGTTCCGCCTTGAGCTCACCGGCGCGATAGATCAACTCCTCGAGTGGACCGGTCGCAGCTCGCTGCGAATTCTTGATCGCCTTCAGAATCCTGTCCTTGCTCCTCGGGTGACGGTGCCGACGTCTCCAGACCCTACCGGTGACCGGCACCCAAAAATCCGGAAACCTCACGGCAGCATACGATTCCGCTGAAAAGCCCCCTCAACAGGATGCGGTGTCTCACGACGTCCCCCATACACCGTCGACGAGCAGGGCAGTGCACGGCAGACTGGTTGCTCGTGGAACGCTATCCCGGCGAGCTCGAAGACCTGCGCGCGGAGACCGCTCGTCTACGCCGCCTGCTCGATCTGACCGAATAGCAGGCTCGTGCCGCCGCTCCGGATCAGACGGCGGTGGGGACACCGGTCGACATGCGTTCCAGCCCGGAGGCCAAGGTCCGGTTCTATCTCGACCTTTTCCGCTGCCGCGACGACGTTTACGCGGTCCGCTGGGAGAACCGCCGTGACGGCCGCTCCGGGTGGATGCCTGCCATCCGAGGCCGATGGAGCAAGGGTATGTCCCGGTCGGAGGCGCTGTACCTGCCGCTCACCAACGACGTCATCGCCCGCCACTTGCGCGGCGATCACCATGTCGGCCTGTACCCGCTCACCGACGATGACACCTGCTGGTGGGTAGCGGCGGACTTCGACAAGAGCGCAGCCATGCTCGACGCGCTGGCCTTCCTGAAAGCCGCTCGCGCCAAGGACATTCCGGCTGCGCTCGAAGTGTCCCAGTCCGGGCGCGGCGCGCACGTGTGGATTTTCTTCGCCGGGCCCACGCCCGCCGCCACGGCACGCCGGATCGCCACCGGCCTGCTCGCCGAGGCAATCCAGTTGCGCGGCAGCATGAATCTGTCCAGCTACGACCGGCTATTCCCGTCACAGGACACCCATACCGGCCGAGGCATGGGCAATCTGATCGCCGCACTACTTGCCCTGCTCACCACCCTCGTCGAATCCGCCGACAGCACACTGAACATCGACGACAACCGCACCGACGGCAGCGAGCAGACCTTCACCTGGGCGAGCGAACTACGAGCCGAACAGCAAACCGCCTTGCGCGCAGTCGAAGCTCAGGAAACCTGCGTGCTGATCGCGCCGCCCGGCACCGGCAAGACCGTGATCGCCTGCGCGGCAATCGCTTCCCGCGCCACATCGACCTTGATCCTCGTCGACCGCAAAGCCCTCGCCGACCAATGGCGGACCCGGATCCTCGAGCACCTCGGTATCAAGTGCGGACAGATCGGCGGCGGCCGGTCCAAGACCACCGGGGTGATCGACGTCGCCCTGCTGCCCACCCTCGCCCGCCGCGCCAATGTCGACGAACTCACCCGCGGATACGGCTTCGTCGTGGTCGACGAATGCCACCACATCGCCGCCTCCGCCTTCACCGACGTCCTCAACCAGATCCCCGCCCGCTACTGGCTCGGTCTCACCGCCACCCCCTACCGGCGCGACCAACTCGACGACCTCATCTACCACCAACTCGGCTCACACACCCACACCATCGACGCACCCGCAGCCGACCACCTGCCAACCAGCGGCGACGCACCCGCGCCCCACCGGATACTCCACGTGCACCCAACCCGGTTCGCCTACGACGGCGACGCCGACCCGAGCCAGCCCGGTGGAATCGCTGAAATCTACCGCGCACTCGTCGCCGACGAAGAGCGCCTGAAACAGATCGTCACAGACGTACTCGACGCCCATCAGGCTGGCGCGAACATTCTCGTCCTCACCACCTGGGTCGACCACGTCGACGCACTCACCGAACATCTCACCGCCGCGGGCTGCGAGGACATCATCGTCCTGCGCGGCGGCATGAAAGCTCGTGAACGCCAAGCTGTCATCGAATCGATCGCAACGCGTGTAGCCAGCGGTTCCCCGCTGCTGCTCGTCGGCACCGGCTCCTACATCGGCGAGGGCTTCGACTGCCCCGCCCTCGACACCCTGTTCCTCGCCGCACCAGTCTCGTTCAAAGGCCGCCTCGTCCAATACGCCGGGCGCATCACCCGCGCCCACCCCGGAAAGACCACCGCGACCGTTCACGATTATCACGACGTCCTCACCCCCGTGATCGCCTCCTCACTGCGCAAACGCGCACCCGGATACGCCGAACTCGGGTTCCCGGACCCACGCAAACTCGGGAACTGAACTCCTGGACGAAACGGCGAGCCATGCTGGAACGGGAGTACTGCGCTGACCGCAACAAACCGAATCGCCTGGCCCGCAGCCGAGATCGAAGGACCAGCCGACACTGGACCGGATCGATCTTGCTCAAGGTGCGGTTTGGCGTCAGCCAGCAGACGGAACGTTTGGCCGCGAATTCTTGGCATATTCTTGGTGGAGGTCAAATGCGCCCGCCGAACCAAGAAGCCCCTGACCAGTTTTCCCTGGTCAGGGGCTTCTTTCTGCGCGCCCGGAGAGACTCGAACTCCCAACCTTCTGATCCGTAGTCATAAGCAGATCGGTTGTGGCTGATGGGAACTCGTACAGAACGAGGACTACCAGGTGATGCGATGCCGTTGATGTCATCGCTGTTGTCGTCAGCCATGTCGTCAACGCTCGTAGGTCTGGGTGATTTCTCGGCTGTCTCTGGCCACCTGACGCAATGGCTGTTGCACACTTCTGAGATGGAAGAGCGCAAGGACGTGACCGTTCCCGCCACAGCAGCACACGCAACTGCGACTGCGACGCTCACCGCACGTGTCGGCGTCCGAAACTATCGTGCGACTCAACTGTTGTGGGCGGCACGTCGTGCGGCGCGCGAGAGCCGAGAGATCGAGGCCGACCTTGCTGGCACGCACAAACCTAGTATCGAACTGGGGGCCGTCGTGACGAACGCGGTCCTCCTCTCTGTTGCCTTCATGGAGGCATCGGTGAACGAGATACTTCAAGATGTCGCCGAGTCCAAGCCGGGCGCACTCAATCCGAGATGCACCGGCATTGATGAGGATTCTGCGACGCTGATCCGTGAGCTTTGGACTCCGCCGGCCCGATTGGAGCGAGCCGGGATACTGGAGAAGTACCAAGTCGCGTTGACTGCCAGCCGGAAGCCACCACTGAACAAGGGCGCTAACCCGTATCAAGCCGCGTCAAAGCTGATCGACCTCCGGAATGCACTCGTCCACTTCAAGCCTGAGTGGCAGATGGACGATGACGAGCATGTGCTTGAGCGAAAGCTCGATGGGCTGTTCCCCCTCAATACCATCTTCCGAGAGCCGGTCTATCCGTGGTATCCGAATATGTGCTTGGCGACGGGCTGCGCTGAGTGGGCAAACAGCTCCGCTACTGCCTTGGTCGATGAGTGGTGGCGAGCGATGGGCCTCGTCCGGAACTATCACGATGAGTTGTGCTCCATGCCAACCCCATAGCAGCGGTATTCGATAGAAGCACGACAGTCCATGTTTGCGTATGGCGGGTAGCGTTGGCATGCAGGGTGATTCGGCCTGCGAGCGGCGGAATCAAGGCTTGTGTCGTTGGTGAGATTGGCTGAATTCGATACCCCTGCAGACTGATTGCGGGCTCGGGCAAGACTTCTCGCTCGGCGGATGGTCTTGCGGACGGGCGGCGCGGGTGTAAGCTGATTGGCGCTGGATTGAGCCTGGCAGGTATGCCAGGTCTGGCACTGACCATCTTCGCGGTGGCCGTATTGCTCAACCTTGTTCCGACGCTGGTGGCTCGCTTTGGAGCCAGTGATGCAGAAGGGAAGGTGATGAGGATGATCGGTTCTCCTTGGTTTGGTGCGGTGTCTTCCGCAACTGCGCTCGTGTTTTCCGGTGTCATGCAGAGTGTCATCGCGACCGCAGTGCCAGGCTGAGTCCAGCGCTCAAAGTCCCTGACGCGAGGTGCGCCGGGGACTTTTCTTGTCCCTGCTTCCTTATACTGGCCGCTCTCTGTGGAAGGGAGTCGGGTCAAGGGTGGGCGGATGCCCATCGGCGTAGCCGACGCGAAGCGCCCTTGATGCGGCTTCCTGGAGCGAGACAATTGGGCCGATGAGGAGGCGGGGAGACCCACCAGGAGCCGAAAGGGGCTGGGAGCCGACGTCGTTGTCGGCTCACTACCGAGCGCCGTTGCCCGGTGCCCCTGTCGGGAGGGTCAGGGAACGTACCAGCCGCAGGCGTGGCAGATGTGGTCGGCGCACCAGTCGCACTCGCCGATCAGGCACCAGTTGTCGCAGCCGGGGCCGTTGCAGACGGGGCAGTCCTCGGGGGTCCAGGACCAGGGGCGGCGGGGAATGACGGCGCGGGCCCAGGTACCACCGAAGCTGGGGTCGGGGACCAGTTCCCAGCGGGCGTTGCGGTGGGAGATGTCGGGCAGCTCGCTGAGGGCGATGTTGACCATGGGAGGAGTCCTTTCCTGCGGTGCGGAATCTGGGCTTGCCCAGATCAGGAGCCCTCCCCGGCGTCCAGGCTCACATCGTGACCCGAAGGGCTTGGCCTGGACGCCGGGGAGGGCTCCTGATATGCCTCTGGCTGATTCCTCGCCGCGGGAAAGGATTCCGGTGGTGATCCGCCCTCGGCGAGCTGGCCGACATCGGACGCAACGGCCGCTGGGAACTGGTCCCTGGCAGGCGGTACCGATTCGCGCCGGCGGTCCCCGCCGCCCCTGGTCCTGGACTCGGGTGCCCCAACTACCGGCCCCGGCTGCGACCGCCTGGTACCTGATCGGCGAGTGCGACTGGTGCACCGACCACATCTGCCACGCCTGGTACGTCTACTGACCCACTCGGGACACCGGGACCGCGCTCGGTAGCGAGCCGACAACGACGTCGGCTCCCAGGCTCGTGAACTCCGGTAGCAGGGTCTTCGTGGCAAGCGGCGAAGCCGTGCGGCAGCTCGTTTGGCGGTGACTGCGGCCGATGTCAGCGATTCGGGCTCCTCGGTCGGGGCGCCGGCCGATTCGGTTCCGGCTGAGGGACATCCGACCGGACTCGGCTCCCAGCTCGCCCCGCTTTTCGATCCTGTCCGTTGCCTGAAGCAGCCCAATGGGTTTCGGGGCGCTGCCTTACGGGCTTCGGCGCTGCGTGCCGCCGACGCGCCCGACGCACCGCGGGCGACGCACCATCAGCCAGCGTTGTGCGTCGCCGCGTGGCGGCGGCGCGCAGCGCCGTCGCCCGCGTGCGTCGCCCTTGAGACCATAGAGGCAAATTCGGCAACGAGATGCGAACTGGACTCGGATTGCGGTGCGCGGAGGGCAGAATCGGTGCTATGTCTGATCTCACGCTGACCCCGGAACGGCGCGAGGAACTCGCCGCGCTACTCGGTGACGAGCGGCGCCTGCGGACCGAGTTCCCGAAGGTCGCGGACTACCTCGAAACAGCTCCAATGCTGCCAGGCACAGACGACCAGCTTCGAGATGCATCGTTCGACCTTCGTCTCGTGCACTACATGACTGGCGGGCAGACGACAGACGGAAACCCGTACTGGGACATCGTCGGACCCGCTGTTGAAACGCATGAGGGTCACAGGGTCGTGAACGGCGGCAAGGTCTCCGGCAGCGCTCGACTCGCCTATGCGCAGACGATTCTTCAAGCCGCATACGCCTACGCGATACCGTCGCCGCAGACGATCAGTTGGGTCCGCGGATTCCTTGAAGGGCTGCCGCTCGTAGAGCTCGGGGCGGGGCGTGGCTATTGGGCCGCGCAGATCGCTCGCGCTGGCATGAAGATCGATGCGTATGACTCGGAACCGCCGGACAACACCGAGAACGTCTCGTTTCCAGGCGCTGCCGGTCAGCGAGACGTGTGGCATGAGGTGGGAGATCTCGATCAGTACGAGGCGCGAACAGCGGGCCGCGATGATTTCGCCTTGCTGCTCTGCTGGCCGCCCGGATGGGGAAACTCAATGGCGTCGGAAGCGCTCATGCGGTTCGCCCAGAATGGGGGCAGCCGATTGGTCTTTGTCGGGGAGCCCAAGGGCGGCAAGACAGGTGATGATGCCTTCTTCGAGGCTCTCGCGACGGACTGGGAGCTCAAATCGACTGACTCCCAGTACGTTTCGTGGTGGAACCTTGCGGATGTGGCTCAGGGCTGGGTTCGCAGGTAGGTCAGCTCAGGATTCGTCGCCGCCTAGTGCCATCCGGAATACAAAGGCGTCGTACCGATCCAGCGGGTACGACACGTCCGAGATCATCAGAACTCGGCCATCCGGGCCGATGAATCGCTGATGGACGGTCTTCACCAGTTCACCCGGCGGTGTTCCGAGCCATTCGGCATGGGACGGTGCCGGCAGTCGATCGGCGATCGTCTCCTCCAAGAACTCCGCACCTGTCGTGTCGTGGACCCCGACGGGCTGGAAGGAATCCGAGACCGAGATTGGCTTTCCGTTTTCACTGGCCCGAGTGATCACCCGCGTGATCTCAACCCCTTCGGTGAGCCCCAACGCCTCTGCGAGCTCCGCTGAGGCGGGAACCCGTTTTGTATCGCGCTCGATCGATACCTCGTGCTCCGACTCATGACCGAAAGTTGTTTCCGGGCTCTCCATCTGCCGCTCCGGCGACACTCGCACGAGGTTCGGGCGATCGGCCACGAAGGTTCCCCGGCGTTCGATGCTTCGAACAAGCCCCTGGCTCAGCAGGAGCTTGATCGCGCGACGGATGACGATGTCCGAAACTCCACCGCTGGCTGCCATTTCAGCGAGGCTCGGAAGCTGGGTACCCGGCGGCAGGGCTCCGGAACGGATTCGGCGTGCGTACTCGCCAGCAATCGAGACGTAGGCGGGTTCTCCCACGAGACTCAGCCCCTTCGGCGTCGGTTCATCCTTATTGACAATCATCGTCAGTATACGCAACTGCGTATACCCATCTACCTCGTTTGTGAACATGACACATCAACTCCTTCTGTGTATACGCAAAGCATTGTGAGTATACGCAGTTGCGTATACGCTAGATCCATCGGCTTCCGATCCAGCGGGATGCCTTTGGACACAAGGAGATTGACGTGGGCGTTCAGAAGGGCCATGAGTTCCCTGCACTGCACAACGATGTGTTCCCGAATCAGCTGCTGATGCTGAGTCAGATCACGCAGGTGATCAAGTACAACCCGGACCGAAACGCGGTGCCGGAGCAGGCGATCGACTACGACCCGAAGACGGGTAAAGGCACGATGCTGCCGCTGTGGAAGGTCACGGTGTCGGACCCGAGTGAGGAGAAGGGCAAGCGCGCGAGCTTCGAGGTCATCTTCCGGGCTCCGGTGCAGCCGGTTCCCTCGACGGAGGAGATCGCGCCGAACACGGGGATCCGCTTCATTGAGCTGGAGGGCTTGACCTGCGAACCGCGGGTGATGGGTCAGGGCGAGTTCAAGTACCTCGGCTACATCTACCGCGCGACCGGCATCAAGGGCGACAACTCGGGGTCGAAGATGCCGCCGGCCGACGTTCCGGCCTCGCGTCCGACCCGTGGCGACAAGGCGGTCGCGTGATGAGCATCGATGCCTTCATGAACGTGTCGTCCACGAACACCTACCGCGATGACGAGTTCCTCGTCCATTACACCGATTCCATCGACAAGGTCGTCGTTCATCTCGGTTCCGGTGAGCTGTACATGTCGCTGCCGTTCGCCGAGGAGTTGTTCACGAAGCTGCGTGAGGCGCTGAAGGATGGCGCTCTGGCTCAGGCCGCGAATTCCGGCACCGGATTGTGGCTGAGCGCAACCGATTTCGTCTCCTCGGACGCTGTGTCCGAGCTGCGCGGGAAGACGGTGGCGTGATGAGCACCTCGGAGCAGCGTGTGCGTGCACGCAAGACCCGCAAGGCGGAGAACGTGGCCGCCGACCAGGGTGTGAAGCCCAAGCGTGGCCGCGGGGACAAGAAGATCGGCTGGAACGTCCCGTCCACCTGGGCCTGCGAGGGCCAGATGGACCTGTTCGACGCGCTGGAGGGGGAGCAGTGATGACGCGAAAGTCTTTGAACCACAGCCTCTCTGACCCTCGTCTGTCGCCGGATCGTGCGTGCGCCGGGGTGGAGACGGAGCTGTTCTTCCCTGGATCGCGTGATCAGGCGCTGGCGGCGCAGCGGGTGTGTGAGCACTGCCCGGTGCTGGCCGGTTGTGCGGCGTGGG
This sequence comes from Nocardia niigatensis NBRC 100131, assembly GCF_000308655.1. Lineage (GTDB taxonomy): Bacteria > Actinomycetota > Actinomycetes > Mycobacteriales > Mycobacteriaceae > Nocardia > Nocardia niigatensis. Next base: position 82,070 of record NZ_BAGC01000002.1, on the reverse strand, counting down.
CTCTGCGTCAGGGCATGACCGATGGTGTGGTGGCCTCGGTGTGGCTGCCCTCGCAGGGTGCGAATCTGCCGACGAAGCGCACGGCGTGGAAGCGGTTGGAGTTTGTGGCCGCGACCGGACGGTCCTCGATCTACCAGGAGGCACAGCACGGGCAGGAGGCGGCGTGATGCGGTGGTGGAAGGCGATCGCGCGCTATACCAAGCTGGTCGGTGACGGGTACGTCCGCCACGAAGGCAACTCCGATGCCCTGTTCCCGACGGTGGATTCGATGGTCAAGCGTGAGGGCTACTGGGTTCCTCGCGATGACTCCCTGGTCCTGGATTTCGTGGACAGTCTCGCGGACTGCCGCCATGGCGTGAACGATCCGAAGCACTTGCAGGCGTGGGGCTCTCCGGCTGTCCGGTTCCGCTGCACCTCGCGTGCGAACTGCGCCGAGGTGGTGATGGTCTTCGGTGGCCATCACTGCGACGGGGTCATGCCGACGCTGCTGATGAGCATGAACATGGCTCAGGAGCTGTCGGCGATGCTCGCTGCGGCCGTCTACGAGGGACGCATTGCCCAGGGTGCTGCGTTGGAGCCGATTCCGTTCCGCGACATCACCTATGAGCCGTGTGGCTGCGAGCGGCTCAGCGACGAGGAGCGCATGGCCGATGAGTGGACGATGCTGGTGGGAGGTGAGCAGTGATGGTGGCGAACAACAACATCGCACCGCGTCCTGCCCCGCCGGCCACGTTCGCCCGTGGAGCGTTCGGGATCGCTGTGGCGCTGGTGGCTCCGGTCATGATTGCCCCGGCTGCGGTGGTGCTGCTGGTCTTCGGGCATCACTCCGACCCGGACGGGCCTGCCCCGACCGCGGTGCTGGTGTCGGACCCGACCGGCAAGCCGTGCGTGATGTTCTGCGACGAACCGGCCCAGACCTCGGACACCCCGATGCCGACACCGGACCCGGCGACCTTGTGCCCGCCGTTCTGCGAATTCGAGCGGTGGTGAGCAGCAATGGAATTCGAGTACGACATTGATGCACAGGCTGTGCTGGCGCCTGTCCCGGTCGAGTATTGGCCCGATGGTGTGGACGGGAAGGGCCCGCGGATCGTGGTCCGGTTCGCGGTTCTCATCGATGACGCTTTTCAGGACTTCGGCGTCGAGTTCGGTCTCGACGATGCTGTCGAGCTGATCGAGGACGTCGAGCGCGAGTTGATGGTGCACGACCGTTTCGAGTCGGGGTCCTCGCCGTGTCAGGTGCTGGCACTGGGTATTTCGCTCGGTCGTGACGGGATAGCGCTGCTGCTGACTCGGCTGGTCGCGGCGATGGATCGCCACGAGTACGTCGGGGATGATCCGGACGCTATCGTCGGCCCGTTCTACGAGGGCCGGTGAGCGGTCATGAACACCAAGGTCACGGTCATGTTCGTGGTTCGCGGGCTGGCCGTGGCCACCATCCTCGCGGTCGGGATCGCCGCGTTCTGGCTCTCGTTCGTCAGCCTGCGGGAACTCGCGACCCATGCCGGTATCCCGGCCGGGGATGCGTGGTTGTTCCCGCTGGTCATCGACGCCACGACCGGGGTCGCTGCGGTGCTGGCCCTGGTCACCACCGAGCCGGGTGTGCGGCGCTGGTTCTCCTGGGTGCTCGGGGTCGGCACCGCGGTCTCGATCCTCGGCAACACCGTGCACGCGGTCATCGGTGCCGATCGTCTGCCGTGGTGGGGCTGCGCGGTGGTGGCTGCGGTCGCCCCGGTGGCGCTGCTGGTCGATATCCATGGCCTGATCCTGGTTCTGCGTGCGGCACAACCGATCCCGGTGGACGTGGCTGAGCCTGGAGCCGAGTCCGTTGCGGTGCGGGTACCCGTCGCCGATCCGGTCTCGGTGGTGGCTGAGCCTCGTCAACTCGACCCGATTCCTGACCCGCCGATGGTGGCCGTGTCGGTCGCGGTTGCCCCACCCCGCCCGATTCCCGCGCGCCCGATCCCGATGGTGATGCCTGTGGCTCGCCCGATCATCCCGGCATCGCGTCCGTAATCGCTTCTACCGCTCTACTTTTCCCGTCTTCGTCCCTTGGGGGTCGCTATGTCGCTGCTGTCCATCGCCCAGTTCGCCCTGCCTGCCTCGGTCGGGCTGGGATTCGCCGCCTACATCCTGCCCGGACCCTGGCACGGCCCGGAGCCCGAACGCCTGCGCACCGCCGAGGAGATCACTGAGGAGGCGCCGGCGGTGTTGCGACCGGCGGTGGCGGTGTTCGCCGATCCCGAGCAGACCGACGCCATGCTGACCACGTTGAAGCTCGGCCACCCCGAACACGGGTTCCCGAGCGTGCAGGGCTGGGAGTACGCCCGCCACGGGATCGACGTCGATCTGTGGGCGTTGAGTGGGCAGACCTTCGACGACTGGTCCAACGACCACACCCGCGCCCAGTTGGCCACTTATCTGGGGGTGGAGCAGGTGACGGTGACCTCACCTGCTCCGGCATGGATCCGCCTGCATGTGAGGGTGCACGACACCCTCGCCGACCCGGCAGCGTTGCCGGTGTTGGCTCACAACGACGTGGACTTGCAGGCGGTTCCCATCGGCATCCGCGAGGACGGACAGCCCTGGACGCTGAAGATCCTCTACCGCCAGATCCTCGTCGCCGGCGCCTCGGACTCGGGCAAGGGCTCGGTGCTGTGGTCGATCATCGCGGGTTTGGGCCCCGCGGTGAAAGCGGGCCTGGTCGATCTCTGGCTCGCCGATCCCAAAGGCGGCATGGAGTTCGGGCGTGGGGAGAACCGCATGTGGAAGCGCTTCCAGTACAGCGCTGAGGGCATCCTCGAAATGCTCGACGAGGCCGTGAAGGCGATGCAGGAGCGCGCGGCCTGCCTCAAGGAGGCGGGGGTCCGCAAGTTCGTTCCGTCGGTGGACGACCCGTTCAACGTGGTGATCATCGACGAGTACGCGGTGATGTCGGCGTTCGCGACCCGCGAGCAGGTGGAGAAGGGGATGCGGTCGATCGGCCTGCTGGTGACCCAGGGCCGCGCGGTGGGCTGGACGGTGATCGTCGCCTTGCAGGACCCGTCCAAGGACACCATGCCCAACCGTCAGTACTTCACATCCCGCATCGGCCTGCACATGACCGAGGAGGGCCAGAACGACATGGTCCACGGCCGTGGCGCGAAGAAGCGGGGCGCGTACTGCCACGAGATCCCCACCACCACACCCGGTGTCGCCTACGTCGGCGTGGACGGCTCCACCGAATTCGTTCGCGTCCGGGCCTTCTACGTCCGAGACGAGGATGCGGACGCCATCATCGACGCCTACTCCCCCGCACCCGAAATCACCGGGCCGACAGAGGATTACAGCGGCTTCGACCCGGACGACCTCGGTGACGAGGAGTTCGGCGAGGAAACGGGAGCAGCGGCATGAGCGGCACCGTACGCATCCGCCTGTCGGGCAACCGCGCCGATATCACCCGCGTGTTGGCGGACCTGATCGCCTCGCACGCTTTCCGGGTCACCGTGGACGAGCGCACCTACCTCGATCGCTCCGGCGGTGTCCGTGTCTACGCCGAACTGGCCGTTCCCGGGCAGGAGACCTGGAGATGAACACCGAACTGATCACCTCGACCTGCGAGGTCCTCGGCCACCAGTGGAGCAGCGTCCTGCCCAGCGGTCACTGCCGACGCTGCGGCATACCGGCCGTCGAAGTCCTCGCCTGGGACCGCCACGGTCAGCTGCTCGGCACCATCCCCACCGGGAAGGACCACACCCGATGACCGACACCACCGAACCCGCTGCCAGCGCGCCGGCCGAATCCGCCCCCGCTCGCCAGACTGCCGCGGAACGGCGTGCCCTGCCGAACATGGTCGATATCGCCGAAGCCGCGGCGGAGAAGTACGGCGTGTGCAAGCGCCCGATCCCGATGCGCGCCTTCGATCCCGACACGGGACAGTCGACATACGTTGGCGGAGCGTGCAAATCGACTCGGGCCTCGGACTGCCCCAGCTGCGCGGCCAAGGCTCGGGCGCTGCGGTTCACCCAATGCCGCGAGGGTTGGCATCTCCCGGAGGAGCCGATCCGTGAGCGCAACGCCCCCAGCGAGTATCAGCAGGAGCTGCTGACCGCCCGCGCGGATCTGCTCGCCGGATACAAGGATGCCCGCGAGCAGGGCGACGAGGAGGCGGCGGAGAGCTTCCGGGAAGTGATCGCCGATCTGGATCGTGAGCTGAGAGCTTCGGGCATCTCCGGCCGGATCAAGCCCATCGACGCCGTGCCCAAGCCGCGCCGGACTCGTTCGACCAAGCGACGCCAGGACGTTCCGAACCTGCCCCGCAAGAAGATCGAGAAGACGACCCTGGGCCGCGAATTCGCGGGCAGGCACCGCCCATCGATGTTCCTCACGGTCACGATGGACTCCTACGGTCGCTGCCACCGTGACGGCGCGCTCGACAGGCACGGCAAGGTGGTGGGAGATGGTTCTCCGGTGGACCCGGAGACCTACGACTACCGCCGGGCCGCGCGGGACGCGATGTTCTTCCCCAAACTGTTCGACCGCTTCATCCAGAACTACCGCCGTGCCGCTGGCCGCGACGTCCAGTACTTCGCTGCCGTGGAACCTCAGCGTCGTGGTGCCCCGCATGCCCACATCGCCGTGCGTGGCACCGACCCGCACGCCTTGATCAACCAGGTGATCGCGGCGAGCTACCACAGCGTGTGGTGGCCGCACTTCGATCACGAGCAGTACTCCGATGACCGGATGCCGGTCTGGGATCCCACCGCCGGCGCTTTCGTCGACCCCGACAACGGGTACGTGCTGCCCACCTTCGACGACGCGCAAGCGCTCATGGACGAGATGGACGAGCTCGAACCCGCACACGTCGTCCGCTGGGGTGTCCAGGTGGACCGCAAGGACATCGGCGACACCGACCCGGACGGCGAACAAGGCCCGGTCCGCCCCGGCAAGGCGAAGGGCGTGCTCGGTGGTGGTGACGCGAACAAGCTGATCGGCTACCTGACCAAGTACCTGACCAAGTCCATCGCCGAGGTTCTCGAACCTCCGAACGAGCGCACCCGCCGCCACTACGAACGTCTGCATGCGGAAATGTGCCGGACTCCGTGCTCGGAGAAGTGCGGCGTGTGGCTGCGCTACGGCATCGCACCCCGCGGCGCCAGCGCCAAGACCCAGCCCGGACGCTGCAAGGGCAAGGCCCACCGCCGCGACACCCTCGGCCTGCGCGGTCGCCGGGTGCTGGTCTCGCGCCACTGGTCCAACAAGACCTTGCCCGATCACAAGGCCGACCGCATCGAACTCGTTCGGCAAACCCTCGCCGCGGCCGGTATCGCCAAAGAGGAGCGCTCCAAGAACTGGGTGATCCGCCTCGTCGAACCGGGCGACCTGGACGTCCCACCCCGTGAGCACCTCATCATGGGCGAGATCGCCCGCCGCTCGATGTGGGAGAAACAACTACTGGAAGCCCGGATGGCAGTGGCGCATTCGCCTGGGCTGCAACATGTTTCGACTATCGACACGACAGCGGCCTAGGCCGGAAAGGGGGATTCTCGTGAGTACGTTCATGACGGTGCAGGAGGCGGCGGCGGAGCTGAAGGTCAGCCGCTGGATGATCTATCAGCTGATCTGGGCCAACGAGGTGCAGTCGGTGACCGTGGGACGCTGCCGGCGGATCGTCCGGCAGTCCTTCGACGCCTACGTATCGGGCCTGATCGAGCAGGCGGCGTGATGGCTGGCGAGAGGAAGCCTCGCGGGAAGAGTCCGAACGGCTCGGGCACGATCAGTCGTCGCAAGGATGGCCGTGTGGAGCTGAAGCTGTTCGTGGACACTCCGGACGGACGGCGCAAGCGGATCAGCGTGTACGGCGCCACGTGGGAGGAAGCCGACGCGGAGCGCACTCGCCTGAAGGAGTTGCAGCGCAAGGGCATTCCGGTGGATGTGACCACGATGACCGTTCGGCAATACCTGGGCTACTGGCTCAAGGAGATAGCTGAGCCGAACGTGCGGCCCAAGACCTACGAGACCTATGAGCTGCTGGTGCGGCTGTATATGGTTCCGGGCCTGGGCAAGCGGAAGTTGCGGGGCCTGGAGGCGCGTCACGTGCGGGAGTGGCTGGTCAGGCTGGCCGATCAGTGCCAGTGCTGCGCGCAGGGCAAGGATGCCCAGCGGGCCGAATCCGGTCCGGCCAAGGCGCGCTGCTGTGCCCGGACCCCGAAGCAGTGCTGCGAGAGGTTCCCCAGCGTGGGCACGCGGCGGGCTCTGCTGCGGACTCTGCGTGCGGCGTTGCAGGATGCGGTGGAAGAGGAAGTGTTGTCGCGCAACGTTGCTCGGCAAGTGAAGATGCCGGCCGGACGCCAGCGCAAGGAGAAGCCCTGGACCGAAGCGGAGGCGCTGACGTTCCTGGAGGCTGCCAGCGAGCATCGGCTCCACGCGTTGTGGTCGGTAGCGCTGGCGATCGGTCTGCGCCGTGGTGAGGCATTGGGCCTGCGGTGGACGGATGTGGACCTGGCCAACGGCACGGTGGACATCGCCCGGGCGCTGTACCGGATCGGCGGGACGCTTGCGCTGCACGACGTGAAGACCGAGAGCTCCGAGACCTCGGTACCGCTGCCCGATGAGCTGGTCAGAATTCTCCGGCAACATCGGCGGGACCAGCTCCGGGACGACACCGTGATGCGGGCGAACACCCTCGGCCTGGTGTTCACCAGCCGTAACGGCACACCGATCGAGCCGCGCAACCTCAATCGGACCTTCGAGGCCCTCGTTCGTCGCGCGGGCGTGCGCCTGATCCGGCTGCATGATCTCCGGCACAGTTGCGCCACACTGTTGTTCGCCCAGGGTGTGGAGGCCGCGACGGTCCAGCGGATTCTGCGGCACTCGTCGATATCGGTGACGACGGGCACCTATTTGAAGGTCATCGACTCGGTGCAGCGGGACGCGGTCGCCGGCATGGACCGGCTGCTCCGCGGCCCCGGGTTGTCGTCAAATGGTGTCGTCGAATAGGACGAAAGAGACCCTTCCGCGTGATGCGAAAGGGTCTCTGACCTGTTGCGCGCCCGGAGAGACTCGAACTCCCAACCTTCTGATCCGTAGTCGGAATGCGACCGGCTGGAACGGTATTCCTCGTCGTACTGACGTCGTAGGCCAAGGGCTATTCGTCTGCCCGAATCCGGGGAAGTCCGCCCCACTTGTGACAGTGCGGTGACATCGCCGATGCCCCGCGGATAGACCGTCTACCCGCGGTCCCCTGCTCCCGGAGACTGTTCTTCTCCCTGTTTCCTCATACTGGCCGCCCTCAGTGGAAGGAGACCGGGTCAAGGGTGGGCGCAGCCCATCGGCGTAGCCGACGCGAAGCGCCCTTGAGGCGGTCTCCTGGAGCGAGACAATTGGGCCTATGAGGAAGCGGGGAACCCCCGAAGCCGCTCCTCCTCAAGGTATTTGGCGTGGGCGCCTTTCAATACATAAAAGGCGAATTCGGCAACTGTTCGTGTGGCGGGTGGTCAGAGACCGGACCCGGTGGTGCCAGGCCCGGTCTGCGTCGGCCGGATCAGAACGGCGGTTCGTCGGTGCCGGGGCCGCCGTTGCTGCGGACGCGACGGGTGATCTTCGCGAACTGGTATTTCAGATCGATCGCTACCGTGTCGGCGGTCAGTTGCAGCACAGCGTGCGGTTTGGAGTCCTTGCCGATGTAGGCGTCGGGGACCAGGCGGTGACCGGTGACGGTGACGCGGCAGCCTTTGACCAGGCTGTCGGCGGTCTCCTGGGCGAGGTCGCCCCAGCAGGCGACGCGCATGACGGTCTTGCCGGCATCGACCCACTGGTTCTGCTGGCGGTCGAACACGCGGTCGTTGGCGATGACGGTGAAGTTGGTGACGAACTTTCCGGTGCCGGTCGTGCGCGGTTCGGGATCGTCGGCGAGATGGCCGGTGATGGTGACGGACACGGTGCTGGCCATGACGGTGACCTCCTGGTGGTGGAGTCCGGGCGGGCGCCGGGCTCTCGGTGTCTGGCGGGACGGGGGTCGCTGTGGTGGGCACTGTGCGGTTGCGTCAAGACTCGCCGTGGATGCGCCTCCCAAAAGACCTTGTGCGGTAGCTCGATTGGGAGGTGTAGCCGCGGTGACACCGCTTGGTCTTGGCGTGGCCGTGCGGGGTCTGCCATGGTGGCACTCGGCCTGCCGGACATCGGGAGAACGGTGCTCGGACTGCGGCGCCGGGAGGGCATCGGCGTGGCTGGTGCCGTGGCTGTCGCTGTCGCCGGGCGGCTCGGTGGTGATCGCGGGCCGTGAACGGGTGGCACCGGGAAGGGCGTTGCCAGATTCATTGGCAGCGGCGATGGCCGTGGGTTCGGTCGTCAGCGGGGCCGGTGGGCCGATGTCGGTGAGGGTGGCATGTGTGGCGGTTGCTGGGGAGGGCTTGCTCGGGAGAGTGCAGGCGGCATGGGCGGAGGATGCCGGGGCGGCGTCGCCGGTCAGCGTCTGGTCCCCGGACCCGCATCGGCGAGGACTCCAAACCGTGCGCTGGGCTGTGACTGGGTGTTGGCACGGTGGTGAGCGTGCTGGAATGGCAGGGCGCGCAGAGCATTCGGCGTGGCCGTGGCGGCGGTGGCGTCGGCGTCGGCGAATCGACGGTCTGGTTCGGTCGGCGGGGAGCGGGCATGGTGCTGCCGGGTTCGATCGCTGGGCGCTTGTCACGCGAGCAGATGGCGGATTGGCCTTTTGGGTGTCATGAGTGGCGTGCTGGTGGGAGCCGCAACGCGCCGACGCTCCGGGGCAGCGGAGCCTGCGGAGCTGCCCCGGGGTGCGGCGTAGCGCGGGGCGGCGCGCGCCAGCGCGCCGCTCTTGATCCTGTATGGCGGAATTCGGCAGTGGAATGCGAGGCAAACGCTGGCGTACGGATGGAGCCGGGGACTGTGGGCTGTATTCCGCTTCGGGTTGCTGGATCGTCGCGCATTCGAGTCTGCGGACTCCGATGGTCGGAATCGATTTCGGGACAGCAGATTCCGGCCGTGAGACACTCCGATCATGGCGAACAATCTGCGACCGGGCTATTACACTCTGGCGCCCGATGGCACCAGCAGGGACTACCTGCTGGTGACGGTTGACGGTTCGGAGGAACTTCTACGTTGCCAGGCCGGATACGCTGTCCACCAGGTTGACTCCGGTGAGATTCTCTGCCTGCCGTCGAGACACCACACCTAGTGGGCACGGAAAAGGCTGGGACTCAGCCGGATTCGATGAGCGAATCGGGAGTCCCAGCCTGTCGTCCAAGAAGGCGAAGATGCGGCTACGGGATGTAGCGGTCACCGCCTACACGGTCACCTGGCTCCCACTTGGGAACCGGACGGACGAGCAATGCTCCAATGGCGTGAACACGCTCAGCAATGATGTTCAGCCGCTCAGGTCGGGTTTCCCGCGTCAACGACCGAGTGATTTGATCGCCGTGTATCCGGTAGTGCAGTCCGACCTTCGAGATGTAGAGACCGGGCACGACCGCTTGAACGGCAAGAAGAAGCCCCGCGTCCTCAGCATGCGGCATGGCCATCCAACCGCCCATAGCCATTAGCCACTCTCGTCGGATGCACAGCGTTGCGGGGTGGACGGGCAGGTCGTAGTTGTGGCTGGACCAGTAGTCGAATACCCAACCTCGGGGAAGAAAGCCGCTGATGCTGGTCGGCTCGTTTTTGGGGCGAACTAGGCTGCCGTCCGGCATGAGGTCCAGTGCGCGGCTGACGGCCCATCCACACGCTGGGCGATCGGTAAGGGCTTCGATGCCGCGGGCGAGTGCTCCCGGCGTGAGGATGTCGTCGGAATCGAGCACCGCGATTAGCTCACCCGCGGAGCGGGCCAGGGCGAGATTTCGCGCTACTGCTGGACCGCCCGATGGGCCGCTAGCCGGTTTGACTCGCAGGTCTGCCAAAGCCTCGTCAGAGAGGGGCAGTGGTTCGCTTTCGCCGTCCGCCTGTACCAGCCATTCCCAGTCCCAGCCTTCCGGAAGTTGTTGTGACACAAGGGATTTGTAGGCTGCGGCAAGGAACTCCGCTTGAGACTGGTAGCAGGGCGTGATGACCGATATCAGCATTGGATGGCTCTCCGATTCGCTGTTCGAGAGTTTTGAGGGCTCATTTTTGCCACCTTGCGAGATGCGTGGTGAAGACCAGCTGACTCCGATCGCCGGGAAGGATGACGTCTACAACTTCGACCACTCGACCGGTTACGTCAACGACTCGCTTTCGAATATCAAAGACCGCAGTCCCTTCCCGTGCCATGCCAAGCTCGTCTGCTTCCTGGGCAGTCGGTGGCCGCGTCTCGATCTCTTCGGCGATGTGATCGACCTCGATTCCGAGCGTAAAGAGCTGGTGCTGTGTGCCTCCAGGCCAAGGCTCGTTGTCGACATCGAGTAGGTCCGGATTGGCCGCGGCATCCTCGTACAGCAGGTATGACCGACTCATGTTCAGTGGCGCGTCCTCGGCATGCGGTCGGGTGCGGTAGTCCCGCTGAAGGACTTTCGTTCCCGCCGGCACCTCGAACGCGTCCGCGAGTCCATCGTCGGCGTAGATGACTTCGTAGTGAGCAGTGAAGGCGAGTCCGGGCATCGAAAGTCCGGAATCCTGCTCGGTCGCACCGCTGGCACGTCTGACCGACTCAGGTTCACGTACTCGGTTCTTCTCCCACTGGTATCGCTCATCGGTTCGGCGGACCTTGACGCGGGGCGCGCGAACGAATGTTCCGACTCCGTGCTTCGCTTCGATCAGTCCCTCGGTACGCAGGACCGCCAGAGCTTGGCGAACGGTCGGGATGCTGACCTTGTACTGATCAATCAGAGCGGCTTCCCCTGGCACTCGATCGCCAGGATGTAGCTCACCAGCCTTGATGCGCTGTCGAAGCTCATCCGCGATTAGCTCGTACTTCGCGGGCATGGCCGCTCCTCTCTTGCCGTTTGAACTCATCATCTCATGTCCTCTGTAGGTCTTGACTGAGGGTGCCGTGTTCTGCTGTCCTATATAGGAGTTGTCCTATAGAGGACAGTAGAACAAGAGGAGATTTCAATCATGGCTCTCAAGGACGCGTGGTTCAAGCCCAAGTACGAGGACGTGTTCCCGGAAGGGACGATGCTGATCGGCGCAATCGAGCCGATCACCGAGTTCGGCACGGACCGCAACAAGCCCAAGAAGCAGAAGGTCGATCTGGACGACTTCGGCAACGGCACGGGCAAGCGGCTGTGGAAGGGCACGGTGGCCGACCCGACCGGTTCCGGCGCGAAGGGCAAGACCCTGGACGTGGTGTTCGTCTCGGACGTGCAGCCGGTTCCCTCGGCGACGCCGATCATGCCCGGCTACACCCCGGTCGTCCTGGCCGGCTTGCAGGTCAAGCCCCGCGTCGTCGGTGACGGTCAGTTCAAGACGATCGGCTGGTCCCTGCGCGCGACCGGCATCGTCGGCGACACCTCCGGCTCGAACCAGCCGCCGGCGGACGTTCCGGCGTCGCGTCCGACCCGTAATGGCCGTTCCGCCAACGAGTCCGAGGCGGTGGCGTGATGTCGCACATCACCGTGACCAATAGCACGACCGGCCTGCACAAGGTCGAATACCGACCCGCCTACATCTACACCGACCGCCACGGATTCTCGTACCCGATCCCGGCATTGGTGTACGTGCAGTTCAACGGCGATGACATCCGAATGGTCCTCGACATCGAGGACGCCGAAGCGCTGCTGTACGCGCTGGGTGTCGCGATGGTGGAACACGCTGTGGCGCTGAAGGATTCGCCCAGCGACCCGAAGTTGGTGGCGTGATGGGCATCGCGCGGATGATCTACCAGGCCATGTTGATGCTGGCCGCGATCTGCTTCCTGCCGGTGTCGCTGCTGCTGGCCTTCGGTCCGCGGGAATCCAGCCCGCCGGCCCCGAGCCCGGTTCCGGGTGCGTGCGCACCGTTCTGCATCGCTTCGACCGTGGGCGGTGACCCGCGATGAGCGCACCCTTTCGGCTCGGCAATGACGGGATGGCGGAGGTTGCGTGATGGACATCGCCGAGAAGTCCCGTGCCATGGTCGCGGCCCGCCTGTTCGCGGTCACCACCACGGTGGCCGTGGGCATGGCCGCCTTCTGGCTCTCGTTCGCCACCCTGCGGGATCTGGCGAAACTGGCCCACATTCCGGCCTCGGATGCGTGGCTGTTCCCGATGATCGTGGACGGCACCATCATCGAGGCCACCGTGGGCGCACTGGTACTGGCGAATTCCACCGAACGGCAATGGTTCCGGCGGGTGCTGGTCATCGGTGCCATGGTCTCGATCGCCGGCAACAGCCTGCACGCGGTCGCCGCCGGCAAGTCGCTTCCCCCGTGGGCGTGCGCGCTGGTGGCCGCTATCGCACCGCTAAGTTTGCTCGCCGATACCCACGGACTCGCACTGCTTTTCCGTGCGGCACAACGTGTTTCAGCACCGCTTGCTGAGGCGGTCGTCAAAGAACCCATCGAGTCGGACCCGGTCAGCGTGGACACGGTCGAACCGGCAGCGTCGCCGGCTCCTGCTCCGACTCCCCAACCCCTTCCCGTTCTTGCGCCGGCCGTGGCAAAGCCGCTGCGGCCCGCGCTCCCGCTGCAAACCATGCTTCCGATCTCTGTACCTGTTGGGGGTGCGTGATGACCCTGCTCACGTCAATCGTTCCGCTCACCGTTCCCGCGCTGGCCGCGCTCGGGTGCACCACCTGGATTCTCCGCGGCCGCAAGCCCACTGACTTCGAACAGCTGATTGCTGCGACGCCGGCCGAGTTGTCCAGGGCGGTAGAGGTTCTCGCCGACAATTCCCGGCGCATGTCCATGCTGGTCACGCTGGGCCTCGGCACGATGGAACGCGGCTTCCCGCGGCTGGAGTGGTGGGACTACACCGAGACCGGCATCGAGGTGGAATGGACACTGCTGTGCGGGCAGTCCACGAAGACCTGGACCGACCCGGAGATGCTCGACGCGCTGGCCCACTACCTGATGGTTCCGCAGGTCCGTGCGGCCTGCCCGGAGCCGGCTCGGATTCGCTTGCAGGTGAGGGCCTTCGACACCCTCGCTGCCCCGGTGATGACGCCGGCGGTGGTTCACGGCGTGGACCTGGAAGCGGCCCACGTGGGCGTGCGGGAGGACGGGTTGCCGTGGCGGCTGCGCATCCTCTACGGCCACATCCTGCTCGCCGGCGCGACCGGCTCCGGGAAGGGCTCGGTGCTCTGGTCGATCCTCAACGCCCTCGGCCCGGCGATCAAAGCCGGGTTGGTGGATGTGTGGATGGCAGATCCGAAGGGCGGTGCGGAGTTCGGGCGCGGTGAGGGCCGGCTGTTCGTGCGGTTCACCACCGACGCCGACACCATCCTCGCGATGCTCAAAGAGGCGGTCGAGGTGATGGACGAACGTCTGGCCCGCATGCGCGCCGAAGGAATCCGCAAGCTCGTCCCGAGTGTGGACGAACCCCTGATCCTGATCATCATCGATGAGGCCGCCTCGTTGTCGTCCTATGCCGACCGCGACCAGCAGCAGGAGTTCCGCCGCCTGACCGGGCTCCTGCTGTCCAAGGGCCGCGCCGCCGCGGTCACGGTGGTCGCTGCCTTGCAGGACCCGTCCAAGGAGACGATGCCCAACCGGCAGTTGTTCCCGGTCCGGATCGGGCTGCGGCTGGACGAGCCGACCCAGAACGCCATGGTCCACGGCCAGGGCGCGAAGGACCGCGGCGCCCGCTGCGACGAGATCTCGGAATTGACGCCCGGCGTCGGCTACGTCGGCGAGGACGGCACCGCCGAATTCGTGCGGGTCCGCGCCTTCTACGTCAGCGACTACGCCGCCGACCGGATCGTGGACGCCTACTCGCCGGCACCGGAAATCACCGGCCCCACCGAGGACTACAGCGACTTCGACCCCGACGACCTCGGCGACGAAGACGGCTTCGGCGAGACGGGAGCGGCGGCATGAGCACCCGCCACCGCTACGACCGCGGCCTCGACGCACAGATCTCGCTGCGGTTCTGGCTCGAACGCCAGGGCTTCGACCCGCTCCACACCGCCGCCGACCCCATCGAGGAAGACGACACCCTCGGCCTGGCCGTGGATTACGACGGCGGGCGGTGGGCGGCATGACTGCCTCCGATCGCAAACCCCCAGCACCGCTGGTGAATCCGATTGTCCGGGCCGCCGCTGATCAGGTGGCCAAGTCCAAGCGCCGCCGCAAAGCCGCGGGCAAGGACATTCCTCGCACCTGGATCTGCGAGGACCAACTGTCGCTGTTCGATTCCACCGAAGGAACTCAGTCATGACCGCGACACCCACCCGTCACGCCCGACCCGCCGGCGAATTCGATCCCATGGACCTGGTTCTCACCGCGCTCGGCCATTTCCTCGTCGGTCTGCTCGCCGCGGTGTTCGTCACACTCTGGTGGGCGCTGCTGTTCCCGATGATCTCGATCCCGATCGGCGCGGCCCTCGCCGCCGGTGTCCTGCTCGGTTGGCCCGCCGGCGCCGCGGTGGCCGCGCTCGGACTCGCCGGTCTGGGCCTGTGGCTGGCGACCTCGCCGAAGTCGTTCCGCCGCTGGGTCATCGATCGGGCACGGGTGCGGTTCCTGTGCTGGTTCCGCTACCGCCGCCGCTGGGCACGCATGCTCACCGCCTGCGGGCTCACCGAGGGCGACGCCCACGCCCTCTACGTCCCGCGGCTGCGCACAGTCACCATCGGCGACCACCTCGACCGGGTGCGGGTGCGGATGCTGCCCGGCCAGTCACCCGAGGACTACCACACCCGCGTCGTCCGCCTGGCCCACGCCTTCGGCGCCACCGAATGCCGCGCCATCGACGCCGGCCCCGCCCTCGTGGAACTGGTGTTCCGCCACGGCGATTCCCTCGCTGAACCGATCGCCCTGCCCGCAGACGCGTGGCGGACGCTGCCCCGTCACCGCAAGACCCGGAAGGACGCTGCCTGATGAGCATCGACGACCCCACCTCTGACCTTCCGCCATCGCGGACCGATGCTGCTGCTCGCCGCGCGCTGCCGGATCTGCACGACATCGCCCAGGCCGCCGCCGAGAAGTACGAGGTGTGCAAACGCCCGATCGCGATGCGCGTGTTCGACCCGGACACCGGCAAGACCACCTACGAGGGCGCGCCCTGCAAGTCCACCATGGAATCGGCGTGCCCGGCATGCGCGAAAGCTGCTCGCGCCCTGCGCATTCAACAGTGCACCGAAGGCTGGCACCTCGACCACGAACCCGTGGACCCGACCACGAACCCGTCCGGCTTGCAGGTCCAGGTGCTCACTGCCCGCGCGGATCTGCTCGCCGAGTACCGAACCGCCAAGGACAACGGGGACGAGGAGTCCGCCGCCGCGTTCCGGGACGTGATCGCCGACCTGGACCGGGAACTCCGCGAACTCGGCCTCCGCGGTCGCCTGCCCGATCCGGATGCCGTGGCCAACCCGCGCCGGCAGCGTTCGACCCGCCGGCGCCAGGACGCCCCGAACCTGCCGCGTCGCAAGGTCACCAAGCGCACCATCGGTGAGGTGCTGGACGGCAAGTGGTTGCCCGGCATGTTCATCACCTTGACCCTGCCCTCCTACGGCCAGATCAACCGAGTCGGTGCCCGCGACGAGAAGGGCAAGGTCTGCTCCGATGGTTCCCCGCGTGACCCGCGCACCTACGACTACACCCGAGCGGCCCGCGACATCATCCACTTCTCCGCGCTGTTCGACCGCTGGATTCAGAACCTGCGCCGCGTCGTCGGCTACGACATCCAGTACTTCGCGGTCGTGGAACCGCAGAAGCGCGGCGCCCCACACCTGCACGTGCTTCTGCGAACCCCGGTGTCGCGCAAGCTGATCCGGCTGGTGACCGAGGCCACCTATCACCAGGTCTGGTGGCCACACTTCGACCACCCCGAGTACGACGACGACCGGATGCCGGTGTGGAACGGCGTCACGTTCACCGATCCGCGGACCGGCCGCGCTCTGCCCACCATCGATGACGCATTGGACGTGATCGGCGAGGTGGACGAGTTCGAACCCGCCCACACCATAAGCTTCGGCGCCCAGGTCGATCCCCGACACATTCAGGGCGTCGTCGCCGGAACCGAGGCCAACAGGACGATCCGCTACGTCACCAAGTACCTGACCAAATCCATTGGCGAGGTGCTGGACTCGGACTCGGCCCGCGTCCGTGCCCACTACGACCGGCTGCACCATGAGCTGACCCTCACCCCGTGCTCGGAGAAATGCCCGGTGTGGCTGCGCTACGGCATCGTCCCCCGCGGCGTCTCCGACAGGACCGTGCCCGGTCACTGCAAGGGCAAGGCGCACCGCCGCGCCACCCTCGGCCTGCCCGGTCGGCGGGTGCTGGTTTCGCGCCGCTGGACCGGCAAGACCCTGCCGGATCACCGGGCCGACCGCGCCGAGTTTGTTCGGCAACTGCTCGCCAAGGTCGGCATCCTCAAGCCCGACACCAGCCGTTTGCAGATGCGGCCTGTGCAACCCGGTGACTGGGAACGGCCCCTGCGCGAACACCTGATCATGGCCGTGATCGCCAAGCGCACGGCGTGGCGCGCTGAATACCTCAAAGCCCAGTTGGCAGCAGAACCGCCGGACCCGGATCCCTCGGATAGTTCGGCAACTGGGCAAGCGGCGTGAACGGAGGAACAGAAGATGGCACAGCTACTCACCGAATCCGAAGTCCGCAAACGGATTCCGATCGGGCACAGCAAGTACTACGAACTGATCATCTCCGGTGAACTGCGGTCGGTGAAGATCGGTCGCCGGCGCTTCGTCACTGAGCAGGCGGTGGCCGACTACATCGCACGACTGGACGGGACCGCGGCATGAGCAGGCAACAGCTTCCGCCGCAGATCACGAAGATGATGATCACCGATCGGCGCACCAAGAAAGACGTGGTCCGCTACGAGGTGGTCGCCGACGCCGGCCGTGACCCGGAGACCGGTAAGCGCCACCAGATCCGGCGACGGTTCAAGACCGAGAAAGAGGCGCGCGACGCGTTGGCGCGGTTCCTCGATCAGGCTGCCTCGGGCACCTTCGTCCCGCGCAAGGACGTGACCGTGGCCGAGATCATCGATGACTGGCTGAAGAGTCTGCACTCGGTGCGCCGGACCACCCTCGCCGGGTACGAGTACGACCTTGCGCCGGTCAAGCAGCAGTACGGCACGCTCGCGGTGCAGAAGCTGACGCGCAAGCACCTGGACGAACTCGTGGTGGCGTTGCGTGAGGGTGGCACTCAGACCCCAAAGGGACGGGTGCGGCGGCCGTGGGCTGCCCGGTCACTGAATCGGACGGTGGACAGCATGGCCATGGTGCTCGACTACGCGGTGGACCGGAAGTTGGTGGCGCGCAATGTCGCCGAGCAGATCAAGGCGGTTCCGCGGCGCCGCAGGAAGCCGGACACCTTCACCGCCGAGGAGGTGCGCCAGGTGCTCGACAGCCTGACCGAGGACCGCAACGAACACCTGTGGCATCTTGCTCTGCGAGGATTGCGACGCAGCGAGATCGGCGGATTGCGGTGGCGGAACATCGATTTCGCCGAGAAGACACTCACTATCGAGATCGGCCGGGCGGCGGCCGGTGGCACTGCCATTGAGGACGAACCCAAGACCGAAGCATCGAAGCGCACTTTGCCCATGGACGGCGACCTGGTGGAAGTGCTGAAGCGGGCACATCGTCGGCAGGCCGGCGAGAAACTGGCAGTCGGCGACGCCTACGGCACGGGCGGGTACGTGGCATGCGATGAGGCGGGCAACCCGTACCACCCGCACACGCTCTCGCACGCCTGGACGAAGACTGCGAAGGCGGCCGGGGTTCGTCACATTCGCCTGCACGATTGCCGGCACACCGCGGGCACGACCATGCATCTGCGGAGGGTGCCGATTGCCGTGATTGCTGAGTGGCTCGGGCACACCGATGCCAGCTTCACTCAGCGCACCTACGCTCATTCGCAGGACCACGCCCTTGCCGATGCGGCAGCGATTTTGGGGGCGGTTGTGACAACTCGTGACATCGACGCCGGATAATTGCTGATACGAAAGAAGCCCTGACCGCTAAACTGCTGGTCAGGGCTTCTTTCTGTTGCGCGCCCGGAGAGACTCGAACTCCCAACCTTCTGATCCGTAGTCAGATGCTCTATCCGTTGAGCTACGGGCGCATGGCTATTCAAATGTGTACCCGGCGTACCGGGCTTGGCGGAGGCGAGAGGATTTGAACCTCCGGTCCCCGTGAAGGGACAACTCATTAGCAGTGAGTCCCATTCGGCCGCTCTGGCACGCCTCCTGGTGCCCCTCTTCGAGGGCGCCGGTTCCTTTCGAACCGCCGGGACAGAAGATTACACAGCGGGTGACCAATAGGCCAAATCGGCTGGTCAGCGTAGGTGCGAGTCGAACCATTCATAGATTCTGGTCTGGGCGTCGAGGACCGAGTCGTCCTCGTGGGCGGCGGGGTCGAAACCGGGTTGGTCGGGGCGGTGGTGGAGGCCGGGGTAGGTGACCACCAGGGTGGCGACGTCGGCGCGGGCGGCGGCCTCGCGCAGGCGGTCGACCTGATCGGGCGGGGTCAGGGGGTCGTCCTCGCCGAAGAGGCCGAGCCAGGGCGCCTGGAAGGCGGGGGCGGCGGCGAGGAGGGCGACGGCCTCCGGGGTGAGCGGGGTCTCGATGCCGGGGGCGGCGACGCTCACCGCGGCGCCGATGCGGCGGTTGGTGGCGACCAGTGCGGCGGCGGTGCCGGCGGAGTCGAAGCCGAGGACGCCGACGCAGTCGCTGAAGACCCCGTGTCCGGTGAGCCACTCGAAGCAGGCGTCGAAATCGGCGAAGAGCTCGTCCCCGAAGACGGCTTCCGCGGCGCCGCCGTTGGCGGGACGGTGGAAGAGCTCCGGCGCGATCACGGTCCAGCCGTCGTCGGCGAGTGCACGCATGAGATCCAGCAATGGCTCGGTGAATTCACGTGATTCGTGCAACACCACGATGCCGCCGCGCGCGTGCCCCTCGGGTTCCAGAACCCGAAGCGGAACAGTGGTGGTGTCGTGCACAGGGGCGAGTTCTCGATAAATGCCCGACATAGGGCCACTGTAGTGGCGCCAGGTAAAAACGAGATAAATCTTTCCCGAGGTCAGATAAGCCGGAGATATTCCGGCCGAGCCCCATTCGGGCACACGTATGTCCCGATCGGCAAACCAGACGACACCCCGGGACGGCCGCAGGCGGACGGGACATAGGGTGGAGGGGTGAGCGCGCACATTCGCCCGGACCTCGATGCCATCCCGGCGTACGTCGCCGGCAAGACGCACCCCGGCGCGGTGAAACTGGCCAGCAACGAGACCACCTTCCCGCCGCTGCCGTCGGTGACCAAGGCGATCACCGAGGCCGTCGAGCTGTCCAACCGGTACCCGGACAACCACGCCATCGAATTGCGCGGCGCCCTCGCGGATTTCCTGGGTGTGGAGCTCGAGAACGTGGCGGCCGGTTGCGGCAGCGTGGCACTGTGCCAGGAGCTGGTGCAGATCACCTGCCGCGATCCCGAGGACGAGGTGCTGTTCGCGTGGCGCTCGTTCGAGGCGTACCCGATCGTCGCCCAGGTGGCGGGCGCCAAGGCGGTCCAGGTGCCGCTGGACGGCGAATTCACCCATGATCTGGACGCTTTGGCGGCGGCCATCACCCCGAACACCCGGGTGGTCTTCGTCTGCAACCCGAACAATCCGACCGGCACCGCCCGCGGCAAGGCGGAGATCGTCGAGTTCCTCGACCGGGTGCCCGCGGACGTGCTGGTGGTGCTGGACGAGGCCTACTTCGAGTACCTGCGGATGCCCGCCGAGGACTTCCCCGACGGCGTCGAGCTGGGCCGCACCCGCCCGAATGTGCTGGTGCTGCGCACGTTTTCGAAGGCGTACGGCCTGGCCGGGCTGCGCGTCGGGTACGCGGTCGGCGCCCCCGAGGTGATCACCGCGCTCATGAAGGTGCACATCCCGTTCAGTGTGAGCCGGGTGGCGCAGGCGGCGGCCATCGCCTCGCTGGAGGCGCGGCACGAGCTACTGGAACGCACCGATGCCGTTGTGGCCGAACGCGATCGCATGCGGCAGGCGCTGCTCGCGGCGGGCTACCGGGTGCCGGTGAGCCACTCCAACTTCATCTGGCTGCCGCTGGGTGACCGCAGCGCCGAGTACGGCGCGGCGAGCACCGAGGCGGGCGTCATCATCCGGCCCTACGGCGCGGACGGCGTGCGCGTCACCGCGGGCGACCCGCACGAGAACGACGCCTTCCTGCATTTCGCCACCGATCCCGAGACCATCGCGCGATTCCTCGGCTGACCGCGGCCGATCGCGATCGGCCGGCCGGCCCGGACTAGCCGATGCCCAGTCCCGCGGCCATGGTCGGCCAGGAGCGGGGCAGTTCGTCGGCCCAGTAGGGCCAGGAGTGCGTGCCGGTGGGCCGCCGCTCGACCGTCGCCGGGATCGCCAATTGCGCCAGCCGGTCGGCCAATTGGCGGGTGCACATGTCGGCGCCCGCCTCGATGGGCCCGCCGAACAGCACCGCGCTGCGCAGGTCCGGATTGCCCGGGGTGTCATGTTCCCCTGGTAGTCCGCTGCCGGACGACAGGTAGATCGCCTTGCCGCGCAGGGCTTCCGCGCGGGCCATCACATCGTGGTCGGCCCACTGGGGATCGTCGGACGGGCCGAACATATTGTCCGGATCGCCGCCGAAGGTCCCGATCACGGCGCGCGCCTGCGCCTGCCCGAAGTCGGAACTCATTGCGTAGCAGCCGCTGTGCGCCGCCACCGCGCGATACAGGCCCGGATTGCGGGTAACCAGCATCATGGCCGCCTCCGCGCCCATGGAGACGCCCTCCAGCCCGTTTCTGCCGTCCCCGCCGAAGCGGGCGTCGATGAGCGGTGGCAGCTCGCGGGTCAGGAAGGTCTCCCAGCGATTGGTGCCCAGTTTCGGATCGCTGCGCTGCCAGTCCGTGTAGTAGCTGGCGGGACCACCGAGGGTGAAGACCACGTTCACGTTCTTGTCGGCGAAGAAGGACAGCGCGCCGCCGCGGGCGGTCCAGTTGTTGACATCGGCTGCGGCACTGCGGCCATCGAGCATGTAGAGGGTCGGACGCGGGCTGTCGTGCTCAGCGGGGAGCAGCACCTGCACCTCGACCGTGCGGCCCATCGCCGGGGAGGCGACGAAGACGGCCAGCAGCCTCCCGGCCACGGTCTCGACCCGTTCGATGCGCGCCTGCGCGGGGTGGACCGGATCGACGCCCGGCGCGGATTCCTCGTTGGAGCCGGTCTCGGCGGGTGGATCGGTCAGCGCGAGTGGGGCTTCCACGGTCGCCGCGCCGGCCAGCAGGGCAGCGCTCGCGAAGGCACCGAACAAGCGACTCGCGATGCGACGGCTGGCCACCCCGCCACATTTACCAGAAACCGCCGGTCGGCGGTCACCTGAACCATCAGTCCGAGACGAGATCGCGTTCCCAGCGGGCCTCGATATCGGTGAACCGCCATACCGCCAGCGCCACCGTCCAGGTGAGCACGAACAACCCCACCACGAGGTAGCCGAGGCCGCTCAGATCCAGGTTGCCGATCCACGCCACGAAACCTGAGGTGATGTTCAGCTTTTCGACCAGCAGCGCGACGATCTCCTGGGTGCCGATGAGCAGCGCCACCGCGACCGACAGCCCGGTGATCACCAAGTTGTAGTAGATCCGGCGCACCGGCCGGGCGAAGGCCCAGTCGTAGGCGTAGCTCATGAACGCGCCGTCGAGGGCGTCGAACAGCGCCATGCCCGCCGAAAACAGCAGCGGCAGTACGAGAATCGTGTACCAGGGCAATCCGGTGGCGGCCGCGCCGCCCGCGATGACCAGCAGGCCGACCTCGGTGACGGTGTCGAAGCCCAGTCCGAACAGCAGCCCGGCCGGGTACATCTGCCACGGCCGGCGCACCAGCTTCACCACCGGGCCGAGCATCCGGTTGAGCGCGCCGCGCTCGGCGAGCGCGCGTTCCAGCCGCGCCTCGTCGAAGTCGCCGCCGCGCATGCGCCGGTACACCTTCCAGATCCCGGCCAGGGAAACCAGATTCAGCAGTCCGATGGCGATCAGGAAGCTTCCGGAGATGCTGGTGCCCCAGAGTCCGGTCCAGCGGTGCAGGCCCGAGCCCTCGTCCGCGAGCGAGCCGGCCAGCGCCCGCACGCCCAGCGCCAGCAGCGCCACCATCACGAACACGATGCTGGAATGGCCGAGCGCGAACCAGAATCCGACGGTGTGCGACCTGACACGGCCGCTCTCGGCCACCAGCTTTCGCGTGGTGTTGTCGATGGCGGCGATGTGATCGGCGTCGAAGGCATGCCGCATGCCGAGGGTGTAGGCGGTGATGCCCAGGCCGGCGCCGAACACCGAGCCCTGCACCACATGATGGCCGGGCACCACGACCAGTAGCAGGGTGCCCCAGCCGAGGATGTGCAGGGCGAGGATGGCGAGACCCATGCCGATCCAGCTCCGCACCGCGCACCCTCATCCGTCGACGGCGATGACCGCGCAGGAGTTCTCGGCTCGAAAAGCCTTGTCCACCCGCGGGTTCTAGCGGAAGCGGAGGGATTTGAACCCCCGGTCGTTTTCACGACGCTCGCTTTCAAGGCGAGTGCATTCGGCCGCTCTGCCACGCTTCCAGGCGTTCGATCCTAACTGATGGCGTGTGCGGTCTGCCTCCTGCTCGGGGTTCGGGGTGGGGTCGTCAGTCCAGATCGGCGGTCGCGCGGGCGCCGGCGCGGTGGTGAGCGGCCTCGTTCACCAGGTCCAGGGCGGCGGCCACGGCGGCCAGCTGCTGGGGTGTGAGCAGATCCACGAAGAAGCGGCGCACCGCGGCGACGTGGCCGGGGGCGGCGGCGCGCAGGCGGCGCAGCCCCTCCTCGGTGAGCTGGGCGAGCACGCCGCGGCCGTCGTCCTCGCAGGCGATGCGGCGGACCATCTGCTGGGCCTCCATCCGCCGGATCTGGTGGGTGAGGCGGCTGCGGGAGGAGAGCACGCCGTCGGCGAGATCGCTCATGCGCAGGGCGCGGCCTGGGGCCTCGGAGAGCTTCACCAGGATGCGGTAGTCGGCGAAGGACAGATCGCAGTCGCGTTGCAGCTGCCGATTGAGGTCGGCCATGAGCCGCTGACT
This sequence comes from Nocardia niigatensis NBRC 100131, assembly GCF_000308655.1. Lineage (GTDB taxonomy): Bacteria > Actinomycetota > Actinomycetes > Mycobacteriales > Mycobacteriaceae > Nocardia > Nocardia niigatensis. Next base: position 58,948 of record NZ_BAGC01000002.1, on the reverse strand, counting down.
GCCGTCCATGTAGGCCCGCCAGGCGCGCTGCTGCTCGGCGGTGAGCCACCGCGGTTCGGCCCGGCCCCCGGACTCGGCCACCGGCTCGTTGTCGTGACGGTGTTTGATCGCTCCTCCTCGGCCTAGGCGCGATAGGTCGAGATCATGGTCCGGCTCAGGTCGTGCAGGCTGGTGCAGCCCGAAAGTCCCATGGCCGCATCGAAATCCGCGAGCAGGCAGCGCAGCGCGTGGCGCACGCCGTCGGCTCCGGCCAAGCCGAGACCGTACACCCAGGGGCGGCCGTAGAGGACGGCCTTGGCGCCCAGCGAGAGCGCGATCATGACATCGGAGCCGGTGCGGATCCCGGAGTCGAACAGCACATCCGCGCGATCGCCGACGGTGGCCACGATGGTGGGCAGCGCGTCCAGCGCACCGACCGCCCCGTCCACCTGCCGGCCGCCGTGATTGCTCACCACCACCGCGTCCGCGCCCGCGTCCACCACCTGGCGGGCGTCGTCGGGATGCAGCACGCCCTTCACCGCGATGGGCAGCTGGGTCCAGTCGCGCAGCCGGGCGATGTCGGGCGGGCGCAGACTGTGGTTGCCGAACAGCCCGATCCAGGTGAGCACGGCGGCGCGCATGGCCTCCTCGCTCTGCTCGGGCGGGGCGCTGAGCTTGGCGCGGAAGACCGGATCGGACAGATAGTTGGCGATGCCCTTGCCCTGTAGGAACGGCAGGTGCCCGAACTGCAGGTCGCGCGGGCGCCAGCCCAGACTCGGGGTGTCGGCGGTGACGACGATGGCCTTGGCGCCGGCCTCCTCGGCGCGCTCGACGAAGGAGCGGGCCAGCTCCATGTCATCGGGCCAGTACAGCTGATACCACCAGTCGCCGGCCCGCGCGCCGACCTCCTCGATGGTGGAGGAGGCGGCGGTGGACAGGCACATGCCGATGCCCAGTTCCCGGGTCACCTCGGCGACCAGGGTCTCGCCGCGGTCCCGCAGCAGCCCGAGCACGCCGATGGGCGCGGTGAGAATCGGTGCGGCCAAATGGGTTCCGAGCACCTCGACCGACAGATCGCGGACGCCGGGTCCGCTGGCGCCGCGCAGCACGCGCGGCAGCAGCCGGTACCGTTCGAAGGCGGCGAGATTGGCGTGCGCCGTGCGTTCGGCGGACGCGCTGCCCGCCACATAAGCGAAGGCCGCCGGATCCAGTACCTCCCGAGCCTTCTGCTCCAGGCCCGCCGCCGTCATGGGTAGCGCCGGGACGATGCCCGCGAGGCCGGAGAGATAGATCTCGTTCTGGAAATCGACGAAACTGCTCATGTTCCGGAACGCTAGTACCTTCCACGCCCGAGCGGAGGGGGTCGAAATTACTTTCGGACGCGGACCAGAGCACGCGGCGCATCGGTGGCGATGAATCCGGACATCGCCATTGCAGCCAGGATGACCATGCCGCCGAGGACGGCCAGGGTGGTGATCATGGAATCTCCTCTCGAATGCCTCCGTCCACGGTGACGGCCGATGCTGAGAGGATGCTGGGCCGCCGCCGAGGACGGCCTGACAGTAATCGGCGAGCTCCGGTCGTAGGCTCGTTTTCATGTATGCGGTGACGCTCGACGGTTTCGGTGGGCCCGAGGTCATGAAATGGGCGCAGGTGGACGACCTGCCCGCGCCCGGACCGGGCGAGGTGGCGATCGATGTGGTGGCCGCGGGGGTGAATCGCGCGGACCTGCTGCAGCGGCAGGGTTTCTATCCGCCGCCGCCGGGCGCCAGCGAGATTTTGGGCCTCGAGGTGTCCGGAACTGTCGCGGAAGTCGGCCCGGGGGTGCGGGATTGGCATCCGGGCGATCCGGTGTGCGCGCTGCTGTCCGGCGGCGGCTACGCCGAGCGGGTGGTCGCGCCCGCGACCCAGCTGCTCCCGGTGCCGGAGGGACTGGATGTGGCCGCCGCGGCGGCGCTGCCGGAGGTGGCCGCCACGGTCTGGTCCAACCTGGTGATGACCGCGGGAATGCACAGCGGGCAGTTGCTCCTGATTCACGGCGGCGGCAGCGGTATCGGCACGCACGCCATCCAGGTGGCGCGGGCGCTGGGCGCGCGGGTCGCGGTCACGGCAGGTTCGCAGTACAAGCTGGACCGGTGCGCGGAATTGGGCGCGACGGTGCTGATCAATTATCGCGAGCACGATTTCGTGACCACGCTGCACAGCGAATATCCCGGCGCGGACATCATTCTCGACAATATGGGCGCGGCGTATCTGGAGCGGAATGTGGAGGCGCTCGCCGAGGACGGGCACCTGGTGGTGATCGGCATGCAGGGCGGGGTCAAGGCCGAATTGAATCTGGCCGTGCTGCTGGGCAAGCGGGGCTCGATTCACGCCACCAATCTGCGGCGGCGGCCCGAGACGGGGCGTGGATCCAAGTCGGAGATCATCACCGAGCTGCGCCGCCACCTGTGGCCGCTGGTGTCGGACGGGACGGTGGTGCCGGTGGTGTCGGCCGAGGTTCCGGTCACCGACGCCGCCGAGGCGCACCGGCTACTGGACTCCGACGAGACGGTCGGCAAGGTGATCCTGCAGATCCGCGAGCTCTAGCGCCCTAGGTGTCCAGGGCCGCCAGCGCGCGACCGAGCTGGTCGATCTCGAATTTCGTTGTGTAGGGCGCGAGTCCGATGGTCACGGCGCCGCCCTCGTCGTTGACGCCCAGGGCGTCGAGCAGGCGGCTGCCGCCATGGGAGCCGCTCAGCGTGCCGATGCGGGCGTCGGCCAGCTTGGCCGAGACCTTCTCCGCCTGCATCCCGGAGATGGTGAAGCTCACCGTCGGGATGCGGGTGGAGGCCCGGCCGATGACGGTCAGGTTGGGGATGGTGTCGAGCACCGACATCAGGTGCTCGAAGAGATGGTCGTGGTAGTCCTGCAGGGACGTGATCGACACCTCCAGGCGTTCGCGCCGGGTGCCCTCGGCGCGCTCGTCGAGCGAGGCCAGGTAGTCGATGGAGGTGGTGAGGCCGGCCAGCAGGGCGTACTGGTGGCCGCCCACCTCGAGCCGTTCCGCGCCCTTGGCATAGGGATTCAGCGACATGGACGGAATCCGGTCCAGGAACGCGGGATCGCGGAAGACCAGCGCGCCGATCTGCGGGCCGCCCCAGGCGGGTGCGCTCAGCGCGATCACGTCGGCATTGAGTTCGTCGATGTCGATGAGCGCGTAGGGCGCCGCGCCGAAACAGTCGGCGACCAGCAGACCGCCGACCTCGTGCACGCGGTCCGCGGCCACCCGCACCGCGGGCGCCGAGCCGACGATGGGTGAGGCGGCGGTGAGCGCGACCAGGCGGGCGGTGGGTCCGATGAGCTCCTCGAACTGCCAGGCCGGCATCTCGCAGGTCTCGATCTCCACTTCCGCCCAGCGCACGTGTGCGCCATAGCGATTCGCGATGCGCAGCCACGGCGCGACATTCGCTTCGTCATCCAGACGCGACAGCACGATCCCGGTACCCAGACCCAGCCGGGAGCTCAGCGATTCGGCCAGCCAGGCCAGCAGCACCGCGCGATCGGGTCCGAGCACCACGCCCGCCGGATCGCCGCCGACGAGATCGGCGACGGCCTCGCGCGCGGCCTCCAGGATCGCGGCGCTGCGCTGGGCGGCGGCGTGCCGGTTGCTGTGCGAGAAGGCGGAGGTCCGGAAACCTGTTGAGACGGCCCGGGATACCGAATCCGGGACCAACATGCCCGCTTGCGGGTCGAGGTGGATCCAGCCGTCGCCCAGGGACGGTATGAGGCCCCGCACCCTTGCGACGTCGTAAGTCATGGTGGCCACTCTAAAGGGAGTGAGCACAACAAGGTAACGGTAGGCAGTGTTTGATTGCCTCCGCTCCGCTCCGGCGCGGTTCGCGGCCGTGAAGGTCCCGGTCTTCCCTCCTCCGCTTCGCTTCCCCGCTCCGTCGGTCCAGACCGGACGGTCCGCAAACCATCCGGTTTTGCCACTCGGCCGTGGAGATCGGAGCGGACACTCGGGATGTTTCACGCGTCACTCCGGCCGACCAGGTGCTGCGAACCGGGGGGGCGCGCTCAGCAGGTTCGGCCCGTCTTCGGCAGGATGGGGGCATGACGCAATCGGATGGGGTTCCGGAATCCATCGTCGTAATCGGCCCCGAGGGAAAACCGCTGTTCATCCCGGCGGCGGCGCAGATCGGCGGTGAGCCGGTGGAGATCACCGGACAGGTTGTCGGTGAGGATCTTTCGGGCGGGTCGCACGACAAAGAGGAAACGCTCGCCGACATGGTGGAGCAGCCCGCGAAGGTCATGCGCATCGGCACCATGATCAAACAGCTGCTCGAGGAGGTCCGGCACGCACCGCTGGACGACGCCTCCCGCACCCGGCTGCGCGAGATCCACCGCACCTCCATCCGCGAACTGGAAACCGGCCTGGCCCCGGAGCTCCGCGAGGAGCTCGAGCGGCTGGCGCTGCCCTTCACCGACGAGACCGTCCCCTCCGACGCGGAACTGCGCATCGCCCAGGCCCAGCTGGTGGGCTGGCTGGAAGGCCTGTTCCACGGCATCCAGACCGCGCTGTTCGCTCAGCAGATGGCGGCCCGCGCGCAGCTCGAGCAAATGCGCCAGGCGCTGCCGCCCGGCATCGGTCACGGCGACCCGCGCACCCAGCAGAATCCGGGCGGCGGGCAGTATCTCTGAAGTGTCGGCCGACACCCCCTGCCGCCGAGAAGTCGGCGTCGGCGGCAGGTTCTGCGCGCAATGCGATAGCAATTAGATAAGGTCGGGTGCTGTGCCTGCTGCTGCTCCCCCTGACTCGGCCGAGGCCGACGTGCGCCCGGCCAGTGAACCGGTGCCGTTGGTGTCGGATTCCCAGTCCTTCGGTCGCGCATTCAAGGATTTCCGCGACGGATTCTCCCAGCGTGAGCTGTGGCTGGCACTCGGCTGGCAGGACATCAAGCAGCGGTACCGGCGCTCGGTGCTGGGCCCGTTCTGGATCACCATCGCCACCGGTTTGCAGGCGGCCGCGATGGGCGTCCTCTACGCCACCCTCTTCGGGCAGTCGCTGAGTTCGTATCTGCCCTACGTGACCGTCGGCCTGATCGTCTGGAATGTGATCAACGCCAGCATTCTCGAGGGCTCGGACGTCTTCATCGCCAATGAGGGCCTGATCAAACAGTTGCCGTCGGCGCTGAGCGTGCACGTGTATCGCCTGGTGTGGCGGCAGTTCCTGTTCTTCGCGCACAACCTGATCATCTATGTGGTGATGGTCGCCGCCTTCAGCATCTGGCGGCACCTGCACTGGTCGGCCCTGCTCGCGATTCCGGGTCTGCTGCTGCTGTTCCTCAACGCCATCTGGGTGACCATCGTGTTCGGCATCTTCAGCACCCGCTACCGCGACCTGGCGCCCATCCTGGGCAGCACCACGCTCATGCTGTTCGTCCTCACCCCGGTCATGTGGAAGACCTCGGCGCTGTCGGGCGCCGCGAGCGACCGCGCCAAGCTGGCCGAGCTCGTCCCCACCTTCCACTATCTGGAGATCGTGCGCGCACCCCTGCTGGGCGACCCGATCCACCTCCGCAGCTGGGTGGTGGTGGTGTCCATCACCGTCGTCGGCTGGATTGTCGCGATACTGGCTATGAAGAAGTTCCGTTCCCGAGTCCCCTACTGGGTGTGAAGGCTCAATGACCGACCATGTGAGTATCGAGACCCAGAACGCGTGGGTGGAATTCCCGATCTTCGACGCCAAATCCCGATCGCTGAAGAAGGCGGTGCTCGGCTCGGCCGGCGGCGCCATCGGGCGCAATCAGTCCGATGTGGTGGTCGTGGAGGCGCTGCGGGATATCACGCTGTCGCTGAAGGAAGGCGATCGCGTGGGCCTGGTCGGCCACAATGGCGCGGGCAAATCCACACTGCTGCGGCTGCTTTCGGGCATCTACGAACCGACCCGCGGCAGCGCGCGGATCCGCGGCCGGGTGGCGCCGGTCTTCGATCTCGGCGTGGGCATGGACCCGGAGATCTCCGGCTACGACAACATCGTGATTCGCGGCCTGTTCCTCGGGCAGACCCGCAAGCAGATGCTCGCCAAGATCGACGAGATCGCCGAGTTCACCGAATTGGGTGACTATCTCGCGATGCCGCTGCGCACCTATTCGACCGGTATGCGGGTGCGCCTGGCCATGGGCGTGGTCACCTCCATCGATCCGGAGATCCTGCTGCTCGACGAGGGCATCGGCGCGGTCGACGCGGAATTCATGAAGAAGGCCCGTATCCGGCTGCAGGAATTGGTCTCGCGCTCGGGCATTCTCGTGTTCGCCAGCCACTCCAACGAATTCCTGGCCCAGCTGTGCGATTCCGCGATGTGGATCGATCACGGGCAGGTCCGCATGCAGGGCGGCATCGAGGATGTCGTGCGAGCCTACGAGGGCCCGGAGGCGGGTGATCACGTGGCGCAGGTGCTGCGGGATCTGGAACGTGAACGTGAACCGGAACGGAATCCCGCATGAGTGAACAGTCCGCCCCCGTCTATGGCGACGAGGCACGCATCGTCGCCATCGTGGTCACGCACAAACGCCGGGACCTGCTGGCCGAGTCCCTGAAGGTGCTGTGCAGCCAGACCCGGCCGATCGATCATCTGATCGTGGTCGACAACGGCAACGAGGCCGAGGTGGGCGAGCTGGTGAAGCAACAACCCATCGAAACCACCTATGTCGGTTCGGAACACAATCTGGGCGGCGCCGGCGGTTTCGCGCTCGGCATGCTGCACGCGCTGACCATGGGCGCGGACTGGGTGTGGCTGGCCGACGACGACGGCCGGCCCGAGGGCCCGGATGTGCTTGCCACGCTGTTCGATTGCGCGCGCCGCCACGACCTGGTCGAGGTGTCGCCGGTGGTGGCGGACATCGACGATCCGGACCGGCTGGCCTTTCCGCTGCGCCGCGGCGTGGTGTGGCGGCGGCTGCGGTCGGAGCTGGGCGACGAGGACTTCCTGCCCGGCATCGCCTCCCTGTTCAACGGCGCGCTGATCTCGGCCGAGGCCGTGGACAAGATCGGCGTGCCGGATCTGCGGCTGTTCGTGCGCGGCGACGAGGTGGAGGTGCACCGGCGGCTGGTGCGGTCGGGGCTGCCGTTCGGCACCTGTCTGCAGACCGCCTATCTGCACCCCAACGGTTCGGCGGAGTTCAAGCCGATTCTCGGCGGGCGCATGCACACCCAGTACCCGGACGATCCGGTCAAGCGGTACTTCACGTATCGCAACCGCGGCTACCTGATGTCGCAGCCGGGTATGCGAAAGCTGTTGCCGCAGGAGGTCGCCCGCTTCGGGTGGTTCTTCCTGGTGCAGCAGAAGGATCCGGCCGGGTTGATGGAATGGCTACGCCTGCAGCGGCTGGGCCGCCGGGAGCAGTTCGACAAGCCGAAATCCTGACGAGAGCCAACTCTCGGGACTCTCAGGGGTGAACCCCTGGATCCCCCGGGGCGGGGCCTCGAAAAATACATTGCGCGGAACGGGGACAGCCTGACAAGGTTGTCCCCGTTCTTGTCGGCGTCGAGTCTCACGGGACTCATGAGGGAGCGAAGGAGGTGGACCACGTGACAGCGACAGTGCGGATTGTCGTGCCCTGGCGAACTCTCGCCGCACGCGTTTCCCTCTCGAATTCCCCGCGCTGAGTCCATGATCCGGGCTCGGCCCGTCGAAGGACTCAGAAATGTCTTCGGTCGACTACGACCTTCTCGTTCCCTACGGCTGGAACTCCACCTACGCCGCCGACTATCTGCCGCTGCTGGGTGACGGCCTGATTCCGGCCCGCGTGATCCGCATGGATCGCAGCGAATGCGATATCGCCGCACCCCTTCCCACCGCCGATTACCAGAGCCGGCTGACGGCCGCGGTGGTGCGCGCTCAGCTCCCGCGCTCGGATTCCGAGATCAGCGGGCTGTGCACCGGCGACTGGGTGGCCATCGATCGCGCCCGCACCGTGCGGGCGCTGCTACCGCGCCGCACCGCCATCGTCCGGGCAGCCATCTCCGGACAGCCCGATGCCCGGGCCCGATCCGCCCAGCAGGTGCTGGCCGCGAATGTGGACACCGTGCTGGTGTGCACCGCGGGCGACGGGGACATCGATCTCGGGCGCATCGAGCGGCTGCTCGCACTGGCCTGGGAATCCGGCGCCCAGCCGGCTGTGGTGCTCACCAAAGCCGATCTGGCGCACGATATTCCGATCGAGGACGTCGGGGCCGCCGCGCCGGGGGTGACCGTGCTGGCGGTCAGCGCCACCGGTGGTGCCGGCATGGACGCGCTGCACTCCCTGCTGTCCGGCACGGTCGCCCTGATCGGCCCCTCGGGTGCGGGCAAGTCCACCCTCGCCAACGCGCTGCTCGGGGCGAGGGTCTTCGCCACCAGTGCGGTCCGTGAGGGCGACAAGCGCGGCCGGCACACCACCGTGCACCGGGAACTGCGTCCGCTGCCCGGTGGCGGCACGCTCATCGACACTCCCGGACTGCGTTCGGTCGGTCTGTGGGATGCCGCCGAGGGGCTGGGCCGCACCTTCAGCGATGTCGAATCCCTGTCCGCCGACTGCCGTTTCGCCGACTGCTCGCACGAGACCGAGCCGGGCTGTGCGGTGCTCGCGGCCATCGAGTCGGGCGCCCTGCCCCGGCGGCGTCTCGACAGCTACCGCAAACTCAGCCGGGAGAACGACTGGCTGGCCGCCCGCACCGACGCCCGGCTCCGGGCCGAGCGCAAGAAGGTGTGGAAGGACATCAACAAGAGCCAGCGGCGCATGTACAAGGACCGCGGCGGCAAGCAGCGCTGATCCGTGCGTGCCCGGGGCGGCGGGTTCACCGCCCCGGGCAGAACCGCGTCCGCCATCGATATGCACCTTGTTGCATAGTGCGGTCTTCTCGCTTACCGTCCGAGATGCCAACAACCCTGAAAACCATGCGAGAGATTCCGCCCCGCCGGGTCATCCGGGCGCGGATGATCGGACACGGGGCGTCACAACAGCGGACAGGAGCGGATCCATGACCGAAGCACCGAAGCAGCTGGCGGGCCGGACCATGATCATGTCGGGCGGGAGTCGCGGCATCGGGCTGGAGATCGCCAAGCGGGCGGCGGCCGACGGCGCGAACATCACCATCATCGCGAAAACCGATACGCCACACCCCAAACTGCCCGGCACCATCCACACCGCCGCGGCCGAACTGGAGCAGGCCGGCGGCACCGTGCTGAAGTACCTCGGCGACGTGCGCGACGACGAGGCGGTGGCGGACGCGGTACGGCAGACCCGCGAGCGCTTCGGCGGCATCGATATGGTCGTGAACAATGCCTCGGCCATCGACCTGTCCCCCACCGAGACGCTGCCGATGAAGAAGTACGACCTCATGCAGGACATCAACTGCCGCGGCAGCTTCCTGCTGTCCAAGCTGAGCATCCCGGCGCTCAAGGACTCCGCGCAGGCCGGGCGCAATCCGCACATCCTCACTCTGTCGCCGCCGCTGAACCTGGATCCCAAGTGGGCGGGCACGGCACTGGGCTACACCATCGCCAAGTATGGGATGTCGCTCACCACACTGGGTTTGAGCGAGGAGCTGCGCAAGTACGGGATCGGCGTGAACTCGCTGTGGCCGCGCACCACCATCGCCACGGCGGCCGTGAAGAACTTGCTCGGCGGCGAGGAGATGGTCTCCACCTCGCGCACGCCCGACATCTACGCCGATGCCGCCTACCTGGTGCTCACCTCGCCGGCCAAGGACACCACCGGCAACTTCTTCATCGATGACGAAGTCCTTGCCGCGCACGGCATCACCGATCTCGACAAGTACCGGGTGGTGCCCGGCGACGGCCCGCTCACCACCGATCTGTTCCTCTGAGCAGTACCGGTTCCCGCTGAAAACGAAACATGGCCCGGGACAAGGCGTCCCGGGCCATGGTCAGGCGATTATCCTGCCCTCTAGTCGATTCCGTAGAGGCGTTCCCAGTTCTCACGACTGGTGAGTTCCGGCATGGCGGCCCGCCAGCGGCGCTGCAGATCGGGCAGGTCCCTGCGGAGCTTCCGCAGCACGCGGTAGGAGCGCAGCAGCAGGCGGCGCGCGGTTTCCTTGTCGCGCACGCGGACCCGGACACCGGACTGCGAGGCGTCGGTGACGACCACGTGGTTGAACAGGCCGACGTGCCACCAGTGCGCGTCCTCGCGGGTGACCGCGACCGGGCCCGGGATGACCCGGCCGGTCCACTGGCTGAGGGCGCGCTTGTAGAGCACCAGCAGCGGGTGGCTGGGCTCGCCGCCGGCCCGGCGGACGTGCAGATGCGCGTTGGGGACCGGGGAGGTGGCGGCCGGGTGCTTGACCGTCTCCGGGTAGTCCGACCGCGAGCCGCGGGCCTTGGCCAGCGCCTCGATGCCGCCGTCGCGCAGGATCTCCGGACCCCTCAGATAGTCCTCGATGCCCTGCAGGGTGGTGTGCGCCAGACCGTACTGCATGCCGACCAGGTACTCACCGATCTCCCGGAACAGCTGGCGGGTAACGGATTTCGCGTCCAGGTCATGGTGCAGGGAGGACACGATGAGCGAGTTGCGCGAGGAGAAGTAGCGCGCCCAGTCGTCGAAGTCCTTCCAGTAGAAGTCGGCGTGCCACACGGCGGCATTGGGCAGGGTGACGGTGACGAAACCGTTCTCCCGTGCGCGCAGGCCGTATTCCACGTCGTCCCACTGGAAGAAGATCGGCACCGGCAGCCCGATCTTCTTGACCACCTCGGCCGGGATGAGGCAGGTCCACCAGGCCTGGTAGCCGGCGTCCACGCGGCGTTCCTGGTGTTTCTTGAGCATGGAGGTGTTGCGCAGCGCCTTGGCCACCTTCTGGCCGTGGCGCAGCCTGCCCAGATTCGTCTCTTCCGCACCGACATTCAGGTAGTCGGGGTTGAACAGGAAGAGCATCTGCGCGCCCACCAGGGTGGGTTCCACGGTCAGGTTGGCGAAAGCGTTGAGCCGCAGCACCGTTTCCGGTTCGCACAGGATGTCGTCGTCCATGAGGATGACGTCGGCGTGCTCGTTGGCGCCCGACACCTCGTAGAGGCCGCGGGTGAAGCCGCCCGCGCCACCGAGATTCGGCTGCCGGATGTAGCGCAGCTTGTCGCCGAACTTCGGCTGGGTCTCGGCGAACAGCGCCTGATCCTGCACCAGGTCGGTGCCCTGGTCGACCACGTACACGGCGTCGATGAGCGACAGCACGGTGGTGTCGGAGGCCAGGGCCGCAACGGTATCGGCACAGTCCTGAGCGCGGTTGAAGGTGCAGATGGCGATGGCCACCGGGCGCACCTGCTCGGGCGCGGCCGCGGTCCACGCCAGATCGGTGAGCACGGCCTCGCCGCCGAGCGCCTCGATCTCCAGCCAGATCGCGCCGCCGTCGACGTACATGTCCAGCGGCGCGCGCAGCACCACCCGGCCGGTCTCCTTGACCACCGCGGTGTCGACCACCCGGCGGTGCCCGGCGATATCGGAGGCGGCCAGCCGGATCCGTACCTTGCCGGTGACCTCGAGGGTCATCCCGACCTCGACCTCGGTGACGGTGGTCCACCGCTGCCAGTAGGCGGCGGCGAAGCGCCCGAAGTAGGTGTTGGTGCTGACCGACGCGCCCTTTTCCAGGCGTAGCGCCTGCCGCTCGCGGGTGACCTTACCCTTCGCCACCGCGTACAGGTCGTCACTGATCTTCGGCGCGGGCCCGGTGAAGATGCCCCGCGCCAGCACCAGCCGCTCCGGCGCGGTGTGTTCCGCGCGCAGGGTCGCGGGGGCCTCCTCGGGGCTCTTCCGGTCCTCGGTTTCGGTCACGGCCTGCCCAGCCGACGCATCCATGAATCCCTCGACATCCTTTGAATACTCAGACACCGGCACATCCGACGTGGTCGCATCGCCACTGTCACTGTCTTGCTCGGCGGGCCGAGAATATCAGTGCCTATTGGGCTCCGCTGCGCTCCGGCTGTTCGATCAGGAGTTATTCGTTCCCGAAGCCGGTTTGGCGAAGACGAATTTCCCATAGGCCCAGAATCGGAAGCCCATGGCCACGGCCTGGCCGACGAGGGTCCCGGAAACGTTGTCCGCCAACGGACTGTCCAGCCCGAGAACATAGCGTGAGAAACCCAGGCAGCCCAGCTGCAGGCCGATGGCCATCACATTCAGCGCCGCGTACATGAGGATGTGCCGGGCGCCGGTATCGCCGTCGTGGTCGGAGTAGGTCCACCACTTGTTGCCGAAATAGGTGACCACCGTGGCCACCCCGATGGAAATGATCTTGGCGACCAGCGGGGCGCGGAACAGCGGGCCCTCGCCGCCCAGGAAGACCAGCAGGTTGTAGGTGCCCGCATCGACCACGAAACCGATCGCACCGACCACCAGAAATGCCCCGCCCCGCTGCAGCAGGGCCCGGACCTTGCCGGTCAGAGAGGCATTCGGGGTGGGTTCATCCACCGCCGTGGACTCGTTCGCAGGCACCGGCCGACGGTACCCCAACCCGCCGCACCCATATACCTGTGAAGGTCGGGTACCCTCCCGGTGTTCATATTCGCCTCCGATCAGAGGATTGACCGGGTGGACTCCACCGAGCTTCGTATTGCCGCCATTGTGCCGTGCCACAACGAAGAGGCCGCCGTCGCGAAGGTCGTCACCGACCTCCAGGCCGCCGTCCCGGGCATAGTCGTCTACGTCTACGACAACCTGAGCACCGACGCCACCGCCGAGAAGGCGCGCGCCGCCGGGGCGATCGTGCGGACCGAGAACCGCAAGGGCAAGGGCAATGTGGTGCGCCGCGCCTTCGCCGACATCGAAGCCGACGTGTACCTGATGGTCGACGGCGACGACACCTACGACGCCGCCGCGGCCCCCGAGATGATCCGCACCCTGCTGGCGGGCCCGTACGACCACGTGCTGGGCGTGCGCCGCGAGGTCGAGGCCGGATCGGCGTACCGGGCCGGGCACGAGACCGGCAACAAGATCCTCAACGGCGTGGTGGGCAAGGTGTTCGGCGAGAACGTCGAGGACATGCTCAGCGGCTACCGGGTGTTCTCCCGCCGCTTCGTGAAGTCGTTCCCCGCGGTGTCGCGGGAATTCGAGATCGAGACCGAGCTGACCGTGCACTCGCAGCACCTGCGGGTGCCGCAGACGGCCGTCCCGGTCGGCTTCCGGGACCGGCCCGCGGGCAGCGAGTCCAAGCTGCGCACCTACAGCGACGGCTTCAAGATCCTGCGCCTCATCTTCGGCCTGGCCCGGCACGAGCGGCCGGTCGCCTTCTACGGCCTGTTCGGCACGCTGGCCTGGCTCGTCTCGGTCATCCTGATCACGCCGATAGTGATCGAGTTCTACGAGATCCACCAGGTCCCGCGCTTCCCGACCCTGTTCCTCGGCTTCACGCTGCTGCTGCTCGGCAGCCTGGCCTGGACCGCCGGCCTGATCCTGGACGGCATCCGCCGCTCCCGGCACGAGGCCGCGCGCCTGATGTACCTGCGTTACTCCGCGGTCGGCGAGACCGACCCCGAGGCCCGGCCGGGCGGTTCGCTGCGATGACGGTGCGGCTTGCCGGGCAGAATCCCGACGGCACAGCAGAATCGGACATCGTGGTTACCGAGGTGGACGACAGCACGACCCGCGAGACACCGGACTCGGGCGCTCCCGCGCCCCGGCCGGCCGGATCGCGACGCGCGGTGATCGGCATCGAGCGGCGGTTCGGTTCGGCCGCCGTGGCGTTCGTGCTGATCGCAGGCGTCTTCGGCGCGGTGTGGTCGGTACTGACGCCCCCGTTCTGGGGCCACGACGAGATCACCCAGTTCGGCCGCGCCTACCAGGTCGCGCACGGCGGCTTCCTGCCCGAGAAGATCCACGACGATCGCGGCCCGGCGTGGGGCGGCGACGTGCCGGTCAGCATCGACGCGCTGATGAGCTACGCGTTCAACGACTATCAGGACAACCCGGACGAGCCGGAGCCCATGGTCGAGGACCCGCACGTCTACGACCAGCTCGGCGGGGCCGCTGTCTCCGCGCAGACCAAGCAGGTGTGGTTCACCAATACCGCGGCCTACTCCCCCATCCCGTACTTGCCGCCCGCCGCGGGCATCCGCATCGCCGAGACCTTCGACCTCAGTGTCGGCGGCATGGTGCTGGCCACCCGCTGGGCCGGGCTGATCGCCTACCTGGTGATCGTCGGTTTCGCGCTGCGCGTGCTGCGCGGGCACCGGGTGCAGTGGCTGGCCTTCACCGTCGCGGTGCTGCCCATCGCGCTGTTCCAGGCCGGTACCGTCACCGCGGACACCGTCACCAACGCGCTCGCCCTGCTGGTGTCGGCGCTGGTGGTGAAGGGCCTGTTCCTGGGCGAGCGGCTGTCCAAGCCGGAGACGGTGGCCGCGCTCGCCACCACCGTCCTGCTGCCGGTGTGCAAACCGACCTATGTGCTGATCGCCATGCTCACCGTGCTGATCCCCGTGCGCCGCTTCGGCTTCGGCGGCGCCTCGGAGCGCGTCGCCATATGGCAGCGGGCGCTGCCGTGGGCGGCCGCGGGTGTCGGCGCGGTCTCGTTCGCGGTGTGGATGAAGATCGCCGCACCGACCGGCGACGGCATGAGCCTGATGCGGCCCGAGAAGGATTGGGGCAGCGTGCGCCCGGGCGACCAGCTGCACGGCATTCTGACCGGCCCGTTCCATTTCCTGCGGGTGTTCGGCGACAGCATCGCGCGCCGCGACCAGCACTGGTTCACCCAGTTCTTCGGTGAGCTCGGCTTCTCATACGTCGAGGTGCCCGCGCTCACCATTCTGGCGAGCCTGCTGGCCTTCACCATGAGCATCGGCGCCGCCGAGCGCTTCTCGGCGCGCGGCGCGGACCGCACCCGCACCTGGCTGGTGCTGCTGACCATCGCGGCCAGCGTGGCCATGATCTACGTGACGCTGTACATGTCCTTCACGCCGGTCGGCTATTTCATCATCGACGGCGTGCAGGGCCGCTACTTCGTGCCGCTGGCGGTGCTGGGCCTGGCGGTGGTGCTGCGCTGGATGCCGCTGCGGCTCACCGACGCCGCGGGCCGGGTCCCGGTGCGGGGCGCGGCGATCACCGTGGTGGCGGCCACCTCGGTCGCGCTCATCGCCGCGGTCGTGAAGTACTCGACTATCGTCTGGGGATGACCCCCTGGGGAGTCCGATGGCCGCGCTGGTCATGGACTCGATGGCGTCGATGGTCACGCGCGCGGCGAATTGCCGTGGTGTTGCTGATCATTGTCGCCATCCTCCTGACTCCCGTCGCGGCGGCCGCAGGGTTCCTGCGGCTGGAGGACGCGGGCACGACGCGGGCCGACGCCCGCACCCGCGGCCACGACGCCATCTGGCTCGGGCACGCCTGGGTCGACGGCCGTAAATCCGACGCCGATATCGCCCAGCTGGGAATTCGGCTGTCGGGGACCGGAATCAAGGATCTGTACGTGCACACCGGGCCGCTCGGCAATGACGGCACGCTATCCCCGGAGCTCTGTCCGCAGGCCCGCTGGTTCGTCGAGGCGGTGCGCCGGACGCTGCCCGGAATTCGCGTGCAGGCCTGGCTCGGAGATGTGCTCACCCCCGAATTCGACGGCCTGAATACCGATGATCCGGGGACCCGCGATCATGTCCGCACGGCATCGTCCCAGGCCCTCGATCTGGGATTCGACGGCATTCACTTCGATTTCGAGCCGGTGCGCTCCGGATCGCGCGGCTATATCGCCATCCTCGATCAGGTGCGTGCCCTCACCGCGGCCCGGCACGCACTGCTGTCGGTGTCCGCTCCGGTTATCGATCCGCTACCCGGATTGCATTCGTTCGGCGTCGCGTTGTTCGATCACGGGAAATGGTGGTCGCAGGCCTATTTCGCCGATGTGGCCCGGCACGTGGACCAAATCGCGATCATGTCCTACGACACCGCCATGCCGACCCGCGCGCTCTATGGCGGATATGTCGCCCAGCAGACCGGTCTGGCCCTTCAGGTCACGCCGCCCGGCACGGATCTGCTGATGGGACTGCCCGCATTCCGGGCCGAGAACGCGGCTCATCACGGCGCGGCCGAAACCGTCGCCGCCGCATTGCGCGGCGTGCGACTGGGACTGGGCCGCACCGGGCCCGCCCGGCCGGCATTCGGGGTCGCGCTCTATGTGGATTTCGCGGCCACCCAACAGGATTGGAACGACTACCGGCGGGACTGGTGCTAGGCCGGCTTTTCGCCCGCGGCTAGATCACCTGTTCACCCGCGGCGAGGTACGCGGATTCGGTGGCGGCTTTCTGTGGCCGCCACCAGGATTCATTCTCGCGGTACCAGTCGACGGTGGCCGCCAGGCCCTTGCGGAAATCGTGATATCGCGGCTCCCAGCCGAGTTCGGTGCGCAGCAGGGAGGCGTCGATGGCGTAGCGCAGATCGTGGCCGGGACGGTCGGTGACGTGGTCGTAGTCGTCCGGGGCGCGGCCGAAGGCCTCCAGGATCAGCTCCACCACGGACTTGTTGTCGCGCTCGCCATCGGCGCCGATCAGGTAGGTCTGGCCGATTCGCCCGCGCTCCAGGATTTCCCAGACCGCGTTGTTGTGGTCGTCCACGTGGATCCAGTCGCGCACCTGGTGACCCGCGCCGTAGAGGCGGGGGCGGACACCGTCGATGAGATTGGTGATCTGGCGCGGGATGAACTTCTCCACATGCTGGTAGGGCCCATAGTTGTTGGAGCAGTTGGAGATTGTGGCCTGCACCCCGAAGGACCGCACCCAGGCGCGGACCAGCATGTCGCTGGAAGCCTTGCTGGCCGAATATGGACTCGACGGGTTGTAGGGCGTGTTCTCGCCGAATGCCGAGGGGTCGTCGAGTTCCAGATCGCCGTACACCTCGTCGGTGGAGATGTGGTGGTAGCGCACCTGATGGCGGCGCACCGCCTGGAGCAGCGAATAGGTGCCGACGATATTGGTCTGGACAAACGGCCACGGGTCGGCGAGCGAATTGTCGTTGTGGGATTCGGCGGCGAAATGCACCACCGCGTCCACGCCGCCCACCAGGCGATCCACCAGCGCGGCGTCGGCGATGTCGCCGTGCACGAACTCGATTCGGTCCGCAACCGGGTCGAGTGAGGCGCGATTGCCCGCATAGGTGAGTTTGTCCAGCACGGTGACATCCACGCCGGGACGCGTAGTCACGGTCTGGTGAACGAAGTTCGCGCCGATGAAGCCGGCGCCGCCGGTTACGAGCAGTCGCACACCGAAACACTACGACGGCCGGGGCGAACGTCCGCGCGGGGTCCGGGGAGTTGCCGTCTCTACACCAATCGGGCGGTGGTTGTGCGCGGATTCGGACATCCCGTTGAAACAAATGCACTTAATTGAAAGACGGCCCCTCGGGCGAAATGTCGCAATTCCCCGTTGCCGCTGCGATTTTCATGCGACGGACGTCACGACTTTGCACACGACGCGTGTGACCTTCGTCACAAGGAAGCGCGCCGGTAACCATCCGGGGGTCAGATATCCAGATCCAAACCCTGTCCTACGCTGCGCATTTCGGCTAGCTTGCAAACCGCGCAATCGACATGGTGAACAAAAATTGAACGGACGGTCACGGGGGGTTCACCGCTCGTTAGCTGTTCTCGATTTCGATTCCAGATGTCCCCCCGAGCTCTCCGATGAGGTTTCTACAAATGCTGATGAGGAAATTCGCCGCCACCGCAGCGCTGGCCGTCGCGGCCGTGGCCGTCACCGCCGGCACCGTGAACGCTGCGCCCGCCGAGCAGGCTGACAACGGCGTGATCAACTACTCGGCCGTCAACTCCGACAACGGTGCGATCATCCACACCGACGCCGGTTCCATGGTCATCGAGAACAACACCTTCGAGATCAAGGCCGCCAACGGCACCGTCGTCGCCGGCATGCCGCTGAGCTTCCGGGTCGACGACTTCGAGTTCCCGATCGCCGCGCAGATCGCCGACGACCACACCGCCACCATCACGCCTCAGTACGACATGGACCACGCGGTCTACAAGCCGGTCGCCCTGCCCTACGAGGACCAGGCCCCCTGGAAGTCCGACTACGACCGCGAGGTCGCCGCGTTCAACCGCATGAAGGACACCATCTCCACCGGCGCCACCATCGGCACCCTGGTCGGCGGTCTCGGTGGCGCGACTCTCGGCTGCATCGCCGGTGTCGGCGTGGGTCTGGTCGCCACCGGCGCCCTGGCCACCCTGTTCGGCGCCGGCCCGCTCGCGGGTTGCGTCGTCGGCGCGGCCACCGTCGGCTTCCTGGGCACCCTCGCCGGTCAGCTGTTCGTGACCGCGCCGGTCGCGATCGCCGCCGTGATCCAGTACTTCTCCACTGTCAACGAGCCGCACATCCAGTCCAAGTAAGCGGCCTGCTGCGTCACGAAACCCCCGCCCGGATCACCTCCGGGCGGGGGTTTCGCCGTTTGCCGGGAACCGCTGCGGCGGAACAGATGTGGGGCTCGAGATCGGCGCCCCGAGCCCCACATCATCAATCAGGCTGCACCCCAGCCGAATCGATCAGCGTGCATCACACCCGATCACGCCGTGCGAGCGACCTGCCCGGCCTCGAGGCGGTCGCGGACGAAGCGGGCCACCTGAGCCAGGGCGGCCCGGCTCTCCGGCATGGCGGGGAAGATGGCCATGAAGGCGTGCACCTGGCCGCGCCAGATCTGGAGCGTGGCGGGCACGCCGGACTGGGCCAGGCGCAGCGCCATGATCTCGCTGTCGCGGCGCAGCACCTCGTCCTCGGCGACGATGAGCAGCGCGGGCGGCAGTCCGGCCAGCACATTGTTGACCGGTGAGAGTCGCGGATCCAGGCAGCCGTCCACCTCGGCCCCCAGCTTGATCACGGACTCCAGCGCGGACAGCGGAATCAGCGCGTCGCGGCGGTAGTTGGGGTGGGCCCGCTTCTCGGTGCAGTCCAGATCCAGTGCGGGGCACAGCCCGACGAGTCCGGCGGGGACGGGCAATCCGGCGTCGCGGGCGCGCAGGGCGGTCGCGAAGGTCATGTAGCCACCCGCGGAGTCGCCCGCGAACACCACCTTCGAGGCCGGGACGCCGTGCGCCAGCAACCATTTGTAAGCGGTCAGGCAGTCGGTGACGGATCCGGCGATATCGGTCTCGGGCAGCTGCCGGTACTCCACGCTCACCACCGGCAGCCCGGTGCGGCGGGCGATGGCGGCGACCACGGGGCGGTGGGTGTCGAGCCCGCACAGGAAGAAGCCGCCGCCGTGCATGTACAGCACCGCGCCGTCGCGCAGCGCCTTGCGGGCCCCGGCGGGGCGCACGATCTCCATGCGGAAGCCGTTGAGCCGTACCTGTTCCCGCTCCACTCCCCGGGGAGCCGGGCGCAGCTTGGCCAGGCTGTTGATGAGCGTGCTCGCCACCGGCATGGAGGCGACCGTGACGGGCACCAGCTCGCCGGCGGGCCGGATCACGGTGCGGGCCACGACCGTCAGCGCGCGGGCGGCGGCACTGGTCCGGTTGGGGTTCTGGACGGGGACGTCGTCATGGGCCGTATCTGTCACAGACCGGTCGTGAGCCATCGCGCACCTACCTCGTTGTTGGCGCGCCGAGCCGTTCGTTCCGGAGCACCGATACGTTGGCTCGGCACCCGGCGCGCGAGAGTCGGCGCTGACATCTCACATAGCGTTGTTTCAGAACACCATGGGAACGTGACCTACGCAACAGTTATCGCCGTATCCGCATGCCGGTAAACGGCCGTGATCGATTCGAAGTCCAGTCGGAACCTGACCGCCGCGCTTCGCGATCGAACTGGCAGACTGTCGTGACATGCGCGGAATCATCCTGGCCGGGGGCACCGGATCGCGGTTGCACCCGATCACGCGCGGGGTGAGCAAACAGCTGGTCCCGGTGTACGACAAACCGATGGTGTACTACCCCCTGTCCACACTCATGCTGGCGGGGATCCGGGACATCCTGGTGATCACCACTCCCGAGGACGCCGACGCCTTCGCCCGGCTGCTCGGCGACGGCAGCCAGTTCGGCGTCTCCATCTCCTACGTGGTGCAGCCGGAACCGGACGGACTGGCCCGCGCGTTCGTGCTGGGCGCCGGCCACATCGGCACCGAGAGCGCCGCGCTGGTGCTGGGCGACAACATCTTCCACGGTCCCGGGCTGGGCACCCAGCTGCAGACCTTCCACGATCTGGACGGCGGCGCGGTCTTCGCCTACCGGGTCTCCGACCCCACCGCCTACGGCGTGGTCGAATTCGCCGAGGGCCGGGCCATTTCCATCGAGGAGAAGCCCGAGGCGCCGCGCTCCAACTACGCGATCCCGGGGCTGTACTTCTACGACAACGACGTGCTCGCCATCGCGCGCGACCTGAAGCCCTCGGACCGCGGCGAATACGAGATCACCGATATCAACCGCACCTACCTGGAACAGGGCCGGCTGCAGGTCCAGGTGCTGGCCCGGGGCACCGCCTGGCTCGACACCGGCACCTTCGACTCCCTGCTGGACGCCGCCAATTACGTGCGCACCATCGAGGAGCGGCAGGGCCTCAAGATCGGCGTGCCGGAGGAGGTGGCCTGGCGGCTCGGCTTCATCGGCGACGATGAACTGACCCGGCTGGCCGAACCCCTGGTGCGTTCGGGCTACGGAAAGTACCTGCTGGGCCTGCTGGACCACGGGCGAAGCTGGGAGTAGACGGTATGGGATTCAACGACGTGCGGATTCGGGAACTGTCGGTACCTGGCGCGTGGGAGTTCACGCCCCGGCTGCACGGAGACGAGCGCGGCGTCTTCTACGAGTCGTTCAAGGCCTCGGAATTCGAGAAGGCGGTGGGACGGCCTTTCGACCTGCTGCAGGTCAATATCTCCACGTCCGCCGCAGGGGTGCTGCGCGGCATCCACTACACCGAGAATCCGCCCGGGCAGGCCAAATACGTGACCTGCGTGCGCGGCGCGTTCCTGGACGTGGTGGTGGACCTGCGCCGCGACTCCCCCACCTTCGGCCGCTGGGACGCGGTCGTCATCGACGACGTGGAGCGCAAGTCGGTGTATTTGTCCGAGGGTCTTGGGCACGCGCTGCTGTCGCTGGAGGACGACTCCACCGTCAACTACCTGTGCTCGCTCGAGTACTCCCCCGAATTCGACCGGGACCTGGACGCTTTCGACCCGGACCTGGCCATCGAGTGGCCGGCCGCCGGCCGCAACGGCGAACCGCTCACCTATGTCCGCTCGGACAAGGACGCCGCCGCTCCGCGCCTGGCGCAGCTCCCCCGCCTCCCCGGAACTTCGGCGCGCGGCTGAGAGCCGTCGC
This sequence comes from Nocardia niigatensis NBRC 100131, assembly GCF_000308655.1. Lineage (GTDB taxonomy): Bacteria > Actinomycetota > Actinomycetes > Mycobacteriales > Mycobacteriaceae > Nocardia > Nocardia niigatensis. Next base: position 37,702 of record NZ_BAGC01000002.1, on the reverse strand, counting down.
CAGTCCGGCACGCGTGCCGGCGGGTCGAGTGCCGAACCGATTCGGACGTTCCCGACTCTCGCGAAATCAGTGATTACGTCGCCGGGGCGCATCGCGTAACGCGATGCGCCCCGGCACTTTTCGGAGGCTTCACCTGTGTGAGCGGCAAGCGAAGCCACGCTGACGTCAACCGGCCAGTTCGACCTCCAGGTCACGGGCCTCCTGGCGGCGGGCCCGCAGCCGGGGCAGGAAGACCGTGAGGGCGACCAGGGCGCCGACGATCGACACACCGGCGGCGAATTCCAGGCCGGGACGGTAGATGTCGAGCATGGCCGCGGGGGTCGGCTCGCTCGGCACGCTCGAGGTGACGATGGCGGTGGTCACCGCGAGCACGATGGCCGCGCCGACCTGCATGGCGGTCTGCAGCACACCGGCGGCCAGACCCTGCTCGTCATCGTCGATACCGCTGGTGGCCTGGATGTTGATGGCGGGGAAGCCGACCCAGCCGATGCCGACCAGCAGCACTGCGGGCAGCAGGACCGTCAGATAGGACGGCGCGGTGTCTATGCGCAGGTACAGCAGATAGCCGACGGCCATGACCACCATGGTGATCGCGATGATCGGGCCGGTGCCGAAGCGGTCGACGAGCTTGTCGGAGACGAAGGCCGAGGCGACCACCAGCAGGCCGACCGGCAACAGCGCCATGGACAGCTTCAGCGGCGACCAGCCGAGAGTGTCCTGCAGGTACAGCGTGGTGATGAACTGCCAGCTGAAGTACGAACCGGCGACCGCGATGATGGCCAGGCCGGCCCGGACCAGCGTGGGCTTGCGCAGGATGCCCAGGCGCACCAGCGGGTAGCGCACCCTGGACTCGGCGTAGACGAACGCCGCACCCAGCACGGCCACCGCGACGAACGATCCGATGGTGCGGGCCGAGCCCCAGCCCGCCTGCGGCGCCGAGACCACGGTGTAGACGAGCAGCAGCATGGTCGCGGTGGACAGCAGCGCGCCGATCAGGTCGTGGCCGCCCTCCTCGGCGGGCTTGTCCTCGGGGACGAGGAAATACGCGGCGGCCAGTGCGGCCAGGGCCACCGGCACCGGGAGCAGGAAGGTCCAGCGCCAGCCGAGACCGGTCATCAGGCCGCCGAACAGCAGGCCCATGGAGTAGCCGCCGGCGCCGAACACGGTGTAGATGGACAGCGCCTTGTTACGGGCCGGTCCCTCTAGGAAATTCGTGGTGATGATGGACAGTCCGGTCGGCGCGGTGAACGCGGCGGCCAGGCCCTTCACGAAACGGGTGAGGATGAGCAGTGCGGGCGAGCTCACCAGCGCGCCGGCGAGCGAGGCCAGGGCGAACACGGCCAGGGCGATCAGGAAGACCTTGCGGCGCCCCAGCAGGTCGGCGGTGCGGCCGCCCAGCAGCAGCAGGCCGCCGTAGCCGAGCACGTAACCGCTGACCAGCCACTGCAGGGTGGAGGTCTGGATGTGGAGTTCGGTGCCGATCGACGGCAGCGCGACGCCGATCATCGATACGTCGAGGCCGTCCAGGAACAGCACGATGCACAGGGTGATGAGCATGCCCCAGAGCCGGCCGGTCCACTGCGTGGTGTCGGCCGCGGTGCTCACTGCGGGGCGGGTCTCGGTGGAAGTCACGAGAAGCGACAGTACATGCGCGTGCATCAAATGCACAAGCATTTAATGCGGTTGCATGATTCTTCCGGACGGACTAGGATGGCCGCATGCCGAAGCCGACAGCGCCCGTCGACCGGCCCGTGACCACGCCGATGGAGGCGTCAGGGCTGGTGGGTGAGTGGCGCGAACTGCTGGCCCGGCACGCGACGACCTCGTGCGCACTGGAAAAGGAACTGCAAGGCCGCCACCACATCGGGCTCAGCGAATTCGAAACCCTGGACCGCCTCGTCGAATCCGGCAGCGACAGCTGCAAGATGAGCGATCTCGCCAATGACATCTACCTCAGTCAGAGCGCGCTCTCCCGCACCGTGGCGCGGCTCGAACGCGACGGACTGGTGGATCGCACGCTCTGCACCGAGGATCGCCGCGCGATCTTCGTCTGCGTGACGGAAAAAGGGCGCGAACTGCACAAGCAGGCCGCGCCCACGCACCGTGAGGTGCTGGCCCAGAATCTGGGCTAGACGGTCGCGCGCAAGGTCTCGATGACCGGAAGCGCTTCCACCGCAAGGGAACTCACGCTCGCGAAGGCTTCGCGGTAGCGGTCCACCTCGTGCTCCTTGTCGAGGTACGAGGAGCCGGTGAGGGATTCCACGTACACCACCGGCGGTTCGGTGGGTTCACCGGCGGCGGTGGGAAATTCGAGCAGCACGAAGCGGCCCGCGTCCATGCCGTGGTGGTAGCCGCACTCGGCCGGCAGCAGCCGCAGCCGGACATTGGGCAGCTCGGCGAGCTTGCGCAGCCGGTCCAGCTGGCCACGGGTGACGTCGTCGCCGCCGATGCGATGCCAGAGCACCGCCTCCGCGATCACCACATCCAGCTGCAGCGGCGACTCGTCGCGGGTGAGCAGCGACTGGCGCGCGGTGCGCACCCGGACCCGGCGGTCCAGCTGCTCGGCCGAGATGCCCGGATAGGCCCCAGCCAGCACCGCCCGGTAATACTGCTCGGTCTGCAATAGCCCCGGGACCAGCTCGTTCTCGTAGCTGGTGAGTCGCGCGGCGGCCTCCTCGAGACCGATGTAGACCTCGTAGCCCTCGTCGATGACGTCACTGAACTCGGTCCACCAGCCGCGGGCCTTGGTCTCCCGGGCCAGCGTGGTGAGCGGTTCGATGGCGTCCTCCGGAGCGCCGTAGATCCGGCACATGGCCTCGACATCCAAACTGCGCAAAGACGTCTGACCGGTTTCGATTCGCCAGATCTTGGCCTCTGACCACTCCAATCGCTGCGCGGCTACCCGAGTCGTCATCCGCGCGCGATTGCGCAGGTCGCGCAGGTGTCGGCCGAGCTGCCGGCGCGGCACGGTCGATCCGGTAATCCCCTGCGGTAGAGCCATTCGTCCCCCTATTACCAGTGTTGCGATCGCATTGTTGCACAGGAAAACTCGGCGATCCATGGACGCGGGAACGACCGCTCTGCGGCCTACTTCCGGGACGATCGCCGGCGGAAGCGCCAGAACTGCACCGCCTGAACATCTTTGGATAGCTGATTGACCGGCTCGGCCACGTCCGAGAGGGCCTGGAACAGATCGTCGGCCATATCGGAGATGTGCTCGACCCGGCCCGCCAGCCGCGAGGCATTGAGGACGAACTCCAGCAGCAGGCGCACCACCGCGGCGATCGTCAGGCCCAGCGGGATCGCGAACACCACCGCGAACACGATGCCCAGCCAGGCCGAAATCCGCCACAGCCCTATCGTTCCCACGACCGGGACGGCGATGGCGCTCGCCAGGCCCAGCAGATAGGCCAGCGGCAGCAGTGTGCGGGTGGCGGGGCGCTGGAACTGCAGGTCCAGCAGGGCACGGGCGGCATCCACGCTCCAGGAGCCGAAAGCACCTGGGCTGGCGAAGGGTTCGACCGGCTCCTCGTCCTCCTCGTCCTCGGCCAGCCGCCGGGACATGCGGCGGGTGGCGGACTCCTTGAAGGCGGCCCAGCGACCCGCGGTGATGATCTCGTCGAACTCCTCGAATTCCTCGGGTTCGGCGGCGTTCCCACCCGATTGATCGGTCATGCCGACGATCTCCTCTCCCGCAGACCTTTTCGGCCGATCCAGTGTCGCCGGTAACGCCGCGGCCCCGCAGGACGAGACAGTGTGTTGTAGAACACGTCACGCTCTCGGGCCGGCGCTGGGCTCCCGAACCACGGCAGGCCCCTTGACGGTGTCGCCGCAGGCAGGGCCACTGCACCGAGGTCGCGTCGCAGCTGGGACATGGTCACTGATGAGCCAAACCGAACTGGACAAATGCCGTCCCGGGGGACAACCGAACTCGGGGCGAAAAAGAAGGTGTAACGCCCCGAACCCTCCATGCCGATACGAGGCACAGAGCAGGAACGAGATCTACCGGGGAATGGAGAATCCAGTGCGTACGACGTTTTCGTCAGCCGTTGCGGAATCTGCGCAGGACTACATCCGGCGCGGCTGGACGGTCGCCGAAACCGCCAATGGCGTCTGCTTGGTCACCGACGAGAACATCGCGGGCATCGAGGTCACCGGCGACACCGCCGCCTTCGTGCGCCGCTACCTGCGGGCCAACGACCTGACCGGCCCGGTCATCGAGATCCCCGGCGCCGAGCGCCGCGAGATCCATCTCGTCACCGGCCTGCGCAAGGCCGCACGCGCCGTCGAGGCGCTGCGTGAGTCCGGCGTGGTCGTCTACGCCGACGGCGCGGGCATCCCGCTGCCGCCGAGCAAGCTGTCCGCCGGCGCGGCCTGCTGGGGCGTCGCCCCGCACGAGGCCCGCTGGATCCCGCCGGTGGTCGCCATCGCCGCCGGTGTCCGCGCCGCCGCCAAAGGGGCGCCGCAGGCTGCTCGTATCGCCTCCTGATACCACCGGCTCCCAGAACGACACGAAACCCGCGAGTGCACCCCGGCGCTCGCGGGTTTCGCCGCGTCCAGGGCCGGACGTTGCAAATTAAGAGGTATCGGACATAAGCCGTGGCTCCGCCATGGGAGCCGAGTGCGAATCGCCTGTTGTGGCTGCCGGGAATTCGCTCCGGGAGCCACCGGGGAAGAAGCTCCCGAACCAGATCCCGGTTCCCCTGAATACTGTCAAGCCCAGGGCCTTTCGCAGGTCGTGAGGCTCTCCAAGATTTCCTGCGGAAAGCTGTAGGAGTCCGCATGCTTCGGCCTCGGCGCCGGCGGGCATATCCGATTGCCGCAGGTGTTCCGTCCAGTTCGTTTCCGAGTGATCATGGGGTATGACCCATGTCACGGACAGCCCCCGGACACTGCTACGCACCTGCCCGCTCTGTGAGGCCGTGTGCGGCCTCGAGATCACCTTGGACAGCACCGATCACATCGTCTCGGTGCGCGGCGACAACGCCGATCCCTTCAGCCGGGGCTTCCTCTGCCCCAAGGGCGCCACGCTCGGACATCTCGACGCCGACCCGGATCGGCTGACCGCGCCCATGATTCGCGATCGCGCTACCGACACCTGGCGGGAGGCGAGCTGGGACGAGGCCTTCGGGGTGATCCGGGAACGGCTGCCGCAGGTGACGGCCGCGCACGGGAATCAGGCGCTGGGGCTGTATCTGGGCAATCCCAATGCCCACACCGTGGCCGGGGCGCTGTACGTGCCGCTGCTCATCCGGGCGCTGGGAACCCGGAATCTGTTCTCCGCCAGCACCGCCGACCAGATGCCCAAGCAGGTTTCGAGCGGGCTCATGTTCGGCGATCCGCTCACCGTGGCGGTGCCGGACCTGGACCGCACCGACTATCTGCTCATGCTGGGCGCGAATCCGCTGGAGTCCAATGGATCGCTGTGCACGGCACCGGACTTCCCGGGCCGGCTCAAGGCGCTGCGGCAGCGCGGCGGGCGGCTGGTGGTGGTGGATCCGCGGCGCACCCGCACCGCAAAACTGGCCGACGAGCATCTGTTCGTGCGACCGGGCAGTGACGCCTACCTGCTGTTCGGGATCGTCCACACCCTCTTCGCGGAGGGGCTGACCGATGTCCGGGTCGAGGTGAACGGGCTGGACGAAGTGCGGTCCGCGGCCGCCGAATTCACGCCGGAGCTGGTGTCCGGGCGCACCGGGGTGCCCGCCGAGACCATCGTGCGGATCGCGCGCGAGCTGGCGGCCGCGCCGACGGCCGCCGTCTACGCCCGGATCGGCACCTGCACGGCCGAATTCGGCACCCTCACGCAGTGGCTGGTGGATGTCGTCAATGTCCTCACCGGCAATCTCGATACGCCGGGCGGGGCGATGTTCGCGACCGGGGCGGCGCTGGGCATCGTGCGGTCGCGGCCGTTCCGGCTCGGGCGCTGGGCCAGCCGGGTGCGTGGATTACCCGAAGCCATGGGTGAACTGCCGGTCGCCACACTGGCGGACGAGATCGGCACGCCCGGCGAGGGGCAGATCCGGGCCATGGTGACGGTGGCGGGCAACCCGGTGCTGTCCGCGCCCAGCGGCGCGCGCCTCGACAGCGCCTTCGCCGGACTGGAATTCATGGTGAGCGTGGACCGCTACCTCAACGAGACCACCCGGCACGCGGATGTCATCCTGCCGCCGCCGCGCATCCTGCAGTCGCCGCACTACGATTTCGCGCTGCTCAATTTCGCGGTCCACAACTATGCCCGCTACTCGCGGCCGCTGGTGCCGCTCGGCGCGAACGAGCTGTCCGAGGCCGAGGTGCTGGCCCGCCTGGCGCTGGCGATCTCGGGCCAGGAAGTCCAGCCCGGCGTGGATCCGCTGGCCGCGGTCGACGAGATCGTCATCGCCGGGACTCTGCACAAGGCCGGCCTGGCAGACCGCCGTGCCGAACTGCTCGGCACCAACACCACCGAACAGCGGCTGGACCTGATGCTGCGGCTGGGCCCCTTCGGCGAATGGGCCGGCACGCCGGACGGCAGCGAATGGCGCGGCAGACTGAATCTCCAAGTGCTGCTGGACAATCCGCACGGCATCGATCTGGGTCCGCTGGAACCCCGGCTGCCGGACGCGCTGCGGACCGCCTCGCGCCGGATCGAGCTCGCGCCCGCCGAACTGCTGGCCGACCTGGAGCGGCTGCGCGCGCGGCTGGGGGCCGAGCGGCCGGAGATGGTGCTGGTGGGGCGGCGGCAGCTGCGGTCCAACAACAGCTGGCTGCACAATGTGCCGCCGCTGGTGGGCGGGTCGAATCGCTGCACGCTGCACATTCATCCCGAGGACGCGACGCGGCTGGGGTTGAACGGACAGGCCGTGGTGAAGTCGGCGGCGGGCACGCTGACCGTGGACGTCGAGCCGACCGAGGACATCATGCCCGGCGTGGTGAGCCTGCCGCACGGCTGGGGACACGGGGACAGCGCGCAGACCGTCGCGCGCGAGCACGCCGGGGTGAATGCCAATGCGCTGACCGATGATTCGCTGGTGGACGCCCCGTCCGGGAATGCCGTGTTCAACGGCGTGCCGGTGACGCTCACCCGGGCGTGAGGCGGGGGCGGAATACTCCGCGATAAAATACCTTTCGGTATTTTGGTTTCGAGTACCGAAGATCGCCGCCGACTAGGGGGATGACGGTCGCGCGACACCCCGGGAAACTCTGCAAAATGGACAAATCAGGAATGCGAAATCCCCCCGCCCCCTGGGGATCTCGCAAACCTGAGGTCCGGAACCGCGAACAGCATCCCCCCGGCTAAGGGACGAAGGCCCCTTGCGGACACTTTCATCCGGGGGGATCCTCCCCCGGGAAGGTCTGTCCAGCAACAGTCGAAGAAGCCCCACCAGGGCAGATACGCCGGTTCACGCATTCGCCACACGAAAATAGTTAAACCGTATAGGATTTCGAGTGGCCGAAGTTCGTGGCCGAGCCTCTTCCATCCGGTATTCAGCTACCAAAGGGGGCGCACGATGCCCGGTATCAGAAACGGCAGCGACGGCGAACGGGAACTGCAGGAGCGATACGGTACCGAGGAACGGGCACAACGCTTCTACTCCGATCAAGTGCGAGATCGGCTCAATACCCACATGATCGATTTCATCCGGCGCATGGACATGGCCTTCATCGCCACTTCCGACAAGCACGGTGAATGCGATGCCAGCTTCCGCGCCGGCAAACCGGGTTTCCTGCACGTGATCGACGATCGCACCGTCGCCTATCCCGAATACCGCGGCAACGGCGTCATGGCCAGCCTCGGCAATATTCTCGAGAACCCGCACGTCGGCATTCTCGTGATCGATTTCGTGCACGACCTCATCGGCCTGCACCTCAATGGCACCGCTCGCATCGTGGACGACGCGCTCATGCGCCGCTGCGTCCCCGATCTGCCCGCCGACACCCGTGGCCGGATTCCGGAGCGCTGGGTGGTGGTGGATGTGGAGGAGGCCTACATCCACTGCCGCAAGCACATTCCGCACCTGGTCCCGGCACAGCGCGAGCTGCGCCAGTGGGGTACCGACAATGTGCGCGCCAAGGGCGGCGACTACTTCCGGGCGAAGGAGGAGACCGACGCCCTGGTCGAGTCCTAGTTGATCTTGAAGATCACCGCGCGCTGCACAATGAAGTTGATCACGGTGGCGGTGCCCTGGGCGACGCAGAACGCGAAGAACATCCTCCACCAGACATCCGGCAGGGCGTAGTAGCAGACCTGGTTGATGCCGACCTGCAGCGCGAAGGTCACCGCGTACAGCAGCACCACGGCGATGAAGCGCTTGCGGCTCGGCTCGGCCTTGAAGGTCCAGCGCCGGTTGATCAGGTAGGCCGTCGTCGTCCCGGCGATGAAGCTGATCGATTTGGCCACCGGCAGCGGCAATCCGACCAGTTGGAACAGCAGGGTGTACAGCCCGAAGTCGACGATGGCGGACAGGCCACCGGTGACCGCGAATCGAATGATCTGCGTCTTGAGATCGACGTCCGTACCACCCGGTTCGTCAACGAGGGGCAGCTCGGGCGGCAGGGGCAGATGGGGTTCCGCGGTCACAACGCAGAAGAGTAATGCCCGGGACAAAGGACACAAGCCTCGAGACGGTTATGCCTGTAGCCTCTATGCCGATGTCCACGAAAGCTCAGACCACCACCGCGGCCGCCACCGAGCCCAGCTCGGCAGGCGTGGGTGAGGGCTCCGCGTCGCAGGGATCGTTCGACCTGCCGACGCAGACCCGGCGCCTGACCGGTTGGGGTCGCACCGCAGCCACCACCTCGGAAGTGCTCTCCACCAATGACCCGGAGCTGATCGCCAAGGCGGTCGCCATGGTCGCGGAGGACAACGACTCCAAGCCCGCGCACCTGCGTCGCGGCGTCATCGCCCGCGGCCTGGGCCGCTCCTACGGCGATCACGCGCAGAACGCCGGCGGCCTGGTCGTCGATATGACCGCACTCAACCGCATTCACCGCATCGACCGGGACTCCCGGCTGGTGGACGTGGACGCGGGCGTCAGCCTCGACCAGCTGATGAAGGCCGCGCTGCCGTTCGGACTGTGGGTTCCGGTGCTGCCGGGCACCCGGCAGGTGACCGTGGGCGGGGCCATCGGCTCCGACATCCACGGCAAGAACCACCACAGCGCGGGCAGCTTCGGCAATCACGTGCGGTCCATCGATCTGCTCACCGCCGACGGCAAGGTGCAGACCATCGGGCCGAAGAAGAACGCCAAGCTGTTCTGGGCCACCGTCGGCGGCAACGGCCTGACCGGCATCGTGCTGCGCGCCACCATCGAGATGACGCCCACCGAGACGGCGTATTTCATCTCCGACGGCATCAAGACCGTCGACCTCGACGAGACGATCGCGGTCCACAAGGACGGGTCCGAGGCGAACTACACCTACTCCTCGACCTGGTTCGACGTGATTTCCGGGCCGCCGAAACTGGGACGCGCCAATGTCTCTCGCGGCCGGCTGGCGAAACTCGACGAGCTGCCGAAGAAGCTGCGCAAGAATCCGCTGAAGTTCGACGCGCCGAATCTGCTGACGGTGCCGGATATCTTCCCGAGTTTCGCGGTCAACAAGTTCACGCTGGGCATGGTCGGCGAGGCGTACTACGCGCTGGGCGGCAACTACACCGGCAAGCTGATGAACTTGACGCAGTTCTATCACATGCTGGATGTGATCTCGGAGTGGAATCGGGCCTACGGCTCGAAGGGATTCCTGCAGTACCAGTTCGTGGTGCCGCCCGAGGCCCTCGACGAATTCACCAAGATCATCATTGATATCCAGGCGTCCGGCCATCATTCGGCGCTCAATGTGCTGAAGTTCTTCGGTCCCGGGAACCAGGCTCCGCTCAGCTTCCCGATGGAGGGCTGGAACACCTGCTTCGACTTCCCGATCCGGCCCGGCCTCAATGAACTGGTGCGCGAACTCGACCGCCGCGTCCTGGAGTTCGGTGGCCGTATCTACACTGCCAAGGACTCCCGCACCGATGCGGAGACTTTCCACAAGATGTACCCCCGGATCGACGAGTGGATCAAGGTCCGCCGAAGTGTCGACCCCACAGGGGTTTTCATGTCCGATATGGCGAGAAGACTGGAGCTTCAGTGATCAATGCGGTAGGGAACCCGCAATCCATTCTGCTGCTGGGCGGCACCTCGGAGATCGGCTTGGCGATCTGCGCCGAGTACCTGAAAAAGGGTCCCGCACGCATTGTCCTGGCCGCCCTGCCGGGCGACCCGCTGCGTGAGGACGCCGTATCGCAGATGAAGGCGGCCGGCGCCTCCGAGGTCCAGCTTCTCGACTTCGACGCGCTCGAAACCGACGGACACCCGGCCGTGATCGAGGCGGCGTGGGCCGCCGGCGACGTCGACGTGGCGATCGTCGCGTTCGGCATCGACGGCGACGGCGAGATCTTCTGGCAGGACCAGCGCAAGGCCGTCATGATGGCCGAGATCAACTACACCGCGGCGGTTTCCGTCGGTGTGCTGCTCGGCGAGAAGATGAAGGCGCAGGGCTTCGGCCGCATCCTGGCCATGTCCTCGGTCGCCGGTGAGCGCGTGCGCCGCTTCAACTTCGTCTACGGCTCCACCAAGGCCGGACTGGACGGCTTCTACCTGGGTCTCGGCGAGGCGCTGGCGAAGTTCGGCCCGCGCGTCACGGTCATCCGGCCCGGCATGGTGCGCACCCGGCTCTCCGCGCACGCCAAGGAGAACGGCCTCACCGTCAACAAGGAGGACGTCGCCCTCCTCGCGGTCGCCGCCTCCGAGAAGGGCAAGGAAATCGTCTGGGCCCCCGGCGTTTTCCGCTACGTCATGATGATCCTGCGCCACGTCCCGCGCCCGATCTTCCGCCGCCTCCCCATCTAGGCGACAGCAACTCGAAACGCCGCCTCCGGTCGCACCGGGGGCGGCGTTTCGCTATTCGAGGGACGCGACGATGGCGTCGGGGTCGGCGCCGGCCGCAGTGACTAGGCTGGCGCGCGGTCCATGGACACGAATGCGAAGGCAGGGTGCGGATGAGTGAGCGGGCGAGCGGGCGGCTGGGGGTGCTGGCGCGGCAGGCCGGTGGGGCTGTCGGCGAGGCGGTACTCGCCGCGGTGGTGGCGGCCGTGGTGGCCGCGATCGGGCTCGAGGCGTTCGCGACCGTGCACTGGCCGGCGTTCAACTCCTCCAATGTGACCCGGTCGCTCACCACCGTCGGACAGGTGGTCGCGCTGGCCGTGCTGGTGGCGGCGGTGGTGCTGCTGCGGCTGCACAAGTGGGAAGGACCGGCGAAAGCGCTGTCCTGGGCCGGGCTTTCGGCCTTCGTGACGGTGACGCTGGGCATGCCGCTGGCCGCGACCAAGCTGTACCTGTTCGGCATGTCGGTGGACCAGGAGTTCCGGACTCAGTACCTGACCCGGCTGACCGACAGCGCGGCGCTGCACGACATGAACTACATCGACCTGCCGCCCTTCTATCCCGCTGGCTGGTTCTGGCTGGGCGGCCGATTCGCGAGCCTGACCGGCATGGCCGGGTGGGAGGCGTTCAAGCCGTTCGCCATCATCGGCCTGGCGGTGGCGGCGGTGGTCGCGCTCGTGCTGTGGTCCAGGCTGATCCGGGCGGACTGGGCGGTGGCGGTCGCCGCCGCGACCACGGCCGTGACGCTCGCCTACGGCGCGCCCGAGGCGTACAGCGCGGTGCTCACCCTGCTGCTGGGCCCGGCCCTGCTGCTGGCCTGGGGAGCATTGCACCGGCCGGCCGAGCCGGCCGGGGAGCCGACCGCGGGCGGCTGGGGCGCGGTCCTGGGCGCCGGGCTCTTCCTGGGACTGGCGGCCACCTTCTACAGCCTGTACTTCGGTGTTGCGGTGTTCGCGGTGTGCCTGATGGCCCTGATCGCCGCGGGACTCGCCGTCCGGGCTCGGCACGGCCGACGCGCGATCCCGCCGATCCTGGTGCGGCTCATCGGAATCGGCGCGGTCGCCGGTGTGCTCGCGCTGACCGTGTGGACGCCCTTCCTGCTGAAGTTCCTGTCCGGCAAGGCATCTCTGGGCTCGGGGTCGGCCTTCCACTATCTGCCCGAGACCGGCTCGCGACTGCCGCTGCCCATGACCGAATTCGACCTGCTCGGCATGCTCTGCCTGGCCGGTACCCTCTGGCTGGTGCTGCGCGCGGCGAGTTCGCGGCGCGCGCAGGCGCTGGGCATCGGCGTCGTCGCCATCTACCTGTGGTGCCTGCTGTCCATGGCCGCGACCGCGGCCGGGACCACGCTGCTGTCGTTCCGGCTCGAATCCCCGCTCATCGCGCTGCTGGCGGCGGCGGGCGTGTTCGGCTTCGCCGAGGGCACGCGGGCGATCTACCAGGCGCTGAACGAGCCCGGCCGGTTCCGGATCGCCGCGGCGGCGGTGGCGCTGGCCGGTGCGATCGGGTTCAGCCAGGGCATTCCGACGGTGCTGGCGGCGGAGATCACCACCGCCTACACCGACACCGATGGCAGTGGCTCCCGGGCCGACGCCCGGCCGCCGTCAGCGGTGTCGAACTATCGCGAGGTCGACACGAAGCTGTTGGAGCAGACCGGCCGCCCGCGCGACGCCACCGTGGTACTGACCGCGGACACCAGCTTCCTGGCCATTTACCCGTACTACGGATTCCAGGCTCTCACTTCGCATTACGCGAACCCGCTGGCCGACTTCGCGGCGCGGACCGCCGAAATCCAGCGCTGGAGCACGCTGAAGACGCCGCAGGAGCTGACCGAGGCGCTGAACCACTCCCGCTGGCGCGCGCCCGATGCCTTCCTGTTCCGTCGCTCCGGGGACGACTACACGCTGCGGCTCTCGCAGGACGTGTATCCGAACGACCCGAATGTGAAGCGGTTCACAGTGTCCTTCCCCACGTCCCTGTTCGACGAGAAGCACTACCGGATCACCGATATCGGACCGTTCACCCTGGTCGTGCGCATCTGAGGAAGCGGACGAGACAAGGATCACTTATCCCCAAAAACCGCCGCGATTCTGTGGATAAACACCGGTTTCTGTGGATAACTTCGCGACTTGCCAATGCATTCTCGGCGGGAACCGGTAGCGTGGGCCGCTGATTGCAAGGCACCCAACAGTTTGGGCTGCAAGGCGACCGAGGAGTTTGCGCGTGACAGTGGGGCGGCCAACCACCCTGGGGGATGAAGACGGTTCGGCGGTAGCGGTTCTCGACCGCTCGGCACCGGAAACGGCTCCGCCCAAGCTGTCTCGGCCGCAGCGCGCCGCCCGCCGGGTGCGGCTGGCGCGCACCGATCTCATCGTCGCCGTGGCCTATCTGTCGCTGGCGGTGCTGGTGCTGTCGGGTCAGTGGCTGCACACCGACCGCGGCTACCTGATCAAGAGCGGCCAGGACCAGACCATGTGGGAGTGGTTCTTCGCGGTCACGGCCCACAATGTGGCACATCTGGAGAACCCGCTGGGTTCCATGCTGCAGAACTATCCCGACGGCGTGAACATGATGGCCAATACCGCCATGTTCGGCGTCGGCGTGCCGCTCACTCCGGTCACCCTGCTGTTCGGGCCGACCGTCACCTTCGTGCTGGTGCTCACCCTGGGCCTGTTCGGCACGGCTTTCGCCTGGTACTGGCTGTTCTCGCGGGAACTGGTGACCTCCAAGTTCGCGGCGGCCGTGGGCGGTCTGTTCTGCGGTTTCGCGCCGGCCATGATCTCGCACGCCAACGCGCACCCGAATTTCGTGGTGCTGGCCCTGCTTCCGCTGATCGCGCTGCAGCTGATCCGCATAGCGAGACGCGCTGGTTCGCGGCGCGTCTCGTTCCGGACTGACGGAGCGGAGGAGCGAAGCGGAGGAGCGGAGGAGGGAAGAACGAGACCTTCAGCGCCGCGAACCCGCCCGCAGCGAAGCGGAGGGCAAATCAAACACAGCTTCATCCTGGGCCTGCTGGTAGCGCTGCAGATCGCGCTCGGCGAGGAGCCGCTGCTCATCTTCGCGCTGTCCTTCGCCGTATTCGCGGTCGTCTACCACGTGCACACGCCGCGCACCGGACTGCGCGTGCTGCGCGCCATCACCCCGACGGTGTTGCTGGCCGCGCTGATCACGGTGGCGCTCACCGAGATTCCGCTGTGGTGGCAGTTCTTCGGCCCGCAGTCCTACCGGTCCATCGACCATGGGCCGATGAACAACGACCTCAAGGCGCTGTTCCAGTTCCCGTCGGAGTCACTGGGCGGCATGGTCTCCCACGGCCAGAACGTGGCCATCAATGCCACCGAGGAGAATTCGTACTTCGGCTGGCCACTGTGGATCGTGGTCACGGTGGCCGTGGTCCTCATGTGGCGCGAACGCACGGTGCGCGCGGCCGCCGCGGTGATCGCCGCGTTCACCCTGCTGTCGCTGGGCGCGACCCTGATGATCGGCCACCACAACACCGGTATCACCCTGCCGTGGCAGCGGCTCGAGAATGTGCCGCTGCTGAATTCGGTGCTGGAGTCGCGGTTCACCATGGCAGCGATCCCGGCCATCGCCCTGATCCTGGCGCTGGCCACCCAGCGCGCCCTGGACTACTGGAAGGTCTCGGCGACCGACTGGCGGCCGCTGGCGTTGTTCGCCGCGATGGCCTTCGCCCTGTTGCCGCTCACCCCGACCATCCTGCCCGCGGTGCAGCGCGCCCCAACCCCGGACTTCTTCGCGGACGGCACGGTGCGGCAATACGTTTCGCACGGTTCGGTGGTGGTCGCCCCGCCGCCGACGCCGCCGGATGCCCGCGCCCTGCGCTGGCAGGCCGACTCGGGCTTCGAATTCCCGCTCGCCGGTGGCTATTTCGTCGGCCCGACCGGCACCTCCAAGAAGGGCCGCTACGGCCCGGACGACCGGCCCACCGCGAGCCTGCTGCTGAAAGCCCAGCAGTCCAACAAGATTCCGGTGATCGACGAGGCCGCCAAGGTGCAGGCGCTGGTCGACCTGCAATACTGGCGCGCCGACGTGGTGGTGCTGCCGCCCACCGACAACAGCGACACCCTGCGCGCGACCGTGAACCAATTGCTCGGCTTCCCCGCCGAATTCGTCGACGGCGTGTGGCTGTGGGACGTGCGCGGCCTGGTGGCCGCGACCGCTCCGTAATCAGCTCACGCGGGTGTAGGTCACGTGACCGCTGACCGACAGGGCGCGGGTGATCCGGCCGTTGCCGAGCACCAGTTCGTGGCTGCCCTGCGGACTGCAGCTGGTGCCGCCGCTCACGACCGTGCCCGCGCCGACTGTGATGTCGCCGGCGCCGGGGACGCCGAGCAGCCGGTAGTCGAAGACGCAGATCGGCCGGTTGTCGCGCAGCACCGTGGATGTCACCACGTCGTCGTTCAGCGCGCCCTGGCGGATGACCAGGCGGTAGTCGTCGGCGTTGGCGTCGCTGGTGCCCGACCACTCGCCGATGAACGCCTGCGGCACCAGTCCCGCCGGCGTGGAGGGCGGGATGGCGGCGATCGAGGTCCGGTCGGTGGCGGACACCGCCGTCGCCACGGTCGGCACCACCGCGGACAGCGGCGCGCCACTGGTTCTTCCGTGGCTCTCCAGGTCGGCCGTCACCAGGATGGCGCTGCCCCCGATCACCGCCGCGGCCAGCACCGCCAGCAGTCCGGTGAGCACGCCGCGGCCCACGCCGGAGCCACCTCGCACCGGATCGGGGGCCCGATGCCGGTGCGGCGCGGCGTCTTCGAACGAGTCGGCGTGCGCTCCGTACGCCATGCCGTAGACGGGTGCGCCGGGCTCGGTGTGAGAGCGGCCGGGACCGAGCACGGTCGGATCGGTACGCGGCGAACCGACCATGCCGGGGCCGGTGCGCGGGGTGCGCAGGAGGGTCGGATCGGTGCTGGGTGAGCGCAGCGCGGCCGGATCGGTGACGAAACCGCGGGGCGGCGTGCCCGCCCCGGACGGCGGGGTGCTCAGCAGGGTCGGAGCGGCCGGCACCCGCCACGCCTCCCGGACAGCGTCGGCGAAATCCGTACAGCTGGGGAATCTTTCGTCCGGATGCTTGGCCAGCGCGCGGTCGAAGACGGCATCGAAGCCCGCCGGCAGCTCGGGCCGCACCTGCGTGACGTGCAGGGGCGGGGTGCTGGTGTGCGCGTAGATCAGGCCGGCCAGATCGGTGGCCAGGAACGGCCGTGATCCGGTGAGCAGCACGAAAAGCGTGCAGGCCAGCGAGTATTGGTCGGTGCGCGGATCCAGGAAGCGGCCCGACACCTGTTCCGGCGAGGCGAAGGCGAAGGTCGCGGAGATGTCCCCGGTCTTGGTGACATGGGTGGTCTCGTCGCGCAGCCGGGCGATGCCGAAGTCGGTCAGCAGGGCGCGTTCGGGGCGGCCGTCCTCGGCCGGCGATAGCATGATGTTGGACGGCTTCACATCCCGATGCAGCACGCCCTTGCCGTGCGCGTAGTCCAGGGCGGAGGCGATGCCGCTGCCGACCCGCAGCGCCCGCTCCGGCGCCAGGCCCGACCGGCTGTCCGCGTCCGGTCCGGCCACGAATTGCATGGCGATCCACAATCTTCCGTCGTCGAGACCGCGGTCGTAGACCGACACGATGTTCGGATGGTCGAAGCGGGCGGTGATGTCGGCCTCGCGTTCGAAGCGCCGCCAGCCCCCGGCGTCGGCGTTCACCTCATCGCGGTTGAAGACCTTGAGGGCGGCCAGGCGCGGTAGCCGGGGATGCCGCGCGGCGTAGACCGTGCCCGAACCCCCGGCGCCGATCCAGCGTTCGATGACGTATCCGGCGATATCCTCGCCCGGCTTCAGATCGGCCATGTTGGCGCACCTACCTACTTCAGAGGAGCCCTTTCGAGCCAGTCGGTCAGGAGGCTGTTCACCGTGTGCCCAGGCCAGCGCAGGACCATGACGAATCGCGACCTCGGATCACCGTCGGGAAAGGAGACGGCGGCGAGGGCGCGATGGGCCTCGGTGTCCTGGGTGGCGGCCGGGTCCACGCCCGCGGCGGTGGTGACGGTCAGCGCGCCGGCCACATCCTCATGCGTGCGGGTGGTGACACGAGCGTTGTTGTCGAAGAAGACGGCGGCGATGGAACTGCCCGGCCGGGTGTCGAAGTCGAACACGTCGAAGTGGACCTGGCCGGTGGCGTCGTCGGCATTGCACATCACGCGATGCGCGCCCTGGGCCGTCTCGCCCGGGCCCGGATCCCGCGACCGGCAGGAGGCGCCCTGCCAGCCGACCGAGGTGCCGGTGGCGGCCAGTTGGCCGACCAGGCTGGGGAACGCGCGGGCGATGGCGGCGGCGTCGCGGCCCCAGGAGGACACCAGGGCGTCGGCGCTGCTGTACGTGATCAGCCCGCTCACATCGGTTTTGCGGCTGATCCGCCCGTCGGGCAGCAGGGAGAGGGTGGTGGGGCCGTTGGCGCGGCAGGCATTGGCCGGTTCCCGGACCACGATCTCGGAGGTGCCGATGACCAGACGGTCCCCGTCGCCGGGCACCCGGTCCAGCGGCGCGGAGAATTCGCAGTGGAACGGCGAGCCGTCGGGCAGCACGCCGTCCACGCGATTGGAGAGCACCGGATCGCCGATCTTGGCCTGCTGCACCGTCAACCGGTAGTTGGTCTGCCCCTCGGTGGCCAGCCAGGTGCCGACGAACGAATCCGGCACCATGCCCGGCCCGGACCGCGCCGGCAGCGAATCATGCTGGTGCAGTGCGAATCCCACGCCGGTAGCGGTCACCGCGGCCACCACCGCCGGGATCACGGTGCGCCGGTGCACGAGGCGCTGCCACACCGGTTTCCGGCTCCGATCCCGGATACGCCGGGACGGCGCCTGCGGCAGCAGACCGGCCGGGGCGGTCACCGCCAGCGCCGGATCGGAGTAGTACGCCTCGGTCGCGGCGTAGGCGAAATCCGCGCAGCTGTCGAAGCGGTCCTCGGGATCCTTGGCCAGTGCCCTCTCGAAGACCGCGTCCAGGGCCGCCGGGAGTTCGGGATTCGCCGTGCTCGGCCGCAGCGGCGGCTCCCGGGTGTGGGCGTGTACCCAGCCCAGTGGATTGTCCGCCCGGAACGGCCGCTGGTCGGTGAGCAGCACGAAAAGCGTGCAGGCCAGCGAATATTGGTCCGAGCGCGGGCCCACCGGCCGGCCGCTCACCTGTTCCGGCGAGGCGAAAGCGAAAGTGGCGGAGATGTTTCCGGTGTGGGTGTGCTTGGTGGTCTCGTCACGCAGCCGGGCGATGCCGAAGTCGGTGAGCAGGGCACGCTCGGGGCGGCCGCTGTCGGGATCGGCGATGAGGATGTTGGAGGGCTTCACATCCCGGTGCAGGACGCCCTTGCCGTGCGCGTAGTCCAGGGCGGCCGCGATCTCGGCGCCGATGCGCAGGCCCCGGTCGGGCGAAACATGGTGCAGTTCAGCGCCATCCACGCCGTCGACGAACTGCATGGAGATCCAGAACTGATTCTCGGCGACGCCGCGGTCGTAGACCTGCACGATATTGGGGTGGTCGAAGTGGGCCGCGATATCCGCCTCGCGCTCGAAACGCCGCCAGACCTCGTCGTCCTCGGCGACCTCGTCGCGCTTCAAGATCTTGAGGGCCGTGAGCCGGGGTAGCCGCGGATGCCGCGCCGCGTACACGACACCCGAACCCCCGGCTCCGATTCGCCGCGCGATCACATACCCGGCGATGATCTCGCCAGGTCGCAGCTCGGTCATGCTTCCTCTTTGTCTTCCGGCCCGGCCCCACGCCCGGTTCGGATAACAACCATCCTGACGGACATCCGCCGATTCGGCTACAGGTCAGCCTCTTCGAAGCGGCGAACGGCTGTCTATAGAGTCGGTGCTCGTGCGCGCAGACTCCCGAGCGTTCCACCGCATCCGCCTTCTCGCCCTGGTGTCCGGGTTACTCGGATTCCTGCTGGCGGTGATCACGCCGATCCTGCCGGTCAACCAGGATCGGCCGACACTGCATTGGCCCCAAGGGGATACGACCGACGTCGCGGCGCCGCTGGTGTCGTACGTGCCGTTGCGCCTGGACGTGACACTGCCGTGCCCGGCGCTGCGGGATCTGCCGACCGGCACGCTGTTCTCGACCGTGCCCGCGGCCTCCGGGCAGGCCGAGTCGAAGGGCCTGGTCGTCAAGGTCACCGACGAATCCGGCAAGGGACGCACGGTATCGGTGCTGGCCCGGCTGATTCCGCTGCTCAGCGCGCCGGTGGCGGAGATCCAGGACTGCACGGCGATCACCGTGCGCTCCGACGCCACCGAGACCCGGGTCGAATTCGCCGGCGTCCACCGCCAGGATGGCACGGCCTTCACCGGCCGGGTCGGCGGCGACACCCGGCCGCAGGTGGTGGGCCTGTTCACCGATCTGAAGCGGGATCAGCTCGGGAACGCCTCCGCCACCGTCGATATCGACGCGCGCTTCACCTCCAGTCCGTCCTGGCTCAAGCGTCTCGCGACGCTCGGGGCCGTGCTGTTCACGCTGCTCGCCCTGTACGCGCTGCATCTGCTGGACACCTCCGACAGCCGCAAGCCGCGGCGGTTCCTGCCCGCGCACTGGTGGCGGGTGCGGCTCGTCGACGTCGCGGTGCTGGGCACGCTGGTGGTGTGGCACATCATCGGCGCGAACACCTCCGATGACGGCTACATCCTGAATATGGCTCGGGCCTCGAAGGTTTCGGGCTACATGGCCAACTACTACCGCTGGTTCGGGGTGGCCGAGGCGCCCTTCGGATGGCCGTACGAGCTGCTGGCCTGGATGACCCGGATCAGCGACTCCAGCCCGTGGATGCGCCTGCCCGCGCTGCTGGCCGGCATCGTGTGCTGGCTGGTGATCAGCCGGGAAGTGCTGCCCCGCCTGGGCGCCCGGGTGCGCCGCGACAATATCGCCATCTGGACCGCGGGACTGATGTTCCTGGCCGCCTGGATGCCCTACGACAACGGCCTGCGCCCCGAACCGCTCATCGCCGCGGGCGCGCTGCTGACCTGGTGCTCCATCGAAAGGGCCATCGCCACCGGGCGTTTGCTGCCCGCCGCCGTGGGCGTGCTGATCGCGGCCTTCTCCCTGGCCGCCGGGCCGACCGGGCTCATCTGCATCGCGGCGCTCATCGCGGGCGCGCGGCCGGTGCTCATGATCGTCATCAAGCGCGCGAAGGGACCGGGGTCGTGGCTGCTGCGCTACGGCGCGCTGCTGGCGCCCGGCGTGGCCGCCGGAACCCTGGTGCTGGTGGTCGTTTTCGCCGACCAGACCCTCGCCTCGGTCATGGAGGCGACCAGGGTGCGCAAACTCATCGGCCCCAATGTGGCCTGGTTCGACGAGCGCACCCGCTGGGACTCGCTGCTCATGCTCTCCCCTGACGGCTCGCTGGCGCGGCGCTTCGGCATCCTGGCCATGCTGCTGAGCCTGGGCGTGTGCGTGATGGTGATGCTGCGCAAGAACGGCCGCATCCCCGGCGCCTCGCGGGGGCCGTCGGCGCGGATCCTGGGCATCGTCTTCATGTCGCTGTTCCTCATGATGTTCACGCCCACCAAGTGGACCCACCACTTCGGCGTGTACGCCGGGCTGGCCGGATCGGTGGCGGCGCTGGCCGCGGTCGCGGTGGGGGTCAACGGGATTCGCTCGCCGCGCAACCGGACGCTGTTCGCCGCCGCGGTGTTCTTCCTGCTGGCCATGACCTTCACCGGACCCAACGGCTGGTGGTACGTGTCCAGCTATGGCGTGCCGTGGTTCGACAAGGCGCCGCTGATCGCGGGCAAGGGCTTCTCCACGCTGTTCCTCGGCCTCGCGGTGCTGTGCGTGCTCATCGCCGCCTACCAGCACTTCCGCGAGCCGCACACGCGGCCGAAGCCGGTGCGCGGCTTCGACAAGTTCGCCAGCATGCCGCTGACCATCGCGGCGGCCGCGCTGGTGTTGTTCGAGGTGCTGTCGCTGGCCAAGGCGGCCGTCGGCCAGTACCCGGCCTACTCCATCGCGCAGTCGAATCTGCGTGCGCTGAAGGGTGATTCGTGCGCGCTGGCCAATGAGGTGCTGGTGGAGACCGATACCGCGGATTCGCTGCTGCGCCCGTGGACCGGATCCGACGCCGACGGGCTGTCCGCCGAGAACGCCGGATTCACCCCCAACGGCGTCGCCTCCGACCTCACCGCGGACGCCGAGGAGACCGTCACCGGCGGCGCCAACTCGGTGAACGAGAAGTCCGGCAACAAGACGTCCAAGACCACGGGCGCGGGCACCGGCGGCGGGAAGAGCGAGGAGGCCGGCATCAACGGCAGCTCGGTCGCCCTGCCCTTCGGGCTGGACCCGGCCAAGACCCCCGTCGAGGGCAGTTACACCGATGGCGAGCAGCAGGTTTCGAAGCTCACCACGCAGTGGTACAACGCCGAGAAGCTGAACAGCGTCCGCGACGACCCCGCCTACCAGGTGCTGGTGGTGACGGCCGCGGGCCGCATCCGGTCCTTCAACAAGGACGGCGTGGAGAGCTACGGGCAGGACCTGTTCGTCGAGTACGGCACCCGCGACGCCCAGGGCACCGTCACGAACACCGGCCGGATCCGGCCCATCGATATCGGGCCGAGCCCGTCCTGGCGCAACCTGCGCGTCCCGCTGGATCAGATTCCCGCGGGCGCCAACGCGATTCGCCTGGTTCTCAACGACGCCGACATCACCCCGCGCCAGTGGCTGGCCGTCACCCCGCCCCGGCTGCCCAGGCTGGAGACGCTGAATTCCCTTGTCGGCGACAGCGCTCCGGTGCTGGAGGACTGGCACGTCGGTCTCGCCTTCCCGTGCCAGCGCCCCTTCGACCACCACGACGGCGTGGCCGAAGTCCCCGAGTGGCGCATCCTGCCGGACCGGGTGGGCCAGGACGCCTCCAATGCCTGGCAGGACGACATCGGCGGCGGTCCACTGGGCTGGACGGGATTGCTGCTGAAGTCCGAGACCCGGCCGAGCTACCTGAAGCACGACTGGGCCCGGGACTGGGGCTCGCTCGAGAAGTTCACCCCTTATGCCCCGGATGCGAATTCCACCCCGACCTTGGACGTGACCGTCCAGTCCCGTTCCGGCCTGGCCACGGATTCGCCCATCAGGACTCGATGACCAGCAACGCTCGTTGAAAGGTGACGACTGATTTCGCTAGGTGAGGGCAACTCGTCGGGTACGTCCAAAATCGGTTCGGCGCCCGACCGTCGGCACGCGCGCAGAACTGACCGCGGCTCTTAGCCGTGCGCCAAGATTCGGGGAGGCGGGGGAGCTACGATCAGCAACCGTGCCAGACGCCTCCGCTGTACTGACAAAGCCGAATCCCCCGGCGACCGCCCCCGCGACACCGCGCGATTTCCGCATCGCGAAGCTCATAGCGATCGTCGCCGGCGTGCTCGGTGCGCTGTTCGCGCTGGCGACACCGTTCCTGCCGGTGCAGCAGACCCAGGCGGAGGTGAGCTGGCCGCAGGGCGGTTCGCTCGATCCGGTACAGGCGGCGCTGATGTCGCAGGTGCCCGTCGACGCGAACGCCACCATCCCGTGTGCGGCGGTCCGGCAACTGGATCCGCGCGGCGGCATCCTGCTGGCAACGGCGCCGCCGCAGGGCAAGGGCGCCGACCTCGAGGCTCTGTTCGTCCGCGTCTCCGGCGAGAGCGTGGACGTGCTGGACCGGAATGCCGTGGTGGCCACCGCCACCCGCGCGGAGATGAACGAGTGCTCGCGGCTGGTCATCACCTCCGACAGCACCCAGACCTACGCCAATTTCGAGGGCGTCACCCGCACCGTGGAGAAGCCCACCGCCGACGGCGGGCGGGAAATGGTGACCGCGCCCGTCGACGGCCGCCTGCTCGGCGATCTGCGCCCCCAGGTGGTCGGCGTGTTCACCGATATGAAAGGCGGCGTGCCGGAGGGTCTTTCGTTCCACATGACCGTGGACTCCCGATTCTCCTCCTCGCCGACGGTCATCAAGCTGGTCGCCATCATCGCCGCGGTGCTGCTGACCCTGCTGGCCATGGGCGCGCTCGCGGTGCTCGACACCAGTGACGGCCGCGGGCACCGGCGCATCCTGCCGGCGCACTGGCTGAAGCCGACCTGGGCGGACGGCGGCATCATCGGCACCCTGCTGCTGTGGCACTTCGTGGGCGCCAACACCTCCGACGACGGCTACATCCTGACCATGGTGCGGGCCGCCCCGCACGCCGGCTACCTGGCCAACTACTTCCGCTGGTTCGGCGTCCCCGAGGCACCGTTCGGCTGGTACTACTACGTCATCCAGGCGTTCGCCGAGATCTCCACCGCCAGCCCGTGGGTGCGAATCCCCGCACTGCTCTGCGGCATCCTGTGCTGGCTGGTGATCAGCCGCGAGGTCGTCCCGCGCCTGGGCAACGCGGTGGCGAAGTCCCAGGTCGCGCTGTGGACCGGCGGCCTGGTGTTCCTGGCCTTCTGGCTGCCCTACGACAACGGCCTGCGCTCGGAGCCGATCGTGGCCCTGGGCGCGCTGCTCACCTGGGTGTCCATCGAGCGGGCCATCGCCACCTCGCGCCTGCTGCCCGCCGCGGTCGCGGTGCTGGTGGCGGCGTTCACGCTGGCGGCCGCGCCGACCGGTCTGATGTGTGTCGCGGCACTGCTCGCGGGCATCCGGCCGCTGGTGCGGATCGTGGTGCGACGACGCCGGCAGTTCGGCGATCTGGCCCTCCTCGCCCCCATCGCGGCGGCCGGATTCCTGGTGCTGGTGGCCGTTTTCGCCGACCAGACCTTCGCCGGGATCATGGAGGCCAACCGGGTTCGGCAGGTCACCGGGCCGAATCTGGCCTGGTACGAGGACTATCTGCGCTACTACTACCTGTTCGTCGAGACCGTGGACGGCTCGCTGGCCCGCCGCTTCGCGTTCCTGCTCATGATCCTGTGCCTGATCACCACCATGCTGGTGCTGCTGCGCCGGCGGCAGGTGCCGGGCATCGCGAGCGCGCCGACCTGGCGGCTCATGGGCGTGGTCTTCGGAACCATCTTCTTCATGATGTTCAACCCGACCAAGTGGACCCACCACTTCGGTTCGTACGCGGGCATCGCGGGCTCGCTGGCGGCGGTGACCGCGGTCGCGGTATCCGCCACCGCGCTTCGCTCCCGCAAGAACCGGTCGGTGTTCCTGGCCGGGCTGCTCTTCACCCTCGCCGTCGCCTTCTCCGGCATCAACGGCTACTGGTACGTCTCCAGCTACGGCGTGCCGTGGTACGACAAGACCGTCTCGCTGCACGGCTTCCAGTCCAACACCCTGATGCTGGTGCTGTTCGGGCTGGCGCTGGCCGTGGTGGCCTGGCAGTCGCTGCGCGAGGGCTACGCCAAGCCGATGGCGAACGGGAAGACCGAACGCGGCAGGCGGGTCCGCAAGTTCGCGGCCATCCCGCTCACCGTGGTCGCCGCGCTCATGGTGCTCTTCGAGGTGGTGTCGCTGCTCAAGGGCGCGGTGCAGCAGTACCCGGCGTACTCGCTGGCCCGGTCCAATATCGACGCGGTCACCGGCAAGACCTGCGGGCTCGCCAATGACGTGCTGGTCGAGGGGGATGTCAACAGCGGCAACCTGACCCCGATCCCCGACCCGGCCCACCCGCCGCAGAACGGCGATCCGCTGGCCGGGGAAAGCCCGGTCGGCTTCTCCCCCAACGGTGTCGCCGACAAGCTGGACGCCGACAGCGTCGAGGTGAAGCCGGGCACCGGCAACACCTCCACCCAGACCGTCGGCCCGGCCTTCGAGAAGGGCCAGAACGCCGGCACCGGCGGCGGTAAGGGCGCGCAGGGCGTGAACGGGTCCACCGTGGCCCTGCCCTTCGGCCTGGACCCGGCCACCACCCCGGTGATGGGCAGCTACCAGGACGGCGTGCAGCAGCCCGCCGAGCTCACCTCCAGCTGGTACCAGCTGCCGGCCCGCTCGGACGACTCACCGCTGATCGTGATCTCGGCGGCCGGGCGCGTGATGTCGTTCGACGACACCGGCAATATGACCTACGGCCAGGACATCTTCCTGGAGTACGGCCACCACAACGCGGACGGCACCGTCACCTACCTCGACAAGTTCCGACCGCTGGACGTCGGCCCGGCCCCGTCCTGGCGCAACCTGCGCATCCCGCGCTCGGCGCTGCCCGACGACGCCGACGCGGTCCGCATCTACGCGCGCGACCCGATCCTGATCGGCGACCAGTGGCTGGCCTTCACCCCGCCGCGGGTGCCGAAGCTGGTATCGCTCAACAGCTTGCTGGGTTCCACCCAGCCGATCCTGCTGGACTGGGCCGTGGGCCTGCAGTTCCCGTGCCAGCACCCGTTCGATCACCGCAACGGCGTGGTGGACGCGGCGCCCAAGTACCGCATCCTGCCCGACCGGCCGCTGGCCATCAGCTCCACGAATACCTGGCAGGCCGAGGAATTCGGTGGTCCGCTGGGCTGGGCGGAGATGCTGTCGGCGTCCAAGACGGTGCCGACCTATCTGAAGGACAACTACGCCCGCGACTGGGGTTCCCTGGAGCAGTACGAGCCCTTCTACCCGGATCCGACCGATCCGGCCAAGGCCAAGTTCCCCAAGCCCGCGCAGGTGGACACCCATGTGGTGACCCGCTCCGGGTTCTGGTCACCGGGCAAGATGCGGGTCTTCTGACCCGGGAAACACGCTGATCGGTGGCCGCCCGCGAGCATGCGGGCGGCCACGCTTTGCTGGCTGCTGGGAATTCCGGCCGCTACCGTTTGGCGTCCACGTGTGCCACCCACTCGTAGACGGGCAGGCTGCCCTCGGGGGTCTCCTGCCAGCGTGGCGTCACTTTGAACCGCTCGTACCCGCCCCCGAATGCCACTCGCAGCTCGACGCCCGGTGGCGTGATCGGGACGATCCGCGTTTCGAGGCCATCCGGCCCGCCTTCGAGTAGCGCCATCGGTGAGGTACTCATAGCTGAAGGCTCTCACATATGTACGGGGCACCCGATAGATTCAGCGCAATCGGCGAGCCGTCCGGAGGAGCCGTCCGCGAGCGGGACACGGCTCGGCTTCAGACGGAGGGAATCGGGGTCAGACGAGGCCGAACTGGCTGAGCAGGTTGCTCAGCAGGCCGCCGATGATCGGAATCTTCGAGGCGCTGCCGGTGCCCATGCCGCCGACCGGAACCGCGGTGACGCTGATGCCGATGGTCTGGGCATTACTGCTGGTGTTGCTGCCGTCGTCACTCGCGATGATCTTGTAGGTGCCGGCCGTGGTCGGGGTCCAGGGGGCGGTGGCATGGCCCGTGGAGTCCACGGGGAAGGCGCCCAGGTAGGCCGGGGCGCCGCCGGACGGATCCCCGACCCAGAAACCGACCTGGGTGCCCGCGGTGCTGCCGCCGACGGAGGCGGTGAGGTTGTACGTGGTGTTGACGTGCGCCAGACCGGTGCCGGCCGACAGACCGGTGACCTGCGCGTCCGCGGCCGGCGCGGCCGATATGACCGCGAGGGCCGTAGCGGCGGTCGCCGCGCTGCCGATGAGCGTGTTTCGAATTCGATGGGTAGCCATAAGCTCTACGCCCCAACTCTCATTGCCGAGCTAAATTGAAATGAGATGTTTTCACATGGTGGGGCGGTGTGCAACGGTCTTGCGCGATTACAGCGGCAGCAGATGATGTTTACGGGGGTTGCGGGGAATTCTCTTGTCGCGTAACAGGTGCAGCGCCCGCCGAATTTCCAGCCGGGTGGTGGCGGGTTCGATGACCGCGTCGATATAGCCGCGCTCGGCCGCCACCCACGGCGTCGCGACCGTGGCATTGTAGAAGTCGACCATCTGCTGACGCATGGCCGCGCGCTGCTGCTCCGGGGCCGCGTCCAGGGTCTTGGCGCCGATCAGCGACACCGCGCTCTCCGCGCCCATCACCGCGATCCGGGCGGTGGGCCAGGCCAGATTCACATCCGCGCCCAGCTGTTTCGACCCCATGACCGCATAGCCACCGCCATAGGACTTGCGAATGACCACGGTGACCTTCGGAACCGTGGCCTCCACGAAGGAGAAGATGAAACGGCCGCCGCGCTTGATGACGCCGATCTTCTCCTGCTCCACTCCGGGTAGGAAGCCCGGGGTGTCGACGACGAAGACCAGCGGGATCTCGAAGGCGTCGCAGAGCCGCACGAAATGCGCGGCCTTGTCGGAGGCGCGGGCGTCGAGCGCACCGGCGTAGACCAGCGGCTGATTGGCGACCACACCGACGCTGCGGCCATCCACGCGGCTGAAACCACAGATCACGTTCCGTCCGGCGGCCTCACCGAATTCGTGGAACGCGCCGTCGTCGAAAATCCGGAGCAGGATGTCGTACATGTCGTAGCCGGCATTGTCGGCGTCGGGCACGATGCCGTTGAGTTCCCGGTCCGAATCCGTAATCTCGGGTTCCAGACCGGGATTCACCACCGGCGGCTGCTCTTTGCAACTCGACGGTAGATAGCTGAGGTACTCGCGCACCCACTCGAAGGCGGCCGGCTCGCCCTTGGCGACGTGGTGGATATTGCCGTACTGGGCTTGGGAATTCGCGCCGCCGAGCTCCTCGAGGCTGACGTCCTCACCGGTCACCTCACGGATCACCTTGGGCCCGGTGACGAACATGTAGGCGTCTTCGGTGGCCACCACCACGTCGGTATTGATCGGCGCGTAGACCGCGCCGCCCGCGCAGCTGCCCAGGATCATGGAGATCTGAGGCACCAAGCCGGACAACGGTTCCTGCCGCCGGCCCAGCTCGGCGTACCAGGCCAGCGAGGTCACCGCCTCCTGCACGCGGGCGCCGCCGGAGTCGTT
Organism: Nocardia niigatensis NBRC 100131; assembly: GCF_000308655.1. Classification (GTDB taxonomy): domain Bacteria; phylum Actinomycetota; class Actinomycetes; order Mycobacteriales; family Mycobacteriaceae; genus Nocardia; species Nocardia niigatensis. Next base: position 9,995 of record NZ_BAGC01000002.1, on the reverse strand, counting down.
GATGCCGACCACCGGACAGCCCACCCGGGCCGCGAATTCCATGATGCCCGCGACCTTGCGGCCGAACATCTCGCCGACCGAACCGCCGTAGACGGTCTGATCGTGCGAGAAGACGGCCACCGGGCGGCCCTCCACCAGGCCGTGGCCGGTGACCACGCCATCCCCGTAGAGGGCGGTCTTGTCGCCCGGATTGCGCACCAGCGCACCGACTTCCACGAAAGTCCCGGGATCCAGCAGCATCTCGATGCGGTCGCGGGCCGAGGGAATTCCCTTGCTGGCCCGCTTGGCGATTCCCGCATCTCCCGCCGGCTCCCTCGCGAGGTCGAGCTTATGTCGAAGGTCGGCGAGTCTGTCGGCGGTGGTGCTCACAGGACTCCTTTCGGCAAAACCTACTTTCGCAGAACCTGTGTCGCACCGGTGCTATTTCGTTGTGGTGTCGATCTCCGAAAGTTTCTTGCTGAGATCGGCACCGATGGTGGCGATTCGCGGCTCGTCGATGATCTGCAGATGGTCACCCGGGATGTGAATGATCTCCAGCTCCGGAATGTGCTCGGACCAGCCACCATTCGGGCGGCGATCGCCGAAGCGCGGCTCCAGCTCGATCAGGCCATCGTGGTAGCGGTCAGCCAGGTAGAGCGTGACCGCACCGTCGTAGTTCGACAGCTCGAGCTTCTGCAGTTCCCGGTTCTCGATGAACGAGGTGCGCTGGTGTTCGAGCACGCCACCGGGAATATTCGCGCCGGCGAATTTGACCAGCTCGAGAATGATCTGGATCTGTTCTTCGTCCGAGGCCGCGGCCAGCTCTTCCAGCTGCTCGTCATCGAGTTCGCCGTTGAATCCATAGGTCTTCTGCGCGAAGGCCTGGTACCGGCGCATGCGCTCCAGCCGCTCCTCGGGCGTATTGCGCTCGGGCTCAACCGGAATGGCCAGGTCGATCAGACCGACCAGGCGCACATCCGCGCCTTCCGCGCGCATCAGCTGCGCGACGGTGAGCGCGAACACCGCACCCAGCGACCACCCGTAGAAGACGTACGGACCTTCGGGCTGCCGTTTGCGGATCTCCGGAAGGTACTGGCGCGCACGCTCTTCGATGGCACCATCGACCCGTTCGAACCCGTACATCGGAGTCCCGGCCGGCAGCCGCTTCAGCAGCGGCTCGTACACCAGGGTGTTGCCGCCCGACGGGTGGAACACGAAGACCGGCACGGCATTCGAACCGGGCTCCTTGGCACGGAGGGTGCGGACGAAGCCCTCGACGTCATCGCCGTGCTCCTGGTATTCCGCCACCACGTCGGAGATCTTCTCGATGGTCGTGCAGGCGCGAATTCGTTCCGGATCGATCTGGGCCTTCGCGCGCTCGGACAACCGGGCGACCAGCTTGCCGAAGGTCTCGTCGTCGATCGTCGGCAGCGTATTGAAGATGCCACCCGCCGACTTGCCCGTAACGAGGGCCCACGTCGCGAAGACGAGTCGCTCGGGCGCGTTGCGCGGTGGGACATTGTCGGCGTCGGTCTCGGCGACCTCCGGCGCAGCCTCGTATTCGGCTACGTCCGCTTCGGCCTCGACAACGATCTCCTCGGCCTCGGCCACCACGTCGGTGCTCTCGGTCGCGGGCAGCAGCGCGGCCGGATCCTTGCCCTCCGCCATGGCGGCGCGGGCAGCGGAGATGAAGTCGGCGTCGACGGTGATGTCCTCACCGGCGGCCTGCCGCTTGGCGATGTCGTCGAGCTGATCGCGGTGCTCGATGGCGTAGCGCAGCACCTTGCCGACCTCGAGCAGGCTGGCGTCGCGCACCGCCTGGATCTGCAGCTGCGGAATGTCGAATTCGTATTCGACACGGTTCTTGATGCGCATGGCCATCAGCGAATCCAGGCCCAGCTCCATCAGCGGGATCTCCATCGGGAGGTCCTCGACCGCGTAGCCCATGGACTCCGCGACGATGATGGCCAGGCGCTGTTCGATGGTCTGCTTGCCCGTGGGGTCCCAGCGTTCGCCGGGGGCCGCCTCGATCTCGACCGTGGCGGGAGCCGCCTGCACGGCCGCGACCGGCTGCGCTACAGCCGATTCCGGCAGCGGGGCTCCGGAGGTGACGACCGCGTCGAAGAGCGGGCGGAAGACGTTGCCCTCCTTGGCGTGCACGGAGACCGACGCGCCGCCGGGGTGCGGGGTGAGCGTGGTGGTCAGCGTGCCCGCGGCCGGGATCGCGCCGTGCGCGATCGACGCGCCGACGGTGACGTCCGAGAGCACCTGCGCGGCAGCGGCATTCACCAGCGCGGCCAGGTCGGTGACGGCCGGGGCCCGTACCTCCCAGACGTGGCGGCCGTCCGGCAGCGCCACGTGCGCGCCCGGAACGCGAGCGGCGCCCGAGCCGCCGCCGAAGCCGCCGGTCACCTTGGGCCAATACTGCTTGCGCAGGAACGCGGTGCGCGGCGCGGGAGCGTAGGCACCGGCGGGCAGCAGCGACGGCAGGTCCACCTTGTGGCCGTGCACGTACAGCTGGGCCAGCGCGGAGATGACGCCCGCGGCCTCGTCCTCCTTGCGCTTCAGGGTCGGGATGAGGGCCGCGTTGTGCACGCCCGCCGCGAAGGTGGTGCCCAGGACCTGCATGAGCGCAACGGAATTCGGCGCGAGTTCCAGGAAGGTGGAGATGCCGGTGTCGACGGCCTGGCGGATGGCGTTGGTGAAGTACACCGAGCCGCGCATGTTCATGACCCAGTAGTCGACGTCGTGCACGGGCGCGTGCCCGGCGCGGTAGACGGTGTCCTTGTGAACGGTCGAGTACAGGTCGCGCTTGAGCCGGGTGGGCTCGATGCCGGCCAGCTCGGCGGCGAGTTCGCCCAGCAGCATGTCCATCTGCGAGGTGTGGCCGGCGCCGCGGGTCTGCAGCACGCGCGCGAACTTGCCCTCGGCCTCGGCGCGCGCCACGATCGCGTGCACCTGGTCCGGCATGCCGCCGATCACGGTGTTGTTGGGCGCGGCATACACCGCGACCTCGATCTCCGGGAACTCGGTCTCGACCAGCTTGGCGATCTCCTCGGCCGAGTACTCGAGCAGGGCCATGTTGCGCACCTGGTCGTCGGTGAGCATGGCCTCGCCCTCGGCCATCAGCCGCGAGCGCGCGCAGATCACGCGGACCGCGTCCTCGAGCGGGAGGCCGCCCGAAATGTACGCTCCCGCAACCTCACCCTGGGAGTGGCCGACCACGCCCTCCGGCTCGGCGCCGTGCGCCCGCAGGATCGAGGCCAGACCCACCTGGATGGTGAAGGTGCCGACCTGGCCGGTGCCGATGTCCCAGTCCATGGAGTCGTCGAGGATCATCTCCTTGACCGAGTACCCGGCCTCGTCCATGACCAGCTCGTCGACCTGATCGACGGCCTTGCGGAAGATCGAGTTCTCGGTGTAGAGCTGCTTGCCCATCTTCCGGTGCTGCGCACCGAAACCGGCCATCACCCACAGCGCGCCCTTGGCGGCCGGGGCGTCCGCGGTGTAGACGCCGGTGCCCGGCTTGCCCTCCGCGATGGCCCGCAGGCCCGCGACGGCCTCGTCGTGAGTCTTGGCGACCACCACGCCGCGCGAGCGGCCGTGGTTGCGCTTGGCCAGCGTCCGGGCCACGTCCACCAGCGGGGTCGCCTGTCCCGCTTCGGATTCCAGCCAGTCGGCCAGATCCTTGGCGGCGCGCTTGCGCCGCGAGGGCAGGTAGCCCGACACCGGGAGGATCAGCGGCATCGGCTCTTCGCGATTGCCCCACTCCGGTTCCGGCACAGCGGTTTCGGTGATGGCCTCGGCCTCGGCGACCACGTCGGTGGTCTCGTTGTCGAGATCGGTGGTCTCGGGAATCTCCGGCGCGGCGGACGCCGGCACGTACTCCTGGATGACCACATGCGCGTTGGTGCCGCCGAAACCGAAGCCGGAGACACCGATGGTGGCCTTGCCGCTGTAGCGCGGGAATTCGGTCGGCTCGTCGGTGACCTTCAGGTGCGCCTGGTCGAACGGAATGAAGGGGCTGGGACCCGCGTAGTTGAGGTGCGGCGGAATGACGTTGTGCTGCAACGCCATGATGACCTTCGCGAGGGCCGCGGCACCGGCGGCGGCCTCCAGGTGACCGAAGTTGGTCTTGGCCGAACCCAGCAGGGCGGGCTTGTCGGCCTCGCGGCCCCGGCCGATGACGCGGCCGAGCGCGTCCGCCTCGATCGGGTCACCGATGGGGGTGCCGGTGCCGTGCGCCTCGATGTAGTCGACCTGGGACGGCGGGATTCCGGCATCCCGGTAGGCACTGCGCAGCACATCGGCCTGCGCGTCCGGGTTCGGGGCCAGCAGGCCGTTGGACCGGCCGTCGCTGTTGACCGCGGAGCCCTTGATGACCGCGTAGATGGTGTCGCCGTCGCGCTCGGCGTCGGCCAGCCGCTTGAGCACGACCAGACCGCCGCCCTCGGAGCGGACCATACCGTCGGCATCCGAGGAGAACGCCTTGATGTGGCCGTCTTTCGACACACCGCCATTGGCGTCGAAGGCCAGTGTCGCGGCCGGGGACAGCAGCACGTTCGTGCCACCGGCCAGGGCCAGATGGGCCTCGCCGTTGCGCAGTGCCCGAACGGCCTGGTGCACCGCTACCAGCGAGGACGAGCACGCGGTGTCGATGGCCACCGATGGGCCGCGGAAGTCGTAGAAGTACGAGACACGGTTGGGGATGATGGCCGAAACGCTGCCCATGATGCCGTAGCCCTCGGCCGAGAGCGGCGTTCCCGGATCGGTGTTCCCGACCGCCATGCCCGCGATGAGCATGAACTCGGTACTGGTCGAACCGATGAAGACGCCGACCTGCTCACCCTTGAGGGTGTTGGCGGGAATCCTGGCGTGCTCCAGCGCTTCCCAGGTCAGCTCCAGCGCCATCCGCTGCTGCGGGTCCATGCGCTCCACCTCGACCGGCGAGATGGCGAAGAACTCGGCGTCGAAGCTCTTGAGGACGTCCTGATCGAGGTAACCGCCCTTGACGTTGGACTTGGCGATCTGCTCCACCAGGCGCGGATCGTCGAGGAACTCCGACCAGCGGCCCTCGGGCACGTCCCGGATGGCATCGCCACGGTTGATCAGGAAGTCCCAGGTGGATTCGGGGGTATCGCCCGCGCCCGGCAACCGGGTCGAGAGCCCGACGATCGCGACGTCGTGCGCCTGGCCCGGCTGGAAACCCTGGGTGTAGAACGAGTCGTCGGCCGACTCGGCCGGAACATCGGGCTCCCCATTGATGATTCGCTCCGCCAGCGAGCCGATGGTCGGGTGCTGGTAGACGATGGTCGCGTTCAGCACGACCCCCGTCAGCTCCTCGATATCGCCACCGAGCGCGAGGGCATCGCGCGAGGCCAGGCCGAATTCCTCCATCGGCCGGTCCACGGTGATGTTCTCGATCGGCTGCCCGGTCGCGTCGGCGACCCAGCGGCGCAGCCATTCCCGCAGATCCGACACCGACATGTCGGCCGCGGCAGGTTTCTGCGTGGTCTCGCCCTCGGCCGCCGGTGCGTTCTCGCTCGTCTGGGTGGGGTCCGTGCCCTCGTTCTCAGCCATCAGTTCCTCAAGCTACCTGTCTGCTCACGGTGCGCGGCGGTGTTATCGAGACTCTCGCCGTTCCCTGCCCGGAACGGCTCGGTCTCCGCGTGCCGGTTCGGCACTGCCTTCATGCGTGAATGGCGCGAACCGAACAGGATCGCGCCATCCAACTTCGAGACGGTCGTCTCACTCCTCGTCTGGTGCATCGGGGAAGGCCTGCTGCGTGTAACCACCACGCAGCGTGCCTCCGATGTACTCCGCCTTGCAGGCGCGACGAGCGATCTTGCCACTGGAGGTACGCGGGATCGAACCGGCCGGAACGAGGAGGATGTCACGCGCGGTGACACCGTGCCGGGACGAAATGGCCGCGCGGACCGCGTCCGCGATGGGACCCGGATCGGCCTTGCCCGCACCCGGGCCCCGCTCGGCCACGATGACCAGCTGCTCGCTGGCGTCGTCGGCGTCGTAGCTCAGGCCCGAATGGCTTTCCTGCGCAAAGACTTCGGCGGGCAGCTGGTTGGCCGGCACCGCGAAGGCGGCGATGAAACCGGGGCGCAGCATGCTCGAGGCCTCCTGCGCGGAGTACTCGAGATCCTGCGGGTAGTGGTTGCGGCCGTCCACGATGACCAGGTCCTTGACGCGGCCGGTGATGTAGAGCTCGCCGTCCACGTAGACGCCGTAGTCACCGGTGCGCAGCCAGTTGCCCTCCAACGGCACCTCGGCCGCCTTGCTGCCCTCGGACAGGCGGTTGGTGAGCCGGTTGCGGAAGGTGTTCTGGGTCTCCTCGGCGCGACCCCAGTAGCCGATGCCGATGTTGTTGCCGTGCAGCCAGATCTCGCCGACCTGACCCTCGGCCAGCTCGCGGGCGCCCGCCGGGTCGTCCACGGTCTCCGGATCCACGATGGCGGCCCACTGCGACAGCGACACGTAACCGCAGGACACCTGGGCGATGGAGTTCTCCGTGCCCTGCTCGACCTTCTTCACACGACCGGCATTGAGCTCCAGGCGGTCCACGTAGATGACCTTGGCCTCGTCCTCGTGCCGGGTGGCCGACACGAACAGGGTGGCCTCGGCCATGCCGTAGCACGGCTTGATGGCGGTCTTGGGCAGGCCGTACGGGGCGAACGCCTCGTTGAACTTCTTCATCGAGGTGGTGGTCACCGGCTCGGAGCCGTTGATCAGGCCGAGCACGTTCGACAGGTCCAGCGACTCGCCCGGCTTGGGCAGACCGCGCACGGCGGCGTGCTCGAAGGCGAAGTTCGGTGCGGCGGCGAAGGTTCCGGCGCCGTCGGACACGGCGGCCAGCTCGTTGATCCAGCGCGACGGGCGGCGCACGAACGAGGCCGGCGACATGATGGTGATGTACTTGCCGCCCACGGCGGGCAGGATCACCGTCAGCAGACCCATGTCGTGGTACAGCGGGAGCCAGGTCACGCCGCGCGAATTCTCGTTCAGATCAAGCGCCTTCACCATCTGCAGCACATTGGTGCCGACACCGCGGTGGGTGATCTCGACACCGGCGGGCACCCGGGTGGAGCCGGAGGTGTACTGCAGGTAGGCGATGTCGTCGACGGCGATGTCGGGGCGAATCCAGGACTCCCCGACGCTGTCGGGAATCGCGTCGACGGCGATGATGCGCGGGCGCTGGGCCGCGGGCAGCGACCGGAAGAACTGGCGGACACCGGCGGCGGAGGAGCTCGCCGTCAGGATCGCGGACGGCGTGCAGTCACCGAGGACCGCGTGCAGGCGATCGGTGTGGCCCGGCTCGTCCGGATCGAACAGCGGCACGGAGATGGTGCCCGCGTACATGGCGGCGAAGAAGGAGATGACGTAATCCAGCCCCTGCGGAGCCAGGATCGCGACCCGATCGCCCCGCTTGGTCACTTGCTGCAGTCGGGCGGCCACCGCGCGCAGCCGCGTGCCGAACTGACTCCAAGTGAGGTCCTGGTACTCACCGTCGCGCTCGCGTGAGTAATCGATGTACCGGTAGGCCAAGTCATTGGCGTCGTTACCGTGAGTGTGCTTCTCGACGTAGTCGACGAGGGTGCGTCCCTCGGGAATCGTGATGTTCCCCGTTTCGTCGAGGTAATCGTCGAAAGTCTCGTCCATTCCTTCTTCTCCTCCGAGGCGCACGCGGCATGAGACGGCATGCATTGCCGCTGTTACCTGTGAGGCCCCGACTCTCTTCGCCCGCGGAAGCTCCATGCGAGAGCCAACCTGCAGAATTGTGTTGCGGTCTGCGCGGTGACCGTCTAATGGCTAGATGTTCTCAAACCAGGGACATGTTACAGAGGAGCCGCCCGCCCATGCTTCGGAGCGGCCGAACATCTCCCAGCTCACACCTCTGGATCAGTGCTTCACCGGCGCGAATGCCTCCAAATGGGTGGGGAGCGCCCCACATAGGACACAACTAGGACTGGATGTGAGTTGCCGCACGCACCGGGTCTCGGCAGTGTCGCAACCCGGAGCACTTTACCGGGTGACCCCGAAACTGGGGGGGCTGTATCCGATTGCCCTCCTCCGCTTCGCTCCCCCGCTCCAAGGCGGAGGTCCATCAAGCCGCAGTCCGGACCGAGGCGGGCCGCGAACAGCCTGGTGATCGGCGAAAGAGCGGGTGCGAAGCCACTTCCCGAGGCTCCACTCCGGACTGACTCGATGTGGAGCACGCCTACCCGTCAAGGGTGGGCGCACTCACAGAAGGAAGCCTGAGCGAATGCTTATGTATGTGCAGGGCGGGGTGCGTTTTCGATGAGACCCGACGCCCAGTTCACCGTCCACTCGGTGGCGGTGGTGCCGTTGTCGTCCACCTGGTAGCCGTTGTAGAGGCTGTGCACCGGATTGCCCGCGGCCCGGACCAGGATGTTCAGGCTGCCGAGGATATTGTTCGGGCTCAGCGCCTGACGGGGGGAGTCGCAGATCAAATCGCCTGGGGCACAGATGGTGAAGGTGCGGCCGGTGAGCTTGCCGTAGCCGCCGCGCGGTCCGGTCATGGTGATGCCCGGGACGTTGAGGCCCTTCAGCGCCACCTCCGCGCCGACCCCCGGCGGGATCGGGCCGATCTCGGTGGCGTCGCCCGGATCGCCGACATCGCGGCGGCCGTCGGCGATGGTGGTCACGCCCAGCACCAGATCCTCGGCCACCGGGCCCTTGCCGGCGCCGATCTGCGCGGCGAGATCACCGACGATCACCGCGCCCTGCGAGAAACCCGCCAGAACGTAAGTGGTGAGCGGACATTGGGCGGCGGTCTGCGCGAGCTTGTCGGTGGCGTGCTTGGCGCCCTCGGAGCGGCTGTTGTTGTAGGAGGACTGCCCGTCCGGCGGAATGGCGACCGGGTTCGAGAACTGCGCGACGTATGGGACGGTGTAGACCTCGACCCGCTCACTGGGGAACTTGGCCCGAATCGGGTTGGAGATGTTCAACATCAGCGAGGCCGGGTTCGCACTCGGGTTGTAGGGGTCGTCATTGCTGTTCGACTCCCAGGTTCCCGGCACGGACAGCATGAGCACGTCCGGGCAGGCGGCCGGCTGCGAACTCGGACGGGTCGGCCCCGGCGGCTTGGGGCCGGGCAGCCGCAACCGGCCGGCCAGCAGGTACCACAGCAGCAGCGCCAGCACGACCACGATCACGATCGCGGCGATGGCGAGCAGCAGGCAACCCGCCAGCCGCGGTCGGCGTTGTCCGATTCGGCGTCGCGTCGTCACTGCTAGCAGTAGCTCTTCGAAGCGACGTCGTAGTAGATCTTGCCCGCCTGCTCGACCGACATCTTGGACGGATCGAAGGACGGATCGGAACCGGCGATGGCGGTCACGTAGGTGATGATCTGATCCTGCGGGGCGTTCTCCGACTTGCCCTGGCACACCAGATTGGCCGCGGTGATCGCGATATCGGAGGAGCCCGGGGTGATCCCGGCCTTCTTCAGCTCGTCGAGGAAGGTCTTCTCCTTGCCCGACAATGCCGGGGAGCCGTTCGGGGTGGTGATGAACTGGCTCGGCACCGGCTGCGGGCGCTCGGGCGTGGAGGTCGGGGTCCCGGCATCCGGCGCGGCCTGCGGAGCCTGCTGATCCGTGGACGGCGTCGCGGCTGCCGCGGAGGTGCTCGCGGCGGCGGCCTTGGTGGTGGTCAGCGTCGGCGTGCTCTTGGCGGTCGAGTCATTGCTACCGCAGGCGGCGAGCAGTCCGGTGGCGGCGATGGCGGCCACCACGCCGAAAACCTTTCCACGGGTCCCGTGCATCAATTCGCTTCCTATATCTGTCCAAGGGCAAGAGGTCGCCCCCAGGCTAGCCGCAACCCTGTCCGGAGTCCCGGGTCGCACCGGAACCTCATCGTCTTCTCAGGGCGGTATGGCCGGAATGTATTAGTTCGGACGGACCTCGGGACCCAGCGCGGGAATGGGCGCGGGCTGGGCCGGATCGGCGGGTGCGGGCTCCGGTGACGGGGCCGGAACCGCCGCGGGC
>NZ_BAGC01000003.1 GCF_000308655.1 Nocardia niigatensis NBRC 100131 | reverse complement strand
GGATCCGGCTGCGGCCGAGCCGGTGCAGAGCGCGGCCAGTCCAGCCGAACCGACGGCCGCCGAGCCCACCGCGGCCGAACCCGTTGCCGCCGAACCGGTGCCGAGCAGCGCACCGAGCAACGCGGAGCCGGTGCCGATACCCGCCGAGCCGACGACCGCGGAACCCAGGCCGAGCACGCCCGCGGAACCGAGACCAGCGGAACCGACTGCGGCGGAACCTGTTCCGACTGCGGCGGAACCCGTGGCCGCGCCGGCCGATCCGGTGCCGGCGACGGCGGAGCCCAATCCCGCACCGGCGGAACCGGTTACGGCGGAGCCGGTGGCCAGCGCGGCGGAGCCGGTACCGCCCAGCACGGCGCCCAGTCCGGCCGAACCCACGGCAGCCGAGCCGGCACCGGCGGATCCGACACCGGCCGAACCGGTTCCGAGCGCCAGCAGGATGGACAGCAGATCTTGCGGCCCGGCCACCGGGGTGACGGGCTGCGGCCGAGTGGCGTCAATTGCCTGGGGTTGCGCGCCGGCGGGAGTCTGCTGGCGCGAACCGGCGGGTGCGGGCAGGGCCGGATCCTGGCCGGCGGGTACGGGATCGAGCGGGATGCCGCCCGGCTGCGCCTGCGCAGCCGCGGGCCCGAGCAGCGCCGAACCGGTGACAGCTGCGATCACTGCCACCAGGCGCATTGCACGATCGACGATCATGCGACAGCCATCCCCTCATCGATACCGCGCAATTGCCTTGCTCCGCACCAGGGGTACGGAATCCCGATCCGCGCCGGGCAGATCAGGACAGGTTTCGAGCTCACCTTGTCGCCCCGATTGCCGGACCGTTGCGGAACGCGGCCATCGTACCGGTCACCACGGCAATCCGCGCAAGTCCCCGATCGCATTAGGGCTGTCCGCAAACCGTACGCCTGCGCGGTCCCCCAGGTAGCCAATATCACAAGCGCCCCAGGCCAATTGGCCCCGACCAGGCGCGAAGGGCCCGGGCCTCACATCCGGATATCGACGACTGTGAGGGATTTCAGCTCATCCGAGAGCTCACAAATCAGACAAAAAGCAGCTAACCCACAGGCGTCCAGGCCACACCCGGCACAGGTCCGGAAACGCGCGAAGCCGCCCCCGGGCGAGAGGTTCCGGGGACGGCTCGGCGCGCGCCGCGAGGGCGCGCGCATGGATCCGAGGGTTGGCCGGATCCAGGTGCGCGGTCGGGCTGTGGTTGCCGCGCACGTGCGGGGGCGCGTCAGGCGGTGGTGGTGACGCGGTACTGGCTGAGGCTGTCGATGCGCTCCACAGCCTCGGTGATGATGCGGTCGATCAGTTCCTGGCAGGTCGGCAGGTCGTCGATGATGCCGGCGACCTGACCGGAGGCCAGCACGCCCGCGTGCGTATTGCCTTCCACCAGACCGGCCTTGAGCAGCATCGGGGTATTGGCGGCCATGATCACCTGGGACCAGGTGAGGTCCTTGTGCTTGCGCATGGCGAGGCCGTCCTTGACGATGGTCGACCACTTCATGCCGGTCATGCTCTTGAACTTCATGGCGTTGCCGGCCGCGGCGAGGAAGCCGCGGGCCTTGCCGGAATGCTCCAGCTTGTCGACCAGTTCGGTGTTGAGCACCCGGTGCGGCATGCCGTCGACCCGGGTGGAGACCACGGTGTCCTGCAGCCCGCGGGCCAGGTACTCCTGCTTCACCGAGTCCGGCACGCTGGAGTCCTGGGTGAGCAGGAAGCGAGTGCCCATGGCGATACCCGCCGCGCCGTAGGAGAGCGCGGCGGCCAGTCCGCGGCCGTCGAAGAAGCCGCCACCGGCGACGACCGGGATGTCGACCGCGTCGAGCACCGACGGGAGCAGCAGCGTCGTCGCGACGGAACCGGTGTGGCCGCCACCCTCACCGCCCTGCACGATGACGGCGTCGGCGCCCCAGGACGCGACCTTCACCGCATGCTTGGCCGCGCCGATGGACGGCACGACCACGACGCCGTTGTCCTTGAGCCGCGCGATGAGCTCCTTCTTGGGCGCCAGCGCGAACGAGGCCACCTTCACGCCCTCGCGGATCATCAGCTCGCAGCGCTCGGCGGCGTCCGAGCCGTCGGCGCGGATATTGACGCCGAAGGGCTTGTCGGTCTTGGCCTTCGTCTTGGCGATGGCCGCCTCGAGTTCCTCGAAAGTCATGGTCGCCGAGGCGAGAATGCCGAGGCCGCCCGCATTCGCGGTGGCCGCGACCAGGCCCGGGCCGGCGACCCAGCCCATGCCGGTCTGCACGATCGGGTGCTCGATGCCTACCAGTTCGGTCAGCGGCGTCTTCAAACGTTGCGCGGTCATGCCGTCACCTCCTTCTCGCGGAAACCCCTGGGGTCCAGCACGGTCCGGATGATGGTGAGCTCTTCCTCGGTGGGCAGGCGGGTCTCGCCCGCCTCGGCCAGGCCCGCGATCTCGAACGAGGTGTTCTCCGCGACCTCGTCGGCGGTCACGCCCGGGTGCAGCGACAGCGCGCGCAGGGTGTGGTCCGGTCCGGTGAAGTCGAACACGCCCAGGTTCGAGACCACCCGGTGCAGGTGGTGGAACCGGTAGGCCGGGTTCTCGGAATCGACCTTGTCATAACCGATTCCGGAGACGATGTCGACCCGGTCGACGAACACCCGCTTGTTGTGCTTGGGCACGAAGTAGCTGGTGGCGTGGTTGATGGTGTTGCCCGGCGCGCCGCGCACACCGAACATCTGCCGGGTCGGCTGCTGCAGCGGGCCGAACGCGGACAGGTTCTGGTTGCCGTACCTGTCGATCTGGTTGGCGCCCATGACCACATGGCGGCGACCGGAATTCACCACATCGAAGACCTTCGAGAACGGAATCCAGCCCTCGATGGGCGCCTTGCCGCCGATCGGCGGGATCTCGGCGAAGAACAGCGCCTCACCGTCGGACAGCAGCAGGTCCGGCTCGAAGGTGAGCCGCGCCAGCCGCGCGCCGATGGTGGTGACGGTGGACATCGGGGAGGCCATGATCTCGCCCGCGCCCCGGAAGATCTCGGCCGCCGCGACCACGCAGATCTCGGCCCGAGTAACAGGCCCACCCGTCGCCCCGCCGCCACCGCTGTGGGAATCGCTACGCGATGCAGTGTTGTTTTCGGTCATTACTTCTGCTCCTCGGCGAAAGCCTTGACGGCGGCCTGGTATTCGGCCTCGGACACATCCAGGTAGCGAGCCTTGAACTCGGCCCAGGACTCGGGCGTCTTGGCGGCCTCGACGTAGTGGCGCTGGAACTTCTCGTCGCGGCCGTAGCTGCCGGAGAAGGTGAAGTGCGCGCCGCCGGGGGCCTCGACCACCCCGTCGACCATCATGCGGTTGAGGATGAGGGCCTGCGTCGGAACGGCTTTCACCAGTTCCTCGGTCTCGACCAGGCGGTCCACCGACAGGTAGCGCTTCTCGGCGGAGAGCATGTACAGATCGTCCATGTACGGGTCGACGCCGGTGTAGGCGGCATTGCCGTGCTTGTCGCCCAGGTCCAGGTGCACGAACGCGGCATCCAGGTTCAGGGCGGGCATGGCGACCAGGGTCTCGCTGCGGCCGTCGGCATCCGCGTACGGGGATTGGACGGTCTTCAGCTCGCCCTCCCAGAAGTCGATGACGGCGGAACCCAATCCGGCGCGGATCGGCAGGAACGGCAGGCGGGCGGCGGCGGCCTGCAGACCGCACTTGACCATGCCCTCGTCCATCTCGCGCACGGTGATCGCACCCTCGGTGCGGGCCTTGGCGAACCACGGGTCGTAGAACGGGGCGGAGTCCAGGGACACGAAGCCGTAGTAGGCCTTGCGCACCTTGCCCGCCGAGCACAGCAGGCCCAGGTCCGGGCCGCCGTAGGTGACGACGGTCAGATCCTTGACGTCCGAACGCAGCAGGGCGCGCACGAAGGCCATGGGCTTGCGCCGGGAGCCCCAGCCGCCGATGCCGATGGTCATTCCGCTGCGCAGTTCGCCGACGACCTCGTCGAGCGACATTCGCTTGTCGCGCATGGCTTTTACTTCCCCTTCTTCTGCGCGGCCAGATCGTCGTCGAAGCGCGCCCGGATCTCGTCGGCCACGCCCGCGAGGTTGAGTTCCATGGTGAAGCCCTGCTCGAAGCGGTAGGAGCGGTGCACGTCCTGCACGTCGATGCCGTTGAGCGCCTTCTTGGCGGCGCGGATCACGCGGCCGTCCTTGTTGGCGATGTTCTTGGCGACCTCCATGGCGGCGGCGTCGAGTTCGGCGCGCGGCACCACCTTGAAGACCGAGCCGTAGTGGTGCAACTGCTGCGCGGTGAGGGTGCCCGCCGTGTAGAACATGGTCCGCATCAGGTGCTGGGGAACCAGTCGCGCCAGGTGGGTGGCCGCACCGAGCGCGCCGCGGTCGACCTCGGGGAGGCCGAAGGTCGCGTCGTCGGAGGCGACGATGACGTCGGAGTTGCCGACCAGGCCGATGCCGCCGCCGAGGCAGAAGCCGTTCACGGCGGTGACCACCGGAACCTCGCAGTCGTAGACCGCGGCGAAGGCCGCGAAGCAGCCGTGATTGGCGCGGATCAGGGCGGTGTGCCCGGTATCCGCGTTCATCTCCTTGATGTCCACGCCCGCGTTGAAGCCGCGACCCTCGGCGCGCAGCACCACGACCCGGGTCTCCGGGTCGCGGCCGGCGGCGGTGACGGCGTCGGCCAGGGCGAACCAGCCGTCGGAAGGCAGAGCGTTGACCGGCGGGTAGTCGACAGTGACGACTTCGACGCCCTCGGTTTCGGTGTGACGGTTGATCCCCATCGCATGTCCCATCGTTGGCAAAACAAGCAAGTGCTTGGTAGGTTAGCACGGTGGGAATCGAAGTAAACCTGTCCGGCACGGTCGTCCTGGTCACCGGCGGTGTACGCGGCGTCGGCGCCGGCATCAGCCGGGTCTTCCTGGACGCGGGCGCGACCGTCGTGGCCTGCGCACGCCGGCCCGGCGACACCCCCGTCGAGAGCAATGGCCGCGGCATCGACTTCCTGCCGTGCGACGTGCGCGACCCGGACTCGGTGCGCGGGCTGATCGAGGCCATCGTCGAGAAGTACGGGCGCCTGGACACCGTGGTGAACAATGCCGGTGGCGCGCCCTTCGCCCTGGCCGCCGACGCCAGCGCCAACTTCCACTCGAAGATCGTGCAGCTGAATCTGCTGGCACCGCTGCTGGTTTCGCAGATCGCCAACGAGGTCATGCAGAAGCAGGAGACCGGCGGATCGATCGTGATGATCTCCAGCGTCTCCGGGCATCGGCCCTCGCCGGGCACCGCCGCCTACGGCGCGGCCAAAGCCGGTGTGGACAGCCTGGTTTCGTCGCTCGCGGTCGAGTGGGCGCCGAAGGTCCGGCTGAACTCGGTCATCGTCGGCCTGGTCAACACCGAGTCCTCGCACCTGCACTACGGCGACGACGACGGCATCGCGGCGGTCAGCCGCACCGTGCCGATGCAGCGCATGGCCGCCCCCGAGGACATCGGCCGCACCGCGGCGTTCCTCGCTTCCCCCCTGGCCTCCTACATCACCGGCAGCGCGCTGCTGGTGCACGGCGGCGGCGAGAAGCCCGCCTTCCTCGAAGCTTCGACCGCAGACGTCCCCGCCGTCTCCGGCCACTAGATCGATCGACAACGAAGAGGTAATCGAATGACCGACAACAAGATCTGCGACGGCCGCGTCGTCATCGTGACCGGCGCCGGTCGTGGCATCGGCCGTGCCCACGCCCTCGCCTTCGCCGCCGCCGGCGCCAAGGTGGTCGTGAACGACCTCGGCGCCGAGCTCGACGGCGCCCCGAGCCCCGACTCCCCGGCCGCGCAGGTCGTCGAGGAGATCAAGGCCATGGGTGGCGAGGCCGTCGTCAACGGCGACGACATCTCCGACTGGGAGGGCGCGCGCCGCCTGATCGCCACCGCCGTCGAAACCTTCGGCCGCCTGGACGTGCTCGTCAACAACGCCGGCATCGTCCGCGACCGCATGCTGGTCAACCTCGCCGAGGACGAGTGGGACGCGGTCATCAAGGTGCACCTCAAGGGCCACTTCGCGCCCATGCGGCACGCCGCCGAGTACTGGCGCAACGAGGCCAAGGCCGGTCGTACCCCCGAGGCCCGCATCATCAACACCAGCTCCGGCGCGGGCCTGCTCGGCTCGGTCGGCCAGGGCAACTACTCCGCTGCCAAGTCCGGCATCGCGGGCCTGACCCTCACCGCCGCCGCCGAATTCGCACGCTACGGCATCACGGTCAACGCCATCGCCCCGGCCGCCCGCACCCGCATGACCGAGACGGTCTTCGCCGACATGATGGCGGCTCCCGAGGACGGCTTCGACGCCATGGCCCCGGAGAACGTCTCGCCGCTGGTGGTCTGGCTGGGCAGCACCGACTCCGCCGGTGTCACCGGCCGCATGTTCGAGGTCGAGGGCGGCAAGGTGACCGTCGCCGACGGCTGGCGCCACGGCGTCTCCATCGACCGCGGCGCCCGCTGGGAGCCGGCCGAGCTGGGCCCCGTCGTGCGCGACCTGCTGTCCAAGGCCACCACCCCGGAGCCGGTCTACGGCGCGTAATTCGCGGCGTCACAAGCTCTTACCGCCGGTACCCCGATCCACAGGGTGCCGGCGGTTCGTCTTTGCGTGCGGACGCTACTTCTTGCGGATGCCGGAGACCAGGGCGAAGAGGGTGTCCAGCACCGGGGTGGGAGTCAGCGAGGTGGCCACCACCTGGATCTTTCCCGCGATGCCCGGGATGTAGCGGGCCCTGGGACGCTTGGCGGTGAGAGCCCTCTCGACCTCCTTGACCACCGACTCGACCGGCGCCGCGATCTTCGGAACCTGCTGCGACATCTTGCGGAGGCCCGCGAGGTGGGCGCTGTAGAGCTCGCGCTGGGCGTCGGTGAGGTGGGCGGTGGTGGTGTCGACCATGTCGGTCGCACCGAACCAGAGGTCGGTGGCAACGGGACCCGGTTCGATGAGGGCGGTGTGGATTCCCCAGGGGCGCAGCTCCACCCGCAGCGCGTCGACCA
This sequence comes from Nocardia niigatensis NBRC 100131, assembly GCF_000308655.1. GTDB lineage: Bacteria > Actinomycetota > Actinomycetes > Mycobacteriales > Mycobacteriaceae > Nocardia > Nocardia niigatensis. The sequence goes on along the minus strand of NZ_BAGC01000003.1, from coordinate 268,594 downwards.
GGCCCTCGAGGGCGAACTTCGACGAGTTGTAGGCGCCCGTGCCAGGAGTGGAGATGCGGCCCGACAGCGAGGAGATGAAGACGACGCGGCCGCGGGTGGCGCGCAGGCGCGGGAGGACGGCCTGGGTGACCGCGACCGCGCCGAAGACATTGACCTCGAACTGGTTTCGGAGGGTGTCCAGATCGAGGAGCTCGACGGGGCCGTCCGCGACGATGCCGGCATTGTTGACCACCGCGGTGAGGTCGGCGGGCAGCACCCCGTCGAGGGCGGCGATATGGTCCGGATTCGTGACATCCAGGACGATCGGGGTGATGCGGGGGTCCGCCGCGGCCAGCGCCTCACCGTCGGAGAGCTTGCGGACGCCCGCGTAGACCTGCCAGTTCTGCTGCGCCAGACGCAGGCAGACGGCCTTGCCGATGCCGCGCGCCGCGCCGGTAACCAACACAGAGTTCATGGAGGTCAGCCTAATTCGGGTATGCGTGGCACGGCGGGCGGGAATTGCGGATGCCCTCCGGAGACGCGGGTGCCACCATGTGGCGATGGGGAATGTCCTGATTGTCGGAGACCTGCATGGGAACACGGCGCACGCGCTGGCGTTGGTGAAGGTCGCGGCGCGTAATGGCTGCGAACGGATGTTCTCGGTCGGGGACTTCGGGGCGTGGGAGCACATGCACTCGGGGCGGCGGTACTTCGACGTGGTGAACAAGGCCGCCAAGCGGGCCGGGGTCACCGTGTACTTCCTGGATGGGAACCACGACAAGAGCTCACTGCTGCACGAGCTCTACGACGAACACCCCGATGACGAGGGATTCCTGGTGTGCCGCAAGCACCTCCGCTACGCCCCGCGCGGACACCGCTGGACCTGGGAGGGCACCGGTTTCGCCGCCTTCGGCGGGGCGCGCTCCACCGACAAGGGCTGGCGGCTGGCCCGGGAGGCCCGCAAGGCCGAGCAGGCCGCGAAGCGCCGGCGCTACGGCTCCGCGAGGGGGGCGGACACCGCGGGCATGCTGTGGTTTCCGGAGGAGGAGATGACCGACGACGAACTGACGGCCCTGCTCGACGCCGACAGCTCACCGGTGGACGTGCTGCTCACCCACGACAAACCGCGCGCCTCGCAACCGAAGTGGAACCGCAAGGACAAGGACGAGTGCTACCCCAATCAGGACCGCATCCAGCGCGTGGTGGGGGCGCTGCGGCCCAGCCTGCTGTTCCACGGTCACCTGCATGTCCGCTACACCGACACCATCGCCTCCGGTGACGGGCAGTGGACCCGGATCGAGGGCCTGGCCTGCGATCCGAAAGCCTCTCAGTACCTCGAGTATTCGTCGGAACACTCCTGGTATGTGCTGCAACTCCCCTACGCCGCGGAGCGAACGGACGGGTCGGCCGACACCGAACCTCGTTCGCTACCGGCCTGATTCGTCGTAGGACGAGGTGCCCTCGTCCAGCAGGGGCTCCTCCCCCTTGAAGTGCGCGGGCGCGAAGACGCGCAGCACGTGATAGCCGGTGATGACCACCAGGGTGCCCAGGGCGATGCCGCTCAGGGTGAAGTTGCCGGTGAACTTGATGCTCACATTGCCGATACCGATGATCAGGCCCGCGGCGGCCGGCACCAGGTTCAGCGGATTGCGGAGGTCCACCCTGGCATTGGTCCAGATCTGCGCGCCCAGCAGGCCGATCATGCCGTACAGGATGACGGTGATCCCGCCCAGCACACCGCCCGGAATGGCCGCGACGATGGCGCCGAACTTCGGGCACAGGCCGAACAGCAGCGCGAAGCACGCGGCGGCCCAGTAGGCGGCCGTGGAGTAGACGCGGGTGGCGGCCATGACGCCGATGTTCTCGGAGTAGGTGGTGTTGGGCGGGCCACCCACCGCGGTGGACAGCATGGAGGCCGCGCCGTCGGCGGCGATGGCGGTGCCGAGCTTGTCGTCCAGATTGTCGCCGGTCATCTCCCCGACCGCCTTCACGTGCCCGGCGTTCTCGGCGACCAGCGCGATCACCACCGGCAATGCCACCAGCACCGCCGACCACTGGAAGGCCGGGGCGTGGAAGCTGGGCAGGCCGAGCCAATCCGCCTTGGTCACACCGGAAAGATCGAGCCGCCAGTGGTCGGTGACCTTGCCGCTGCCGTCGGCCGAATGGATCTGCCCGAACACCCGGTCCAGGACCCAGGACAGCCCGTATCCGAACACCAGGCCCAGGAAGATCGCGATGCGCGCGAAGAATCCGCGCAGGCCCACCACGGCCAGGCCGGTGAACAGCATGACCAGTAGCGCGGTCCACTGGTCCTGCGGCCAGTAGGTCGAGGCGGTGACGGGGGCCAGGTTGAAGCCGATCAGCATGACCACCGCACCGGTCACCACCGGCGGCATGGCGGCGTGGATGACGCGCGCGCCGAACCGCTGCACGGCCAGGCCGATCAGGAACAGCGCCGCGCCCACCGCCAGGCAGGCGCCGGTAACAGTCGCGCTGCTGCCGCCCTGCGCGCGGATCACCGCCGCCACGCCCACGAACGACAGCGAGCAACCCAGATAGCTGGGCACCCGGCCGCGGGTCGAGAGCAGGAACAGGACGGTGGCGACGCCCGACATCATGATGGCCAGATTGGGATCCAGCCCCATCAGCACGGGTGCAACGAAACTCGCGCCGAACATGGCCACCACGTGCTGGGCGCCCAAGCCGAAGGTGCGCGGCCACGACAGCCGCTCGTCCGGCCGCACCACCGCCCCCGGGGCGGGCGTGCGCCCGTCGCCGTGCACCTTCCAGCGGACACCCAGATCCATGAACCGCCCGCTTTCTCCCGAAGGTCCCAAAATGGTCCGCGGCCATCCTAATCCGAGCAAACCTCCAGCTCCCGCGCATTCGCGAACCGGCCCGGGCCGCTGCCCGGAGTCACGAAATCGCCGTCCCGCCCGGACCGGGGCGCTGCCGCCGGCCGCCGGTCAATGCTCCGCAACCTTCACCGAATTCCCCTCGGCCGTCGCCGGATCCCCCGAGACCTTCGACGAACGTCCCGCAACCTTCGGTCGACTGTCCCGCGCCTTCGCTCGGCATGCCCGCTTCGTTCGATCGGCAGTGCCACGTCGCGTTCGATCGACGAGGCGCGAGGGTTCGGGTCAGGCCAAGCCGTAGCGCTGCCGGACGGCCGGCGGTAGGGCATACGGGTTCGGGGCGTCCGCCGGCTGCGGGCCGGAGAATTCCTGCGGTGCAACCGTATTCGATGGCCCGGGTGCGGCCAGCAGAAACCGGCGCAGGGCGGCCGCGACCACCGGATCAGCGGTGAGCTCACGCCGCAGGACGGCAGCCTGTGCGAGCGCACGGCCACGCGCCCGCTCGTGCGCACGTGAAACAGACTGCGCCAGAACGGGATCGGGTAGGACCAGATCGATGATCCGCCCGTCCGGTCCCACCTCGACACTGACTCCGTCCACAATGGCACGGCCGCGCACCCGATCGACCGCGTCCTGTACGTGCCCGGCCTTGCGCGCGACCGCTTCGAACCGGGCATCCACCGATTCCTGCATGACCCCAACTCTAGGGATCCGAGACGAGATGCTTTGGGACATCGACGACTTCGCACCCTCCGGCCATTACGGCTGGACGCGGATCTGCTGCATCATGTCGTGATCGGCGTGGTCGAGGTTGTGGCAGTGCCAGACATAGCCGCGGATCTCCGGGGTATCCGCCATCCCGCCCGCCATGCCGGATCCGTTGGGGGACATGGCCTCCGCGTCCGGCGGCACCGGGATCACGGTATCGGGATCGAAGCCGAGCTCGTCCACCGACGGCCACTTCACCATGATCCGGGTGACGGTGTCGGTGGGGCACTCTACGGTGTCCTTCCAGCCCGCTTCCCAGGGCGGCGGGCCCTGCTCGGGCCCGATGGCGTACCCGTCGGCCGACGGCGCCCACCGGACACCGAACCTGGGCGGATAGTTGGCGAAGAAGTAGGCCGAGGTGAGGATCGGCTGGCGGCCGATCACCCGCAGCCGGGCCAGGTGCAGATGGATGGGGTGGTCGAACGGCGTCGTGTTGACGATGTCCCACTGCTCGACGGCGCCGGCCCGGGCCAGGTCGATGTCCGAGCTCAGGAAGGGCAGATTGTTCAGCGACATCATGGTGGGGAAGACGGCCGCGGCCCGGGAGTCGTCATTGAGCCCGAGCAGGGTCATGGTGCGCACCGGGCCCGGCCGGTACGCAGGTTCCAGCGCATCGGGCTGACCGGCGCCGCCGCGCAGCTGGACCGGGATGCCGGCGGACGGTCCGGCACCGGCGCCGATGAACCGCATGACGGGCCGCAGTTCGGGCGCCATGAACACGGCATTGCCGAGATCGTTCTCGGCGGTATTGATCAGGTCGACGGTCTCGCCGTCCTGGATGCCGCTGAAATCGACCAGCAGGTCCACTCTTTCGCCGGGGCTGACCCGGATCGACGACGTCGGCACCGGCGCGTTCAGCAGTCCCAGATCGCCGCCGATGGCGAAGAACAGCATGCCGGTGGAGAACTCGAAAATATAGGGCCGCGAGTTGGATCCGTTGAGCAGCCGGAAACGGTAGACGGTCCGGCGCACGCGCAGCCACGGCCAGACCATCGCGTTCACGCAGCACACGTCGCCCAGCTGCCCGGATTGGTTGTAGCCCTGCGGAATATAGGTGGCCACCATGGGTTGCAGGCTGCCGTCGGCATTGAAGGTGCGGTCCTGCACGATGAGCGGGATCTCGAACTCACCGCTGGGCAGGCCGAGCGGGTTGTCGTCGCGGCCGGTGTCGAATTCGTCTCGCAGGTAATAGATTCCGGCCAGGCCGGCCTGAATGTTCAACCTGGTGATCCCCATGGCGTGGTCGTGGTACCAGAGGGTCGCGGCCTCCTGCCGGTTGCCGTACTCGAAGCTGGGCCCGCCGCCATTGCGCCACCCGATGAGCGGATGCCCGTCGGAGTCCGGCGTATTCGCGCCGCCGTGCAGGTGCACGGTGAAGCGAGGATCGGTGCGATCCAGCTCGGTGACCCCGTGCATGGTGAGATCGACGTCCGCCGCCAGCACATGGGCGCCGAGCTCATTGCGGAAACTGAGGTGCGACACCCGATCCCGGTGCCCCTCCAGGGTCGGACCCAGCACCGGTCGCCCGAAACCCCAGCTGCGGGTCTCCGGCAGATCGCGGTGATAGCGGTGCAGTCCGGATATGGCGGCCAATTCACCAGCGGCCACGCGTATTTCGGGAATGGGCAGCTCGTCGACGAACGGCTCCAGCACGGGCGAATGGTAGTTGAGCGGCGTGAACGTCGGCGCGGGCAGCGGCGGAACCGGCACGGGAGGTGGCGGCAGCGGCACGGGATCGGCTGCCGCCGAAGCCATATAACCCATACCCGCGATTCCGAGGGCCCCCAGGAGGAACCCCCTCCTCGGTAGGTTCTCCTTCATCACCCAGATCCCGCCCCGGGCGTCACCCCGCAGTCGACCGATCCATCGTCCGTCATCGGCGGACATCACGGGTGCGGAATGCGGAAGCCGCGCACCGAATTTCGGTGCGCGGCTTCCGGAAAGCGAATCCGGGACTAGCCCAGGCGCTCGATGATGGTGACGTTGGCCGTGCCGCCGCCCTCACAGATGGTGAGCAGACCGTAGCGGCCGTTCACCCGCTCCAGCTCGTTGAGCAGCGAGGCGAACAGCTTGGCGCCGGTCGCGCCCAGCGGGTGGCCCAGCGCGATGGCGCCACCGTTGACATTGACCTTGTCGGGGTTGGCGCCGGTCTCCTTGATCCAGGCCAGCACCACCGAGGCGAAGGCCTCGTTGATCTCGATGACGTCCATGTCGTCGATGGTCAGGCCGGTCTTCTCCAGCGCCCACTTGGTGGCCGGAATCGGCGCGGTCAGCATGTAGATCGGGTCCGCGCCGCGCGCGCTCACGTGGTGGATGCGCGCCCGCGGGGTGAGGCCGTACTCCTGGACCGCCCAGTCCGAGGCCAGCAGGGTGGCGCTGGAACCGTCGGAGATCTGGCTGGCCAGGGCGGCGGTGATGCGGCTGCCCTCGGCGAGCGGCTGCAGCCCGGCCATCTTCTCCAGGGTGGTCTCGCGCGGGCACTCGTCGATCCAGAAGTCGCCGACCGGCACGATCTCGCGATCGAACTTGCCGTCCACGATGGCCTTGCGGGCGCGCTCGTTGCTGCGCAGCGCCCACTCCTCCATGTCACGACGGGAGATGTCCCACTTCTCGGCGATCATGGTGGCCGAATTGAACTGCGACACTTCACCGGTGCCGTAGCGGTGGTCCCAGCCCTGCGCGCCGACGAACGGCGAGTCGAAGCCGTAGGCCTGGCCGGCCAGCATGGCCGCGGAGATCGGGATGGCGCTCATGTTCTGCACGCCGCCGGCCACGATCACCTCGGCGGTGCCGGACATGATGGCCTGCGCGCCGAAGTGGATGGCCTGCTGCGAGGAGCCGCACTGCCGGTCCACGGTGACGCCGGGCACGGACTCGGGGTAGCCCGAGGCCAGCCAGGCAGTGCGCGCGATGTTTCCGGCCTGCGGGCCGATGGTGTCGCAGCAGCCGAACACGACGTCGTCCACCGCGGCCGGAGCCAGGTTGGTGCGCTCGATGAGCCCCTTGATGGCGGCGGCGCCCAGATCGGCGGGGTGCACGGCGGCCAGCGAGCCGCCCCGCTTGCCGACCGGGGTGCGCACGGCGTCGATCACATACGCCTCACGCATCGGCGAATACTGGCGGCGGGACGGTGCTGACATGTGGAACTCCTACTGCTGCTGGGTTGAAGTTGTCGCCTTCGGGCTGCGCCCAGGGGTCAGTTGCGCTGCTCGGGGTTGGTGAGCCCGTCGAGCACGATGGTCAGGTACTGCTTGGCGAGGTTGTCGACGGTGATCCGGCCGCCGGGCTGGTACCAGCGCACCGACACCCAGACGGTGTCGCGCAGGAACCGGTAGGCCAGTTCGATGTCCATCTCGGGCCGGAAGCTGCCGTCGGCGACGCCGTTGGCCAGCACCTGGTGCCAGAGCTCGCGGAACTCCCGGTTGTATTCGTCGATGTAGTCGAATCGCGGTGTGCCGCTGAGTCTTTTGGCCTCGGCCTGGTAGATGGCGACGGCCGCGTGGAACCGGTCGAAGGATTCGTAGGAAGCGGTGACCAGCGCTTCCAGCGTGTCGCGGGCGGAGACGCCGGCCGCGACGATTTCGCGGTAGCGGCCGAAGAGGTCGTCGAGGAACCCGCGCAGGATTTCGTCCACCATGGCTTCTTTGGAATCGAAGTGGTGGTACAGGCTCCCGGATAGAATCCCCGCCGCGTCGGCAATGTCACGAACCGTGGTGGCGCGCAGGCCCCGCTCCGCGAACAGGTTCGCGGCGAGGCCGAGCAGTTCGGTGCGACGTGCTGATTTGGAGGGGTCAGGTTGGGTCACCCCGTCAATATACAACCAAGCATTTGCTTGGTCCACTTCGGTGTTCCCTTGCGCTGCCTCCGGCGTCGCGGGCCGCGGCCCTGTTACCTCGGTCTTCCTTCCTCCGCTTCGTCGGTCCAGACCGAGGCGGGCCGCGTCCCATGGGGATTCGAGAGGAATATCAGCGCATCGAATAGCGCAGCGGCGACGAGACCGATAGGTCGGCCAGCAGGCGATCGCAGATCACCACGGGTGACACCCCCGCCCGCGCCATCCGCGCCACCAGCGCCAATCGCCGCTCGGGGCTGTCCCATTCGACGGTCAGCGGCTCCCGGCCCGGACCGGCGTCCACGGTGGCCATGACCCGCGGCGGCACGCCGTCGTGCGCGGGCTCCTCGATGAGCTTGAGCACCATCCCCCGCTGCCAGGCCCGATAGGTCTCCATATCGGCCCCCACCACCAATTTGTCTGTGGCGGCACACAATCCCTGGGCGATGCCGTCGGAGAAGGCCACATGGTCGTAGCGCAGCCGGCGGCAGTTGCGCACCACCTCCAGGAGATCGGCCCGGACCTCGCACAGCAGGGCGGTCCGTTTGCGGCGGCGCTGGTCCGCCTCGCTGTCCGAGAACACGGCCGCGCGGGACAGGCCGATCCGGCGGGCGCGATCGCGATCGCGAACCATGTCCCGCCGCAACGCGCCACGCGGATCGCGTGCCACGTCGGATTCGTCCACGGCGTGTTGTTCCAGGATCTGCGCCGCGCGCATGGCGGTGGCGCACTCGGAGTCGTGCTCCAGTAATTCCGCACCCAATGTCAGTGCGGCCAGAACGACATTGTCGAGTCTTCGGCGCGCTAGCACGACCTCGCGCACCAGCTCGAGTTCCAATTCCTCGTTGGCCTGTCCTGGGGCTGCTTGTTGTCGGCGATCCGGACCCATGGGTCGTGCCCTTCGACTAGCGGTACCGGCCTAAACCAGGATTGCACAACCGCACCCCCGACGCGCCAGCCATTTTGGGTCGCCGATAAAACGAGCACTGCCGCGCCCCCGTAGGGGACGCGGCAGTGAGAAAAGCTGCGACCGCACGGCGCAGCATTTCGCGTCGGCCGAACGCACTAATTCGGCCGCGCCGGCGCGTAATTCGAATTACGCGCGCTGACTGGAAATGGAAACCACTTCACCCGTCAGGTAGGTGGTGTAGTCGCTGGCGAGCATGGCGATGGTGGCGGCCACCTCCCACGGCTCGGCGGCGCGACCGAAGGCCTCGCCCGCGGCCAGGCGGTCGAGCAGCTCGCCCGAGGTGACCTTGTCCAGGAACGCGTGGCGGGCGATGGACGGGGCCACCGCGTTGATGCGCACGCCGTACTCGGCGGCCTCGACCGCGCTGCAACGGGTCAGCGCCATCACGCCGGCCTTGGCGGCGGCGTAGTGGGCCTGGCCGTGCTGGGCCCGCCAGCCGAGCACCGAGGCGTTGTTCACCACGACGCCGCCGTGGCCGGCCTCGCGGAAGTACTTGAGCACCGCGCGGGTCGCCCGGAAGGTGCCATTGAGGGTGATGTCGAGGACCTTGTCCCACTGCTCGTCGGTCATGTCGACGACCGGCACCTCGCCGCCGAGCCCGGCGTTGTTGACCATGATGTCGATCCGGCCCAGCGCCGCGACCGCGTCGGCGATCAGGGCATCGACCTGCTCGGTCGAGCTGACGTCGCAGGGCACGGAAGCGATTCGGCGGTCGGGGAATTCGGCCTGCAGGGCCTGCTCGGTCTCCTTCAGGCGACGCTCGTGCCAGTCGGAGATCACCACGTCCGCGCCCTCGGAGAGCAGGCGGCGCGCGGTGGCCGAACCGATGCCGGTGCCCGCGGCGGCGGTCACCACGGCGATCTTGCCCGCGAGCAGGTTGTGGCCGGGGGTGATGTCGGGAGCGGTGGACAGGTCGACGGAATTCATCTGACGTTCGCTTCGCTCACTCATGGTCGAGCCTCTCGGGGAAGTCCGAGCACCCGCTCGGAGATGATGTTGCGCTGAACCTCGTTCGAACCGCCGTAGATGGTGTCCGCACGAGTGAAGAGGAACATGCGCTGCCAGGCATTGAGATCGTCGCCCGGGCCGTCGGCGATGAGGCCGGGCGCGCCGAGCACGTCCATGGCCAGTTCGCCCAGGCCGCGATGCCAATTGGCCCACAGCAGCTTGGTCACCGACGCCTGCCCGGCGGCGGTGCGGGCATCGACGACGGTGCCCGATTTTCCGGCTCCGCCGGACGCGCCGTCGTGGCCCGATTCGAGGGTGCGCAGCACGTGCGCGCGCAGCACCCGCAGACCGACCCACGCCTTGTCGAAACGGTCTGCCAGGACCGGGTTCTCGATCGCCCCGTTCGCCCGGGCCACGGCCTCGAGGTCGGCGAGTTCCCGCGCGTAGCGGATCTGCTGGCCGACGGTGGAGATGCCGCGCTCGAAGGTGAGCGTGCCCATGGCGACCTTCCAGCCCTCGCCGGGCTGTCCCACGACCAGATCGGCCGCGGTGCGGGCGTTGTCGAAGAAGACCTCGTTGAATTCGGCGGTCCCGGTGAGCTGGATGATGGGCCGCACCTCGACGCCCGGCTGCTTCATGGGAACCAGCAGGTAGGAGAGGCCGTGGTGGCGGGTCGAGCCCTTCTCGGTGCGAGCGACCACGAAGCACCAGTCGGACAGGTGCGCCAGCGAGGTCCAGATCTTCTGGCCGTTGATCACCCACTCGTCACCCTCGAGCTGGGCGGAGGTGGTGACGGCGGCGAGGTCCGACCCGGCGCCGGGCTCCGAATAGCCCTGGCACCACAGTTCGGTGACATTGCGGATGCCCGGCAGGAAGCGCTTCTTCTGCTCCTCGGTCCCGAAGGCGATGACCGTGGGGCCGAGCAGTTCCTCACCGAGGTGCGAAACCCGGCTCGGGGCATCGGCTTTGGCGTATTCCTCGTGGAAGATGACCTGCTGGCGCAGGGTGGCGTCCCGGCCGCCCCACTCCTTGGGCCAGCCCAGGCAGGTCAGGCCGGCGGCGGCGAGGGCGCGATCCCATTCGAGTCGCTCCTCGAAAGCTTCGTGCTCGCGCCCGGGACCACCCAGACCGCGCAGCTCGCGGAACTGGCCGTTCAGGTTCTCGGCCAGCCATTCGCGCACCTCAGCACGGAATTCGGCGTCCTCGGGGGGCTCAATCCCGCTGGCCGGTTCGGGGGTCTGGATCATGCTCACGTCGGTAGAGTAACCTACCAAGCACTTGCTTTGTTAGACCCATTCCCGGACAGCGAGGAAGCCCTGTGACATCTCCTCCGCAGACCACACCGCTCGCTCTGCACGCGGCCGCGCACGCCTATGGTGACGCGCCGGCCGTCGGCGACGGTGCCGTGCGACTGAGCTGGTCGCAACTGCTGGATTCGGTGCGCGAGACCGCGCGTGCGCTCATGGCACGCGGCATTCAGCGCGGTGACCGCGTCGGCATCTGGGCGCCCAACACCCACCACTGGGTGACCGCGGTTCTGGCCAGCCACTACGTCGGCGCCGCGATCGTTCCGCTCAATACGCGGTACGTGGCCGCCGAGGCCGCGGACGTGCTGTCGCGGGTGAATGCCAAGGCGCTGTTCATCACGGGCGAATTCCTGGGCCGCGACCGGTTGGCCGAACTGCGCACCGCCGCACCGGGACTGGGCATCGAGACGACCATCGTGATCCCGGCCGAGGGCGAAGCCCCCGTCGAGGACGCCATCGCCTGGTCGGAACTGGGCAAGGTGGCCGCGGCGGTGAGCCTCGAGGAGGTCATCGCCCGCGCGGAATCGGTGTCCCCGGAAGATCTTTCGGACATCCTGTTCACCTCCGGCACCACCGGGCGCAGCAAGGGCGTGCTCATCGCGCACCACCAGGTGCTGGGCAGCGCCCGGGCCTGGGCCGACTGCGCGACGCTGAACCGCGACGACCGCTACCTGATCGTGCCGCCGTTCTTCCACAGCTTCGGGTACAAGGCGGGCATTCTCACCAGCCTGGTCACCGGCGCGACCATCATTCCGCAGGCCGTGTTCGACGTGCGGGAGACCATGCGGCTCATCCACGACGAGCGCATCACGGTGCTGACCGGTCCGCCGACCATCCACCAGACCATCCTCGACCACCCGGCCCGCGCCGAGGCCGATCTGTCGAGTCTGCGCGTCGCGGTCACCGGCGCGGCCACGGTTCCGGTCGTGCTCATCGAGCGGATGCGCAACGAGCTGGATCTCGAGGTGGTGCTGACCGCGTACGGCCAGACCGAGTCCGGCGGGTTCGGCACCATGTGCCGGCCCGAGGATTCCAGCGAGACCATCGCCAACACCTGCGGCCGCGTCATCGACGGCTTCGAGATGAAGCTCGCCGACAATGGCGAACTGCTGCTGCGCAGCTACCAGGTGATGCGCGGCTACCTCGACGATCCGCAGGCCACCGCCGCCACCATCGACGCCGACGGCTGGCTGCACACCGGTGACGTCGCCGTCATCGACGATCGCGGCTACATGAAGGTCACCGACCGGCTCAAGGACATGTACATCTCCGGCGGCTTCAATGTGTATCCCGCCGAGGTGGAACAGACCATGGCCCGGCTCCCGGGCGTCGCCGAGACCGCGGTCATCGGCGTGCCCGACGAGCGCATGGGCGAGGTCGGCAAGGTCTTCGTGGTGCGCCGCGCCGGTGCTGAGCTGACCGAAGCGGACGTGAAGGCCTACGCCAAGGCGCAATTGGCCAACTTCAAGGTCCCGAAATACGTGGAATTCCGCGACGAGCTGCCCTACAACGCCGCCGGGAAGGTTCTCAAGCGGCAACTACGTGAGGAGAAGGCGTGAGCCAGGAACCGGGACCCATTCCCGACGAGGGCGAGGTCGTCCTCTACGAGAAGCGCGGACCGATCGCGGTCGTCACGCTGAACCGGCCGGACTACCGCAATGCGCAGAACTCGGTCATGACCTACGCGCTCGACGCCGCCTTCGTGCGGGCCGTCGAGGATCCGGAGGTCAAGGTGATCGTGCTGGGCGGCGCCGGAAAGCATTTCAGCGCGGGCCACGACATCGGCACGCCGGGCCGCGACCACCACATCGAGTACGAGAACAAGGCCGCGCTGTGGTGGGACCACACCGATCGCCCGGGCGGCGATCAGCGCTTCGCCCGGGAGTCCGAGGTCTACCTGGGCATGTGCCGCCGCTGGCGGGAGATCCCCAAGCCGACCATCGCCATGGTGCAGGGCGCGTGCATCGCGGGCGCGCTCATGCTGGCGTGGTCCTGCGACATGATCGTGGCCTCCGAGGACGCGTTCTTCTCCGATCCGGTTGTCCGCATGGGCATTCCGGGCGTCGAGTACTTCGCGCACCCGTGGGTGCTGGGGCCGCGCCGCGCAAAGGAGATCCTGTTCACCGGTGAACGCTTCACCGCGGCACAGGCTTACGAGTGGGGCATGCTCAATCGCGTTGTCGCGCACGCGGATCTGGAGACGGAGACCTTCGCGCTGGCCGAGAAGATCGCGGAGATGCCGCAGTTCGGCCTGGCGCTGACCAAGAAGGCCGTCAACCAGTGCGAGGACCTGATGGGTATGCGCGCGGGCATGGACTCGGTGTTCGGACTGCACCACTTCGCGCATGCGCACAATGCCGAGGTCGGCGCGGACTCGCTGGGCGGGATGAACGCCAAGTCCATGAAGGCTGCCGCCGCGGCGGGCCGCGAATCAGATTCAGCTACCAACAACGACGGGGCGAAATAAGTGGATCTCGAATTCGACGCCAAGACCGAGGAATTCCGCGCCGAGGTGCGCGCTTTCCTGGCGGCCAACGTGCCTGCCACTCCCCTGCCCTCCATGGACACCGAGGAGGGCTTCGAGGCGCACCGCGCGTGGGAGGCCAAGCTGGCCGAGGCCCGCCTGTCGTGTGTGGCCTGGCCCGCCGAGTACGGCGGCCGCGACGCCTCGCTGACCGAATGGGTCATCTTCGAGGAGGAGTACTACGCGGCGGGCGCGCCCGGTCGCGTCTCGCAGAACGGCATCTTCCTGCTGGCGCCGACCCTGTTCGAGCACGGCTCCCCCGAGCAGCTGGCCCGCATCCTGCCGAGAATGGCCCGCGCGGACGACATCTGGGCGCAGGCCTGGTCCGAGCCGGAGGCCGGTTCCGATCTGGCGGGCATCCGCTCCACCGCCAAGCGCACCGAGGGCGGCTGGCTGCTCAACGGCCAGAAGACCTGGAGCTCGCGGGCCTCGTTCGCGGACTGGGGTTTCGGCCTGTTCCGCAGCGACCCGGAGGCCGAGCGCCACCGCGGCCTGACCTACCTGATGTTCCCGCTCACCGCGGAAGGCATTACGGTGCGGCCGATTCCGCAGCTGGACGGCGAGCCGGGCTTCGCGGAGATCTTCCTCGACAATGTGTTCGTGCCGGACGCCGACGTGATCGGCGAGGCGAACAACGGCTGGAAGGTCGCCATGGCGACCTCCAGCAACGAGCGCGGCCTCTCACTGCGCGCGCCGGGCCGATTCACCGCCACCGCCGCCAAGCTCATCGAGCTGTGGCAGGACACGGCCGACGAGTCCGACACCGCCCTCGCCGACCGCGTGGTCGACGCGTGGGTGGGTGCCGAGGCGTACCGCCTCAACACCTGGGCCACCGTGACCCGCCTGGCCGACGGCGGTCAGCTGGGTGCGGAATCCTCGGTGAACAAGGTGTTCTGGTCGGACCTGGACATCGCCATGCACGAGACCGCCCTCGACCTGCACGGCGCGGCCGCGGAGCAGGAGTCGGCCTGGACCGACGGCTACCTGTTCTCGCTGGCGGGCCCGATCTACGCCGGCACCAACGAGATCCAGCGCAACATCATCGCCGAACGCCTGCTCGGCCTGCCGCGATAGCCACCCGGAGGACGACGACATGCGATTCGCATTGACCGCAGAACAGAATGATTTCGCCGCCAGCCTGCGCAAGATGGGCGAGGCCGCCAAGACCCCGGGCATCGTCCGGGCCTGGGGCACGGGCGATTCCGCCGCCGGGCGCGCGCTGATCGGCCAGCTGGCCGAGGCGGGCGCGCTGGGCCTGACCATCACCGAGGAGAACGGCGGCTTCGGCGCGGGCCCGGTCGAAATGATCGTGGCCTTCACCGAGATCGGCCGGGCCGCCGTGCCGGGTCCGCTGGTGGAGACCGCCGCCGCGATTCCCGCACTGCTGCAGGCGCTTCCGGACTCGGCGCTCGCCACCGAACAGCTGCCGGAGCTGGCCGAGGGCGCGAAGCTGGGCACCCTCGCGGTGACCGCGTCGGCCGGGGCCAACGCGGGCCGGGCCCAGGGCGCGGCCACCGCGCTGGACGCCGATCTGGCCGACCTGGTGCTGATCGCCGAGGGCGACCGCGTCGCGCTGGGCACCGCCGGTGAGCTGGTGACGTCGGTGGACGCCGCGCGTCGGCTCTTCACCGTGACCGCGGGCGAGACCCTGGTCGAGGGCGAAGGCGTCAGCGCCGCAATCGATCTCGCCTTCGACACCGCCGCCCTGGCCGCCGCCGCGCAGCTGCTCGGCGGCGGCCGCGCGCTGCTGGACACCAGCGTCGAGTACGTCAAGCAGCGCCAGCAGTTCGGTACCCCGATCGGCCGCAACCAGGCCATCAAGCATCATCTGGCCAATGCCCACATCGGCCTGGAGATGGCGTTGCCACTGCTCTACCGGGCCGCGCTGACCCTGGAGTCGGGCGCGGACGCCGAGACCCGCGGCCGCGACATCTCCGCGGCCAAGCTGGCCTGCGGCGAGGCCGCGTACCAGACCGCGCGCATCGCGCTACAGGTGCACGGCGCCATCGGCTACACCGCCGAATGCGATCTGTCGCTGTGGCTGACCAAGGTCACCGCGCTGCGGTCGGCCTGGGGCACCCCGGCCGAGCACCGCGCCCGCATCGCCGCCGCCCTGCGCGCCGGCTCAGCCCATTCACAGAAGGCGGCATGACCACCATCGACACCTTGGGAGCGAAGGCATGAGCCTCACCGCCGAACAGCAGGAACTCGTCACCACCGTGCGCGCGGTGCTGGCCAAGCACGGCGACAGCGCGGCCGTGCGGCGCGGGCTGGAGACCGAGCACGGCTACGACGAGCAGCTGTGGAAGCTGCTGTGCGAGCAGGTCGGTGTCGCGGCCCTCGCCATTCCGGAGGAGTTCGGCGGCATCGGGGTCGGCCTGGTCGAATCCCTGCTGGTGGTCGAGGAACTCGGGCGCACACTGTCCGCGCCGCCCATGCTCGGCTCGGCCGTGCTGGGTGTGCAGGCGCTGCTGCTGGCCGGGCACACCGAGACCAATGAGCGGCTGCTGCCGGAGGTCGCCGAGGGCGTCCGCACGCTGGCGCTGTGCTGGGCCGGGCCGCGCGGCTGGGATTCCTTCGGGGTCACCGCCGACGGCGAGAAGCTCTCGGGCTCCGCGCATTACGTCCTCGACGGCGTGCACGCGGACACCCTGCTGGTGCTGACCGCGGACGGCCTGTTCGAGGTCGCGGGCGATGCCGCCGGCGTCACCCGGACCGCGGTCGTCACCCAGGACCCGACCCGCAAGCTGGCGCGCATCGACTTCGACGCGGCCGCGGCCCGTCCGGTCGGCGCGCTCGATGTCACCCGCCTGCGGGAAATCGCCTGGGCGGCAGTGGTTGCCGAGCAGCTCGGCGCGGCCGAGCAGTGCCTCGACATGACCGTCGAGTACAGCAAGTCCCGGGTGCAGTTCGGTCGTCCGATCGGCAGCTTCCAGGCGCTCAAGCACCGCATGGCCGACATGTATGTGCTGGTGGAGTCGACCCGGTCGGTGGCCTACCTGGCCATCGCGGGTCTGGCCGCGGGCGCGGTCGAGGCCATCGACGTGCAGGCCGCCCGTCTGCACGCGATCGACACGTTCAACTCGGTGGTGTCGGAGACCGTGCAGATGCACGGCGGTATCGCCATCACCTGGGAGCACGACGCGCACCTGTTCTTCAAGCGCGCGCACGCCGACGCCCAGCTCTTCGGCACTCCCGCCCGCCCGCTGGCCCGGCCCGCCTAGCGGCGAGATCTTTCCGGAAACGGCCCGTGCGCAGTTCGCCGCGCACGGGCCGTTCGCCGTGTGCCCCATCTCACCCCTCGAAATATCGTTAGCCTATGTAAATACATAGTTAGCTTATGCAACAATCTACGGGTGCAGCCGAGACAGGCAACCGAGCTCATCCCGGAGGACACCGGGGACAGGCTGGTCGACATCGTCGTCGCCACCTCACGGCTCAACCGCCTGGCCGGAGTACTCGGCGGCATCGATCTTCCGCACGCCGTCATGCGGGCACTGGGAACCCTCGACGAGTACGGCCCCCTGCGGATCAGCGAGTTCGCTCGCCTGGACCGATGCTCCCAACCGTCAGCAACGGCGCTGATCGGACGGCTGACCGAGGCCGGTCTCGCCACGCGGGCCAAGGATCCCGACGACTCCAGAGCCGTGGTCGTCGAGCTCACGCCCGCGGGACGAGACCGGCCGGCCGCCGCCCGGGGGCACCTCGGAACTCCCTCGCCGCACGGCTTCCCGACCTCGACCCGGCTCTGCTCGACCGCCTGAGCCGGAACCTGGACGACCTCACCGTAGCCTTCAAGGCCGCCGGGGCCTGAATCCGGACCCTCGCAACTCGACCGAAAGCAGCTGCGAATCAACAACATTCGTAGTTGAGGACAAGTCAGTGACCACCCGCACCCCGATCTCCCGGCCCGCCTTCCCCGCAGCCGTCGGCCCCGACAACACCGCCACCTCGAAATCCAGGCAGCCCAAATCGGTGTGGGCCGTCGCCTTCGCCTCGGTCATCGCGTTCATGGGCATCGGGCTGGTGGATCCGATCCTCAAACCGATCGGCGAGCAGCTGCACGCCTCACCGTCCCAGGTGACGCTGCTGTTCACCAGCTACATGCTGGTCACGGGCGTGGCCATGCTCATCACCGGCGTCATCTCCAGCCGCTTCGGGGCCAAGAACGCAGCTGGCCGGCCTGGCCATCATCATCGTGTCCGCCGCTCTCGCAGGCAGTTCCAGCACGGTCGGGTAGATCGTCGGCTTCCGCGCCGGCTGGGGTCTGGGCAATGCGCTGTTCATCGCCACCGCGCTGGCGACCATCGTGGGCGCGGCCACCGGCGGCGCCGCCGCTCCCTACCTCGCGGGGAAACTCGGCGAACACCAGGCATCCCTCCCCTTCTGGGGGGGCGCCGCCTGCACCGCCGCCGCGGTCGCCGTCCTCTGCTCCGGCCGAAAGCTCCTGTCCCACATGGACGACCACGCCCCCGCCGCCCGCACCCCGCCGAAGCCCAGGCCATCGCTCTCGGCGAGGACTGAGCCGCCCGCCGTTCGCGGACCGCACCCACTGGATGCGGTCCGCGTTCGGTTTCACCCCGTACGATCCCGCTCATGAACCAACCCATGCCGCCGCAGCAGCCCTACCAGCAGTACCCGCAGCAGGGACCCGGGCAGCAGCAGTACCCGCAACAGGGCCAGGCCCCCTACCCCCAGCAGGGCCAGCCGCAACCGCAGCAGCAGCCGGGCCCGCAGTTCCCGATCCTGGTGTCCACCATGAACGATGTGCCAGGCCAGGAGATCGTCAAGGTGATCGGTGAGGTCGCGGGACTGACCGTCCGCAGCCGCGGCCTGGGCGCGAATTTCGCAGCCGGATTCCGCGCCCTGGGCGGCGGCGAAATCCACGAGTACACCCAGCTGCTGTACCAGTCGCGGCACGAGGCCATCATGCGAATGTGCCAACATGCCATGGCCTATGGCGCGAACGCGGTCGTCGCAATGCGCTTCGACTGCAACGAGATCGCCAACACCATGAGCGAGGTCGCCGCCTACGGCACCGCGGTCGTCGTCAAACCCACGCAGTAGGCACCGAGCTCGAGAACTATCCCTCCTTGCCGAGAATCTCGGCTATCGAGCTCGCGGTGAGCGAGCGATCGAACCAGGCATCGAGGGTATCCAGCTCACGGCACGATTCGATGCGCTGCCGAGCGTCCTGCGACACCTCGATGCCGCGCGCACGCAGGCTGCGGAGAATCGCGTCTATAAGGGTCTGGACCCGGCCCTCGACCCGGCCTTCGGCACGGAGCCGCTGGGAAGTCTCGGAGCGGAAGAACGAGAGATCCACGGTCATCAACTGCCTCCATGTCTGTGCGGCCGGGCTCTTGCCCAACCCGAGTTCGGTGAGTTCGGCGAAGATCAGGGCGTCGTCTTCATCGATGCTCTGTAACGCGGTGGCCAGCGCTTTCAGTATCGCACCGATGCCGGCGTCATTCGCGTGAGTGATCGCGGAGAGGGCGGCGAGCGGGATATCACCGGCGGCGATGCACGGATCCGACACGGCGGGAACATTGTGAGGGCCGAGAACCAGTGGGCGAACAACGAGGCTCGTCCACTGGCGGGGACCTATAGTCAGCGGACCTTCCGCCCATCTGGCGGTCGACGTGTCCTGGCAGACAACCAGAAGCACCGGAGGCAGTTGGTATTTCGCATGGACATGGGACAGGTAATAGGCCCAGGAGCTGGGCTTATTCCGGTCATCCTTACCCTGCGCCTCTACCAGCAGCAGAAAGGACCCCTCGTCGGTGTCAAGGCGGAGGAGGGTATCGACTCGACGCTCGATCGGATCGATCTCGGTGAGATCGTTCGGCAACAAGGCGACCTCACGCGGGCCGGGAAACGGTAAGCCGAGTGTTTCGAAAGCACGGCCGAACACCTCTGGGTGGCTCCGGAAAAGCCTGTGCATCGCTTCATGTTTCGAGCTGACCATGAGGACGACGGTAAGTCGGCTATCGAAAGATAGTTCGATAACGGGGCATCTCGACGGGAATCGCCCGATTCGTTGTGGAAATCGGTGTGGTGCAGGGGATTCGGATCAGTGGTGGAGGAACTCGACCTCGCGGACCGGCTTCTTGCGGCCGAATTTGGCGCGCAGGGGATAGATCGCCATGACGGCCAGCAGGCTGATGGTGGAGGCGATCAGCTGGTTGCGCTGGTCGGGGTTGCGGGCCATGGCCACGAAGACGGCGAAGAGGGCGACGATGACGGCCCAGCTGATGTAGGGGTAGCCCCACATGCGGTAGGTGAGAGCGGAGGGGTCCTCGCGGCGGAGGCGGGCGCGAAGTCGCAACTGGGAGAACATGATCGCCACGTAGACGAAGGCCAGCACCACGCCGATGGAGTTCACCAGGAAGGTGAATACCCTGTCGGGGGACACATAGGAGGCGATGACCGCGCCCCAGGCCGCGACGGTGCCCAGCAGGACCGCGCGGGCGGGGACGCCGCGCTCGTTCAGCTTCACCAGGGAGGCCGGTGCGTCGCCGTCGCGGGTCAGGACGTAGAGCATGCGCGAGGACACGTAGATGGCCGAGTTCAGCACCGACAGCACCGCGGTCAGGATGACCACCTGCATGATCGCGCCGGCGGCCGGAATCCCGATGTGCTCGAGCGCGCTCACGAACGGGCTCGTCAGCACCTTGGCGTCGTTCCACGGCAGGATGGTCACCACCAGGAAGATCGAGGCCACGTAGAACAGGCCGACCCGCCACAGCACATTGTTGGTGGCGCGGGACACCGCAGGGCCCGGCTCCTTGGATTCCGTGGCCGCCACGGTCACGATCTCGGTGCCGCCGAACGCGAACATCACCACCACGATCGCGGAGAAGACGCCGCCGACACCATTGGGCGCGAATCCGCCGTGCCGGGTCAGATTGCCGAAGCCCGCATCCGCCCCCGGCCACAGCCCGAACACCCAGGCCGATCCGATGGCCAGGAAGGCCACGATGGCCACCACCTTGATGGAGGCGAACCAGAATTCGAACTCGCCGAAGGACTTCACCGACACCAGGTTGACCCCGGTCATGACGGTCAGCAGTCCGGCGGACAGCATCCACTGGTCGAGATCGATCCAGTTGCCGAGGATAGCCGCACCGGCCACCGCCTCCGCCCCGACCAGGATCACGTAGAGGTACCAGTACAGCCACCCGACCGTGAATCCGGCGAACGGTCCCATGGCCATGCGCGCGTACCCGCCCATGGATCCGGCGACCGGGCGGGCGACCACCATTTCACCGAGCGCCCGCAGCACGCACAGCACGACGAGTCCGGCGCCCGCGTAGGACAGGATGGCTGCGGGTCCGGCGGTCCTGATGACCGAGCCGCTGCCCACGAACAGGCCCGCGCCGATCGCGCCGCCGATGGCGATCATCGTCATGTGCCGGCGCCGGAGTCCGGTGCGTAGTTCCTGCCGCTCGCTGCCGGGTTCCGGCTTGTGGGTACTGCCGGGTTCCGACATCTGACCGCCACCTTCTCGTGTTGCCCATGAGTTGCCGGAACACCATAACGGGCCCGGTCGGGCAGGGAAAATCGCCGGTCCGGCCCAGGTTTCCGAGGCTGCCGCTGGTACGCGAATCCTGCTCCCCGACAGGGGTTTACCCACGGGCGTACCGTCGGAAGGTATGACCGAGACACAGCGTGGCCGGGTACGCGTCGAACCGAGCGCCAAGCGGGTACGCGCCTACCTGGGCGGTCATCTGGCCGCCGACACCGTCCATCCGACGCTGGTGTGGGAGGGACCCCACTACCCCACCTACTACCTGCCGGTCGCGGACCTGCGGGTGAAGCTCGAACCCAATGGCAACATCCGCCACTCCCCGAGCCGCGGGGAGGGCACCGAATTCGATGTGGTGGCCGATGGCGTCACCGCCGCGGGCGCGGCCGTGCGGCATCTCGACTCCCCGATTCCGGAACTGCGCGACCTGGTGAAGCTGGACTTCCAGGCCATGGACGAGTGGTTCGAGGAGGACGAGCCCATCTACGTCCACCCGCGCGACCCCTACACCCGGGTCGACATCCTGGGCAGTTCCCGCCACATCCGGGTCGAACTGGACGGCGAGACCCTCGCCGATTCGCACTCCCCGCGCATCCTGTTCGAGACCGGCCTGCCCGCGCGCTACTACCTGCCCCTGACCGATATCCGCATGGACCTGCTGCGCCCGTCGGCGACGAAGACGTCGTGCCCGTACAAGGGCCACGCCGAGTACTGGAACGTCCAGCTGGGTGAGACCAGCTACCCGGACCTGGTGTGGATCTACCGCACCCCGCTGCCGGAGAGCCAGAAGATCGCGGGGCTCGCGTCGTTCTACAACGAGAAGGTCGACATCTGGGTCGACGGCGAGATGATGCCGCGCCCCAAGACGCCGTTCGTCTGAAACCCTCAGTCCCCCAGGATTTCCGACACCAGCCGCGGCAACGCTGCCCCGATCGGGTCGCGCACGATCTCGGCGGCGTACTCGTCGTATGGTGTCGGCTCGTTGTTCACGATGACCAGCTCGGCCCCCGCGTCCACCGCCACCGCGCACATGGACGCGGCGGGCTCCACCTGGAGTGAACTGCCCACGGCCAGAAAGATTTCGGCGCTCTCGGCGATCTGCACGGCCGCCCGGATGGCAGTGGTGTCGAGTTGCTGCCCGAACATGATGACGGCCGCCTTCAGGATGCCGCCGCAGTCCGGGCAGGCCGGATCCGGTTCGCCCGCGGCCACCCGCTCCAGGGTGGCGGCCATCGACCCGGTGAAATCGCAGTCGATGCAGACGACCTCGAACATATTGCCGTGGATCTCCACCACGGTGTCCGATCCGGCGCGCTGGTGCAGCCGGTCGATGTTCTGGGTGATGATGCCGACCTGCCGCCCCGAACCGGCCAGCCGCACCAGCGCCTGATGCGCGGCGTTCGGGGTGGCCCGCCAGGCCGGATTGTCCCGCCGCGCCAGCCAGGCCCGGGTTCGCAGTTCCGGATCGGCCACATAGTTCTGGTAGGTCGACAGCAGTTCGGCGATCGGATCCTTGGTCCAAACCCCGCGCGGCCCACGGAAATCCGGTATCCCGGAATCGGTCGAGATCCCCGCGCCGGTCAAGACGCCGATCGGTCCGCTGCGTGCACGCCAGTCCGTCACAACGCTCAGCCTAGGCCGAACCGGGCCCGCCCGCCGTCCGCCCGACCGGCCCGCGTTCAGACCGCGATCACGGTGGCTTCGTCCTCGGCGTGCCGGTAGCGGCCGGGGGCCGAGCCGTACTGGCGTTTGAACGCCTTGGCGAAAGCGAATTCGCTCTGGTAGCCGACCTTCCGGGCGACACCGGCGAGCGGGGTGCCGGTCTCGCGCAGCAGCCGCGCAGCGGTGAGCATGCGCCAGCGGGTCAGGTAGGTCAGCGGCGGCTCGCCGACTGTGGCGAGGAAGCGGCGGGCCAGGGTGGCGCGGCTGACGCCTGCGATGGCGCTCAGCTCCGGGACGGTCCAAGCCCGTTCCGGCGCAGCGTGAATCGCGCGCAGGGCATCCGAGACGGCGGGGTCGCCGAAGGCGCCCGCCCAGCCGCCCGGCGCGGTGGACTGTTCGTCGAACCAGGCGCGCAGCATGAACAGCAGCAGGGTGTCGAGCAGCGCGGGAACGGCGGCGTCGGTGCCGGGCCGGGGTTCGGCGATCTCGGCGGCGAGCAGATCCACCGCGGATCGCAGGGCCAGGTGCCGGCCCGGGCGGGCCGGGAGGTGGATGAATTCCGGCAGGTCGTCGAGCAGCGGGTGACTGCGCTGCCGGCCGAGTTCGTATGCGCCGCACACCAATGCGGTCCGCGTACCCGGCCCCGTGATCTCCGCTCCGCCTTCCCGCGCTTGCGGCTCCCCGGGCATCGCGACCTCGGTGATCGGCGTCCCCAGCGCGTCGACGAGATCGTGGTCCTCCCCGCGCGGCATGAACACCACATCGCCTGCGCCCAGCGGGATCGGCTCGCCGTCCGGTGGCAGCACCCAGCACGCACCCTGCAGCACGACATGGAATCCCGCGCCTGGCACCTTCGGATAGCGGCGGCCCCACGGCGCGTGCCGGACGAAGAGCCCCGAGGCCGGACTGCCGGTGCGGATGGCGGCGATGGTCTCGCTGAGGATGTCCACGACATCGGACTATACAGCTCACCGTGTGAGCGTTCAGGGCATGAAAGTGAGCGAATCAGCCATTCATATGCTCACCTGCTCCGAATAACTTCATTCCCATGACAACGAACGAAGCCACCCGGACCCCCACCATCGCCGTGTACGGCGCGAACGGCCACACCGGCGGCTACCTCCTGTCCGAGCTGCACCGCCGCGGGCTGACCCCGATCCTGGTGGGCCGCAATGCCGATCGGCTGCGCACCGCCGCCGAGACCGCCGGCCTGGCCGCCGCCGCGATCCGGATCGCGGACCTGGACGACCCCGCCGCCCTGGTCGCGGCCTTCGACGGCGCGGACGTGGTGATCAGCGCGCTGCCCGCCTACGTCGACCTCGGCGAGCCGATCCTCGCCGCCGCGATCGACGCCGGCGCGCACTACACCGACATCTCGGGCGAGCAGCTGTTCCTGCGCCGGGTGCTCGACCAGTACGGCCCGCGCGCCGAAAATGCCGGGGTGACAGTCGTTTCCGGCGTCACCGACAGCAATCTGCCGGGTGACCTGCTGGCCCACCTGACGACCCGCCGCGTCAAAGGGCCGGCCGAGGTCGTGCTCAGCCATCTCAGCCTCAGCGGCGGCAACGGCTCGAAGGGCAGCGCGAAAACCGTGCTGGCCGGCCTGGATTGGTTCCGTTCGGGGGGCTGGCACTACGAGGCCGGGGAATTCCGCACCGGTCCGGCCACCCGGCACACCGAGATCACCTTCCCCCACGCCACCGCTCCGACCCCGGTCGCCAAGTTCCCGCAGCCGCCGGTGCTCACCATTCCCCGACACTCCGACGTGTCCTATGTGGCCGGTGCGCTGGATGTCGCGATCCTGGAGAACCTGAGCGGGTTCACCCCCGAGGCGCTCGACGCCATGCCCGACGCACCGAGCGCGGACCTGCGCTACCACCTCGTCGTGGACGCGACCGGCGCGGCGGGCGAAACCGTACGCGGCGTGGTCAGCGGCGTGGATTCCTATCGGGATTCCGCACTCATGGCGGTCGAGGCGGCGGTACGGCTGGCGGGCGGCACCGCCGAGCCCGGCGCCCTGGCCCCCGCCGAAGCGTTCGACGCCGCGGATTTCCTGAATTCCCTGGCGCACCACGGCATCACCTGGACGATCACCGCGGCCTGAAGTCGATCGCGGCCCGAAGTCAATACAGTGGAGGCCATGAGCGACGACCGTCCGAAGCTGGCCGCCGAACTGGATATGGAGCCGCATCCGGAGGGCGGCTGGTATCGGGAAACCTGGCGCAGCGGAGTGGAATTCGAGCCGGAGGGCTATCCGGGCGGGCGCGCGAGCGCCACGGCCATCTATTTCCTGCTGCTGCCCGGTGAGAAGTCCGCGCCGCACACGGTGACGTCGGACGAGATCTGGTTCTGGCATCGGGGTGGCCCCCTGCTGCTGAACATCGGGGGTGAGGAGATCGTCCTCGGACCCGATGTCGAGCAGGGGCAACGCCCTCAGGCGGTGGTTCCCGGCGGAATCAGCCAGGCCGCCCGACCCGCGGGTGACGACTACGTGCTGGTGAGTTGCGTCGTCTCCCCCGGATTCGATTTCGCCGACTTCCGGCTCGACTGAGCCTCAGTCGTCGATCCCGAGCAGACCCTCCGCGACCGCATGGTCGATGGTCTTCTCGAGATTCGGGCAGGAGTCCGGTTTGCCGGTGGTCGGGCCGGACTCGGCCAGCTTCCGGAACACCGGGCAGTGCGCGGCCGGATCGACCGTCCACTGCACCGTCTTCTGATTGTGGCTGTGTTTGCGCACGAGCACCTCGGTGCCGCAGGTCTGACACGCGATCGGTGTCAGCCCCGACTCCATGTAGTGCTCCTTGTCGAGGACCGTCTGGGCGCGCACCTGTGCTCGCTGTTCCGGACGGTCCGCGAAATCGGGTGCCTTCGCCCAGCTGGTCATCAGGCGTTCGCCTCCTGCGCGGCGGCCTCGTCGGCCTCCCGCTTCCTGCGCAGGTTCTCCTCGACCTCGAGACCCCAGGCCTCGTTGGCCTTGGAGGTGTCGATCTCGAATTCGAAGCGCTGCGTCATCTTCGGGTCGATGTCGGCGACGTCGACGTAGAACTGCTCGTACCAGCGGCGCAGCTGGTAGACCGGCCCGTCTTCCTCGGTCAGCAGGGGGTTCTCGATCTTGGACTTGTGCTTCCAGATCTCGACGTCCTGCAGGAAGCCCTCGCTGACGCCCTCGGTCATCTTGGCGGCGAACATGGCCGCCTGCTCGTCCGGCAGGCCCTTGGGCTTCTCCAGCGAGACGCCCCACTGCAGCATGAAGGAGTCCTGCGTGACCGGGTAGTGGCAGTTGATGAGGACCGTCTTGACCTCGAAGCCGCTGTAGATGTTGAGCAGCGGGTTGATCATGTACGACGGCCCGAAGTACGACGCCTCGGACTTGAGCAGCACGTCGATGCCGGCCTTGGCCGCGTTGCCGATGTCCGGGCGAGCCTTGGTCTCCAGGTACTGGGTGGCGATGTGACCCTCGAGCACGTTCTTGAAGAACGTGGGGAACGCGTAGTGGATATAGAAGAAGTGCGCCATATCCACGACGTTGTCGATGATCTCGCGGCAGTTGGAGCCCTCGATCAGCAGCGAGTGCCAGGTCCAGTCGGTCCAGCCCTCGTTGAGCGTCTCCGAGGAGCTGCCGTCCGCGTTGGTGTAGGGACCCTCGATGTAGGGGATGGTCACCTCGTCCGGCGGCGGGTTGCCCTCGTGGTCGTGCCAGACGAACAGCTGGCCGTTGCGCTCGAGCGTGATCCACGCGCGGGTGCGGGCCAGCGGGGGCACGCGTCGCGCGTAGGGGATGCCGGTGCACTTGCCGTCGCCGCCCCAGCGCCAGTCGTGGAACGGGCAGGCGATCGAATCGCCCTTCACCTCACCCATGGAGAGGTCGCCGCCCAGGTGACGGCAGTAGGAGTCCAGCACCTTCAGTTCGTTCTGGCTGTTCATGAAGACAACCAGTTTGGTGCCGAATACATTGACCGCGTGCGGCTTGCCGTCACGGAAGTCCTTGGCAAGTCCCAGGCAGTGCCAGCCCCGGGCGAAGCGGGTGGGCATCGAGCCCACGTCGATCTCGCGGACCTTCCCGCGGGGCCCTTGGGCGGTTGTCGCCATCGTTGATCCTCCTATGGATGTACTAGAACACGTTACAAAATTGGCTGACGGTTGGCCAGCTATAGGACCAACTACCAGGATGGGGGCTCTCTGAGCTGCGCTCGAACCGCGTTCTCGACAGGAATAAGAACGTGTTCTACTCTCAGGGGCAAACGAAGACCGCTTCCCGTAACACCAGGCAGGAGCAACTGGCGAGATGACGCAAGAAGTAGTTGAGCGGGTCGAGGCGCTGCTGCCGACCCTGCGTGAGCGCGCCCAGGAGACCGAGGATCTGCGCCGCCTTCCCGACCAGACCGTCAAGGATCTGCAGGCGACCGGCTTCTTCAAGCTCGTGCAGCCCAAGCAGTGGGGCGGCTACGCCTGCGACCCGGTGATCTTCTACGACACCGTCCGCAAGATCGCGAGCGCGTGCGGCTCCACCGGCTGGTGCGCCGGCATCCTCGGCATCCACAACTGGCACCTGGCGCTGTTCGACCAGCGCGCGCAAGAAGAGGTATGGGGCCAGGACACCGAGGTCCGGATCTCCTCCTCCTACGCCCCGATGGGCGCGGGTGTGGTGACCGAGGACGGCGAGGGCTACATCGTCAACGGTTCGTGGGCCTGGTCCTCCGGCTCCGACCACGCCGACTGGGTGTTCGTCGGCGGTCCGGTCATCAAGAACGGCAAGCCGGTCGACTTCGGCTCGTTCCTGATCCCCCGGAGCGAATACAAGATCAACGACGTGTGGCACGTGGTCGGCCTGCGCGGCACCGGCTCCAACACCGTCGTGGTCGAGAACGTCTACGTACCCAGGCACCGTTTCCTCAGCATGCGGACCATGGGCGAACTGAAATCGCCTGGCCTGGAGCAGAATACCGATCCGCTGTACAAGATGCCGTGGGGCAGCATCCACCCCGCGACCATTACCACACCGATCATCGGCATGGGCTACGGCGCCTACGAGGCCCACGTCGAGCACCAGGGCAAGCGCGTGCGCGCCGCCTACGCCGGCGAGAAGGCCAAGGACGACCCGTTCGGCAAGGTGCGCATCGCCGAGGCCGCCAGTGACATCGACGCCGCCTGGCGTCAGCTGTCCGGCAATATCGCCGAGGAATACGCGTACATCCTGGCGGACAAGGAAGTTCCGTTCGACCTGCGCGTCGCCGCCCGCCGCGACCAGGTGCGCGCCACCGGCCGCGTGATCGCCTCCATCGACCGCCTCTTCGAGGCCTCCGGCGCCACCGCGCTGGTGGAAGGCACTCCGCTGCAGCGGTTCTGGCGTGACGCGCACGCCGGCCGCGTGCACGCCTCGCAGGATCCGGAGCGCGCCTACGCCATGTTCGGCACGCACGCCTTCGGTCTGCCGATCACCGACACGATGGTGTAATCCATGACCGCAGTGACTGAAGACACTTCGCGGCCCGCCGCGGCAATCACCTACGAGTCCACCTCGCGCTTCGCGCAGGTGCGGCCGGACCTGAAGCTGCACTACCACGAGGCCGGGGTCGGCAACGGCCCCACCATCGTGCTGCTGCACGGCGGCGGTCCGGGTGCGAGCTCGTGGTCCAACTTCGCCAAGAACATTCCGGTGCTGGCCGAGGACTTTCACGTCCTGGCCGTCGACCAGCCCGGCTTCGGCCGGTCCGACAAGCCGACCGAGCACCCGCAGTACTTCGTGCACTCGGCCTCGGCGCTGAAGGACCTGCTCGACACCCTCGGCATCACCGATCGCGTGCACCTGCTGGGCAATTCGCTCGGCGGCGGGGCTGCCACCCGCTTCGCGCTCGACTACCCGGACCGTGCGGGCAAGCTGGTGCTGATGGGCCCGGGCGGCCTGTCCACCAACCTGTTCGCGCCGGACCCCACCGAGGGCGTGAAGCTGCTGTCCAAGTTCAACTTCGAACCCACGAAGGAGAACCTGGAGGCGTTCCTGCGGATCATGGTCTTCGACCAGAAGCTGATCACTCCGGAACTCGTGGAGGAGCGTTTCGCCTCGGCCTCGCAGCCGGAGTCGCTGGCCGCCACCCGCGCCATGGGCAAGTCCTTCGCCGGACCCGATTTCGCCAAGGGCATGATCTGGCGCGACGCGTTCAAGCTACGGCAGCCGGTGCTGATGATCTGGGGCCGGGAGGACCGGGTCAACCCGATCGACGGCGCCCTGGTCGCCTTGAAGATGGTGCCGCGTGTGCAGTTGCATGTCTTCGGCGGTTGTGGACACTGGGCGCAGCTGGAGAAGTTCGACGAATTCAACCGCCTGGCAACCGACTTCCTGCTCGGCGTCAAGGAGAAGTGAGCATGAGTATCAAGGCGCTCGGCTACATGCGCATCGAGGCCACCGATATGGCGGCCTGGCGCGAGTTCGGTCTCAAGGTGCTCGGCATGATGGAGGGCTCCGGCAACGACCCGGACGCGCTCTACCTCCGCATGGACGACTTCGCGGCGCGCCTGGTGATCGTGCCGGGTGAGAAGGACCGCCTGCTGGTCTCGGGCTGGGAGGTCACCGACGCCCGCGGCATGCAGAACCTGCGCGAGACCCTGGCCAAGGCCGGGATCTCCTTCACCGAGGGCACCAAGGACGAGCTGGCCGAGCGCCGGGTCGAGGGCATGATCCGGTTCCAGGACCCGGCCGGGAACACCCTCGAGGCGTTCTACGGCGCGCAGTACCTGGGCCGCCGCTTCGTGAGCCCCTACGGCCACAAGTTCGTCACCGCCGAGCAGGGGCTGGGCCACGTCGTCCTCACCTGCACGGATGACGCTGCGGCACAGGCGTTCTACCAGGACGTGCTGGGCTTCCGGCTGCGCGACTCGATGCGGCTGCCCCCGCAGATGGTGGGCCGTCCCGCCGACGGCGACCCGGCCTGGCTGCGCTTCTACGGCTGCAACCCGCGCCACCACGCGCTGGCGTTCCTGCCGCTGCCGAACCCGACGGGCATCGTGCACCTGATGGTCGAGGTGGAGAACTCCGACGACGTCGGCCTGTGCCTGGACCGCGCCAACCGCAAGAAGGTGAAGATGTCGGCCACCCTCGGGCGGCACATCAACGACAAGATGCTCTCCTTCTACATGAAGACGCCGGGCGGATTCGACGTCGAATTCGGCTGCGAGGGACTGGAAGTCGACGACCACTCGTGGATCGCGCGGGAATCCACCGCGGTCAGCCTGTGGGGCCACGACTTCAGCGTCGGATTCAAGTAGCGAGAACGAACAGGGGCGGCCGAACCTTGACTGAGGACATCACCACCGACGCACAACCCGTCATCGACGGGCGTCAGTTCCGGAATGTGCTGGGGCAGTTCTGCACCGGCATCACCGTCATCACCACCTTCGACGGCGTCGACGGCGAGCAGGCCCCCATCGGCTTCGCGTGCCAGTCGTTCGCCGCCCTGTCCCTCGATCCGCCGCTGGTGCTGTTCTGCCCCACCAAGGAGTCCCGCTCCTGGGCGGCGATCGAACGCAACGGCAGCTTCGCCGTGAACATGCTCGCCGAGGAGCAACAGCCGGCGTGCGCCCGCTTCGGCTCCCGCGAACCCGACAAGTTCGCCGGAATCGACTGGCACACCTCGGAACTGAACCTTCCGGTGCTGGACGGCGCGTTGGCCACGATCCAGTGCACTGTGGACAACGTGCTCGACGGCGGCGATCACTACATCGTGATCGGCCGGGTCCAGGCCCTGTCGGAGTCCACCGACTCCGGCAGGCCGCTGCTCTTCTACCGGGGCCAGTACACGGCCATCGAACCGGAGAAGACGACGCCCGCACCCTGGCGCGCGGACCTCGAACACTTCCTCACGACCACCACCTTGGACACCTGGTTGTGAGGATGACCAACTCTCGGTAGCTCTCACGGGCTTCGCCCCTGAAACCTCGACTACCCGGTCACACGGTGCCCCTGTGGAATTCATCCACAGGGGCACCGCGCATTTGTGTGGATTGGGGATAACCGTGACGCGGCCGCACGGCCGAGCTCACGCGGCGGTGCGGGCCTGGCGCCGGTATTGCCCTGGGGCCAGGCCGTATTCGCGCTTGAATGCCTTGCCGAACGCGAACTCGGAGCTGTATCCCGCGCTCGCGGCGACTTTTTCGATGGCCAGATCATCCTCGCGCAGCAGACGGGCGGCCGTGGTCAACCGCCAGCGGGTCAGATACGCCAGCGGGGGTTCGCCGACCATGGCATTGAACTTGCGGGCGAACGCGGCACGGGACAGGCCCGCGTGGTCGGCGAGGGATTGCACGGTCCAGGGCGCGGCCGGATCGCCGTGCATGGCTTCCAGAGCCGGGGCGACGGCCGGATCCCGCAGGGCCGCAGCCCATCCCACCGCCTCGGACTGCGGCTGATCCTCGATCCAGGCGCGCAGGATGTAGAGCAGCAGCGAGTCGATGAGCGCGGGCACGATGCCGTGCGAGCCGATGCGGGGATTGTCCAGCTCCGCGCCGAGCAACTGGATCGCCGCGGTCAGCTCCGGGTGCCGGCCGTGCCGGGCGGGCAGGTGGATCACCTCGGGCAGCTGCCGCAGCAGCGGATGCGGCCGCTGCCCGTCGAGGTGATAGTTGCCGCAGAGCAGGCTGGCCGCCGGACCGTCGCCGCCGAGTCGCAGCGCGCCCACGGGCGGGCGCTGGGTGTACTGCTCGGGCCGGGGAATCTCCGGGGCTGTGTCGGGGCGATCGGCAAGAATGTGGCCCGCCCCGTCACGGACGAACACCACATCGCCGGGACCCAACGGGATTGCCTCACTGCTCTTCTCAGTGGGATAGAACCAGCACGTCCCGTGCAGCACCACATGGAATCCCGCACCCGCCGTCGACGGCAGCTGGAGCGCCCAGGGCGCGCGCCCGTCGGTTCGCACCGAGTTCGGCGCGCCGGTCCGCATGGAGGCCAGCGCCTCACTCAGCACATCCATCGCCGCTCTCCTTCACCTCGAACTCCGTGCCCTGCAACCTGGATCCCGCCCCGATTATTCGATGCCGCCGTCACTCGACGGTCAGCACCACCTTGCCGACGGTCTGGCCCGACGCCACGATCTCGTGCGCCTTCCCCGCCTCCTCCAGCGGCAGCGTCTCAGCGATGGTCGGCCGCAGCTTCCCCGCGTCGACCAGTTGCGCAATCTGCTCCAGCGCCCAGTAATCCGGTTCCACCGAAACACCCGCGAACCGGCGCCCGGCTTCCGTCACGGCCCGCTCCAACTCCGGGTTCACATGCTCGAGAATCGTCACCAGCACTCCACCCGGCTTCAACACCTGAAGCGACCGCACACCATCGGCGACAGAGTCGAAGACAATATCGACATCCTTCACGACCGCGGTGAAATCGCTCGTCCGGTAATCGATCACCTCATCGGCCCCGAGGCTCTTCACATAGTCGTGCTTCCCGGCACTGGCCAGCGCGATCACGTACGCGCCCCGCGCCTTCGCAATCTGCACCGCCAGGTGTCCGACCCCACCGGCCGCCCGGTGAATCAGCACCCGATCCCCTGCCCCGACACCAGCCTTGTCCACCAGCCCCTGCCACGCGGTCAGCGCCGCCAGCGGCAGCGCCGCAGCCTCGATATGACCGAGCGACTTCGGCTTCCGAGCCACCTGCCGCGAGGG
Source organism: Nocardia niigatensis NBRC 100131 (assembly GCF_000308655.1). Lineage (GTDB taxonomy): Bacteria > Actinomycetota > Actinomycetes > Mycobacteriales > Mycobacteriaceae > Nocardia > Nocardia niigatensis. The sequence continues at coordinate 236,567 of NZ_BAGC01000003.1, read as the reverse complement.
CGTCGCCACATACTCCGCGTAACCCGTTGCGGCCCTCGGGAAGAACGGCATCCCATACACCTCTTCCCCAATCTCATACCGCGCCCCCGGCCCAGCCGCCTCCACCACGCCGGAGATATCCCACCCAACCCCGAATGGCGGCTCCCCCAGCAACGGGAACGCCCCCGACCGCACCGCCACATCAACAGGATTGACCGCACTAGCCCTCACCCTGACGAGCACCTCCCCCGACAACAACCCCGGCTTCTCGACGTCCACAACCTCCAGAACCTCAGGCCCACCGAAGCTCTTCTGAATCACCGCACGCATCGCTCTGTCCTCCAACGCTTTTCCCCGGGCCATTCACCGATCCGGACGAGGACAACACTAGGCAGAAACTACAAGACTCTGAATGGCATCGAATCTCTGATTTTTATCCAATCGTATCTACTGGAAGACGCATAGCCAGTTGATGCCAGACCAATCCGAATACCAGCGGATCGGGTACGCATGCCCTCTGAGGTTGTGCCATGTCCCGCCTGGACCGCATCACATCCAGCCCGGCCGTGTGCCATGGCAAGCCGACGATTCGCGGGCTGCGCTACACCGTCGAGATGCTGCTGGAACTGCTTGCCGCCGGGATGCCCACTGCCGAAATCCTCGACGACTACCCAGACCTCGAACCCGACGACCTCTTTGCGGTACTCGAGTATGAAGCCACCCTGCGCAGATCGAGGTGAGGGGACCGCTGGATCAGGGTGTTCCCAGTCGACGATGAGGCTGGCCGGTTATGGCTGCGATGCAATCGAAGTCACGGTCACGGTGCAGCAAGGTCAGACCCCTGAGTTCGGCGGTAGCCGCGACGACGAGGTCGACCGGTCCCGCGCTGCGATGCTGCCCTCGGCTGGTCAACTTGCCCTGTACTTCCCATGCCCGCCGGTAGGCACGATCGTCGACCGGCTCCCAGCCGAACAGGATGCGAATCTGCTCAATCATCGATTCGCGATCGACAGTCGAACGCGCACTGTAAAAGAACTCGAGTTCGGTGATCGGGCAGATCGCGATCAGGCCCGCGGCGGCGACGCGCTGCCACACCACCCCGTCCGGCTCCTGACGCAACAGCGGAACCAACGCGCTCGTATCGATGAGGAACTGAGCACCGTTCATCGGCGATAGTTCCGCTTGTCTTCGAATATCTCCACGTCGATCGCCCCATCGGCGACCAGTTCCTGTAGCCGCGTCAGCGCTACCGCGCGGCGGCGGATCTCGAGAATTTCCCGAAGGGCCGCATTCACGGTGTCTTTCTTCGTCGTTGTCCCGAGGGCCTTCGACGCGTCGGCTACCAGCTGATCGTCAAGGTCGATCACAGTCCGAGCCATGAGCCCACCTCCAGATATACAAGACTGAATCGATGATATCAGGCTAGATAGATCAGCGGCCGACAGATCGACAGAAGACGCCGGTCAGCCTACTGGCCGGTCAGTTAACCACCGCTGGGCCGCAACCGAGTTCGGTTGCGGCCCAGCGGGGCTAGTGCGTCAGGCGTTGGCGGCCGACTTCTCCTTTTCGCGCTGGAGTTCCAGGGCGATGTCGATGAGCTGGTCTTCCTGGCCGCCCACCAGCTTGCGCTGGCCGGCGCGGACGAGCATTTCGGCGGCGGAGACGCCGTAGCGTTCGGCCTGGCGCTCGGCGTGACGCAGGAACGACGAGTAGACGCCCGCGTAACCCATCATCAATGCCTGGCGGTCGAGGAGGCATTCGCTCGGCATGGCCGGGCGGACGACGTCTTCCGCGGCATCGGTCACGGCGAAGAAATCGACGCCGGTCTTGATGCCGAGCTTGTCGCAGACGCCGATGAAGGCCTCGACGGGGAGGTTGCCCGCGCCCGCGCCGAAACGGCGTGCGCTGCCGTCGATCTGGGTGGCGCCGGCGCGCACCGCGTAGACGGAGTTGGCGACGGCCAGGCCCAGGTTCTCGTGGCCGTGGAAGCCGACCTGCGCGTCGTCGCCGAGCTCGGCGACGAGCGCGGCGACGCGGTCGGTGACCTGCTCCAGCACCAGCGCGCCGGCCGAGTCGACGACGTACACGCACTGGCAGCCCGCGTCGGCCATGATGCGGGCCTGCTTGGCGAGGTTCTCCGGCGTGGTGGAGTGCGCCATCATCAGGAAGCCGACGGTCTCGAGGCCGAGGTCGCGAGCCATGTTGAAGTGCTGGATCGAGACATCGGCCTCGGTGCAGTGGGTGGCGATGCGGCAGATGCTCGCGCCATTGTCCTGCGAGATCTTGATGTCTTCCTTGACGCCGACGCCCGGCAGCATGAGGAAGGCGATCTTGGCCTGCTTGGCGGTCTCCGCGGCGGCCTTGATCAGTTCCTGCTCAGGGGTTTTCGAGAAACCGTAGTTGAACGAGGAACCGCCGAGGCCGTCGCCGTGGGTGACCTCGAGGACCGGCACGCCGGCGGCGTCGAGCGCACCGACGATGTCCCGCACTTCCTGCACGGTGAACTGGTGCCGCTTGTGGTGCGAGCCGTCACGCAGGCTGGTGTCCGTGACCCGGATATCCAGATCCGCCGAGAACGGCTTCAGAATGTTCGAATTGCTCACTGTCGGAACTCCTTACACCCGAGCCGAGATGATCTGGTCGGCCAGCACGTTGCCCACCTGGGTGGCGGCGGCCGTCATGATGTCGAGGTTGCCCGAGTACGGCGGCAGGAAGTCGCCCGCGCCCTCGACCTCGACGAAGATCGACACCTTCGCCATGCCACCGGACACCAGTGACGGCTCGTCGAACTGCGGCTCGTTGAGCAGCCGGTAGCCGGGCACGTACTCCTGGATGGACTTCTCCATCCGGTGCACCGACTCGGTGATGGCGTCGCGGTCCGCGTCCTCGGGGATGGCGCAGAAGATGGTGTCGCGCATGATCATCGGCGGCTCGGCCGGGTTCAGGATGATGATCGCCTTGCCGCGCTTGGCGCCACCGATGTTCATGACACCGGCGGAGGTGGTCTTGGTGAACTCGTCGATATTGGCGCGGGTACCGGGACCGGCGGACACCGAGGACACCGACGCCACGATCTCGGCGTACTCGACGGGCACGACGCGAGAAACCGCGTGCACCATCGGAATCGTCGCCTGACCACCGCAGGTGATCATGTTGACGTTCATCTCGTCCCGCAGCGTGTCCAGGTTGACCGGCGGGATGACGGCGGGGCCGACGGCGGCCGGAGTGAGGTCGATGGCACGGATGCCGGCCTCGGCGTACTTGGGCGCGTAGGCCCGGTGCACGTACGCGGAGGTGGCCTCGAACAGCAGGTCCGGCTTCTCCGGCAGCGCCAGCAGCCAGTCCGCGCCCTCGGCGGAGGTCTCCAGGCCCAGGCCGCGGGCGCGCTTGAGGCCCTCGGAATCAGGGTCGATGCCGATCATCCAGCGCGGCTCGATCTTGTCCGAACGCAGCAGCTTGTACAGCAGATCGGTGCTGATGTTGCCGGACCCGACGATCGCGGCGGTGACTTTGCTTGCAGTCACGGCTTTCTCCTACTCGGTGAGGTCTGTGTCGGTCGGGGGCGCTTACGCGAAACCCAGATGGACGGAACCGAGTCCGGCGAACTCGGCGATGAACTCGTCGCCCGGGCGGGCGTCGATGGCGCGGGTGCAGGAACCGGGCAGCACGATGTCGCCGGCCTTCAACCGCACTCCGAAGGAGGCGACCTTGCGCGCCAGCCACGCCACCGCGATGGTCGGGTCACCGAGCACCGCGTCCGAGCGGCCCTCGGCGATGACCTCGCCATTGCGGGTCAGCACGGCGTCGATGTTCTTGATATCCAGCTGATCCGGCGAGACCCGCTGCTTGCCCAGCACGTAGCCGGCGGAGGACGCATTGTCGGCGATGGTGTCGCAGAGCGCGATCTTCCAGTCCTTGATGCGGGTGTCGATGAGCTCGATGGAGGGCGCGTAGGCGACGGTGGCCTTGCGCACGTCCTCCTCGGTGCAGTCCGCACCGGGCAGGTCGGCGCCCAGGATGAAGCCGACCTCGACCTCGACGCGCGGGTACAGGTACTTGGAGGTGTCGACCGGAACGTCCTCGAAGACTTCCATTTCCGCGAGCAGGTGCCCGTAGTCGGGTTCGTCCACGCCCATCATCTGCTGCATGGCCTTGGAGGACAGGCCGACCTTGTGGCCGACCACCTTGGCGCCGCCGTCGAAGCGCTGCCGCATGTTGATGAGCTGGATCTCGTAGGCGTCGACCACGTCGATCTCGGGATGCCGCACGGCCAGCGGATCGATCGGAACCCGGGTCCGTTCGGCCGCCGCGAGCTCGTCGGCCAGTTCCTTACGTAGCGCGTCGGTCAGCACGCTGTGTTCCTTCCATTGGGGGTACCGGCCGGTGGCCATCCAGTAACGAGACTGGAAATTGAAACGAGTTTTTGTGAAGAACGTCGCTTCAGCAGTCCCATCTGCCAGACCAACATAGACCAAACCAGGATTGATTCTATAACGTGTTCTACATGACTGATCGGGATTACGACGTGGTGGTGGTCGGCAGCGGTGCCGCCGGTATGTCCGCCGCCCTCACCGCTGCGCACCACGGTCTGCGCACGGTTCTCATCGAAAAAGCCGCTCATTACGGTGGTTCTACCGCGCGATCGGGCGGTGGCGTCTGGATTCCCGGAAACAAGGTGCTGAAGGCCGCGGGCAAGGGGAACGACCTCGAGGAGGCGCGGACCTACCTCTACAGCATCATCGGCGACGTGGTGCCCAAGGAGAAGATCGACACCTATATCGATCGCGGCGCCGAAGCCTTCGACTACGTGCTCGACCACTCCGCGCTGAAGATGTGCTGGGTGCCCGGCTACTCCGACTACTACCCGGAAGCACCGGGCGGCAAGGCGGACGGCCGCAGCTGCGAGCCCAAGCCCTTCAACCTCAAGGTGCTGGGCGAGGAGCGCTTCAAGCTGGAGCCGGCCTACAGCAAGGCGCCGCTGAACGTGGTCGTCATGCAGGCTGATTACAAGAAGCTCAACCTGATCCGCCGCCACCCCGTCGGCATCGCGCGCGTGCTGCGCGTCGGCACCCGCTGGGCGTGGGGCAAGGTCACCGGCAAGGCGCTGGTCGGCATGGGCCAGGCCATCATCGCCGGACTGCGCAAGGGCCTGCTGGACGCGAATGTGCCGGTGCTGCTGAATACTCCGCTCACCGGACTGGTGATCGAGAACGGCGTGGTCACCGGCGTCGACGCCGAGCAGAACGGTGAGACCGTCCGCTTCAACGCCAAGTTCGGCGTGATCCTGGCCAGCGGCGGTTTCGAGCACAACGCCGACATGCGGCACAAGTACCAGCGCGAGCCCATCACCACCGAGTGGACCACGGGCGCGGCCGCCAATACCGGCGACGGCATCCGGGCGGGCATTGCGGCGGGCGCGGACATCGACTTCATGGACGACGCCTGGTGGGGTCCGACCACCTTCCGCGGCGAGGGCAAGCCCTGGTTCTGCCTCGCGGAGCGGAATCTGCCCGGCAGCATCATGATCAACACGCAAGGTCAGCGATTCGGTAATGAGTCCGCTCCTTACGTCGAGGCTGTGCACACCATGTACGGCGGCGAATACGGGCAGGGTGAAGGTCCGGGCGAGAACGTGCCGTGCTGGCTGGTGTTCGATCAGCGCTACCGGTCCCGCTACATCTTCGCCGGATTGCAGCCTGGCCAGCGGATTCCGTCCCGCTGGATGGAAAACGACCTGATCGTCGTGGCGCCCACGGTGGCCGAACTGGCCGAGAAGATCGGCGTCCCGGCCGACCAGCTGGCCGCCACCATCGAGCGCTTCAACGGCTTCGCCGAGACCGGCAAGGACCTCGACTACAACCGCGGTGACAGCGCCTACGACCGCTACTACGGCGACCAGACCATCAAGCCGAACCCGTGCCTGAACAAGCTCGAGGTCGGCCCGTTCTACGCGGTCAAGATGGTCCCCGGCGACCTCGGCACCAAGGGCGGTCTGGTCACCGACAACGACGCCCGCGTGCTGCGCGAGGACGGCACCGTCATCGAGGGTCTGTACGCCGCCGGCAACACCTCGTCCCCGGTCATGGGCCACACCTACGCCGGTCCCGGCGCGACCATCGGCCCCGCGATCACCTTCGGCTACCTGGCTGCCCTCGATATCGCCGCCAAGGCGAAGAACGGCGTGCCGGTCACCGAGAAGGCGTCCTGAACCGTCCCAACCCGGTTCAGGATCGGGTTGGGCGCGAGTCGGGTCACGTCGAGTCCGCGCCCAACCCACCCCGCATGCCCCGCCGTACCGCTCTATCCCGGCGAGGCGCGGACAATTGAACAGCCCGTGCCCGTCGCCGCGAACGCTCTTTCCGGCGGCGGGCACGGGAACCCCCGGACTTTCCAGCGCGACCCGGTCAGCGGGCGGCGGCTTGCGGGGAGGCGAGCCGCGCCGGACCATCGGACGCGAGTGACGAGGAGAACCTTTCATGCCCATCGATTTGAGTGTCGCGCTCGGCGCGCAGATTCCCGCGCGTGAATTCAGCTGGTCCGCCAGCGATGTGCAGACCTACAACCTGGCGCTCGGCGCGGGCAGCCGCTGGACCGACGCCGCCGAGCTGCGCTACGTCGACGACCGCGAGCCGCAGGTGCTGCCGTCCTTCGCGACCGTCGCGCCGTCCTTCCACGAGACCGAGCCGCCGAAGGTGAAATTCGACGGCATCGACATCGATCTGGCCAAGGTCGTGCACGGCAGCCAGGAGATCATCGTGCACCGCCCGATCCCGGCTTCCGGCAAGGCGACGACGGTCGGCCGGATCAGCGAGATCTGGGACAAGGGCAGTAATGCGGTCATCTGGCGCGAGGACGTCGCCACCGGCTCCGACGGGGAACCGCTGTGGACATCCCGCTCCTCCATCTTCGCCAAGGGCGAGGGTGGCTTCGGCGGCGACCGCGGCCCCAGTGCCAAGACCGAACTTCCGGACCGTGCACCGGATTTCGAAGTCCTCACCCCGACGCTGACGCAGCAGGCCCTGCTCTACCGCATGTGCGGCGACCGCAACCCGCTGCACTCGGATCCCGAATTCGCCCGCAATGCCGGCTTCCCCAACCCGATCCTGCACGGCCTGTGCACCTACGGCCTGGTTCTGAAGACCGCCACCGACACCGTGCTGGCCTCGGATGTGTCCCGCGTCAAGGGTTTCCGCGCCCGCTTCGCCGGCGTCATGTACCCCGGCGAGACCCTGCGCTCCCGGATCTGGCAGCAGGACGGTGAACTCGTCATCGCCGTCACCGTCGTCGAGCGCGACGACGCCCCCGTCCTCGCGGACGTGGTGCTGACGCACTCGTAATCCGGACTGGGCTCCACGATCAGGGAGCTCTCACCGTGCGAAATCGGACAGATTTCCTCGGTGGGAGCTCCCTGATCTCGTTTGGCAGGGGTGTGGGGAGTAGGGCGAGACTCGATGGGTGGCACAGCAATCCGGCCATAAGCGGCATACCGGATATCAGGATGGCCGCAAACCTGCAGCGCGCCACCGGAATCGGCGAGGGGGGAAGTTGCTGAAAGCGGCCGAAATTCGATTGAACCTGACCCAGAACGCGCTGGAGGCGTAACGTCTTCAGACATACGGTGAATATCTGGCTAACCAACTGAATACCTAGCTGACTACAACCGATACACATGGAGAAGGTGAACAAATGGCCGCCTGGCAAGTGTTCACGGCCACCCTCGCAACGCTCGTGATCATGGCGATCACCATCATGAGCCTGCACCACCCCCATCACGATCCGGACCGGCTCTCCGTAGAACGGATCCGCGATCGAATCAACAAGGAACAGAGGGCTGCAGCGCTGGCAACCCCCGACCTCTCCGCCTGGTCGCACCTCGCTCCGGATCACCCGCTGGGCGTCCAGGAAGCCCATCGCGCCATGCAGCAGCACCGCCGCTGCCCGGTTGCGGAGTGCGCGCGCAAAGCCGCGGCATTCCGGGCGCTCATCGACGCCGGCCGCATCAAGCCGACCCGGATGCCCCCCGCCCTCCAATAGCCGCCCCGGCGGCCGCGGTCCGCCCCCCAGTCCCACGACGGGTATTCCGAAGGCCCGGACAGGTTTTCAGAGCCCGGACAGGTATCCGGGCGGGACGACGGCCACCAGCCAGACCCCATTGGTGCTGACCCGGAATTCGTGCCCGTCGCGGTGCATCGCGCCGGCAGCCACGGTCAGTACCACGGGTCTGCCACGTCGCGCGCCGACCTTGACGGCGGTCTCCATATCCGACGACAGATGGACGTCGTGGCGGCGCATGGGCTTCAGCCCCTCGGCGCGAATTCCGGGCAGGGCCGCGGCAACGGTGCCGTGGTAGAGAACCTCGGGCGGCACGGTCGCCCGATACTCCAGGTCAACGTCGACACTGTGCCCCTGACTCGCGCGGATCCGGGTCCCCGTCGCATCGAATTCGAAGCGGCGCTTGTTGTTCCGTGCCACCACCTCGTCCAGTTCGGGACGCGAGAGCGCCCGCCCGTGCCGGCCCAGTGCCCGGAGCAGGGTGGCGACGTCGACCCACCCGGCCGGGTCCAGCTCGATGCCGATGGCCTCGGGGGCGTGCCGCAGATGCCGCGACAGCCGTTTGGAGACCTTGACCATCTGCTTTTCGTCCATGGCTCGTCTTTCCTCCATGGCGCGAGTGAACCAGCCCCGCAGTCGGATTCGAAGCGATTTTCGCCCGGCCCGGGTCTGTCGCCGGCTCAGCCGCCGGGCGTCTCCTCGGCCCGGCTGCTGATCCGGTCGTCCACCAGACCGCGAACCAGCAAGGCGTACAACGCGATCACGGTGAACGGCGCGATGATCGGGATCCAGTCGAGACCGGTCGGCAGCACGGTCGCGGCGCCCGCCGCCACCGTGAACACCAGCGCGCCCGCCACCGACGGGATGGTCGTCGGCACCACGCCCACCGGCGCCGACACGGTCGCCGTGTTCAGCAGATAGGTGGTGGCGACCAGTCCGATGCCGCCCGCCACCAGGGCCCCGGTGCCGACCCAGGCCAGCGCCGCCATGGCCGCGAGCACGGCCAGCACCGCGCACACCCGCCAGCGCCAGCCGGCCGCAGCCAGCCCGATCACCGGTAGTGCGGCCCACGGCAGCACAATCGCCACCGCGCCCGCCAGCAGCAGACCGGACAGCACGGCGAGGAACTTGGTCATCGGCGGACCCTCACGGTGCGGCGGTGTTCGGGCAGCAGGCGCATGGCCTGATCGAGGCGCGTGTCCTCGGGCCAGGGCACGATATCGACGCCGACGGTGCCCATGTCGCGGTACATGGAGGTGCGTTCCAGCTGCCACATGCGCGCGAGGGTGGGGTCGAGGCCGTCGCCGAACGGGGTTCCGCGCAGCACGTCGACCACCACCACGACGTGGCCACGTTTGCGCAGATCGATGAGGGCCAAGGCGAACTGGGTGTCGAGCAGGGTGGAGAAGGCGACGATGACCGCCCCGATGGGCACCGCGCTGTGCGGCGCCAGCGTGCCCTCGGTCAGGATGTGCTCGTCGCCGACATCCAGCACGGCGTCCACGATGCGATAGAACTGGCGGCGGCCGATATCCGGCCGCAGCCAGCGTGGCGCGCGGCCCAGGCACACCACGGCCGTGCGGTCGCCGGCCTGCAGCGCGGACTGCGCCACCTGGGCGGCGCCGCGCACCGACAGCTCCAGCGAGTCGGAGGCGGGCCCGGGCGCCTGCATCGAGGTGTCCACCAGCACCACCACATCCGCGGCCCGGTTGGTGAAGCGCTCGGTCACGAACAGCTGCCCACGCCGTGCGCTCACCGGCCAGTTCACGGTGCGCAGCTGATCCCCGGGCGTGTACGCGCGGATGTCGGCGTACTCCACGCCGGGCCCGGCCCGCCGGGTCAGGTGGGTGCCCATGCGTTCGGGAAGCTCGGTGCGCGGCAGGCGCATCCGCTGCGGATCGGTGATCGGGTAGATGTACAGCTCACCCGCGGGCAGCCGCACCGAGGCGACCGCCAGCCCGGCCGGGCTCAGCGCGGTCACCCGCATCGGCACCGGGTATCGGCCCCAGCGCGGAGCGGACAGCGCCAGCCGTAGCCCGGCGGGCGCGGACCCGGAGTCCACCGTCTCCTCGACGTGGACCTCCATGCTCTGCAACGGTTCCGGATGCAGCCGCAGCAGCGCGTGCCCGCGTTCCACGAAGGCGGCGGCGGTCAGCACCACCTCCTCGGTCTCGAAGCAGCGCAGCACCCCCGACCCGTCCACCTGGATGCGGGTGCGGGACTGCTGCAGCGGCGCGGTGGCCAGCACCCCGAGCATGGGCGCGGCGAACACCACCAGCTGCCACTTCCCCAGGATCAGCGCCAGCACCAGCGCGGGCGCGGACACCGCGGCGAGCATGAACACCAACGGTGCGGGCCGCCAGCGCAATTCGGCTTCGACCGACGTACTGGTGTCGCGATGCTTCATACGCGCCTCAAGCCTGGGTGGCGCGTGGGACCGGCAGGCGGCGCAGCAGTTCGGAGATCACGTCCTCGCCGCGGATGCGCCGGACCCACATCTCCGGGCGCAGTGTGATGCGGTGGGCCATGGCGGGGACGGCGAGCGCCTTGACGTCCTCGGGGACCACGTAGTCGCGGCCGTGCAGCAGCGCCCGGGCGCGGGCCATCTGCACCAGGTCGAGTTCCGCGCGGGGGCTGGCGCCGACCTCCACCTGCGGATGGCCGCGGGTGGCCGCGGCGAGCGAGACGACGTAGCCCACCACGTCCGGGTGCACTGTCACGAACTCCACCGACTGCCGCATCTCCAGCAGGCCGTCGGCATCCACCACCTGCCCGATCTGGGCGGGTTGCGAGCCGCGTTCCAGGCGGCGGCGGATCATGTTCATCTCATCGGTCTCCGACAGGTAGCCCAGCCGCAGCTGCATGGCGAACCGGTCGAGCTGCGCTTCGGGCAGCGGGTAGGTGCCTTCGTACTCGATCGGGTTGTCGGTGGCGAAGACGATGAAAGGCTGTGGCAGCGGGAAGGTCTCACCGTCGATGGAGACCTGCCCCTCGGCCATGGCCTCCAGCAGGGCGGCCTGGGTCTTGGGCGGGGTGCGGTTGACCTCGTCGGCCAGCAGCATATTGGTGAACACCGGGCCGCGCCGGAAACTGAAACGGCCCGAATGCATATCGTAGATCGTCGACCCGATGAGGTCGGCGGGCAACAGGTCCGGAGTGAACTGCACGCGGGTGAAGTTCAGCCCGAGCGCGGTCGCGAAGGAGCGCGCGATGAGGGTCTTGCCCAGTCCGGGCAGGTCCTCGATCAGGATGTGGCCCCCGGACAGCACCGCGATCATGATCAGCTGCAGTTCGTCCCGCTTGCCGACCACGACCCGGGATACTTCACGCAGCACCGCATCGGTGCGCTTGATGGTCACGTCCATCGGTGATGTCATCGCATGTCTCGCATCTCATCTCACATGTTCTGCAGTCGGCGCAGGATTTCGTCCAGGGCGGCGCGGCCGGGTGCGCTGCTGGCCTGGTCGCGCAGCGCCGAATTCGCCGGGTCCACCCAGCGCCACAGTTCGGGCCCGAACTGCAGCTGTCCCGCCACTTCCAGCGCGCGCCGGTTCTTGGCCATCCGGTGCCCGCTGGTCAATTCGAATTCCTTGGCCAGCAGCGGCCGCAGGTGCCGGTCCCAGTCGGCGCGCGAGCCCTCGGATCGGTCGGCCAGCATCTGGGCGCGCGCCTGCCAGCGGTGCAGCATCTCGACGGGGCCGTTGTCGATGTCGTTGTCGTCGGGTTCGGGCGGGGCGAGCCGGCGCGATCGCTCCACCAGCGACCACAGCAGCAGTCCCAGCGCGGCGGCGACCGGCACGGCGGTGAGGGCCACCAGATGCTCGCGCTGATTGCCGAGGGCGAGCAGCTCGGACAGCAGCGCCAGCACCAACGCGCCCACCACGATCGCCGTCCGGTTCATGGCCGAACCTCCGCCCGGTTCCACGGAACACTTACTGCCACAACGCTTCTCATACCGCCTGCCCCTGTAGATCGGCCAGCACGATGCGTAGCAGCTGCTCGGCCCGCATGCGCTGCCACTCCAGCATGGAGTGCGGGCTGAACCGCGCCTCCTCGAACAGCGCCACCAGTTCCCGCGCCGAGGCGTCGTGCAGGAAGCCGCGATCGAAGGCCCGCGCGAGCACCTCGGACGGGGTGTCGGAGGCCAGCGGCGCGACCTCACGCGCCTGCGCCAGACCGCGTTCCATGGCGACGTAGCAGGCGATGATGGCGGTACGCGGATCCTGGCCCGGCGCGATCATGGCCGCCAGACCCATCTCCGCCACCTTGGCCAGCGAGACCGCCTCGGCCTCGGTGGGCTGCGGCAGCGGGGTGCGTTCCAGCGCGGGCCGGCGGTTCGAGCTCACCGCCACCACGACCAGACCGGTCATGGCGATCAGCACCAGCACACCGGCGGAGATTCCGACCAGCAGCAGCGCGGTGCCGGTGAGCGTGGGCTCGGGGACGGCCTCCGTCGACGGCGCCACGGTCTGCTCGGGCTGCGGGGCGGTCCCGGTGGCGGTCACCGGCGGCGGCGTGCCGACCTCGCTCTGCCGCCCCGGTGTCACCAGGTACACCGACAGCACCGCGGTCACGATCAGCGCGATGGCCGCGATCCCGATCAGCGCCATGAGGCCGAGTCGCCGCAGGCCCGGCCCTGGCACCGCGTTCTCGCGATCGGGTTCGGGCATGGCGAGCGGGAGTCGATGCTGGCTGTTGATCACACCCGCCACCAGGATCACCATCGAGACCAGCAGCAGCACCGGCATCAGAGCCAGCGACACCGCGGACGACGGATGTGGCGCGGCGGGTCCTCCGGTTCCCGGAATGTACCCGCGCAGTGCGACGACAGCCAGCATCACGAGCCCGATCAATGCGATCGCGCGTGCTGCCACCGTCCCCACCCCAGTCACGAATACTCCTAACCAGAGTCCAGCAGAAAACAGGCACATAGTTGCATGCCGAGCGGTCCGTCAGGACCAAAATCGAGAAGCCCGCATCACATACCCGCCACGCATAAATCCCCCACCTGCGCGGCAGCCCGTACCGGCCCCGAAAACCCTGGTCATTGCGGTCGAGGCCGACCCGGCCGCCGCAACCCCACTTATCACCATCCGCGCACGATCCCGGCCGCTCGACGGCCGTGACAAGATCGGGAGCTCCCGGTGTGCGCGACAGGACTGCGCGGCAGACCCGGAACTCCCCGATCGTGGTCCGGGATCTCGGTTACGCGGTGCGGCGGACCCGGGACCGCAGCCGGGTCAGCGGCGAGGGGGCCAGATCGCGGGCGGCGACCGACGGCGTGGGGTAGGCGGTGACGACCGGGGCGACGCGGGCGGGCGCCGGCGCGCGCTCGATCAGGCGGCCCAGCGCGCGGAAGTCCCAGCCGGCCGCGAGCCAGGGCTCGGGGTCGAGGGTGTTGCGGGCGTCGAGTATGACCCGACCCCGGGCCACGGTGCGCAGGAAAACCGGGTCCAGCTCCCGGAATTCGCGCCACTCGGTCAGATGCAGCACCACGTCCGCCTCGTGCAGCGCCGCCGCCGCGGTGGCCGCGAACACCAGCTGCGGCGCGACCGCGCGCGCCGGACCCGTTGCGGCCGGGTCGAATACGGTCACGTCGACGCCCGCGGCCTGCAGCTGCACGGCGACATCCAGGGCCGGTGAGTCCCGCACGTCGTCCGACAGCGGCTTGAACGCCGCGCCCAGCACGCCGACCCGGCCCGCGGGCCGCCTGCCGCCGCCGAGCAGCTCCAGTGTCTCCCGCACCACGCGTTCGCGGCGGCGCAGATTGACCGCGTCGACGTCCCGCAGGAACTCGATCGACTCGCCCGCGCCCAGCTCGGTCGCGCGGGCGATCAGGGCGCGCACGTCCTTGGGCAGACAGCCGCCGCCGTAGCCGAGACCGGCGCCCAGGAACTTGCGGCCGATCCGGTCGTCGTGCCCGAGGGCGTCGGCCAGCAGGGTCACGTCCGCGCCGGTGAGGTCGCACAGCTCGGCCATGGCATTGATGAACGAGATCTTGGTCGCCAGAAAGGCATTCGCGGAGACCTTGATCAGCTCGGCGGTCGGCAGGTTGGTGATCACGACCGGCGAGCCCGCGACGATCGGCGTGGCGTACACCTGCCGCAGCGCCCATTCCGCGTCCGGCGTGGTGACACCGAAGACCAGCCGGTTCGGGTGCAGCGTGTCGTAGACCGCGTGCCCCTCGCGCAGGAATTCCGGATTCCAGGCCAGATCGACCGAAATCCCTTCCGGCGCAAGCTCGGCGATGCGGGCGGTGAGCGCCTCGGCGGTGCCCACCGGCACCGTGGACTTGCCGACGATCAGGCAGTTGCGGGTCAGGTGCGGCACCAGGCCGTCCAGCGCGGAGTACAGCTGCGACAGGTCGGCGGCCCCGTTCACCCCGGGCGGCGTTCCGACACAGAGGAAGTGGACGTCGGCGAACTCGGCGGCCTCGACCAGCGAGGTGCCGAAGCGCAGCCGGCCGCCCGCCACGTGCCCTGCCAGCAGCTCCGGCAGCCCGGGCTCGTGGAAGGGCACCCGCCCGGCCGACAGGGCCGCGGCCTTGGCCGGATTGTTGTCCACGCCGAGCACGTCGAAGCCGAGTTCGGCCATGCCCGCGGCGTGGGTGGCGCCCAGGTATCCGGTGCCGATGACGGAGATACGGAGCATCAGGATGCCTCCTTGGTGGCCGGTAACTCGCCCAGCGTCGAATCGGACAGCGGTGTCGAATCCGACTGCAGAGCCGAATCGGGCTGCAGGCGTTCCGCGATCACCTCGCGGTAGTGACGGACGAGCAGGTCGTTGACGGCCGTCCAGGACCGGTCCCGCACGCTGCGCACCGCGTTCTGCGCGGTCTGCTTGCGCAGCCACGGGTCCTCGATCAGACGGCGCACCAGGTCGGTCAGCGCCGCGGCGTCGCCGGGCGGATACAGGAAGCCGGCGCCGGGCGCGACCACGTCGATCGGGCCACCCGACTTGGGCGCGACCACCGGGACACCGGAGGCCAGCGCCTCCTGCGCTGCCTGGCAATAGGTTTCGTGGCGGCCGGTGTGCACGAACACATCCAGCGAGGCGTAGACGGCCGCGAGTTCCTCACCGTGCAGCACGCCGAGGAACTCCGCGTCCGGCAACAGCTTCCGCAGCCGCTTCTCCTCGGGACCGCCGCCCACCACGACCAGCCGGACACCCGGCACCGGCCGCAGCGCGGCGAGCAGCTCGAGCTCCTTCTCCGGTGCGAGGCGTCCGATATAGCCGACCAGCGCTTCACCGTTGGGGGCCAAGCGCTTTCGCAGTTCCTCGGACCGGCGGAAGGGCCCGAACTGCTGCAGATCGACCCCGCGCGGCCAGCGGCCCAGCCCCGGAATGCCCATCAGCTCCAGCTGGCGCAGGCTCGCGGTGGAGGGCGCGAGGGTACGGTCCACCCGCAGGTGGATGCGCCGGGTCAGCGCGGTCATGGCGCGGACGCCGCCGGGCAGGTCGTAGCGCAGGGCGAAGCCCACCAGATCGGTCTGATAGATGGCGACGGTCGGGATTCCGAGCTCGTTCGCCACCTTGGCCGCCTGATAACCGAGCGTCGCCGGCGAGGCGATATGCACGACGTCGGGCCGGAATTCGCGCATGATCTTGCGCAGCCGGCGGCGGGTCTCGAGCCCGATCCGGAAATCCCGGTAGAACGGCAGCCGCGCGCCGCGGACCACGTGCACGCGGAACCCGGCGTATTTGCCGGGGCCGGTCGGGGCCACCAGCGTGGCCTCGTGACCCTTGGCGGCCAGGTGATCGAGTACCCGGCGCACGGAGTTGGTGACGCCATTGACCTGGGGAAGGAAGGACTCGGCGACGACCAGCACCCGCAAGCGGGCGCTTTTCCGGATATGGGGGCTACTCGGTATGCTCGGGTTCCGCGGCGCGGAATCCCTTGCCTGCTCGCGGATTCGCATCGTTCCCCTCCGGTTCGGTGCTGCTCCTGACGCCACGGTAGGAAGCGGCCCGCAACGCCAGACCCCCTCCGCGTTGACGGCACGTGAACCGTGCGCGTCGATCAAGTCGGCCAGTTCACCGGGGCTTCGCCGAACGGCTATCGAGCCTCGAGGTTTACCGGTTCGCGCAGCTCTCCGAGCCGGCTCAGGGTGCGATAGAGATCGGGGACGCGTTCGATGTCGCCGCCCAGTCCGGCCAGCGGCACGTCCGCGAAGATCGACAATGCGAGGTCGGCGTCGTAGAGGACATCGACGAGGTTGACGAAACGCATGACCCAATCCGGCGGGACGGTATTCATCGGCGGGACGTCGCACACCACCCAGCTACGGATCTCGCGGGTGAGTGCCAGATAGTCGGCCGCCGACACCGGAATTCCGCACAGTTCCGCGAAGTCGACTGTGAGCTCGCCGTTCTCGAACCCCCGGGCGTGCAGTTGCCGGTGGGCGACCGGCAGATCCACGGCGCCGATCGTGCCGCAGCCCCCGACCACGTAGTGCCCGGCCGCGAAGCCGGTGTGCCGTCGTCCCCCGAGCGTGCGGTAGTCCGTCGGGCCGTTCACCGGTACCACGTCGAGGTGCTCGACGATCCGGTCGATGGTGGGCACGAACATGGCGTGCACCAGCGGATTCGGCAGCAGTTGCTCCGGCGGGTAGTTCGAGGTGACCACGAGGGTGATGCGCCGGGCGAACAGGGTGTCCAGCAGTCGCGCGACCAGCCGGGCGTCGCCCGAGTCGTGCACGTGGAACTCGTCGAAGCAGAGCAGGTCGGCGTCGCCGAGCAGCGCGTCGGCCGAGGCGTCGATGGTCCCGTACTCGCGGATGCCCGCGTTGAGGCGCGCGAAGAACTCGTGGAAGTGGTAGCGACGCTTGCGTTCCGAGGGCACCGCGGTGAAGAAGCGATTCATGAGCATGGTCTTGCCGCGCCCCGGCCCGCCGTACAGATAGAGCCCGCGCGGGCGTCGCCATCGCCGGCCGACCCGCGCGGCGATGGCGTCCAGCCGTGCGGCGGCGATGCGCTGATCGGCATCGAGCACGATCTCCGGGATTTCCATGGCAGCCTCCCTGCATCCTCTACTTCTGTAGAGCTTCCTCTATAGTTGTAGAGGATCGCGAAGCCGCAGAGGAGCGAAGGTGACCACGTCCACACCCGATCGGCGCACCCTGATCGTCGACCGCGCCATCGATCTCATTGCCGCCCAGGGACTCCGGGCGCTCACCCACCGCGCCCTGGACACCGCGCTGGAACTGCCCGCGGGCTCGACGTCCTACTATTTCCGCACCAAACGGGCGCTCATCGAAGCCATCGTGGATCGCATCGCGACCCGCTCCCGCACCGATTTCGCGGCCGGGCAGGCGAGCCTGGTCCCCTCGGCGGAAGTATCGGCGACGCGCGCGGGTCGCGATCCGGACCGGCTCGCGACCGGTATCGCGGGCTGGCTGGATCACCTACTGGCGCAACGCCGCAACCACCTGATCGCCCGGCACGCGCTCATCGTCGACGTGCTCGGTGATGCCGAACTGCACGCGAAACTCGCGGGCTGCCTGTTCTCGCACCAGCACGCGACCGCGCTCTTCGAAACCCTCGGCGCCGCCGACCCGGCCACCGCCGCGGCCGATTTCATCGCGGTCCTCGAGGGCCTGGTCTTCGACCGCTTCGCCGGAGCCAGAATCGCACTGGCGCCCGGATCCTCCGCGAGCGTGCGCCAACTCGCACGGATACTGGCGATTCAGCTCAGGAATGCCGCACAATCCTGATCGCCGTGTCCGGCCACGGCGGTCGCCGCACCACCGCGAGGGTGCCCAGCGCCGCCGCGATCAACCCGGTCAGCACCCCGAGCAGCGAGATCCGGCTCAAATCCATGGCGGGTTCCCATTTCACCGTCTCGCCCCGCACCACGAAGATGCCCACTGGCCGGGGACCCAGCAGCCCACCCGTTCCGGTGACAGTGATGATCGTCGTGCCATCCGAGGTCTCGTGCGGCTCCCCGTAATTGAGCCCGCCCCCGAACACCGGCAACCCCAGCCGTTCCCGCACCGTCATTCCGATCCCCTTCCCTGCGTCGGTCCGCCCACCAAGCTACTCCCGCCCGGCCGACCGCCACCTGAAGTGTTCGGGGTCCCGACCGAATCCCGGCAAAGCACACACCCGGCTCGGGGCGGACGCGAATTTCCCGAGCCCGTGACCGTCCCCTCCGGCCGCCTCGACGATCAGATCGAGCGCTCGACTTCGGAGGTGCTCGACGCCAGGAGGGCGGCGAGCGCGCCCGCGGTATCGGTGCCGGGTGCGGCGGTGAAGGCGACGACGGCCCGGACGCCGGGATCGGCCGGGATGTCGAGCAATTCGTAGTCCAGGTGCAGGTCGCCGGCGCGGGGGTGGCGCAGCAGATAGCGGCCGTACTGAAAGTCGTTGACCTCGTGCGTCTCCCAGAATTCACGGAACTCCGGGCTGCGCTCGGTCATGTCCCGCAGCTGAGCTCGCAGCTCGGGGTCGTCGGGCCGGTGGCTCGCGCGCAGCCGCATATCGGCGGCGATCTGCCCGGCGATCATGGGCCAGCTGCCGGCGGTGAGCGCGCGGATGCCCGGATCGAAGAAGACCAGGTGCAGCCAGGTGCGTTCGTGCTCGGGCAGTTCCGCGAAATCGACGCCGAACAGCGCCACCGCCGCGGCGTTCCAGGCCAGGATGTCGGTGCGGTGCCCGACGATGTAGGCGGGGGTGCGGAGCATCGAGTCGAGCAGCTGCTGCAGCCCGGACCGCAGCGGCGTGCCCGCCCGCGACAGTGAGCGCGGCGGCCGCGCCAGATTGCGCAGGTGCCGCCGCTCGTCCGCGCTCAACCGCAGCGCGGTGGCGATGGCCTCGACGATTCCCTCCGAAACCGCTTCGGCCCGGCCCTGTTCCAGCCGCACGTAATATTCGACGCTCACGCCCGCCAGGTGCGCGACCTCTTCCCGCCGCAACCCGGGCACCCGGCGCCGCCCCCACACCGGCAATCCGATCTCGTCGGGCCGCAACCGCGACCGCCGCGACCGCAAGAACTCGCCCATTTCAGACCTGTCGGACACCGAGCCGATTCTATGCGGAAGGCCCGGACGATCACCGCGATCGTCCGGACCTTCGCGACTGCTCGGCCGTGCCGCGACGGCTCAGTTGGCGGTGAGGACCAGACCCGAGGTCGGGACGCCGGTACCGGCGGTGACCACGATGTTCTCCAGGCCCTGCACCTGATTCACGGAGGTGCCGCGAATCTGGCGGACGCCCTCGGCGATGCCGTTCATGCCGTGGATGTACGCCTCGCCGAGCTGGCCGCCGTGCGTGTTCAGCGGCAGCCGGCCACCGATCTCGATGGCGCCGTCGGCGATGAAGTCCTTGGCCTCACCGCGGCCGCAGAAGCCGAGCTCCTCCAGCTGCATGAGCACGAACGGGGTGAAGTGGTCGTAGAGGATGCCGGCCTGCATGTCCTCCGGCCGCAGCCCGGACTGCGCCCACAGCTGGTCGCCGACCAGGCCCATTTCCGGCAGCCCGGTCATGGCGTCGCGGTAGTAGCTGGTCATGACGTACTGATCGGCCCCGGAACCCTGTGCGGCGCCGGCGATCAGCGCGGGCTTGTTGGGCAGATCCTTGGCCCGCTCGGCGGAGGTGACGACGATGGCCACGCCGCCGTCGGTCTCCTGGCAGCAGTCGAGCAGGTGCAGCGGCTCCGCGATCCAGCGCGAGGCCTGGTGCTCCTCCAGGGTGATCGGCTTGCCGTAGAAGTGCGCCGCCGGGTTCACCGCTGCGTGCTTGCGGTCGGCCACGGCCACCCGGCCGAAATCCTCACTGCGCGCGCCGTAGACGTGCATGTAGCGACGCGCCACCATGGCCACCTGCGCGGCCGGGGTGCCCAGGCCGTGGGTGTAGGAGAACGCGTTGTCCACGCCGGAGGAACTCGGATTGCCGGTCGCGAGGTGAGTCGCGAACTGCCCGAAGCGGTTTCCGGAACGCTCGTTGAAGGCCCGGTACGCGACAACGACATCCGCGACACCGGTCGCGACCGCCATGGCGGCCTGCTGCACGGTCGCGGCGGCCGCGCCACCGCCGAAGGGGATGTTGCTGAAGAACTTCAGGGACGGGATACCGGCGGCGCGCGCCACGGCGGCCTGGGTATTGGTGTCCATGGTGAACGTCGTCAGGCCGTCCACATCGGCGGGCGTGAGCCCCGCGTCCGCCAGGGCGGCGGTGACGGCCTCGGCGGCCAAACGCAGTTCGCTGCGGCCGGAGTCCTTGGAGAAGTCGGTCGCGCCGATGCCGACGATGGCGGCCCTACGGCTCAGCCCGCTCACTGTGCCTCCTGCAGGGAGATAACGGCTTTCGCCGTGATGTGGTCGCCGAGCGAGTCCTTGCCGACCACGTCGATGGTGATGTCCGCGCCGTCGACGGCCGAGACGTTACCGGTCAGGGTGAGGGTGTCGCCCGCGTACAGCGGCACGCCCAGGCGCAACGCGATCGACTTGACGATGGCCCGCGGCCCCGCCCAGTCCGTCACGAACCGCTGCACCAGACCGGTGTCGGTCAGGATGTTGACGAAGATGTCCTTGGACCCGCGCTCGACCGCCTTGTCGCGGTCGTGGTGCACGTCCTGGAAGTCCCGGGTGGCCAGCGCCGTAGAGACGATGAACGTGGTGTCGGCGTGAATCACCAACTCCGGCAGCACGGTTCCGACCTGAACGGCCGAGAGTTCCACTGGCCCACCCGTCGCCCCACCGCCACCCCTGATGGAATCGCTCCGCGATACTGTGGTCATTGCACTGCCTCCCAATAGGGCACGGTGTTGTCGTCGTCGAGCTTCAGGAAGCCCACCTCGACGGGCAGGCCGACCTCGACCTCGCCCGGCTCGACGCCGCGCAGCTCACCGAGCATGCGCACGCCCTCCTCCAGCTCGACCAGGGCGATCACGTACGGCAGCTGCCGGCCGGGCACCTTGGGCGCGTGGTGCACCACGAAGCTGAAGACGGTGCCGCGACCGGAGGCGACGACATAGTCGGTCTGCTCGGAGTGGTCCTTCCACAGCGCCGGCACCGGCGGGTGCTGCAGCGAGCCGTCGGGCCGCTGCTGGATCCGCAGCTCGCCGAGTTTGATTCCGTCCCAGAAGAACTCGGTGTCCTTGGATACGGTCGGCCGGACGCGCTTGGCCAGATCTTCCGCGGACACCTCGCCGGACTCCTTGGGAGCGGCCGTCTTTCCGGTGCCGGGCGCGAACTTCAGCATCCGGAACTTCATCTCGGTGACCAGCTCGTCGCCCACGTACCAGTTGGTGAGGTAGGTGGTGAACCAGCCCTCGCCGAGCCCGGTCCGCTTGGGGCCCACGATGTCCCCGATGCTCGACCGCACCGTCACCTGCTCGCCGAGCTGCAGATAGCGGTGGTAGACCTGCTCGCAGTTGGTGGCGACCACCGAGGTGAAGCCGGCCGCGTCGAACAGGTCGTTGGTGCGGGTCATCGGGTCGTCGTCGGCGCGGACGCCGCCCAGTCCCAGCATGGTCCACACCTGCGCCATGGCGGGCGGGGCCACGATGCCGGAGTGCCCGGCCGCCTTGGCGGCAGCCTCGTCCACGTAGATCGGGTTGGCGTCGCCGAGGGCCTCGACCCAGTTGTTGATCATGGGCTGATTGATCGGATCGCGCCCCGCACGCGCGGCGGACTCACCGTCCGCCTTGATCTTCTCCAGGCCCTCGCGGATCTCGTCGGCCGTGAAGCTCTTCGTCACGTTCTCTCCTCTGCGATCTAGCGCGGAACCCGCGGCAGGCGCAGGCCCATCTGGGCGATCAGCTCACGCATGACCTCGTTGACGCCGCCGCCGAAGGTCACCACCAGGTTCTGCTTGGTGCGCTTGTCCAGCCAGACCAGCAGTTCCGCGGTGGCCGGGTCGGCGGGATCGCCGAAGCGGCCCACGATCTCCTCGGCCAGCCGGCCCGCCTGCTGCAGCGCCTCGGTGGAGAACACCTTGGTCGCCGAGGCGTCGGCGATGACATCGCGCGGATCGGCGTCGGGGCGTTCCATGTTGGAGGCCACCTGCCAGTTCAGCAGCTCGTTCAGCCGCGTCATGGCGTGCAGGCGGCCCAGCGAGCGCCGCACGTCGGCGTCACCGAGCACGCCCTGGGCCTGCGCCCAGTCGTGCACCCGGTGGTAGAGCTGGTCGATCTTGCCGGACGGCCCCAGGCTGACCCGCTCGTGGTTGAGCTGGGTGGTGATGAGCTTCCAGCCGCCGTTCTCCTCACCGACCATCATGTTCGCGGGGACGCGGACATTGTCGAAGTAGGTGGCGTTGGTGTGGTGCGCGCCGTCGGCGGTGATGATCGGCGTCCAGGAGTAGCCCGGGTCCTTGGTGTCCACGATCAGGATCGTGATGGCCTTGTGCCGCGCCTCGACCGGACCGGTTCGCACCGCCAGCCAGACGTAGTCGGCCTCGTGCGCGCCGGTGGTGAAGATCTTCTGCCCGTTGACGATCCAGTCGCCATTGGCGTCGCGCACCGCGGAGGTGCGCAGCGCGGCCAGGTCGGTGCCCGCGTCCGGCTCGGAGTAGCCGATGGCGAAATGCACGTCGCCGGTGAGGATTCCGGGCAGGAACTTCTGCTTCTGCTCCTCGGTGCCGTAGGACTGCAGCGCCGGGCCGACGGTCAGCAGCGTGACCAGCGGCACGGGCACGTCGGCCCGGACCGCCTCGTTGTAGAAGATCTGCTGTTCCAGCGGACCGAAGCCCTGCCCGCCGTACTCCTTGGGCCAGCCGACGCCGAGCTTGCCGTCGCGGCCCATGCGCTTGACCACCGCGCGGTAGGCGTCACCGTGCCGGTTCACCAGCATCTCGGCCTCCTCTTCGGGAGTCACGAGACCGGTGAAGTACGTCCGCAGTTCGTCGCGCAGCTTGCGCTGCTCCGCAGTCAGTTCGATGAACATCTGGCTCCCAAACGGTCCAGCCGGAAGGATTCGCCGCCGAGCCAGCGGGCGATGTCCTTGGCCTGTGAGTAGTAGCGGTGCAGCGGATGGGTGATATCCACCCCGAGGCCACCGTGCAGGTGGTGGCACTTCTGCATGGCCGCGGGCAGTTCCGCCGCCACCGAGTACGCCAGCACGTCGAGATCGTCGTCGATGCGCTCCAGGTGCTCGGCGCTCTGCGCGTCCTGGGCCAGCGCCCAGGTGGCCGAGCAGGCGGCCGCGTGCAGCGTCCGCGAGGCGACGTACACATCCGCGATCTGCTGTGCGACAGCCTGGAATTCGGCCAGCGGGCGGCCGAACTGCTGACGGGTGCGCACGTGCTCGGCGGTCAATGACACCACGCCCGCGAGCAGACCGTCGGCCACCGCGCCGAGGCTCGCCAGCGCGAACCGGTGCAGTTCGGCCAGGCCGCCGGGCAGCAGCTGCCCGGCCGGAATCGCCACCTGGTCGAACTGGACCGAAAACTCCGGCACGCCATCGGAAGTCGGGCTCGCGGTGCGGGTGATGCCGGCGGCGTCACCGTCGACGACGGCGAGGCCGCTGTCGGTGGGCACCAGGATCCAGCGCGCGGTGTCGGCGTAGGGCACCGCCACCTTGCGACCGGTGACGCGCACGGTGGCGCCGTCGGTCACCGCCGTGGTCTCCGGCTTCACCGTGAACGGCGAGCCGGGCTCGTGCAGGGCCGCGGTCAGCACCGCGCCCTCGGCCACGGCCGGAAACACCTGCTCCGCCAGGGCGTCCGGCAGTCCGATCGCCTTCAGCGGCAGCACGCCGAACCCGAGGGTGACCAGTGCGGGCGCCTGGGCGGCGGCGCGGGCCAGCTCGGTGAGCATGGCCGCCACCTCGAGCAGGCCCATATCGTCGCCGCCGAAGCGTTCGGGCAGCGGCACGGCCAGCAGACCGCTGTCCGCGATGATCGGCCACAGCGCGATATCACGCGCGCTATCGCGTTCCAGCAAACTTACGACAACCTCGGCGACAGCGTCCTGGCTCTCGTCCCTGGTGAAGTCCATGCAATGCTCCCGGTTCAGGTGTGGACTAGCCGTGCGACTCGCGGGGCAATCCGAGGATCCGTTCACCGGCGACGGTCAACAGGATCTGCTCGGTACCGCCGGCGATCGACAAACAGCGTGTGAGCAGGAATTCTTTCACCGCGTCGGTTTCCAGAACGCCCGCCGCACCAGACAGTTCGACGGCGAATTCGGCAACCGCCTGCCGGTGTCGCACACCGACCAGTTTGCGCACGCTGCTCTCCGCGGCGGGGTCCCCGCCGGATAGCAGCTTCTGCGCCGCACGGGCTTCCAGCAGGGTTCCGGCAACCGACTCCGCGATGAGCCCGCCGAGCCGGTCAGCGACCAGCTCCGAGCCCGGGCCCGCGACCGGCGCAGCGGCGATCAGCGCCTCCAGCTCGTCCCCGATCCCCTTGCCGCCCATGGCGACCCGCTCGGCCGACAGGGTCGAACGCGCGATCTTCCAGCCATTGCCCAGGTCACCGACCAGGCAGTCGTCCGGCACGAAGACGTCATCGAGGAACACCTCGTTGAAGCGAGCCTCACCGGTGATCTCCACCAGCGGCCGGATGTCCAGCCCCGCGCTCTTCATGTCGACCAGGAAGTAGCTGATGCCCTTGTGCTTCGGCGCGGACGCGTCGGTGCGGGCCAGGCAGATGCCCCAGGTGGCGCGATCCGCCAGCGAGGTCCACACCTTCTGGCCGCGCAGCTTCCAGCCGCCCTCGACCCGCTCGGCCACCGTGCGCAGCGCCGCCAGGTCCGACCCGGCGCCCGGCTCGGAGAACAGCTGGCACCAGATGACCTCACCGGTCAGCGTCGGCATGGCGTAGCGTTCGATCTGCTCGGGGGTGCCCCACTGCAGCAGCGTCGGGATCGCCCAGTTGGCGATCGCGATGTCCGGCAGCGTGATTCCCGCCTGGCGGATCTGGTCCTCGAGGCGCGTGCGCAGCAGAGGCCCGGCGCCGCGGCCGTAGGGCGCGGGCCAGTGCGAGGCCACCAGTCCGGCCTCGGCCAGCGCCACCCGCTGCTCCGACTCCGGCAGGGCCGCGATCTTGGCCAGGTCCGCCGCCAGCACGGCCGCCTCGGCATCATCGAGACCGGCTGTCTCCCAATCGGATTCGGGCTCGCCGTTGGCGCCCAGGTCGATGCCGACCGTGCGGCGCACGCCGGCCTGGGTCAGCTCGGCCACCCGGGCCCGCCAGCGCGCGGTGCCGCCCAGCAGCTGCCGCAGCGCGGTGGCCCGGCGCAGATACAGATGCGCGTCGTGTTCCCAGGTGAAACCGATTCCACCCAGTACCTGAATGCAATCCTTGGCATTCTCCACCGCGGCGTCCAGCGACATGGACAATGCGACGGCCGCGGCCAATGGCAGTTCCGCGCTGCCGCTGTCGACGGCGGCGGCCGCGTCGGCCGCCACGGCGCGAATCTGTTCGGCCCGGCACAGCATCCACGCGCAAATGTGTTTGACCGCTTGGAATTCGCCGATCTTGCGCCCGAATTGTTCGCGCACCTTCGCGTATTCGGTCGCGGTCTCCAGGCACCAGCCCGCGATACCGGCCAATTCAGCGGCGACCAGGGTGGCGGCCAGATCCAGCACCGAGACGCCGGGCTCGAACAGCCGATCCGCGGCGACCGCGACGTCCGCGCACACCACGCGCGCCACCGGCACGGTCTTGTCGATCCCGGCCAGCGGCTCGATGGTCAGCCCGGCGGCATCCGCGTCGATCAGTGCCCACAGCTGACGCTCGCCGTCACGCACCGGGACCAGCACGGCCGTGCCCGGCGCGGCACCCGGAACCGAGTCCCACTCACCGGACACCGAGGCGCCGGATTCGCCCACCGATATTGCGATTTCGCCCTCGAGCGCGACGCCGCATGGCGTAATCTCGTCGAGCGCCTCGCCGACGACGAGACCCGCCAACGCCGTCGAGAGCACAGGTCCGCCGACCAGGTCATGTGCCGCCTGCTCAACGAGCACGGCCAGATCTCCGACGGTCCCACCCGCGCCCCCGGCCTCCTCCGGTACCGCGACCCGGAAAATTCCGAGATCGGCCAGGCGCGGCCAGTATTCGCGCCAGAAATCGGGCGCGCCGGAACGCAGGTCCGCCTGCTCTCTGGAACGCATTGTTGCAATTGGGCGCACGGCGGTTGCCCATCCGCGCATCGACTCCTGGACGGCTTTATGCTCGTCAGTGGTGGCTATGGTCACACTCCATACCGCCTTTCCGGCGTGACTTCAGCTCCTAGAACATGTTCTAATGTTCGAGCCGGGCGGAAGTCAAGCGCCGTCCCGGTCGCGGTACGAACTCGTGCCCAGTCGACGCTGGGTGAGATGAACCGAACGATTCGTGCAGGAAAGGACTTTCAACCGATGGCCAGTCCCTCCCGATCGCAGGCCGCCGACGGGGTGCCCGGTGGACGCACCGCGCCCGTCACCACCCTCAGCGAGGAGGATCTGAGCTCGGCGGCGCAGCGCGACCGGCGCAAGCGCATCCTCGACGCCACTCTCGCCCTGGCCTCCAAGGGTGGCTACGACGCGGTCCAGATGCGAGCGGTCGCCGAACGCGCGGATGTCGCCGTCGGCACGCTCTACCGGTACTTCCCGTCCAAGGTGCACCTGCTGGTGTCGGCCCTGGCACGGGAGTTCGAGCAGTTCGAGGGCCGGCGCAAGCCGCTGGCCGGCGCCACCCCGCAGGAGCGCATGCACCTGCTGCTCACCCAGGTCACCCGGGCCATGCAGCGCGACCCGCTGCTCACCGAGGCCATGACCCGCGCCTTCATGTTCGCCGACGCCTCCGCGGCCGCCGAGGTCGATCGGGTCGGCAAGGTGATGGACCGGTTCTTCGCCCGGGCGCTGTCCGACGAGGTTCCCAGCGATCGCCAGCTTGCCATCGCCCGTGTCATCTCGGATGTGTGGCTGTCGAATCTGGTCGCGTGGCTGACCCGCCGCGCCTCGGCCACCGATGTGACCGAGCGTCTGGAGCTCACCGTCGATCTGCTCATCGGCAGCGGCAACGAATAACGCTGAGCGCGAACGCACACTTGCGTTCGCGTGATGCCGCGGACGCGTTCCGTCACACGCAGCACGGGCTGCCCGGTCCGGAGAGCCGGGCAGCCCGTGCTGCGTTGGCTGGAACCGGGCTGGTCAGCGGGGGTGAACGCCGAGCAGCCCGCGCGTGTCTCACAAGAGGCGTGAACGACCCGGAAGTGTCTTGTAAACGCTATGTATCACCGCACACACGAGTGAGCAATCAAGACCCAGTAGCATCACTCGCGCCCTGAAAAATCTCCTCCGATCACTAGGTTGGATGCGTGAGCGCACAGGATTTGTCACTGGAACTTCGCCGTGCCCTGTCGGCTATCGCCCGCGTGCCACGGCTGCTGGTCGCTTCGGACTACGACGGGACGATCGCGCCCATCGTGTCCGACCCGGCCAAGGCCTATCCCCATCGGGAGTCGGTGAGCGCCTTACGCGCTCTCGCCGGACTCACCGGAACCACCGCCGCCGTGATTTCCGGTCGCGCCCTGCGCGATCTCGCGGCCCTGTCCCGGCTGCCCGTCGAGGTGCAGCTGATCGGTAGTCACGGTTCGGAATTCGATGTCGGCTTCGTGCACGCCATCGACAATGACGCGAAACAGCTGCTGCAGGAGGTCACCACGACCCTGACGCAGATCGCTCAGGACAATCCGGGCGCTTCCGTCGAGATCAAACCGGCCAGCGTGGCCCTGCACGTCCGCAATGCCAGCCCCGAAATCGGCCGTCGCGCAGTGGTTGCGGTGCGTCAGGGCCCGGCCAGCTGGGTCGGCGTGCAGACCACCGAGGGCAAGCAGGTTATCGAACTCGCGGTGGTCGAGACCGACAAGGGCGCGGCACTCGATATCGTCCGGCATCAGCAGGGCGCCTCGGCGGCACTGTTCATCGGCGACGACGTCACCGACGAGAAGGCCTTCAAACGCCTCTCCGGGCCCGATGTCGGCATCAAGGTCGGCGACGGCGAATCCCTGGCCAAACACCGCGTCGCCAGCACCGAGGAGGTGTCGAAGGCGCTGGCGTTCCTACTCGAGGAGCGCCGCACGTGGTTGGCAGGTGCCTCGGCCCCCCGAATCGAGCGGCTGACCATGCTGGCCAGCCCGCGATCCAAAGCCCTTGTCACACCGGATGGCACCATCACCTGGCTGTGCCATCCCGAACCCGACTCCGCCGCCGTCTTCGCCCACCTGCTGGGCGGGCCGGGCGCGGGGCACTTCACCATTCAGCCGGAACGCGCGGGCCTGCCGCTGTCGCAGCGGTATGTCGACGGCACCATGACCGTCGAAACCCGTTGGTCCAGTTTGCAGGTCGTCGACTACCTGCCCCACGACGTGGTGCCCGAACGGACCGATCTGACCCGCGTCATCACCGGTGACGCCCGCGCGGTCATCACCTTCGCGCCGCGGCCCGAATTCGGCCAGGTGCCGGTGCGGCTGCTGCACGCCACCGGCGGGCTCAAGGTGGAGGGCACCAACGAGCCGATGGTGCTGCGCTCCCCCGGCGTGGAATGGCAGATCATCGACGATGGCAACCATTACACCGCCCGCGCCGTGGTAGACCCGCGCCAGGGCCCGATCGTGCTCGAACTGCGCTGCGGCACCTCCGATCTCGCGCCCGCCATGCGGCCCGAGACGGACCGCCGCCGGGAGGCCGAGCGCTACTGGGCCGAATGGGTGGGCACGCTCGAATTGCCGCCGCTCAAGCCGGATCTCATGAAGCGCTCCGCGCTCACCCTGCGCGGGCTGGTGCACGCACCGTCCGGTTCCATCATGGCCGCGGCCACCACCTCGCTGCCCGAGGACATCGGCGGCGTGCGCAACTGGGACTATCGCTACTGCTGGCTGCGCGATGCCGCGCTGACCGCGGCCGCGCTGGTCTCGCTCGGCTCGCTGAGCGAGGCCCAGGAACTGCTGGACTGGGTGCACCGGGTGCTCGAGACCCTGCCCGGACCCGAGCGGCTGCACCCGCTGTACACCCTTTACGGCGAGACCCTGCCGCCCGAGGCCGTCATCGACCAGTTGCCCGGCTACGCCGGCTCGCGGCCGGTGCGCGTCGGCAACGCGGCGAACATGCAGGTGCAGCTGGACGTGTTCGGTCCCATCGTGGACCTCATCTCCCAGCTGGCGCACGCGCGAGAACGCAAGGGCATCAACGATCCCCAGAAGGCGCTGCCGGACGCGGACTGGGAACTGGTGCACGCCATGGTGTCCGCGGTGCAGCGCCGCTGGCGCGAGGCCGACCACGGCATCTGGGAGATCCGTGGCAATCCCCGCCACCACGTCTACTCGAAGGTCATGGGCTGGCTCACCGTGGACCGGGCGCTCACCCTGGCCCGGCAGTTCGGGCGGCCGGCGGATCCGGAGTGGGAGCCGCTGCGCGACACCATCGCCGACGAGGTCCGCACGCAGGGCTGGAACGACGAAGTCCAGTCCTACACAGCGGCTTACGACGGCACCGATCTCGACGCGGCCACCTTGCACATCGGACTGAGCGGGCTGATCGACCCCTCGGATCCGCGGTTCGCGGCCACCGTGGTGGCGACCGAGGCCGAACTGCGCAGCGGGTCGACCGTGTACCGGTACCACCACGACGACGGGCTGCCCGGCGGCGAGGGCGGATTCCACCTGTGTGCCGCCTGGCTGGTGGAGGCGTACCTGCTGATCGGCAAGCGGGAGGACGCCGAGGCGTTGTTCGCGCAGCTGGTGGATGTGGCGGGACCGACCGGCCTGCTCTCCGAGGAGTACGACCCGGTCGCTGAACGCTCGCTCGGCAACCACCCGCAGGCGTACAGCCACCTCGGCCTGCTGCGCTGCGCGCAGCTGCTGAGCCAGCCGGTCGCGGCGCTGACCTAGGCCGGACCAAACGCACGACCGGAGCGGCCCCCGCGAACCTTCGTTCGCGGGGGCCGCTTCCGTCGGTGCGCCCGGAGTTCGCCCGGGCGTGTCGCGGGCCACATCCCCCGGTCCGGAACTAGGGCCCTGGCGGTCACTTACGCTACATTCAAATGGCAATCGTTTTCGTTACTAGTAAGCCGCAGTGCCAGGAGTACCCAGCGTGACCAGAAGCTTCGCCCGAGGATTCGCCGTGCTCGCCGCCGGACTGGCGACCATCGCCACCGTGACCGCCTGCGGCATTTCGAAGAGCTCCGATCATCCCGCCGTCATCGCCTCCACCAATGTGTGGGGCGACATCACCCGGGCCGTCGCCGGACCGGACCTGACCGTCGAATCGATCATCAGCGACCCGAAGGTGGACCCGCACTCGTTCGAGCTCACCCCCGCCGACGCCGCCAAGATCACCGACGCCAAGCTGATCGTCTACAACGGCGGCCACTACGACGGGTTCATCGACAAGGCCGTCGCGGGCCGGAACAAGAAGACCGTCAACGCCTTCGACATCGCCACCGGCGACCACGCCCACGAAAGCGGTTCGGCCGCACCGGCGTCCGCGGAGACCGCGGGCCACGACCATGCGGCCAACGAGCACGTCTGGTACGACCTGCACCAGGTCGGCCACATCGCCGAGCACATCGCCGACGCCCTGGGCGAGATCGACCCCGATCACAAGCAGGCCTACGCCGACCGGGCGGCCGCCTTCACCGCGAAGCTGGCCCCGATCGAGGCCGTGACCGCCGCGATCGCCGCCGAGCACCCGAACCGGCCGGTGCTGCAGACCGAGCCGCTGGCCGCGTACCTGCTCACCGCCGCCAAGACCGACGACAAGACCCCGCACGCCTTCCAGGAGGCCGTCGAGCAGGGCACCGACCCCGCGCCCCAGGACGTGGCCACCGTGCGTGACCTGCTGAGCGCCAAACAGGTTCGCGCCCTGATCTACAACATCCAGACCGAGGACAAGCTCACCGAGGACCTGCGCGCCACCGCCGGCAAGTCCGGCGTCACCGTCGTCGAGGTCACCGAAACCCTCCCCGCGGGGCTGGACTATGTCACCTGGATGACGAACAACGCCCAGTCCCTCGCCAAGGCCCTGTCCTGACGTTCCACCGCGCATCCGGGAGAACCACCATGACCGCGAACCCCGCGCAGGCACCCGACACCGGCGTCACCACGCCGAAGCCCGGATGTGCCCTCACCGGAACACGCCCCCGCACACCCTCCGGCCGCTCGGGCTGCGCGGAGACCTTACCACCCGCGACCGCCACACCCGCGAGCGACTCGAATGCCTATGCGGCGCAGTCCGAAACGGCGACGGATGCTTCCGCCCGCCCGTCCGGTGCGCCCACCGCGAGCGCTCCCGCGGTCCGGCTGTCCGACGCCCGGCTGTCGTTCGGGGACCGGACGCTGTGGCAGGGGCTGGATCTCGAGGTCGCACCGGGCGAGTTCATCGCGGTGCTGGGGCCCAACGGCTCCGGGAAGACCTCGCTCATGCGGATGCTGCTGGGGCAGCTGGGGCTGACGGCCGGCACCGCGGAGGTCGCGGGATCGCCGGTGCGGGTGGGTAATCCGGATATCGGGTACGTACCGCAGCAGAAGACCATCGAGGGCGGGGCGCAGCTGCGCGGAGTCGACCTGGTGGGGCTCGGCGTGGACGGGCACCGATGGGGGCTCGGACTGCGCGGGCGCAAGGAACGCAAACGAAAAGTGGCGGCGGCGATCTCGGCCGTCGGGGCCGAGAAGTTCGCCTACGCGCCGATCGACGCGCTGTCCGGCGGCGAGCAGCAGCGGCTGCGGGTGGCGCAGGCGCTGGCCGGTGATCCCAAGGTGCTGCTGTGCGACGAACCGCTGCTGTCGCTGGACCTGGCGAATCAGCGGCTGGTCTCCGAGCTCATCGACCGGCGGCGCCGCACCCACGACACCGCGGTGCTGTTCGTGACCCACGAGATCAATCCCATTCTGCCGCTGGTGGATCGGGTGCTGTATCTGGTCGACGGACAGTTCCGGATCGGCACGCCCGACGAGGTCATGACCTCCGAGACCCTCTCCGAGCTCTACGGCACCGAGGTCGACGTGCTGCGCCTGCGCGGCCGCCTGGTCGTCGTCGGCACCGGCGACGCCATGGACGCGCTGGGCGAATCCGGCGCGGCGCACTGCCACGGCGAGCAGCGGCCGGGCCACGGCGAGAACCGGAAGAGCGCCGAGGCACGGGAGGCGCGGGCATGATCGACAAGCTGTCCACGCTGTTCTCGCAGCTGCTCGACGTCTCCACCACCGCGCATCTGCTGTCCTACGACTTCGTGCAGCAGGCGGTGCTCGCCGCCGCTCTGCTCGGCCTGCTGGCCGGGGCCATCGGCCCGCTCATCATCAGCCGCCAGATGTCCTTCGCCGTGCACGGCACCAGCGAGCTGTCGCTGACCGGCGCGGCCGCCGCGCTGCTGGCCGGCGTCGGCGTCGGGCTGGGCGCCATCATCGGTTCGGTGGTGGCGGCGGTGCTGTTCGGTGTGCTGGGTTCCCGTGCTCGCGAACGTGATTCGGTCATCGCCGTGGTGCTGTCGTTCGGCCTCGGCCTGTCGGTGCTGTTCCTGTGGCTGGGCCCGGAACGCGCGGGCTCCAAGTTCTCGCTGCTGACCGGTCAGGTGGTCAGCGTCGGCAACTCCGGGCTCGGCCTGCTGGCCACCTGCACCGCGGCCGTGCTGGTGGTGCTGGCCGCCGTCTACCGCCCGCTGCTGTTCGCCAGCGCGGACCCGGAAGTGGCGGTGGCGCGCGGGGTTCCGGTGCGGGCGCTGTCCATCGTGTTCGCCGTGCTGCTCGGCGTGACCGCGGCCTTCGGGGTGCAGATCGTCGGCGCGCTGCTGGTGCTGTCGCTGCTCATCACACCGGCCGCGGCGGCCGCCCAGCTCACCGCGAGCCCGGCCCGGGTGGCGATCCTGTCGATCGTGTTCGCCGAGATCGCCGCGGTCGGCGGCATTCTGCTGTCGCTGGCGCCCGGCGTCCCGATCTCGACGTTCGTCACCACCATCTCGTTCACGATCTATCTGATCTGCCGGATGGTGGGCAGCCGCACCCGCAATCGCCGCAGAGTCCTCGTCGCCGCCTGAGTTTCGGGCCCGATCCCGCGAAACCTGCTGCGACACCGCGATCTACCGCATGAGGGGCGGCAGATCGCCCCCGCACGCCCCTCCCGGACGACCACCCCTCGGCCCGGGAGGGGCGTTCGCGGGTCAGCTGCCCTCGCCCGCCAGCGCGAACAGACCGTCGGCCGTCTGCTCGATGAGGCCGTCGACGAGCAGCGAGTCCAGGGCCCGATCCCGCTGGCCCGGATCGCGAGTCCAGGCCAGGTCCAGGCGAACTCGCTCCACCGGACCCGACGCGCCGCGCAGGACGTCGAGCAGCCGGCCCCGCGCCTGCCGGTCGGTGCCCTCGTACTTCTGCACCCGCCGCACCACCTCGGAGGCCGGGCGGCCCGCGCTGATCCAGGCGCACGCCGGCAGCGGGCAGCGCTCGCACTCCGGGGTCCGGGCGGTGCAGATCACCGCGCCCAGCTCCATCAGAGCCGCCGACATGACGGCGGCCCGTTCGACCCGCGCGGGCAGCAGCGCCTCGGTCTCCGCGAGATCGCGGTTCGCCGGATTGCCCGCCTCGGCGCGGCCGTGCACGGCCCGCGCCACCACGCGGCGAACATTGGTGTCCACCACCGGAACTCGCTGCCCGTACGCGAAGCAGGCCACGGCCCGGGCGGTGTACGCGCCGATCCCGGGCAGGCTCAGCAGCACCTCGACATCGGCCGGCACCTCGTCGCCGTGCTCCTCGGCCAGCACCCGCGCGCACTCGTGCAGGCGCAGCGCGCGCCGCGGATAGCCGAGTTTGCCCCAGGCGCGCAGCACCTCCCCCTGCGGCGCGGCGGCCATGGCGGAGGGCACCGGCCAGCGGGCCACCCACTCCCGCCAGATGGGCTCCACCCGCACCACGGGTGTCTGCTGCAGCATGATCTCGCTCATCAGGATCTGCCACGCGGTGACACCGGGCCGCCGCCACGGCAGATCCCGCGCGGTCTCGCGATACCAGTCGATGAGCGCATCGCTGTCCACTTCGCATCCTCCCGAAATCCCACACGCCGCCACGCGCGATGGTATCCATTTCGGCGAGGCCGGTTTCCGCCCACCCGGCGGCTCACCGGGCGCGCGGCGATCCGGACAGCGCGTCTTTGCCGGACCGTAACGCTGAGGACTCGCCGGTAACCAAAGGGCTATGGAAAATGGGACGCATGCCGCATAACAACCCGATCAGTGCTTGGAAAGCCCTGCGCGAAGGCAACGAGCGCTTCGTCAACGGCACGTTGCAGCACCCTAGCCAGGGCGCGGCCGACCGGGCCAAGCTCGTCGCCGGGCAGCAGCCCTCGGCAGTCCTGTTCGGCTGCGGCGATTCTCGCGTCGCCGCCGAGATCATCTTCGATCAGGGTCTCGGCGACATGTTCGTGGTCCGCACGGCCGGCCACGTCATCGACGCCTCGGTGCTGGGCTCCATCGAATACGGCGTGCAGGTGCTGTCGGTGCCGCTGATCGTCGTGCTCGGCCACGACAGCTGCGGCGCGGTCCGCGCCACCATCGACGCCCTCGACCACGGCAATGTGCCCGGCGGGTTCATCCGCTCGGTCGTCGAACGCGTCACCCCCTCCATCCTCATCGGCCGCCGCGAGGGCCTGTCGTCGGTCGACGAGCTCGAGGCCCGCCACGTCGAGGAGACCGCCCGCCTGCTCATGCAGCGGTCGATGATCATCTCCCAGCGCGTGGCCACCGGCGAGTGCGCCATCGCCTGCGTCACCTACAACCTCGGCGACGGTGAGATCAAGCTGCACCGCGTCATCGGCAATATCGGCGAAGTGGTGTAGCCGGTTCTGCCGGGGATGCACGATTCGCGCCGCGGGCGGCGGAATTTACCGCCCCCGTAAGCGCTTTCACGTACGACACGCCGAGACCCTGCTCGGGGTGACCAGGATGGTGCCCTTACCGTTGTCACCGTGCTGGAACCGAACGGACCACTGCCACCCGAAATCTACTGGCGCCGCCGCGTCGCCGCGGTCGGCGCGATGGTGCTCGGCCTCGCGCTGGTGATCTGGGTGGCCTTCGCGCTGTTGAAGGGCGGCCCCGACCACACGACGGGCGCCAAGGCGAGCACCACCCCGAGCGCCACCGCCACGTCCAAGCCCTCCGGCAGCGCCACCACGAGCGCCGCGGATGCGGGCGCGGCCAAGCCCTCCGGAGCCGCCCCGGCCGCGCAGGCCCTGTGCGCCGACCAGTCGCTGGCCGTGAAGGTGACCGTCGGGCAGCCCACCTACAAGATCGGCGACCAACCGCAGTTCGGCATCGTCATCACCAACATCTCCAACGCCCCGTGCCAACGCGACATGGGATCGGGCCTGCAACTGGTCCAGGTGCAGTCCCTGGACGGCCAGCGCAAGCTGTGGTCCAGCACCGACTGCTACCCGGACGGCACCCCCGACATGCGCACCCTGGCCCCCGGCCAGCAGGCCGCCTTCACCGTCACCTGGTCGGGCGCGACCTCCCAGCCCAACTGTGCCGGCGACCGCGTTCCCGTCCCGGCCGGTCCCTACACCGTTGTGGCACAACTCGGTTCGGTCCGCAGCGCCCCCGAGCCGTTCAATCTCGCCTGAAATTCAGCACACCACGGCGGAGGCCGGGATCCGAGCGCTCGGATCCCGGCCTCCGCCGTTTATCCAGAATTCCGGTAATTGCGAACCGAATTCCGATCCGAATCGAATTCGATTCCGCGACCTCATTCGATTTCGGCTGTCATTCCGCCATTTCCACCGAAGCCGGCGCGCCGCGCCGCCGGCGCAACCCGGTAACCGCAAGGGCGGCACGAATATCGGTGACCTCGCGCACCTTCATACCGCGGCCGGTGCGTTCCACGCCCGGCGGCACCAGAGCCTCGGTGAAACCCAGTCGCTCCGCCTCCGCCAGCCGGCGGCTCAGCCCGGTCACCTGGCGCACCTCGCCCGCCAGGCCCACCTCGCCCAGTACCACCAGGCCGCTGGGCAGCGCCAGATCCTGGCTGGCGCTCGCAATGGCAAGCGCGACAGCCAGATCCGCCGCGGGCTCTGTGAGCCGCATACCGCCCACGGTGGCCGCGTAGACGTCCTGCTTGCCCACGAACACGCCTCCGCGGCTCTGCAGGACAGCCAGGACCATGGAAACGCGGTTGTAGTCCAGCCCACTCACCGCGCGCCGGGGCGCGGGCGCCTGGGTGTCCACCGTCAGCCCCTGCACCTCGCCCAGCATGGGCCGCTTGCCGTCCATGGCGACCGTCACCGCGGTTCCGGGCACCGCGTCGCCCCGATGATGCAGGAACAGGCCCGAAGGGTCGTCCACGCAATGGATTCCCGCCTCGCGCATCTCGAAGCAGCCGACCTCGTCGGTGCTGCCGAAGCGGTTCTTGATGCCGCGCACCATGCGCAGCGAGGAGTGCTTGTCGCCCTCGAACTGCAGCACCACGTCCACCAGGTGCTCGAGCGTGCGCGGACCGGCCACCGCGCCGTCCTTGGTGACGTGCCCGACCAGCAGCACCGCGATCCCGCTCGCCTTGGCCAGCGAGGTGAGCGCCGCCGTCACCGAACGCACCTGGGTGACACCGCCGATCACGCCGTCCGCGTCGGCGGCCAGCATGGTCTGCACCGAGTCCACCACCAGCAGTGAGGGTTTCACCTGGTCCACGTGCCCGAGAATGGTCGCCAGATCCGATTCCGCGGCCAGGTACACCTTGTCGTGCACCGCGCCCGTGCGGTCCGCCCGCAGCCGCACCTGCCCCGCCGATTCCTCCGCGGTCACGTACAGCGCGATCTCGTCGCGCGCCCGCGCCCACCGGTGCGCCACCTCGAGCAGCAGCGTCGACTTGCCCACCCCGGGCTCCCCCGACAGCAACACCACCGATCCGGGAATGATCCCGCCGCCCAGCACCCGATCCAGCTCGGACACCCCCGTCGAGCGCGCCTGGGTCTTGTTGGAGTCGATGCTCGAGATCGGCGCCGCCGCCGTGCTCGGCAGCATCGCCCGCCGTCCGACGGCCGCAGCGGACGAGGAGGCCGCCATCTCCTCGATGGTCCCCCAAGCATTGCAATCCGGGCAGCGCCCAACCCATTTGGCGACCTCGTGCGAGCACTCCGCGCACCGGTACAGCGATTTCACCTTGGCCACGCCGCGCAGCCTAGCCAGCGCCGCCGACACGTTGCCTCATTTGCCCTCCGCTGCGCTCCGGGCGGGTTCACGGCCCCGAGGTCTCGATTCGTCCCGCCTCCGCTCCCCCGCTCCAAGGCGGAGGTCTATTCCAGCCGCGGTCCAGAATCGAGACGGCCGCGAACCTGACTGCTGATCGGAACACGGCAGCGCCCGCCCTGAGATCTCAGGGCGGGCGCTGTCAGAGGCTGCTAGCGGGAGCTCAGTGCTCGCCGCCCTTCTCCTGCTTCGCGGGCTCCTGGCGCGGGTTGTTCGCGCCGGCGTCGACCGGGGTGTTGACGACGACGGTGCCGCCCTCCTTGAAGACGAAGGTCAGCGGGTAGGTCAGGCCCGGGGTGACGTCCTTGGTGAGGCCGGTGACCTCGATCAGGACGGGCTTGGCGTTCGGGTCGGCGGCGGACTCGCCGGCGTTCTGCTCTTTCAGGGCGGCGGCCTGGGCCGCGTCCTTGGCGGTCGGCTTGTCGGCGACGACCGTGGCCGACGGCTTCAGCTCGATCTTGTCGGCGATCTTCACCTGGCCCAGCTCGGTGCTGATGCTGACCAGCTGGTCGGTCTTGCTGTCGCTGAGGTTGACGGCGCTGAAGGCCAGCACGGCCTTGCCGCCCTTGGCGTTGTTGTACTCCTCGGTCTGCGGGAGCAGGAAGCGCACGTTGCGCAGCGCGATGGAACCGACATCGGCGCTGTTGCCGTTGACGGCGGCGACCTGGGTGGCGGTCTGCGAGACCTGACCAGCGCCGCAACCCGACAGCGCGAGCACCGCACCCGCAGCGAGTGCAGCAACTGTCACGGCACGCCGCCGCGGCTTCGACGCAGTGGTGGCTTTCAGGGCAGTCACGGGGTCCTCCATGTCGACCGGGCTAACTCCACTATGGAGAGTAGTAGTCAAAGAGAGTAATGCGTCCCCCGCCCCGCTCTACACGCGGGCGGTGTCGCGTGCGCGTGGCGCGGCCCCGCCGGTGCGTCCCGGGTTCCGCCCCGGATGCCGCGCGCGCAATGCGCGAGATGTCACAACGCTCATCGCGCGGGATCTCGCGGAGCGACCCGGTGGGATGTGTCAGGGGGCCTGACAGAGATTCGGAGACCACTTCCCGAGTGATGCAATGTCGTTTATGCGAGGGCGCTCGGTCGCGTATGCGAAGTACGCACTCGCATATGCACGCGAACTACGCGATGCGCTATCCCCTTATGCCACAACAAGATGCACACGATTCGTGTTCTGTCAAGCCCCGCCGCCGCTCCGTTGTGGCCCTGACCTGCGCCGTTGATCGCGCCGTTACCGAGTCGCATGTTAAACTGTGAACATCGAAAGGGGCACGGGACACATGATTTTTAAGGTCGGAGACACCGTCGTTTACCCCCACCACGGAGCGGCGCTGATCGAAGCTATCGAAACCCGCACCATCAAGGGTGTACAAAAGGAGTATCTGGTCCTGAAGGTCGCGCAAGGCGACCTGACCGTTCGGGTTCCCGCAGAGAACGCAGAGTATGTCGGCGTCCGCGACGTCGTCGGCCAGGAGGGCTTGGACAAGGTCTTCCAGGTGCTGCGCGCTCCGCACACCGAGGAGCCGACCAACTGGTCCCGTCGCTACAAGGCCAACCTCGAGAAGCTCGCCTCCGGCGATGTGAACAAGGTGGCCGAGGTCGTTCGCGACCTGTGGCGTCGTGAGCAGGACCGGGGCCTGTCCGCCGGTGAGAAGCGGATGCTGGCCAAGGCTCGTCAGATTCTCGTCGGTGAGCTCGCGCTCGCGGAGGGCACCGACGACGTCAAGGCCGAGACCCTGCTCGACGAGGTTCTCGCAGCGGCTTCCTGACCGTGAAAACTACACCCGGTGACGGCCGTCGTGTCGTCGCTCTGGTTCCTGCCGCCGGCATGGGCGTGCGTCTCGGCGAGAACAAGCCGAAGGCGTTCGTCCACGTCGGCGGCAGTCCCATGCTCACTCGCGCGGTCCAGGGGCTGATCGATTCCGGATCGGTCGACGACGTTGTGGTTATGGTGCCCACCGAACTCGTCGCCGAGACCCGCGCTCTGCTGCCCGCGTCCGCCGTGCCCGTGCATGTGGTCGCGGGCGGCGCCGAGCGCACCGATTCGGTGCGGGCCGGTCTCGCGGCCGCGCCCGACGCCACCCTGGTGCTGGTGCACGACGCGGCCCGGGCCCTGACTCCTCCCGCACTCATCACCCGCGTGGTCGACGCGCTGTGCGCGGGCGCGCGGGCCGTGGTGCCCGCGCTGCCGGTCGCCGACACCATCAAGGCGGTGGACGCGACCGGCGCCGTGACCGGCACCCCGGATCGATCCGGCCTGCGCGCCGTCCAGACTCCGCAGGGCTTCGACGCCGCTCTCCTGCGTGACGCCTACGCTATGGGTACACAGGCGACGGATGATGCGGGATTGGTGGAGATGCTCGGCGCGACCGTTCACACGGTGCTCGGTGACGCCCTGGCTTTCAAGATCACCACGCCCTTGGACCTGGTCCTCGCCAATACGCTGGTCGCCCATCGTGATTCGGACGACACCGCAGGTGGACTGGACACGACACGCGAGGCGGTGATCGCCCCGTGATGGATCCCATGGCGCTGCGCACCGGCATCGGCAGCGATGTGCACCCAGTCGAACCGGGCCGGGCCTGCTGGATGGCGGGCCTGCTGTTCGAGGGCGACAGCGGCTGCGCGGGACATTCCGACGGTGATGTGGCGGCGCACGCGCTGTGCGACGCGCTGCTGTCGGCCGCCGGTCTCGGCGATGTGGGCGCGGTATTCGGCACCGGCCGCCCGGAATGGGCGGGCGTGTCGGGCGCGGCCATGTTGAAAGAAGTCCGGCGACTGCTCGACGAGGCCGGATTCACCATTGTCAATGCGGCTGTACAGGTAATCGGGAATCGCCCGAAAATCGGTCCGCGACGGGCCGAGGCGCAGCAGGTGCTGGGCGAGATTCTGGGTGCGCCGGTTTCGGTGTCCGGCACCACGACCGACGGATTGGGCCTCACCGGCCGCGGCGAGGGCGTGGCGGCGGTGGCCACCGCGCTGCTGTGTTGTCGCGCCTGACGCACCCGTAATCCGCCCAATTCCCAACAGCTAGGATGCTCTGTCGTGACTCTGCGCCTTTTCGACACCGAGACGCGGACCCTGCGTGAATTCACGCCGCTGGTCCCTGGCAAAGCCTCGGTGTACCTGTGCGGCGCGACCGTTCAGGGGGAACCCCACATCGGGCACGTGCGCAGTGGCGTCGCCTTCGATGTGCTGCGACGGTGGCTGGCCGCCAATGGATTCGACGTCGCCTTCATTCGCAATGTCACCGATATCGACGACAAGATTCTGAACAAAGCGGCCGAGCACGGCCGCCCGTGGTGGGAGTGGGCCGCGACGCACGAGCGCGCCTTCGACCGCGCCTACGAGACGCTGGGCGTGCTGCCGCCGTCCGCCGAGCCGCGCGCGACCGGGCACATCACCCAGATGGCCGGGATGATGGAACGGCTCATCGAGCGCGGCCACGCCTACGCCTCCGAGGGCAATGTCTATTTCGACGTGCTGAGCTTCCCGGACTACGGAAAGCTGTCCGGGCATCGGCTCGATGACGTGCACCAGGGTGAGAGCGCGGGCCAGGGCAAGAAGGATCCGCGCGACTTCACGCTGTGGAAGGCCGCCAAGCCGGGTGAGCCGAGCTGGCCCTCGCCGTGGGGTCCGGGCCGCCCGGGCTGGCATCTCGAATGCTCCGCCATGGCCGAGTTCTATCTCGGATCGGAATTCGATATTCATTGCGGCGGAATGGATCTGGTTTTCCCGCACCACGAGAACGAAATCGCGCAGTCGCGCGCGGCCGGGGACGGATTCGCCCGCTACTGGCTGCACAACGGATGGGTGACCATGGGCGGCGAGAAGATGTCCAAGTCGCTGGGCAATGTGCTGTCCATTCCGAATGTGCTGGAACGGGTCGGGGTACGCGCGGTCGAGCTGCGCTACTACCTGGGCAGCGTCGGCTACCGGTCCATGGTCGAGTATTCCGATCAGGCCCTGACCGAGGCCGCCGCCGGATACCAGCGGCTGGAGTCCTTCGTGCTGCGGGTGGCCGAGCGGACCGGCGACGTGCCGGTCGGCACCTGGACCCCGGGCTTCGCCGCCGCGCTGGACGACGATCTCGGGGTTCCGCAGGCGCTGGCCGAGATTCACGGCGTGGTCACCGAGGGCAACAAGGCCCTCGACGCGGGTGACCTGTCGGGCGCGCGGATGGTGGCCGGACAGGTCCGGGCCATGCTGGGCATTCTCGGCGTGGATCCGCTGGACGAGCACTGGGCCGCGCCCGCGGACAATTCCGCCGCGATCGCCGCGCTCGATGTGCTGATCGGCGCGGAGCTGCACCGGCGTCAGCAGGCCCGCGCCGGCAAGGACTGGGCCACCGCGGACGCGGTCCGCGACCGGCTCGAGGCCGCGGGTGTCGAGGTCACCGACACGCCGCAGGGTGCGGAGTGGTCGCTGGCCAAGGAGAAGAAGTGAGCGCACCGCATTCGGGGGCGCGGCGCAACATGGGGCACAATTCTTAGCGTCCCTCCGGCAATGCCGAATCCCCGCGACCAGAACGGCCGCGCGGCTCGTGGCCGATCCGGGGGCGCTGCTTCGGTGCAGCGCGAAAGTTTTGACATGGGCGCAGCCTCTCGCTGCGCCGACCGGAGGCAGGTTTCCCGCATGATCGACCGTGAGCGGGTTCGTCCCGCGGCCGGCTCGAGGCGGGTGACCGCTTGATACGGAAGGCGAAGTGATGGCAGGCAATTCCCAGCGACGCGGGGCGACACGCAAGGCAGGCAGCAAGAAGGGGCAGACCGTCGGCTCCGGCGGGCAGCGCCGCCGCGGGCTCGAGGGCAAGGGCGCGACGCCCAAGGCCGAGGACCGGGTCTACCACGTCGCGGCGAAGCGCGCCAAGGCGAAGGCCAAGGCCGAGGCGTCGGCCGCCACCACCCGGTCACGCAATGCCGCCCGGCCCATCGCCGGCCGCAAGGACAGCGAGGGCCCGGAGCTGGTGCTGGGCCGCAACCCGGTGGTGGAGTGCCTGCGGGCGGGCGTGCCCGCCACGGCGCTCTATGTCGCCAATGGCACCGAGAACGACGATCGGCTCTCGGAGGCGGTGAAGACGGCCGCCGAGATCGGTATCTCGATCCTGGAGGTGCCGCGCACCGACCTGGACAAGATGAGCCACAACGCCATGCATCAGGGCATGGCACTGCAGGTGCCGCCGTACAAGTACGCGCATCCGGACGATCTCATCGACCGCGTGCACAACTCGGGTGAGCCGGCGCTGCTGGTGGCGCTGGACAACATCACCGACCCCCGTAACCTCGGCGCGGTCATCCGTTCGGTGGCGGCCTTCGGCGGCCAGGGCGTGCTGATCCCGCAGCGGCGCAGCGCGAGCGTCACGGCGGTGGCGTGGCGCACCAGTGCCGGTGCGGCAGCGCGGCTTCCGGTCGCGCGGGCTACGAATCTGACTCGCACGCTGAAGGATTGGGCCAACAAGGGCTATCAGATCGTCGGCCTGGACGCGGGCGGCGACACCACCCTCGACGAATTCGACGGCAGCGCACCGACGGTCATCGTGGTCGGTTCGGAGGGCAAGGGTCTCTCACGCCTGGTGCGCGAGAACTGCGACTCGATTCTGAGCATTCCGATGGCGGGTCCGGTGGAGTCGCTCAATGCCTCGGTAGCGGCGGGCGTGGTGCTGGCCGAGGTGGCACGGCAGCGCCGGGCCTGAATCGGTCACCTGACCATCACAATCCGGGGCGCTGAGCGCCGATAATCAAGCGGCGCAAGCGAACACCGCGCGTCTGCCTCCCGCCGGAGCGCTTCCGCCCGTAAACTCGGGCGGTGGTCTTCGATCAGCCGCCCCTCGGTTCCCCCGTCGAGCATGAGCACGCGACGGCCGTCCTGCTGCTGGGCGCGCTCAGCGTGTTCTGTTGCGGCGCGCTGGGGCCGATCGCCTGGGCGCTGGGACGCCGGGCGCTGAACGAGATCGAAGCCGGGGAGGGCCGGTTCGGTGGCCGGGTGCAGGTCGTGGTGGGCTACGTCCTCGGGGTCATCGGGACCTGCCTGATGGTGGTCTTCGGCTGCATCTTCCTGCTGATGGCCATCAGCGGCCGCGCCTAGCCCGAACGACCCGACCGGACCCGGAGGGCCCGATCAGTCCAGTCCGGGCCGGTGCTCGCCACCCGTCACGGCATCCCACGCGGGCCATTCGCCGCTGACGCTGCCGGTCCACTTGGGCGGGCGCCGGTCCTTGAGGGCCGCGACACCCTCGCCGCCGTCGGTGCTCTTGGCGACATAGTCGTTGAGCTCGGTTTCCAGGCGGCCCACGGTGTCCGGGGCCATGGTGGGGGCCTCCCACAGCAGCCGCTTGGACAGTGCCACCGGGAGCGGAGCCGACCCGTGGGCGATGTCGTGGGCCACATCCAGGGCGGTGGGCAGTACCTCGGCGGCGTGCAGGCAGGTATTGGCGATGCCCAGGTTGTAGGCCTCGTCGCCGTCGAAGGTGCGGCCGGTGAGCAGCAGGTCGGCGGCGCGGGCGCTGCCGATCAGCCGGGGCAGGGTCCAGTGCGCGAATCCGTCGGCGAGCGCGCCGCGGCGGACCTGGTTGAGTGCGTAGACCGCGTCACGGGCGACATAGCGCAGGTCGCACTGCAGCGCGATCTCCAGGCCGATGCCCACCGCATGCCCGTTCACCGCCGCGATGACCGGTTTCCGGATCCGGAACGGGGGCGGATCGATCAGGCCGTTGACCTCGCCCACCTTCAGCGACAGGTCCGCGCCCGCGCAGAACGCGGGCGGGGTCCCGGTGATGACGACCGCGCCGATGGCGTCGTCCTTGTCGCAGCGGCTCAGTGCCGCACCGAGACCTGACGCCATGGCCGGGGTCAGTGCGTTCTGCTGGGCGGGCCGGTTGAGCGTGAGCACGGCGACGCCGCCGGAGACGTCCACGTGCAATTCCGAACTCATGCGCCAGAATCCTAGTCACCCGGGCGACGCCGCGCCCGGGACCTCACCTCATCCCCGCAGGATCTGCCGCCCGATGGCGTACTTGTGCACCTCGGTCGGGCCGTCGTAGAGACGGAAGGCGCGCATGTCGCGGAAGATCATCTCGACCACGGTCTCGTCGGAGATGCCGATGCCGCCGAGCACCTGGACACAGCGGTCGGTGACCTTGAACAGCTCCTCGGAGACGTACGACTTGGCGATGGAGGATTCGTGGCGGGCCTTGTGGCCCTGGTCCATCAGCCAGCAGGCGTGCCAGATGGTGAGCCGGCACTGGTGCAGCGCGATCTCGTTGTCCGCCAACATGAACGACACGCCCTGGTGCTCGCCGATCGTCTTGCCGAAGGCGGTGCGGGTCTTGGCGTAGTCGACGGCGATGGCCTGGGCCCGCTCGGCCGCGCCCAGCCAGCGCATGCAGTGGGTGAGGCGGGCCGGGGCCAGCCGCAACTGGGCGTAGCGCAGCGCCTGGCCGGTCTCGCCGAGCAGGGCCTCCTTGGGCAGCACCAGGTTGTCGAAGCGCACCACCGCGTGGCCGCCGACGTAGTTGCGGTCCATGGTGTTCATGACGCGTTCGATCACGATCCCGGGCGCGTCGCCCTCGCAGAGGAACAGGGTGGGTCCCTCGGGCAGGTGCGGGTTGGCGGCCAGGCGCGCCATGATGATCCAGGTCTTGGCGCCATCGGCGCCGGTGATCAGCCACTTGAGGCCGTTGATGGTGAAGTTCTCGCCGTCGAAGGTGGCCTCGGTGGCGAGCTGGTTGGGGTCGGAGCCCGCGCCGCCCGGCTCGGTCATGGCGAAGACGCTGCGCTGG
This sequence comes from Nocardia niigatensis NBRC 100131, assembly GCF_000308655.1. GTDB lineage: Bacteria > Actinomycetota > Actinomycetes > Mycobacteriales > Mycobacteriaceae > Nocardia > Nocardia niigatensis. The sequence goes on along the minus strand of NZ_BAGC01000003.1, from coordinate 191,608 downwards.
TGGCCGTCGATGACGGGCTGCAGGAAGCGTTGCGTCTGTTCGGGATTCGCGATCTTGGAAAGCAGGAACATATTGCCCTCGTCGGGCGCGGCGCAGTTCATGGCGACCGGGCCGAGGGTGGACCAGCCGGCCGCCTCGTACAGCACGGCCTGCTCGACGTGGGTCAGGCCGCGGCCGCCCAGTTCCACCGGGGCCTGGATGGTGAGCAGCTTCTCGGCGCGGGCCAGCTCGACCATTTCCTGGCGCAGTTCGTCATTGGGGCCATGAGAGGTCAGGCGCGGGTCGCGCTCGAAGGGCACGATCTTGTCGATGACGAACTGGCGAACCCGATCGCGTTCGGCAGCAAGGTCGGCGGGAATCGAGAAGTCGATCATGGTTGGTCACCATCCGTCGTGGGTCACAGTCGAGCCGAGCATACGACGATCGCCCCACCCGACTGAAGGCAGCCGCCATCAAACGAGGGCGCGGCGCAGGAAGTCCTCGACTTCGGCCCGGTAGGAGACCGGTTGATCATCGTGGACCAGGTGGCCCGCGTCCGGAATGACGACGTGCCGGGCATCCGGATGCAGCTCGGCCATCCGCCGCATCTGCCCCGGCGGCGTGATGGTGTACTCACCCTCGATCAGCAGGGCCGGGACGGTAATGGAGTTCCATTGCGCCCAGAAATCGCGCGTGCCCCATTCCTCGGAGATGTCGCGGAAGGTCGGGACCTCACCGTGTAGCCGATAGCCGTCGGGACCGTGCCGGAACGAGTCGAGGAAGTAGCGTCCCGCGACCGGGCCGAAGAATTCCAGCACCGCCCGCTCGTCCGGAAACGGTTGCGGCCAAGCCGAAATCACGGCCGCCCAGTTCTCGGCGGTGCGCCCCTGGAAGTCCGGCGCCATATCCTCGACCACCAGCGCCCGCACCCGATCCGGATGCGCCGCGGTGAACATCCACCCGTGCAGCCCGCCCATCGAATGCCCGATCACCACCATGGGTTCGGCGATCTCCGCGGTCGCCGCGGCCAGATCGGCCACGAACGCCTCGGTGGTGAGCTCCGCGGGCACGGGACGCCCGTGACCGGCGGCGTCGAAGGTGTAAACATGCCCGTATTCGCGCAGCCAGGGCAGCTGAGCCCGCCAGGTGCGGGCACTGCCCATCAAACCGTGCAGCAGCAGGATCGGCGCGCCCGCGCCGCCTTCGTCGTACAACATCGCCTCGACCATGGGTGCTGGGAATTCGGGAAGCCCCGGAAATTCCGAGAGTCGGTTACCACCTCGAACGATACGTGCGCGAGCGCGGAGTACATTCGCACCCATGGCAGTCGTCAAGATCAATGCAATCGAGGTCCCCGAGGGCGCCGGCCCCGAACTGGAGCAGCGCTTCGCGCACCGCGCGCACGCGGTGGAGAACTCGCCCGGCTTCCTGGGCTTCCAGCTGCTCCGCCCGGTCTCCGGTGACAACCGGTATTTCGTTGTCACCCAGTGGGATTCGGAGGAGTCGTTCGCGGCGTGGCGGGACGGCCCGGCGCGCGAGGCGCACGCGGGCGAGGCGCGCAAGCCGGTCGCCACCGGTGCGTCGCTGCTGGAATTCGAGGTCGTCCTGGACGTGGCGGGCAAGAACGCCTGATCAGCGCCGCCCGGTACGTGTTGACGCAGAGCCGACGGGAATGTCACTCTTCGAAGTGCAAGACACGACGGTGACGCGTAACCCGGTGTGATTCCGGGGCGGTCGCGCCACTGTAATTCCGAGCACCAGCCGAGTCCGGCGGTGCCGGGGGAGCCAGACACCGGCACCGTCGTATCCGTTTCGACGGGGACGCGAAATCCCCCAGGAGGACTCGAATGGCCATCGTCCACAACCCCAGCCGGGGCGGCGACGCGCTCACCGCGTTGCTCGTCTCCGCGGGCGTCGTTCTGCTCGCACTGCTCACGCTGTACCTGGTCGGCTTCGATCAGGGTGCCATCTCGCGCACCGGTATGTACATGCACGAGCTCATGCATGACGGACGGCACCTGCTGGGCGTCCCGTGTCACTGAGCGAATCCCGATCACTTCAGGGTTCGCTCACTACGCTCCTGCTGCGTGGCTTGCTGGCCGGCGTGATCGCCGGCCTGCTCGCCGCCACCGTCGGCTATTTCGTCGGTGAGCCCAAGATCGAAGCGGCGATCAGCCTCGAGGAATCCCATTCCAAGGCCGAGACTTCCGGCGACGGGCACGCGCACGGGCAGGCCGAGGGCTCCGGGCATTCGCACGGGGACGAGGACGAACCACTGGTGAGCCGGACCGGGCAGAAGGCCGGTCAGTTCCTGGCGCTCGGACTGTTCGGGCTGGCCGTCGGGGCCATTCTCGCCACGGCCGCGAATGTCGCGCGGCGCTTCACGAGTCTGTCGGGAACGCGGCTGGGCCTGGCCCTCGCGGGCGGCGGCTGGCTGGCCATCGTGGCGGTCCCGTTCTTCAAATACCCGGCGAACCCGCCCGCGGTGGGTCAGCCGGACACGATCAACGAGCGCACCTGGCTGTGGTTCGCGTCCGTGCTGCTGGGCTTCGCGGCCGTGGGCGCGGGCGTGTACGTGTACAAGCTGTTGCGCGGCCGGCTGGACACGGTCCGTCTGATCGGCGGGATCGGCGCGTTCCTGCTGGTGGCCGCGGTCGGCTATATCGCGCTGCCCGGTGTCGACGAGGTGCCGTCGGACTTCCCGGCGACGCTGCTGTGGCAGTTCCGGGCCACCTCGCTGGCCGAGACCGGCACCCTGTGGCTGACCCTCGGGCTGGCCTTCGCCGCACTCACCGAATACGCGGATCGTGTTCGGGTCCCGGCAATTTCGTAATCCCACGTAGCACCGGGCGTTCCCGGCCGACCGGACGGGTCGGCCGGGAATTCCGGGTCTACGCCTCGAAAGCGGCGTCCAGCTCGATGGTGTCGACGCCGGTCAGCGCCTTCGACACCGGGCAGCCGGCCTTGGCTGCCTCGGCGGCGGCCAGGAAGCCGGCCTCGTCGATGCCGGACGCCTTGCCGACCACGGTCAGCTTGATCTTGGAGATGCGGAAGCCGCCGGCCGGGTCCGGGCCCAGGGTCACGTCGGCGGTGATGTCGAGGTTCTGCACGGTGCCGCCGGCATTGCCGATCTGACCCGACAGGGCCATGGCGTAGCAGGAGGAGTGCGCGGCCGCGATGAGCTCTTCGGGGCTGGTGGTGCCGTCGGCCTCGTCGGCGGCGCGCTTGGGGAACGAGACGTCGTACTTGCCGACGCCCGAGCTGATCAGCTCGACCTGACCGGAACCGTCCTGCAGGCCGCCGGACCAGGCGGTGCGCGCGCTACGTGTAGGCATCACTGTCCTTTCGGTGTCTGATTTGCCCTCCGCTTCGCTACGGGCCGCGAACCTTCGGGTGAGGTTCATCCGGTGATGAACTCGCCGGACGCTTGCAGACTCTATACCGCGGCGGCGCTCCGCTGGTCCCACTGCCGCAACACATTTGGCCAGGACTTCTCATGCCGGTCGCGGGTGGCGGCGTTGGGGAAGCCGGCGTGGGTGAGGAGTACCGCGGTACCCGCACCGTGCGCCGAAAGTTCCAGGGTGACCACGGTTTCCGTGCCCTGGGTGGCGTCGGTGACCCAGGTCAGCTCGACCAGCCGGTCGGACTCCAGGCGGAGGAATCTGCCGTAGTGCGGGTGGCCGCCGCCCGCGGTGAAGAAGAATGGCGTGTTCACCGCGGCGCGCATGAGGATCGAACCCGGGTCGGCGAACCAGAGTCCGAACTGCTGGGTGCACTGGTGGTAGAGCTCGGCGGGCGAGGCCGCCATGATGCGTTCCGCGACCAGGGAGAACGGTCGCGCGGCGAGGTCGGGTGGCCGCAGGGGCGCAACGTCCATGGGGCGCGACGATACCGCCCCGGCCCGCCATCACCCCGGATTGATGACCCGAGCCCGCACGATGGTGTCGATGATCCTGGACAGTGCCGGCACCCGATCTCCCAGGCTCGCCGCTGCGCTGGGGAATTCACCGGTCCGGCCGGCCGAGGCCGGTGCTGTCGTGGGCGAGCGCGCGGTCGCGGTATCGCCTGTCTCACACCATGTCACGACGCCGGATCAGCCAGATCGTCCCGGCCGCGAAGGCGAGGACATAGGCGGCCAGCACCAGCAGGGACTCGCCCCGGCCCAGGACATCCAGGACGCCCGGGGTGGCCGGACCGCCCACCGTGCGCAGCGAGCCCGCCAGGGATCCGGCCGCCGTACCCGGGAGATGTTCGGTGACGGCCCTGATGGGAGCGAAGATCACGGCCACGCCGCGCAGCAGGTTCTCCACCACCAGCACCCACACCAGACCCAGGCCCACGGCCAGCGCCGGCCCCCGGGCGACCGCCCCGATAAACGCGCCCGCCAGCGTCCACATGCCCAGAATGGCGGTGCCCGAAGCGATTCCGAGCAATGTCCGACCCACCGAGGGCAGCGCCAGGGACTGCCCCTGGCTGGCGGCGATGAGCGCGGCCACGCCGGTGTCGATCACGAAGGCGGCCAGCACCAGCGCCAGCACGGTCACCGCGAGGCTCAGCACCACCGCGCCGATCACGTGCACCCGCGAAGGCCCCTGCGTGAATGCGGTTTTCCAGCTGCCCCAGCCATATCCGCTGCCCACCGCCAGCGCGCCCAGCACCAGCATGAGCGCCCCGCCGAACATGGCCATGCCCTGTGTGAACACCTCCGGCACCGCCGCGGGCAGCATCTGCTGCAGGAGCAGTTCGCGGGGCAGGCCATTGGACATGCGGGTGGCGCCGCCGGTGGTGTAGGCCAGGTAGTTGAACAGGTAGGCGAAGGTCAGGTTCAACAGGATCCAGGTGCCGAGCACGATCCAGAAGGCGGGCCACTTGCGCAGCCGCAGCAGTTCGGCCCGGGCGCCGGCCGTCAGGTCGGTCATTTCGCCGCCTCCGTCATCTCGAAAAACACTTCTTCCAAGGACTTTTCGTCGCTGCGCAGCTCGTGCAGCTCCGCGCCGGCCTCGATGACCGCGCGGGCCACGAGGGCGGCCTGTGCGGCGCCGGCGTCGACGCGAATTCCGTTGGCGGTCACCAGCGCCGACCGCTCCCCCACCGCCGCGCGCACCGCCGGGAACGCCACCTCCAGCGGTTCCGCGCGCACCAGCAGCGAGGCCGCGCCCCGCAATTCCCGCACCGTCGACTCGACCAGCAGGCGCCCACCGGAGATGACGCCGACACGATCACAGATCTCCTGCACCTCGCTGAGCAGGTGACTGGACAGCACGACGGTGTGCCCGTCGGCGGCGAGTCCCGTGATGAGCTCCCGCATCTCGGCCATGCCGGCCGGGTCCAGGCCATTGGTGGGTTCGTCGAGGATCAGCAGGTCGGGGCGGCCGAGCAGGGCGGCCGCGACCCCGAGACGCTGCTTCATGCCGAGCGAATAGGTGCGGAAGCGATCCCTGCCGCGGGCGGTGAGGGCCACCCGGTCCAGGGCGTCGGCGACCGCGTCGTCGCCGACGCCTCGATAGCGGGCCAGGACACGCAGGTTGTCCCGGCCCGACAGGTAGGGGTAGAAGCCGGGACCCTCGATGAGAACGCCGGTGCGGCGCAGGGTTTCCGGGTCGCCGGGCTTTCGCCCGAGGACGGTCGCGCCGCCCGAGGACGGGCGGATGAGACCGACGAGCATGCGCAGGGTGGTGGTCTTGCCCGCGCCGTTGGGACCCAGGAAACCGTAGATCTCACCGCGGCGGACACTCATGCTCACGGCGTCCACGGCGGTATGGGAACCGTAGCGCTTGGTCAGCCGATCGGTGATGACGATCGCTTCGTTCATGGACTCCACGATCCGCTGCGGCGCACGGGAAAGAATCCGTCGCAACGCGCGATCAGGCGTACGTATCTTGACGTATTTGGCCGCGACACGATGCCGCTGCCCACTGACGGCGCTACGGTGCTGCTATGGACACACGCGGGGGAAGGCTCGGGCGGCGCGATGTGCTCCCGGCGCTGGCGGTGGGGGCGATACAACTCGGCTTCGGAACGCTGGCCAATCATCACCAGACGGTGGTGCGCCAGCTCGATGTAGTCGGATATGCGCTGCTCATAGTGGGTCCGGTGCTGTTGATACTGCGCCTGCGGCACCCGCTGGAGGTGTTCTACGGGACGCTCGCCGCCGCGGTCGCCTACCTCTTGCTCGGTTACGGCTACGGGCCGGTCTTCGTGTCACTCGTCGTCGCCTTCCTGACCGCCGCCGTACTCGGATCCCGCTGGCGCACATACCCGTTCGTGGCCATCGGCTATCTGCTCATGGTGTGGCCGGTGCCCGGTTGGCGCGGGTACCACACCAGCGTCTGGCAGGAATTCGGTTTGCTCGCCTGGCTTTTCGTGCTCGCGGCGGCGGCCGAGGGCGTCCGGCAGCGGCGCGCGGCCGTCATCGCCCGGCGGCAGCGCGGGGAGGCGGCGCGCCGCAAGGAGCAGGCCGAACTCGAACGCGAACAGGCCCAGCGCGCACTGGAATCGGCCGAACGGGAACAGCGGGTCACCGAGGAGCGGCTGGCCATCGCGCGCGAACTGCACGATATGCTCGCGCACAGCCTCTCGCTGATCAATGTGCAGTCCTCGGTCGCGCTGGAACTGCTCGACCGCAAGCCCGAACAGGCCGCCACCGCGCTGGCCGCCATCAAATCCGCCAGCAAGGACGCGCTCGGCGAGGTGAACGCGCTGCTGCGCTCCATCCGCGGCGGCACCGCCACGGTGACCGCGCCCACCGCGCCCACCATCGGCATCACCGACCTCGACAAACTCACCGGGCCCGCCCGCGCGGCCGGGCTGGAGGTGCACACCATGGTGACCGGCGGGCCGCGTCGGTTGCCGGCCGTGGTCGATGTGGCCGCCGCCCGCATCGTGCAGGAGTCGCTGACCAATGTGGTGCGGCACGCGCCCGGCGCGAGCGTCCTCGTCACCGTGCACTACGCGGCCGAGCGGCTGCAGCTCACCATCGACAACACCCGGCCCACCCGCCAGCCCGCGCCGCAGTCGCCGACCGGGGGCCACGGCATCACCGGCATGACCGAACGCGCCCACGCCCTGGGCGGGCAGCTGTCCGCGGAACCCAAGGCGGACGGCGGATTCCGGGTGAAGGCCCGGCTGCCCACCCATCTGGCCCGGCCCGAACCGGTTGTGTGAGTGACGAATTGGAGGAAGTACCCATGCCCATCCGGGTGGTGATCGCCGATGATCAGGCACTGGTGCGCGCGGGCTTCGTCGCGCTGCTCGGTGCACAGCAGGACGTGGAGGTGGTGGGCGAGGCCGACAATGGCGCGCAGGCCCTCGACCTGGCCCGCGAACTCGTGCCCGACGTGGTGCTCATGGACATCCGCATGCCGGTCCTGGACGGCCTCGCCGCCACCCGCGCCATCGCGTCCGATCCGGGCCTGGCCACCGTGAAGGTCGTCGTCCTGACCACCTTCGAACTCGACGAATACGTCTTCGAGGCCATGCGGGCCGGCGCCACCGGCTTCCTCGTCAAACACACCGAACCCGCCGACCTGGTCAAGGCCGTGCGGGTGGTCGCGGGTGGTGACGCCCTGCTCTCCCCCAGCGTCACCCGGCGGCTGGTCGCCGAATTCGCCTCGCACGCCAAACCCGCTCCAGCGGCGGAGTTCTCGGAACTGACCGACCGCGAGCGCGAGGTCATGGCCCTGGTCGCCGAGGGCCTCACCAATGCCGAGATCGCCGACCGCCTCTACATGAGCCCCGCCACCGCCCGCACCCACGTCAGCCGGATCCTGGTGAAGCTGGGCGCCCGCGACCGCACCCAGCTCGTCGTCATGGCCTACGAATCCGGTCTGGTCAGGCCGGGCTGGCAGTAGCGCCGAACTCCGCGACCGCCGGAATCACCTCGCGGCCGAGCACCTCCAGCGCCGCGAGGTCATCGACGCCTGCCACCCGGCCGATCACCAGGTCGATTCCCATGTCCGCCAGCCACTTCAGCTGCCCCAGCACCTGGCTGACGCCGCCGCCGCTCGGGCCGGGATCGAAGGCGAAGACACAGCTTTTGCGTATCTCGCGCGGATCGCGGCCGATCTCCACGCACATCCGGTCCAGCAGCGCGATCTTGGCGGGCAGATCCGGGCCGGGGCGCAGGCTCGCCACATCCGCGTAGCGGGCCACCAGCGGCAGCGTGCGGCGCTCGCCGTCCCCGCCGACGAGTATCGGCGGATGCGGCCGATACCCGCCCTGCGGCGAATTCCGCACGGCCTGCGGAGCATTCAGCGGACGCTCGACCCGAAAGTGCTTGCCGGGTACGCGTTCCGAAGCGCCTCGCTCATCGGTCCACATGGCCAGGCAGATCCGCAGCGCCTCCTCCAGCATCTCGAAGCGGTCGCGCAGCGGCGGGAACGGCAGGCCGTAGCCCTCCACATCACCTGTGGAGGTCCCCGAACCGATCCCCAGCCAGGTCCGGCCGCCGGACAACACATCCAGGGTGGTGACCAGCTTCCCGAGCATGGCCGGATGCCGATAGTGCACACCCGACACCAGCGCGGTCAGCTCCACCCGCGACGTGTGCGCCGCGATGAACGACAGCGTCGAATACGCCTCCAGCACATTCTGTTCCACGCGGCCCAGCCACGGGCTCTGCCAGAGATGGTCACCCACCGCGATGACCGAGAAACCACTGTCCTCGGCCGTGCGGACCACCTCCGCCAGCCGCGATCCGATCCGTTCCGAAGGGGTGTCCAGGGCGAAGTTCGTCAGATGCAATCCGAGTTCCATGCCTCCACCCTCCGCCCGGCGTGGGGCCGGAACATCCGCCTGGAAACCACATCCCGGCTACGCCTCGGCGCGTACTCAGTGCTCCGCCCCGAGCGCCAGCCCGCGCCGGATGGCCCGTTCCACCGGCGAATACGCGCCGTCCGGACGGTCCAGCACGCACGGCTCGCGCAACAGCAGCGGCGGCTGGGCCATGAACTTCGGACGGCCGACGCGATTGGGCTGGGCGGCGTGCACCAGGAAAGGATGGCAGAGGTAGACGTCGCCGGCCCGGCCGGTCGCGACGGCCTCGGGGAGATCGGCCGTGGCGGTGTAGAACTCGTGCAGGTCGAACATGGTGGTGCCCGCCTCGCCGAGCGGCTCCAGCACCGGCGCCAGCCGCAGGTGCGAGCCGGCCCGGATCCGGGTCGGGGCGTCATCGACGCCGACATCGGAGAACAGGAACAACATCAGCAGGGCGCGGCCCTTGGAGTGGATGTTCACGCGCCAGCTCAGGTAGTCGTCGGGGGCGGCGTCGCCGGGGAAGCTCACGTCGACATGCCAGCCGTCGTCACCCGGGGGCTCCGGGCTGGGGAAGCGAATCGGCCAGCTGCCCAGGGTTTTCCGGGGGAACCAGCGGCCGGGACCGACCAGTTGGTCGAAGGCGGCGAGCAGCGGCGGCGCGGTGACGGCCCGCACGAAGGGCTCCTCGGCATGATCCCACAGCCGGATGACCGGCCGGGTCCAGGTCGACGGCTCCTCCGGGTCGCAACCGGTGGCGCGCCAGAGGATCGCGCGGCCCGCGGCGGCCGTCTCGGCGGAGAAGGCTCCCTCGACCTTCACGAATCCCTCGGTGATGAACTCCTCGATCTGCGTCTCGGAGAGCATGCCGCCGCCCTTTCCGCGCCCGGCCCCTCCGGACAGCCATCCGAGCATGGGCGATACCAGGATCGCGCCGCCACCGAATTTCTCACCCGGACAAGCGAAAGCCCCGCCCTCCCGAAGGAGAACGGGGCTTTCGTTGTCGCTGAGGCCAATTCGCCCCGAAGCGGAGCTCTACTCGCCCGAGGCGGAGGCCGGAGCCTCACCCGCGAGCGCGGCGACCGGCTTGTCCTCGACGCCGGAGTCCGACTTCTTGGTCAGCTTGGCCTTGGGCGTGAACGTGAACTTGGCGTTCTCGCCCTGGCCCTCGCCGTCCCAGCCCTCGACGTCCACCACCACGACCTGACCGGCGCCCAGTTCGCCGAAGAGGATCTTCTCCGACAGCTGGTCCTCGATCTCGCGCTGAATGGTGCGACGCAGCGGGCGGGCGCCCAGGACCGGGTCGAAACCGCGCTTGGCCAGCAGGCTCTTGGCCTGTTGGGTCAGCTCGATCTCCATGTCCTTGTTCTTCAGCTGGTTGGCGACGCGGCCGATCATCAGGTCGACCATCTGGATGATCTGGTCCTGAGTCAGCTGGTGGAACACGATCACGTCGTCGATACGGTTGAGGAACTCGGGCCGGAAGTGCTTCTTCAGCTCGTCGTTGACCTTGAGCTTCATCCGCTCGTAGTTCGAGCCCTCGTTGTTGGACTGGGCGAAGCCCAGACCCACGGCCTTCGAGATGTCCGAGGTGCCGAGGTTCGAGGTGAAGATCAGGACGGTGTTCTTGAAGTCGACCGTGCGACCCTGACCGTCGGTCAGGCGGCCGTCCTCCAGGACCTGCAACAGGGTGTTGTAGATCTCCTGGTGCGCCTTCTCGATCTCGTCGAACAGCACCACCGAGAACGGCTTCCGGCGCACCTTCTCGGTGAGCTGGCCGCCCTCCTCGTAGCCGACGTAGCCCGGAGGGGCACCGAACAGACGCGAGGCGGTGAAGCGGTCGTGGAACTCGCCCATGTCGATCTGGATGAGCGCGTCGTCCTCGCCGAACAGGAAGTTCGCCAGCGCCTTCGACAGCTCGGTCTTACCGACACCGGACGGACCGGCGAAGATGAACGAGCCCGAGGGACGCTTCGGGTCCTTCAGACCGGCGCGGGTGCGGCGGATGGCCTTCGACACGGCCTTGACCGCGTCCTCCTGGCCGATGATCCGCTTGTGCAGCTCGTCCTCCATGCGGAGCAGACGGGTGGTCTCCTCCTCGGTGAGCTTGAACACCGGGATACCGGTCCAGTTGGCCAGCACCTCCGCGATCTGCTCGTCGTCGACCTCGGCCACGACGTCCAGATCGCCGGAGCGCCACTGCTTTTCGCGCTCGGCCCGCTTGGCGACGAGCTGCTTCTCCTTGTCGCGCAGCCGCGCGGCCTTCTCGAAGTCCTGCGCGTCGATCGCGGACTCCTTCTCCCGGCGCGCCTCGGCGATCTTGTCGTCGAACTCGCGCAGGTCCGGCGGCGCGGTCATCCGGCGGATGCGCATGCGCGCGCCCGCCTCGTCGATGAGGTCGATCGCCTTGTCCGGCAGGAAGCGGTCGTTGATGTAGCGGTCGGCGAGAGTCGCCGCGGCCACCAGCGCGCCGTCGGTGATGGAGACCCGGTGGTGCGCCTCGTAGCGGTCGCGCAGACCCTTGAGGATGTTGATGGTGTGCTCGACCGTCGGCTCGCCCACCTGCACCGGCTGGAACCGGCGCTCGAGGGCGGCGTCCTTCTCGATGTACTTGCGGTACTCGTCGAGGGTGGTGGCGCCGATGGTCTGCAGCTCACCGCGGGCCAGCTTGGGCTTCAGGATCGAGGCCGCGTCGATCGCGCCCTCGGCCGCGCCCGCACCCACCAGGGTGTGCAGCTCGTCGATGAACAGGATGATGTCGCCGCGGGTGTTGATCTCCTTCAGCACCTTCTTCAGGCGCTCCTCGAAATCACCGCGGTAGCGGCTGCCCGCGACCAGGGAACCCAGGTCGAGGGTGTACAGCTGCTTGTCCTTCAGCGTCTCCGGCACCTCGCCGTTGACGATGGCCTGGGCGAGACCCTCCACGACGGCGGTCTTACCGACGCCGGGCTCACCGATCAGGACCGGGTTGTTCTTGGTACGGCGGCTCAGCACCTGCATCACGCGCTCGATTTCCTTCGAGCGGCCGATGACCGGGTCGAGCTTGCCCTCGAGGGCGGCCTGGGTCAGGTTGCGGCCGAACTGGTCCAGCACCAGCGAGGTGGACGGGGTGCCCTGCTCGCCGCGCGAACCGGAACCCTCGACCGGCTCCTTGCCCTGGTACCCGGACAGCAGCTGGATGACCTGCTGACGCACGCGATTGAGATCCGCGCCCAGCTTCACCAGCACCTGCGCCGCGACGCCCTCACCCTCGCGGATCAGGCCGAGCAGGATGTGCTCGGTGCCGATGTAGTTGTGGCCGAGCTGTAGCGCCTCGCGGAGCGACAGCTCCAGCACCTTCTTGGCGCGCGGGGTGAACGGAATGTGGCCGGACGGGGCCTGCTGGCCCTGACCGATGATCTCCTCGACCTGCGAACGCACACCCTCCAGCGAGATGCCAAGGGACTCCAGCGACTTCGCCGCGACTCCCTCGCCCTCGTGGATCAGGCCCAGCAGGATGTGCTCGGTGCCGATGTAGTTGTGGTTGAGCATCCGGGCCTCTTCTTGGGCCAGGACAACGACCCGCCGCGCGCGGTCGGTGAACCTCTCGAACATCGCTCCCTCACTCTCCTGCTCCGCCATCACTGGCATCCGGCGCTTCAGACCCTGTGCTGCCCTTCTGGTCGCCAGCCTGCCATGAAGCCCTGGGGTTGCATCCCCCGACTCCACTCTAGTTGCCGGGGGTCACGCACGTCGTCCGTCCACCCTATTGCGAACCGGCGACAGTACGACTCATTCAGTCATAACGGGGCAGTTGCGCGGACGGTTTCCATCCGCGCTACGCCCACAGCGAACAAGCCGGTCAGTCGCGCGAATCCACGAATCCCCTATCCCGTGAAGGGCGGAACGAACTCGCAGGGAACCGGACGGGGATGCTCCGGATCCAGTGCGTTGAGGGCGACCGTGGCCGCACGGCGGCTGCCCACGATGGCGAGGTGGTCGGAGTAATCGGCCGGGCAACCGTCCTGCATCACGACATTGGTGACATTCGGGCCGCCGGGCACCAGGCCGCTGGTGTACGGCACCACGATTTCGTCGTAGCGGGTGTCCAGGTTGGTATAGGTGACACTCGGGGCGTACACGCCGTCGGCATCCAGGGCGGTCATGAAGGGATCGCCGCCGACCATCTGCGCGCAGGGCTGGCAGACACCCATGCCGATGGCGGCGTCCACGGCGGCGACGCCGATACCCAACTGCGCACCGAAAGCCCGCAGGACGTTCATATTGTCGCCGTAGGTGCCGAGCCACGGCGCGGCGATGGCCACGAACTTGTCGACCTCGCCGGCACCGCCCAGCCGCTTCACGTAGTACTGGCCGACGATATTGCCTTGCGAATGAGCGATCAGATCGACCCGCGCCGCACCGGTCGCGGACCGCACCCGGGCCACGAAGGCGGCCAGCTGCGCCGAGCTGTCCTCGATGCGCTTCATGCCGCCCAGGGCCGACAGCGGCCAGGGAACGTCGAGCGCGCCGTAGGTGAGGGCGTGGACGCAGTAGCCCTCATTGGCCAGGAGCGGGGCGTAGGCGCCCCAACCGGTCTGCGCGCCGGCACCGGTGCCGTGCACGAGGACCACCGGATCCGGATGTTCGGCCGTCGGCTTGCAGTTCCAGTCGTTCGATCCCGGCAGCGAGCCACCGGGATCGGTGAGTTCATACGGAGTGCCCGCGAAGACGCTGAACGTGACCGGGTAATCCGCGCGGGCGGCGCCGCTCGTCGCGATTCCGAAGACCGCCAGTACCGCCATCACGAGCAGTGATCCCGATGTTCCACCCATCCGTCTCATGCCCCCTCCCGGATTCGAACGCGTCACAAAGATGTGAGCCGGTCAGTCGCCCGTGATGGGGGGAACGAACTCGCAGGGCACCGGCTGGGCATGGTCCGGGTCGAGGGCGTTGAGGGCCATCATGGCCGCGCGACGGCTGCCTGCGATGGCCATGTGATCGGAGAAGTCGGCGGGGCAACCGTCCTGCATCAGGTCATTGGTGACATTGGGGCCCGAAACGAGCGCGATCGAGGGCCATACCGCCTCGTCGAAGTGGGAGGCCAGGTTGGTGTAGGTGACCGACGGGTCGTAGACGCCGTCAGCGTTCAGGGCGTTGATGAACGAGGAATTGCCGAGCATCTCGGGGCAGGCCTGGCAGACGACGCCCGCCGCGGCCAGGTTGTCCACCTGGTCGGCGCTCGCGCCGAGCTGGCGGCCGAAGGTCCGCACCACGTCCATCTGGTCGCCGAAGATGCCCAGCCACGGGGGCGCGATGGCCACGAAGCGGTTGACCTCGCCGGCGCCGCCGAGCCGCTTGATGAAGTAGTTGCCGACCGTATTGCCCTGCGAGTGGGCGACGAAGTCGACCTGCGCCGCGCCGGTCGCGGCGAGCACGCGGCTCACGAAGTCGCTCAGCTGCGCGGCACTTTCGGGGATCGGCTTCATCCCGCCCAGCGCGGACAGCGGCCACGGCACGTCGAGGGCGCCGTAGGTCAGCGCGAAGACGCAGTATCCCTGATTGGCGAGCAGCGGCGCGTAGGCGCCCCAGTTGGTCTGCGCGCCACCCGCGGTGCCGTGGATCAGGACCACCGGATCCGGGTGTGCCGCACTGGGTTTGCAGGACCAGTCATTGGCCCCGGGCAGTGAGCCACCGGGGTTGGTGAGCTCGTTCGGGATACCCGCGAAGAAATTGAAAGTGACCGGATATTCCGCTCGGGCGGTACCGCTCGCACCGATCCACAAGACCGCCAGCACCGCCATGATCAGCAGTGATCCCGGCGTTCCCCGCATGGGCATCCTTCGCATGTTCCCTCCCAAATTAGAACGCGTTCAGTCAACCTAGTCAGGAAACAAGCGCGGAGGATGGAATACTGGCGGGTAAGTTCTGAAACCGGTTTCAGTACAGGAAAACGGCGCCGGCCGGGACCCGCAGGCGGCTTGTGAGGCCGCACCGAAGGTCCCCGCCGGCGCCGGAATCGGAAGGAATTACTACCGATCGGACGCGAAACCGGACCGGGCCGGGAACGCCTGCTGGGCCGGAGCGGACCACGACGCCGGGGCCGGATGGGCACCCGGAGCCTGCGGGAAACCCGGCTGCGCGGCGGCGCGCGCCACGGTGCCGACCGCAGCGGTCGCCCCGGCGTGCTGGACGCCCGCCACGAACAGCGCACCCGTCAGCACCAGGAAGGCCAGCGTGTGCAGCACCGCGCGGACGATATTCCAAGCCACCCACGAACTTTCGAACTGCGAGCGCACCGCCGCCAGATCCTGGATCCGGCCCACGTCGCCGGCATCGGCCAGCTGGTTGTTGAGCGGCACGTTCAGACCCGAGGTGATGAAGAAGGCAATCACGTTCAGGGCCAGCGCGATCCCGATCCAGATCAGCGCGGTGCGGTTGTCCTTGCCCAGATGCAGCGCCGCGGCCAGCACCGTGAAGCCGACCGTGCCCAGGAATCCGAGCATGAACCACGGGTTGATGATGACCACGTTGATCTTCTGCATGACATCGATGAAGGTGCGGTCGTCGGACTGGCCCAGGGCCGTCATCACCGAGGTCGCGTAGGCGTAGAACACGCCGGCGATCAGTCCGGTGGTCAGCGTCGCCGCCACCAGCGCGGCGGTGCGAAGTGCGAACATCGTTCTCTCCTGACTGGATCTGCCACCCGTGTTCATCCCGGGTGATCGACTACGTCCAGTCAATCGCCGACGGGCACGGAAACCCATGGCTCAGAAGCTCGCACGCATGCGCAGGGGTCCAACAGGTACGGGTGGTACCAGGATCGGCCCCGCCGCGGTGCGGATCAGAGGTCGCGTTCGGAGATGACGCCGGACTGCATGGCCAGGTTGGCGAGGCGGACCCGCTTCTGATTCTGCGGAAGATCCTCGACGCCGAATTTCGCAAACAGCGCGCGCAGGTGAGTTTTGATGGCGTCGACACTGAGGAAGAGTTCCGCCGCGATCTGCTGATTGGAGGCGGGCGAGGCGAACCCGTCGTTGCTCCGCAGCGGGCGGCAGAGCGCGATCAGTACCGACCGCTGGGTTTCAGTGAGCGAGCGCAGGGTCGGCAGCCCGCCGGTGGAGGTCTGCGTGACATCGCCTGCGGCGCCACTGAAGTCGTGGAAGGTGACTCGCGAGGTGCCCATCCGGATGACGTCACCCGGCTGCAGGCGATGCCGGCCGACCAGACGATCCCCGTTGACGAAAGTGCCGTTGCGGGAAAGGCCGTCGTCGACGATGGTCCAGTGCGCGCCCAGGTATTCGGCGGTGGCGTGCAGGCGCGACACCTCGACGTCCCAGAACAGCGACAGGTCGGCCTGCGGTGAGCGCCCGATGGTGATCCGGGGCTGGTCAGGGGACAGCATCAGCTCATGCTGGCGTCCCTCTTGGTCCTTGACCCGAAGGAAGGAGCCGTGGAAAGCGGTCACTGCGCCGATACCTCTTCTCTACATCCAGCCAGTGACATCGTCCGCACGTTTCAATGGTGCCTGGCCTCCCCGGCACTAGCAAGATCACGGTTGATCCCCCGGTGATACGCAAAGCGCATGAATAAACCACTGCCGCCCGGGCACGCACGAAACACCCGGACGGCAGTCGAATCGGCGACTAGTCGGACAACTAGTTCTTAGAGGCGGCCTTGTTGTAAGCCTCGGTGATGTCAGCGGAGATACGACCACGAGCGGACACCTTGTGGCCATTCCGGCGTGCCCATTCGCGAATGGCCGCGCTTTGTTCGCGATCGATCGACACCCGGTTCTTCGGGCCCGCGGCCGGAGCGCCGGCCACCTTGGTACGACGGCGACCGCTCGTGCGCCGAGCGGCGGAAACCCACGTCTCCAGCCCTTCCCGCAGCCTGGCCGCATTCTCCGTCGACAAGTCGATCTCGTACGAGACGCCATCGATTGCGAACTCGATGGTCTCGTCCGCGATGGACTCACCGTCGACATCGTCGATCAAGCTAACGGTGACCTTCTTTGCCATGAGATGAACGTCCTCTCGAAATCGTGCGACCCGCATAGTCAGGCCGATTACCCGACGCCAGAATACCGCTAATTCCGATAGTCCCAGAACAGGGCCCGGAAATGCAATCCGGAGAACTAACGGGCTGCCGGACGCACAATTGGAAAGAGTATCGTTTCCCGGATTCCCAGGCCAGTCAGGGCCATCAGCAAACGATCGATACCCATACCCGTTCCGGTTGTGGGAGGCATACCGTGCTCCATCGCGGTGAGGAAGTCCTCGTCCAGGCGCATAGCCTCCTCGTCACCGGCCGCGGCCAAACGCGCCTGATCCATGAAACGGTCGCGCTGGATCACCGGATCCACGAGTTCGGAATAGCCGGTGGCCAGTTCGAAGCCGCGCACGTACAGGTCCCACTTCTCGGTAACCCCGGGATTGCTCCGATGCTGGCGCGTCAGCGGCGATGTCTCGACCGGGAAGTCGCGGACGAAAGTCGGCGCGTAGAGCTTGTCACCGTAGACGTGCTCCCACAGTTCCTCGACCAGTTTGCCGTGACCGTAGCCCTTACCCTGCGGAATTTCCAGACCGACCCGATCCGCGAGTGCCAGCAATTCCTCGACCGACGTTTCCGGAGTGACCTCCGTGCCGATCTGCTCCGACAGCGACGGGTACATCTCCACCGTCGCCCACTCGCCGGACAGATCGTATTCCGTGCCGTCGGCGAGCGTCACGACCTGCGTGCCGTAGACCTCCTGCGCGACTTCCTGGATCAATTCCCGCATCATGGTGGCGGAATCGTCGTAGGTGCCGTACGCCTCGTAGGTTTCGAGCATTGCGAACTCGGGCGAATGGGTGGAGTCCGCGCCCTCGTTGCGGAAGTTCCGGTTGATCTCGAAGACCTTCTCGATGCCACCCACCACGCAACGCTTCAGGAACAGCTCCGGAGCGATGCGCAGGAACAGCTCCATATCGAGCGCGTTCGAGTGCGTGACGAACGGACGGGCCGTCGCGCCGCCGTGAACGGTCTGCAGCATCGGGGTCTCGACCTCCAGGAATCCCCTGCGCTCCAACGCGTTTCGCAGCGCGCGCACGGCCACGACGCGGGTACGGGCCATCTCGCGGGCCTCCGGGCGCACGATCAGGTCGACATAGCGCTGGCGGACCCGGGACTCCTCGTTCATCTCCTTGTGCACCACCGGCAGCGGGCGCAGCGCCTTCGCCGCCATCTCCCACGCATCGGCCATGACGCTCAATTCGCCAGTGCGCGAAGCGATCACCTCGCCGTGCACGAATACGAAGTCACCCAGGTCGACATCGGCCTTCCAGGCCGCCAGCGAGTCCGCGCCGACGCCATTGAGGCTGATCATCGCCTGCAGCTTGGTGCCGTCGCCCTCCTGCAGGGTGGCGAAACACAGCTTGCCGCTATTACGGACGAAAATGACGCGCCCGGCAATCCCGACCAACTGACCGGTCTGGGTATCGGCCGCCAGATCCGGGTACGCCGCGCGAATTTCGGCGAGGGTGTGGGTGCGGTTCACCACCACCGGATATGCCTCGCGCCCCTCCCCCAGCAACCGCTCGCGCTTCTCGCGGCGAATCCGCATCTGCTCGGGAACGTCATGCTCCACGGGGGCCGCGGCGGCACGCTTTTGGCCAGCAGGAACGGGGTTGCTCGACGGGGAAGAAGGGGTGGAGGTGCTCACGGGGTTCAAGACTATCCTGCGCCGGAATTCCTTTTTTCCGCCGCCTCCCCGCGGCTTCGGCTACAGCCACGCCAGGGTGGCGACCTCACGCTCGAAGTGCGGTGCGGAGGCGGCGACGGTCAGCAGACCCGCCGCTTTCAGCCCCTGATATCCGCCCTCGAGATCGGTGGCGCGACGCAGGCCCAGCTGCTGCAACGAGGCCGCGGCCAGGCTGGAGGTGTAGCCCTCCGAGCAGACGATGATCCATTCCACGTCGTGATCCTCGGCCATCGCCAAACGCGCGGAACTGGACGGGTCCAAACGCCATTCCAGAACATTTCGCTCGATCACCAGCGCGCCCGGCAGGGTGCCTTCGCGCAGCCGCTGGGCCTGCGGGCGAATGTCCACCAGAATCGCGCCGCGAGCGATGGCCTGCGGCAATTCGATCGGGAGCAGGCGACGCAGCTGCCCGCGGGCCTGGGCGAGCATGCCGTCGATCGTCAAGTGGGTCATTCGAGTTCGCCTTCGGGCTGGTCGGTGAGGACGGAACGGGTGCGCCGCAGGGTGCCGTGACCGGTGACCTCGTAATAGGACATGGCCGTCAGCGGCGGGGAATAGGCGTGCACGCTCAAAGTCGGGTTCAGCGGACCGGTGATGCCGGCCTCCGCCTCGGGGGCACGCACCACGTCGTGTACCCAGCCGAGCGGGAAGGATGCCTGATCACCCGCGGTAAGGGTGCGGCGGCGCAGGTCCCGGCCGTTCCAGCGGTATTCCGACAGCGCGCCGGAGAGCACGGTCAGCGCCCCCAGCGAGCCGGCGTGGTCGTGCAGTTCGGTGTATTTGCCCTCGACCCAGCTGATCAGCCAGATGTCCACCTCATCGTCCGCGACAAGCCTTGTGGCCCAGCGTTTTTCGGTGGGCCAGAGGCCGTCGTCGGGCAGCAGGTGGTCGTAGCGACCCTCCAGCACGTCCTGGGCGCCCTCATCGGTCAGGCGCAGCAGATCGGCCGGACGCAGCCGGGTCGGCAGGGCGGAGGCGGTGGCCCGCTCGGTGACCTCGGGCAGGAGCGGCGAGGTGGCGCGGGTATCGACAGGGAGGGAGAGAACAGAGGAACGCATGAGCGAAACTCCAAGAAGTGTGTGCGGTCGGGGCTATACGAAGCCTCGACGACCGTCGAGGCGAATCAGCCTCGACAACACTCCTGGGTGCTCACGCGGAAATACACGTCGGTGAGTCTAACAGCGGTTCGCCGGGAATCACCAGGGCCCCCGGCGACGACTGCGTCACTTTTATTCCATCTGGTCGGTTCAGGACCGGGCCGCGGCCGACTCGGGCCGGGTGCGCCGCTGCTGATTGCGCTCGTAGACCAGGCGCAGGCCGTCCAGCGTCAGATGCGGCTCGTAATGCTCGATGGTCTCCGACTCGGGCACGATCAGCGGCGCGGTCGCGCCCGTCGCCACCACCGCCACATCGTCACCGGAGAAGGCGTCGATATCGCGAATACGATCGATCAGGCCGTCCACCAGGCCCGCGAAACCGAAAATGGCGCCCGACTGCAGGCACTCCATACTGTTCTTGCCCACCACCGACCGCGGGCGCGTCAACTCCGCGCGGCGCAGCGCACTGCGGGCGATCAGCGCCTCGGTGGAAATCTCCACACCGGGCGCGATACTGCCGCCGAGGAATTCCCCCTTGGCCGACACCAGATCCACACAGATCGCCGTGCCGAAATCCACCACGATGGCCGGCGAGCGGAAACGATGATAAGCCGCAAGACAATTCACGATACGGTCGGCGCCGACCTCCTTGGGATTGTCCACCAGCAGCGGAATACCGGTGCGTACACCGGGTTCCACGAGCACGTGCGGCATATGAGCCCAATAGCGGGACAGCATCTCCCGGAGCTCGCGCAGCACCGGCGGCACCGTGGACAGCGCCGCGACGCCCACCACCTGATCGGCGTCCGCGCCGATCAGACCGCGCACCTGCAACGCGAATTCGTCCGCGGTCAGCAGCGGATTGGTGTGCATCCGCCAGTGCCGCACCAGCTTCGCATGCTCCCCGCTGCCGGAGAACAGGCCCAGCTCGATGCTGGTGTTGCGGACATCGATGGTCAGCAGCATGGCCCGCCGCTCAGGCCAGCGAGAGCGAACGCGGGGAGATCAGATCCGAGCCCTCCGGGGCGTGTGCCGGATCGGTGCCCAGCTCGATGGGGCGATTGCGCTCGTCGACGAAAACCACATGCGGAGCGTAGTTTTCGAGCTCCTTCGCGTCCATCATCCCGTAGGCGATCAGGATCACCAGGTCACCGGGATGCACGAGATGCGCTGCGGCGCCGTTGATTCCGATCACGCCGGAACCGCGCTCACCGGCGATCACATAGGTCTCGAGGCGGGCCCCGTTGGTGATGTCGACAATGCTGACCTTCTCGCCCTCGAGCAGGTCGGCGGCGTCGAGCAGGTCCTGGTCCACCGTCACCGAACCCACATAGTGCAGATCGGCGTGAGTCACCGTGGCGCGGTGGATCTTCGACGTCATCATGGTGCGCAACATCGTCGTCGCCTTCCTAGAGAGTTGCCTGGGCAGGCTGATCGGGAACAGTGGGGAGGCCGTCGAGCGGCTTGCCGATGGAGACGGGCATATTGTCGATCAGGCGGGTGGTGCCGACCCGGGCCGCGACCAGCAGGCGGGCGTTGCCGCTCGGCCACTGCTCGGAGAAGTCGGAACCCCGCAGGGCCAGATAGTCGACCTGGATGTCCGGCGCCAGATCCAGCACAGACTGCGCGGTCTCCAACACGGCCTCCGGACCCTGACCGGCGGCGTGCCGGCCGGCCAGCAGCGCGGCCGACAGCGTGGTGGCCAGCTCGCGCTCCTCGGCGCTCAGGTAGCGGTTGCGGGAGGACTTGGCCAGGCCGTCTTGCTCACGGACGGTCGCCGCCGGCACGATCTTCACGTCCATGTTCAGGTCGACGACCATCTGCCGGATCAGCGCCAGCTGCTGGTAATCCTTCTCACCGAAGAACGCCTCGTGCGGCCGGCAGATATTGAACAGCTTCGAGACCACGGTCAACACGCCGGAGAAATGGCCCGGACGGGTCGCGCCCTCGAGGATGTCGCCGTACGGACCGGCCTGCACCGTGGTGCGGGTGCCGAAGGGGTACATATCCTGGGCACTCGGCGCGAACACCAGCTCCACGCCCTCGCCGCGCAGCAGTTCCACATCCGCGTCGAGGGTGCGCGGGTACTTGTCGAGATCCTCGTTCGCGCCGAACTGCAGCGGGTTCACGAAGATCGACACGATGACGGTGGTGTTGGTCAGCTTCGCCAGCCGCACCAGCTCCAGGTGGCCCTCGTGCAACGCGCCCATGGTCGGCACCAGCGCGACCCGGCGGCCCACCGACCGCAACGCCTTGACGACCTTGGTCATGACGGACGGATCGTGCAGCACGGTCAGCTCGCCGCGCTTGTACGTGCCAATCAGCTTGGGGTCCATGGGCGTCAGCGTCCTTCCAGCAGATCGATCAGGGCGGGGTTGGTCTTGGCGCGCTCGGCCGAACGCAGCGACTGGGCGCGATAACCCGCGGCCAGACGGGGATTCAGGGCTTCGAGAGCGTCGAGATGCGCGGCCACCGCGGCCACGTCGCCGCGCGCCACCGGGCCGGTCAGCGCGGCCGGGCCCCGCCGCAGCGCATTGTCGAGCGCCGCCGAGGCCAGGGGCGCCAGCATGCGCTCGGCCAGGCCGCCGGGCTGATCGTCGACCGACTGCTGACCCAGTAGACCCGGGCCCGACAGCGCCGCGCGCAAGGCCTCCACGGCATCCACGATCAGGGTCACCAGATGGTTGCTGCCGTGCGCGAGAGCGGCGTGATAGAGGGTGCGGTTCTCCTCCGCGACCCGCACCGGCTCGCCACCCATCTCGATCACCAGCGACTGCCCGATGGCATAGCCGATGTCGTCGGCGGCGGTCACGCCGAAGCAGGCATTGGCCAGGCGGGCCACATCCTCGTCGTGCCCGGTGAACGTCATGGCCGGATGGATCGCCAGCGGCAGCGCGCCCTGCGCGGTCAGCGGCGCCAGCACCCCGACCCCGTTCGCACCCGAGGTGTGCGCCACGATGGTGCCCGCGCGTACCGCGTTCGCGGCCGCCAACCCCGCGACCAGACCGGGCAATTCACTGTCCGGCACCGCGAGAATCAGCAGCTCGCTGCGGGCGGCCACCTCCTCGGCGGGCAGGATGCGGGAGTCCGGCAGGCGCGTGGCGGCCCGGCGCACCGAGGCGTCCGAAATCGCGGACACCCCGAATACGACATGACCGGCACGCTCCAGCGCCACACCCAGCGCGGATCCGACGCGTCCCGCCGAGACGATTCCCACCGTCAAGCGTGCAGGCGCAGGATCGGTCCCGCAGACATCCTTGTCCGAGGTCACTTTGTCCTCTCGAAAGTCGTTCCAGTCCCGCCTTGCGGGTACCGGACGTTACTCGAGCGAGGATATCGCCGCCGATTCGCCAGAGCTACCCACTGTGGGATAGACAACTCTCGCGCCCCCGGGGGCTTCCCCGGAACCCCCGCATCCCTGCGGGGGGCGCTCGGGTCAGTTACTGCTGTTCTCGGATTTGAGGTTCGCCATGATCTCGGCGACCGACAGGCGGTGGGTGCCTTCGGCGTCGGCGTTGTCGTCGGAGCGCCGGCGACGGCGGGTGCTGGCGCGGCCCACCGGGGCCGTGGGGGCCGGGTCGGGGGTCAGGCGCGGGACGGGTAACGGTTCGCTGGGCGCGTCGGCATTGGTGGCGGTGCTGCCATTGGTGACACCGTCGCGGTTGGTGGCCGCCGTGTCCTCGACGGCGGGGGCGTCGGCGGTCTCCGGGTTCGGCGCCGAGGTGGGTGAATCCGGTTCGGCGGCGGCGCGTTCGGCCTCGTAGTCCTGGCGCATGGCGTCGGTGATGATCGAGGTCTCGGCGGTGACCGGGTCGTCGAAGGGGGTGGCGAAGGCCGGCGGCTCGGGATGCGCGGGGTCGAACTTGGGGGCCATGCGGGCGCGCGGGTCGTCGTCGTCCTCGGCCTGGTCGGGTGACGACCACGGGTCCCAGGGATCCGCGTCCGGCCAGTTATCGTTCGCCGCCTCGGGGGCCGGTCCGGCGTCGCTACTCGGAAGTTCTTGGACCCGAACGGCATCCGCACGCAGGGCGGGGCGTTCGGAGGGCAGGTCGCCGTCGAACAGGCGCTGCAGGCTCTCGCGCAGGACCGTGAGTTCGGCACGCAGCGCGGCCATTTCCGCGGCATCGGCGCCGACCTCGTGCCGGACCCGGGTCTCGACGCCGAGCTCGTATTCGCGGCGGGCAGCAACCTCGCGCTCCAGCTGCAGTTGATAGACCTTCTGGAGGTCACCCACTTTCGCCTTGTCGACTGCCGCCTCCCTGCGATAACGGGTGGCGGCGAGCGCACCGATGGCGGCCGCCCAGAGGGCTGCGACCAGGCCCACCCGGATCAGGTGGAGGTTGTCACTGAAGACCAGGAAAACGCTGGCAACCAGTCCGAGGAGAAGCAGAAAGCCGGTGAAGAACTTTCCCGCATCCTCCCGGCGGCGACGGGAAGCACTGCTACGGGAGGGTGAAACCATGTCCGCCAGCGTAGCTTGATCTCGGGAGTGTGGCCCCCGCCTTGGCGATGATCAGCGCCAATCCGTTAGCTAAGAAGTAGCTGCCTCATCGGGCGGATCAATGGGAGCCCGGCAGCAATACTCCAGCCACAGGGCCGCCGCCACCAGCGCCACCCCGCCCAGCAGCCCCACCACCGCACCCGGCGTATCCGACGCCGCCGCACGCAGATCCGAGCGTTGCATCAGCAGCCACACCAGGAACCCCAGCCAGATCCCGCCCACCAGCGACCCCACCTGCGCCGACGCCTTCGCCAGCGCCACCGCCCGGGCCGCCGTGATGGCATGCAGCTGCCCCGAACCGGGACCGATCCCGTGATTCTCCTTACGCTGCCGAATCACGAATGCCAGCACCACCTCCAGCAGCGCCACCGGCAGCAGCGAGGCGCCCGAGAACACCGAGATCGGCGGGAAACTCGAATACGCCATATTGGTGGCGACCCAGGCCACGATCGCCGCCAGCAGCACATTCGCACACAGGTCGAGAATGCGGGTCGGCTTCACCGCAACAGCTCCGGCGTCACGGCGTCCAGCCCAAAGTCAGCTCGGTGCGGCGCACCCCGCTCACCTCGGCGGAATCCAAGGCGGACAGCCACTCTCGCAGCGTGCGCAGCGCGCCGATCGCCTCCAGCTCCGCGTCGGGTTCGATCTCCAGCCACGGCACCAGCACGAACGCGCGATGGTGCGCCTGCGGATGCGGCAGCGTCAGCACCGGATCCAGACTGCGCACCACCACCCGGCCCTCGCGACGGCGCGACTCGGCCTGCACCACGTCCACGTCGAGAGTGCGCGCGCCCCAGCGGACTTCCCGGATCCGGCCCGCGGCCTGCTCCAGCTCCTGCCCCAGGCGTAGCCAGTCCGAGGGCTCCATGGCCGGATCCTCGGCCACCAGCACGGCATTCAGGTAGTCCTGCTGCGGCACCCCGCCCCAGGGCGGCGTCGAGTACACCGACGAGACCGCCACCAGGCGCGGGCCCAGCGCCTCCACGACACTGCGCAGATGCGCCAGCCGGTCACCGAGGTTGGATCCGATCGACAGCACAACGCGGGTCACCGCTCTACTCCTGTTCGCGACGGCGGGACGTGACTACACGGACGTCTTCGAAGGTATGCGGAATCGGCGCGAAAGGCTTGTGCAGCACCACTTCCACGGCCTGGATGCGCGGATCCGCCATCACCTCGTCGGCGATGTTCGAGACCACCGTCTCGATCAGATCCTTCGGCTCGCCCGCCACGATCGCCACCACCTGCTCGGCCAGCTCGCCGTAGTGGATGGTATCGGCGATGTCGTCGGACTTCGCGGCGACGGTGAAATCCGTCCACAGCGTCAGATCCACCACGAACTCCTGGCCGTCGCGCTTCTCGAAGTCGAAGACGCCGTGGTGGCCGAAGACGCGCAGCCCGCGCAATTCGATGCGGTCCCCGGGCGATCCGGCACGATCGATGCTCACTACCGCTCCCCCGCTTCCCGCTCCCGCCGGTACCGCTCGCGCAGTCGCCGCGCGGCATTGGTGGTCGCGTCGACCACCGCGATGGCGTCCAGCGACGACCGGACATCGTGCACCCGCACCCCCCAGGCGCCGTGCTCGGCGGCCAGGGCGGAAATCGTGGCCGTGGCGACCTCGCGGCCGTCCGGCGGGCGCGGGCCCTCCGCATCGGCCAGCAGGCCGCCGAGAAAACGCTTGCGGGAGGCCCCGATCAGGATCGGCAGGCCCGCGTCCATCATCTCGGTCATGCGATAGAACAGGCCGCCCAGCAACTCCCAGTTGTGGTCGGCGTTCTTGGCGAAGCCCAGGCCCGGATCCAGCACCAGCTGACCGAAGTCGACGCCGCCGGCGAGGGCGAACTCGACCTGCGCGTTCAGCTCCTCCCAGACCTTGGACACCACATCGTCGTACTGCTCGGCGGGACCCGCGTGCCGGTAGTCCGCCTCCGCTCGCCAGTGCATGAGGATCCACGGAATCTTGGTCGCCGCAACGACTTTCACCATGTTCGGGTCGGCGCGACCGCCCGACACGTCGTTGACCATGGCCACGCCCGCCTCGATGGCGGCCTCGGCCACGCTCGCCCGCATGGTGTCCACGCTGGTCGGCACCCCGGCCGCGGCCAGCTGCCGGATCACCGGAACCACCCGCGCCGCTTCGGTTTCGGGATCGATGCGGATCGCACCGGGGCGGGTCGACTCACCGCCGACATCGATGACGTCGGCACCCATCTCGTACAGCTCGAGACCGTGCGCCACCGCCAGACCCGGATCCAGGTAGCGGCCGCCATCGGAGAACGAGTCGCGGGTGACATTCACTACGCCCATCACCACACAGGAACGCCCCCCACGCGGCTCCAACAGGCGTGGCGTCACAATGCCCCCAGACTCCCGCACCCAGAGTTCGCGGCCCGGCTCGATTCTGGACTGACGGAGCGGGGGAGCGAAGCGGAGGAGCGGAGGAGGGAAGAATCGAGCTTGCAGGGCCGCGAACCCGCCGAAGCGAAGCGGAGGCAATTGAACACAGCACTCACTTTCGCAGGATGAGATCCAGGGCCTCCGCGCGCGAGGAGGCGTTGGTCTGCAACATGCCGCGCACCGCCGAGGTGGTGGTGGAGGCGCCCGGCTTGCGGATGCCGCGCATGGCCATGCACAGGTGCTCGGCCTCGACCACGACGATGGCGCCGCGCGGTTCCAGCTTCTTCATCACCGCGTCCGCGATCTGGCTGGTCAGCCGCTCCTGCACCTGCGGGCGCTTGGCGTACAGATCCACCACGCGGGCCAGCTTCGACAGTCCCGTCACCCGGCCGTGCGGGCCCGGAATGTAGCCGACGTGCGCGACACCGTGGAACGCCACCAGGTGGTGCTCACAGGTCGAGTACATGGGGATGTCGCGCACCAGCACCAGCTCCTGGTGCCCCTCCTCGAAGGTGGTGTTGAGCACCTCGGACGGATCGGTGAACAGCCCGGCGAACATCTCGCGGTAGGCCCGCGCCACCCGGGCGGGGGTGTCGGCGAGCCCGGGACGATCCGGATCCTCACCGACCGCGATCAGTAGCTCGCGCACGGCAGCCTCCGCGCGCGTCTGATCGAACGATCGACCGGTGTCGAGCGCGATCGGGCCGGACACGACACGATTGTTGGTGGCCGACAATCGACACCTCCTGTGTTGACTTGCCGCACATGCAGAAGCGGCCTGGACGCGGTCGCCGAACCACTCGGGCGGATCCGGCCGCGGGCGTTTCACCCAGCGTCCGAACCCCGCCCGAGCCGGGCCGCGAACCCAATGAGCCTATCGGGACCGCGGTCAGCGACGACCGTTCGGTCCGTCCCAACCGTTCTTCTCGGCCTCGTCATTCCCGGCCGCCGGTTGTTCCGCCGGCTGCGGGTGACCCGGCTGATACTGACCGCCCGGCTGATACCGCTGGTTGCCCGCGGGCGCCCAGCCGCCGTACGCGCCGCGCGGCGAGGGAGCCTGCCCCTCGTCCTCCTGCGGCGGCCAGCCCGGCGCCGACCAACCGGCCGGAGCGCCGTAATCCGGACGCGAACCGTGCGTCGGGGCGCCATGCCGCGGATAGGCCGGAGCCTGCGGCAGCGGGTACCCCTGCGGCGCGGGCGCCGGATAGCCGCCGTACTGCGGCGCCGGAGCGCCGCCGTAGGCCGGTTCCGGATAGCCGTTGGTGGGCTGCACCACCGGATGCGACGGCCGCGAGCTCTCCTCCGGCCACGGCTCGCCGCGCTCGGCGGCCAGCTCGCGCGGGGTCTTCACCGGCGGGCGATCGGACGGGGTGCGGTCCCCGAAATCGTTGAAGGCCGTGATGCGCGGCCGCTTTTCGACCGTCGTCAGCACTTCCTCGAGATCCTTGCGGTGCAGGGTCTCGCGCTCGAGCAGCGCGGTGGCGAGCGAGTCCAGCTCGTCGCGGTACTCGTTGAGCACCGCCCACGCCTCGGTGTGCGCGGCCTCGATGAGGTTGCGCACCTCCTCGTCGATCTCGCGGGCCACCTCGTGCGAGTAGTCCGAGGCCATGCCCATCGAACGGCCCAGGAACGGGTCGCCCTGTTCCTGGCCGTAGCGGACCGCGCCCAGGCGGGCGCTCATGCCGTACTCGGTGACCATGGCCCGCGCGATCTTGGTGGCCTGGTCGATATCGGACGAGGCGCCCGTGGTCGGCTCGTGGAACACCAGTTCCTCGGCCGCGCGGCCGCCCATGGCCATGACCAGGCGGGCGATCATCTCCGAGCGGGTCATCAGGCCCTTGTCGTCCTCGGGCACCGTCATGGCGTGACCGCCGGTGCGGCCGCGGGCCAGGATGGTCACCTTGTAGACGGGCTCGATATCCGGCATCGCCCAGGCGGCCAGGGTGTGACCGGCCTCGTGATACGCGGTGATCTTCTTCTCGTGCTCGCTGATCACCCGCGACTTGCGGCGAGGACCGCCGATGACACGGTCGACCGACTCCTCCAGCGCCGCACCGGTAATCACGTTGCCGTGTTCACGCGCGGTGAGCAGCGCGGCCTCGTTGATCACATTGGCCAGATCCGCACCCGACATGCCGACGGTGCGCTTGGCCAGACCGTCCAGGTCGGCGTCGGTCGCGATCGGCTTGCCCTTGGAATGCACCTGCAGGATGGCGCGCCGGCCGTTCAGGTCCGGGTTGCCGACCGGGATCTGCCGGTCGAAACGGCCGGGACGCAGCAGCGCCGGATCCAGGATGTCGGGCCGGTTGGTGGCCGCCATGATGATGACGCCGGTGCGCTCACCGAAGCCGTCCATCTCCACCAGCAGCTGATTCAGGGTCTGCTCGCGCTCGTCGTGACCGCCGCCCAGGCCGGCGCCGCGCTGGCGGCCGACCGCGTCGATCTCGTCCACGAAGATGATGCAGGGGCTGTTCTGCTTGGCCTGATCGAACAGGTCGCGCACGCGGGAGGCACCGACACCGACGAACATCTCGACGAAGTCCGAACCCGAGATGGTGAAGAACGGCACCCCGGCCTCACCGGCAACGGCCTTAGCCAGCAACGTCTTACCGGTACCGGGCGGACCGTAGAGCAGCACGCCCTTGGGGATCTTCGCGCCCAGCGCCTGATAGCGGGCCGGGTTCTGCAGGAAGTCCTTGATCTCGTAGAGCTCTTCGATGGCCTCGTCGGCGCCCGCCACATCCTGGAACGTGGTCTTGGGCATGTCCTTGGACAGCAGCTTGGCCTTCGACTTGCCGAAGCCCATCATGCCGCCGCGGCCGCCGCCCTGCATGCGCGCCATCACGAAGATGAACAGGCCCAACAGGATCACCATGGGCAGCATGAACAGCAGAATCTGACTCAGCCAGGAATCCTGCTTGACGGAGGTGTTGACCTTGGCGCCGGAATCCTGCGCGGCCTTGAAGACCTGCGCGGACACCTCGCCACCACCCGGATATTTGGCGATGAGCTTGGTCTCGCCCTTGGTGGCATCGTTGCCGTTCTTCAGCGTGATGCGCAGCTGCTGCTCTTTGTCGTCGATCTGGACCGAGTCGACATTGGACTTGTCCTGGAGCTGGGAAAGCGCCACCGAAGTATCGACGCTGTGCCAGCCGCGCGTGTCGTTGCTGAAATAGCTGACCAGCCAGATCACGAGCAGAAAGCCCGCGACTATGGCCAGGTTGCGGAACACATTCTTGCGGGTCATAGAGCGTCGGCCTGGCGGCCAGTCCTTTCCGGGGGGTGTATCCGGTTTGCCTGCGATGCTTGCGTGGCACGCCCGTTCCGGCGAACGGATGCGGACATGCCACGTTACCGCGTACGGTCTAGTCGTTACATCGCGCAGTTCGGCAGCTAGTGCAGTTCAACAGGTAAACGGCTGGAGAACGCGGGTGGTTCCCCGACCATCTGCGGCAACACACTGGGTCGATCACCCCCTGGTGTCGGACCGAGTGGTCACAATCATGGCATGGTCGTCTCATCGTGAGTGGCGACACAACAGAGCGCAGGGGGTATGGACATAGTCGAGCTACGGACACCCACAGCGATTGTGCGTCATGGCAACGGGCGTTTGACGGTGCTGCGACCGGGAACAGACGGTGAGCGCGTGCTCGACGTGCCGGTAAGCGACCTGCTCAAGGTGCGTTTGAACCGGCGCGCCGATGACGCCGTCGTCATCGAAATATATCTGCGCTACCCCACCCCCGTGCTGACCGGAGTACCCGCGGACCGGACCCCGCTGCCGGTGCTGATCGCCGAGCACGACGTGCCCGCCGCCACCGTCATCGTCGAGCGCATCAACAACCAGATCCTCGCCACCCAGCGCCTCGATGTGGCCGCCCCCGACCTCACTCCGCCCGCGCCCTCCTGGGGTCGCAGCGGGCCCGCCCGCGCCGACGTGGATCGCGCGGTGCGGCGCATGGCGCCCAAGCGGGACGCCAAACCGGCCGTCGCCGCGCTGCAGCGCTATGTCACGCCCGGCGAGTACGTGCTCGAGACGGCCATCGTCACCGCGCAGGCGCCCGCGCCCCGGGCCACCGGCCTGCTCGCGATCACCACCACCCGGCTGATCTTCGTTTCATTGAGCCTGGGCAAGCGTTTCGCCCACGAGCTACCGGTGGCGACCCTGCTGTGGGCGCGCACCACCGATGACGCCGACGCGCCGGGCCCCGCGCCCGCCGAGTACGGCATCGAGGTCAGCGACGGCAATCTGACCTGGCATTTCACCGGCACCGACCGGGCCGACACCGATCGGGTAACGGGCGCTCTGAATTTCGCCATCCAGCGCGAGGTGGCCGACGGCGCCGCCGGGCCGGCGGATCCGGGCGTCGCGAAGCTGTACTCCGAATGGGAATTGCTGGTCGAGCGGCATTCGCTCGGCATGGTCGACGATGCGCAGTTCCAGCGCTACGGACGCGGAATTCTGCGGTCGCTGCCGGATTGAGTTGCCGGATCGAATGAAAAGGGTTGGGGGTCGAGCCCCCAGCACGCGGCTTATTCGTCGGGCTGCAAGGCGATACGCCGCCACGGGCTGGTGGGACGCATCCACAGCCGCAGCAATTCCATGCGCCGGTCCACGCCACCGGATTTCAGTTCCGCGAGGTCCTCGCACGCCTGCCAGTAGGTCCACCCCGCCAGGTAGGCATCGCCGAATTGCCGCCAGTTCCGGTATTTCCGCTGGGCCGGGGGCAGTGCGCGCATGAGGTACTCCCAGGCGACATCGGCGTCGAGATAGCCGGCGGTGTAGGCCATGCGGGCCACGGCCACGACACGGGCCAGATCCCAGGCCTGGATATCGGTGGGCAGGGGACGGACCAGATGGTCGGTGAGGCCGAGTTTGATGGCCTGCGACCAGATGTCGTAATCGCGGACCAGCGCCTCCGGATTCTCCATGCCGCGGAACGAGCCGACCTGCCGCAGGAAGGCGCGGTGCCGATCGGCGCGCTCGCCGAAGCGGTCGCGTTCAGGGGAGTTGATGGCCGCCATGACAAGTGGATGCACGAGTGCGTAGAGCGGGCCGTGCATGCCGTCGAGCAGCTGTTCCATCGAGGCCATGGCCTCGGTGCCGTCGGTGATGCCCCAGGCGCCGGTGAGGGTGTCGATGGCAAGTTCGCGGCGATCACCGAGCGGGTGGTCGCGTTCGGGGCCGAGCAGCAGTGCGTCGTGGAAGGCGTCCCAGCGGGAGGAGTAGAAGCCACCGAGCGAGAGGGCGCGCAGCTCGTCGTCGGAGACCTGCGCACCGGACCAGTGGTCGTCCTCGCGCTGGTCCAGCTCCGGGTACGGAAAGGTGGTCAGCGGGGGCACGTCGCGGGCTGGCATACCACGATTGTTCCCCATCGATCTTGGAGCGGCCCACAATTCGCCGATCGCGTATGCCACACCGGCCGCGTCGGGTGCGAATAATCGGCAAACCGTTCGGTTCGGAATTTTGGGAGCCGCGGTCCGGCGTTCCGATGGCCCCTCCGCGACGCACTCGCGCAATTGTCTGAATCTTGCCCTGTCACAGTGGGTAATCGGGCGCTAACCTCTGGGGGCATGAGTGGGAACATCACCCTCCTGCGCGGGCTGAGCCCGGCCGCCACGGAGCAGGAAATTTACGCCGCCGCACAGGAATACGTGCGCAAAGTCGGCGGGGTGTCGGGATTGACGACGGCCACCAAGGCCGCGGTGGACAAAGCGGTGACGGCGATCGCCGCCGCCACCACGCAATTGCTGGCGGAATTACCCGAGCGCCGGGCCTCCGAGGGTGAGCCGCCGACCCGCCGCCACACCGGCCGGGAAACCGTCACCGAGGAAGCGAGCTGAAGCTCGTCCTTCACGCCCCGACCCGTTCGCGGGCCTGAACGCCGTAGACCGCCACGCAGTCGAGCGCGACCTCCAGTCGCGTACCACGCTGGTCGAGAGAGTGACCGAGTAGTTCTTCTATGCGCTGAATCCGGTATCGCACCGTGTTCTTGTGCACGCCGAGCAGCTTCGCGGCCCCATCCGGGCTGCGGCGGGCCCGCAGGTAGGCATGCAAGGTTTCCCGCAGTCGCGCCGACTGCGCGTCGGGTGCGGCGAGTGCGCCCAGTTCCCGGTCGATGAGCGACCGCATGGCGGTCTCGTCGGATCCCGCCAGATAGGCGATCTCCACCTCGGAGTAGTGCAGCGCCCGCGGCATGCCCGGCCGGGCCCGCTCGGCGACCTGCCGGGCGGCGACCGCCTCCCGATGGCCCGCCCGGAAGCCGGCCGCGTGCGCGGCGGGCACGCCGATCGCCACCCGCGCGGGCGCCTCCACCGACCACACCGGGTCGGTGGGCCCGGGCAGTTCGTCGTCCACGCCGATCCACGCCCACAGCGCGGTCGCGCCCGACGGGACGGTGAGCAGACTGCCGTTGCCGAGCGCGCCCGCATAGCGGGCCACGATCCGGTCGAGCCGGCCGACGGCCTCGGCGTTGCCGTCCGGCGGCAGCGGCGCGGCATCCTCGCCGGTCCACAGCACCAGCGCCAGATGCCGTTGCGCGAGCCGGTATCCCAGCCTGGCGGAAGCGCTTTCGGTGTCCAGCTCGGCGCCGTCCAGCAGCGTGCGCACGATTTCGGCGCGCTGGGTGAGCGCGGCGCGCAGGCCGCGTTCCCGCTCGGCCATGTAGGTGTCGGTGAGCGCCTCGACCGAGGTGCTGACCCAGCGGGTGGTGCGGTCGAAAAGCCGCAGCAGCACGGATCTTTCGATGTCCCGCGGCAGCTGCCGCTGTTCGAGCACCTCGGTCATGTAGTCGATGACCGCTTCCTGGCCGAGGTGGTAGACGCGCAGCAGCAGCCGCACGTCGTAGCCACGGCGGGCGACGGTGCGGGCGAAGGCGTGCGCCTCCGGCGGGACCGGGTAGTCGAACCGGTCCTGGGTGAGTCCGCTGAGCACCGCGACCGCGTGGGCGCGGCTGCTGGCGGCCAGGTCGCGGCGCATGTCGCGGTCCCGCAGTTCCGGGATGCGGGCGATGATGGCGTCGTCGAGGCGGGTGACGACCTGTTCCAGGGTTTCGGGGGGCAGGGTTTCGGCGACGAAGTCGGCGATCCAGAGCCGGATGTCCGCCGGGTTCGCGGGCGTCGCCACGGGCACTCCTCCGAGGTTGTACTCCGAGCACAAAACCGGCCGGAACAATTGACTCGATTGGCCAAGCATGGGCTCACGAAATTGTGTCACGATCATAGTCCAGTGAGCTGGGGCACAGCTCATCGTCGCAACGAAGCGCACGTGGAGGGGCACATCGTGACCAATACCGAACCCGCCGCGGGCACCGCTCGCAAGACCGGGACCCGCAAGCCGGCCGGGGCCGCCGTCAAGGCCGCCCCGAAAGCGGCAGTCACCCCGAAACCCGAGGCGGTTCCGGCGCCCGCCACCGAGATCGAGGTCCGTAATCCGGCAACCGGCGCCCTGGCCGGTACGGTCCCGATCGATTCCGCCGAGACGGTCGCCGCCAAGGTCGCCGCGCTGCGCGCGCACCAGCCCGCCTGGGAGGCCCTGGGCCCCGACAGGCGCAAGGAGTGGCTGCTGAAGTTGCAGGACTGGCTGGTGGACAACACCGATCACCTGGCCGACGTGCTGCAGTCCGAGACCGGCAAGGCCCGCGTGGACTCGCTCATCGACCCGGCGTTCTCGGTGGACCTGACCGGCTACTACGCCCGCCGCGCCGCGAAATTCCTTGCCGACGAGCATCCTTCGCCGCACAGCCCGCTGGCCCGGGTGAAGCAGCTGACCACCGTGTTCCGGCCCTACCAGGTGGTCGGCGTGATCACCCCGTGGAACTTCCCGCTGGCCATGCCGGTCATCGACGTGATCCCGGCACTGGCCGCGGGCGCGGCGGTCATCCTGAAACCCTCCGAGGTGACACCGCTCTCAGCGGTCGAACTGGCGCGCGGCTGGCGTGAGATCGGCGCGCCGCCGGTGTTCGAGGTGGTCACCGGCGCGGGCGAGACCGGCGCCGCCGTGGTCGGGAACGCCGACTACATCCAGTTCACCGGTTCCACCGCCACCGGCCGCAAGATCGCCGCGGCCTGCACCGAGCGGATGATCCCGTTCAGCCTGGAGCTGGGCGGCAAGGACCCGGCCATCGTGCTCGCCGACGCCGACCTGGATCGCGCGGCGCACGGCATCGCCTTCGGCGGGCTGTTCAATGCCGGGCAGGTGTGCATCTCGGTCGAGCGCGTGTACGTGGAAGCGCCGGTCTACGACGAGTTCCTGCGGAAGCTGACCGCCGCGGTCAAGGAGGTCCGCCAGGGCGTCGACGGCCGGCAGCCCAAGTACGACATGGGCGCGCTGGCCAACGAGAACCAGACCCTGATCGTGCAGCGGCATGTCGAGGAGGCCGTCAAGGCGGGCGCGCGGGTCACCACCGGCGGCAAGCGCACCGGCGTCGGCACCCTGTTCGAGCCCACCGTGCTCGCCGACGTGGACCACACCATGAGCTGCATGACCGAGGAGACCTTCGGACCCACCCTGCCGGTCATGAAGGTGGCGAACGAGGCGGAAGCGATTCGGCTGGCCAATGATTCGATCTACGGCCTGTCCGCGTCGGTGTGGTCCGGCGACAAGGATCGCGCCGAACGCGTTGCGCGCCAGTTGAACGCGGGCGCGGTCAACATCAACGACGTGTTCGCCAATAT
Organism: Nocardia niigatensis NBRC 100131; assembly: GCF_000308655.1. Taxonomy (GTDB): domain Bacteria; phylum Actinomycetota; class Actinomycetes; order Mycobacteriales; family Mycobacteriaceae; genus Nocardia; species Nocardia niigatensis. Next base: position 156,485 of record NZ_BAGC01000003.1, on the reverse strand, counting down.
GTTCAGCTTCGCGCTGCCCATGGGCGGCTGGGGCCTGTCCGGCACCGGCGCGCGCTGGGGCGGGGCCAACGGCGTACGCAAGTACTGCCGTCAGCAGGCCATCACCAAGCCGATCCTGCCGACGCAGGCCAAAGAGCCGCTGTGGTTCCCGTATTCGCCGGCCAAGCTGACCTTCGCCATGAGCGCCATGCGCGCGGCGGGCACCCGCGGACTGCGGCGCATCAACGTGCCCGCCATCATCAAGACCGTTCGGGGGCTGTGATGACCGACTTCACAATGATCGCAGGCAAGGTCGTCGTGATCACCGGCGGCGCCCGCGGCATCGGCCTGGCCACCGCGACCACCCTGCAGGCCCTCGGCGCCAAGATCGCCATCGGTGACATCGACGAGACCACCGTCAAGGAGTCCGGCGCCGCAAGGGATTTCGACGTGTACGGCAAGCTGGACGTCACCGACCAGCAGTCTTTCGAGGCCTTCCTCGACGAGGTGGAGCGGCAGCTCGGGCCGATCGACGTGCTGATCAACAATGCCGGGATCATGCCCACGGGGCGCCTGGTGGACGAACCGGATCAGATCACCCGCCGCATTCTCGACATCAATGTGTACGGCGTGATCCTCGGCTCCAAGCTGGCCATCGCGCGCATGCTGCCGCGCGGGCGCGGGCACGTCATCAATATCGCCTCGCTGGCGGGCGAGAGCCATATCCCGGGCCTGGCCACCTACAACGCGAGCAAGCACGCGGTGCTCGGCTTCACCGACACGCTGCGCGAGGAGTACCGCGGCACCGGGCTCGCGTTCTCCTCGGTGCTGCCGACGCTCACGAAAACCGAACTGGGCTCTGGGGTTTCGCTGCCCAAGCTGATGCGCCCGGCGGAGCCGGAGGAGATCGCGGACGCCATCGCCAAGCTGATCGTGGAGCCCAAGGCCAAGGCGCGGGTCACCGCGGTCGCGGGCTTCATGGCACAGCTCTTCGGCCTGCTGCCGCAGTCGCTGAGCGATGCCATCGGGCGCACGCTCGGCTCGCAGACCGCCTTCCTCGACGATGTGGACAGCGACGCGCGTAAAGCGTACGAGCACCGGGTGCGCGACTAGCTGGTCGTAGGGTCGGCGGCATGGGTAGCAGGAGTGCGGTTTTCGCCGGATTGTCGACATTGGATCTCGCCTATGCCGTCGACCGGTATCCCGCCGAGGACTCCAAGACCCAGGCCGCCGACCTGTTCCTCGGAGCGGGCGGACCGGCAGCCAATGCGGCGGTGACCTACGCCTTCCTGTCCGGCGCGACACCGGCCCTGGTGACCGCGCTGGGCAAACATCCACTGGCGGAACTGATTCGGGGCGATCTGGGGCAGCACGGGGTCACCACCGTGGACCTCACACCGGACGGTGATCAGCAGCCGCCGGTGTCCTCGATCATCGTCGCCACCGCGGCGGCCACCCGGACCATCGTGTCGCTGGACGGATCCCGGATCCACCCGGTCCTCGACGCGGCGGCGGCCGATCTGCTCGGCGCGGCCACGGTGCTCCTGCTGGACGGCCACTATCCCGAGCCCGCGCTGCGGCTGGCGACGGCGGCGCGGGCAGCGGGCGTGCCGGTGGTGCTGGATGCCGGGCGCTGGCGCCCGGTGCACGGCGAGCTGCTGCCGGTCGTCGATATCGCGATCTGCTCGAGTGCCTTCACTCCGCCTGGGGTACAGGCTGATTCGGCTGGAAAGGTATTCGAATACCTGCATGCGACGGGACCGCGACAGGCGGCGATCACCGGAGGCGGCGGCCCGATCCGGTACTCGGTGGACGGTGAACGCGGCGAGATCTCCGTCCCTGAGGCATCAGCGGTCGACACGCTCGGTGCGGGCGACATTCTGCACGGCGCGTTCTGTCATTTTCACGAACGTGGCGCGGATTTCCCGGTCGCGCTTCGGCACGCGGCCACGGTGGCGACGGCCTCCTGTGGTTTCATCGGCACCCGGGAATGGATGCGGCACTTCGACATTCGGTCGATACGATAGCGCGCTCAGTCGATGCGGTAGCCGCGTCCCGCCTTGCGCAGCACCAGATCGGCTCGGGCGCGGGTGGATTCGACGAGGGCCGCGTTGCGCAGATCGCTGTGCGCCACCTTGGTGCGGGCGGCTTCGGGGGTGCGGCCGCCGCGAATGTGGCGGCGCAGCAGGCGCCGTTCGATGATCGGGCGCGGCACGTCCAGGTACCAGCTCTCGTCGAGCAGGGGGCGGACGGCGGCCCAGGCGGGGTGGGCGCGGTCATCGAGCAGCAGGTAGTTGCCCTCGGTCACCACGATGGATTGATGGTCGAACACGACGCCGCCGGGGACGGGTTCGTGGATCTCGCGGTCGTAGGTGGGCCAGGAGACGGGCGTGCCCGGGGCGGCGTCGCGGATGGTGCGTAGCAGGGCCACGTAGCCGTCGGTGTCGAAGGTGTCGGGTTCGCCCTTGCGGTCGAGGAATCCGGCGGCGCGGAGTTGCGCGGTGGTCAGGTGGAATCCGTCCATCGGGGCGACCTCGGCGATCGTGGCGCCGGCGGCCAGGTTCAGTTCGTCGCGAATGCCGCGGGCGAGGGTGGATTTGCCCGCGCCGGGCGGGCCCGCGATCCCGAGAAGAAACCGACCGGAATGCCCATCGGCGCGCCGACGAACGCGAGCCGCCAACTCCGCCAACGAGGTTTCGACACTGCCGCGTATCGCCACCCCCCGAGCCTACGGGGAATCAGTGGCCGCCTTCGGGAATGGCACGCACCAGCGCCTGGAGGTCGTCCTCCAGCAGCCGCGAGAGCCGATAGGTCACCACGAACGCGAGCACGCCGCCGACACTGATCAGCCGTAGCGGCCCGATCACCAGCGACAGATCGGCCGTGGACACGAAGGTCACGCTGGCCACCGCCAGCAGCGGCACCGACGCGGCCGCCGCGAGATAGAAATTGCTGCGCCGGGCCAGCGCCGACAACTGCCGCCGATCGGCCGGTCCCACCGAACCGCGCGCCAGCAGCTGCGGATACAGCGACCGCACCGCGTACACCATGATCAGGAAGAACGGATAGGCCAGCGCGATGGTCGCGCACACCACCTGCGCGGTGAAGAAATGCGCGAAGGCATTGTGCGGCAACCGCACTCCCGTCCCGGCCAGCGCCAGCGGCCAGGCCACCCCGGCGATCAGCCACATGGCGAACGGCACCCAGACCGCCCGCTCCCCCATCAGCAGCGTGTCGGCACGGGCGCGGGCGAGCCGGGCCGGCGTGTACCGGTGCCCACGGGCCAGCCGGTAGGAGACCGTCAGCGGCCGGCGGGCCAGCCACAACAGCAGCAAAGCCGCCAGGGGGAAGGCGACCAGATTGTTCACCAGCGCCACCTGCTCGAACCGATGCTGGTCCATCACGGGCAGCTCGTTCACGACGAGACTCTGGTTGATCCGGACGTTGTACCAGCTGGCCACGGCGTTCGGCAGGCCCACGCACAGCACCGCGATCGGCACCGGCCAGCCGCGCAACCGGGCCCACAGGGTGTGCGGCGGCGGATCCACCAGATCGCGTGCCCGGGGATCCAGGCACAGGTTCAGCTGCCCGGCCAGCTGGCCGCCGGTCTGCCAGCGGCGCGCGGGTTCGGGTCGCAGGCATTCCAGCAGCACCCGCCGCAGCGCGGCCGGGGTGTCGGCGGGCAGGGTGTCCAGTGCCGCCGCGGGCACGCCCGCCATTCGCCGGGCGTGCATGGCGCGCACCGCGTCGGCGCCCGCTCCGGCGTCCGAGTCGTCGAAGGGCAGTGTGCCGGTGAGCATTTCCCACAGCACCAGTCCGAGCGAGTAGATGTCGCTGCGGGTGTCGGGCAACGGCGCCGACGGATCCAGCAGGGCGGCCAGCGCTTCCGGCGATCGGTAGCGCAGCGCCCCAGCGTCTTTCGCATCCGCCCCGAGGAACGCCGCGCTCCAGTACACCGGGCCCAGCGCGAAATCCGCGAGTTTGGGCACGCCCTCCGCCGTGAAGAGCACTTTGGCGGGCCGGATGTCGTGATGCAGTGTCCCCTGCCGCAGCCCGTAGTCCAGTGCCTCGGCGAGCCGCCGTCCCACCCACGCCACGGTTTCCGGCCAGCTCATCCCGGCGATGTCGGTCCGCACCCGCGACCCGGACGCGCGGCTCTCACCTTTGGCCTCGCCGGCCGCGTCGATGGCCCGCAGCAGCAGTCCGCCGTCGAGACGGTCACGGCCGGCCGCGGTTTCCTGTCGCAGCCGGTCCAGGACGCCCTCGATGGTGCCGCCGGGCAGATATTGCATGTACAGCAGCCGCAACGGTTGTCCGGTGCTGCCTTCGGCGATCAGGCGCTGGTCGAAGACGCGCACGATGTGCTGGTGGTCGAGCTGGGCGATGGTGTCGGTGTCGCTGTCCACGCCCGCCTCGACTCGCACCGCGACCAGCCGCTGCATGGATCGCTGCCGGGCCAGGAACATGCGGCGGTGGCCGCGTCCGCCGAGATCGGTGAGCAGGTCGAAGTCATCGAGACGGCGGCCGATCTCGATGCCCGCGGGCAGGACGGGCGGCGAGGGCGGCGGCGTCCCGCCGGTGAAGCGGCGGCGGATCTCGTCGGCCGCCTCCGGGTACTCGGCGGTGAAACTGTCCACGTCGACCGGCCGGAACCGGCTGCGGGCCACGTACTCCTCGCACACCAGATCGGCGAAGCCCGGGCTGTCCCCCACCTCCGGGAATTCCGTGCGGTACTCCGCGAGCCGCTTCTCCAGGCCGGCGCGCCTCCAGCGCTGCCGCATGTCCACCCGCACCAGATCGGTGAGGACCGCGAGCCGCACCTCGTGCCCGTCGGGCAGGTAGCCCTCGAGGCTCGGGGGTTCGTCGCGGTCGCCGCGCAGGGTGGATTCCCAATCGGCGGCGAACCGGGCCAGGGCCTGTGCCGGCAGGTCGGTCACGATTCGGTGCCCGCCTCGTGGCCGGACTCGCGCGGCGACCGGACGGACGACACCACCCGCTCCAGCGCGGCCAGATCCGCCTCCAGCGCCCGGAAGATGATGTACACCAGCACGAAGGCGGCGATCCCGCCGACGCTGAGCACCCGGACCGCGACGATCACCCGCGGAATGTCCTCCGGCGGCAGGAAGGTCACACCCGCCACCGCCAGCAGCGGCACCGACGCCGCCACCGCCAGATAGGTGGTGCAGCGCCGGCCCAGCCGGTGCAGCCACACCGCGTCCTCGGCGCTGATGTCCCCGTGCCGCAGGAACATCGGGTAGATGCACCGCACCAGATAGAAGGCGACCAGGAAGAACGGATACGCGACCGCGATCGCCCCGCACACCACCAGCGACACCAGGAAGTGCACGATGCCCGGGACGGGTAGATCGGTGGCCGTCGTCCGTAGCACCAGCGGGAAGGCGAAGCCCGCGACCACCCATAACGAGAACACCACCATGGAGATGCGCTCCCCGGCCAGCAGCACGTCCGCGCGGGCCCGCCGCAAGGTCTCCGGGTCGTATTCGCGGCCCTTGCGCAGCCCGCGCGGCACCACGATCACGTACCGGCACAGATAGGCGATGAAGGCCGCCCCGAGCGGGAAGAACAGCAGGTTCACCGATGCCGTCGTGAGCACGAAGGTGCGCATGGCGGAACCGGTCAGGTGGCTGACGATGAACGCCTGGTTGTGCGCGATGTTGTACAGCGAAGCCAGCGTGTTCGGAATCGCCACGGCCAGCGTGACCAGCGGAATCAGCCACGGCCGCAAGCGCATCCGCCAGCTGTGCGGCGGCGGGTCGACCAGGTCGCGGGCCCGCTCGTCGAGGCACATTTCGAGTTGTTTGGCCAGCACCGCGCCGCTGCTCCAGCGCTGCTCGCGGTCGGGCTCCAGGCAGGTGAGCAGCACGCGGCGCAGCGCGGCGGGACAGTCGGGCGGTACCCGGTCCAGGGCGGAGGTGTCGACGCCGCCGCGCCGCCGGGCCAGCATGGTCTCGAGGGTGGTGCGGTCGCCGTGGTCGCCGGGTCCGGCGGTGGTGTCGTCGAAGGGCTTGGCGCCGGTGAGCAGCTCCCACAGCACCACGCCGAGGGAGAAGATGTCGGCGCGGGTGTCGAGGTCGCCGGCGCTGGTGGCGGTGCCGGGGTGGCAGGCCTCCAGTTGTTCGGGCGACATGTAGGACAGTGAACCGCCGAAGTACGCGACCGGGCTGGAGCTGTCCAACTCCCGGCTGAAACTGATATTGAAATCCGCCAGTTTCGGGACCGCCTCGGCGGTGAGCAGTACATTCGCGGGTTTCACGTCCCGGTGCAACACGCCGTGGCTGTCCGCGTACTCGAGCGCCTCGGCCAGCCGGCGGCCCAGCCACGCCACGGTTTCCGGCCAGCTCAGCCCGGCCAGTTCGGCGCGCACGCTGGAGTCGGTGGGCCGGATCTCGCCCTTCTCCTCCATGGCCGCGTCGACCGCGTCCAGCAGCAGCCGCCCGCTGCGATCCGCGGGCGGGGTGGCCCGCACCCAGCGCAGCACGCCGAGCAGGGTGCCGCCGGGCAGGAACTGCATGTACAGCAGCCGCAGCCGCCGCCCGGATTCGGTGCGCAGTTCCGACAGCAGCCGCTGGTCGAAGACGCGCACGATGTAGTCGTGGTCGAGCTGGGCCAGGGTCTGCGGTTCGGTGCCGTGGTCGGCCGAGATCTTCACCGCGACCAGCCGCTGCAGGGAGCGCTGCCGGGCCAGGAAGACCCGGGCGAACGCCCCGGAACCGAGAGTGGTCAGCAGGTCGAAATCGTCTATGCGCTGGCCGATTTCGATGCGATCGAGCAGCTCCCCGGTCTCGGGGGTGGTGACGCCGCCGGTGGCCCGGGTCTGCTCGACCGGTGCGCCGACCAGTTGCGAGGGATCCTCGTACAGCGTCACCTCACCCAGATCGGGCACCCGGGTGGTGTCCCCGTCGAACCGCCCGGTCCGGGTGGTCACGTTCAGCTGCGTCCGTTCGGCGAGTTCGGCCCCGAAGTCGCCCCGCGTGGACTCGTCCAGCCCGGCCCGCCGCGTGCTCTGGTCCTCGTCGTCGGCGTTCAGCAGCTCCCGCAGCTCGGCCGCCTGATGCGGATACTCGCGCAGGCAGTCGCGCGGATCCACCCGCTCTCCGCTGTGCCTGCGGATGACGAACTCCTCGTACACCAGCCCGGCGGGCAGATCCCCGGCCGTGAGTTCGGGGAATTCGGCGCAATATTCGCACAAACGCTTGTGCGGGGTCGTGTCGGTCCCGGTGGAGCGGGGCAGCCAGCGATGCCGCATATCCACCCGGATGAGTTCGATCAGGGCGCCACGGCGCAGCGTGGTGGCGTCCGGCAGATAGTCGGCGATCCGGGGCGGAGCCACAGCGGAGCCCCAGGCGGCTGCGAAGGCAGCCACCGCACTCGCGTCCGTTCCGGCCGAGTAGCCGCCGGGACGGTGGTCGGAACCAGAAGCCATGTCCGCACCCATCTGGCTCGGCACGGATGTCGTCGATCCGCACTGTCGTTGGGAGATGTCGTGGATTCCGGGATTCAAACAAAGAAACCGCCACACCCAACACCATCATCCCCGACCGATAGCCGGAATGATAACTTGCGGCTCACGAGCGGATCACCCGATTTCGACACGAGGCGACGGGGGAAGACCAGCATGTACGACGACGGCACGGGGTCAGCGGCTGAAATCGCCACAGCCGCTACCACCGAGGAGGTACCGGTGGCACACACCACGGCCGATTCCGACACCCCATCCGACCGTCCCTCCGTGGACCTGACCACGGCCACCGGCACCGCTACGGCCGTCCAGAACGGCTCGATCTCCCCCGAGGACGCGGTCGGCGCGGCGCTGGACCGGATTCGCGCCCGCGATCGGAAATTGAACGCCTTCAGTCTCGTTCGCGAGGAGGCCGCCCGCACCGAGGCCCGCGCGGTGGCCGAAAGACCGGATCTGGATATGCTGCCGCTGGCCGGCGTGCCGGTCGCGGTGAAGAACAATATCGACGTCACCGGTGAGGTGACCCGCGGCGGCTCGCTGAGCGGCGCCGACGCGCCCGCCCCGGACGATCATCCGGTGGTGCGGCGGCTGCGGGCCGCGGGGGCCGTCATCGTCGGACTCACCACCGTCCCCGAATTCGCGTTGTGGGGCACCACCGACGGCCCGGGCAGCATCACCCGCAGCCCCTGGAACACCCGTTACTCGGCGGGCGGCTCGTCGGGCGGTGCCGGCGCGGCAGTCGGCGCGGGCATGGTCCCGATCGCGCACGGCAACGACGGGCTCGGCTCGGTGCGGATTCCGGCCGCCTGCTCCGGCGTGGTCGGCCTCAAGCCCGGCCGCGGCCTGGTACCCGCCGAGGTGGGCGTGGACTCCTGGGGCGGGATGACGGAAAACGGTGTCCTCGCAACGACTGTCACCGATACCGCGCTGATGCTCTCGGTGCTGGCGGACCGTCCCGACCTGGCCGATCTGGAGACGCCGCCGACCCTGCGCATCGGGCTGGCGACCGCGCCGCCGTCGCCGCTGACCCATGTCGACCTGGCCTGGACCGCGGCCGCAGACAAAGCCGCCGCGGCCGCCTCCCGGGCGGGCCACGTCATCGGGGTGGCCGAACTGCCTTATCAGGGTGTGGCTTTCGCGCTGCTGCTGCGCTGGCTGGGCAATGCCGCGCGCGAGGCCGCGACCGTCCCGCATCCGGATCGCCTGCAGCGCCGCACCCGCACCCACGTCGCCCTCGGCAAGGCGGTACTGAAGTCCGGGCTGTCGCGGGCCTCCCAGGTCGATCGCGTGGAGGCCCGGCTGCTCGACTACTTCGAGCGCTACGACGTGGTCATCACCCCGACGCTGGCGTCCCCGGCCCCGCGTGCCCGCCGCTGGCATTCCCGCCCCTGGCTGGCGAATGTCCTTGCGAACGTGAAGTTCTCGCCGTTCACGCCGCTGTGGAACCTGGTCGGCTGGCCCGCGCTGTCGCTGCCCATGGGGCTGCATCCCCGTACCGGCACCCCGGTCGCGGCGCAGATCGCGGGGCCTCCCGGCAGCGAGTCGACCATCCTCCGGCTGGCCGCGCAGATCGAGGCCGCTCATCCCTGGCAGCGCGTCGCGCCCTGAGCGTCCGGTGAGCAGTGCCCCGAATACGGCACAGCGCCGCGTCACCGAGTGACGCGGCGCTGTTCTCGATCCCGTGCTCCCGGACGGACCGCGGCACCCTCCGACCCACTGCCGCCGCCCGTGTATCGACCGGGCCGGGTCCGGACCTACACGGCCGCGACGGGCTCCTTCTCCGCGAAGCCGCCGTCGAGGACGCGGGCGGCGAACTCGAGAATGGTGGGACGGTCGTCGTCCGCGCGCCAGGCCACGGCCAGTTCGCAGGGCGCGAGGCCGGTGACCGGGCGGGCGGTGAGGCCGGGCCAGCGGTACATGGGGACATTGTTCTCGGCCAGCAGGCAGACGCCCAGGCCGAGGCTGACCGCCTCGAGGCGCTCCTCGGCGGTGGCCGCTTCCGCGCCGATCTTGGCCTGGCGGCCGCCGCGGGCGTCGGCGCCGAGCCAGAAGTCGCGTGCCGCACCGGCTTCGGCGGGCATGGCGATGAAGGGTTCGTCGATCAGGTCGGCGAAGTCGATGTTCTCCTGGTTGGCCAGGGCGTGGTTCTCCGGCAGCAGCACCCAGCGGGGTTCGGTGCGCAGCACCTGCCAGCGGTAGCGGCTGGTGTCGGGCACCGGCAGCCACATGAGCGCGAGGTCGGCCTGGCGGCCGGCGAGACCGCTGGACGGGTCGGTCCAGGACGCGGAATGCAGGGCGAGCCGGTGGCCGCTGGCGCTCTCCAGGTCGGTGATCAGGCCGCGGCCGATGGAGGACTGGATGCCGACGCGCAGCACCTCACCGGCCTCCTGGAGGGCGACATTGGTGACTTCCCAGAGCTCCAGGATCTTCCGGGCGCCTTCGAGCAGTTCCTTGCCGGCGACGGTCAGGGCCACGCTGCGCTGGTTGCGGTCGAACAGCACGACGTCGAGCTGGCGTTCCAACTGCCGGATCTGTCGTGACAGGGTGGGTTGTGCGATGTGCAGCCGTTGCGCCGCGTTGGTGAAATGCAGTTCCTCAGCGACGGCGACGAAATACCGCAGGTCGCGCAAATGCGGGTCCATAGCCCCTTGCTATCAGAATCGGTCTTGATTTTCCAGCCGTATCCGACCCAAAAGTTTGCAACTTGAGCAGAAAACAGCCGTCAGGTTTGTTACAGACAGCATAGGGCTCCGAAGAAACATCTTGTTAACCGGACCCGCGAATTCCTGGCCATTCAATATCACCCAGCCGCCCCACCCCGAGCGGACACTTGACCAGCAGTTACGCACAATCACGCCCCACGGGCAATGCCGAGAGGCCCCGGTCGCTGACATCCAGCAACAGACACCCGCCCCGGCCCGCACCCCAAACCAGCAAATCGAGTGATTTTCGTCACATAATGACCGAAGGCCGCTCTCCGTCACCGGAAGCGGCCTTCGTTTCGATCGCCGAGCGGGGTCGCCCCGACGGCTTCGCGGGTGTTATTCCCCGCCGTAAACCTTCGGATTCAGGGTGCCGATGTAGGGCAGATCGCGGTAGCGCTCGGCGTAGTCGAGGCCGTAACCCACCACGAACTCGTTCGGGATGTCGAAGCCCACGGCCATCACGTCCACCTGGGTGCGCAGCGCATCGGGCTTGCGCAGCAGCGTCACCACCTCGAGCGAGGCCGGGTTGCGGCTGGACAGGTTGCGCAGCAGCCACGACAGCGTCAGACCGGAGTCGATGATGTCCTCGACGATCAGCACATGGCGGCCGGCGATGTCCTTGTCCAGGTCCTTCATGATGCGCACGACACCCGAGGACGAGGTGGAGGACCCGTAGGACGAGACGGCCATGAATTCCATCTGCGTCGGCACGGTGAGCTTCTTGGCCAGGTCGGTCATGAAGAAGATGGCGCCCTTGAGCACGCCCACCAGCAGCAGGTCACCCTCGGGGGCATCGGCGGGATAGCGCTTGGCGACCAGTTCGGCCAGTTCCTCGACCTTGGCGGCGATCTCTTCCTCGCTGATCAGCACCGACGCGATGTCGTCCCCGTACACGTCCGCTGGTTTCCCTTCAGTGATGGCGACCCGAATCGGGTTCACTCCGAACAGAGTATGAGCCTGCCATGTTCACGCGCGGCAACCAACCTCGTCCCAGTGAGCGAACCACCGACCGCGACTCCGCCCTGCCCCCGCCACCGCGTGACCAGTGCCTCGACCGCCCGTAAATTGGTGTCCGTCAATGATTTTGCGCCACGGTCGAGCAACCACGCGCGGATGGCGCGGCGGCGGACCGCGGGCGCGGCAGTGGCGAGCGTCTCGATTCGCAGCCCGTCCCCGTCCCGGGCGGCTGCCAGCAACTCTCCGGCGAGCGCGTCCAGCACCTCCCCGTCCTCTCGCAGCTGCGCCGCCGTGCGCGCCAGCGCGACCGCCACGCCGCCGCCGAGCACGTCCTCGAGCAGGGGCAGCACCTCGCCGCGCAGGCGTACGCGGGTGAACTCCGGAGCACTGTTGTGCGGGTCCTCCCAGGGCGTGATCCCCAGATCCGCGCACAGCTCACGAGCCGTGCTCCGCCGTACCCCGAGCAGTGGCCGCCCCCACGGTTCCTCGAATTCCGCCATCCCCCGGATGGATCGGATCCCCGACCCGCGTCCCAGACCGAGCAACACGGTCTCGGCCTGATCATCGAGCGTGTGGCCGAGCAGTACGGGCAACCCTTGCCGCGCTTCGTCCAATGCCGCGTAGCGGGCGCGCCGGGCCGCCGCCTCCGGGCCACCGGGATATCCGGCCGCGCCGGTCCTCTCGACCTCCACGGTCAGGACCCGCGCCGACCGGCAGCCCAGCCGCAAGGCCAGCGCGGCCGCCGCCGCGGCCACGTCGGCCGATCCGGTCTGCAGTCCGTGATCCACGGTCAGGGCGTCCACCACGTCCGCCTCCGCGCAGGCGGCGGCCGTCAGCGCGACCGAATCAGCCCCGCCCGACAGGGCCACGGCGACCACGCCCGCGGGCGCGTACCGCCCCAGCCAGTCCCGCACGGCACGCCGCAGCTCCAGCGCGGCGCGTGTCTCGGGCAGCTGGGGGCGGTCGTTCACGCCCTGATCGTTGCACGGACCCGCGGGTCAGCCGAGGACGCGGGCCACCCAGCGCTGCGGTTCGCCGATTTCGTCTGTGCGGGGCAGGGTTTCGGAATCGGTCCAGACGGTGTTGAAGCGCGCCATGCCGACGGTGTCGACGACCTCGTCGACGAAGGCCTTGCCGCGCACGTACTGGGCCACCTTGGCGTCCATGCCGAGCAGGGCCCGCAGCAGCCGCTGAATCGGGTTGGTGGGACGCTTGCGCCGCTGATCGAAGGCGGCCCGGATGCGGGCGACCGAGGGAACCACGGCGGGCCCGACGGCGTCCATGACGTGATCCGCGTGGCCCTCCAGCAGGGTGCCGAGCATGAGCAGCCGGTCGAGGGCTTCGCGCTGCGGTGCCGCCTGGGTCGCGCGCAGCAGCCCGATGACGCCGCCGGCCGGGTCCTCGATGCCGCGGCGTCGTTCCTTCACCGCGTTGGCGAGCCGGGCCAGCATGTCGGCGAGGGGTTCGTCGCCGGCCCCGCCGAGCACCTCGACATTGTGGCGCATGTAGTCGGCGATCCAAGGGGCGGAAGAGAATTGGACCCGGTGGGTGACCTCGTGCAGGCACACCCAGAGCCGGAAGTCGCTGGGCGGCACGTTGAGCGCGCGTTCCACCGCCATGATGTTGGGCGCGACCAGCAGCAGGGTGCCGTCGGGCCCGGTGAAGGGGTCGTACTGGCCGAGGATGGCCGTGGACAGGAAGGCCAGCATGGCGCCGGCCTGCACGCCGGCCGGTTTGCCGACGAATTTGCCCTTCTCGCCGGGTTCCACGCCGCTGCCGGTGAGCTGGCCCATGGAGTCGGCGGCGGCCCGGATCCAGCCGGGCCGGTCCACGATCAACGCGTCCGGCACCATCGACCCATCGTCGAGTCCGCTGACCTCGCGGACCGGTCCCTCGGCGCGCACCGAGGCGGCGGCGAGTTCGGCGACCGCGTGCTCGGCCGAGTACCGGGAGGTCCGCGGGCCCGCGGGCACCAGCGCGGCACCGGTGCGGGCGGCCGTCTTCCAGTCCACGACGCCGGTCAGCGTGGTCCGGGCGCGAGCAGGGGCCGAAGGGTTTTCGGATCCGGTCATTTCATCCACCCGTCAGGAGCAGCCACAGTTGCGCAGTGCGTTGGCGACGGCATCCAGCGCGGGTCGGCTCACCTCCGGCGGCCGATCGTTCGACATCAAGGCGAACGTCAGGACACGTCCGTCGCGGTCCAGCACATAACCCACCAACGCACTCGATACGGACAGAGTTCCTGTTTTGGCCCGGATCCAACCGGCCCCTTCCCGATCCCGGTCGACATAGCGGTTGGCCAGCGAGCCGGTGCCGCCCGCCACCGGCAGGAAGTCCAGCAGCGGCGCGAGCGGGGAGCCGGTGGTGGCGGCGGCCGGGTCGGCGGTCGAATTGCCTTGCGGACCAGCGCCATTGGGCAGTGCGGCCACGGTCAGCACCCGGTTGAGCAGGCGCGGGGGAATGTGGTCGTCGGTCGAGAGCCCGCTGCCGTCGGCCATTTTCAGGCCGGTCAGGTCGAATCCGGCGGCCTGCAGCACCGTGGTCATGGCGGTCACCGCGCCGGTAAAGGAGGCTTCCTGCCCGCTGGCCATGGCGACCTCGCGGCCGATGGCCTCGGCCAGCACATTGTCCGAGTGCACCATGGCCTGCAGCATGCGTTCCCGCAGCGTGGCGGACTGCACGGCGGCCAGCTGGTTGGCGGCGGCCGGGGCGGTACCCAGCTTCACCTTGGCGGGATCCACGCCCAGCTCGGTGGCCAGCTTCCGGCCCGCGTCGAGGGCGGGGGTGGCGGTGCGCGGGGAGTATTCGACCAGCGGGTCAAGGCGGCCACCGTCGATCATGACCGGATCCAGCGGCGCGATGGAGCCGCCCGCGATATCGGCGTTGTCCCAGCCGGGCGCGAAATTCGGGCCCGCGTAGACGGAGGTGTCGACCACGATCGAGTCCACCCGCTGCCCGGACGACTTGATCTGCGCGACCAGGTCCTGCAGCCTCGGCGCGTCCGGGTAGTAGCCCTTGCCGTCCGGCTGTGCGGTGATGGTCGGGTCGCCGGCGGCGACCAGCACGATCTCGCCCGGAGCTGAGCCGGAGACCACCTTGGTGGTGAGCCGGTGGTCGTCGGGCAGGGCGAGCAATCCGGCCGCTGTGGTGAGGATCTTGGCGGTGGAGGACGGGATCATGCCCTTGTCCGGGTCCATGGTCCACAGCACATTGCCGGTGTCCCCGTCGGAGACCGAGGCGGCGAAGATGCCCAGGTCCGGGTTGCCGACCACGGGCCCGAGCGCGGCGGCCAGCCCGGCGGCGGTGGCCGCGGGCGCGGTCGCCGGTGCGGCCGCGACCTGCGGAATCGGCTTCACGGGCGCGGGCGGGTCGGCGATCGTCAATCCCCCGTGCCGGAATTCCTCCGTCCACGGCTTCAGGATCACCGCTACCGCTCCGGCCGCCGCCAGGACGACGACCAGCGCAATCGACACCACGATCCAGGTTCTGCGCCGGCGCTTGGCCTCCAGACCACCGATGTTCTGCTTGTTCCGACCAAACACCTGCCGCTGTCTCCTGTATCTGATTGCGCCGCCTCCGGCGTCGCGGGTTCGCGGCCCTGCCGGCTCGGTTCTCCACTCCTCCGCTCAGTCGCTGCGCTCCCTCGCTCCGGCGCTCCAGAACCGAGCCGGGCCGCGAACCGCCCCGCCTTCACACACTATCCTCGTTGCGCAGTCGTTCCTCTGAACGAGCTGGCGAGTCGGCAGCCATCCGCCCACCATGAAGGAGATGACGTGGAGTTCGACGTCACCATCGAGATCCCCCGGGGTCAGCGCAACAAGTACGAGGTCGATCACAAGACCGGCCGTGTGCGGCTGGACCGCTACCTGTACACCCCGATGATGTACCCGGCCGACTACGGCTACATCGAGGACACGCTGGGCGGCGACGGCGATCCGCTGGATTGCATGGTGCTGCTGCCCGAGCCCGTCTACCCGGGTGTGCTGGTCGAGGCCCGTCCGGTCGGCGTGCTCATCATGAGCGATGAGGCCGGCACCGACGAGAAGCTCGTGGCAGTGCCCGCCGGCGACAAGCGCTGGGCCCACATCCAGGACGTCGAGGACATCCCGGAGTTCCAGCGCAAGGAGATCGCGCACTTCTTCGAGCGCTACAAGGACCTGGAGCCGGGCAAGTGGGTCAAGGTCGAGGGCTGGGAAGGCCGCGCGAAGGCCGAGAAGCTGGTCGACGAGGCCTACGCTCGCCTGAAGGAGCAGGGCGGCCACTGAGCCCCCGCTGACAAGGGGCGGCGCGGATTCCGCGCCGCCCCTTTCGTTTTCATCCGGAAGGCCGCCTCATTCGACGGCGGTGAGCCCGGCGGTGGCGCGCAGCGGCGAGCCGGTGACGAAGATGGTGCCGGCGGCGAGATAGAAGGGCTTGCGCCCGTACATATCCGAGAGCAGCCGTACAGCAAGGCCAGAGTGGCCGTGATCAGGTATGCGGTGGTGGCCCACGCCTGTGGCGAATACCCGTTCAGGTCATCGGCGAACGCGCGGATGGCGGCATGGCCGCACCTCCGGTCCCCCGCCCGAAACGACAGGCCGGGGACCGGAGGTGCGGAGTCCTTTTCCGGGGCCGAAACCCCGTGGGGTCACTTCCCCTTGAACTCCGGCGATCGCTTCTCGAAAACGGCCTGAATGGCCTCGGTGAGATCCTCGGACGGCAGGAACGCGGAGTTCCAGGCCGACACGTACCGCAGTCCGTCGGCGATCCTGCCGCGCTTGGGCTGGTCGAGCACGTCCTTGATGCCCTGGACCACCAGTGGCGGGTTGGCGGCGATCTCGCGGGCCATGGCGTGGGCGGCGTCCAGTACGGCCTGCTGGTCGGCGTACACGTCGTTGATCAGGCCGATCTTCTCGGCGCGGGCGGCGTCGATGTCCTTGCCGGTGTAGGCGAGTTCGCGCACGTGGCCTTCACCGATGATGCCGGGCAGCCGGTGCAGCGAGCCGATGTCGGCGACGATGGCCACCTTGGCCTCGCGCAGGCTGAACTTGGCGTCGGCGCTGGCCAGTCGGACGTCGGCGGCGGCGATCAGGTCCAGGCCGCCGCCGATGCACCAGCCGGAGATGGCCGCGATGACCGGCTTGACGCAGTCGGCGACCGCGGTGACGGAGTCCTGCATGCCGCGCACGTGCTTGAGGAAGTCGGTGCGCGGTCCGGCGAGGGCCTTGTCGGCCAGCAGCGGCCCGAACAG
Organism: Nocardia niigatensis NBRC 100131; assembly: GCF_000308655.1. GTDB lineage: Bacteria > Actinomycetota > Actinomycetes > Mycobacteriales > Mycobacteriaceae > Nocardia > Nocardia niigatensis. The sequence continues at coordinate 140,134 of NZ_BAGC01000003.1, read as the reverse complement.
CGGGCTCATGGCCGGCAGGTCCAGGCCGTAGGAGAAGTGCTTGCCGGATCCGGTGAGCACGATGGCGCGGATCTCCGGGTCGGCGTCGAGTTCGCCGAAGATCAGCGGCAGTTCACGCCAGAAGTCGGGGCCCATGGCATTGCCCTTGCCCGGACCGGTGAGCGTCACCTGGGCGATGTGGTCCTTGCTTTCGACCTCGAAAGCCTTCCATTCGGTCATCGGTCCAGCGTATCGGGGGTGCCGGGGGCCCGGCAGGCCGGTGTAAATCCTGTGCTAAATCTGCTGTGTCCCAGTGTTATCGGCACGCTTTCGACGGACGATTAGCGGGTCCGCACAACTCGCCCATCCCGTGTGTGAGGTCCCGATGTTGATGCATCACGGAATCGGCCTCGACCGCTTCAATACGCTCCCCCGTCATCGCGCGATTCATGCCCTGTACGAATGCTGCTGCAATGTCACCTGGGCCCAGAAGATCGCCGACGGCCGGCCGTACCCGGGCTACGCCGCCCTGCAGACCGCCGCCGCGGCGGAACTGCACGCGCTGTCCGCGATCGACCTGGAACGGGTCTTCGATTCCTGTGCGCACCAGTGGGTTTCGCAGCACACCATCGAAGAGCTGGCCCCGATCGTGCGTGACCGCCTCACCGAGCTGCTGGGCCCGGAAGAGGGCTACCCCGACTATTGATCCCCGGCACCTGGACCGCAATCGCTCTACCCTGGTTGCCATGCGCAGGTCCCTGCCACCGGTCGCGTCGAAGGTTTCCGACACCTTGATCGCGCGCGGCCATCACGGGGTGATCATCACCCAGCCCACTCCCACCCACACCGCGCAGGAAGCGGCCGACGCGCTCGGCGTGACCATCGGGGCGATCACGAAATCCCTGGTGTTCCTGCTCGACGACGATCCGGTGCTGCTGCTGGTGTCCGGTGCCCACCAGGTGCATCTGAGCCGCACCGGGCAGCGTCTCGAGGGGACGCTGTCCCGCGCGCCCGCGGCGGTGGTCCGCGAGGTGACCGGGCAGCCCATCGGAGGCGTCGCGCCGCTCGGGCATCCCACCAACCTGCCGACCTTCGTGGACACCGCGCTGTCGCAGTATCAGGAGCTCTGGGCCGCGGGCGGGCATCCGAACACGCTGTTCCGCACCACTTTCGGAGAACTGGTCCGGATCACGGCGGGCCTGGCCATCGATGTCGACTGAGCCCGGCCGCCGAGCGACTTCTCACCGCATGGAATAACCGGGCGTCCGACCACGTAGTTTCGAGACGTGAGCGATTCCCCGACGCCCGGCACCGAGCTACACGTGCCCGACGATCTGAGCGGCATAACCGCGCAGCAGTACCGCGCCGCCATGCGGCACTATCCGGCCGGGGTCACCATCGTCACGCTGAACTCCGAGCAGGGTCCGGTGGGTTTCACCGCCACCTCGTTCGCCTCGCTGTCGGCGCAGCCGCCGCTCATCTCGTTCAATATCGCCGAGACCTCCTCCAGCATCGAGGCCATGGTGCGGGCGGAATCGCTGGTGGTGCATTTCCTGGGCGAGCATCAGAAGCATCTGGCGCAGCGGTTCAGCCGCAACGCCGAGGAGCGCTTCACCGACCGGTCCCTCTGGACGAACCTGGGCACCGGTGAACCGGTCCTGCACGGCAGCCCCATCTGGGTCCGCGCCACCGTCCACCAGCTCCTCCCCGTCGGCGACCACACCCTGGTCATCGGCCTGGTCACCCAGGTGCACGACAACACCGAGAGCTCCCCCGCGGTCGGCCCGCTGGTGTACTACAACGGCGCCTACCACCGCGCCGAGATCGCCGACTGACTCAGGCCGCGGCCGAGGCCGCAGTGCCGATCCCCAGCGCCGCCAGTATCGCCGCGCTCGCCTGTTCCAGCCGCGCCCGGATGCGCGGGCGCCGCAGCAGCGCCACCGCCCGTGCGGCCGCCACCGCCAGCACGATCATTTCGATTGCCGCGACAGTGGATTCGATGGCCCCGAGCGTGAGCGTGTTCAGGAACGTCACATGGGTCAGGAACTGCGGCAGCACCGCGAGGTAGAACAACCCCACCTTCGGATTGAAGACACATGACAGCAATCCAGCAGCAAACGCCGAGCGCAGCGTCGCCGGCTTGCTTTGCGCCCCCGCGACATCCGCCTCGCCGTCCGCCCCGTCCTGCTCGCGCCGATGCGCGAGCAGCGCCCGCACCCCCAGGTACACCAGGTAGATTCCGCCGATCACCTTGAGCGTGCGATACGCGGTCGCCGACTGCTCCAGCAGCGCCGCCACTCCGGCCGCGACCACGGTGGCCCACACGATCCCGCCGAACGCGGAGCCCACCGCCGCCGCGATCCCGGGCCGGGATCCGGCCATCGAGAATCGCAGTACCAGAAAGGTATCCGGCCCCGGCGTGAGCGCGAGCAGCACACACAACCCCACGAAACTCAGCAGCAGCGGAAAACTCATGCCCTCCATGGCAACCCACGCCGCTACGGAAGCACAAGCCCGATTCGCTGCGGACGGGTCCGCTGACCCGCCCCCGACAGACAGGTCAGTGCCCCTGGTATCCCAACGCGACAACAGATTTCGTGCGGTCAGGGTAGCTCGCCGGGTACGCCCAGAATTGTCTCGGCACCCCAACCGCCGGCACGGGTGCCCAGCTCCGAACGGCTCTCAGCCGCCCACTAGATACGCGGGGAAGCGGATTGAGCACCCAGCTCGCGGAACAGGTCGGTGTTCATCGTGAACGCCAGTCGCGCCTCATCGAGCACGCGATCGACTTCGGGGCCCTCGAGGGGCAGCTGGTCGAGGGCCTCGCGGTAGCCGCGCTTGAACGCGGCCGGGTTGGCGATGTCCTCGAAGACGTAGAACCGCACGCCGTCGCCCTTCTTGGGCAGGTTCCACAGCTTCTCGGCGGTACCGCGAATGACCTGGCCACCGGAGAGATCGCCCAGGTAGCGGGTGTAGTGGTGGACGACATAGCCGGCCGGCCACTCCTTCGCGCACTCCGCGATGCGGGCGGCGTAGGCGGCGGTGGCGGGCAGCGCGGTCAGCTCGTCACGCCAGTTCGCGCCGCCGAGGTGGGCCAGGTCGGCCTCCAGTGAGGCCAGTCGCGCCAGTTCGGGCTTGATGAACGGACCCGCGACCGGGTCGGCGGCCAGGGTGGCGGAGTCCTTCTCGAGGGCGGCGTAGATGAACCAGAGCTGGGCGGTGTAGCGGTAGAACGCCTCCACTCCGAGCTCCCCGGCGAGCAGGTCGCGCATGAACGTGGAGTGCTCGGCCTCATTGTGCTGCTGCTCGGTCGCGGTACGAATGAGCGTCGAGAACGGGGTGCTGGTGTCCAACATGGTCGGGCTCCTCGTGGTCAACTCCGGGGCACCCCACTTTGGCTACCCTAACTTCGACTCCGACCATACGCCCCAGCAACGTTCGCGCGATTCGAACTTTGCGGCCCACCCGATCCAACTTTCGGACGATTTTTCCGAGACCGGCATGCCGTTCCTCACACTCCGCTGGGGTCGCGCTACGCGGCGCCGCAGGTCGTCCTCGGCGCGCGCCCCGACCCCCGCGACCGCCGCCTGGCCGCGCCCGCCGGGATACCGGTCTTCGAAGTCGATCCGCCGGTGAACCCCACCCCGCAAGCAGCGTCGAATCCCGCTGCCCGGCACGGTGATTCCGGTAGCCATCGATTTCGAGCGCCAGGACATCAGCACCGGGCGGAGAAGATCTGAGCCCGACGGGCCGACCCGGCCAGGGTTGACAAGCCCGCGAGGCGTCTGCCAATCTCTGCAATCAGGTCATGAGTACCAGCGCGAAGCCCCGGCTTGCTGGTCGGCAACCCTCCTCCGCGGTGGGGTGCTCCGGGTGACGACCGGGCCGACGCCCGACCGGGCGCGGCAAGCGCGGACTCTCGATCGATTCCTGTTTTCCGATCGCGCGTCCATGAACCCCGACGGGATTTCGTGATGACTGCTTTCGCCGACCAGACCTGTGCCGCCCTCGCCCCCGTTTCCGGCTGTGACCTGCGGGTTCCGCTGGTCCAGGGTGGGACGATCGGCTACGCCAACTTCGATTACGCCGCCAGCGCTCCCGCCTTGCGGCAGGTCACCGACCGGGTCGCGGGCCTGCTGCCCTACTACGCCAGCGTGCACCGCGGGGCGGGATACGCCTCCCGGGTCTCGACCGACTGCTACGAGTCGGCCCGCGGCTCGGTCGCCCGCTTCCTGAACGCGGCCGACGACCAGGTGGTGGTCTTCACCCGCAACACCACCGACTCGCTGAACCTGCTGGCCGCCTGCGTTCCCGGTGACACCGTGGTGCTGGACGTCGAGCACCACGCCAACCTGCTGCCCTGGACCCGGCGCGGCCGCCGCGTGGTCGCGGTCGCGGACACCATCGAGGAGACCATCCAGCGGCTGGTCGCCGAGCTGTGCTCGAAACCCGCTGCGCTGCTGGCGGTTACGGGCGCCTCCAATGTGACCGGCGAACTGCTGCCGCTGGAGCGGCTGGCCTGGATCGCCCACCAGTGCGGCACCCGCATCCTGGTGGACGCCGCCCAGCTGGCCCCGCACCGCCGCATCGACCTGCGCACCACCGGCATCGACTACCTGGCGTTCTCCGGCCACAAGGCCTATGCCCCGTTCGGCGCGGGCGTGCTGGTCGGGCGCCGTGACTGGCTGGACCAGGCCGAGCCGTACCTGGCCGGCGGCGGCGCGGTGCGCTCGGTGACCGACCGGAGCGTCGAATGGGCTCCCGCCCCGCAGCGCCACGAGGCCGGTTCGCCGAATGTGCTGGGCGTGGCCGCGCTGGCCGCCGCCTGCGACGCCCTCGCCGAGCTGGACGAGACCACCGTGGTCGAGCATGAGCGGTACCTCACCCACCGGCTGCGCTACGGCCTGAAAACCGTTCCGGGCGTGGACTTCCTGCACATCTGGCGCGACAGCGCCGACGCCGTCGGCATCGTCGCCTTCACCATCGAGGGCTTCGAGCCGGGCCAGGTGGCCGCCTATCTCTCCGCCGAGCACGGTATCGGGGTGCGCGACGGCCGGTTCTGCGCCCACCCGCTGCTGTCCCGCCTCGGCGTCGATGCCGCGCTGCGCGCCAGCATCGGGCTGGGCACCACCGCCGACGACGTCGACCGCCTCATCGACGCCATCGCCACTCTCGTGGACCGCGGACCGGCCTGGAATTACGCTCGCGCCGAAGGGCATTGGAGCCCGGTCCCCGAAACCCGGCCCTTCGGCAATTCGGCCGAGGGCGCGGCCGCCTGTGGTTTCTGAATCAGGATCCGCTCAGGGCACCAGGTAGCGAGCCGCGAGCTCCTCGACGAGCGGATCGTCCTCGGCCACCGCCTCGAGCGCGTCGAGGTCGTACCGGACGGCGAGCTGCCGGGTGTCCTCCTGGTCCGGGTCCGGCGGCCCATCCTCCTCGAGCTGCCGGATCAGCTTCTCCCGCACTCGGGCCTTCAACGAATCGCTCATACGCAGAGCATGCCCCGCCTAAACGGGCGCGATCCAACTACCCCACGGTGTGTTCCGCACAACCGTGAAGACCAGCAGAAACGCCAGGGCCACCCACATCGCGTACCGGGGCAGCACCCGCGGTAGCCGCGGCGGCACCGGATTACCCCGCCATCCGCGCATCACCCAGACGCCCCACCAGGCGATGAAGCCCAGCGTCAACGGGAGCAGCAGCACATTGCTGTGAATGGCGTCGAGAATCCGGCCGTCGGTGAGGTTGTGCAGACCGCGCAACCCGCCGCAGCCGGGGCACCAGTATCCGGTCAGTTCGTAGAAGGGGCACACGCCATAGGCGCCCTGCACGTGCGGATCCCGGAAGTGCAGCAGCGCCAGCCCACCGGCCACCGCCCCACCGGTCAGCAGCGGCAGCCCGACTGCCGGCCACCGCGGGCGGGCGGGGGTTTCCATGACTGCTGCTGTCGTGGTGTCCACGACCATCAACGGTAGCCGCACCACCACCGACCTGCCAGGCCGCACCGAACTTCGCACCCGGAGAAGTCGAGCGGGCTTGGGTATGCTGCCCCGGCAATCGTTTTCGAATTCGGGGGACTTCACTCATGTCACAGCAACCAGGTGGCGCGGCACGCCGCGCGATCGCCATTGTCGGCGCCATCGCCGTGATCATTCTCATCCGGGTCTGCGTCAACGTCGTGGACCGTGCGTTCGGCCTCATCGGCCTGCTGCTCGTCATTCTCATCAGCGGCGGCGTGTGGTTCGCACTCAGGAAGAAGCGCGAGAACGACCAGGCCGCCATGCCCATGTACGCACCGGCGCCGAGCCCCTACGACCAGGTGAACACCCCGGTCCACGGCTACCCGGCCCCGGTCGGCTCCTTCCCGCCGCCGGCCGGCGCACCCGATCAGGGCTACCTGCCGCCGCCGAGCGGCGCGGCCGCGCCCGGCTACGCCGCGCCGCCGTCCTATCCGCCCGCCGCGAATACCGCTCCTTCCCAGGGTTTCGCGCCGCAGGGCTACCAGTCGGCACCGAATCAGCCCGCGCCGCAGCCGAATTACCAGGCTCCGCAGCCCCAGCCGGGCTACCCCGCGCCGAACCAGCCGGGTTATGCCGCGCAGCCTTCGAATCCGTATGCGCCGCAGGGTTATCCGCCTCCGTCCAGGGGCGCCCAGCAGCAGGGCTACGCGCAGCAGGGCGGCTATCAGCAGCCCGCGCCGCCGAATTACCCGCAGCCTCACCAGCGCTAGTTCATCACGCTCGGAGCGGCCCGCCCCGGATTCGATCCGGGGCGGGCCGTTCGCGTTACGGTGTCAGCGGATCGGCGCGCGCTCCACCACCGGAGCGGTCAGCGCCCCCGCCAGCATGTCCACGATCTCGCCCCACGCCGCCACGTCGCCGGCGGCCACCCGGCCGGCCTCCACCGCCCGCTCGTGGTCGGCCAGCAGCACGAACAGCACTGTCGGCAGTGCGCGCAATCGCCGCAGCCGCAATCGTTTCGGCAGGTCGGTCAGTTCCCGTTCGAGCTGCTGCATGATGACGCGCACCGAGGTGCGGCGGGCAGATTCCAGATTGGCCGCGTCGGTGACGGCCGGATGGGTGTGGATCTGCTCGAGGAACCGCGCGTAGTGGTGGATCCCGTGCCGATCGCTCAGCTCGAGCATCGGGATGACCAGCGCCTCCAGCAGGTCGTGCACGCCCGTCGCGCCCGCGCCGGCCTGTTCGGCCAGCAGTTCCAGCCGGCGCACCTCCAGGGTGGCCAGCCGGTGCTCGACCACGGCTTCGATGAGCCCGTCGCGGGAACCGAAGTGGTACTGGATCGCCGAGTTGTTCCGCTGGCCCGCGGCCGCGGCGATATCGCGCAGCGGCACCGCCTGCCCGCGCTCGGCGATCAGCTGTTCCGCCGCGAGAATGATCCGCTCGCGCGCTTCCGTCACTGCCATTCGGACACCGCTCCTGCCACGTCTGCACCATAGCTGTTCACCAGCAGAAAAAGAACTTCCGCTTGACGATTAAGAATATATGCTTAAAGCTGCTTGTGACTGTCGTCACCCCCAGAAGGACTGATATTGCGATGATCCTGGACACCTTCCGACTGGACGGCCGCGTCGCCGTCGTGACCGGCGCGGGCCGCGGCATCGGCGCCGCCACCGCGCTCGCCCTTGCCGAGGCCGGTGCGGACGTGGCCATCTCGGCCCGCACCCCCGCCCAGCTCGACGAGGTGGCGGGCAAGATCCACGCGCTCGGCCGCCGCGCCATCACGGTCCCCGCGGACCTGTCCGACCTTTCCGCTGTCACCGCGCTGGCCGAGACCGCCGCCACCGAACTGGGCCGCATCGACATCGTGGTCAACAATGTCGGCGGCACCATGCCCAACACCTTCCTCACCACCACCCCCGAATTCCTCGAAGAGGCATTCCGTTTCAATGTCTCCACCGCGCACGCCCTCACCCGGGCCGCGGTGCCGCACATGCTGAAGAACGACGGCGGCTCGGTCGTCAATATCTCCTCGATGATGGGCCGCGCTCCCGGCCGCGGCTTCCTCGCCTACGGCACCGCCAAGGCCGCGCTCGCGCACTGGACCCGGCTGGCCGCCGCCGATCTGTCCCCCCGTATCCGGGTGAACGCCATCGCGGTCGGCTCGGTGCTCACCTCCGCGCTGGAAGTCGTTGCGCAGCAGCCGGAGATGAAGAAGCAGATGGAGGACGCCACCCCGCTGCACCGGCTCGGCGAGCCCTGGGAGATCGCGGCCGCCATCGTCTACCTGAGCTCCCGGGCGGGCGGCTACATCACCGGCAAGGTGCTCGAGGTGGACGGCGGCATCGTCGCACCCAACCTGGACCTCCCCATCCCCGACCTGTAATCCGCCGCGCCGCAGGAGTTTTCCCATGAAATACCGCGTAGTCCAGTGGAGCACCGGCAATGTCGGCCGCCGCGCCCTGCGCTCCATCATCGCCCGCCCCGAGCTCGAGCTGGTCGGTGTCTGGGTCTCCAGCGCCGAGAAGGCGGGCAAGGACGCCGGTGAGCTGGCCGGTCTCGACCGCGAGATCGGCGTCGCCGCAACCCAGGACGCCGCCGCACTGCTGGCCCTGAAGCCCGACTGCATCGTCCACACCGCCATGGCCGACGACCGTCTGATGGAGGCGGTGGAGGACCTGAAGACCTTCCTCCGCGCCGGCATCAATGTCGTCTCCAGCAGCCCCGTCTTCCTGCAGTTCCCCTACGGCACCCTCCCCGACGAGGCCATCGCCCCGATCGTGGCGGCGGCCGAGGAGGGCGGCGCCTCCCTGTGGGTCAACGGCATCGACCCCGGCTGGGCCAACGACTGGCTGCCGCTACTGCTGTCCAGCGGCTCCGAGCGCATCGACAAGATCATCTGCTCGGAGGTGATGGACTACTCCACCTACGACAACCCCAAGGTCCTGTTCGACATCATGGGCTTCGGCAGTGCCCTCGACGACCTGCCGCTGCTGCTCCAGCCAGGCGTCCTCACCCTCGCCTGGGGCAGCGTCGTGCGCCAGCTCGCCGCTGCCCTGGATATCGAACTCGACTCCGTCACACAGCATTTCGAGCGCCTGCCCGCGAGCGAAGAGCTGAAGGTGGGCAGCCGCACCATCGCCGCCGGCACCGCCGCCGCCCTCCGCTTCCAGGTGCACGGCATCAGCAAGGGCCGCGAGGTCCTCACTCTCGAACACACCACCCGCCTGCACCCCGACCTCGCCCCCGACTGGCCCCAACCGGCCGGAAAGGGTTGCTACCGAGTGGAAGTCAAGGGCGAACCCGACTACCTCCTCGACCTCCAGCTCTACAGCAACGGCGACCACGCCGAAGCCGGCGTCGTCGGCACCGCGGCCCGGCTGGTCAGCGCCGTTCCCGCGGTCGTCCAGGCCCGCCCCGGCCTGCTGACCGCAATGGATCTCCCCCTGACCACCGGCCGCGGCCTGGTCTCCTGATCCAGCAACGACGAAAGGTGAGGACCGCCAACGGTCCTCACCTTTTCCGTCGGAATCGTCATTCAGTCAGGTCGACCAGCCGGTGGACATTCGGCTGCGGCTCGGAGAACAACCACGTGCCACGCGTCCCCGTTCTGCCACTCCGCACCCGGCCGTACGGCGGGCGGATGACGTCGATAACGGTGTTCAGATCCATACAAGCCCGCCGCCGACACGCCTTCAGCACCAGCAGATCGCCGGAAGTGTCGAGCGCGACGAGTGGTGTCATAGTCGTGACACACCGAATCCTAGTCGGAAACCAGAAAGGCCCCTGCATGCGATCTCGCATGTCAGAGGCCAATTGGATGGAGCCGCCTGGGGGAATCGAACCCCCGACCTTTTCATTACGAGTGAAGCGCTCTACCGACTGAGCTAAGGCGGCGTGCCTTCCGGCGGTGCGAGTCTATCGTCTCGCGCCCGAATCGCGAAAACGGGAGCTCGCGGTGATCGGGGACACGTCCGGGTCAGGCGGAACGGGCCGCGATCAAGGCCGCGGCCATGGCGGCGAGGGCGAAGCGCGGCTTCACATTGGTTTCGAGGGCCGCGCGGCAATCGAGCACCGCCTGGATGGAGAGCAGCAGGCCCTCGGGGCGGAGATCGGTCGCGAGTTCGCGGATCTGGTCGGCCATGTCCGGGTGGGTGAGGGTGACGCCGGAGGAGGAGTCCGCGGCGGCCGCGCCGAATCGGACCGCGAGCGCGTCCCGGTACAGGCCCGCGACATCGATCAGTGCCCGGTCCAGAGCATCGCGCCCGGTGCGGGTGGCCCGCGACTTCTGGCGTTTCTCCAGATCTTTCAGCGCACCGGCGGAACCGCGGGTGGCCGAGGCGGTGCCCTTGCCGGTGCCGCCCGCGCCCAGCGCGGTGGCCAGCTCCTCGCGTTCCTTGCCGTCGCGCTCGGCGCTGACCTGCTTGGCCTCGTCGTCGGCCGACTTCACCAGTTCGTCGGCGGCCGCGTAGGCCGCCGCTGGTCGCGCGGTCGCCGCGACCAGCGCCAGGGCGCGCTTACGCCGGGCCCGGGCCTGGTCGTCGGTGGCCAGCCGCCGGGCACGCCCGACATGTCCGCCGCTGATCGAGGCCGCCCACCCGGCGGTCTTCTGGTCCAGCCCGTCCCGCTCGTGCAGCACCCGCGCGATCGAATCCGCCGACGGCGTCGCCAAATGCACGTGCCGGCACCGGGATCGGAGCGTCACCGAAATGTCCTCGGGATCCACCGACGGCGCGCACAGCAGGAACACCGTGCGCTCCGGCGGCTCCTCCACCACCTTGAGCAGCACATTGCCCGCCGCCTCGGTCAAACGGTCGGCGTCCTCGACCACGACCACCTGCCAGCGCCCGGTGCTCGGACGCCGCGACGCCACCTGCACGATCTCGCGCATCTCCTTGGTGCCGATGCTCAATCCCTCCGGCACCACGCGCCGCACATCACCGTGCGTTCCGGCCATGGTGGTCGTGCACGCGTGGCACCGCCCGCACCCGGGCGTGCCCTCATCCGTGCACTGCAGCGCCGCCGCGAAACACAGCGCCGCCACCGACCGCCCCGACCCGGGCGGACCGGTGAACAACCAGGAATGCGTCATGGCCGACGACGATCCGGCCCCACCCCGCGCCGCCACCGCCGCAGCCGTCAGGTCGGACTCGACCGCACCCTGGCCGACCAGCCGATCGAAGACACCCGCCACGCCGACCACCTTAGCCGCCGCCCCCGACAGCCCGGCCGAGAGTCAGTTCGCGCGCTGATATGTCGTGTTCGCGCCGTCCAGCGCCTCGCGGATGATATCCGCGTGCCCGGAGTGGTGGGCGATCTCCCGGAAGATGTGCAGCAGGATGTAGCGCACGGTGAGCCACTGCCGCTCCGGCGCCCAGGGCGCGGTCGGCGTCGGCACCGAATCCTCGAGATTGGGCAGCTCGCGGATCAGCTTGCTGGTGTGCTCGGCCACCACCTCCCACTCCGCCAGCAGGCCGGCGACCGTCTGCTCCGGATCCAGCCGGTACTCGGAATCCATTCGGGAGACATCGAATTCGGAGTTCGGATCGCGCTCGACGAGGATGGTGGTCCAGTGCCGCTCGACATTCACCGCATGGCTGAGCAGACCACCGAGGGTGAGTTCACTGACCGTGCTGCGCTGGCGCGCCTGCTCGTCGTCGATGCCGCGGACAGTGATCCGGAACAGCTCGCGCTGGCTGTCCAGGAGCTTGATCAGTTCTTCACGCTCGTGGTCGACCGTCATCGAATGTCCTTCCGCTGGTGCGTGTTCCGGGCTACACGCTACGGCAGGGCACCGACAGGAATGCCCGGGAAAACACGAAACGCCCCGGCCGGGACAGGGTCGCTTCGGACGATCTCGCTCAGGACTGCGCGCGTGCCGCGCTCTACTTCGCCGCCGCCTTCTTGGCAGGGGCCTTCTTGGCCGCCGCGGCCTTCTTGGTGGTGACGCCGTCGGCTGTCTTGGCCGCCGCCTTCTTCGCCGCCGCCTTCTTGACCACGGTCTTTGCCACCGCGGTCTTCTTCGCGGCCGCCTTCTTGGCGGTCTTCTTCGCGGCCTTCTTCACCGGCCCGCGCGCCCGCCGGTCCGCCAGCAACTCGGAAGCCCGCGCGTCGGTGATGGATTCGACCTCGTCGCCCTTGCGCAGGCTGGCATTGGTCTCACCGTCGGTGACATATGGGCCGAACCGCCCGTCCTTGATCACCATCGGCTTCTCCGACACCGGGTCCACACCGAGTTCGCGCAGCGGCGGCGCACTGGCCGCCTGCCCGCCGCGCCGCTTGGGCTCGGCATAGATCTTGAGCGCGTCCTCCAGCGTCACCGTGAAGATCTGGTCCTCACCGGTCAGCGAGCGCGAATCCGTGCCCTTCTTCAGGTACGGCCCATAGCGGCCGTTCTGCGCCGTGATCTCGTCCCCGGAGGCCGGGTCCACACCCACCACGCGCGGCAGCGACAGCAGCTTGAGCGCGTCGTCCAGGGTCACCGACTCCACGCTCATGGACTTGAACAGCGACCCGGTGCGTGGCTTCGGCTTGTCGGCCGCCTTCTTCGTCGTCTTCTTCGCCGTGGTGTCGAGGTCCTCGGCCGGCTCCGGCAGGATCTCGGTGACGTACGGCCCGAAACGCCCTTCCTTGGCGACGATTTCGTGCCCGGTCGCCGGATCGGTGCCCAGCGAACGCCCTTCCTGCGGTGTCGCGAACAGCTTCTCCGCGACCTCCGGCGTCAGCTCGTCCGGCGGCAGGTCATCGGGCAGGTTCGCCCGCTGCGAGACCGGATTCCCTTCCGGGTCATCGGGATTGGCGACCATGCGCTCCAGATACGGACCGAACTTGCCGACCCGGACCACCACATCGCGGCCCTCGTCGTCGCTGAAGAGCTTGATGGAGTTGACTTCTCGCGCGTCGATGCCGTCAAGTCGTTCGCCCACCATCCTTTTCAGGCCGCCGGACCGCGCGACCGAACCCTCGGCCCCGTGGTCGCCGCCGAAATAGAAGGAGGACAACCAGTTTCCGCGCTGCTCACGGCCGCCGGCGATAGCGTCGAGATCGTCCTCCATGGCCGCGGTGAAGTCGAAGTCCACCAGCCGCCCGAAGTGCTCCTCCAGCAGGCCGATCACCGCGAACGCCACCCACGACGGCACCAGCGCGCTGCCGCGCTTGTAGACGTAGCCGCGGTCCAGAATCGTCTTGATGATCGAAGAGTAGGTGGAAGGGCGGCCGATGCCGAGATCTTCCAGCGCCTTGATCAGCGAGGCTTCGGTGAAGCGCGCGGGCGGATTGGTGGTGTGCCCGTCCGGCGCGAGCTCGATGGCCGTCACGCCCTGGCCCTCGGTCAGCGCCGGCAGCCGCGATTCGGCGTCATCGGACTGGCCGCCCGCCTCCTCGTCGACACTCTCCACGTACGCCTTGAGGAAGCCCGGGAAGGTGATGGTGCGGCCCGACGCCGAAAACACGCACTCCTCACCGGAATTCGCGACCCCGGTGATGCGCACCGTCAGCGTGGTGCCGCGCGCGTCCTGCATCTGCGAGGCCACCGTGCGCTGCCAGATCAGCTCGTACAGACGGAATTCGTCGCCGTCGAGCTTGGCGTGCAACTGTCCCGGCGTGGCGAAGGTGTCGCCGGCGGGACGAATGGCCTCGTGCGCCTCCTGCGCGTTCTTGACCTTGCGGGTGTACTGCCGCGGCGTGGGACTCACGTATTCCGCGCCGTACAACTGCGTGGCCTGCGCTCGCGCCGCCTGAATCGCCGACTCCGACAGGGTCGTCGAGTCGGTACGCATATAAGTGATGTAGCCGTTCTCGTACAACCGCTGCGCCACCCGCATGGTGCGCTCGGAGGTGAAACGCAGTTTGCGTCCTGCCTCCTGCTGCAGCGTCGACGTCATGAACGGCGCGTACGGCTTTCGCGTATACGGCTTGGATTCCACCGAGGTGACCGTGAGATCCACCCCGTGCAGCGATTCCGCCAGCCGCTGCGCGTATCCGGCATCGAGCACGACGACGCCCTGCGATTTCAGCTGCCCGTCGGATCCGAAATCACGACCGGTCGCCACGCGAGCGCCCTCGACACTGACCAGCCGAGCCCCGAAGACCCGCGGATTACCGCCGTTCTCCTCACCGCCGGCATCCAGCTTGGCCGCGATATCCCAGTACTCCGCGGACCGGAACGCCATGCGCTCCCGCTCGCGCTGCACGATGACGCGGGTCGCCACCGACTGCACGCGGCCCGCCGACAACCGCGGCATGACCTTCTTCCACAGCACCGGCGACACTTCGTAGCCGTAGAGCCGGTCCAGGATGCGCCGCGTCTCCTGCGCGTCGACCAGATCCTTGTCCAGCTCACGGGTGTCGGCCGCGGCGGCCTGGATGGCGGGCTCGGTGATCTCGTGGAACACCATGCGCCGCACCGGCACCTTGGGTTTCAGGGTTTCCAGCAGGTGCCAGGCGATGGCCTCGCCCTCGCGGTCGGGGTCGGTGGCGAGATAGAGCTCGTCGGCGTCGGCCAGCAGGCTCTTCAGTTCACTGACCTTCCCCTTTTTTTCGGGGCTGACAACATAGATGGGCTCGAAATCGTGATCGACATCCACGCCGAGGCGCGCCCACTGCTGTCCTTTGTATTTGGCGGGCACATCCGCCGCACCCCGCGGCAGGTCCCGAATATGGCCGACCGAAGCCTCCACGACATAACCGCGGCCCAGATAAGGGGCGATCTTCTTGGCCTTCGTCGGCGACTCGACAATCACGAGACGACGCAGGGAACGGCCCTGGTCGGGCGCTGCCTGGGGGTTCGGCGCTGCACCGCGGTCTCGTGTTGCCACCGGCGAACACACCTTTCGTCTCGATCCGCGTCGGCGCTGGTGTACGCGCTCCATGCGGCTGGGGCAAACGGCTGCGATGTCCGATATCGCTGCCAGCAACGTTTATACCGTGTTCGAAGGCCGTGGCTGGTGCACGGCGACGATGTAGCCCCTGATCGTGATCGAGTGTAATGGGTCCAGATATGGGTCGTCCCCCACCGCCTGGGGGCGATGGGGGACGGAACCTGAGGGGTTGGCTCGCTCAGGAGAGCGCGCGAACACCGGTGGCCTGCGGGCCCTTGGTGCCCTGACCAACCTCGAACTCGACCTTCTGGTTCTCCTCGAGGGTGCGGAAGCCCGACCCCTGGATCTCGGAGTAGTGGACGAAGACGTCAGCTGAGCCGTCCTCGGGCGCGATGAAGCCGAACCCCTTCTCCGCGTTGAACCACTTCACAGTTCCCTGTGCCATTCTGTTCCTTCTCTTTCCATACCGGAACGGCGGACAACTGGGTTCATCCACCGGGTCCGTTGAGACCGTTGTACTCTGTTCCCCCTGCAGGAAAGCACCTAGTACACCGTTCGCAACATCGATCCTGCTGATGGTTTGGACTTTCGATCCGTTCCCTCGAACACAGAAGCTTGCGACCAGGAACCAGTGAACCATGTCTTCCGGCAATTCAACAGCGGAGTTACCCACAATTTGCAAAAAAGTTGATCTTGCGAATGCGCAGGTGAGGGGCATAATGCCCAAATCCGTACTTGAAGTTGGTTTGCTTCCGGATAACAGAGCGAGCATCTGGCAAACCGGGTGTGAGGCAGGTCGCTACTCTGCAGTGAAATGGCAGGTAGGGCAGCGGGCGCACACACGTTTCGCACCCGTTGGGCGTGTCGCGGTGACGCTTCGATGAAGGGCGGAGATCTGGTGCGACGATCCGGGAACAACAGCGACGTCAGCTACGGGAGATCGTTGCTGAATCGTGTCCTAACCAGCCCCGATTCCGGTGACACCCGCCTCACCCATGTCACCGAGCTACCGCCGCGCGCGGCACAGATCACGAAATGGCCCGAATGGACATCTCCGGATGTCATCGCCGCAGTTCAGGCCGCCGGAGTCGCGGAGCCGTGGAGCCACCAGAGCCGGGCCGCCGACCTCGCCGCGGCGGGGCGGCACGTGGTGGTGTCGACCGGGACGGCATCCGGAAAATCGCTGGCCTATCAACTGCCGGTTTTGACGGCCCTGCAACAGGATCCGCGGGCCACGGCCCTGTATCTGTCGCCGACCAAGGCGCTGGGAGCCGACCAGTTGCGTGTGGTCAACGAGCTGACCAGCGAAGATCCGCTGCGAACCATTCATCCCGCGCCCTACGACGGCGATACGCCGGCGGAAATCCGGCAGTGGGTGCGGGCGCACGCGCGCTGGGTGTTCACGAATCCTGACATGCTGCACATCGGGATGCTGCGGTCCCATCAGCGGTGGGCACGGCTGTTGCGCCAGCTCAAATACATCGTGGTCGACGAATGTCATATCTACCGTGGGGTTTTCGGCTCGCATGTGGCGCTGGTGCTGCGCCGGCTCCGGCGCCTCGCCGAGCGGTACGGGGCGGATCCGGTTTTCGTGCTGTGCTCGGCGACCACGGCCGATCCGGCCGCGACCGCCGAGAAGCTGATCGGCGCTCCATGTGTCGCGGTCACCGACGACGGGTCCCCACAGGGCGCTCGGACCGTTGCGCTGTGGGAGCCGCCGCTGGTCGGCGGCGGCGTGACCGGGGAAAACGGTGCGGCCGTACGGCGTTCGGCCGGCGCCGAGGCCGCCACGGTGATGGCGGATCTGGTGGTCGAGGGGGCGCGCACGCTGACCTTCGTACGGTCCAGGCGCAGCGCCGAATTGGTCGCCATGGACACGCGGCGGCTGCTGGCGGATGTGGATGCCGAGCTTCCCGGGCGTGTCGCGGCCTATCGGGCCGGGTATCTGGCCGAGGACCGCCGGGCGCTGGAAGCAGCGCTCTCGGACGGCTCGCTGCTGGGCGCGGCCACCACGAATGCCCTGGAACTGGGCGTGGACATCGCCGGCCTGGATGCCGTTGTGGTGGCGGGATATCCGGGGACGGTCGCCTCGTTCTGGCAGCAGGCCGGGCGCGCCGGACGGCGCACGCAGGGGTCGCTGGTGCTGCTCATCGCGCGGGACGATCCGCTGGACACCTACCTCGTGCATCACCCGCACGCGCTGCTCGGGCGGCCCCTGGAGGCCACCATCACCGACCCGCACAACCCGTACGTGCTCGGGCCGCATCTGCTGTGCGCGGCCCTGGAACAGCCGCTCAGCGATGCCGAGGTGCATGCCTTCCAGGCCTGGGAACTGCTGTCCGACCTGGCTGAACAGGGTTTGATCCGGCGGCGCGCGGGAATGGCCCGGGACGGGTCGGCGCGCTGGTTCGTGACCGCCGGCGCGCATCCGCACGACGCGGTGGACGTGCGCGGCGGCATCGGCACGGCGGTGGCGGTGGTGGACGGCGAATCCGGCCGCATGCTGGGCACCACCGACGCCGGACGCGCCCCGGCCACCCTGCATCCGGGCGCGGTGCACCTGCACCAGGGCGAGAGCTATGTGGTCGACGAGCTGGACCTGGAGGAGGGCATCGCGCTGGTGCACGCCGACACGCCGGGCTGGAGCACCAGCGCGCGGGTGGTCACCTCGCTGGAGATCGAGGCGGTGACCGAGGAGCGCCGATCCGGCTCGGTCACAACAGCTTTGGCGCAGGTGCTGGTCACCCGGCAGGTGGTCGGCTACCTGCGCAGACTGCCCAGCGGAGAGGTGCTGGACCTGGTCCCGCTGGACCTGCCGGCGCAGACATTGCCCACCCGGGCCGTGTTCTACACGGTCACACCGGACCTGCTGGCCCGGGCCGGAATCGACGCCCGACACGCCGCGGGCGCGCTGCACGCGGCGGAACACGCCGCGATCGGCATGCTGCCCCTGGTCGCGACCTGCGATCGGTGGGATATCGGCGGCGTGTCGACCGCTGAACACGCCGACACCGGGCTGCCGACGGTCTTCGTCTACGACGGGCATCCGGGCGGGGCGGGCTTCGCCGAGCGGGGATTTCACCGGCTGCGGCACTGGCTGACGGCTACGCTGGGCGCCATCGAGTCCTGCGGGTGTGCCCACGGCTGCCCGTCCTGCGTGCAATCACCGAAGTGCGGGAACGGCAACAACCCCCTGGACAAGGCCGGTGCGGCCCAGCTGCTGCGGGCCGTGCTGGCCGAACTCGGGGAAGATGACGACGACTCGCCCCAACCGTGACACGGCCGTCGCCACGGCGATATCGGACCGCCGCACGACCAACCGGTCGGCGTTGTCAGCTGGCAGATCCATCGGGCGGATTCGGGATGCTGAGCGGTGGCGGCGACACGCCGGAGCCCCGAGTCGATTAAAAAGGGATGCAATCCTGTTAACTGAGGGATTGCTCCCTTCGATAATGCCGCTCCGGGATTTACCTGTGCATTCATTCGAATGAGTCTTCGGGCACGAATTGGAATGCGATCGACGCCGACTCTATTCGCGAATGCTTTCATCGAATTTCGACATTGATCGGCCACCGATGTGGCCCGCGCCATCACATTTCTAACCAACCGCTCAGTACGAGATATTGCCTCGCTATCTCGGCTCTTCCGACGGCCCTGCCCGCGCCGCGGCACGCACTTCCCGCTCCCCCAGCGGGCCCAGCGATACCCGCCCGGCGACTGTCACAGTCACGTCCCATCCGAGCACCGCGCATCCGGCGATCCGCGCGCTCATTCGGCCCGCGACTTTCGCAGCCCGGCCGCACGCGGCCGGCGTACCGCCGTCCAGCGCGCCCGCCGCGGCCAGCGCACTCAGATCCGCGGCGGCCTGCACCTGGTGACGGGCCGTCACAGCGACGCCGATCTGGGCGATCAGGACAGTCACCGCGAGCAGTCCGATCAACGCGAGGCACGCGGTGACCGTCACTCCGCCCGTTTCACTCTCGGCCCGGCCCAGGGTGGTCCGTTTCATCGGGATTCACCCGGCTCCCGTGCTGCCACCGCCGCCGCGTGCAGGGTGACCGGTAGCAGGGTGGATCGGGCACTCACCTCGGCGACCACCAGGTCGCCCTCGGAGCGGACCACGACCCGCGCGCCCGGCGGCGCGACCCGGCGGGCAGTGGCGACGCCGGTGTCGGGGTCACCACGGGCGGCGAGACGGGCGGCCTCGCGGGCGGCATCGACACAGCGCACCTGCGCCGATACCGCCAGCAGGGCCCCGACGCCCAGGACCAGCACCGCGACGAGGGCGGCCAGCGCTATGGCCGTCTCCACGGTTGCCATGCCCGAGTCGGCATGGAGAGATGGTGTGTCATACGTCACTTGACGGGAGTCTTCAGCGCCTTGTCGATGATCGTGCTCAGGGCGCTCACAATGCTGTCGCCGGTCACGACGGTGTACAGCACCGCCCCGAAGGCGGCCGCCGCGATCGTGCCGATGGCGTACTCGGCGGTGCTCATGCCGTGGTCGGCGATGACGGCGTGCAGCAGCCGCTTCCGCAGTTCCCAGAGCAGATTCCGGACGGTTGTTCCCATGCTCGCTCCTTCCCTCGCTCCGGCGCGGCGGATCCGCGCCGGCACAGTCGTGAACCTCGGGGGCGCCGGGCTCGGCGGTCACAGCAGACCGCCTTCCAGCACCCGGCCCGCCAGGCCGATCACCACCGGGACGATTCCCAGGCACAGGAAGGCGGGCAGGAAGCACAGGCCGAGCGGACCGCCGATCAGCACCCCGGCCCGCTCGGCCCGGGCGGCGGCCGCATCCTCGAGCTCACCGCGGCGGCGTTCCGCCAATTCGGCCACGGCCGTGGCCAATCCGGTTCCGGAGCGTGCCGAGCGCCGGGCCAGGCGCGCCAGCGCCGTCACCGTGTCGTCGGCGGATCCGGCCGTGGCCTGCTCCCACGCGATGACGGGATCGGCGCCCAGCGCGAGCAGGTCGGCGACCCGTCGCAGGGCCGAGGCCAGCGGCCCGGTGGCCTCGGACGCGACCGCCCCGGCGGCGGAGGCGGTGGGCAGTCCGGCGCGCAGACACGCCGCGAGCAGATCGAGGGCGGAGGCGACGCCGAGCGGATCCGGTTCGGTTCGGACCGCCGAACTCGCCGGTGCGCCGCCGGCTGCCGAGTCCCGCAGCCGACGCAGCCGACGGACCGCGCCCGCCCGGCCCGGCAGTATGAGCACGGCGACCGCCGCCAGCACCGCAGCCGATGGTGGGGCCAGGGACAGGATCATCGCAGTACCTTGTCCGTGATGGCATCGGCCCACAGCAGACCGGCGCAGGTCAGGGCGGACCCCAGGGGAAGCAGCACCGCGCCCGCCGAGGACAGCAGCAGCACGCGCAGCGGGGACGCACCCATCAGTTCGCCCAGGCCGAGGCCGAGCAGGGGCAGCAGGGCCAGCACCATGGCCGTCGCCCGGGCCCCGGCGAGCGCCGCCGCAGTGCGGTCCCGGAAGCGCTTACGGCCCAGCAGGTCCGAACGTGCGGCCGTCAGCAGCTCGGCCAGGGCGAGGCCGTGACGTTCGGCCACCCGCCAGGCCCCGGCCACGCGTGCCAGTTCCCGTGCCACCACCGAGCGGTGCCGCCGCAGGCCGTCCGCACCGGACCCGCCCAACCGGCTCCGCGCCGCGCTGACCGCGAAGGCCCGTGCCACATCACCGTTGGTCTCGAGGGCCGCGACCCGCGCCGCGTCGCTCGGATGCGCACCGACCCGCAGCTCCCCGATCACCGCCTCCAAACCTTCCAGCAATTGCGCGGTCTCGGCGACCCGCTGCCGTTCCCGCCTGGCACGGCGGCCTCGGACCAGGACGGTCGACGCCACCAGCGCCGCGGCCACCACCGGACCGGGTCCGATGAGGAGCATCAGCGGTATCGCGGACCAGGGTGTGGCACGAATCAGCCAGCTGGGCAGTGTCTTTCGCTTGCGCTCGCGATCTGCGAACAGGTGCCTCATGCGCCGGTGAGCGATCGGTGATGGCACCATGAGCAGCGCCAAAGCGAGGCATGCCAGTACGAATGCGTGGGTTCCGACGGCAGATCCCATCAGTCGCCTCCCGGCTGTGCGGTGCCCGGATCCTGCTCGGCCCCAGCGGAATCGGCGATGCGCTCTCGGCAGCAGGTGGCGCGCCATCCCAGCGGCAATCGGTGGAACCGTGAGCCCCGCACCCCGAACGGATTGCGGCACAGCCGATCAGAGTCGGCGGCCGAGAGTGGAGTCGAGCCGGCGATCGGCGAATTCGACCGGGGCCGAGGGCGACCGCACGAGCCGGGGCAGTCTTCACTCGCGGGAATCATCTGGAGTCC
This sequence comes from Nocardia niigatensis NBRC 100131, assembly GCF_000308655.1. GTDB lineage: Bacteria > Actinomycetota > Actinomycetes > Mycobacteriales > Mycobacteriaceae > Nocardia > Nocardia niigatensis. Next base: position 119,049 of record NZ_BAGC01000003.1, on the reverse strand, counting down.
TTTCGTCGAGGAGCTTCGTGAGGAGCGGGGCGGCCGGGGCGGGACGGCTGTCGGCGGTCCAGGCGGGAGTGATGCGCACACGGCCGTCCACCGGGGTGACCACACCGATTTCGCGAAGAGCGCGACGGCCGTCGGGCCGGCGGTGGACGTGCAGGACTACTTGAATCGCGGCGGCCAGCTGACTGTGGAGGGCGGGCGCGGGCATACCGCCCAGGGCCGCGAGTGCCTCCAGCCGAGCCGGGACCTCGCCGGGCGAGTTGGCGTGCACGGTCCCCGCCCCACCGTCATGGCCGGTGTTGAGCGCGGTCAGCAGATCGACGACCTCGGCTCCCCGGACCTCGCCCACCACAATGCGATCCGGGCGCATCCGGAGGGCCTGGCGCACCAGGTCGCGCACGGTGACCTGGCCCGCGCCCTCGACATTGGCGGTCCGGGCGACCAGGCGGACCACATGCGGATGCGGCGGCGCGAGCTCGGCGGCGTCCTCGACGCAGATGATCCGCTCCGCCGGGGCCACCTTGGCCAGCAGGCCCGACAACAGGGTCGTCTTGCCGGCGCCGGTGCCGCCGACCACCAGGAAGGCGAGCCGGGCCCGAATGATCCTCTCCAGCAGGAGTTTCGCGTCCGGTGGCACCGCGCCGGCCGCGGCCAGCGCATCCAGGCCCTGGGTGGCGGGCCGCAGCACGCGCAGTGACAGACAGGTGCCACCGTGCGCGATCGGCGACAGCACCGCGTGCAACCGGACGCCGAAGGAATCCCCCGATGCCGCTCCGGTTCCCGCCAGCCGGCCGTCGACCCATGGCTGTGCGTCATCCAGCCGCCGCCCGGCCGCCAAGGCGAGCCGCTGTGCCAGCCGCCGCACCGCCGCCTCGTCCGGGAACCGCACCGCGGTACGCCGCAAGCCCCGCCCCCGGTCCACCCACACCGAATCCGGCGCGGTGACAAGCACATCGGCCACCTCGGGGTCGTGCAGCAGCGGTTCCAGCACGCCCGCACCGGTCATCTCGGTCTGCAGCAAGCGCAAGGCCCGTAACAGATCCGTGTCCGCGAGCACCCCGCCCGCCTCCGCTCGAATGGCCGCCGCCACCCGCGCCGGATCCGGATCCGCCGCCCCCTCCGCCAGCCGTTCCCGCACCCGCTCCAGCAGCTCGGACGTCACCAGCTCACTCATCACGCACCTCGGGGCACACGGCCGGCCGGCGGTATTCCGGCCCGAACCCGATCAGGCGATACCCGACCCGTTCGACGAACCGGACGAGCTCCACAGCCTGACGGCTCGCGAATCCCGCACATCGGGCCATATCCCGAAGGCGGAGCCCTGCCGCTGCCCGCACCGTGGCGCAGGAGGCCCGCAACGACCGGTTGCCCTGTGCCGCCGTCATTTCCGGGCTCCCAGCGAATCCGGCAATGCCGAACCACAGTTCGAACCGTGCGCGCGGGCGATCCGCCACCACGAGGGACCCGGGCCGCCCGCCGGACGCCCGCGGCGTGGACTCTCGGAAAACAGTGCGGTCAAGGCGGTTTCGGCGGCGGTTCGAAGCGGGCCGCGACGACGGACGGTCAGACCGCCGCGTTCCAGGCGCTCAGTGAGGCCCGGCTGCGACGGCACCGCGGTGAGCAGCGGCAGCGTGAGCGCCTCGGCGATATCGGACGGACCGAGACCACCCGGCGCCGGACCCCGGACGATCAAGCGCACGTTCGGATTTCGCGCAGTCAGGTAGGCGGCGGCGGTTTCGGCAGCGGCGATCGAGCGCAGACGCGCCTGCGTCACCATAACCACGAGGTCGGCCACGTCGAGGACCTGGTCGGTGTGCGGCCCATGATCGCTGGACAGGTCCGCGACCACGAGATCACCGGCCGCGCGCCCGCCCTCGAGGACGGCTCGCACCGCGGCCGGGGCGAGAGCGGCCGCCACCGGTCCCCCGCTTCGGCTCAGCTCGACCGCATGATCATCCGTGGTACCCGAAAGCGCCCGCGGCGCGAAAACGGCGACGCCGCGGTCGACCAGACAAGGCGGGTGCCGGTCGAAGTCCGTTGCGAGCGTGGATTTTCCGTCCGATTCGGCAGCGGCAGCCCGGAACGGTGATGCGGACTTCGCTTGCGAATCAGCACCGCCCGCAGCGCCGAGAGCCTGGGCGATCGGGTCCGACGGCCAGGGAGGGCCGAGTTCGGTTGCGGCAGCGCCTCTTCCGCAGGAGAGCAGCGCCAGCCCCGATGCGGCAGGCAGCGCCTCGTGCAGCGCGGATGCGGAAACGCGGCCATGTTCGATGGTCAGGTCCGGCCAGCGCAGGCCGGGCGTCTTCTCCATTCCGAGGAGCAGATCGAGCCCTCCGCCGTAGGGCGCGCAGTCGACCAGCAGGGTGCGGTCGCGGAAACGCCCTGCGGCCGTGAGGGCTACGGCCGCGGCCAGCACCGAGGCGCCTGCTCCCGCGCCCGCTCCGGCCACCGCGAGGACCGCGCCGTCGCCGGGGCGGCGGCCGTCGTGCGCGGCGAAGGCGGCGATCAGAGCGTCGGCCGCGGTGGGCAGGGGCAGGACCTGTTCGGCGCCGGCCGTGGTGGCGGCCTGCCAGTCGAGCAAACCCGGCTCTCCCTCGGTCACCAGGAGAATTCCCGGGCGACGGGGGTACGCGGCTGCCGCGCAGCTATGTGCGGCCGCGGTATCGACGATGATCACGGACGCGGCGGTCCAGGCGTGGCGGCCCGGAGGCGGCACCCGTTCGTCGAGCGGGCGATCGGCCGCGGCCGCGATGCGGCGGATCTCGTCGCGCAGGCGGGGGTCGGCGACCAGTGACAGGGCCGGTGGAGTGGCGGCATCGGAGTTCATGCAGGTCAGCGTCGCTCGATCGGAAGAGCGGCGAAAGCGCCTCCACGGCGAGTGTGGATAACACGCGGCCTGTGCAGAACTCGGGGAACGGGAATGGACCAAAACTGTCCATCTATAGAGGACGGCCCCAGCCGGGGGGGGAGGAGGCTGGGGCCGTCGGGTTCAGCCCCGGGGGGTCGGGCTGAACGCGCCTGGACTATGTCCAGGTAATTGCGATACTACACCCAAGCCCCGGCCGGATTGCAAGTCCGCCGGGCGAGTCTTTTTCCCGCCACGACGGCTCCGCTTCCTCCTGGCAAACCCGGATGGACCGGGCCCCGTGGTGACTCCCGCCACGCCCGTGACCGAGCCGAATGAAATGGCTCGGCGCGGAACCATATCCTGGACCACGTGACAGCCGAACGCGGACGAGTCGCCGCCTTCTTCGATCTCGACAAGACGGTGATCGCCAGGTCCAGTGCCTTCGTGTTCAGCAAGCCGTTCCTGGACCAGGGCCTGCTCAGCCGGCGGGCCGTGCTGGAGAGCAGCTACGCGCACTTCCTGTTCCTGCTCTCGGGCGCCGATCACGACCAGATGGAGCGGATGCGCGAGCATCTCACCAAGATGTGCGCGGGCTGGGATGTGGACCAGGTGCGCTCGATCGTGGCCGAGACCCTGCACGACATCGTGGACCCGCTCATCTACGCCGAGGCCGCGGATCTCATTGCGGACCATCGGATTCGAGGCCACGACGTGGTGATCATCTCCGCCTCCGGCGAGGAGGTGGTGGCCCCGATCGCGGCGGCGCTGGGCGCGGATCACTTCGCCGCCACCCGGATGGTCATCGAAAACGGCCGGTACGCGGGCGAAGTCGAGTTCTACTGCTACGGCCCGGGCAAAGTAGAGGCGATCGAAAACCTTGCGGCGCAATACGATTACGACCTGTCGCGCTGCTACGCCTACTCGGACTCGGTCACCGATCTCCCCATGCTCGAGGTGGTCGGCCACCCGACAGCGGTGAACCCGGATCGGGGACTGCGGCGTGAGGCCACCACCCGCGGCTGGTCCATTCTGACCTTCTCGAATCCGGTTTCGCTGTGGGCGCGGATCCCGGCGCCGACCACCACCACGGTGGCGGCCACGGTCGCCGTGGGTGTGGCCGCACTGGCGGCGGGGGCGCTCAGCTACCGGTTGCTGCGCGGGCGCCGCTGACGACCGGCCGAGGGAAGCGCCCGTAGGCAAAAGCGCCGGAAACGCCGCATATTCGAAAGTTTTCCCAGGTCTTGATGTGACGGCGGTCACGGGGTAACAATGGATGCACGGAAGGACGGAAGGCCAAGATCGGATCGGAAGAGAAGATTCGACCTCCCATCCACCCTTCCCAGCACGGACGCCAGGCACCCACGCGGAGCACGCCGCGACAAGGGCAAGAGTAGTTGTGGGCCTGCGTTATCCGGGATATCGACGGCGAGGGCCTCGCATCAACGCGGGGATGAACCGCCGGATCTCGGAGAGCTCGCCGAGGCCGAAGAGAACACAACCCGAGAAGCACGCTTGGTAACCGGGTGGTCCGTGCTAGCGGGCGGTGAGGTCGCAAATCGCGACTACGCCGCCCGCTTCGACGTGTCAGGGGGCGCCGGAACCCTTGGCATACAAAGTGTTTCGCGGTAAGGGGGGCTTACTCCGAGGCGGCATCCGCGATCGAGCGGGCCTCGCGGGCGCCGTCCTCGAGCGCGCCGCAGGTGAAGATCACCCAGCCGCCGACGCCCTCCGCGGTACCCATGCCGAAGGCGGCCGCCGCGTCGAGGTAGGCCTGGCGGCGGCGGAGCCAGAAGACCTCGGGGACGCCGAGGCTGTGCGGGTCCAGGCCACTGGACACGGCGACCAGCCGGGAGGCGGCGCGGGCGACGATGCCGTCGGCGGTGCCGAATGGGCGCAGCGACAGCAGTTCGCCGTGCACGACGGCCGCGATCACCGGGGCGGGCGCCTTGGTGGTGGTGATGGTTTGGACCAGCAGGTCCAGTCGTTCGGCGACACCGGGGACAGCGCGGGGACGGCCCAGCTGCTGTTCGTCCTCGACCATGTCGGCGGCCGCGAGCAGGTGCAGGCGGGCGAGGGCCTGGAGGGGGGCACGCTGCCAGACTCCGACCAGGTTGGTGAGGGCCTCGGCGTCCAGGGCCTGGCCGACGCGCAGCGAGCCGGCCAGGATCGGGTCGTCGACGCGGCCGTCGGCGGGGAGGTCGATGGTGCCGCCGTCGATGGCGGCGGAGGAGCGGGCCGCGCGGACGGCGGCCTCGGCGGCGGTGGTGGGCCAGCCGCGGCGGTTGGCCCGATGACGGTGCACCTCGGCGAGGGCGTCACGGGCCTTGTCGGCGGCCTCGCGGACGCCGGGCAGGTCGACGAGGGGCTGCAGCGGGTCGGTCACGAGGTACGAGGCTACTGCCGAGTATCGGACCGCCCGCCGAGACCTGGCCGGTCATCCCGCGAGGAGGTCACGACCGGGGATCGCGTCGAGCAGCCGGCGGGTGTACTCGGACCGCGGACTGTCGAACACCTCGGTGGTGGTCGCGGCCTCGACCACCCGGCCCTGCTGCATGACCAGGACGTCGTCGGCGATCTGGCGGACAACGGCCAGGTCGTGGGTGATGAACAGGTAGGTGAGGCCGAGGTCGGCCTGTAATTCGTTGAGCAGCTGCAGGATCTGCGCCTGCACCAGCACGTCGAGGGCGGAGACGGCCTCGTCGCAGACCACCACCTCCGGGGCGAGCGCCAGGGCCCGGGCGATGGCGACGCGCTGCCGCTGGCCGCCGGAGAGCTCGTTCGGGTAGCGGCGCATGACCGAGGCCGGGAGCGAGACCTTGTCGAGCAGGTCGCGCACAGTGGCCTCACGCTCGGCCGGGGTGCCGATGCGATGGGTGCGCAGCGGTTCCTCGATGGTCCGGTAGATGGAGTACATCGGGTCGAGGGACCCGTAGGGGTCCTGGAACACGGGTTGCACGCGGCGACGGAAAGCGAAGGCGGCCTTGGCATCCAGGGACGCCACCTCGCGACCGTCGAAGGTGACGCGGCCGGAGGTGGGCGGCAGCAGTCCCAGAACCATCTGTGCCACAGTGGATTTGCCCGAACCGGATTCGCCGACGATCGCGGTGGTGGTGCCGCGCCGCAACGCGAACGAGACATCGTTCACCGCGACGAGTTCGGAGGAACGCCACGGCGCGTTGCCGCGAATGCGGAATACCCGGGTGAGTTTGTCGGCGACCAGCACATCGTCCGGGGCGCTGGCGAATTCGGCGTCGGTCTCGGCCAGCTGCCCGGCGACCTGGACGGCCTGCTCGCGCACCTCGGCCCGCTTGCGCACCGCGGACAGCCGCTGCGAGGCCAGCGAGGGCGCGGAGTCGACCAGCTTCTTGGTGTACAGGTGCTGGGGTTCGCGCAGAATCTGCAGTGCCGGACCGGATTCCACCACCCGGCCGCGGTACATGACGACCAGGTGCTCGGCGCGTTCGGCGGCCAGGCCCAGGTCGTGGGTGATGAGCAGGACCGCGGTGCCGAGTTCGGTGGTCAGCCCGTCGAGGTGGTCGAGAATCTGGCGTTGCACGGTGACGTCCAGCGCGGAGGTGGGTTCGTCGGCGATGAGCAGTTTCGGCCGGCAGGACAGGCCGATGGCGATGAGCGCGCGCTGCCGCATGCCGCCGGAGAATTCGTGGGGGTACTGGTTGACGCGGCGTTCGGCGTCGGGCATGCCCGCCTCGGCGAGCAGCTCGACGGCCCGCTGCCGGGCGGCCCTGCCCTTGGCGACGCCGTTGGCCGCCAGGGTTTCCCGGATCTGGAATCCGACCTTCCACACCGGGTTCAGATTGGACATGGGGTCCTGCGGCACGAAGCCGATGCCGCGCCCGCGCACCGCGACGATCTCGCGGCCGGACGCCTTCGAGAGGTCCTTGCCGTCGAACAGGACCGAGCCGGAGGTGATCCGGCCGGTGCCGGGCAGCAGGCCGATGATGGCGTGCGCGGTGGTCGATTTGCCGGATCCGGATTCGCCGACGATGGCGACCGTCTGGCCCGGATACACGGTCAGGCCGACTCCGCGGACCGCCGGGATCTCGCGCCGGTCGGCGGTGAAGGCGACGTTCAGATCGCGGACCTCGAGCAATGGTTCGGTCATGGCGCTCACCTCTTGCGGGCCTTGGGGTCGAAGGCGTCGCGCACGGCGTCGCCGAGCATGATGAAGCTGAGCACCGTCAGCGCCAGCGCGGTGGCCGGGTAGAACAGGATCGCCGAGGTGCGAATCTCCTTCTGGTCCACGGCGATATCCGATCCCCACGACACGGTTTGCCGGCTGAGTCCGACGCCCAGATACGACAGCGTCGCCTCGGTGACGATGAAGGCGCCCAGCGCGAGGGTGCTGACCACGATGAGCGGCCCGGCCGAATTGGGCAGCACGTGCCGCACCAGCGTCCGGAGTCTGGAGACGCCCAGCGCTTTCGCCGCAGTGACGTATTCGCTGTTCTTCGACTCGATCACCGCGCCGCGCACGATGCGCGCGGCCTGCGGCCAGCTGAACGAGGCCAGCGTGAGCATGACCGTCCATACCGTGCGGGAGGCGAGCAGCTGCATGAGCACGATGGAGGCCAGCATGAGCGGCAGCGCGTAGAACACCTCCGCGATGCGCGACACCACCGAATCCAGCAGTCCGCCATAGTATCCGGCGATCGCGCCCAGGGTGCCGCCGATGAGCACGTAGATGAGGGTCGCGCCGACGCCGGTCACCACCGAGGCGCGGGCGCCGTAGATGGTGCGGGCGTAGATGTCGCAGCCCTGCTTGTCGAAGCCGAACCAGTGGGACCCGGACGGTTTCTGCATGCTGAAATCGCCGTTGCAGTAGCGCGGGTCCTGACCGGTGAACAGCTGCGGCCAGACGGCGACCAGCACCACCAGCACGATCAGCACCGCCGCCGCGAGGAAGATGGGATTGCGCCGCAGCTGCCGCCAGGCGTCCTGCCACACGCTGGTGGGGGTGGCGGTCTCGTCGAGCTTGTCGGTGGCCAGCACCTGAACCTCGTCCGGCGGCGCCACGAAATGCTCCTGACCGCGCCGTGTTTCGCGGACCGTGGGTTGCCGCGTGTCGGGTTCAGGCATAGCGGATCCTCGGGTCGAGGGCGGCGTAGAGCAGGTCGACGATCAGGTTGGACAGCAACAGGATCACGATCAGCACCGTCACGAAGGCCACCACCGTGGGCGGTTCCCCACGGGTGATCGCCTGGTAGAGGGTGCCGCCGACGCCCGGGATATTGAAGATGCCCTCGGTGACCACCGCGCCGCCGAGCAGGATGCCCAGATCGGTGCCGAGGAAGGTGACCACCGGGATCATCGAGTTCCGCAGGATGTGCACCACGATGACGCGCCGGCGGCCGAGGCCCTTGGCGGTGGCGGTGCGCACGAAGTCGGCGGTCATGTTCTCCGCCACCGCGTTCCGGGTCAGCCGCAGCACGTAGGCGAACGACAGCGATCCGAGCACGAACGCCGGCACCAGCAGATCGGTGAAGCTCGCCTTGGCGCCGACGGTGACCGGCGCGATGCCCCACTTCACGCCGAGCAGGAACTGGGCGAGGAAGCCCACCACGAAGATCGGTACCGCGATGATCACCAAACTCAGCACCAGCATGGTGGAGTCGAACAGTTTGCCCTTGCGCAGTCCCGCGATCAGCCCGAACGTCACGCCGAAGACGGCCTCGATGCAGACCGCCATGAGGGCCAGCCGGAACGTGATCGGGAAGGCCCGCGCGAGCTCCGCGCGGACCGGCCGCCCGGAGAAGGACGTCCCGAAATCCAGCGTGACAATACCTTTCAGGTATTGCAGGTACTGGATGAAGAACGGCTGATCCAGGTGGTAGCGGGCGCGCAGGGACGCCTCCACCGCCGGGGTCATCTGCCGGTCCCCGGCGAGCGCCTGGATGGGGTCGCCGGGGATCAGGAAGACCATGGCGTAGATGAGCAGTGTCGCTCCGAGGAAGACCGGGATCATCTGGAGCAGTCGCCGGACGACGTACCACGCCATGCCGGGCTACTTCTCGATGTTCTCGAAGTCGAACAGCCCCGACCAGGCGACCGCGGCCTGCTTCACCTTGTCCGAGCGTCCGGCCGCGACGTTGTAGTCGAAGATCGGGATGTCGGCCATGTCCTGGAACAGCACGGTCTGCGCCTGCGCGATGCCGTCGTAGGCCTGTTCCGGGGTGGCGGCGGCGAGGGCGCTGCTGAGCAGGCGGTCGAATTCCGGGTTCCTGTAGTGCGCGTCATTGGTTTCCGACGTGCTCAGGAACAGCGCGGTCAGGTATTCGAACATGGACGGGTAGTCGCCCTGCCAGCCGTAGCGGAAGGCCTTGCCGACGCTCTCGTGCACGATCTCGTCGCGAATGTTCTTGAAGGTCGGGTAGGGCGCGCCGACCGCGTCGATGCCGAGGGTGTTCTTGATGCTGTTGGCGGTCGCCTCGATCCAGGCCTGGTGGCCGCCGTCGGAGTTGTAGGCGATCTGGAAGGTGCCCGACCACGGGGACATGGCGTCGGCCTGCGCCCACAGCTTCTTGGCCTCGTCCGGATTGAACTTCAGCACTTCGGATCCCGGCAGGCCGGCGCGGAAGCCGGGCAGCGTGAAGGCGGTGAAGTCCTGGCAGGGGACGCGGGTGTGGTGGAAGATGTTGGCGGCGATCTGTTCCCGGTTGATGGCCATCGAGATGGCCTTGCGCCGCAGCACGCCTTCGGGGCCGGAGAAGTGCGCGACATTCGGCTGGATGCCGATGTGCTGGCTGTAGGCGATGGGCTTGTGGATGGCCCGGTCGCCGAGGTCCTTCTCGTAGGTGGCCAGCGCGGTATCCGGGATCACGTCCAGCGCATCGAGATTGCCCTGCAGCAGGTCGGCGTAGGCGGTGTCCATGGACTGGTACATCTTGAACCGCAGGCCCTTGTTCCTGGCCGGGCGGCCGCCCTTGTAGTCCGGGTTGGGCACCACGTCGATCTGGACATTGTGCTGCCAGGCGCCGGCATCGGCGAACTTGTAGGGGCCGTTGCCGATCGGGTTCTCGCCGAATGCCTTCATGTCCTTGTAGGCGACCGCGGGCAGCGGATAGAACGGCGCGAAGCCGAGTTCCAGTTCGAAGTCGATGGACGGCTGTTTCAGGTCGACGGTGAAGGTGTGGTCGTCGATCACCTTCAGGCCCGACATCGACTGTGCCTTGGGCGGATTCGCCGCGACGTCGTCGTAGCCGACAATCGGTGTGAACACCCAGTTCTGCAGCTGCGCGTTGGTGCCCAGCGCGCCGTAGTTCCAGGCGTCCACAAAGGATTTCGAGGTCACCGGTGTACCGTCGGTGAACGTCCAATCCGGTTTGATGGTGATGGTGTAGTGCTGGCGGTCCGGCGTGACGATGGACTGCGCCATCTCGTCGTGCGGAGCGCCATCGGCGTCGTAATACTTCAGGCCCGCCCAGAGCCGGTCGACCACCCGGCCGCCCATGTTCTCGTTGGTATTGGTGGGCACCAAGGGATTCTGCGGTTCGGCACCGTTCACGGTGACAAGGTCGGAATTGGCGTCCTCACCGGAGGAGCATGCGGTCAGGCTGAGGCTGGTGGCCAGTGCCGCCACGGCGAGCGCGGTGATCGTCTTGATTCGCAACGCGTTTCTCCCATCCCAGGAAACGGTCGGCCTCGGGTGAATCGGACATTAACGATCGCGGTCGATGTTGTCAGCGGATCGAATCGTGAATATTCGGCTTGTTAGCAATCCGGCAACATGGGGCATTCGAATGGGAGACCCTACGTGACACAGTGCACAGCTGCCGGCAACCCCCGTTCACGGTTCGGTCATGCCGTCGATGCGAGGCTCGTCACGACCGCCCACCGATCGAGACGGCCGAACACGACGCAGGTCACAGTCGGTTAGGGTCGAACGTGGCCGCCGTCACCCCTACGCGGCCAGCACGCGAGAGAAGAAGAGACGAGATGACCGAAACCTCCGCCGACCACCTGGATGCCTATCCGCCCAGCGCTGAGTTCGCGGCCGCCGCCAATGGCGACGCCTCTCTTTATGCTCGAGCCCAAGCGGATCGCGACGGATTCTGGGCCGAGCAGGCGCGTCGCCTGCACTGGCATCGGCCCTTCGCCCAGGTGCTGGACTGGGACGACGCGCCCTTCGCCAAGTGGTTCGCCGACGGCAAGCTCAATGTCGCCTACAACTGTGTGGACCGGCACGTGCTCGACGGGAACGGTGACCGGGTCGCCATCCACTGGGAGGGTGAGCCCGGCGACTCCCGTGCCATCACCTACGCCGAGCTGCTGGCCGAGGTGTCGCGTGCCGCCAACTACCTCACCGGCCTGGGCCTGACCGCGGGCGACCGGGTCGCCATCTACATGCCGATGGTCCCCGAGGCCGTCGTGTCCATGCTGGCCTGCGCCCGCCTGGGCCTGACCCACTCGGTGGTCTTCGCCGGCTTCTCCCCCAGCGCCCTGCGCCAGCGCGTCGACGACGCCGCGGCCAAGCTGGTCATCACCACCGACGGCCAGTGGCGGCGCGGCAAGCCCGCCCCGCTCAAGACCGCCGTGGACGAGGCCCTCGCCGAGGGCGATTCGACCGTCGAGCACGTGCTCGTGGTGCGCCGCACCGGCCTGGACACCCCGATGACCGAGGGCCGCGACCTGTGGTGGGACGAGACCGTCTCGCTCTCCTCCCCCGAGCACGAGGCGCAGGCGTTCGACGCCGAGCACCCGCTGTTCATCCTCTACACCTCCGGCACCACCGGAAAGCCCAAGGGCATCCTGCACACCTCCGGCGGCTACCTGACCCAGGCCGCCTACACCCACCACCAGGTGTTCGACCACAAGCCCGGACAGGACGTGTACTGGTGCACCGCCGACATCGGCTGGGTGACCGGGCACAGCTACATCGTGTACGGCCCGCTGGCCAACGGCGCCACCGAGGTCGTCTACGAGGGCACCCCGAACTTCCCGGACGAGCACCGGCACTGGCAGATCATCGAAAAGTACGGTGTCACCATCTATTACACGGCGCCCACGCTGGTCCGCACGTTCATGAAGTGGGGCCGCGAGATTCCGGACTCCCACGACCTGTCCAGCCTGCGGCTGCTGGGTTCGGTGGGCGAGCCGATCAATCCGGAGGCCTGGCGCTGGTACCGGGATGTGGTGGGCGGCAACAGGACTCCCATCGTGGACACCTGGTGGCAGACCGAGACCGGCGCCATCATGATCTCGCCGCTGCCGGCCGTCTCCGCCGCCAAGCCGGGCGCGGCCATGACCCCGCTGCCGGGCATCTCGGCGAAAGTCGTCGACGAGGAAGGCAATCCGGTCCAGCTGGGCGAGACCGAGGCCAACGGGTACCTGGTGCTCGACGAGCCGTGGCCGTCCATGCTGCGCGGCATCTGGGGCGACAACGAGCGCTACCGGGACACCTACTGGTCGCGCTACGCCGAGAAGGGCTGGTACTTTGCGGGCGACGGCGCGAAGCTCGACACCGACGGAGACCTGTGGGTGCTCGGCCGCGTCGACGACGTCATGAACGTGTCCGGCCACCGCATCTCGACCGCCGAGGTGGAGTCCGCGCTGGTCGGCCACTCCGGTGTCGCGGAGGCGGCGGTCGTCGGCGCGTCCGATGACACCACCGGCCAGGGCATCGTGGCGTTCGTGATCCTCACCGCCGAGGCCACCGACACCGGCGTCGATCTGGTCAGCGAGCTCAAGGCCGAGGTCTCCCGCGAGATCTCCCCGATCGCCCGCCCGCGCGAGATCCACGTGGTCCCCGAACTGCCGAAAACGCGCTCGGGCAAGATCATGCGGCGCCTGCTCCGCGATGTGGCCGAGGGCCGCGAACTGGGCGACACCTCAACCCTGGTGGATCCCAACGTCTTCGAGTCCATCCGGGCCGGAAAGGCGTAAACGGGCAGACCCCGGGTGAGGCCCCCTGATCTGCGATCGGGGGGCCTCACCCGGTCCGGGGTGGTCAAGAACTTCCGGGCAGACCGTTAGAATTGCGCAAAAGGTGTGCCGGGAAGTCTGGTCGGCATGCGGGTGCGCCGTCGGTCCCTGGAGTGGTGTCGCACGCCGCTTTCTCGTCGACCGCACGACCCGAAAGGCTGCACCGTGATCGCTCAGGTCCGTTCCGAGCTGGCCCGCTATCTGAGAACCGAAACCTTCGGCGGCGCACTGCTTCTCACCGCCGCCGCCGCGGCGCTCATCTGGGTCAACTCGCCGTGGGGCGCGAGCTACACCACCATGGTCGACGCCAGGCTGGCCATTCCCGCCCTCCACCTGGACCTCACGCTGGCCGACTGGACCAAGGACGGTCTGCTGGCCATCTTCTTCTTCGTCGCGGGCCTGGAGCTCAAACGAGAGCTGGTGGTCGGCGAACTCGCGGACCGCAAACGCGCCACCCTCCCCATCGTGGCCGCGATGGGCGGCGTGATCATGCCCGCGCTCATCGCCGCGGCCGTCGGCTGGGGCACTGAGGGCATGGATCGCGGCTGGGCCATCCCGGTCGCCACCGACATCGCCTTCGCACTCGCCGTGCTGGCCATGACCGGATCGCGAATCCCGGCCGGCGCCCGGGTGTTCCTGCTCAGCCTGGCCGTGGTGGACGACCTGATCGCCATCATCCTGATCGCCGTCCTGTTCACCACCACCCTGAAGATGCTGTGGCTGCTGATCGCCATCCTGTGCCTGGCCTGCTGGGCCCTGGCCCAGCGCTTCCGCCTCGGCAGCCCGTTCATCTACGTGCCACTGGGCCTGCTCGCCTGGTACTCCCTGCACGAGGCCGGAATTCACGCCACCCTCGCCGGCGTCGCCTGCGGCCTGCTGACCCGGGTACGCCCCGATCCGGGCGAGGACGAGCACTGTGTGCCGGCCGCCCGGCTCGAGCACTTCTTCCAGCCCATCTCCGCGGCCCTCTGCGTACCCTTGTTCGCGTTGTTCGCCTCGGGCGTGCCGCTGGATTCGAGCGTGCTGTCGAAGCTGTTCACCGACCGGCTGGCACTGGCCATCGTCCTGGGCCTGCTGGTCGGCAAGACGGTCGGGATCTTCGGAACCAGTTGGCTCGCCGTACGGTTGGGGATCGCGGAACGACCCGGTGATCTCGGTTATCGGGACATGTTCGCCCTGTCGGTACTGGGGGCGATCGGCTTCACCGTTAGCCTCTTGGTGGCAGAACTGGCCTTGGAAGACGTCGGTGACGGGTCGGCGGCAGAACTCGCAAAAGCGGCGGTGTTGCTCACGTCTTTGGCGGCTTCCCTGGCGGGTTCGGCGCTACTGTTGCGTCGGGGCCGTGCACACCAGGCACGACGCGACGAGCGGGCACTGCAAAATCAAGAGTGACACCGGACAGTACTACCGGGACATGGAGAAGGGTCGAGCAATTGAGCTTCACACAGGGCGGTAACGGCTACGACGGGAACCGCACCCGCACCGTCACTTCGATTCCGCTGTCCGATGTCGACGCCCATCAGTCGGCCACCTTCGGCACCTTGGTCCGGGACGCGACCGAGCAGATGTCGACCCTGGTGCGCGCCGAGGTGGAGCTCGCCAAGGCCGAGGTGACCGGCGAGATCAAGAAGGGCCTGCAGGGCAGCGTCTTCTTCATCCTGGCGCTGACCATCCTGCTGTTCAGCTCCTTCTTCTTTTTCTTCTTCCTCGCCGAGCTGCTCGACGTCTGGCTGTACCGCTGGGCCGCGTTCCTGGTGGTGTTCCTGCTGATGATCGCGGCGGTGGCCGCCTTCGCGCTGCTGGGCTATCTGAAGGTGCGCAAGCTGCGCGCGCCGGAGAAGACCATCGAGTCGCTGAAGGAGACGTCGACGCTGTTGTCCAGCGGATTCAGCCACTCCGACGAGCAGACCGTGGAGACCGTCGAGGTCACGGTCGAACTCGGCAAGCCCCGGACCTAGACCTTCGATTACGCTCCATCGGCGTGTCGTCGAATTCGCATCCGGATCCCTCCGCAGTCCGCTATGACGGGCCGTGGACCCATCGGGACGTGCACGCCAACGGCATTCGCTTCCACGTGGTCGAGGCCGTACCCGCCGGGACGGCCTACACCGACCCGGACACCCCGCTGGTTGTGCTGCTGCACGGTTTCGGCGACTTCTGGTGGTCCTGGCGCCATCAGCTGACCGGGCTGTCCGCGCGCGGCTTCCACACCGTCGCGGTGGACCTGCGCGGCTACGGCGACACCGACAAGCCGCCCCGCGGCTACGACGGCTGGACCCTCGCCGGCGATGTCGCCGGTCTGATCCGCGCGCTGGGGCACACCGAGGCGACCCTGGTCGGGCACGCCGAGGGCGGCCTGGTGTGCTGGGCCACCGCCGTCCTGCACCCGCGGCTGGTGCGATCCATCGCGCTGATCGGCTCCCCGCACCCGGTGGCCCTGAAACGGGCGGTGCTGCGCGACAAGCAGCAGCGCTCGGCCTGGCTGCCGGACTTCCTGCGCTACCAGGTGCCGCGCGTGCCCGAGGCCCGCCTCACCCGCGAAGACGGCATCGAGATCGAACTCATGCTCCGCGACCGGGCGGGCGAACACTGGTCGGCCACCGAGGAATTCACCGACACCGCCCGCCGCATGCGCACCGCCATCCGGATTCCGGGCGCGGCGCACTGTGCGCTGGAATACCAGCGCTGGGCCTTCCGCAGCCAATGGCGGCCCGACGGCCGGCGTTTCATGGCCACCATGAGCGAACCGGTCCGGGTGCCGACCCTGGCCCTGTACGGCGAGCGCGACCGGTACATCCTGCCGGGCACCATCCGCCGCGGCCAGCAGCTCTCGCCGCAGCGCCGGGTGGTGGCCGTCCCGGACGCCGGTCACTATGCGCACCAGGAGAATCCGGAGTCGGTGACCGCGGAGATCGCCAAACTCTTGGGCTGACGAGCCTCTGGACCTACGAAACAGCCCCGGCGAATCCTGTTCGCCGGGGCCGTTTTCCGTTCGCTCAGGGTCAGCTCAGCACACAGCTGCCGGTGCCGACCGCCGTCGATTGGCCTGCCGCCGAGCTCAGTTCGGGCCGCACCTCGTCGAGGGTGAGCACGTATCCGGTGTCGTCGTCGGTGACGGCCGCGCCGAACACCACGCCCAGGATCCGGCCGTCGGTGTCCACCAGCGGACCGCCGGAGTTACCGGCCCGGACCTGACCACGGATGGTGTAGACCTCGCGCTTGACGTCGGCGTCCCGGTAGATGTTGGGGCCCTTCAGGTTCAGGGTCTCGCGCACGCGGGCCGCGCTGGCGGTGTAGCGGCCGCCACCCGGATAGCCGAGCACGATGGAGCTCTCACCCGAGCCGGCATCGGAGGGGGCCAGGTCCAACGGCTGGGCGTTCAGGCCCGGCACCGCCAGGATCGCCACGTCCTTGGACGAGTCGAACAGCACCACGGTGGCGGGCAGCGCGCCCCGTGCGGTGTCCACGCTCACGGTATTGGTGCCCGCCACCACGTGGGCGTTGGTCATGATGCGCTCCGGCGCCACCACGAAGCCCGAACCCTCCAGCTGTCGTTGGCAACTGGGCGCGATGCCGCGGATGCGCAGCACGCTGCCCTGCAGCTGCTGGGCCACCGGCAGTTGCAGCACGCTCGGGTCGGGAGGTTCCACGGCCGTGATCGGGACGTGCCCGAACGGGCCGATGACATCCGGCAGCCCGGAGGTGTTGAGCAGGTTGGAGAAGTCGGTCGGCACCCGCCGCAGCCAGTCCGGCGCCACATGGTCGACATTGCGCAGCACCTGAGAGTTGGTGACCGCGGCCGCGATTCCCGGCTGCGAGGAGTTGGTCAGCGGCAGCGCCAGCAGCCACGCGGTGGCCAGCACCGCCACCGCCTGCAGGCCCGCGCCCACCACACTGTCCACGCTGCGGGTGAACGGATCCCGCATGCCGCCGCGCGCGGCCCGCCCGAGCACCATGCCCGCGACCTCGCCGACGATCACCAGCGCCACGATGAGCAGCACGCCCACCAGCACCCGGGTGCGGCCCTCGTTCAGGTGTTTCAAGATGTGCGGCGCGATCAGAATGCCCGCCACCGCACCGAGAATCACGCCTAGGAAGGCCAGTGCCGAAGCGACCGCGCCCTGCCGCCACCCGGAGGTGGCGGCCAGCAGCGCCAGAATGATGATCCCGAGGTCGAGCCAGCCCGAGGCGCTCATAATGTCATCCCTACCGCGGCCAATGCGGCCTGCAGATCACGTACATCGTGATGGTCCCATTCGCGTTCCCACCCGGACACCGCCAGCAATCCGGCGAGCACCCCGGCGGTGAACCCCCACACCAGCATTCCGTCCACGGTGAACGCCGGGCCCACATAACCCAGCGGATGGCGCACCACGAAACGGTTGGCCGGATCGATGAGCTCCGACAGCGGCACCCGCGCCACGCGGGCCGCCTCCGTCTCGCTCACCACCCCCACCTCGCCGGGCGTGCGCCAATAGGCGACCACCGGCGTCACATCGAACCGCGACGGCGGCACGAAGATCTTGGGCAGCAACGCGATCGGCTCCACGCTCGCCGGGTCGAGCCCGGTCTCCTCGCGCGCCTCGCGCAGCGCGGTGCTGATCGGACCGTCGTCCTGCGGCTCCACCCCGCCGCCCGGGAACGCCACCTGGCCGCTGTGCTGGCGCAGGGTGGCGGCGCGCTGGGTGAGCAGCACGTCGGCATCGGCCGGAAGTCCACCCGGCGCGGCCGGATCCGCCTCGGGGGAACCACCGAACAGCACCAGCACCGACGCCTCCCGGGCCCGGGTCGCCGCGGCGGCGAAGCGGCGCATCGTGCTGCGGCGCAAGACCGGGTTCACGCCGTTCGGATCGGCCGGGTCATGCTCGGCCACCCCGCGCAGCCACTGCGGAACGCCATTGGCGGACGCCTCGAGTCTCATCACCACACCCTTGTCGAAAGAACCACTCGTCCCGCCCTCACGCCCGGACCCCCAATTCGGCCGCGACGGTGGCGGAAATGTCCTCGACGCTGGTGAACGGGCGCACCACGACTTTCGCAACGGTGCCGTCGGCCCGCAACAGCACCGAGATCGGCAGCACGGCCGGCGCGCCGACAGCGGTACGGACCTTGGCATTCGGATCCTCGACCCCGGGCAGGTGGATGCCGAGCCCGCTCAACCGCGACAGCGCCTTGCCGGTGCCGGGATCGCTGTGCACCGTCAGCACCGTGAGCACGTTCCCCGCCTGCTGCGAGAACTGTTGCAGCAGCGGCAGTTCCTCCGCGCACGGGCCGCACCAGTAGGCCCACAGATTGAGCAGCGCGGGCTTCCCGGCCAGCGCCGCGACCAGATCCACCGACCGGCCGTCGGCCAGGCAGTCCAGGGTGATTCCGCGCAGCGGGCTGTCGCCCGCGGGTGCGCCGGTGGGCAGCGGGCAGGCGGCCAGCGCGGCCGCGGCCCGATCCGCCTCGGCGACAGCCGGTTCGGCGGGCCCCGTGGCCGTCGCCGAGCCGGTCGCGGCGTGCTTGTCGTCGGAGCGGGTGAACTGCGGCCACAGCGCGACCGTGGCCGCCACCACGACGATCACCGCCGCCAGCGCCCACCGCCACTTGGAATCGCCCCGCGCCGACTCGGCGCTCACAGGCCGACCAGTTCCAGGAGGTGCTCGGTTTCCGGACCCTTCACGAGCTTGGCGGCCTCGGTCGGATCGGTCGGTCCCTCGCCGAAGGCCGGGCAGTCGTTGGCCAGCAGGCAGGCGCCGCAGGCGGGCTTGCGGGCATGGCACACCCGGCGGCCGTGGAAGATCACCCGATGCGAGAGCATGGTCCAGTCCCGGCGCTCGATCAGCTCGCCGACCGCGTGCTCGACCTTGACCGGATCCTCCTCCGTGGTCCAGCCCCAGCGTCGCACCAGCCGCCCGAAATGGGTGTCGACCGTGATGCCCGGGATGCCGAAGGCGTTGCCGAGGATGACATTCGCGGTCTTGCGTCCGATGCCGGGCAGGGAGACCAACTGGTCGAGCCTATTCGGCAGTTCACCGTCGAACCGCTCGATCAGTTCCTGGCCCAGCCCGATGAGGGAATTGGCCTTGTTGCGGTAGAAGCCGGTCGGCCGGATGTACTCCTCGAGCTCGGCGCGATTGGCTTCGGCGTAATCGCGGGCGTCGCGGTACTTCGCGAACACCGCCGGTGTGGTCAGGTTCACTCGCACGTCGGTGCACTGCGCGGAAAGAATTGTGGCGACCGCCAATTCGAGCGGTGTGGTGAAATCCAGCTCACAGTGCGCATCCGGGAACTCCACGGTCATTTCCCGGTACATGCGCCGAGCCCGCCGGACCAGGCCGATCCGAGTCTCTTTGTCGCGCTTGCGCGCTTTGGCCGGACGCGAAAACCGTGGCGCATCAGCGACATCGACCGGAGTTCCGTCAGAGGTCGCGAGAGCGCCCGAATTATCCGGGTCTGCCCCGCTCACGGCCGCGTTGGATTCAGAGACACGCACGCGTCCACCTTACGGAACCACCCCTGTCCCACAACCGGCCCGAGTACCCGCCGTGTTCCATCTGAGACCTTCAACGTGTTTACTGCTGCCTATGCAAGGACTCGCTGTGGTGCTGTTTCCGATAGCGCTGATGCTGTTCGCGTTGGTGATGGAACGGGTCGAGAATCGACTCCGCAAGCTTCTCGAACCAGACCCGGAGGTCCAGCAGTATCTCGATCGAGCCACGAATGCCGAGGTCAGTGATCTGACCAAGCTGGGTTTGCCGGCAGCGGCGGCGCGTCCGCGGCGCGCCCGGCCCGCGGCCAAGGGAATGGACGTCGCACAGGCCAGCTGATCCGGACGGGTCGGTGGTCCAGTGGTCCGGTGGCTTTCGGCCCCGGACCACTTTTTACGATCTTCATGACGCCGGTCTCACGGCGTGTCGTAGATTACGTGTGAAGCGTGTCGCGAAACCGTCGTTGTGTGTCGCGTACTGGGACTCCGCGTGTCTGAGAATGACCTCGGCGCGTGGTGTCTATCACTACCCGGCGGTATTGCAAAGTAGACTGCACTGTCGGCCGAGTCGTTTCGGTCCAGGACAGAGCCATTTCCCATAAGGAGCACATTCGTGGACGAGGCCCTCGCCAGAGCAGGCATCTTCCAAGGCGTCGAGCCCACCGCGGTGGCGGCTCTCGCCAAACAGCTGCAGCCCGTTGACTTCCCGCGCGGCCACGTCATCTTCAACGAGGGCGAACCCGGCGACCGGTTGTACATCATCACCTCGGGCAAGGTGAAGATCGGCCGCCGCTCCCCCGACGGTCGTGAGAACCTGCTGACGATCATGGGCCCGTCCGATATGTTCGGCGAGCTGTCGATCTTCGACCCGGGTCCGCGCACGTCGACGGCCACCACCGTCACCGAGGTCAGAGCGGTCACCATGGACCGGGACGCGCTCAAGGCGTGGATCGATCAGCGTCCCGAGATCGCCGAGCAGCTGCTGCGGGTGCTCGCCCGCCGCCTGCGCCGCACCAACAACAACCTGGCCGACCTGATCTTCACCGATGTTCCGGGTCGCGTCGCCAAGGCGCTGCTGCAGCTGGCTCAGCGCTTCGGCACCCAGGAAGCGGGCGCGCTGCGCGTGACCCACGACCTCACCCAGGAAGAGATCGCCCAGCTGGTCGGCGCCTCCCGCGAAACCGTGAACAAGGCGCTCGCCGACTTCGCGCACCGCGGCTGGCTGCGGCTCGAGGGCAAGAGCGTGCTGATCTCCGACTCGGAGAGACTGGCCCGCCGCGCTCGCTGAGCGCGACTGCTCGAATACAACGCGAGGCGCGTCGTCACCCCGAAGCGGTGACGACGCGCCTCGTCGTCTTGCGGGCCCGCTAACCCCGCGAGCGCAGGTATGCCAGTTGGGCTTTGACCGAGCTGTGCGCGGCCGGCCATAGTCGCTTGTCGACGTCGGCGTAGACCTCGGCGACGATCTGGAGCGCTTTGGCCTTGGGGCCCAGCTTCTCCAGGGCCGCGCGGACCTGTTGGAGACGCTCCTCGCGGTGGGCGAGGTAGTAGCGGATGATCGGTTCGGCATCGGCGTGGTCGGGACCGTGGGCCGGGAGCAGGGTGCGGCCGGGAGCGACCGACACGAGCCGGTTCAGAGAGTCCAGATAGGCCGCCAGCGCGCCGTCCCAGGATTCCAGGACGGTCGTACCACTGCCGAGGACCGTGTCACCGGTGAGCAGCGCCTGCTCGCCGTCGGGACCGTCCAGCAGGAAGCTGAGCGAATCCTCGGTGTGCCCGGCGGTGGCGAGCACCGTGATGCGCAAACCCGCGACCTCGAGGACCTCACCGTCGGTCAGGTGGGCGCCCGTGCCGCGCAGGAACTCGGAGTCCTTGGCGCGCACCGGAGTACCGGTGGCCTTGACCAGGTGGTCGATGCCGCCGGTATGGTCGTGATGCTTGTGGGTGACGAGGACGAGGGCGATGTTCCCGCCGGTCTCCCGCATCAGGGCCTCAGTGTGCGCGCGATCCTTCGGACCCGGATCCACCACAACGTATTCCGTGGCGCCGGGGGCGCGGAGCAGCCAGGTGTTGGTGCCCTGCAACGTCATTCCGCCGGGGTTGTCGGCCAGTACGACGGCGGCGGACGGAGTCACTTGCCGCAGTTGCTCGTACGCGGGGTGGGTGAGCGTCATTGTTTCGTCCTAATGCACCGCGCGCGATGCGTCCAGGGTTGAACGCATCACGCTTTCGACTGTGCCCCAAGCGTTCCGGGGCTATCGCACCTCGGCGACGAGTTCCACCTCGACCGGGGTGTTCAGGGGCAGCTCATTGACGCCGACCGCGGAACGGGCATGCACCCCGGCCTCGCCGAGCACCGCGCCGAGCAGCTCGGACGCGCCGTTGATGACCAAGGGCTGGCTGTTGAAACCGGCCGCGGAGGCCACGAACCCGACGACCTTGACGATGCGCACGACATTGTCGAGACCGACCAGATCGTGTACGACCGCCAGCGCGTTGAGAGCGGCCAGCCGGGCCATCTCCGCGCCCTGCTCGATGCTGACCTCGGCGCCGAGCTTGCCGGTCAGCGGCAGTTCACCATTCACGAACGGCAGCTGGCCGGAGGTGTAGACGTAGTTGCCGGACCGGACGCCGGGCACGTACGCCGCTACCGGCTTCGGGGCCGGCGGTAGTTCGAGCCCGAGCTCCTTCAGGTTCTCGGCCCAGGACATCAGCTCTTCGCCCGCTTCAGATAGGCGACGTGCTGTTCACCGGTCGGCCCGGGCAGCACGGTGACGAGTTCCCAGCCGTCGGAACCCCACTGGTCCAGGATGGCCTTGGTGGCATGGGTCAACAGGGGCACCGTCGCGTACTCCCACACGGTCACATCACTCATGGGGTGAGACTAGCCCCGGCGAGGTTCCCGCAGTGCTGCGCCCCATCTGCCTCCGCTTCGCTCCGGCTGATCACGGCCCTGTCACCTGGCCCTTCCCTCCTCCGCTCCGCTGCTTCGCTCCCCCGCTCCATCAGTCCAGGCCGAGGCGGGCCGCGAACCAAAAGTGGTGTATCAGACAGTTTGTCGCGCCTCTGGGCAAGAATTCGGAACGAGTTATAGGCTCGCGAGCGTGGGAGTACCGATAGCAGTGCCCGTTTCGGTTGAGCCGGGGGTCGAAGCAGGTTGGCCGGAGCGGGCGAACAAGGCCCGCCTGCACTACATATCCGGGAAGGGTGGCACCGGGAAGTCGACGGTCGCCGCCGCACTGGCGCTGGCACTGGCAGCCGGGGGGCGCCGGGTGCTGCTGGTCGAGGTCGAGGGCAGACAGTCCATTGCCCAGCTGTTCGATCTCCCGCCCTTGCCGCCCACCGAGACTCGCATCGCCACCGCGGACGGCGGCGGCGAGGTGCTGGCGCTGGCGCTCGATGTCGAGCACGCCTTCCTCGAGTACCTCGACATGTTCTACAACCTGGGCTTCGCCGGTCGCGCCATGCGCCGGGTCGGGGCGATCGAGTTCGTCACCACCATCGCGCCGGGCCTGCGCGACGTGATCCTCACCGGCAAGATCAAGGAATGCGCGGTGCGCGCCGACAAGTCCGGCAAGCCCGCCTACGACGAGATCGTCATCGACGCTCCCCCGACCGGCCGCATCGCCAGCTTCCTCGACGTCACCCAGGCCATGGCCGAGATCGCGGGCGGCGGTCCCATCGCCGCCCAGGCCGAGGGCGTGTCCAGGCTGCTGCACTCCGAGCAGACCATGATCCACCTGGTCACCCTGCTGGAGGCGCTGCCCGTGCAGGAAACCGCCGACGCCGTCGCCGAACTCACCGCCAACGACCTGAATATCGGCACGGTGATCGTGAATCGGGCCAGCGAGGGCTACCTGCCACGCTCGGTGCGCGAACAGGCCGCGCAGGGCACGGTCGACGTCGACGCCCTGCGCGCCGGGCTCACCGAGGCCGGGATCAGCCTGTCCGAGGCCGATTTCGAGGGCCTGGTCGCCGAGACCGTGGAACATTCCGCGCGGCTGGCCGCCCAGGACGAGAACGCCGCCGAACTGGCCCAGCTCGACATCTCGCGGCTGTACCTGCCGTCGCTCACCGACGGCATGGATCTGGGCGGGCTCTACGAGCTGGCCGAAGTCTTGAGCGCGCAGGGGGTTCGCTAGTCATGATCGTTCCGGCAGGCACTGTGCCCCTGGATATTTCGAAGATCCTCGCCGATCCGGCGGCCCGCATCGTGGTGTGCTGCGGCTCCGGCGGCGTCGGCAAGACCACCACGGCCGCCGCCATCGCGCTGCGCGCCGCCGAATCCGGGCGCAAGGTCGTGGTGCTCACCATCGACCCGGCCCGCCGGCTGGCCCAGTCGCTCGGCGTGAGCGACCTCGGAAACGTCCCGCAGAAGGTCGAACTCGGGCCCGAGGTCAAGGGCGAGCTGTTCGCCATGATGCTGAACATGCGCCGCACCTTCGACGACATGGTGCTCGAGCACACCAGCCCCGACAAGGCCGAGCAGATCTTCGCCAACCCGATCTACCAGACCGTCGCGTCCTCCTTCGGTGGCACCCAGGAGTACATGGCGATGGAGAAGCTCGGGCAGCTCGCGGCCAAGCGGGAGTGGGACCTGATCGTGGTCGACACCCCGCCCTCTCGCAATGCCCTGGACTTCCTGGACGCGCCGAAGCGGCTGGGGAACTTCCTCAACGGCAAGATGATCCGGGTCATCATGGCCCCGGGCCGCGGCGTCGGAAAGTTCGTGGCGGGCGCCATGAGCCTGGCGCTGCGCGGCGTCTCGACCATCGTCGGCGGCCAATTGCTCAAAGACGCCAGTGTCTTCTTGCAGTCACTGGAGTCCATGTTCGGTGGTTTCCAGGATCGCGCCGACCGCACCTACGCCATGCTGTCGCGGCCGGGCACCCACTTCCTGGTGGTGGCCGCGGCCGAACCGGACGCGTTGCGCGAGGCGAGCTTCTTCGTCGATCGGCTCTCGACCGACAAGATGCCGCTGGCCGGCCTGGTGCTGAACCGCACCCACCCGGTGCTGAGCTCGCTGACCGCCGAGCAGGCGCTGGTCGCCGCGGACCAGCTGGCCCCGCAGACGGCGGCGAACGGCTCCTCGCCCGAACCCGAGGCGGACACCCCGGAGGCCCTGACCGCCGCGATATTGCGCATTCACGCCAATCGGGCCGCCACCGCCAAGCGCGAACAGCATCTGCTGCACCGCTTCACGGGCGCGCACCCGAGCGTCCCGATCGTGGCCGTCACCGCGCTGCCGTTCGAGGTCGCCGACCTGGAAGCGCTGCGTGCGGTGGGTGACCAGCTGGTCGAGGCCGGCTCTGCCCGGTCCGCCCGACCGGGCGCCGAATCCGCCTGACACGAGTCAGGTCCTTCGACCCTTTGGTTTGAAATGCCCGATCCGACCCCGGACACGGATCGAGCCCGCTTTCGCGGGCTCGATCCGTTCTGCTTATAGGGGGGATCTGGGTAAGGGATACTCGGTTACATCGCTACCTTCTGTGATCGCTGGACGCGGAAGAAGTCCGCCCAACTCGTCACCTCCGGATGCTGCTTGAGCAGCGCGCGGCGCTGCCGCTCGGTCATGCCGCCCCACACTCCGAACTCGACTCGGTTGTCCAGGGCGTCCGCCCCGCACTCCATCAGCACCGGGCAGTGCCGGCAGATGGTTGCCGCTTTGCGCTGCGCTGCGCCACGCACGAACAGCTGGTCGGGATCCACTTCCTTGCATCGGGCCTGGGAAACCCAGGCGATTCTCGCTTCGGCCTGCTCCACGTCCAATCGAGCGATCGGGGTAGTCATGTGCATTTGGTGTGCCCCTTTGCAGTCCGAACACCGGGTCACGGCGCTCCAGAATCGCGAGTGCAGCGCGCAGTTACCCAACCCCACTGCGTTCTGCACCACATTCCACTTTGAGTGTTAGCTCTATCACACTGGGTTCTCAATCTAGGTAAAGGTGTGCGGCCTGCGCAAGACCGTCCCGAGATTTTCTGGTACGTCCGTCCACGCATTCGTTGCATGGAACCGGGCAGTCCGTCTCTTATGGGACGAATGAACACCCGCCCCGGGCGAACACCGAGTGTCCGGAAGGCCAATTAGGCTAGGGCCCGTGCCGATCACACGAACGCTCTGGAGACTGGCAGGCGCGTGCGTCTTGGCCGCCGTGTTGCTCGCCGGACTGCTGTTCCCGCTCGCCGGTGGCTTCGGGTTCATCTCCAACCGAGCCGCGGACGCCGTCGACAATGTCTCCGCCGAACTCGTCGAGGGCACCGTGCCCGCGGTCTCGACCATGGTGGACGCGAATGGGACGCCGTTCGCGTGGCTGTACGAGCAGCGCCGATTCGAGGTCCCCAGCGACAAGATCTCCAACGACATGAAGCTGTCCCTGGTCTCGGTCGAGGACAAGCGCTTCGCCGACCACCACGGTGTGGACTGGCAGGGCACCTTCCGCGCCTTCCTGACCAACACCTCGGGCGGCCAGGTCTCGCAGGGCGGCTCCACCATCGACCAGCAGTACGTGAAGAACTATCTGCTGCTCGTGGTGGCCAAGACCGACGCCGAACGCCGGGCCGCCATCGAGACCACCCCCGCCCGCAAGATCCGCGAGATCCGGATGGCGCTGACGCTGGACAAGCGCCTCACCAAGGACGAGATCCTCACCCGGTATCTCAACCTGGTGCCGTTCGGCAACGGCTCCTACGGCATCCAGGACGCCGCGCAGACCTACTTCGGCGTGGACGCCAAGGATCTGAACGTGGCGCAGTCGGCCATGCTCGCCGGCATGGTGCAGTCCAGCTCCAAGCTGAACCCGTACACCAACCCCGCGGGCGTGGTGGAGCGCCGGAACACCGTGCTGGACACCCTGATCCAGAACGTGCCCAACCGCGCGGACGAGTACCGCAAGGCCAAGGAGCTACCGCTCGGCGTGCTGCCCGAGCCCAAGGGCCTGGAGCGCGGCTGCATCGCGGCCAATGACCGCGGCTTCTTCTGCGACTACGCGATGCAGTATCTGAGCAACGCCGGCATCAGCCGCGACCAGTTGGAGAAGGGCGGCTACCTGATCCGCACCACGCTGGATCCGGCGGTCCAGGACCAGGTGCGCGATTCGCTGGCGGCCAATACCAACCCGAATCTGGACGACATCGCCGAGGTCATGAATATCGTGGCCCCCGGCCAGGATTCGCATCCGCTGCTGGCCATGGGCTCGAGCCGCGTGTACGGTCTCGACGCCAACGCGCATCAGACCGTGCAGCCGCAGCCGTATTCGCTGGTCGGTGACGGTGCGGGCTCGATCTTCAAGATCTTCACCACGGCCGCGGCCATGGAGAAGGGCCTGGGCATCAATGCCACGCTGGACGTCCCGGCGTTCTTCTCGGCCAAGGGCATGGGTAATTCCGGTACCCCGGGCTGCCCCCCGGAGACCTACTGCGTGAAGAACGCGGGCAACTACGCGGGTTCGATGTCGGTGACGCAGGCGCTGGCGACCTCACCGAACACGGCCTTCGTCAAGCTGATCCAGGCCGTCGGCGTGCAGCCGACCGTGGACATGGCGGTCCGCCTGGGCATGCGGTCCTACACCCAGCCCGGCACCTCCGGCCACGGTGCGCAGAGCCTGGCCGACATGATCAAGGACCAGAACCTGGGTTCGTTCACCCTGGGCCCGGTGGCGATCAACCCGCTCGAGCTGTCGAATGTGGCCGCCACGCTGGCCTCCAGCGGCAAGTGGTGCCCGCCCACCCCGATCAAGGAGGTGGTGGACCGCAACGGCAAGCAGGTGCCGCTGACCCAGCAGGCGTGTGAGCAGGTGGTGGATCCGGGTCTGGCCAACACTCTCGCCAATGCCCTGAGCCAGGACGTGGTGAGCGGTACCGGTGCCGGGTCGGCGCATTCGGTCGGCTGGAACATCCCGACCTCGGCCAAGACGGGTACCACCGAGACCCACCGGTCCTCGGCGTTCCTGGCCTTCACCAACTCCTTCGCGGGCGCCAGCTACATCTACGGCGACAGCCCGACGCCGGGTGAGATCTGCTCATTCCCACTGCGCAGCTGTGGCAGCGGAAACCTGTACGGCGGTAATGAACCCGCCAAGACCTATCTCGCCGCGATGAAGAACGTGCTCGACCGGTTCCCGCCCGCGGCGCTGCCGCCGCTGGACGACAAGTACGTGCGCGGGTCGAACAACTCGCAGATCCCGGACGTGATCGGCATGTCCCAGGCGGAGGCCACCTCCACCCTGGTGGGCGCGGGCTTCCAGGTGTCGGTGACGACCCAGCCGGGCGCGGGTAAGGGGACGGTCATGAACGTCTCGCCGAACGGGTCCGCGATTCCGGGCTCGGTGATCACGCTCTATGTGAGCGACGGCAGTCAGATTCCGGCGCCGGCGCCGAACGCGCCGCCTTCGGTGCCGGGATTGCCGAATATCACCATCCCGCAGCTGCCGCCGATCCCGATTCCCATCCCGATCCCGCGGTAGCCCGAACAGGTAGAACGAGAGGAAAGGCCCGGAGTGATTCACTCACTCCGGGCCTTTCGTATTGATAAAACAGAGTCAGAGTCGCGCCTTCACGGCGGCCGAGATCCGCGATCCGTCGGCGCGCCCGGAGGCCAGCGCGGTCGCGGCCTTCATGACCTGACCCATCTGCTTCATCCCCGGCCGCGCCCCCAGCTGTTCGGCGACGTCGGCGATGGCGGTGTCGGCGATGGCGCCCACCTCGGCGTCGGTGAGCTGGGTGGGCAGGTACTCGTCGATGATCGATTCCTCGGCGCGCTCGTTGGCGGCCAGTTCGCCACGCCCGGCCTGCTCGTAGACGACGGCGGCCTCATTGCGCTTCTTCGCCTCCTTCTGCAGGACGGCGATGATCTCCTGGTCGGAAAGCTCACGGGCCTCGGGTCCGGCGACCTCCGCGTTCTGCACCGCGGACAGCAGCATCCGCAGGGTGGCCAGCCGCAGCGTGTCCTTGCTCTTCATCGCGGTGGTCATATCCGACCGCAGCTTGGATTTGAGTTCCGACATGAGCGACACGGTACGAGGGACTTCTATCGTGGTCCAGCTCATTTGACTCGATGTTTCTCCGCCGGGTCGCCTATTCTGGGCAAATGCCCGTCTTCTCGACCTCCGCCCTCACCCGTGCCGCACTCGGAGCCGCCGGGGCCGCGGT
Source organism: Nocardia niigatensis NBRC 100131 (assembly GCF_000308655.1). Classification (GTDB taxonomy): domain Bacteria; phylum Actinomycetota; class Actinomycetes; order Mycobacteriales; family Mycobacteriaceae; genus Nocardia; species Nocardia niigatensis. Next base: position 90,647 of record NZ_BAGC01000003.1, on the reverse strand, counting down.
CGCCGGAATCGGATACGCGACGCTCATCGAGCGCAATGCCTTCACGCTGCGTGAAGCGACGCTACCCGTGCTGGAACCGGGCAAACCCTCGCTACGGGTGCTGCACATCAGCGACCTGCACATGATGCCCGGCCAGCAGTTGAAGCAGGCTTGGCTGCGGGAGCTGGACCGGCTGGAGCCGGATCTGGTGGTGAACACCGGGGACAACCTCTCGCACCAGAAGTCGGTGCCGTCGGTGGTGCAGTCGCTGGGCGGATTGCTCGCGCGCCCCGGCATTTTCGTGTTCGGTTCGAACGACTACTTCGCGCCGGTGCCGAAGAACCCCCTGAAGTACTTCAAGAAGGACCACAAGCGGGTCTACGGTGATCCGCTGCCCTGGCAGGACCTGCGGGCCGCGTTCACCGAGCGGGGCTGGCTGGATCTGACGCATGTGCGCCGCGACATCGAGGTGTCCGGGGTGCGGATCTCGACCGCCGGCGTGGACGATCCGCACCTGCAGCGCGACCGCTACGACACGGTCGCGGGCGCGCCGAATCCGCTGGCGGACTTGAGCATCGGGCTCACCCACTCGCCGGAGCCGCGGGTGCTGGACCGGTTCGCGGCCGACGGCTACGACCTGGTGATGGCGGGGCACACCCACGGCGGGCAGCTGTGTGTGCCGGGCTTCGGTGCGCTGGTGACCAACTGCGGGATCGACCGGGCCCGGGTGAAGGGCGCCTCACGCTGGGGCGCGCACACCCGGCTGCACGTGTCGGCGGGTCTGGGGACCTCGCCGTGGGCGCCGTACCGGTTCTGCTGCCGACCGGAGGCGACGCTGCTGACGCTGGTCGGCGCTCCGCCGAAGAAGCCGGTCGCCGAGTCGGGGCGCGGTCGGACCGCGTCCTCGGAGGCTGTCGCGCGGTGAGCCCCCGCCGCGATATACACCGCGGTATGTAGTCGTCAGTCAGGGGGCAACCGTGACCAGTGGTAACGACCACAGCAACGAGTCAGGCCGTCCGGATCCCGATCCGAACTGGTGGCAGGGTGTGCCCGGACAGGATCAGACCTGGCAGCAGCCGCCGCAGCCGGGTTATGGCGCGCCGCACCCGAATCCGGGTTGGCAGCAGCCGGGCTACGGGCAGCCGCAGCCGACGACCCCGATCACCGGCGGGCAGTACGGGCAGCCCTATCCGCCCGGGCAGGGTCAGTACCCCGGCCAGTACCCGCCGACGCAGGCGTTCGGCGCGCCGCAGGGTTACGGCCAGCAGCCGGGCTATGGCGGACAGCCGGGTTTCGGCCAGCAGCCGCCCTATCCCCCGCCGCCGGGTGGCGGCAGGGGCCGGGTGTGGCTGTTCGCCGGTGTGGGCGTGCTGGTGCTGGCGATCATCGCCGCGGTGGTGGTCGTGGCGCTGGTGCACAAGGGCTCGAACGACACCTCGGCGAAGTCGAACACGACGCCATCGCTGATCAGCGCGCTCACCTCGACCACGGCCAAGCCCACCCAGTCGGGCAAGCCGACGACCGCCAAGACGACCGGCCCGAAGGCGACCGCCACGCCCGGTGCCGTGATCCCCGGGTATCAGGTGGTCACGATCCCGGATAATGGTGCGGCGTACGACATTCCGCAGAGCTGGAAGGTGGATCGCGCCGGGCAGAGTTCGTTCGGCAGCGGCTCGGACAGCATTCCGGTGGCCGGGCTGGCGCAGGACGGCCTGGAATACTGCCCGAAGTACGTGCGCACCAACGTCTTCCTGACCCAGTCCGACGAGTCGGATCCGGCGAAGGCGGCGGCCGATATCGGTACCCGGATGGGCCGCATCGGCTGGTCCACCTCGACCGGCGCGACGCCCGGAAACCCGGAGTCGTTCCAGTCCTCGGACGGTCAGCTGCAGGGTGTCTACATCGAGACCAAGGGTTCCGCTCCGGCTCCCGCCGCGGGCTGCGCCTCGACGTACTCGGTCTACACCTTCGCGTTCCCCGGTGACAGTGGCGCTTTCGTGTTCACCATCGCCGCGGACACCGGAGTGGACCAGTCGGTGGACGCGACCCTGGCGAAGAAGATTCTCGCCAGTATCCGCCCGATCCAGTAGGCGGCGGCACGACTCGTCAGACAGGGGGTCCGACGACGATGAGCGATGGAACCGACGGTCAGGACATCGATCCGGAGAAGACGACATCCAGCGGGGACTGGTGGCGGGAGGGGCCGTTGCCCGAACGGCCCCGGCCCAGCCCGCCGCAGCTCCCCTATCCGCATCCGGGCCCGAATCCCTATGTCTCCAGGCCGAATCCGAGCCCGGGACCCGGGGTGGTCCCGGGTCCCGGGCCGCGGACCGGACCGAGCCCGTATCAGTCGGGGCCGAACCCGTACCAGTCCTCGCCCTATCACTCCGGTCCGAATCCCCTTCCGCCGAAGACAAATTCGTACAGCGCCGGTCCGTCACCGTTCCCGGCCGCCCCGCCGGGTGGGTTCGCGCCGCCGCCGGACGGCAATCGCGGGCGGGTGTGGCTGCTGGCGGGGGCGGGCGCGCTGGTGGTGGCGATCGCAGCCGTCGTGGCGATCGTGATCGTGATGCGCGATTCCGGGACGGGCGCCGCACCGGCCACCACCGCCAAGCCCACCTCGAGCACCGGCCCGGCCGGTTCCACCGCGCGCACCACCACCACGGCCCCGGCGTCCACGCTGACGCCGCAGATCCCCGGCTATCAGGTCGTCGTGCCGACGGACATGAAGGCGGCGTGGGACATCCCCAAGGATTGGACCATCGATCAGACCACGACCAAGTACGGCACGGACAGCGACAGCATTCCGGCCGCGGGCTTCAGCGAGGAGGGCGTCGACTACTGCCCGGACAATGTGCGCACCAACATGTTTCTCACCAACTCCTCCATCTCGGACGCCACCGCGGCGGCGACGGATGTGGGCGCGCACGCGGCACGGCTCGGCTGGTCGACCCGGACCTCGCTGAACGCGGGCGCCGGCCAGCCGCTCGCCACCACCGACGGCACCCTGCACGGCACGTTCCTGGAGACGAGCGGCGCGTTCACCGCCCCCGCCGGTTGCGCCACCACGTACTCGGTCTACACCTTCGCGCTGAGCGTCGGTGACGGGAAGGGTTCGCTGGTGCTGACGATCGTCGCCGACACGGGCGTGGATCGCTCGGTCACGGCCGATTTCGCGCGTAAGCTCTTCGCCACTTTTCGCCTGCTTTAGCACATCTGACCAGCCGATTTAACGTCTGGACGACGGGTGCGCTAAGCTACTGCACGTTCGCTTCACGGGGTGTGGCGCAGCTTGGTAGCGCGCTTCGTTCGGGACGAAGAGGTCGCAGGTTCAAATCCTGTCACCCCGACTGTGTGGTTGAGACACAACTCGGCCCCCGGCTCTTTCGAGAGCCGGGGGTTTTGTGTTTTGTGACGTTCCGGGGGCCGGTCTCAGCCGGCGATCGGGCGAAGGCGGGTGCCGCCCAGGCGATCCGCGTGGTCGGTGAGGATGGTGCGCAGGGCGGCGGCGGTCGCGGTGTCCGCGGGGGTGATGACCGTGATGCTGTGGTCGGCTCCGTCGGGGCTGGTGAGGTTGTCGTAGCAGACCGTCAGGTCGCCCGCGGCCGGATGCCGGATGCGTTTGGTGCCGTGGCTGCGGTCCTGGACGGTGTGGTCGTCTCACCAGGTGGCGAATTCGCGGCTCTGCGTGCGTAATTCGCCGATCACCTCGCGCAGGCGCGGGTCGCCTGGGTGGCGGGCCAGGTTGCGGCGCAGGTTGCCGACGGTTTCGCGGGCGACCCGGTCCCAGTCCAGCTGGGTGGCCCGGGTCGCCGGATCGAGCAGGGTGAGGCGGGCGGCGTTGATGCCGGGTTCGAAGCCGGGGCCGAACAGGGCCGCGGCGGCGGTGTTGCGGGCCAGCACGTCGAGGCGGAAGTCGGTCAGGTAGGCCGGGAGCGTGGACAGGCCGTCGAGGATGGCGCGCAGTGATTCCGGCGGGTCGGCCGGACGGCGGGCGGGCGGCTGGGCGCCGCGGGCGATGAGGTGCAGGTGCGCGCGTTCGGTGTCGGTGAGGCGCAGGGCGCCTGCGAGGGCGTCCAGGATCGCCGCCCCGGGGGTGCCGACGCGGCCCTGTTCGAGCCGGATGTACCAGTCGACGCTGACGGCCGCGAGTTGCGCCACCTCCTGCCTTCGCAGGCCCGGAGTGCGCCGCTGCCCGACGTTCGGCAGCCCCGCCTGCTCGGGTGCCAGCCGCTCCCGCATGGCCCGCAGGAAGGCGCCCAGCTCCTTTCCGGATGCCGTAGTGTCCACGCTCACACTCCTTCTCGCCGGAGCCCCCCGGCAGGTCCGGGCTCCCGTCGCCAGCCTAGGGGGCGGCCGGGTGGTACGCGGGATACCAGGGTGCGGACGATCTCCCTGGCGGCGCCGGATTTCGAGAGTCTCGTCGTGTCAACAGAACGACGAGGAGAACCGCCATGAATCGCACAGCACGCATCGTCTCCGCGACCTTCGTCGTAGCGGCCCTGCTGTCCGCCGCCGCGTGTGGCAGCGACCAGGATTCCCCCACCGCGACGCCCGCCTCGAATCCGGTTCCGTCCGTTCAGGTTCGGGCCGTGGTACCCGCCTCGGCCGCCCAGTTCACGGTCACCACCGCCGACGCCACGGCCGATCGCGCCTTCCCGGCCGACTTCTACGCGGGCGCCTTCGGCTGCACGGCCGCCAATCACGCCCCGCGCCTGCGCTGGTCCGGCGCGCCCGCCGCGGCGAAGAGCTTCGCGGTCACCATGTTCGACCCGGACGCCCCGACGGCCGCCGGCTTCTGGCATTGGATGAACTGGGACATCCCCGCCGCCGCAACCGATTTCACCGCGGGCACGGCGGGCGTGGCCGGTGTCAACGACGCGGGTGTCCCCGGCTACCTGGGTCCGTGTCCGCCCGCCGGCGACCGCCCGCACACGTACCAGATCTCCGTGCTGGCCCTGGACACCGCGACCCTGGACCTGCCCGCGGCGACCACCCCGACGGTCGCTTCGTTCTCGATGGGTTCGCATATCATCGGCGTGGCCCGGCTGTCGCTGACCGCGCAGCGACTCTGAACCGGAACGCACCAGGGGTCCCTGCCTGTCCGGCCGGGACCCCTGGTGGCGGAACGTCTGTCAGCCCAGGTGCAGGCGGCGCATGAGGCGCAGGGTGACCAGGGTGGACTTGAGCTGCTTCTCGTACGGCATGGAAGCGCGGGCCGCCATGATCTGCTTCTTCTGCACGCCGACATTGATGGTGTCGGTGTACTTGAGGATGCCGGCCGCGCCGTGGCGGGTGCCGACGCCGGACTGCTTCACGCCGCCGGACGGGGTGCCCTTGGCGGCGTAGCTGGTGACGAATCCGTCGTTGATATTGATAGCGCCGGCTTCGACGCGCTCGGCGAGTTTCGTTGCGCGGTCGATGTTTCCGGTCCAGATGCTGGCATTGAGGCCGTAGGCGGTGTCGTTGGCGAGCGCGACGGCCTCGTCCTCGGTGCCGTACTTGTAGATGCTGACCACAGGGCCGAAGGTCTCAATGGTGGCGTGGGCCATGTCCTTGGTGACGCCGGTGAGGACGGTCGGCTCGAAGAAGGCGGGACCGATGTCCGGGCGGGGGTTGCCGCCGGTGACGACGGTGGCGCCCTTCTCCCGGGCCTCGTCGACGTGCGCGGCGACGCGCTTCATGTGATCCACCGAGACCAGCGAACCCATTTCGGGGTCGAAGTCGTAGGTGGCGCCCATCTTGCCGGCGAGTTCCTCGGCGGCGGCGACGAAACGGCGGAGGTACTCGTCGTAGATGCGCTCCTGCACGTAGATGCGCTCGATGTGCATGCACGCCTGTCCGGTGTTGCCGAAGACGGCGAACACGGCCGAGGGGATGGCCTCGTCGAGGTTGACGTCGTCGAGCACGATCATCGGGTTCTTGCCGCCGAGTTCCAGGCTGCAGCCGATGAGGTTGCGCCCGGCCTGCTCACCGATGGTGCGGCCGGTGGCGGTGGAGCCGGTGAACATGACGAATTCGACATTGTCGATGAGGGTGGGGCCGACGTCGGGGCCGCCGCCGCAGACCACCTGGATGAGCCCGCGGGGCAGGCCCGCCTTCTGCAGCAGTTCGATGCCGAAGAGAGTGCACAGCGCGGTCTTGTTGTCCGGCTTCATGATCACGCCGTTGCCGGCCATGAGCGCGGGGGTGGAGTCGGACATGGAGATGGCGAATGGGAAGTTCCACGGTGCGATGACCGCGACCACGCCCTTGGGCCGGTGCTCCTCGGTGGAGGAGGTGATGACCGGCATCGGACCGCTGCGCTTCTTGGGCTTGAGCGTCTTCTCGGCGGTCTTCAGGTAGTGGGCGATGACCATCGGCGTGTCGCACGCCTCCTCGATGGCCATCCGGCGCGCCTTGCCGCAGCCGATCTGGATCAGGTCCGCGATGGTCTCGATCTCGGAGAGAATCAGCTCGTGTGCGCGCTCGAACACGGCGAGGCGGTCCTTGAGCGGCCGGGCGGCCCATTCCTTCTGGGCGGCGCGGGCGATCTCGACGGCGGCCTCGACGTCCTCGGGCGAGGATTGCGGCAGGTAGCCGACCACGTCGCCGGTGTAGACCTCGACCATCTCGAAGGGCTCGCGGGCCTCGCCGGCCGTGCCCGCCGTCACCATCGCGGTCAGCCGGTCGATGAGGGATTCCGTGACGCGCGGCGGAAGCTTCGCCTTACTCGTTGTGCTCATGGGACTCTCTCCAGTACTTGCCGCCCGTGACGGCGGTCACCATGGTCCAAACTAGAACACGTTATTGTTCAGGACAACGGCGCGGGGTAGTTTCGTGCCGGAATCCTGGTTCGCCCATGTGGAAAGAAGGGTCGGCGATGACCGCAGCGACTGCTGAGACACCTAGCAACACCGAACCGCACGCTCTGGTCGAGAAGCGCGGCGCGACGCTGATCGTCACCATGAACCGCCCCAAGTCCAAGAACGCCCTCACCGGCGAGATGCTGGCGATCATGACCGAGGCGTGGGACACGGTCGACAACGATCCGGAGATCCGCTCCTGCATCCTTACCGGCGCCGGCGGCGCGTTCTGCGCGGGCGCGGACCTGAAGAACATGAACAAGCGCAGCCCCGACGACGGCATGAAGGAGGGCGGCGCGTTCGACCCGTCCCGCATGCCCGGCCTGCTCAAGGGCCGCCGCCTGACCAAGCCGCTGATCGCGGCGGTGGAGGGCGCGGCCATCGCGGGTGGCACCGAAATCCTGCAGGGCACCGACATCCGCATCGCCGGTGAGAGCGCCAAGTTCGGTGTCTCCGAGGCGAAGTGGAGCCTGTTCCCGATGGGCGGCTCGGCGGTGCGGCTGCCGCGCCAGATCCCCTACACCATCGCCGCGGAGCTGCTGCTGACCGGCCGTCACATCACCGCGACCGAGGCGCTGAACTTCGGCCTCATCGGCCACGTGGTGCCGGACGGCACCGCGCTGGACAAGGCCCTGGAAATCGCCGAGCTGATCAACAACAACGGCCCGCTGGCCGTGCAGGCGATCCTCAAGGTCATCCGCGACACCGAGGGCATGCACGAGGAAGAGGCGTTCAAGATCGACGCCAAGGTCGGCCTGCCGGTCTTCCGCAGCAATGACGCGAAGGAGGGCCCGCGCGCCTTCGCCGAGAAGCGCAAGCCCAACTTCCAGGGCAACTAGGGAATTCCGGGGCCTGTCCCCCTGGAGACGAGGCGGCGACGGACCTCTCCCCTCGCCGCCTCACGGTCAGCGGGCGGCCAATTCCTCGCCCAGGAAGCCGCCGGACTGGTGCCGCCACAGCTGCGCGTACGTACCCTCGCCGCGCAGCAGCTCCTCGTGGCCGCCCTGTTCGACGATCCGCCCGCGATCGAGCACGATCAGCCGGTCCATGCCGGCGACCGTGCTCAACCGGTGCGCGACCACCAGCGCCGTACGCCCTTCCATCAACTCCCAGAGCGCTTGTTGCACAAGGATTTCGCTCTCGGAGTCGAGGGCGCTGGTGGCCTCGTCCAGGAGCAGGATCGGGGCGTCGCGCAGGATGGCCCGCGCGAGCGCGACCCGCTGGCGCTGCCCGCCGGAGAGTTTCACGCCGCGCTCGCCGATGAGGGTGTCCATGCCCTCGGGCAGCCCGTCCGCGAATTCGGTGACGTGCGCGGCCCTGGCGGCGCGCCGCACCTGCTCGTCGGTGGCCTCGGGCCGGGCGAAGCGGATGTTGTCGCTCAGCGACCGGTGGAACATGGCCGGGTCCTGCGGCACATAGGACAGCAGGCTGCGCAGATCCCGCTGCCGCAGGCGCGAGATGTCCTGTCCACCGATGCGGATGACCCCGCCGTCGACGTCCATCATGCGCAGCAGCAGCTGGGTGAGCGTGCTCTTACCGCCGCCGGACCGGCCGACCAGGCCGATGCGCTCACCGCCGGCCACCTCCAGATCCAATCCGCGGAACAGCGGCACCGCGCCCTCGTGGGCGAAGTCCACCCGCTCGAATCGGATGCCGAAGTCCTTGGGGCGCAGCGGTTCCGGCTCGGCCGGGTCGAGCACCGTCGGCGATTCCAGCAGCAGCTCGGTGAACTGGGCGGCCTCGGTGGTGGAGCTCTCCAGCCGCCGGTAGATCTGGTTGAACCGGAACATGATGCCGGTGGCGTTCCAGTAGTAGGTGAAAGCCACCATGATCACCTCGACCGAGGCGTGACCGCCGCCGATGCCCAGGGCGATCAGCAACCCGGACACATTCACGATCACCATCAGCGGTGTGACCGCGGTGTCGATGTAGAGGTTGTTGTAATCCCAGGACCGCAAGGACTTTCGCCGCTGCACCGCCACCCGCCGCCGATGCTCCTCGATCTCCTGCGGCTCGGCCGCGAAGGCCCGCACCGCCTGCATGTTCGAGAGGGTGTCGGAGACATGCCCCGAGACCCGCGCGATGGCGGCCTCGCGGTCGTCGACCAGGTGCTGGCGGCGCCGGATCAGCGGGGCGACCACCACGCCGCTGATCGCGATCAGGCCGAGCAGCACGACGACCAGCATCGGGTCGTAGCGCCAGAGCACCACCGAGGCGAAGCTCAGCGGCACCAGGGCGGCGACGATCTCGAAGGCGAAGGTGTCCACGAACTCCTCGAACCGGGTCGCGAAGCTCAGGGCGCGCTTGGTCAGCGAGCCCGCGAAGTTGTTGTGGAAGAACGCCGAATCCTTGGCCAGAAGTTCGTCCATGGCGATGTTGTAGAGGCTCTCGATGCCGTAGGCGTCCAGGCGGTTGAGGCAGTGGATCCCCACGCGCCAGCACACTTCCGCGAGGAACAGCAGCGTGCCGAAGCCGATCACGTACGGCGCGAGCGCGCCGAACGAGGAGTCGCCGGTGGCGGCGACCTTGCCCACGACCATCGCGACCAGCAGCGGCGCGATGTAGAGCTGGCAGATATTGCCGAGGGCGGGTCCCAGCATGGCCGGAATCGTGATTGCCTTGCGCCGGGCCATCTCCCGGCCGTAGAAGCGCAGAACCAGCCTGACAGCGGATGTGCGCGAACTCATCCATCCCCTCTCGAACAGTCGCTTTCGAGCAGTGCAGACAGCTCAGAGTGCCTGGTGGGGAGAGGGCGCGCCACCGAATTATTGCCGTGCGGTAGCCGGCTTCCGGTGCGGGAGCACCGGTTTCCGGTGCGGGGCAGCCGCAGAGCCCGGCTGCCCAGCACCGAGTGCGGATGCCGATCGGAGCACGTGCCGGCATCCACGTTCGGGGAGAGAACTACTCGGTGGGATGCACCGTGCGCCGGACGATGGCACGCGCCACGTTCGGCAGGAAGCGCCGCATCAGGTAGGCCGGACGAGCCTGCCCGGGCAGCAGGAACAGCGGCGACTTCGGTTTGGCGAGGGCCTTTTCCAGCGCGTCGACGACGCTCTCGGGCGTCGCGCCGCCCGCATTGCCGAGCACGGTGTCGTTCTCCTTGCGGACCGCGTCCAGGAAGGGGGTCTCCACCATGGGCGGGCACAGCACGAGCAGTCGCACGCCGGTGCCGTGCAGTTCGTAGGAGAGGCTGTCGGCGAAACCGACCACCGCGTGCTTGGAGGCCGTGTATCCGGCCATTCCGGGTGAGGGCAGCCAGCCCGCCAGCGAGGCGAACAGCACCACGGTGCCCGCGCCGGCCTGTTTCATGGCGGGGATGACGGCCTGGCAGAGGTTGACCGTGCCGATGTAGTTGACGTCCATCATCTTCCGGATCTGGGCCACGTCGTGGTCCAGCACGGAGGCGTGCACGTGGGCCATGCCGGCCGCGTGCACCAGGCGGTCGATGGTCCCGAGTTCCGCGCGTACCTTGTCGACGACGGCGTGGACCTGCGCGGAGTCCGACACGTCACAGGTGTAGGTGTGGGTGTTGGGCGAGCGCGCGGCCATGGCGGCCAGGCCGTCGGCGTTCAGGTCGACCGCGGCCACCTGCCAGCCGGCGGCGGCGAGTCGCTGGGCGACGATGCGGCCCATGCCGCTGGCCGCTCCGGTGACGAGTGCTGTCCGGCTCATCGGACCTCCCGGGTCTGCAATACCGTCGCGGCGTCCTCGAAGGTCATGCGGAGCGCGCCGATCCGGCTGGAGAACAGTGCGCGCGCGGGGAGTCCCAGCGCCCGCAATTGACTGGAGACCGGATGGTCTCCGAGGTGGATCCGCGCACCGCCGGGCCGTCCCCGGACCTGGCCCGGATTCATGACCCACGGTGTGCGCCGCAGGATGCCGTTGCGCGAGGTGTAGGCGTCGATGGAGGCCCCGCCGGCGCCGCCGGGCATGGGGAAACCGTCGGCCACCCGCAACGAGAGCACGAACTGCCCGTCGACGCTGACCTCGCAGCGGCGCCCGCGGCCGTCCGGCGTGATGTCGATATCGGCCATGAGCTTCGGGAAGCCCCAGATGGACTGTCCCGCTTCGCAGGTGAAGCTCTGGTTGACCGGCAGCCAGTGGATGTAGGCGCCGGTGCTGTCCTTGCGCCCGGGCTGCCGGGCCATGAGCGAGAAAGCGAATTCGTGGTACGGGCCGAGGTCGCCGTCGATGTAGCGCACGAAGGCCAGCGAGAGCACGGCCTTGCCGGGCAGCGGCGTGATCGGCTCCAGCCCGGCGCCGGCGAGCAGGGTGCGGGCCGCGGCCGCGTCGACGAGGAACAGCGCCGAGCAGGCGTCCGCATGCCGGATCTGCACCGGCATGCGGACCTGTTCGCCGAGTACGGTATGCGCCTCCACCATGCTCGAATTAGAACAGGTTTCAGTGTCGGGCGGCGGTGGTTTGACCGAGTTTCCTCATTCCGCGGTCACCCCGCCCGGTACCACCGCTCAGCGCGCCTCGTGATCGGGCGCCCGCTCGGCCACATACGCCTTGGCCCAGCGATAGTCGGGCTTGCCGCTCGGGGTGCGCGCGACAGTCCCGGCGACCCAGATCCGCCGCGGCAGTTTGTATCCCGCGAGCCGCTCACGCACGTGCTCCACCAGGGCCGCGACATCGATCTCGCCCGCCGTGGGCGACACCACGGCCGCCACCAGCTGACCCCAGCGCTCGTGCGGCACCCCGACCACGACCGCGTCGTAGACGGCCGGATGGGCCTTGAGGGTCGCCTCGACCTCTTCGGGAAAGACCTTCTCCCCGCCGGTGTTGATGACCATGTTGCCGCGGCCGATCAGGGTGACCGACCCGTCGGACTCGACGCGCGCGCGATCGTCGGTGATGACCATCCGGGCCCCGTCCACGCTGCGGAAGAGCTTGTCGGTCTTGACCGGATCCTTGTAGTAGCCGATCGGCACATTGCCGGTCTTGGCCACCCAGCCCTCGCCGCCCGGCGCGACGGGATGCCCGGCGTCGTCCACCACCAGCGCCCCGCGCCCGGTGGTCACCCGTGGCGCGCGGGCCGGGTCGTCGTCCTTCTGCGCGAATCCGATTCCGCCGAAACCGGTTTCGGAGGAGCCGATGGATTCCGTGACCAGCGTGCTCGGGAACAGTTCCAGCAGCTCGTTCTTCACCGGCTGGGTGAGCTGGGCGGCGCCGGAACCGATGGAGATCAGCGAGGAGGCGTCCACCGGCGCGGCCCGGTAGGAGTCGACCAGCGGCCGGGCGATGGCGTCGCCCGTGACGACCAGGACGTGGGGCCGCTCCCGCGCCACCACTCGCCACACCTCGTCGGGATCGAAGCGCGGCTGGAACACCACCGCGTTGCCCGACCACAGCGCGTTGAAGGTGGGCATCATGGCGGCGGCGTGAATGAGCGGCGGCAGCACGAACCAGGTCATGGGCGAGGGGTTCTCGGCCCCGGCGCGGGACTGCTGGTACTCGTCGGCGACCGGTTCACCGGTGTAGAAGTCGATGCCGCCGCCCAGCACGCGCCACATGTCCTCCTGCCGCCAGATGACGCCCTTGGGCAGGCCGGTGGTGCCGCCGGTGTACATGATGAAGTGGTCGTCGGGACTGCGCGGACCGAAATCCCGCTCGGGCGAACCGGATTCGAGCGCCTCCTCGTACGGGACGGAGCCGGTCGCCAGCCCCGCACCGCCCTGGTCGTCCTCGACGACGAGGGTGTACCGCAGCTTCGGCAGCTGCGGCCGGATCTCCTCGATCAGCGGCGCGTAGCAGCGGTGGTGCACCGTCATCTCGAGGTCAGCGTTGTCGTAGACATAGCGCAGTTCGTCCGCGCGGTACCGATAGTTGATATTGACCGGCACCGCGCGAATCTTGTAGCAGCCCAGCAGCGTTTCGAGACTCTCGATGCTGTTGTGCATGTGGAAGCCGATGTGGGTGCCCGGCCCGGCCCCGTTGGCGGCGAGGTGGTGGGCCAGCCGGTTGGCGCGGGCGTCGAGTTCGGCGAAGGTACGCCGGCGCGAGCCCTCGATGACGGCGGTCCGGTCCGGCACGGCGTCGGCGGAGTGTTCGTAGAGGTCGGCGAAATTGCACGCCATGGCCGTATCTCCTGGTGTGTTCCGGCTACAGGACGGTGAGTGGCAGCGGGGTGCCCCGGTCGGTGAACGAGAAGCCGGCCCCGGAGCTGAACCGGGTGATGGCGACCTCATCGGCCTCACGGAACGGCAAATCCGCACAACCGATTTCGATGGTGAGGCCGCATTCGTCCGTTGAGCGGACCCGGCTGTGGAAGCGCGGGTTCACCCCGCGCACCAGCGCGTCGAGCGGGGCCAGATGCTCGGGGTCGAGCAGGGCCGGCCACGCGCCGTCGTCGATCGCGCCGCAGCCGCGCCCGATCCGCAGTTCCACCAGCTGTTCGCCGCCGGCGGTCTCGGTGGAGACCCCGACGTCGACGTAGGCGGCCGGATTGAAGGCCGGGTGCAGCCGCAACACCTTGGCCAGCGCGGCGACGTCGTCGCCGAGCCCGAGCGCGACGCGGATGCGTTCGGCGGTGAGCCCGGCGATACCCGTCCACTGCTTGCGCAGGATGTCCCGCGCCACATCGGGTTTCGTCCGGGCTTCGACCGCCGTCTTGTAGCCGAGGGTGAGCAGGTGGTGTTGCAGGCTCACCTCGTCGGCGATCCGGATGAGCGCGGACCGGGAGAAGTCCGCGAAGCGCAGATCGCTCAGCAGCGGTCCCGAATAGTCCCGCTGCCCAGGATCTTCCGGGTCGATGGACGCCAGCACCGTGGCGGCAGCCTCGGATCCGGCCACCACGTGGGCGTCGGCGTGCGGCAGCGGCGGTTCGTTCGCGGGATCGATGGTGACGGTCCACGCGCACACCGGTTTCCGGTCGGCCGGCTCCCGGGGCGGCCGGTGCACGGGCCGCACCTGCGCGTGCGGGTTGGTGGCCAGTGCGGTCGCGTCGAAGGTGGGGTCCTCGATGTCGTGGCACATGGCCACCACGAACTCGGTGCCCATCGGTTCCACGTCGACGAGCGCGCCGCAGTGGTCCAGGCGGAATTCGCCGTGGTCGTGGTCGATCACCCGGTAGCGGAAGTCCATGAACTGCGGTGGCGCGCCGATATCCAGCTGGAAGCCCTTGAAGATGGCGTCCACGCCGTCGCCGGTGATGTTGAGCGCCCGCCGCATGCGCCGGGTGTAGACCGGGCTGGCGAGCTGCCATTCGTCGATGGCCACCGCGGTCATGCCCGCGCGGCCGATCGCGCCGAGCACGTGCGCCATGCCGGAGCGGTCGATCAGGTGGCCGCACAGCAGTAGCTCCGGAACCAGCAGCGCCAGTTCGGATCTGGTCAGCGATTCGTATCTGCTGGTCACCACAGGGGTACCGGCCCCTTTCCGACGGGGTACCAGCCGGGCAGCGGTTGACCCGTCATCGCCCGTTCCATGCGCTTGCGCATGCCGGAGGAGAGCGCGTCGTTCGAGATCATCTCGACGAACAGCGCGGTCACATTGCCGAAGTCGAAGAAGTCGCGCTGCCAGGACCATTGGAAGTCGCCCGCGTAGCGGAACCAGCTGCCGCCGATGCCCTCCGGACTGTAGGGCCGGCCGTCCGCCCGGGTGCCCTCGTTGATCTGCTTCCAGAAGCCGATGACGCTGCCGCTGCGCTCGTCGACCACGAATTCCTGATACGGGTAGGTCCAGCCCTCCAGGCCGAACATCTCCTGGCCGAGCGCGATGTCACGGATCTCGTCGCGGCCGACGGCCATGAACTCCTGCTGCGGGCCGTAGTTCCAGCCGTAGGTGGCATCCTCGGTGTAGAAGTGCTCGAGCGGCGTCCAATCGCCCTGTGCCTCACACTGTTTGTTCTCGTCCACCCAGCGGCGGATCATCTCGTCGAGTTCGTCGCGGGACCAGCTCACCACGGCCTCCTTCTGTTCGGTTGCGCTATTCCTGTGGCGCTATTCGGTCGCGCTGTCGTCGATGAGCGACAGCGCCTGGGTGGGGCAGTAGCGGACGGCGGCGCGGGCCGCCTCGAGATCGGCTCCGGGGTCGGGACGCAGGATCCGGACCTGGCCGTGTTTGGGCACCTCGAAGAGTTCGGGGGCCTCGTCCTGGCAGACGGCGTGGCCCTGGCAGAGATCGAGATCGACGATCAGACGCATCAGGACTCCTCCTGTTCCGGTGTCGGCTTGTCCTGGATCGGCGCTTCCGGCTGCACCTCCACCAGCACCAGGTGCGCGCCGCGCGGGGTGGAGACGACCGCGGTCACGGCCGCCGCGAGATCGGCGGGCCGCAGGAACTGCGGGTGCCGGGCAAAGCCCCATTTCACCCAGTTCTCCAGCAGCGGGCCGACGATCTCGGGGGTGGCCTGCATGCC
This sequence comes from Nocardia niigatensis NBRC 100131, assembly GCF_000308655.1. GTDB lineage: Bacteria > Actinomycetota > Actinomycetes > Mycobacteriales > Mycobacteriaceae > Nocardia > Nocardia niigatensis. Next base: position 75,461 of record NZ_BAGC01000003.1, on the reverse strand, counting down.
CATGCCGGTGAGGGTCTGCCCCGGCCGCACGATGGACGAGCGCACCCCGGTGCCCTCGAGTTCCATGCGCAGCTGGGTGGCGAAGGCCTCGACCCCGGTCTTGGCCGCGTTGTACGCGCCCGCGCCGGGACGCACCCGGACCGCGCAGTCGGAGCCGATCACGACGAAGTCACCGCGCCGCCGGTCGATCATGCCGGGCAGGATCCGGTGCGCGAGCCGCTGCGCGCCGATCAGGTGCACGCGGACCTGTGATTCGAAGACGTCGGGATCCATTTCCCAGGCCTGCCCGAATTCGAGATCGCCCGCGCCGGAGACCAGGATCTCGATGGGCCCCAGTTCTTTCTCGGCGGCGGTGACGAATTCGTCGACCGAGGCGGTGTCGGAGACGTCCAGCCGGCCGGCGAAGGCCTCACCGCCGGCGGCGCGGATCTTCTCGGCCAGGGTCTCGCATATCTCCACCCGGCGCGCGCCCAGTGCGACCGGATGCCCCAGGGCGGCAAGGGCTTCCGCGGTGGCGGCGCCGATGCCGGAGGACGCGCCCGCGACGATGGCGGGACGGCGGTCGGGATGCGAGGGAAAACGTGTCATCAGCGGACCTCCACGGAGACGGGCAGTTGAGCGAAACCGCGCACATTCACCGAATGCACGCGCTGGATACCGGACTCGCGAATGCCGTAGGCGCGGACGCGAGTGGCGAACTCCCGCAGCACGATCGACGCCTCCAGCCGGGCCAGGTGCGCGCCCAGGCAGAAGTGCACGCCGCGGCCGAAGCTGATCAGCCCGCCCTTGTCGGCGCGTTCGATGTCGAAGCGGTCCGGGTCGTGGAAGACGGCGGAGTCGCGATTGGCGGAACCGACCAGCAGCAGCACCTTCGCGCCGCGCGGGATCGTCTGCCCGTAGTACTCGAGATCGGCGGCGGCGGTGCGGGCCAGGATCTGGCTCGACGCGTCGTACCGCAGCGTCTCCTCGACCCAGTCGTCGACGAGTTCCGGGTGCGCGGCGACCTTGGCGTATTCGCCGGGATTGCGGCCCGCCCAATACAGGGCGTTGCCCAGCAGTTTCGTGGTGGTCTCGTTCCCGGCTACCACCATGAGGAACATGAAGCCGAGGATCTCCTCGTCGGTGAGGTGGTCCCCGTCGGCCTCGGCGTCGAGCAGGGCCGAAGTCAGGTCCTCGGTGCGCTGCCGTTTCCGGGCCATCAGCATCTCGTTGTAGTAGCCCGCCAGCTGCAGGGCGGCCTCCATGGCCGCGACGGGCACGTCCAGCACGCCCTCCTCCCGATGGACGAGCAGGTCGGCGAGTCTGCGCAATTCGGCGCGGTCGGATTCCGGGACACCGAGCAGTTCGGAGATGACGTCCATCGGCACCCGCCCGGCCACCGCTTCGATCCAGTCGAAATCGCCGCCGGCCAGGGCTGGTTCGAGATAGCGCCGGGTGATGTCGCCGATGCGATCGCTCATCTCGGTGACCCGGCGCGGCGTGAAGCCCTGATAGACCAGCTTGCGCAGTCGCACATGCCGCGGATCGTCCATGGCCAGGAAGGACATGGTCCGCCACGCGTGCGGACCCCAGGCGGCGGGGTCCAGGGAAACGCCGTTGGCGCTGGAGAGCCGGATGTTGTCCCGGAAGCCGGCGGTCACGTCGGCGTGCCGGGACAGGGCCCAGAAATCCAGGTCGGGGTGGTGGTACACCGGCGCCTCGGTGCGCAACCGCTGGTACACGGGGTAGGGGTCCTCGTGTATGCGGTAGTCGTAGGGGTCGAACAGCAGCGGCTCTAGGGAGGCTGCGGTCATGGTGTCTGCACCTCGTCTTCGATAACGCGTTCATCGGCTCCGATGAACGATTTCCAGCAACGGAGACACGTAGCTGGACATGTGTCTGTACGGTACTAGCGACGGGATCGCCTGACAACGGAATCCCGCGAACAGAATCGGCCACATCCGCGCAAACTGAAACAGGTTCTTGCGCGTATCGGAGCCACGAACCTATAGTCCGTACACGTGTCCGGACAGCATGGGAGCTACCTATGAGCCCGAGCGATCTCGTCCCCGACGGCGGTTCGCACCTGCTGATCGGCGGCAAGCTGACGCCCGGCGGCGGCGGTGTGTTCACCACCGCCAACCCCGCCACCGGGGAGACCCTCGGCTATGCCGCCAATGCCGACGCCGCCGATATGGATGCGGCCATCGCCGCCGCCCGTACCGCCTTCGACACCACCGACTGGTCCCGCGATCCGGGTTTTCGCGCGACCTGTCTGCGCCAGCTGCGGGACGCGCTGCGCGGGCACATCGAGGAACTGCGCGAGATCACCATCGCCGAGGCCGGAGCCCCGCGCATGCTGACCAGCGGCCCCCAGCTGGAAGGCCCGGTCGGGGATCTCGGCTACTTCGCCGACCTCGCCGAGAACTATGTGTGGGAAACCGATCTCGGCATCGCCTCGCCCATGGGCATCAAGAGCTCACGGCGGGTGCGCCGCGAACCCATCGGTGTCGTGGGGGCGATCACGCCCTGGAACTTCCCCCACCAGATCAACTTCGCCAAGCTGGGCCCGGCGCTCGCCGCGGGGACCACGGTCGTGCTCAAGCCCGCGCCCGACACCCCGTGGTGCGCGGCGGCCGTGGGACGGATCATCGCCGAGGAGACCGACATTCCGGCCGGGGTGGTCAATATCGTCACCTCCGACGATCACGGGCTGGGCGCGCAGCTGGTCACCGATCCGCGGGTGGACATGATCTCGTTCACCGGATCCACGCAGACCGGGCGGGCCGTGATGACCGCGGCGGCGACATCTTTGAAGAAGGTGTTCCTGGAGCTGGGCGGGAAATCGGCGTTCATCGTGCTGGACGACGCGGATATCGCGGCGGCGGTCAGCTACGCGGCGTTCGGGGTGTGCGTGCACGCCGGGCAGGGGTGCGCGATCAGCACCCGGCTGCTGGTACCGCGGGAGCTGCACGATCAGGCGGTCGAGGCGGCCGCCCGCACCCTGGCCAATATCAAGCCCGGGGATCCGGCCGAGGCCGGAACCGTGTGCGGCCCCGTCATTTCCGAGCGGCAGCTGGCGCGCGTCGAACGCTATCTCGACATCGCGCGCGCCGAGGGCGGCACCATCGTCACCGGCGGCGGGCGACCCGACCGCGCGGGCGGCTGGTTCATCGAGCCGACACTGATCACGGGGCTGCCCAACAGTTCCACCGTGGCCCAGGAGGAGATCTTCGGGCCCGTCCTCACCGTCATCCCGCACGACGGTGACGCGGATGCCGTCCGCATCGCCAACGACTCCCCCTACGGCCTGTCCGGCTCGGTGTGGGGACGCGATCCCGAGCGGCTGCGCGCGGTCGTGGAGGGCGTGCGCACGGGGACGCTCAGTGTCAACGGCGGCATCTGGTATTCGGCCGACGCGCCCTTCGGCGGCTACAAGCAGTCCGGCATCGGCCGGGAAATGGGCGTCCTCGGCTTCGAGGAATACACCGAGACCAAACTCATCGCGACCGGCGTCTGAGGAGTACCGACATGAACCGATTCACCGACAGGTCGATCATCGTCACCGGGGCCGCGCGCGGCATCGGCGCCGCCTACGCGCGGGCACTGGCCGCCGAGGGCGCGAAAGTGGTTGTCGCCGACCTCAACAGCGAGCTGGGCGAGACCGTCGCCAAAGAAATCACCGCGGACGGCGGCGTCGCGGTCTTCGCGCAGGTCGACGTGGCCGACCCGGCCTCCGCCAAGGCGGTCGCCGACTTCACCGTCGCCGAGTTCGGCGGCATCGACCATCTGGTCAACAACGCCGCCATCTACGGCGACATGAAGCTCGACCTCCTGGTCTCCGTGCCGTGGGAGTACTACAAGAAGTTCATGTCCGTGAATCTCGATGGGGCACTGAACATGACGCGCGCGGTGTACAAGCACATCGCGGCCGAGGGCGGCGGGTCGATCGTCAATCAGTCGTCGACCGCGGCCTGGACCTACTCCGGGTTCTACGGGCTGGCCAAGGCCGGCATCAACAGCCTCACCCAGCAGCTGGCACACGAACTGGGGCACTCCAAGATTCGCGTGAACGCCATCGCGCCCGGACCCACCGATACCGAGGCCACCCGCAGCATCGTGCCGGACCAGTTCGTGGATCAACTGGTCAAGCAGATGGCGCTCAAGCGGCTCGGCACCACCGAGGACATGGTCGGGGCATGCCTGTACCTGCTGTCCGACGACGCCGGGTGGATCACCGGCCAGGTGCTCAATGTCGATGGCGGGCAGGTCTTCCGGTCATGAGCGAGGACAAGGACATCTCGGTCGGGTTCATCGGACTCGGCAATATGGGCGCGCCGATGGCGCAGCGCCTGGTCGAATGGCCGGGCGGGCTGGTGGTGTGCGATATGCGGCCGGACGCGCTGCAGCCGTTCACCGACGCGGGCGCCGCCACCGCGGCCACGGCCGCCGAGGTGGCTCGGCAGTGCGCCGTCATCTCGGTGGTGGTCCTCGACGACGACCAGGTGCGGTCGGTCGTTACCGGCCCCGACGGGCTGTTGCAGACCGCGAAGCCGGGCACGGTGATCGCCGTGCACTCCACCATCTCCGACCGCACCGCCGTCGAACTCGGCGCCGAATGCGCCGCGCACGGTGTGGAATTCGTGGACGCGCCGATCAGCGGCGGGGCGCCGGCCGCGCAGCGCGGGGCCCTCGCGGTCATGGTCGGCGGCAGTGCCGCGGCCTTCGAGCTGGTGCGGGAACCGTTCGGGCGCTTCGGATCCCTGGTCATCCACGCCGGTGAGGTCGGGGCGGGTACGCGCATGAAGCTGGCGCGCAACCTGCTGCACTTCGTCGCCTTCACCGCGGCGTCGGAGTCGCAGCGTTTGGCCGAGGCGGCCGGGCTGGACCTCGCCGCGCTCGGCAAGGTGGTCCGGCACTCCGACTCACACACCGGCGGGCCCGGCGCGATCATGCTGCGCAAGACCACCGCGCCGGTCGCGGCCGACGACTTCTGGTTCCCGGTGCTCGGCCACGTCCGCGACCTGGGCGAGAAGGATCTGGCGCTGGCGCTGGATCTGGCAGGGCGGCTGGATGTCGAACTGCCGCTGGCGCGACGCGCATTGCACGACCTGGGTGACGGGCTCGGTGTGGGGCCCGGAACGATCGCGAAGGAGCAGGCATGAGTGACCAGAGTCCGTCCGAACAGCGGCAGGCCGGCCTGAAGAAGATGTCCGAGGTGTACGGGTTCGATCTGCCGAACCTCACCGATGACCCGTTCTTCGAGGTCACCGTCGACCACCTCTTCGCCGACATCTGGAATCGGCCCGGCCTGACCCTGCGGGACCGGCGGCTGCTGCTGCTCGGCGTGATCGTCGCGCAGGGCCACTCCGAGATCGCCGAGATCCAAGTGGGCGCGGCCCTGCGCAACGGCGAGTTCGACGCCGACCAGCTGCGCGAGATCGCCGTGTTCCTGGCCCACTACGTGGGCTGGCCCGCGGCCACCAAGCTGGACACCGTCATTCGCAAGACGCTGGCCAAGGACAAGAAGAAGTAATCCCAACCCGCAGTGAGGAATACAGAGACAATGGCGGATACCGCAAGCGTCCGGCCGGTCCCGGCCAGTGAGGTCGAGACCTGGGACTATCGGGCCGATGTCGTGGTCGTCGGCTTCGGCATCGCCGGGGTGTGCGCGGCCATCGAGGCCGCGCGCTCCGGGGCCGATGTCCTGGTGCTGGAACGCACCGGCGGCTGGGGCGGTGCGGCCGCCATGTCCGGCGGCTTCATCTATCTCGGCGGCGGCACGGCCCTGCAGCGGAAGCTGGGGTTCGAGGACACCGCCGAGAACATGGAGGCGTTCCTCACTGCGGCCCTGGGGCCGGGCGTGGACAAGGCGAAGATCCACGACTACTGCCAGGGCAGCATCGCGCACTTCGATTGGCTTGTCGCCCAGGGCGTTCCGTTCAAGGAGGAGTTCTGGGGCGAGCCCGGCTACGAACCGCCCGGCGACCAGGGCCTGATGTACTCCGGCGGCGAGAACGCCGCGCCGTTCAAGGATTCCGTGCCGCCCGCCCCGCGCGGTCACCTGGCCTGGACCAAGGACAAGAAGCTGGGCGAGAAGGGCGGCGGCTACATGCTGATGGAGCCCCTCGCCGAGAAGGCCGGGGAGCTCGGCGTGCGCCACGAATACGATGTGCGCCTGCGCCGGCTGGTCGTCGACGAGACCGGGCGCGTGGTCGGCGTGGTCGCCACCCGCTACGGCAAGCCGGTGTACGTGCGCGCCGAGCGCGGCGTAGTGCTGGCCACCGGCAGCTTCGCCTACAACCATGAGATGGTCGAACGCTTCGCGCCCAAGATCTCCGGCCGGCCCACCGCCACCGTCGAGGAGCACGACGGCATCGGCATCCGGGTCGCCCAGGCGCTGGGCGCCGATCTCGCGCACATGGACGCCACCGAGGTGGCGCTGATCGTGGATCCGCAACTGGTGGCGCGCGGCATCCTGGTGAACGGGCGCGGGCAGCGGTTCATCACCGAGGACACCTACGCCGGGCGCATGGGACAGGCCGTGCTGCAGGATCAGGGCAACAAGGCCTACCTGGTGATCGACGAACTCGCGCTGGAGGAGGCGATGGAGACCCGGTCCTCGCTGTCGTTCCTGCGCACCGCGCCGAAGTGGGTGGCCGAGACGGTCGCGGAGCTGGAGGGCGAGATGGGGCTGCCGGAGCACACGCTGCAGGCCACCATCGACCTCTACAACCTGCACGCGGAGCGCGGCGAGGATCCGTTGCTGCACAAGAAGACCGAGTGGGTGAAGCCCATCCGCACCCCGCTCGGCGCCTTCGACCTGTGCGGCTATACCGGCGGTTTCACCCTCGGCGGTCTGCGCACCGACCTGGATTCCCGCGTTCTCCACGTCTCCGGGGAACCCATCCCCGGCCTGTACGCCGCGGGCCGCGTCACCTCCGGCATCTGCGCCGGCGGCTACGCCTCCGGTTGTTCTCTCGGCGACGGCAGCTTCTACGGCCGCCGCGCCGGCGTCTCCGCCGCCAAGCAGCTCTGAAAGGAGCCGACCCCCAATGCGATTCGGCATCGTCCTGTTCACCAGTGACCGCGGCATCACGCCCGCGGCCGCCGCCGAGGCCGCCGAAGATCGAGGCTTCGACTCCTTCTTCGTCCCCGAGCACACCCACATCCCCGTCAAGCGCGACGCCGCCCACCCGCAGACCGGTACGTCGGAACTTCCCGACGACCGCTACATGCGCACCCTCGACCCCTGGGTGGCGCTGGGCACGGCCGCCGCGGTCACCTCCCGCATCGAGTTGTCCACCGCGGTGGCGCTGCCCACCGAGAGCGACCCGATCACCCTCGCCAAGACCATCGCCACGCTTGATCACCTTTCCGGCGGCCGCGTCACCCTCGGCGCCGGATTCGGCTGGAACACCGATGAACTCACCGACCACGGCGTGCCCGGCAACAAGCGCCGTACGGTCCTGCGCGAATACGTCGAGGCCATGCGCGCCCTCTGGACCGAGGAGGAGGCCTCCTACGAGGGCGATTTCGTCTCCTTCGGCCCCAGCTGGGCGTGGCCCAAGCCGGTCCAGTCCCACATCCCCCTCCTGATCGGCGCGGGCGGCACCGAGAAGACGTTCAAGTGGATCGCCCGCTCCGGCGACGGCTGGATCACGACCCCCTACGAATCCGACGTCTCCGCCTCCACCACCCTGCTGATGAAGCACTGGCAGGAGGCGGGCCGGGAAGGCGCCCCGCGCGTCGTGGCCCTCGCCTACAAACCCGACCCCGACAAGCTCGCGGCCTGGGCCGAAGCCGGCGTCACCGACGTCCTCTACGGGCTCCCCGACAAGTCCGAAGCCGAGGTGCTCGCCTACCTCGATCGCCTCGCCGGCAAACTGGCCCCGCTCGGCCTGAACAACCAATCGGTCTGACCCGCAACGCGACCCGCCGCGAGGCGGGTCGCGACCGGGCACCGGTTGCCCATTCGCCGCCGGATTCGGCACGGCGCCATCGACCGTACGCTCGAGCGGTGTTCGAGTCGCTGCCGCCGATGCCCGCCCTGTCCGAGCCGACCGCGGTGTTCATCGTCCATGAGGACACCGCTCGGGTGCTGACCGATACGTTCTCGCCTGGGTCGAGCAGCGCTGAATGCGGGCGCGGCCGCCGACGTGGACGTGCGGGGCTAGTTGCAGGCGGCGATGCGCTGGAGGATATGGAGGCCGCCGGCCGGAGTGAGTTCGCGGAATTTTCCGGTGGCGAGGGCTCGGTGATGGAGGGTGTCCGAGCGGAGGGCGAGGAGGCCGCCGCCGGCGATCCAGTGCGCCCAGTCGTCGTAGGCGCGGTCGGCCGCCGCCGGGTTCGGGTCGAGAATCAGGAGCAGGCGGAGGGGCGTACGCCAGTCGCGGATCGCCTGGTCGTAACCGGTGGGATCGGCGGCCGGGGTGATTTCCAGGATCGCGCCCCGGCCGGCGTAGGTGCGGGCGGCCTCGGACAGGGCGCGGGCCTCGTCCGGGGCGAGGAATTCGGGGATTCGGGCCAGGAGAGCGGGCAATTCGCGCGGGGTGGCGGAGAGCGCGGCGGGGGTCATTCGAAAGCCTTTCCGGGGCGCGCTCATTCATGCGGGTCGGGTATGTCGCGAGTTGCTCGGCGGGCTCGGTGATAGTAGCATCCGGACACGTGTCTGATCCCCTTTCCGCCCGCTCATCGGTGAGCATGGAGGCCACTCGCCGGCGGCTCACCGAGAAGCAGGCCGATACCGTGGACCGGCTCACGCGAGCCGCCATGGATGTGCTGTCACGCGAGGGGTTCTCGGGGCTCACCGTGCGCATGGTGGCGGCGCAGGCCGGGGTCGGTACGGCCACCGCGTACACCTACTTCTCGTCGAAGGAACACCTGGTCGCGGAGATGTTCTGGCGGCGGCTGGCCGCCACCGAACCACCGGCCGGGGAGGGCCTCGACTCGACCGCGCGGGTACTGGCGGTGCTGCGGCAGATCGCGCTGCTGCTGGCCGACGAGCCGACCCTCGCGGGCGCGGTCACAGCCGCGCTGCTGAGCACCGACCCGGATGTGGCCCACCTGCGGCTGCGGATCGGCGGCGAGATCCGGCGGCGGCTGCTCGACGCGCTGGGCGCGGACGCCGATCCCGAACTCGTGGAAACCCTGGAGATGATCTACGCGGGCGCCCTGGTGCGCGCCGGCATGGGCTACGTGTCCTACGCCGAGATCGCCGATCGGATGGAGAAGTTCGCGCTGCGCGTTCTGCGCAGCTGAGAACGCTTGCCGGGCAATGACACTTTCTTGCCGGGCGATAGCTCCCGTTGTACCTTCGGGAGATGCGCGGCCACGCCACCACCATCGCCCGCGAGGTGGACCGCATGCTGGCCGGCTGGGGTGACGCGGGCGAGATCGATCTGTTCGACTTCTTCGCCGAGCTCACCATGTACACGTCCTCGGCCTGCCTGATCGGCCCCAGATTCCGCGAGGAACTCGACGGTCGCTTCGCGCGCCTGTTCTACGACCCGCGCCGCGACGAGGCCCGCCACCAGCTGATGAAGCGGATGCGCCACATCATGGCCGGTCGGATGGCGAACCCACCCACCGGCGCGGACGAGCGGGACCTACTCGACGAGCTGGTGTCGGACCCGGACGAGCAGGGCCATCCACCCTTCTCCCCCAGCGAGGTCACGGGAATCTTCCTCGCGGGGATGTTCGCCGGGCACCACGCCACGTCGGAGACGGCGGCCTGGGCGATCCTCGAATTACTGCGGAATCCGCGGGCGCTGGCGCAGGTCGTCACCGAACTGGACGACCGCTGCGCAGCTGGCCTGAACACGAGTTCCGCTGGGCGGCAGCAGCTTCCACATCTGGAGGCGGTCCTCGAGGAGGTCCTGCGCCGGCACCCACCGCTCATCATCGATTCCGGTGACCCGGCGGCCACGGGCCCCGCTGTCACCACACGGATTACGGAAGTGGACGAGGCCTTCACGCTCGTGCAGCTGAAGGTGATCTTCGCGATCCTGTTGCGGGACTGGGAGTTCGAGCTCGCCCAGCCATCGGACAGTGACCGCGACGACCACTCCGGGATGACGGTGGAGCCGCGACAGCCGTGCGCGGTGCGGTACCGCCGCCGCGCACAGCCGCGGGAAGGTTGAACTACAGCGCGCCCTCGAGGGCGGCCACGACCGCCGGGTCCTTCGGCTCGGTGCGCGGCCGGAACCGCCCCAGCACCACGCCGTCCCGGCCGATCAGGAACTTCTCGAAGTTCCACTGGATGTCCCCGGCCTCACCGGCGGCGTCCGCGACCTGGGTCAGCTCCTGGTACAGCGCGATCCGGCCCTCGCCGTTGACCTCGCTCTTCTCCAGCAGCGGGAAGTCCACCCCGTAAGTGGCGGAACAGAATTCGGCGATCTCCTCGGCGGTGCCGGGCTCCTGGCCCATGAACTGGTTGCACGGCACGCCGACCACGGTGAAGCCCTGCGGCCCGTAGGTCTGCTGCAGTTCGACCAGGCCCGTGTACTGCGGGGTGAGCCCGCACTTGGAGGCGACATTGACCAGCAGCACGACCTTGTCGCCGGCCAGTTCGGCCAGCGTCGTGGGCTTGTCGGTGAGCGTGCGCAGCGGAATTTCGCGAAGATTCGTCACAACCACGAATACTAGAACGGGTTCGTGAAGGTCACCGGTTTCAGGAGTAACGCACCTGCCAGTGTTTGATCCCGTTGATCCAGCCCGACCGCAGCCGCTGCGGCGGGGCGACCTCGGTGATCTCCGGCATGGCGTCGGCGATGGCATTGAACATCAGATCGATCTCCAGCCGCGCCAGATTCGCGCCCACGCAGAAATGGTTTCCGGTCCCGCCGAAGCCGACGTGCGGATTGGGATCGCGCTCGACATCGAATTCGAAGGGGCGCTCGAAGACCTCCTCGTCGAAGTTGGCGGAGCTGTAGAACAGCCCCACCCGCTGTCCCGCCAGGACTTTCTGCCCGCCGATTTCGGTGTCGTGCACAGCGGTTCGCTGGAATGCCGAGACCGGGGTCGCCCAGCGCACGATTTCGTCGGGTGCCGTGCGCGGCCGGCGTTGCTTGTACAGCTCCCACTGATCGGGGTTGTCCACAAAGGCTTTCATGCCGTGCGCGATGGCATTGCGGGTGGTTTCGTTGCCCGCCACCGACAACAGGATGACGAAGAACCCGAACTCGTCCGAACCCAGGGCCTCCCCGTCCACGTCGGCGGTGACCAGCTGGGAGACGATGTCGCCGACCGGGTGGGCCCGGCGCTGTTCGGCCATGACATACGCGTATCCGAGCAGTTCGGCGTTGGCGGTCATATTGCTGCCCGCGAATTCCGGATCGTCGTAGTTGAGTAGCTGATTGGACCAGGTGAACAGCTTGTGGCGGTCGTCCTGCGGGACGCCGAGCAGTTCCGCGATGGCCTGCAGCGGCAACTCGCACGCGACCTGCTGAACGAAATCACCGCCACCGCTCAACTTCGCTTCCCGCACGATCCTTTCGGCGCGGTCGGTGAGCGCGGCGCGCAATCCCTCGATGGCGCGCGGGGTGAATCCCTTGGAGACGATGCGGCGGATCTTGGTGTGTTTGGGCGGATCCATATTCACCAGCAGCGCTTCGCGTCCGAGTTCGAGCTGTTCGGGTTCGGAGTCGGAGGGCATTCTGATGATGGAGCCCTTGCGATTCGAGGACCAGAGTTCCGGTCTTCGGGAGATCTCCTTGACATCCTCGTGCCGGGTGATCACCCAGTAACCGTCGTCGTCCATGGGTGCGGCCTGCTCGGGGGTCTGGGCATTCCACCAGACCGGCGCGGTGCGGCGCAGCAGCGCGAACTCTTCGGCGGGGCTGTGATCGGCCCAGAGCGCGGGATCGGTGAAATCGAATCCGGCCGGTAATGACGGAACAGACACTGTTCCTCCTCGGGCAAGGTGCCGCTATGATCACGAAATTGGAACGTGTTTCACAGAAATTGAACCATGCCGACCTGCGACTGGGCAGCGTTTCCGGCCTCCGATCCCCTGGTTCCCGCGCGCCCGCGAGGCAGCTACCCCACAGCAGGGGATCTGAAACATGTTCAATGAGGACTCGTCACGCCGCCACGATTGACCAACCCGCCCTGAAGTCGACCTTGTGACTGGACATCATGTCCACCATGTCGGCAGACTAGAACTTGTTCTACAGTGATGCCAGGCACACTCGAAGATGAGGTAACTGATATGACCGCTTCCCCGGGCTCCACGTCCGAAGCCGATTACGTCGTCGTTGGCGCGGGCAGCGCCGGTGCCGTGCTGGCAGGCCGCTTGGCCCAGCGCGGCGCGAGCGTGATCCTGTTGGAGGCCGGGCGCAAGGACAACACCCAGCTGGTCACCCGGCCCGGCATGATCTCGGTGGTCCACACGGTTCCGCAGCTGAAGAAGCTGGTGACCTGGAAGCAGTATTCGGTCCCGCAGAAGCACGCGAACGACCGCGAGATCCCCATGACCCGCGGCAAGGTGCTGGGTGGTTCCAGCTCGGTCAACGGCATGCTCTATGTGCGCGGCAACAAGGCCAACTTCGACTCCTGGGCCGCCGAGGGCAACAAGGGCTGGAGCTACGACGAGGTCCTGCCCGCCTACAAGCGCCTCGAGAACTGGGTCGACGGGGCGGACGACTACCGCGCCACCGGCGGCCCGATCGAGGTGACCCGCCCACGCGAGATCACCCCGATCGCCGAGGAGTTCATGACCGCCGCGTCCGAAACCCTCGGCGCGCCGATCATCAAGGACTACAACGGCGCATCGCAGGAAGGCATCTCGATCTTCCAGCAGAGCGTCAAGGACGGCCTGCGCTACAGCTCCTCGCGCGGCTTCATCACCAACATGCCCAACTCGCACCTCACCGTGCTCACCCACGTCCACGCCACCCGCGTCGTGATCGAGAACGGCCGCGCCATCGGCGTCGAGATCGCCGAGAAGAACGGCTCCCGCCGCGTCGTGCGCGCCGCCAAGGAGGTCATCGTCTCCGGCGGCGTGGTCGGCTCCCCGCAGCTGCTCATGCTCTCGGGCATCGGCCCGGCCCAGCACCTGCGCGACCTCGGCATCGAGGTCGTCGCGGACCTGCCCGTCGGCCAGAACCTGCACGACCACCTGTTCGTGCCCATGACCTTCGTGTCCAAGAAGGCCATCCACCGCGGCATCCCGACCTACTTCGCGCGCGGCATCCTCAAGGAGATGCGCAACCCGGGCAGCTCCTTCATGGGCCGCACGGTCTTCGAGGCCGCCGGCTTCGTGAAGACCAAGTTCGCCGAGGGCGACCACCCGGACATGCAGATCCACACCCTGCCGTGGAGCTACCCGACGCCCAACCAGGACGCCGACAAGCTGCACCTGGTCGACCGCCGACCGGCGCTCACCGTGATGCCGTCGCTCATCTACCCGAAGAGCCGCGGCGAAGTGAAGCTGGCCTCGCCGGATCCGTTCGCCTCGCCGCTCATCGACCCGGGCTACCTGACCGATCCGTGGGACACCGAGTTCCTGGTCGAGGGCATCAAGATGATCCGAGAGGTCATGTCGCACAAGAGCATCGCGGGCGACATCACCGAGAACTTCTTCCCGGGACAGGAGTGGGCGGACGAGACCGCGCTGCGGCGCGAGCTGCCCAACCGCGTGCACTCCATCTACCACCCGGTCGGCACCTGCCGCATGGGCGTGGACGAGCGCGCGGTCGTCGACCCCACGCTCAAGGTGCACGGCATCGAGGGCCTGCGCGTGGCGGACGCCTCGATCATGCCGAGCATCACCGGCGGCAACACCAACGCGCCGAGCTACATGATCGGCGAGAAGGCGGCCGAATTCATCGGCTAGATCCCCAGAACTGCGGCGGAGTGCTGCTACTTCCCTGGTAGCTCCGACGCACGGGCCGGCGGATCACGACCACCGCCGGCCCGCGACAGCCCCGGGCCTACTACCTCTCGGCCCGGGGCTGTCGTCTTTTCTCATCCGGAGGAGTCAGCAGGTGTCCTTGCCCGTCGATCTGTGGCTGAACGCGCCACTCGCCGAATCCGCCACCCGGGCAGCGCGATTGCGCGAGCTCGGAGTGGACGGGGTGTTCACCTTCGAGGGCGCGCACGACGTGTTCCTGCCGCTCACGCTCGCCGCCACATGCGGCGCCGACCTCATGACCAATGTGGCGATGGCGTTCCCGCGCAGCCCGATGCACCTGGCGCACACCGCGTGGGACCTGCAGGCGCTGTCGGGCGGCCGGTTCCGGCTCGGGCTCGGCAGTCAGATCCGGCCCCATATCGAGCGGCGGTACGGCAGCACCTGGTCGGAACCGGTGGAGCGGATGCGCGACACCGTGCAGGCGGTGCAGGCGATTCTGCGCGCCTGGCAGCACGGGGAGCGGCTGGATTACCGGGGCCGGTTCTGGCAGCACACCCTGATGCCGCCGCAATTCGATCCGGGGCCGAATCCCCATGGGGCGCCACCGGTTCTGGTCGGCGCGCTGGGCCCGCGCATGACCGCGATGGCCGCGGAGGTGGCGGACGGTCTGCTGGTCATGCCTTTCAATACCGAGCGGCACTTCCGGGAGCGGACCCTGGCGGCGGTCGCGCGGGGTCGCGGCGACTCGGCCCGGCCGTTCGAGATCATCGTGGAAGCCATTGTGGCCATGGGCGATTCGGAACAGGAGCGGCTCGAAGCCCGCCAGGCGGTGCGAAACCTGCTGGCGTTCTACGGTTCCACGCCCGCCTACCGACCGGTCCTGGAGGTGGAGGGCTGGGCGGATCTGCAACCCGAGCTTAACCTGCTCTCCAAGCAGGGACGCTGGCGGGAGATGGCCGGGCTGATCGAGGATCCGATGGTGGACGCGCTCACCGTGAGCGGCACCCCGGCCGAATGCGCACGGCAGATCCGGACCCGCTTCGGCGGCCACGCCGCTCGCGTCTGCTGCTACTTCCCCGGCTACCCGGTCACCGATGCCGCCATCGCCGACCTCGTAGCCGCACTGCACCATCGTTCGGCAATCTGACAGCAGACACCACGCCGACCGTCGGCACGACACCGCTCGGCGCGCCGAGCCGGGCCGAATTCAATCCGCGTCGGATAGGCCCGCGGAGCAGCGCACCACTGCGGTGCCGCGCGAATACCTCAGGCAGGCACAGGGATCGACGTCAGGGACCCGGCGGCTGTCGTGGCGCTCTTCCTCATCGAGATGATCCGGTTGCATCGAGATGATCCGGTTGCAGGGTGTACGGCCCCGGCAACCGGCGTTGAGTAAGGCCGCGAAAACTGCGCATTAGCAGGCATTTTCACAATTACAAGATCTTGTTAAGGCCGCGACAAGCGCGGCTCGGCATTGTTTGTGTCAACGCCGGGACGCACCGGCGGACCCAACGAGCCACCATCCGGGGGTGGGAACGCTGGGCCCGACCCGTCTACGAGGGGTGGCGGGTCGGCCACAGCAAACAAACCAACCGGTACGAAATTGGGACATGGCCTGCCGCGAAGGGGGTGGTAGGCCAGCGCAGAACCCGCCGAGTCCGTCCACGAGGGGTGTCGGACACGGCGGGTTCGGCGTTTGATTGCCCTCCGCTTCGCTCCGGGCGGGCTCGCGGTGCTGAAGTCTCGATTCTTCCGTCCCTCCGCTCCTCCGCTTCGCTCCCCGCTCCGGTCAGTCCAGAATCGAGACGCGCCGCGAACCATCGGGTGACACTCCGCGAGCCATCTGGCGCGGAGATGGCTGCTAACGATCTTGTTATCGTCGTTTGTGGCCGTGGCGTCCCCGGAGACGGCATCATGTAGGTAAGTGCGCCAAGAAGATTGGGATTGACGATGGAAACTGTGGTCGTCTTCGTGCTGGCCTGCCTGATCTACTGGTTCGGCCTACTCTGACGTGGGAGTTTGCGCGACCGCGTACAGCGCGTCCGCGATGCGGCGGCTGAAGTGGTCGGCATCCTCGGTGCCGTGCGTGAGGGCGCGCATCAGGGTCGCACCGCGCAGGAATTCGAAGATCGCCTCGACATCGCACGCGACGGCCGCCTGCCCTGACTCGGCAGCCGCCGTGAGCAGCTCGCGCAGCGCCTGAATCGTCGGCCGTTCGCCGCCGTCGAGCAGGCGACGATAGCTCTCCCGATCGTCGTGATACTCCGAGAGCAGCCCGGGAATCGCCGAGCGGGCCGCGGGGTGCGCGGCGGCATTGAGGAACAGGCGCGTCCAGGCCAGTAGGTCGGCGCGCAGATCACCGCTGGGCAGCGGGTGGTTCTCGGTGTCCAGGGCGAAGATCGCATCCTCCACCAGGGCGCGCTTGCCGGGCCACCGGCGGTAGATGGAGGTCGTGACGACGCCGGCGCGCCGGGCCACGGCCGCGATGGTGGTGGCCTGGTAGCCGTCCCGCACCAGGAGTTCCTGGCATGCGGTGAGCACCAGGGCGTCCAGCTGCGGATCGCGTGGACGGCCGGGGCCGGTGCGGGCGGTCCCTGCTGCGGTCACGTGGTCTCCCTCGGGTCGGCGAGCTTTTTTCTGGAACAGGTTACATTCTTGTCATATTTGAAATACGCTGCGCCTCGTATTCTAATTGACTGTGGCCCAGGCCACCCCCGCTGAGAGGCATGTCGATGCTGACGCCCCAGGACGAACTGCTCGCCCACCAGCTCCCCACCACCTTCGACCACGTCCAGCAGAGCGATCTGCGCTGGACCGAACGCGTCGTCCTGTACGGCTTCGACACCACCGGCGAGATCAGCGTGATGACCGGCATGGCGCGCTACCCCAACCGCAATGTGCTCGACGCCTACGCCATGGTCACCATCGGCGGCAAGACCGCCCACGTGGTCCGGCTCTCGCGCGAGATCGGCGGCCGCTACGACGGCCTCGCCGACTGGCGGGTCGGGCCGTACACGTACGAGATCGTGGAACCGCTGCGCAAGGTGCGCGCCACCCTCGGCGACAACGAGCACGGCGTGCGGCTGCACCTCGACTTCGAGGGGCAGTTCCCGGCCTACGAGCAGGAACCCGCCTTCTTCCGCAGCCGCGGCCGGGTCCGCGAGGACGCCCGGCGCTACTACCAGAACGGCCGCGTCTCGGGCTGGATCGAGGTGGAGGGCACCCGCTTCGACATCGATCCGGAGACCTGGTGGTTCGGGCGCGACCACTCCTGGGGCACCCGCCACGGCGGTGGCGGCGGCAGCCTCGGCGAGGGCGACGGCCTGCAGCCGGCCGACATCCCGGACGGCGTTCTCTATTACATGGGCATCTTCCAGTTCGAGGACGAGCTGGTGCACTTCGCGCAGCGCGAGACGGCAGACGGGCAGCGCTGGCACTTCGAGGGCACGGTGCTGGCTCCTCTCGACTCCGGTGCGCAACCGGTCCCGATCGTCACCACCGACCACGCGCTGACCTTCCGCGACGACTTCCGCATCGTCAGCGGCGGCAGCTTCACCGTGCGCAGCGCCGACGGCCGCGATCGCGAATTCACCATCACGCCCGTCTCCGACTTCTGGCCCGGCATCGCCGGCTACGACAACTACCGCGGCTACGCCTCCGGACTGTGGAAGGGCGCGGATTGGAGCGACGGGTTCACCGCCGACCTCACCGACACCGCCGACCTGAAGCAGGCCGGCATGCTCAGCGAAACGTTCTGCCGCGTCGAGACCGCGGGCAAGGTCGGCTACGGGCTGGTCGAGATGGTGTTCATGGGCCGCAACGCGCGGTACGGGTACGAGGGGTACTGACCTTGAGCACCAACCGAATTGCCGCCGAGCAGCTCGGCAGGGCACTGGAACCGGCGGTGCGCGAGCATCTTTCGCGGTCGGGGAACGCACGGGTGCTGGAGCTGGCGCGCACCGAACGCGGATTCGCCACCGAGACCTATCTTTTCGAGGTCGAGGACGAATCCGGCCGCACGCCCCTGGTCATGCGGCGACCACCGGACATGTCACTGTTCCCGGACTACGACCTGCTGCGGCAGGTACTGGTCATGCGGCGCCTGGCCGACACCGCACTGCCGGTGCCGACGGTCTCCTGGCTCGAACGCGGCGACAATCCGCTCGGCAGTCCGTATTTCGTCATGAACCGGCTGGCGGGCAAGGCCCCGAGCGACTTTCCCTCGTATCACACCGCCGGGAACTACTTCGAGGCCACGCCGGAGCAGCGGTCCCGCATGTGGTGGGGGTGTGTGGACACCATCGCCGAGGTGAACCAGCTGGATTGGCGCGCACTGCGATTGGACTTTCTCGCCTATCCGCAGCACGGCGCCGGGGTCATCGAGCAGGGTGTGAACTACCTCGAGGCCGCGCTGCGCTGGGCATGCGAGGGCGATCCGCCGGAGACCTACCGGCGCGCCATCGCCCATCTGCGGGACAACCGGTACGAGCCGGATCGGCCGTGCCTGTGCTGGGGCGACGCCCGCATGTCGAACATACTGTACGACAACGACTTCCAGGTCAGCGGCGTTCTCGACTGGGAGATCGCCCACCTCGGCGCACCGGAGTCGGATCTGGGCTGGCTACTGTTCCTGGATTGGGCGTGCAGCGAGTACGAGGGCCATGCCCCGCTGCCGGGCACGCCGACCCGCGCGGAGACCATCGCGTACTACGAGAACCGGACCGGACACGAGGTTCGGAATATCGAATACCAGGAGATCTTCTCGGCCGCTCTGCTGTCGATTCCCTTGCTGCGCATGACTCACCGCGTGCAGCTCCCGCCGGAAATGAATATCACCGGGTTCTGCACCGCCCGTATCGAGCAGTTGCTCGGCTGACGCTGCTGACACCGAGGCCGTGCAGGCGCAAACGCGAACGACTCCTCCGCCCCCGGCATGCTGCCGGGGGCGGAGTCCGTTGCGGGCGTCCTCGCCCTGACGAGGTCGAAGACTAGCGGGCTTCGATCAGCTCCTCGGCCTGCGCGCCGACCGGAACACTCTCCGGCGCAGCCGACTTCGCGCCCTTCATGAGGAAGAAGGCGACCACCGTCGCGGCCAGCACCGCCGCGCCACCGGCCAGGAACGTGTTCGACATGGCGTCGGTGAAGGCGTCGCGGGCCGCGGCCACCAGGGCGCCGTCGCCGATGGCGAAGGCGCCGGCGATGCCCTCCCGGGCCGCCGCCGGGGCATCGGCGGGCATGCCGTCGGTGTAGGTCCCGGCCAGCACCGCGCCGAGCACCGCCACACCGAGCGCACCACCGGTCTGCTGGATGGTGTCGTTCAGCGCGGAACCCACACCCGCCTGCTCCGGCGGGATCGCACCCATCAGCGCACCGACCGCGGCCGGCATGGCCAGGCCCGCACCGGCGCCGACCAGCGACATGGCCAGGGCGGGCAGCCAGAAGCCGGACTCGGAGGTCAGCGCGGCCAGGGCGCCGAAGCCGCCGGCCAGCACCAGCATGCCGACCAGGGCGACGGGCCGCACGCCCAGCTTCTGCACCAGCGCGGCACCCAGGCCGTTGAACACCAGCGCGGTCAGTGCGAACGGCGTGAAGGCGAGGGCCGTCTTGATCGGCGAGTAGCCGAGCACGAACTGCAGGTACTGGGTCAGCACCAGGGTGAGGCCGGCATTGGCGAAGGTGGCCAGCACCAGGGAGAAGCTGGATCCGGTGAAGACCCGGTTGCGGAACAGCTGCAGCGGCACCATCGGGTGCTCGGCCCGCAGTTCCCGGATCACGAAGCCCGCCAGCACGACGACCGCGAGCACCAGCGTCACCCAGGTACCACCGAGACCCTTGGCCGGGAACTCGATGATGGACCACACCAGCGAGACCATGCCGACGATGGAGAGCACCATTCCCGGCAGATCGATCGGGCGGGCGGGACCCTGGGATTCCGGCATCAGGGCGAAGGCGGCCACGATGGCCAGCGCCGCGATCGGCACGTTCAGCAGGAACACCGAACCCCACCAGAAGTGGTTCAGCAGTATACCGCCCAGCACCGGGCCGCCGACCATGCCCAGCACGGACACACCGGTCCAGGCCGCGATCGCCCGGGGCCGCTCGTCCTCACCGAACACGGTGATCAGGATGGACAACGTGCTCGGCATGATGAGCGCGCCGCCCGCCGCCATGATCACGCGGCCGGAGATGAGCATCCCCGCGCTGGTCGCGTAGGCGGCGATGAGTGAGGCCGCACCGAAGAGCGCGAGCCCGAGCACCATCACCAGCCGGCGGCCGAAGCGGTCCGACAGGCTGCCGGTGGTGAGCAGCAGGCCCGCGAAGACCAGGATGTAGGAGTCGATCACCCACTGCAGGGCCTGGGACCCGGCGTGCAGGTCGATCGCGATCTGCGGCAGCGCCACGGTGAGGACCATATTGTCGATCACCAGCACGAGCGTGGCCAGGCAGAGCACGACCAGAATCAGCCAGCGCTTCGGATTGCGCTGTGCCGCAGGCGATGTCAGCGCCTCGGTCAAGTCTTCGGCAGTCATTTCAGGTCCCCTTCGAGAAGCCGTTCCGCACACTGTGCGGCGCTGCCGAACACTGTACGATCTCCGTACAGTGTTCGCAACTAGGAACGGTGTACGCCTGGACGAACGGCGTTCTAGCTGGGGTTATGCTGTTCCACGGACGAAGGAGGAAGAGCCATGGCGGCCAAAACCCTGGAATTCTCGTCGGTGTGGACCCGCCCGCAACGTGAGCGGCGCGACCAGCCCGCCCTGAGCCGGGAACAGATCGTCAGCGAAGCGCTCGCCCTGCTCGATACCGAAGGCTACGACGCGCTCAGCATGCGCAAGCTCGGCAGCCGCCTGAATGCCGGCGCCACCTCGCTGTACACGCACGTCGCCAACAAGGACGAGATCCTGGAGTTGGCGATCGACGAGGCCTTCGGCGACGTCCGGACGCCCACCGCCATCGAGCCGGAGAACTGGCGCGCCGATCTGCTCGGCCTCGGGAAGGATGTGCGGGCGGCCGTCCTGCGGCATCCCTGGATCAGCATCGCCATCACCGGGGCGGGACTCGCCTATCTGGGCCCGAATCTGCTGCGCGCGTCCGATACCATGCTCGCCATCCTCGAGGCCGCCGGGTTCGACGACGCCACCGCGGACCGGGCGTCCAACGCCATCTTCGCCTTCGTCCTCGGCTCCGCCGGAACCGAGACCGCCATGCTCACCAGCGTCGCGCGCAGCGGACTCGGCGAGCGGGAATGGTTCACCCGAATGATGGCCGTGGCCGAACAGGCCGTGCAGGGCTATCCGCACGTCGCCAAGCGCTATGACGTCTACCGCGAGCTCGATCCCACGCAGTCGCGCGAGGACTTCTTCAACGCCGAACTCGAACTCATCCTCGACGGACTGGAGCTACAGCGCAGTCGCGCCGAAGGGCGCTGAGCCCCTGGCGCGCCGGATGATTCAGCCCAGTGCCGCCGGCCGCCGCCGGGCCGGAGTCTCCACGCTCACCGTGCCGATCCCCGGCACCGCGAGCCCGGTCAGCAGCGCGGCCACCGGAATGCGGGTGGCGATCGGCAGCAGGACCGCCACCGGTACCGCCGTGATCGGCCGGATCACCCGTGCCCACCGCGGCGGCCGAACAGCCCAGCGGCCGCGGCCACCGATGCGGCATCGAGGTGCGCGCCCACCCGATGCGTGATCTGCCCGACTGCCGCCGCGAACACCAGATCCCCGAAGCACTCGAACCAGGTGACCCGGCGTGGTGTGATGATTTCCGGTGCGGCGGCGGAGCTTTCGAGCATGCCGACCGAACTGGCGGCCGGTCAGCGTCCTGTCGCGAGACTGGTCCCGCCATTGGCGTCGAGCACGACGCCGGTGATGAATCCATTGGTGGCCAGCAGGTGGATGGCACGGGCGATGTCCTCGGGGCGGCCGACGCGGCCGACCGGGGTGGTCGCCACCAGGCCGTCGAACAGGGCGGTGCGCTGGGCCTCGGGAACCCGGTCCCACCACGGGGTGTCGATGACGCCCGGGGAGACGGCATTGACGCGCAGCGGGGCGAGTTCGACGGCGAGTGGCGGCACCATGGCGTCGAGTGCGCCGTTGATGGCGGCCAGGCCCGCGGTGCCGGGGAAGGCCGAGCGGGACGAGCCCGCGGTCACCAGGGTGACCGAGCCCTGCGAATCCAGGTGCGGGAGCGCGGCTTTCAGGATGCGGACCTGCGGCCAGAACTTGCCGTCGAAGCCGGCGGCCAGCTGGTCCAGATCGAGGTCGGCGAAGGGGCCGCTGCCGGCCGAGCCGCTCACCGAGATGACCAGGTGGTCGATGGCGCCGGCCTGAGCGAAGAAGGCGTCGATATCGGTTTGGCTGGTGGCATC
Organism: Nocardia niigatensis NBRC 100131; assembly: GCF_000308655.1. Taxonomy (GTDB): domain Bacteria; phylum Actinomycetota; class Actinomycetes; order Mycobacteriales; family Mycobacteriaceae; genus Nocardia; species Nocardia niigatensis. The sequence goes on along the minus strand of NZ_BAGC01000003.1, from coordinate 53,259 downwards.
CAGGGCGTAGCCGGTGGTCTTGCCGCCGATGCGGGCTACGGCCGCGTCGAGCTTGTCCCGGCCGCGGCCGGTGATGACGACCTCGGCGCCGTCGGCCGCGAAGGCGGCGGCGGTGGCCTCGCCGATGCCGGAGCTGCCACCCATGACGACGACGCGTGGTGTTGTGGTCATTGTCGGAAACCTCTCTGTCACTGTCCGTCTAATCTTGCGGAACTGACAGTCTCGACAACAGCATTGACGAGACTTTTAGTCTCGACAAAGTGGTGAGGTCAGTCACAGGAGGAAGAACGATGGAAAGCACGGGGGCACAGCCCAATCCAGCACGACCGCACACCGGACGCCGGCGCAACGAAGCCACCCGGCAGGCCATCCTCGACGCCTCACTGCGACTGCTCGGCGAATCCGACGGCGCACCCGTCACCATCGACGCCATCGCGCGGGCGGCCGGAGTCGGGAAGCAGACCGTGTACCGATGGTGGCCGTCCAAGGGCGCGGTCCTGCTGGACGCGCTCACCGAACGGTCCGCGCTCGAGGTGCCGCCGCTCGACAGCGGCTCGCTGCGCACCGACCTGCGCACCCTCATGGCCTCGACTTTCCTTGGCGCACAGCGCAGTTCGACGGCCCCCGCACTGCGCACCCTGGTCCGCGAGGCCGCGCACGACCCGCATCTCGCGGAACTGCTGCGGACCTTCACCGCCCAGCGGCGGGAGGCGGTGCGGGCCGTCCTCGAGCGTGGGCGGCAGCGCGGCGAACTGTCCGCCGGCGCCGACGTGGACCTCATGATCGACCAGTTCTACGGGGTGTTCTGGTACCGCTTCATCCTCGGCCACGCGCCGCTGGACGACGCGCTGGCCGAACGCCTCACCGACTCGATATTGGCCGGTCGCTGACCGGCCGGCGGTAGCGGCCCCGCCGACAGCGAAGGCCCGCACCACGGAATGCGGTGCGGGCCTTCGGGAGTCCGGCGGCCAGCCCGCGAGCCGGGCGCGAACGTCCACCTCCATGCGCTTGCCGAGTTCGGCGTCCACGCTCTTCCAGTACTCGAACACGCGGCTCAGGATGGGCTCGCGCACGCCGCCCAGGTGTCGCTGGGCACCGGGGCGCCGGTGTTGGTGGTGGTCGCCTTGGCCATGGTTCCGAGCGTGCCGAGTTTTCTGGAACGAATCAAGAAAACTCGGCGAGGTGGCGAGTAAACAAAGGCGTATACATTCCGGGCCCAGCAGACCTGGCGAATAGCCGGCTACGAGAACTAGCGCGGTGCCGTGGGGGCCGGGGTCCGTAGCTGGTACGGCGGTCGTGGAATATCGGACGGCCAGGCGAAGCTGGGCAGCGGCTGGATTGTGATGGGCCGCTGCCAGTACGACGGCACGGCCGACGGCGGGGTGTAGTGGGTCGCCGGTGTGGAGTCGTGGTGGGAGCCCGCGGCGATCAGGCCGCGGATCACCATGAGCACCACGAAACCCGCTGCCCAGCGACCGAACCGTCCGCCACCCGGTTTCTGCGCCGGTTGCGGTGCGCCCGGCGCCGGCGGCGGAACGGGCAGCGGCGCACCAGCCGCGGCGCCGCCGTACCGGCTGCGCACCCGGGCCGTGGCCGCCTCGCGCGCGGCCTGCGCGCGCAGCGCGTCCTGCTTGGCCAGCCACTCCAGTTGCTCGCGCACGACATCGCCGTAGGCCGGGTCCAGCTGCGCGACCCGTCGCAATTGTGTCGCTCCCGCTTCCCGGTCGCCCTGGTCCACCGTGAGCAGCGCGAGCTCGTAGAGCGCCTCGGTGTTCTCCGGCTCCAGCCGCAGCACCTCCCGGAAGGCGGCCTCGGCCTGCGCCGGCGCCTCCGGCCCCTGCACATTCCGGCGCAGCGTCAGCCCCCGCAGCAGGTGGACGTGCACATTGTCCGGATCCAGCTCCAGTGCCTGGTCCAGATTCGCCAGCGCGGCCGCCGGATCGGTATCCCGTTGCGTCGCAGCCAGAATCCGCACGCTGTCCACATTGCCGGGATCCAGTTCGACGGCCCGCCGCGCCGCCGATACCGCCCGCTCCCGCCGCTCGACGACCGCCTCCCCGTCGGCCGCCCGCGCCAGCTGCAACTCCGACAGCGCCCGCACCCGCCACACGAACACGTCATCAGGCGTCACTCGCAGCGCGGAAGCCGCGAACTCCAGCGCCCGCTCGTACTCCCCCACCCGATAGGCCAGATTCGCCATATCCGCCAGCGCCGCCGCGTGCTCCGGCTCACTCGCCAGCACCTCGGCCAGCATCTCCCGGGCCCCGTCATACCGCCCGAGATCCGCCAGCATCCGGGCCTTCTCGATCTTCTCGCTCATGTGCTCGTCGATCCCCCCGGGTCAGCGCTCCTTCCGGGTGCGCATGTAGGCGGCGAGTTCGTCGTAGCTGCCGTCGTTGTTGGCGAATTCGACCACGTTGCGGGCGGATTCGAACCAGGCGCCGGTGCTGGGGCGGGTTTGGCCGAGGGCGGTGGCGATGTCGGGCATGCGGACCGGGCGGACGGTGCCGGTGCGGATGGAGTCGGCCATGGCCAACTGGGTTGCGGACTTGCAGATCTGGGCCAGGTCGGCGCCGGAGTAGCCGTCGGTGCGGGCGGCCACCGCATTGAGGTCGATGCCCTCGACGGGACGGTCCTTCAGATGGTGGCGCAGGATGCTGACGCGAGCCTCGGCGTCGGGGAGGGCGACCAGGACCATGCGGTCGAAGCGGCCGGGACGGCGCAGGGCGACATCGACATCCCACGGGTGGTTGGTCGCGCCGATGATGTAGACGCCCTCGTTGTCGCTGGTCATCGAATCCATCTCGGTGAGCAGCTGATTGACCGTGGAACGCAGGGAATTGGAGCCCGAGAGGTGGCTGCGCTTGTGGCCCAGGGCGTCGATCTCGTCGAAGAACAGCACACAGGGCGCCTTGCGACGGGCGGTGCGGAAGACCTGTTTGAGGTTGTATTCGCTGCGGCCGGTGTACCAGTTCAGGATGTCGGCGATCTCGATGGCGTAGAAATTCGCGCCCAACTCGCCGGCGACCGCCGAGGCCACGAAGGTCTTGCCGCACCCGGGCGGGCCGTAGAGCAGCAGGCCGCCCCGTGCGCTGGTGCCGAAGGCCTTGGCCAGCTCGGGGTTTCGCACCGGGCCGAGCAGCGACAACTCCAGCTGCTGCTTGACGTGCTCCATGCCGCCCACATCGGCGAGGGTCAGTTTCGGCCGCTCGAACATGCCCACATCGCCCTCGGCGTACGGCTCGGGCTGCTCGTTCACGAAGGCCGGCTGGATGATGTCGCCGACCTGCTCCTCGGCCGCGTCCCAGTCGTAGTCGGCAGTGGCCGCGGCGGATTCGCGAGACTCCGCGGAAGCCGGTGCCGCCGTGCTCGCTTCATCCGATCCGGCGGTCATCGCGGCCGGAACCGCGGCCGACGCTCCTCCCGCCAGTGCCGCCGTGCACCGCTGCAGCAACCCCGTCACCTGCTCGTTGTGCGGATCCTGCGCCAGCGCGGTGGCGCAGTGCGACAGCGCCTCGGCGTGCCGGCCGGCCGCGGCCAGCAGTTCGATCACGCTGATCCGGACCGGCAGCAGCTCGGGATTGGTGTCGAGCACGGTCAGCAGATTGGTGATCACCGGATCGTCGGTCAAGGCTCCCCCAGAGATGTGCAGGTATCTCGCCGAATGCTAAACGCTGAGGGTGACACCGGACACTACCCCGGGACCGTTGCTCAGATCACAGTGCCGGTGCCGGAATAGATTCGGCGGGCGCCAAGTTGATCCCTCTTGCCGGCGTCGGAACAGCCCCGGGCCGCACCCTTCGTCGCTACGAGCGACCACTCGCCGAGAGGCGCTTGTTGGGCGTCGGCCTCAACTTTCCGGATCAGCCCGAGCTCCATGCGGCGCATGCGCAGGGGGTTGGCCGGCGCGATAGCGGCGGTACCGACGGCAAGCAGCGTGATGATCGCCGGAATTGCCTGGGATCAAGGGAAACTCGATATCGACGCGCCCCTGGATCGCCATCTCCCGCCGAATACGGCGAATGGAACGGGCACACCATCATTTCCGCCGACTATCTGAAACGCGCCACACCCCCTCGGACGCCGATCCCTGCTACGGATACCTGTTCTGGACCGGCCCGGGATGCGCGGAGAATCCCGAATTCCTGCCCGCCGACACCTATTCCATGTCCGGACTCGGCCCGCAACACGTCTTCGTGGTGCCCGGCCTGGATCTCATGGTCGTGTGGACCGAAATCCCGGCCTCTAGTCGGGGCGCCACTCTCGGTCGACTACCGCTCGTGCGTCGACGGCGATATCGCGCTGGCCATGTTCGGCGGCGGCGCTGACGCCTACCCGGACTGCACCGCGGTGTCCTGTCTCGATCTCCCGCTCGCGACGCCCTTCGGCGACGCGCCGCCGGGCTGCCTGTTACCAGCAGGCGTCGGACCCGACCCGCGTACACCCGGGATTCGCTGACCGGCCGCCACCCCTGATTCGCTCAGGGGGTGACCGCGGCGCGGCCCGCCAGCTCCCGTAATTCGTCGGCCGGTCGGCGACCGGCGAACTGCAGCAGATCTCGCACCACTTCGCGGGCGCGATGATCGGTGTGGATCAGTTCGGGGGTTAGTCGCTCGGCATTGAGCAACGCTTCCAGAGCCTCGCTCGCCTGCCGTCGCTGGGCGTGCGCGCGGGCCACGTCGACCAGGAAGCGCGCCTGCCGTTCCGGAGACAGGATCGAGGCGTCGACGGTGCGCGCGGTATCGAGCGCCTCGCCGGCGTCACCCAGTTCGACGGCAACGGCCACCGCGTGCACGGCGACCCCGGTCGGACCGAACTCGGTGTCGAAATCATTGCGGCCCTCGCCCAGCCGGTCGGCGGCGGCGCGCGCCGCCGCCAGCCCGGTGCGGGCCGCCGTGCGATTCCCGTCCGTCGCCGCGATCACCGCCAGCATCAGCTGCAGAGATCCGTAGAGCGACAGCACTTCCGGGCGCGGCCGCTCGGCCGCCACCTGCGCGGCCAGCGCGGCCACCGACACCCGTGCCGCCTGCTCGGCCTGCTCCAGGCGTTGCAGGCGCAGGAATGCCTGTGCCATGCGGTAGGTTCCGGCCACCACGCTGAGCGCGTCACCGGATTCCTCGGCCGCGGACAGTGCGCGATCGGCCGCGACCCACGCCGCGTCGACCTCCTCCTGACGGGTGAACGCGGTCGCGGCCACCTGATAGGCGCGCGAGAGCAGGGTCAGCACCTCCGGCCGCCGCGTGGCGTTCGCCCGCGCGGCGTGCTCGAGATCCGGAATCAGTTCCAGCAGAATGCTGCCCACCTCGACCAGCCGGGATTCGTGCGCCAGCTGCCAGGCCAGGTCCACCCGCTGTCGCAGCTCCGGAATTTTCGCCGCCGCGGTGCCGGTGCCGGGACCGCGATCGGCCTCGTCTCCGAAGAGCTGCTCGAGGGCGGGATGCCCGGTGAGCAACAGCCGCAACTGCTCGAAAACCGCCGAGCCGGGCCGATGCCCGTCACCGCGGTCGGCGGCCATCGGTTCGGCCGCTTCGGGACGCAGATCGCGTACCGCCACTCCGAGCACGTCCGCCAGTCTTTGCAGAACGGACAGTCGCTCAACAGGCAGCACGTCTCGCTCGACCTGCGACACCCAGCTTTCCGAGCGCCGAATCGCCGCTCCCAACTCTTTCTGCGATAGTCCCCGCCGCCGGCGCAACTCCGCTACCCGTGCCCCAAGGGTACTTTCGGCCACCGGGTCAAACTCCTTCTGCCTGATCGGCTTTCCCGGCCGTCACCGCCCGCTTGTTTCGCCGATGTCTACCATGCCCTTCTCCTTCCGCCCATTCCCGCCAGAGGGGGATCTGCCGACAAGGATTGCAGACCGGGCGAGCTTACGACGCACAGTATGGAACATGGATTTTTCTTATTGCACCGCAATTTTTCTGTGTTTAACGTTTGAAGAGGACCCGTCGAACCAAACGGACGACATAGAGGTGGTCATGCCCGGCGAACTTCTCTTCTTCCTACTCGGAGCCGGAATCGGCGGCGCGGCAATGTGGTTTGTGGCGTGCGCCCTTGCGGCCACCGGGTATTCCTCCACTGCCGACGGAGCCACGGTGCAAAGCATCACCGCGCGCCTCGAACGCGAGGGTATCCGGAACTCGCCCTCGATGAAAGGCCGACCACCCGCACATCGGGCGACGCCCTGATGACGGCCGCGCCGAAAACCGGCGAAGTCCGTGTGCGCCTGCGGTTTCCCGGAGGAATGATCTTGGATTACCGCGCGGAACGCGCAATTGCCGAACGCCTCGCAGCGCATTTGCGCCCGCATCGCATTGAAGTCACCATCGACGGACTCCCCACCGATCGACTGGCGCCGCTCCCCTGCGCGGAACTATGGGCGGATTGACCGGCCGCGCAAGCCTATCGCATTGACACTTCGACAATATCCGAAAACGGACCGTGCACTATTGTTGTGCACGGTCCGTTACGGATAGATCTGATCAGTTGTTCAAAAGAACTTCCGCGATCTGAATCGTGTTGAGCGCGGCGCCCTTACGCAGGTTGTCACCGGAGATGAACAGCGCCAGACCGCGGCCCTCCGGCACACCCGGATCCTGGCGGATGCGGCCCACCAGCGACTCGTCGATACCGGCGGCGGCCAGCGGGGTCGGCACGTCGGTGAGCTTCACGCCCGGCGCCTTCGCCAGCAGCTCCTCGGCCCGCTCCACCGAAATCGGCTGCGCGAATTCGGCATTGATCGACAGCGAGTGACCGGTGAAGACCGGGACGCGCACGCAGGTGCCGCTCACCAGCAGCTCCGGCAGACCCAGGATCTTGCGGGACTCGTTGCGCAGCTTCTGATCCTCGTCGGTCTCACCGCTGCCGTCGTCCACCAGTGAGCCCGCGAGCGGAATCACATCGAAGGCGATGGGGGCCACGTACTTGTTCGGGGCCGGGAACTCCACGGCCGAACCGTCGTGCACCAGCTTCTCGGCGTCGCCGATGACCGCGCGCACCTGCGAGGCCAGCTCCTCGACACCGGCCAGGCCGGAGCCCGAAACCGCCTGGTAGCTCGACACGATCAGCCGCTGCAGCCCGGCCTCGTCGTGCAGCACCTTGAGCACCGGCATGGCTGCCATGGTGGTGCAGTTCGGGTTGGCGATGATGCCCTTGACCAGGTTGCGGGTGGCCTCCGGGTTCACCTCGGAGACGACCAGCGGCACCTCGGGATCCTTGCGCCAGGCCGAGGAGTTGTCGATGACGGTGACACCGGCGGCCGCGAACCGCGGCGCCTGCACCCGGGACATGGTGGCGCCGGCCGAGAACAGCGCGATGTCCAGTCCGCTCGGGTCGGCGGTCTCGGTGTCCTCGACCACGATGTCCTTGCCGCGGAACGGGAGCGTCTTGCCCGCCGAGCGCGAGGACGCGAAGAAGCGCACCTCGTCGGCCGGGAAGTTGCGCTCCTCCAGCAGCTTTCGCATGACCGCGCCGACCTGACCGGTCGCGCCGACGACGCCTACACGCACACCCATGGCCTATCGCCCCGTTCCGCCGTGGACCACGGCCACCTCGTCGCCGCCCAGCTCGAACGCCGAGTGCAGCACCTTCACGGCCTCGTCCAGATCGGTGTCCTTGACCAGCACCGAGATCCGGATCTCGGAGGTCGAGATGAGGTCGATATTGATACCGGCGTCGGCGAGCGACTCGCAGAAAGTGGCGGTCACGCCAGGGTGTGACTTCATGCCCGCGCCGACCAGCGATACCTTGCCGATGTGGTCGTCGTACACGACCTGCGAGAAGCCGATCTCGCCCTGCTGCTTGGTGAGCAGCTCGACGGCGCGCGGGCCCTCGAGCTTGGGCAGGGTGAAGGTGATGTCGGTCTTACCGGTCTCCACCTTGGAGATGTTCTGCAGCACCATGTCGATATTGATCTCGGCATCGGCGACCGCGCGGAACACCTTGGCGGCGTAGCCCGGCTTGTCCGGAATACCGACCACGGTCACCTTGGCCTCGCTGCGGTCGTGCGCGACGCCCGTGAGGATTGCTTGCTCCAAGGGGATGTCCTCCATCGATCCGGTAATCATGGTGCCCGTCTTGTCCGTGTACGAGGACCGCACATGGACGGGCACGTTGTAGCGGCGCGCGTACTCGACGCAACGCAGCATGAGAACTTTCGAGCCGCAGGCCGCCATTTCCAGCATCTCCTCGTAGGAGACGGAGTCCAGCTTCTGGGCGTCGGAGACGATGCGCGGGTCGGCGGAGAAAACGCCGTCCACATCGGTGTAGATCTCGCACACATCGGCATTGAGCGCGGCGGCCAGCGCGACGGCGGTGGTATCGGAACCGCCACGGCCCAGCGTGGTCACGTCCTTGCTGTCCTGGCTCACGCCCTGGAAGCCCGCGACCAGCACGATGGTGCCCTGGCCCAGCGCCTGCTGCACCCGACCCGGCGCCACGTCGATGATCTTGGCGTTGCCGTGCGTGCCGGTGGTGATGACACCTGCCTGCGAGCCGGTGAACGAACGAGCCTCGGCGCCCAGCGAGTGAATGGCCATGGCGACCAACGCATTGGAGATGCGCTCACCCGAGGTGAGGAGCATGTCCATCTCACGGGCCGGGGCGGCCGGCGCGACCTGCTGGGCCAGATCCAGGAGTTCGTCGGTGGTGTCGCCCATGGCGGAACACACGACGACCACATCGTGGCCCAGCTTCTTGGTCTCGACGATCCGCTCGGCGACCCTCCGGATGCGCTCGGCGGTGGCGACCGAGGATCCTCCGTACTTCTGGACGACGAGAGCCACGGCGGAAATCCTCCAAGATCGACAAACTGCTGCTACCGACCCACAACAGTACCGGCCCAGGTCCGCGAGTTTTCGTCCCACCTCCTGCCAGCGAATTCCCGCCACCCGGCAGCTAACTCGCCGCCGACATCAGCACACCCGGATCATGCTTGGCGACAAGGGCGTTGAACACCCAGCCGTACTTGGTGTTGTGGAAGGCGGCGAAGCTCCAGTCACCGTCGCGGCGTACCGCGACGTACATGTTCACCTTGGTGTTGAAACGGTTGCGCCGACGGCGGCCCTTCACCACCGCGCCGCGGCCGTGCACGATCGCGACATCCGGGGTGACGAACCGCAGGCCGGTGATCTCACCGTCGAGGTGGGTGCCCCCCATGTACTTGGCGAACAGCGGTTCGTGCGAGGCCCGGATCGCCTCGCGGCCCTTCAGGTGCGCGCCGAACCAGGTGACGTAGTCGGCGTCCGGCGTGAAGACGGCCGCGTAGGCGGCGGCATCCCCGTCCGCCCACGCCTGATTCGACCGTTCGAACAGCTCGCGGACAGCGGCTTCGTCGGTGATCTGCGAAGTGGTCATGACATCCCTCCCGAAATATCTGATCCAGGCATCAATTGAATTGAGCATTAGTTGAGTTATTCAGATATTGTCCGGGTGAGACTAAGCTGTCAAGGGATGAGCGAGAAACACGACGAGCTGGGCGCCGCCCTCACCTTCGCCGCCCAGCGCAGCGCCACCGACGCCGTGATGCTGCACGGAGCCATGGCCGATCGGCTCGGCCTGCACGTCACCGACCTGCGCTGTCTCACCATGCTGCGCGCGAACGGACCCGCCACGGCCGGCGAACTGGCCCAGCGCACCGGCCTCACCACCGGGGCCATCACCCGGATGATCGACCGGCTGCTGAAGGCCGGATTCGTCCGGCGCGAACACGATTCGAAGGACCGGCGACGGGTGATCATCACCGCCCTGGACGACCGCATCGCCGAGATCGCGCCGCACTACGAGCTGCTGGCCACCGAATTCGCCAAGATCGCCCGCGACTACTCCGACGAGCAGCTGGAACTGCTCCGGGAGATCTTCGACCGCCTACACGAGACCTCGGTCCACGTCACCCGGATGCTGCGCGAAAACGACTGAGCGAGAAGGGAATCAATGAAGCGCGGCTGGGCGATCAGGCCCGGTCGAACCAGGTGACCTGGGTGCCGTTGCCGAAATCCCGGCGCTGAGTGACCGTGAACCGGGTCGGGTCGAACCCGCCGGAGACCATCGGAATGCCCGCGCCGGCGATCACCGGGTAACTCTTGATGATCAGCCGGTCGATCTCGCCGATCAGCTGGCCGGCCAGCTTGCCGCCGCCGCAGAGCCAGATGTCCTTGCCCTCTTCCTTCTTCAACCGGCGCACCAGCTCGACCGGATCACCCGAGACGATCTCGACCCGCGGGTAGTCGGCCGGGGCGAGGGTGCGGGAGAAGACGTACTGCTTCATGTGGTCGTACGGGCTCGGGACACCGGCCGCGAGACCGGGCTCGTAGGCGCCGCGACCCATCAGGATCGTGTCCCACTCCTTGTTCGGAGTGTCGACGGGCAGGCCGAAGTGCGGGCGGATATGGGTCGGGACCGAGTCGGGGTAGCGCTCGTTGATCCAGGCCGTCATCTCGCCGTCGACCGGATAGAAGTCGTACTGACCCTCCGGACCTGCGATGAAGCCGTCGAGGGAGACCGCGACGTAGTAGACGAGCTTTCGCATGTTGTACCGCCTTGTTCGTAGTACTATGTCCGTAGTGATTACGAACGTAGTACTACACATGGAGTGGTGTCAATGGTTCGAACGAATCCGGAACGACGCAATGCCCTGATCGACGCGGCCATCGAGGTCCTGGCCCGCGACGGTGCGCGCGGCCTCACGTTCCGCGCGGTAGACAAGGAGGCCCGGGTGCCCGCGGGCACGACCTCGAACTACTTCCCCAATCGGGACGAACTGCTGATCCAGGCCGGGCACCGCTTCTATGAGCGGCTACACCCCGGCAAGGAAACGATGGACCACCTGTTCACCGGCCCGCGCACCCGCGAGACCATCGCGGAATTGATGCGGGAGACCGTCGCCCGCATCACCGAGTTCCGCACCGGCTATCTCGCCCTGCTGGAACTGCGGCTGGAGGCCACCCGCCGTCCGGAGCTGCAGGCGATCCTCGCCGAGCGGGTGCGCGCCGACCTCGATTTCAATGTCCGCAACCATCTGGACTCCGGCCTGCCGGGCGACGCCGACTCCGTGACCCTGCTCTACCTGGCCCTGAACTGGCTGATCGTCGAGCAGTTGACGCTGCCGGACGTCTTCACCGACGAAGAGGCCGCGCGCCTGGTGCGCATCGCAGTGGAACGTGCCATACCCGCCTTGTGACCAGCATCACTCCGGGCGAATAATCGCAAGGCATGCGAGCAACTATCGGTGACCATCTGATCATTCACGGACGCAATGTCGGCCTCCCCGATCACACCGCGGAAATCGTCGAAGTGCGCGGCGCGGACGGTGAGCCGCCCTATGTGGTGCGGTTCGCCGACGGCCGGACGAGCCTGGTGTTTCCGGGTCCGGACTCGGAGGTGAAACCGGGCTGACGGGGTCCGGTCACAGCCCCGATCACCGGCGTTCGCCCAATATTTTCCGATCATGTCCGGGCGCGAACGAATTGCCCTGCCGAGCAGGTAAATCGGGACTTACCAGACCGACCAGTCGGTCAGGAGCGAGGGGTCGCACAGTTGACTCCTCGAGCGACCCTGGTCACAATCGGTGCCCGGATGGAAGGGTAGATATGCGCACGAAGACTGATCACCGGTTCGTCATCGACATCGATCCCGGACAGGTGATGGATGCGTTGCTCTTGGTCGAGCAGATGCCCGACTGGTCCCCCTACCATCAGGACGTCCGAGTCGCCACCCGCGACAAGCGCGGCCGCCCCAAGCGCGTCTACGTGTCCGCCAACCTCATGGGCCGCCCCGACCGGCAGGTCGTCGAGTACACCTGCACCGAGAACCGCGTCGAATGGCGGGTTTCCGAGTCCAGCGCGGGCGCCGGCGGCAAGGGCTGGTTCGATCTCGGCGAAACCGAGGACGGCGCCACCGAGGTCTGGTACCACTCCGAGCTCTACCTCCCGATTCCCGCTCCGGGCATGCTGCTCAAGCGCACCGCGCGCCGCGAGGGCGAAGCGATGATCACCAACTTCATCGCCTTCGTCGAATCCGTCACCGGCGTCGAAGGACTCGGCGACGTGGAGGAGGCGACCTACACGGAGCCGGCCGCCTACGAGCAGCCCGGCTACGCCCAGCGCCTGGACTACGGCCGCAATTTCGAGCCCGGCTTCGGCACCGCGTAACGCCGACCGCGAACGTGCGCAGCTGACACTGCCTTTCGGGCCGTGCATTGGGCAGGATGTCCCTCATGCCCGGTCCCGTTCGCACCCGCATGATGCCCGTCGCCGAGGACGCCTCGGTGACGCAGCTGGAACTGTTCTTCGACCTGGTGATCGTCTTCGCGTTCACCATGGTCACAGACTTCGCCGCACACGAGACCACCGCGGTCAATCTGCTGCGCGCGCTGCTCATTCTGGCCATGCTGTGGTGGGCCTGGATCGGCTACTCCTGGCTCGGGAACGTGGTCAAGGCCGATGAGGGCGTCGCCCGGGTGGCCATGTTCGTGGCCATGGGCGCGGTGTTCATCGTCGCGCTCACCATTCCCGAGTCCTTCCACGATCTGCCCGGCGGCTGGTACGGGCCGCTGGTGTTCGTCATCGCGTACCTGGCCGTGCGACTGGTCCACCTGGTCGTGTTCTGGATGGCCAGCACCGACGACGCCCAGCTGCGCCGGCAGGTGATCCGCTGGGCCGCAGGCTCACTCAGCGTGGCCAGCGTGCTGCTGGTGTGCGGTGCGGTCAGCCACGGGACCACCCAGCTGGTGCTGTGGCTGGCGGCGCTGGTGTGGGACATGGGCTGGACGTTCTTCGCGGGCAACGAGTGGCGGCTCTACTCGGCCTCGCACTTCGCCGAGCGGTACGGGCTGATCGTCATCATCGCGCTGGGCGAATCCATCGTGTCCATCGGCGTCGGCGTGGCCGGGCTGCCGATCTCGTGGTCCATCACCGTGGGCTCGATGCTGGGCCTGGGCGTGGCGGGGCTGCTGTGGTGGGCCTACTTCGATGTGGCCGCGCTGGTCGTGGAGCACGCCATGCATCGTGCCGGGGGCGAACGCCGCATCCAGATCGCGCGTAACTGCTACACCTTCTGGCACTTCCCGATGATCGCCGGAATCGTGGCCATGGCGCTGGGTTTGAAGAAGGTGCTCAGCTACGTGGGTGGCGCGCAAGGACATTCGCTCAGCGACGAGCTGCACGGGATCCCGCTGTTCGCCCTGTACGGCGGTGTGATCACGTACCTGGTGGCCCTGATCGGCTTCCGGCACTACGCGACCGGCAAGGTGCTGTTCCCGCGAGTGGTGGCCGCGGTGGTGCTGCTGGCGCTGATCCCGGTGGCGTCGGCGCTGCCCGCGCTGGCCGCGCTGGGCATGCTGTGCGCGGTTCTGCTGGCGCTCATCGTGTTCGAGGTGGTGCGGTATGCCCAGCCACGCGATCTGATCCGGCACGGGCTCGACTGAGGGCACGGAAACGCTGGACGGGTCAGTGGCGCGGGGCGATCCGGTGGTCGATGGCCTCCGGCACCCGCTCCCCCGCGTGCACGGCCTCACGGATCTGATCGATGTTCTCGCGCAGGGCATCCGCCACCAGTTCGTCGGTGCGGGGATCGGCGAGCACCTGCAGGACGACGCGGAAGCTGGCGTCGACGATGCCGCGAATCAAGTCCTCGTGGAACGGAACATAGCGCAGCTTCCCCAGCTGGGGATCGTCGCGGATGACGTCCAGGATCATCTGATCGATCTCGGAGCGGTTCTCCTCCAGCGCGCTGGCGATATTGCGCGTGTAGCGGCCACACCGCAACACCTCGGCGACCTCGTCCAGCACGGCCACCGTGATCGGGCGCTCGATGGCCTCGACGATCGCGCCGATCGACCGGTTCACGATCGCCGCGGTGATCCGGTCGCCGAACGCGCGGTCGGCCACCCGGCCCACCCGGACCGCGATCACCACGATGCGCAGCAACCGGAACCCGCGGAAGAACGGGCTGGTCACCGGGATCATGCCGAGGACCTCGTACCAGTAGATGAAGGGGAAGGTCCAACTCCAGCCCTCACGCCGCCAGCGCCACAGGAATTCGGCCGCGAACACCGCGCAGATGCTGTAGTCCACGATCCGGATCGTCCGGTAGGTGTGGTCGGCGACCGGGAAGAAGACCACCCAGGCGACGAGGGCTACCGAGACCACCGCGAGGCCGAGCATGACGAAATCGGTCCAGAGGGTGGGCGGCTTGTGGGGAAACTCCTCATCCGCCTCCGGTGCGCCGAGCGCGGTCACGACGTCCCCTTCCTCATCGAACGGTCCCGTCAGCGTAGTCGGCGCACATGATCGCGAGACGGGCTTCGAGCGGCGGGGACCCCGGACGGGCTACCTCCCCGCCCGGATGATCGCCTCGATATTGCGTTCCGCCACAGCGGTGATGGTGAGCGACGGGTTCACCGTCGCGGTACTGCCCGGAATGGCGGCGCCGTCCATCACATACAGGCCCGGATGCCCGATGACCCGGCCGTAGGCGTCGGTGGCCTGCCCCAGCACCGCCCCGCCCAGCGGGTGCGCGGTGAAGAAGCCCTGCGCGTCATAGGCGATCGGGGCGTAGTCCACGACCGAGCCGCCCGCCTGCGCCACCCTGTGGTCCACCGCGCGGCTGGCCGCGACCACCGCGTCCTGAGCCGCCCGGGGCCAGCTCAGCCCGACGCCGTTGCTGCCGCGGTCGTAGCCGAAGCGCGCGCGGGTCGGGTCCAGCACCATGCCCAGCGAGGCGATGGCGCCGACGTCCACCGGAATGCCGGGCACGAACCAGCTTTCGAGGTGCAGTGGCATGCCCGAGTCGTCGAAGATGCGGCTGGCGCTGGGCACGCCGCCACCGGTCGCGGACAGCGAACTGATGCTGCGGGCCAGCACCACATCGCCATTGGTGCCCCAGCCGTCGCCGACGTGCTCGTTGAGGTTGGGCAGGGTGCCGGTGGCCTGCGCGCGCACCAGCAGTTCGGAGGTGCCGACCGAACCCGCGCCCAGGAACAGGCGATCGCAGGTGAGGGTGCGGGTGGCCAGGACCTGGCCGGTGGGGGCCAGCTTGGTGACCGCGACCACGTACCGGCCGTTGCCGTCCTGGCCGATGGAGTCCACCCGGTGGCCCGGGTAGATGGCCGACCGGCCGGTGCCCTCGGCGTAGCGCAGGTAGTTCTGGTTCAGATCGAACTTGGCGCCGTTGGAGTTGCCGAGATTGCTGCGCGACGCGATGGCCGAGGGCCGGCTGCCGCCCGACAGCTCGGCGCGGATGACATCCCAGTTGAAGATCGAATCATTGGCCTGCGGTTCGTAACCCGCGGCCCGCACCTGCTGATCCCACGCCCGCGAATGGGCGAAGGGCGCGGAGTTGTACACATCCGGCGGCATGGTGGACAGCCGCAGCATGTCCCGAACCCGCGGGTAGTAGACGGCATCCAGTTCGTCGTAGCTCACGACGCCCCCGAAGACCTGGTCGAACAGGTGCTTCGGCGGCGCGACCATGGCGCCGGTGAACACGATGGACCCACCGCCGACCGCGGCCGCGCGCCACACGTCGATGCCCGGATACTGCGTGACATCCAGCACGCCACCGAAATCCGAGCACGGCATGGGCACCTTGGTCACGCCGGTGAAGCTGGTGCGATGCCAGAAGCCGCGCCCGTCGGGCAGGTCGTCGCCGGTGAAGATCTCGCGCCACGGGTCGTTGGGCCAGCGGGAGCCGCGCTCCAGCACCGTGTTCTGCACGCCCGCCTCGGCCAGCCGCAGCGCGGTGACCGCGGCCCCGAAACCGGAGCCGATGACAATGGCCTCGGTGTGCTCCGGCGGATCCGGCAGCGGCGCAAAGATTTCCGGGACCCATGCCTGGAACAGCGCGTTCCACAACGGATTGGCCGAGGCCGGTCCGGCGCCGCGACCGGCGGCACCCATCCCGGCACCCGCCAGCAGAGCCGCTATCGCGGCACCCTTCAACACGGCGCGCCTTCGCAACGGCCACCTCCCTCATCACGCATGGCCGCGCGCGAGACTACCGGTCGCTCAGCGTGCCCTCAACACCTTCGTGAGAGATCACTACCGGGGCCGTCGGGGCATGGGTGCCCGATGGGCGTCCGCACACCCGCGCGACGAGGCGGAACCGCCGCGTCAGGCCCGCAGGCGTTCGCGGCGGAGCTGATCGACCTCCGGGAGATCCAGCGGCGGAAGGGAATCCACGCCGAGGGCCCGGCACAGCAGATAGTCGGCGAGCTCCGGGTTCCGGGCCAGCGCCGGGCCGTGCATGTAGGTGCCGAGCACCGAACCCTGGATGACACCCTCGAGGCCGTCGCCCACGCCATTGCCGACGCCCCTGGTGACCCGTCCCAGCGGTTTGGCGTCGCCGCCGAGTTTGGTTCCGCCGCGGTGGTTCTCGAAGCCTGTGAGGGGCTGCGAGAGGCCGGGAACAAGGGGCTGGGTGGCGACCTCGCCGATGGTGCGCTTGTCCTGCGGGGAGGTGGTGACGTCGAAAAGGCCGACGCCGTCGACGCGTTCGCCCGCGGAGGTCTCGTACCAGTGGCCGAGCACCTGGATGGCCGCGCAGATGGCCAGCACCGGCGCGCCGCGCTCCGCGGCCTCCTGCAGGCCCGGGTAGCGCTGCAGGTGGCGGGTGGCCAGGCGCTGCGCCGAGTCCTCCGCGCCGCCGAGGGTATAGACGTCGAGCGAGTTGGGAACCGGCTCGGTGAGCGGGATTTCGATGATCTCGGCGGCGTGGCCGCGCATGCGCAGACGCTGGCGCAGCACCACGGCATTGCCGCCGTCGCCGTAGGTGCCCATGACGTCGGGCAGGACCAGGCCGATGCGGACGATCGATTCACTCATGCGCGGGCCCCCGTCTCCAGGTCGCGGTTCAGGTCGCGGAACGCGGTGTAGTTGGCCAGCACCTCGACCCGCCCCGGCGGGCAGGCGGCGATGGCGTCCAGCGGATCGGCGACGGTGATGTGCTCGACGCCGGCATAGGTGAGCCGGACCGCGAGATCGGTGGCGCGCTCGCCGGCGGCCACCACCTGGGTGCCTTCGAAGTGTTCGAAGTGCACGTCCCACAGCCAGGACAGGTCCTCGCCGTCGGGCACCTGGCCGTTGACCGCGATCACCAGACCCGTTGCGGCCGGGTCGATCATGGACAGCGCCTCCTGCCAGCCGGCCGGGTTCTTGGCCAGCAGCATGCGGGTGCTGCGGCCGTCCACGTCGACACTCCGGTAGCGGCCCGCGATCTCGCGCACGGTGCCGGTCGCGGCGGCGGCCTCGGCCGGATCGGCGCCGAGTGCGACGGCGGCGGCCACCGCCTGCGCGGCATTGCCGCGGTTGGCGCGCCCCGGAAGGGCAAGGGCCAGTGGGATTTCCAGGCCGTCGGGGCCGTGCAGCACGTGCTCGTCGACCCGCCACTGCGGTTCGGGCCGCTGGAAGTCGGCGCCGGTGCTGTACCAGTGCTCGCCCTCCCACACGATGGGCTCGCCGCTGCGCGGGCAGCTGGTGGCGTCCACGGACCAGCCGCTGCCGGCCGACACCCACACCACGTTCGGGTGGTCGTAGGCGATGGAGGTGACCAGCACGTCGTCACAGTTGGCGATGAGCACGGCCGCGGGATGCCGCGCCATGCCCTCACGCAGGCGGCGCTCGATCATATTGATCTCGCCGACCCGGTCCAGCTGATCCCGGGAGAGGTTCAGCAGCACCACGACCGACGGGTTCAGCGCGTCGGCCACGTGCGGCAGGTGCAGTTCGTCCACCTCGATGGCGGCCAGCGGTGCGGCGCGGTGCGCGGTGAGCGCGGCGACGATCCCGGCGTCCATGTTCGCGCCGTCGGCCTGGGTGGCGACCCGGCTCGGTCCCCGCCGGTCAGCGCCGCCCAGCGTCTGCAACGCCGCCGCGGTCATGCGGGTGGTGGTGGACTTGCCGTTGGTGCCGGTCACCAGCACCGTGCGTTTGCCGCGCCCCAGCTGCGTCATGAGGGAGGGATCGATCTTCAGCGCGATCAGCCCGCCGATCATCGAGCCGTTGCCGCGCCCGGCCCGCCGCGAGGCCCACGACGCCGCCGTCGCCGCCCGCAGCGCCAGCTGTCCGCGCATCGAGATGTCTGCCACGACGCGAGTTTATGGGGATGGCGGGGTGGGCGTGCACCCGGCATCGGGGCCCGCGGCGTGATTCACGCCGCAGTCAGCCTCTGTAGAGCATCTTTCGATAGCCCTCACCCGTGTAGTAGGCCTCGAGCTGCTCGAAGGTCTCGGGTGTGGTCGGCTGCACGTCCTTCACCAGGCGCGCGACGCTCGGCAGCGTGTCCTGCGCCCACCGCTCCGGCTGCCATATCCCACTGCGCATGGCCGATTTGGAGCAGTGGAACAGGATCTGCTCGATGGCGACCTCGATGGCCAGGATCGGGCGGTTGCCCTGCACGATCATGTCGTCGAAATACGGCGCCTCGCGCACCAGCCGGGCGCGGCCGTTGATGCGCAGGGTGTCGCCGCGGCCCGGAATCAGGAACAGCACGCCGACATGCGGATTGCTCAGGATATTGAGATAGCCGTCCGCGCGGCGATTGCCGGGCCGCTCGGGAATGGCGATAGTCGTGTCGTCGAGCACCTTCACGAAGCCCGCCGGATCGCCCTTCGGCGAGGCGTCGCAATTGCCGTCGGCGTCACTGGTGGCCAGCACCACGTACGGTGAGCGCGCGATCCATTCCCGATCCCAGTGATGCAGGGAGTACCGGTCCTTGTTCCGCGGCCGCGGTGCGACCTCCCCCAGCAGTTCCCGCAGTTCGACAGGATCGGTGATCTCGCTCATGCTTCCGATTCAACGCGGGGAAAGAGCCTCGCACCAGCCTTTTTCACCGGTGCGAGGAATCCGTCCGGGCGTGGGGGCGGCCGCTAGGAGTCGAACATGTTCGGCTGGCCGGCCGCGTAGCGCTGAATGTCGAGCTGCCGGAAGGGCTCCAGCACCTCGGTGCGGTACAGCGTGAACAGCTTGCAGCGCGGGGCATCCGAACCCGCCACGTCAAGCAGCTTGTTCACCGCGGTGCGGGCCGCCTCGGACGCGCCCTCCATGGTGGCCAGGTCCACATTGGTGCGCACGTAATCGCCTGCCAGATACAGGTTCTGGAGCGAGTCGGAATGCGATTCCGGGCGCAGCGCCCACGAGCCCGCCGTATTGATCAGCAGCGGATCGGCATTGGTGTTGCGCTTCTGCCCGGCATCCCAGGCGACGCCGCTGTCGAGGAACCAGGAGTGCAGATCCTCGTCGCGCAGCAGGTCGGCGCGATCGTTGAGGTGCGCCTTCAGCTGCGCCCACACCTCACGCGCGATCTCTTCGTGGGTGCAGTCCTTGGCCGTCTTGCCGTAGAGCATGCCCGGCGTGTTCCAGTCGGAGATGTCGACCGACAGGCAGTCCTGCACGGTGCCGTCGCCCATGCCGGTGACCGGGGTGCGATTCCAGAACTGGCCCTGCGCAATGGAGGTCAGCGACCACGGGGAATCGACGTACGCGGTGTGGCCGCGCGCGATATCGGTGGGGCGGCGCAGGAAAAACTGGATACCGGTCATCCAGTCCACCGTCAACTGGCTCATGCCCGCCAATTCCGGTCGCAGCGACAGGATTTCGGGCGTGAGCAGAGTACGCGCCACTTCCACGGGCAGCGCGCTCACGAAATGGTCGGCCGTGACCGTCCGAGCCGCCCCCGACGCATCCACCACGCGCGCACCGGAAATGCGCGCGCCCTCCAGATCCAGACCCTTGACCTCGGCGTTGACGAAGGTGACGCCGAGATCCCGGAGCCGGTTCGCCCAGGGATCGATCCATGCCTCGTTGGTGGAACTGTTCAATAATCGGTCCAGCGCACCGTCATTGCCGACCTCGAGCGGGTTGCCCAGGAACTGCTCTCCCATGGTGCCGATGGTCAGCGTGCTGGCCTTGTCCTCCCGTGCGGCCACCAGCAGCGTGGTGAGCGTGCGCGAGAGCAGCATGCGGAATTCCTTGGAACGCTTGCCCGCGCCCACGAAATCGCGCCATGGCACGTTGTCCCACTGTCCGTATCGGCGGGCGTCGCAGCTGGAGTTGAACACCAGCAGGCGACTCGCGAAATAGAGGGCATCGCTGGTGCCCATATTGGTCGAGGTCGAAATGGCCGAGCCGACGGTCTCGCGGAAATCGTCGGGGCTGGACCAGGTCTTGCCGAATTTGCCCATCGGAATGATGGTGTCGTCCGCGTCCTTGCGCGAGAACCGCGCCTCGGGCGCGGCGACCAGGTTGTCCCACACACCATTGGCGTTGCCCGCGAACGGAATTCGCCGCATGGTGTCGGGAATGTGGCGGTAGAAGCCGGGGAAGAACCGGAATCCGTGCTCACCCCACAGTTCCGGCCGCCCGTCCTTGCCACTGCCCGGGACCGCGATGCTGCGCGCCTTGCCGCCCAGGGCCCGCCGTTCGTAGACGGTCACCTCGAAGCCGCGCTCCGCCAGTTCGTGTGCCGCGGTCAGTCCCGCGACCCCGCCGCCCAGCACCGCTACCCGACGTCCGGTCTCGGCCCGGACGGCGGCCGGCCGGGCGACCCCCGCCGTCACCGCGCCTGCCATCGCTCCGGCCGCGACCGCTCCACGCAGCACTGATCGCCGCGTGACGGACAAACGTTGTCCTGCCATACCCGTTACCTCCCACGCCTGGTCCGCATCCTATGGAGCTGTCGCAGACAGATGGTCGGTTGGGGTGGAAATTTTCATCCCGAAGACCCGAAAAAGGGCAAATTCCCACAAATAGGACTGCTCAGCTAGGCCTCGACAAGAGTTGAATCCCGTTCTGACCGGCGTGTCGTTCTGGCGGGTCGGATGGGTCCGGGCGTGTCGAGCGCGGTGGCCGGGACCCGGCGGCCCGCCGAGGTGGCGGTGAAGGCGCCGGCGATCACGATCACGGCCCCGCACAGGCACAGCACGGACGGGGTCTCGCGCAGGAAAGCCCAGGACGCGGCGATCCCCACCACCGGCACGGCCAGCGACAGGGGCGCCACCGTGCCCGCGGGATAGCGGCTCATCAGGTACGTCCACAGCCCCGATCCCGCGATGGTCCCCAGCGCGACGATGTAGGCCAGGGCCGCGAAGGCGGGCCACCCGGTCGCCGAGCAGGAACCGATCAGATCGTTCCAGCCGGTGGCCGGCCCCTCGGTGAGCGCGGACAGCGCGAACATGGGAATCGGCGGCACCACGGCCATCCACAGGGTCAGGTGCAGCGGGTTCACCTCCGCGGACGAGGCCGCCGCCAGGCGGGACCCGATATTGCCGAAGGCCCAGCCCAATCCGCCCAGCAGCGTCAGCACCAGGGGCAGCAGCGCCGCGTGCTGCGAGCGATCCCACCCGATCAGGGCCATCCCCGCCATGGCCACCGCGATCCCCGCCAGCTGGATGCCTCGCAGCCGCTCCCGCAGGAACACCGCGCCCAGCAGCACGGTGAACGGCGCGGACGACTGCAACACCAGCGACGACAAACCTGTCGGCATCCCCGCCCGCATGGCCGTGAACAGGAACGCGAATTGGAGAATCCCGAACCCGATCCCGTACAACAGCAACCACTTCCACGGCACCCGCGGCCGCGGCACGAACACCAGCACCGGAATCGCGATCACAGCGAACCGCAGCCCCGCGAAGAAGAACGGCGGAAAGTGCTCGAGCCCCACGTGGATGGCCAGGAAGTTCAACCCCCACAGCACCACGACGGCCAGCCCGAGCACGCGATCACGATTGGTCATGCCGAAGATCTTGCTGACGCTAATAGATAAGAACAATCGAATAATTCTGCACCGATAAGGTAGTAGAACTTAACTATGCCGAGCCCCGACCCACCTCGCTCAGTCCCACCCCCGCGCCGCGTCCCCCGGGCGACGCGCGTCAAACCGCCCCGCCCCGACACGGCCCCGGTTCGAGCGGGTCGAGGCACGGATAAAGCCGCGAAGCCCGGCCCCGCGGAGCCAGGCGCGACACAACCCGGCGAGTTCGGCACCGGGCGGTCCGATGGGCCGCTCATGTCGCTCGAGAGGTTGCGCGTGCTGCGGGAACTGGCCGATCGCGGGACGGTTGCCGCAGCGGCCGAAGCGCTCTCGATGACGCCGTCGGCGGTGTCGCAGCAGTTGAAGGTGCTGGCGCGGGAGGCGGGGGTGGCGCTGCTGGAACCGGATGGGCGCCGGGTGCGGCTGACCGATGCGGGACGGGCGCTGGTGGTGCGGGCCGATGAGGTGCTCGAGGCCATGGAACGCGCGGTCAGCGAGATGGCGGAGTATCGCGGGTCGCCGCGCGGACGGGTGCGGGTGGCGCTGTTTCCATCCGGGGCGGCACTGCTGCTGCCGCACGTGCTGGCCGAGCTGGCGGACTCCGGCGTGGACGTGGTGGCCCGCGACGAGGATGTGCCACCGAGCGAGGTACCGCGTTTGCTGGCAGATTACGACCTGGTACTGACCCATCGGGACGAGCGCGCGCCGTCGCTGGGCGGGCCCCGGGTGTCCTCGCGCGTGCTGATGCGGGAGCCGATCGACGTGGTGGTCGCCCCCGACCACCGGCTGGCCCGGCAGGGCGCGGTGGTCCCGGCGGAACTGTCCGACGAGACCTGGATCAGCGTGCGCACCGGCTTCCCCGTCGACGACGTCCTGCGCTCCATCGCCACCGTGACCGGAGTTCAACCCCGAATAGCCCAGCGCCTCAACGAGTTCGGGGTCATCGAGGCCCTGGTCGCCACCGGCTACGGCGTGGCCCTCATGCCCCGCTACGCCGTCCGCCACCCCGACCTGGCGATGCTCCGGCTGGCCGGCGTCCGCGCCGCCCGCGTCTACGATCTCGCCACCCGCCCCCACGCCGACAAGCGCCCCGCGGTCGCCATGGTCATCGCCGCCTTCCGCGCCGCGGCACGCCACGCGACGGGCGCGGAAATCAGCGGTTGACTTGGAGTGCGCTCCAAGTCATAGCGTGTGCGGCATGAGCATTCGACTCGGGTATCAGATGCCGAACTTCAGCTACGGGGTCGCGCCGCGGGACCTGTTCCCGGCGGTGGTGGCGCAAGCACGGGAGGCCGAGGCGGCCGGCTTCGACGCGGCCTTCGTGATGGACCACTTCTACCAGTTGCCGCTGCTCGGCGCGCCCGACGAGCCCATGCTGGAGGCGTACACCGCGCTGTCCGGCCTGGCCGCCTCGACCGAGCGAATCCAGTTGTCCGCCTTGGTAACCGGCAACACCTACCGCAATCCGGCGCTCACCGCCAAGACCGTCACCACCCTGGACGTGGTGAGCCGCGGCCGGGCCGTGCTGGGTATCGGCGCGGGCTGGTTCGAGCTCGAACACCAGGCCTACGGCTACGAGTTCGGCACCTTCACCGAGCGGTTCGAGAAGCTCGAGGAGGCGCTGGAGATCATCACCCCGATGCTGCGCGGGCAGCACTCCACCTTCGACGGCAAGTGGTACCGCACCAACGACGCCATGAACGAGCCGCGGGTGCGCGATGACCTGCCGATCCTGCTCGGCGGCGGCGGTGAGAAGAAGACCTTCGGGCTGGCCGCCCGCTTCGCGGACCACCTGAACATCATCTGCAACGCCTCGGAGATTCCGCGCAAGCTGGAGGCCCTGCACGCGCGCCTGGACGAGGCGGGCCGCGACCCGAAGACCCTCGAGACCAGCTTCCTGGCCTTCGTCATCGTCGACGAGGACGGCGACCGCGCCCGCAAGACCCAGGCCGAGATGCTGGCCCGCATCGGCATCACCGATCTGGGCGCGCTGCCCAACGAGGCGCTGCGCAACACCCCGGCCGACCGTCAGTTCGTGGGCACCCCGGACCAGGTCGCCGAGCAGATCCAGGCCCGCGTGCTCGACCAGGGCATCGACGGCGTCATCGTCAACCTGGTCACCAACGGCCACGAGGCGGGCACCGTCGAGCTCGCCGGGCGCGCGCTGGCCCCGCTGGTCCACGGCTGACCCGGAAATGGACGATGCCCCGCGGTTCCGTTGAACCGCGGGGCCTTCCGTTGTCGGCGGGCTCAGCCCTGGGGCGGGAAGCCACCGCCCTGGGGCGGCGCGAAACCGCCACCCGGCGGCGGCGCGAAGCCACCCTGCGGACCGCCCGGCGGCATGCCACCCTGGGGCGGGAAGCCTTGCTGCGCAGCCTGATAGCCGAAGTCGTCGGCCACCATGGCGGCCAGTTCCAGCAGCGCCCGCCGGGTCGGCTTGCCGACGAGTTCGAGGTCGATCTCCGCGCCCTCGGCCAGGTGGTCGTCGAACGGGACGACCTGCACGGCCCGGGTCCGGTCCAGGAACAGCTTACGCAGCTGATCCAGGTCCACCGTCGAGGAACCCTTGCGAGAAGCGTTGACCACCACCACGGTTCGCTCCACCAGCTTGTGGTAGCCGTGGTGGTCGAGCCAGTCCAGGGTCGCCGAGGCGCTGCGCGCGCCGTCGATGGCCGGGGAGGTCACCAGCACCAGCGAGCTGGCCATATCGAGCACGCCGGACATGGCCGAGTGCATCAGTCCGGTGCCGCAGTCGGTGAGGATGATGTTGTAGAACTGCTGCAGGATGCCGATGGCCTTGCGGTAGTCCGCCTCGGAGAACGCCTCCGACACCGCCGGATCCTGTTCGCTGGCGAGCACTTCCAGCCGGCTCGGCGCCTGCGAGGTGTGGGCGCGCACATCCGAGTAGCGCGAGATGTGCCCGTCCTCCAACAGATTCCGCACCGTGGATCGGGTCTGCCGGGGCACGCGGTGCGCCAGCGTCCCGAGGTCGGGGTTGGCGTCGATGGCGATCACCCGGTCACCGCGCAGCGAGGCGAAGGTGGAGCCCAGACCGACTGTGGTGGTGGTCTTTCCGACGCCGCCCTTGAGCGACAGGATGGCGATCCGGTAGTCCCCGCGCACCGGCTGGTTGACCCGGTCCACCAGCTGCCGGTACACGACGTCCGCGGCCGACTCGCCCGGATTGATGGCGCCGCCGGACGCCTTGTGCACGGCCCGCCGCCACCCGCTGCGCGGCGCCCGTTTGGCGCGCTTCAACAGGTTCAGATCATTGACCGAATGCCCGGGCGGTAATTGCTGACCGAAGCCCTGCTGCCCGAAACCGTTCTGCTGCTGCGGAAAACCCTGCTGCTGCGGATTCCAGCCCGGCTGGAAACCCACCTGCGGCTGCGGCTGGGACTGCTGCGTGTGCGGCGCCACGGCCGGGGGCGGCGACCAGCTGTAGATCGGCCCGCCCGGTTGATCATTGGACGGCGCGAACTGTCCAGGATGTCCCGGACCACCGAAATGCCCTGGCTCCCCGGGCCTTTCGCCGTCACCGCGCGCGCCCGGCGGTTCGGAGAACACCCGGCGCACCATGCCGTCGCTGCCGATCTCCTGCCGGATCTCACCATAGGGAGTCTGATCGCGCACCTCGCCCAGCGGCGCGCCCGGAGGCGGAAAACCGCCCGGCGCACCGGGATTCGGCGGCGGCGCGAACTGCCCGGCGTCCGGCGGCGGGAACGCCCCGGCGGGCGGGAAGCCCGGCTGGCCGTACGGCCCGGGACCGCCCGGCGCGAACTGATTGTGACCGTCAGCCGCGAAAGGGTTGTGGCCTTCCGGCCCATAAGGTCCCGGGAAGGGGCCGCCCGGCGCAG
The DNA here is from genome assembly GCF_000308655.1 of Nocardia niigatensis NBRC 100131. GTDB lineage: Bacteria > Actinomycetota > Actinomycetes > Mycobacteriales > Mycobacteriaceae > Nocardia > Nocardia niigatensis. The sequence continues at coordinate 27,661 of NZ_BAGC01000003.1, read as the reverse complement.
CGAAGGGATTGGGCCCCTCGCCCGGTCCCCCGTGCAGCACGGTCTGGTCGATCGAATCCGGCACCGGCGGGAAGAATCCGGCCACCTGCTCCTCGGCGTCGGTTCCGGTTTCGCGGATCTCGGCGGACTCGTCCTGCGCTGCCGCGTCTTTCGCCTCCGAAACCTTGACGGCGTCGTCGGCGTCCTCCGCCGTAACCGGCTTCGAATTCTGATCTTTCGTGGTCACGTGTCCCCCATCTGCTCGACGGCTCGAACAGAGAGCTCGGCGCTAATGCGACCCAACGCTAGCATTGTTGACCGGCTCGGACGCGGCGAGCCCGCCTCGACGACGTCGAGACGGGCTCTCCTACCTGCGATTTCCCTCAGGCCTTGCGGGCAGCGCGGTTGACCGCGGAGACGACCGCGCGCAGCGAGGCGGTCGTGATGGAAGTGGCGATGCCCACACCCCAGGTGACCTGATCGCCGATGGCGCACTCGACGTAGGCGGCCGCCTGCGCGTCGTCGCCGGAGGACATGGCGTGCTCGCTGTAGTCCAGCACGCGCACGTCGTAGTCGATGGTGGCCAGCGCGTCGACGAAGGCGGCCAGCGGGCCGTTGCCCTCACCGGAGACGGCGTGCTCGACACCGTCCACCTTGACGACGGCCTCGATGTGGTCGACGCCACCGTCGGTCTCGGACGCGGTCACCTTCTGACGGATGCGCTCCAGCGGCAGGATCGGGGTCAGGTACTCCTCGGAGAAGACGTCCCACATCTCCTTCGGGGTGACCTCGCCGCCCTCGCCGTCGGTGATCCGCTGTACGGCCTGCGAGAACTCGATCTGCAGGCGGCGCGGCAGCACCAGTCCGTGATCGGTCTTCATGATGTAGGCCACGCCGCCCTTGCCGGACTGCGAGTTCACCCGGATCACGGCCTCGTAGGTGCGGCCCACGTCCTTCGGGTCGATGGGCAGGTACGGAACCTCCCACACGATGTCGTCCACATCGGCGCCCTGCGCGTCGGCCGCGGCCTTCATGGCGTCCAGGCCCTTGTTGATGGCGTCCTGGTGCGAGCCGGAGAAGGCCGTGTAGACCAGGTCGCCGCCATAGGGGTGGCGCTCGGCGACCGGCAGCTGGTTGCAGTACTCGACCGTGCGGCGGATCTCGTCGATGTTGGAGAAATCGATCTGCGGATCGATGCCGCGGGAGAACATGTTCATGCCCAGCGTCACCAGGCAGACATTGCCGGTGCGCTCGCCATTGCCGAACAGGCAGCCCTCGATGCGGTCGGCGCCGGCCTGGTAGCCCAGTTCCGCGGCGGCCACGGCGGTGCCGCGGTCGTTGTGCGGGTGCAGCGACAGCACGATGGCGTCGCGGCGGGCCAGGTTGCGGTGCATCCACTCGATGGAGTCGGCGTAGACGTTGGGCGTCGCCATCTCCACGGTCGCGGGCAGGTTGATGATCAGCGGCTTCTCGGGGGTCGGCGCGATGATCTCGGAGACCGCGTCGCACACCTCGCGGGCGTAGTCCAGCTCGGTGCCGGTGTAGGACTCCGGGCTGTACTCGTAGCGCCAGTTGGTGTCCGGGTAGCGCTTCTCGACCTCCAGGCACAGCTTCGCGGCGTCGGTCGCGATCTTCTTGACGGCGTCGCGGTCGGCGCGGAAGACCACGCGGCGCTGCAGGATCGAGGTCGAATTGTAGAAGTGCACGATCACATTGGTCGCGCCGGCGCAGGCCTCGAAGGTGCGCTCGATCAGCTCGGGACGGGACTGGGTCAGCACCTGGATGGTGACGTCGTCCGGAATCGCGCCGTCCTCGATGATCTCGCGGACGAAGTCGAAGTCGGTCTGCGAGGCGGACGGGAAGCCGACCTCGATCTCCTTGTAGCCCATGCGCACCAGCAGGTCGAACATGCGGCGCTTGCGGGCGGGGCTCATCGGGTCGATCAGCGCCTGGTTGCCGTCGCGCAGGTCCACGGCACACCAGCCGGGCGCGCGGTCGATGATCTTGTCCGGCCAGGTGCGGTCGGGCACGGTGACGGGCTCGACCTCGTCGGCGAAGGGCCGGTACCGGAAGACCGGCATGGAGGAGTTCTTCTGCGTGTTCCAGGCGGGCTGCTCGGCCGGCGCCGGCTTGGACGGCGGGGTGATGGAGCGCGTACCGGATACGAAAGCATCAGCAGATGACATGGCGATTTATCTCCGAGGGTGTGGCTGGATCCCAGTTATGGGGTAGACCGGCACGGCAGAGCCCCGCGGCGGGAGCCGGTCCGAATCAGACCCCGTCGCGGCGGCCGAGGAGAAGTGCCCGCTGCATGATGATCAGGAGTTTACAGGGGCGCAATAGACGCCTGGAAGTCGGGGAGGCGGGGGCCACAGTCCGAGTGTGTCACTCCTCGGCCGGGATCGGTGCGACATCCACCGACACGCTGATGGCGGATTCCCGGGCATCGGTGTAGATGATGCCGCGCAGGGACAGTCCCGACAGTTCGGGCGACACGCGGTCAGCTCCCGCAGATGTCGCAGGCAGGTGATATCACCGTAACGACGCGTGAAGGAGGTTGCGGTGCATCCTGCGGGTTGTTCACTGTGCGAATCGGCCCTCGATCACTGTCACGGGACTCTGATCGTGCACGCCGCCGGATCGGTGGAGTGCACCGAATCCGACTGCTTCGACACCGATCGGCCGCGGCACCTGTTCGTGGCCGACTGCTCCGACATGGCCGGCGGTTGCGCCTGCTCCGCCGATGCCGCGAAGACCGGGCGGCGGACCCGCGCGGGCTAGCCACTAGCCTGGCCGGGTGAGCTACGACCTCGTTCTGCTGCCGTCCGGAGCTGCCGTGTCCCCCGCCCAGGTGGACGCGTATCTGACCGCGCAGGACGGCAGGCCGGCCGGTGACGCCGTCACCGAGATCGCGGCCGAACTCGACAAGCGCAATGCCGAACTGCCGGAGGCGGACAGCTTCCTGGGTTCACCCGCCGCCGACGGCGTGCTCGGCGACGCCCTGTTCGTCTCCACGCCCTACGACGCCATCGGGCATGTGCGCGGGCTGCTGTTCGAGCTGGGCACCCCGCGCGATTACGCGCTGTGGGATCCGCAGCTGGCCTGGCTGATGGATCCGGCCGGATCGGTCACGGCCGCGGTCACACACGGCGGGGCCGGTGAATTCCCGTATCTGACACGAGAACTGGTGGACGTGTGGATTCCGGAGCTGGGACAGCCCGGCCCGTATCTGATCGTGGAAACCGGGGAGCAGATCTACATCCAGACCTATCGACATCCGGACGGACATTACGACCTCGAATACCGGGAAGGGTCCGCCGACAAGCATTTCGCCGCCACCGCTGACGACACGCGAATTGTGGCGAATCTCATCTGGGGCTGGGCCACCGGAGATCGTTCGGGATTCGCCGCGCTGGATTGGCAGCGTCTCACGTTCTGACCGTCGAATAACGGACAGATTTCAATTTCCACCTCCAACCCCCCGGAATGAAGGCTGTGCACGGGCAGGAAAGCTAGCATTTCGCTAATTGCACGCGGTGTTTCCGAGTTTGTACGCATTACTCACCGAGGCGAGGAGCGAAACATGAAGCTACGCCCGTCCTTCAAGACCGGGACCTTGCGTAAGGGCTTGGCAGTTATCGCCGGTTTGGCGGCCACCTTCGCTATCGCCGTGGCATTGCACGCCAGCGGGGCGGGAGCGGATATCCCCAGGAACGTTCAGCACATCCCCTGCCCGCAGCCGGCGGCGCTGCCCGCGCCGCCGACCTGGACATAATCGTTACAAAGCCCGCCGTCCGGAAAGAGCGCGGCCCAGTGTCAATTCGTCGGCGAATTCCAGATCGCCGCCCATGGGCAGGCCCGAGGCCAGGCGCGTCACGCTCAGTCCCGGGAAATCGCGGAGCATGCGGACCAGATAGGTGGCCGTCGCCTCACCCTCGGTATTCGGGTCGGTGGCGATGATCACCTCGGTGACGTCCACGCCGTCGTCCTGATTTCCGATGCGGGTCAGCAATTCCCGGATGCGCAACTGGTCGGGGCCGATACCCGACAGCGGGTCGAGCGCGCCGCCGAGCACGTGATAGCGCCCGCGGAATTCCCGGGTGCGTTCGATGGCCTGTACATCCTTGGGTTCCTCGACCACACAGATCATGGTGCGGTCACGCCGCGGATCGGCGCAGATACGGCACAGTTCACCGTCGGAGACGGTGCCGCAGACACCGCAGAACCGCACGCCGTCCCGCACCTTCTGCAGGGCCGCCTGCAGCCGGTCGATCTCCGGCGGCTCCACCGAGAGCAGATGAAACGCGATGCGCTGCGCGCTCTTCGGGCCGACGCCGGGCAGTTTGCCGAGCTCGTCGATGAGATCCTGAACCGGACCCTCGTACACCTACCCAGCCCCGATCAGAGCCCGGGCAGCGCGCCGCCGCCGAGACCGCCGGCGAGCGGGCCCAGCCGCTCGGCGGCCAGGTTCTGCGCGGTCGCCATGGCGTCGTTGAGCGCGCCGATGATCAGATCCTGCAGCGTCTCCACGTCCTCGGGATCGACCACCTTCGGGTCGATGGTCAGCGCCAGCACCTCGCCGGTCGCACGGATCCGGGCGCGCACCAGGCCACCGCCCGCCTCGCCCTCGACCTCCGACTCCGCGATCTCCTGCTGTGCGGCCATGACGGCCTGCTGCATCTGCTGGGCCTGGGCCATCAACTGCTGGAAATCGAAACCTTCACCGGGCTGCACGGCGCGTCCTTCCTGGGGGATGGTGATCGGTCCCCAGCCTAGTCGGCGACGCGCGCCCCGCTGCTTGACTCTCCCCCCGCTGGAGGGTGTTCGCTCAGGGCATGACGGCAACGGTTCCGATCGGCGAGTTCTCCCGGCTCACCTACCTGACCATCAAGACGCTGCGGTACTACCACGAGATCGATCTGCTGGCGCCGGTCGCGATCGACCCGGGCTCCGGCTACCGGTTCTACTCGACCCAGCAGGTGGACCAGGCGCACCTGATCAAGCGCCTGCGCGAACTGAACATGCCGCTGCCGGAGATCAAAGGGGTGCTGGCCGCCCCCGATCAGACGACGCGGGACGCCGCCATCCGGGCGCATCTCGAGCGGATGGAGGCCGAGCTGGTGCGCACCCGCGACGTGGTGGCCTCGCTCCGGGCGCTGCTGCTGCCGTCGGCCGGGATCAGCGTCGAATATCGTTCCATCGCAAGCTATCCGGCGCTGGCCATGCGATCGGAGGTGGCGCGCGAGGACTGCGACCAGTGGTGCGAGCACAGCTACGGAACCATGTACGAGCGGCTGGCCGCGGCGAATCTCCCGCCCGCCGGGCCGGGCGGCGCCACCTACGCGCCGCAATTCTTCGAATACGACCGCGGCGAGGTCGTCACCTTCGTGCCCATCGACCCGGGGCACCGAGACCGCTTCGGCATCGAGGACGTCGTGGACCTGCCGGCCCGCCGGTTCGCGATCGCCGTCCATGCCGGCCCGTTCACCGAATTCGACCGCACCTACGGCGCGCTGGGCAGCCATGTCGCCGAGCACGACACCGCACTCGCCGAACCCGTGCGCGAAAACTACCTGGTCGGGCCCGGTGACGCCGAGCCCGCCGACTACCGCACCGAAGTCTGCTGGCCCATCGGCCGGCTCTGAAAAGGAGAGAATCATGGCACTGTCCCTCGGCAACATCACCTTCGACTGCCACAACGCCGCCGAGCTGGCGGGGTTCTACGGTCAGCTGTTCGAGCGTCCCGTCGACGACGGCGCGACCGAGTACTTCGCCACCATCGACAACGCCGCCGCCACACCGACGTTCATGTTCATCCAGGTGCCCGACAAGAACCCGGGCAAGAACGTGGTGCACCTGGACCTGCACTCGCCCGACCAGCAGGCCGAGATCGCGAAGGCTGTCGCCCTCGGGGCCAAGCATCTCGCCGACTTCGACGAGTACGGCGTGAAGTGGGCGACGCTGTCGGACCCCGAAGGAAACCTCTTCGATATCGCGCAGGACTAGCGGCTCCGCGAACTAGGCCAGTTCCTTCTTCAGGTTCTCGAGCACCTCGGCCTGGATCTTCTTCAGGCCGAGCGGCGCGAAGATGCCCTCGAAGATGCCGCCGATGCCGCCCGCGCCCTTCCAGGTGGTGCGCACGGTGACCAGCGAGCCGGCGCCGGACGGGGTGACGGTCCAGGCGGTCACCATCGACGAGTTCGAATCCCGTTCCGTCACCATGGAATCGGAGACCGAGATGGCGGCGCGCACATTGCGCGACCGCTTCTCGGTGGCCTGCAGCGTCCACTCCGCGACCGTGCCCGCGCCCTGGCCGCCCTCGACCACCTTGTAGTCGCGGTAGTGCGAGGAGAGGATCTTCGGCCGCACTGTCTCGTAATCGGCGATCGCGTCGAGGGTGCGCTTCGGATCCGCCGCGACGACGATCGAACTGGAGGCGCTGACCTGTCCCACCATGTGCTCCTTAGTGATTGCGGGCTGACCGGCACTCTGCCCTGTTACCGCTCGGTCATGCTACGCCGCATCCGGGTGCGTCGGTTCGCTGCGCCGCGTCGGGTCGGCCACCTATTCTGGGTGCACTACTGCGGGGGAGGACGCGGTGATGACGCGGTTCGTGACCTGGATCCGGCTCAATATCGACGGTGTCGTGACGCTGGTCGTGGCGGCCACGGCCATTGTGGTCGAGGCCTTCGACAAGTTCGCCAATCCGAATGCGGTCAGTGGCGCGACGCTGCTGGTGTTGAGCCTGCTCGCGCTGACTCTGCTGCGCGACCGCAACCGGACCTCGCGGTTGGTCCGGGAGCTGGCGGCGGTGCGGCTGCTGCACGGCGCCGAGATCGATCAGGCGCACGCGCGCGCCCGCCGCGACACCGACAACTGGATCTACAAGGGCGGCACCGGAACCTACCTGCGCGCGGTCACGCTGCCGTATTTCCTGGGGCGCGCGCGCGACGAAAGCCACCTGCTGAATCTGCGGGTGGAGGTCCTGGACCCGGGCAACGAGCAGCTGTGCCTGGCGGACGCGCAGTACCGCAATTCGCTCCAGCCGCAGGGCGATATCAGCGGACGGCCGTGGACGCCGGACCGGATTCGCAAGCAGTCCTACGCCACGGTGCTGGCCTGCGCGTGGTACCGGCAGCAGTCGGAGTTCCTGACCGTCGAGCTCGGGCTGTCGTCGACGCTGTCGACCTACCGCTGGGACATGTCCGACAATGTGGTGATCATGAACCAGCGCGGCTCGAAGACCCCGGCGCTGCTGTTCGAGCGCGGGAAGTCCCAGTATTCGGATTTCACCCGGGAATTGGCGGTGAGTTTCAAACAGGCGCGGCCGGTGCAGCTCAGCCGCGACGCCGATCTGCGGCCGCCGAGCGAGCCGACGATCGGGCAGGTGCGCAGACTGCTGGAGAGCCTGGGGCTGCCCCTGCCGGCCGTCTACACCGACGAGGACGTCATCGAGATCGTGGAATACGCACTGCACCCGGTGACCACGTTCTAGCCGGTGAGCAGCAGTCCCGCGGTGGCGGCGACCGTCGCGGCGACCGCCAGCACCAGGCCGGTCAGCACGAACCGGCGCATGGGGACGCGCACCTTGTGGGTGCGGCAGAACTCCAGGCACAGCAGCGTGGCCAGGGAGGCCCACGGGGTGATCACCGGGCCGACATTGGTGCCGATCAGCAAAGCCAGCAACTGATTCCGCTCACCTGGGGAGATCACGACCTCGCCCGCGGTGTAGGCGGGCAGGTTGTTGACGACATTCGACAGCGCCGCGCCCGCACCGGCGGCCCGGAACACGCCGAGGCCGCCGGCGTCCTGCCCGATCAGATGATCCATCACCGTCGACAGTCCGTGCGCCGACAGCGTGGGCACCACCAGGAACAGCCCGGACACGAAAACCAGCAGCTGCCAGGGGAACAGCGACAGCCGCAGCGCCGGGCGATCGCAGATCGCGAAGGCCAGCACCGCGATGGCGGCGGCCACGGCGGCCGCGATCCCGATCCGATCCCCGACGAACGGGATGGCCAGCACGAACAGCACGCACGCGCCCCCGGACGCGTACAGCAGCACCCGCTCCCGCAGATCCGCCGGCCGGATCGGCTCCGGCACCACATATCGGTCGTCCCCGCGCTGCGACCGCCGCCAGTACCACCACCACAGGCACACCATGGTGACCGCGATCGAAAGCAGTTGCGGCAGCCACATTCTGGCCGCGAAACCGGTCGCGTTCAGCGCCACCCGGTCCGCGGCCAGCAGATTGGTCAGGTTCGAGACCGGCAGCAGCAGACTCGCCGTATTCGCCAGCCACAGCGTCGTCATGGCCAGCGGCAGCGGCGGAATCCGCGCCGGGCCCGCCAGCGCGATCATCACCGGCGTCAGCAGCACCGCCGTGGTATCCAGATTCAGCACCGTCGTCGTGGTCGACGCGAACAGCACGCACAGCAGGAACAACCCGGCATAATTCCCACCGGCAATGATCGCCAGCCGATGGGCGATCACGTCGAACACCTTGGCCCGCCGGGCCAGATTCGCCAGCACGATCACGCTGGCCAGGAACAACAACAACGGCGCGATCCGCCGCATGTTCTCCGCCGCCTCGTGCCTGGGCAGCAAACCCGTTGCCACACACAACAACCCGACGACCAACACCGTCACCCGCACAAGGTCCAACCCACTCGGCCGCCACGCCGTGGGCACAGCACCGCCTTCGACCAGCTTATCCACGCGTCCGCCTGGGGCTTCGGCGGCGGCTACCCACGATCTCAGCGGCAGCCCCGAGGACGGCAGCCCTTCGTCCGGCCGGCACCCCGTTCAGCGCAATCTCGACAACGAAGATCCGCGCGAGCGCTTTGGCCGTCGGGGCAGAAATGCCCATCGCCACGGCAAGTAGTAAGGCGTTCATGGGATGGGACCCAGTTGTTCGGGCATTGGCCAATGATCGCAGGGTTGGGGGGAGGCCGAGGACTGTCGCACGGCCGAGAATTGCGAAAGAGATCAATTCGATTGGCCTCGAGACGCTTTCGATGGCGGGATACTGGCGGGGTGACGCTGTGGGGTGGGCGGTCGCGGATGCTCTTCACGAGTTACTCACCGGCCGACGAGCGGTGGGCCATCTGGCTGGCCTGGCAGTTGGAGCATGCCGAGGCGCGGTATCGAACCGTGTTGTCGTCGTGGGATTTCGATCCGGTGACCAACTATGCGGACTTCGTGCAGCGCGGGGTGCGGGAGTCCGATCTGGTGCTGGCGGTGCTGACGCGGGATTACGTGTCCTCGCGGCACGCGAACCGGGAGTGGCAGGCCGCGCTGGATGTGGATCCGGGGAAGCTGCTGGCGGTTCGGGTCAGCGAGTGTTCGCTGGAGTGGCTGCCCACGGGTGTGGCGTGTCTCGATCTGCTCGGGGTGAGCGATGCGTCCGAGATGCGGCGGGCGGTGCTGGACCGGGTCGAGCGGATGCTCTCGGACCGGTGGACGCCGCGGCGGCAGCCGGACCCGCGCGCGGACGAGATCTTGTCTCCGGCACCGGAATCCGCCGTGGTCCGCCGACGGCCGCTGTCACCGCCCGCGTTCCCGGCGGACATGGCGGCGAGTCGCAGGCATTCCGGACTGTCGATCCTGCACGTCGGTGGCCCGCGGTTCGGCCGCGCCGTCACGTCGGCCGATATTCCCGCCGATCCCGAAGGGTTGCAGTCGCATATCTACGGCGCGGTCACCGAGCTCATCGATCGGGAGGTGCCGGCGCCGGATCTGATCGTGGTGAGCGGTGACCTCACCGAGTCCGCCCACCCGACCGAATTCCGCAAGGCCGTCTCGTTTCTCACCGGGCTGCGGGTGCTGCTCAAGCTGGAGCCCGACCGGTTGGTCGTAGTGCCGGGCAATCACGACATCTCCCGGCTCCTCTGCCGGGCCCACTTCCTCGACTGCGAGGCCAACGACCGCCTCCCCCGCGCGCCCTACTACGCGAAACTGCGGCTGTTCGAGCAGACGTTCAACACCCTGTACCGCGGACTCGACAATCTGGTCTTCGATGTCGGCCAGCCCTGGACCCTGTTCCCGGTGCCCGAATTACGGCTCGTGGTCGCCGGATTGAACTCGACCATGGCCGCCACGCATCGACCCGAGGACGACTACGGCTTCATCGGCACCGAGCAGAAGGACTGGTTCGCCGAGCAGCTGCGCGTCCACGAACAGCAGGGCTGGTTCCGGCTGGGCGTCCTCCGCCACGATCCCGCGCCCGGCCCGAACGTGTCGCCGTACGACCCGGGCGTGCTCCGCGACGCCGAACGCACCTTCCGCCGCCTGGGCCCGCGCCTGAACCTGCTGCTGCGCGGCCCCGGCCGGGCGGGCCGCTCGCTCGCCCATCCCACCGGCACCCTGCCCGTGCTGTCGGCTCCCGCGCCGGGCCAGGCCGAACTCCTCCACATCACCGTCGCGGGCCTGACCCGCTATCGGTGCGACGACGCCTTCGAGACGCCCATCCCGCAGGAACTCGCCTGGACGAATTGCGCTGTCGCGCTGTCGAGCCGGGCCGCACGCCCCGAACTGCCGCCCACCCCGCAGCCCGAACCGCGACGGCCCGAGCTCCGCGCGAGCGAGACCGCCCGGCCCCACGACATGCTGCTGGAGCAGGTGGCCGAGGTGTGCGAGGTCCGCTATCCGGGCGCGCGCATCCGCCGCATCGCCTCCGATCCGCCGTACCTGCTGGTCACCGTGAATTCGGAGCCGGTGATCGAGCAGCTCATCATCGGCGCGCACGTGGGCGAGGTGACCGGCCAGGTCCTCGACGAATTCCTCGGCCCGGAACCCAAACCCGGCTCCCAGCTCATCTACCTGGGTCCCGCGCCGAGCCGGGAACTGCTCGACCGCGCGGCCGCCGAGGGTGTGCGGATCCGCAGCTTCCCCGATTTCCAGGGCATGGCCAATCTGAGCGACTACCTGCGCAAACAGTCGGCCCGCCTGCATGAAGACCCCGCCTACCCGCCCGATCTGTATGTGCCGCAACGCTTCCGCATGCTCGCCCCGCACGGCCGCGAGGTGCAGAGCGATCTGGTCGCCGAACTCATGCGTCTGGTGACCGCCGACGACGGTCGATTCGTGCTACTGCTCGGCGATTTCGGCCTCGGCAAGACCTTCGCCCTGCGCGAGCTGACCCGCCGCATCACCGCGAACGCCGGCCGGCTCGTCCCCATCCTCATCGAGTTGCGCGACCTGGACCGCACCAGCTCCCTCGACACCCTGCTGGCCGCGCACCTGGCCAACAACGGTGAATCCCGTATCGATCTGCGCGCCCTGCGCTACATGCTCGAACAGGGCAGGGTGGTGCTGCTCTTCGACGGCTTCGACGAATTGCTCACCCGCCTCAACTACGACAGCGCCGCCGAACACATGGCCACCCTGCTGCAGGCCGCGGTGGGCCGGGCCAAGGTCGTGGTGGCCGGGCGCACCCAGCATTTCAAGTCCTACGACCAGATCGCGACCGCGCTGGAGACGCAGGCGGAACCCCATCCGGATCGCTACCTGCTGAGCGTGGAGAACTTCACCGCCGAGCAGGTGCACGCCTTCCTGGTCAATCGCTACGGCACCGCCGGCCCCTCGGCCGACGCCCGGATGCGGCTGCTGCGCGGCATCCCCGGCCTGCTCGAGCTGGCCTGCAACCCGCGCATGCTGAGCTTCATCGCCGATCTGGACGAGCAGCGGCTGCGTACCGCGGCCGGGGCCCGCCGGATCATCGGGCCGACCCGGCTCTACCAGGAGATCCTGACCAGCTGGCTGAGCTACGAGATCGAACGCTCCCCCGAGCGCGCCAGCTCGCAGCCCACCCTGCGGATCGACGAACTGTGGCTCGCCGTCACCTATTTCGCGCTGCGGGTGTGGGAGACCGGGCAGCCCTATCTGGACCTGGCCGAGCTCACCGAGGTCGCGCTCGCCGCCGTGGAGGAGATCGACGCGAGCCGGCTCAATGTCGCGCAGTTCGTGCACACCCTCGGTTCCCGCAGCCTCATCGTGCGGGCGGCGGACAACCGGTTCGGCTTCATCCACTCGTCGGTGCGGGACTGGCTGGTGGCCAAACACATCGCCACCCAGCTGCGCGCCGGAGCCATCGTTCCCGCGCCCTTGGCGCAGGCGCAGCTCGAACCCCTGGCCGTCGAATTCCTTTGTGATCTGGCCGAAGTCGAACAGCTGCAGTCCTGGGTGGAGCGCACCCACGACGATCCGGACGAGCACGAGATCACCCGGACCAATGCCGCGCGGATCGCGGCCCGGCTGCGTATCTCGCCCGACCGGGACCTGCGCGGCCTGGACCTCTCGCGCGAGGACCTCTCCTTCCGCAATCTGCAGCAGCTCGACTTCACCGGCGCGACCATGACCGAGACCCGGCTGACGGGCGCGGTGCTGGACCAGGCGGTCCTGCGCGGCGTGCGATTGACGGGCGCCCAACTCGACCAAGCCTCCTTGGTCGGCACCGATCTCCGCGGAGCGGATATGACCGAGGCCCAGTTGACCAGCGCCAACCTGCAGAACGCCGACCTGCGCGGCGCCCGCCTGCACCGGGCGCACCTGGATCAGGCGTCCCTGATACGCGCGAATCTGGGTCGCGCCGACCTGACCGGGGCGCGGCTGGCCCGCACCGATCTCACCGGCGCGCGCGGCGAGGGCAGCCGCTGGACCCGGGCGGCGCTGCTCGACGTGGTCGGCAGCCCGATCGGCACCGACCTGGCGGGGTCCGGGCGGGTGCCGGGTACGCCGCCGCTGACCGAATTCGCCCCTGCCGCCATCGGTGTCAAGCACGGTGTGGACGCGCAGAGCGGACGCCTGCCCCGCCCGCTGGCCTACAGCCCGGACGGCGGCACGGTCGCGGTGGGCTGCGATTCCGGCAGCGTGGTCGTCTACGGCGCCGACACCGGGCGCACGCTGCGCACCCTGCACGGCCATCGCGCCCGCACCTTCGCCGTCGTCTACACCGAGCAGGTCCTGGTCACCGGTTCGGCCGACAGCACCGTCCGGATCTGGGACGCGGCCAGCGGCGCGGTCCGGAAGATCCTGTCCGGCCACGAGAATTGGCCGTGGCCGCTCGAAACCGACGCGGCCGGAACGTTGCTCGCCACCGGTGACGCGGCCGGGGTACTGCGCGTCTGGCGGCTCCCCGACGGCGAACAGCGGCACGAGTTCCCGCCCCCGGACGGGAATCCGCAACGCATCTACTGCATCGCCTTCCACCGCGACCGGGTGGCCGCCGCGTATCACGATGGCACGGTACGCATCTGGCAGCTCTCGACCGGCACCGAGGTCGCCGGGTTCCGGGGCGCGCCGGGCCCGATCCGCCGCGTCTGCTGGGATCCCGACGGCACGCTGCTCGCGGCCGGCGGTGCGGACGGCGTACTGGGCCTGTGGGATCCGGCCACGGGGGAACTGATCCGGGACCTGTCCGGGCACGGCGACATCGTGTACACCCTGGCCTTCCACCCGGTCGAGCCGATCCTGGCCAGCGGCGACACCGGGGGCGGAATTCGCCTGTGGGACAACGGCACCGGTCAGACCCTGCACACCCGCGCCGAGCACGGCAGCGCGCGCATCCACTGGCTCGGCTTCGATCCGGCCGGCGACATGCTCGCCTCCGGCGATACCGCGGGCGCGGTCTACGTGCGCGACGGCCGCACGGGCGCGCCGCTGCACCGGCTCACCGGTCACACCGGATCCATCTGGCCCTTCGCCTTCCGCCCCGACGGCACCCAACTGGCCGTCGCCGACGACCAGTTCGCCCTGCGCATCTGGGATCCGGCGTCCGGCGAGCGCCTGCATACCCTCAACGGGCACGGCCGCCACGTACGCGCTGTCTCCTTCAATGCCGACGGCACCCTGCTCGCGGGCTGCGGCAACGACGGCAGCGTCCGGCTCTGGGACGCCGCCACCGGGCGGCTGGCCCAGCGCCTGCAGGGCAGCCCGGACGGGCTGATCACCTTGGAGTCCGGCGTCTTCAGCCCGGCCCATCCCGCCCAGCTGGTGACCGTGGGCAATGCCGGGCGGCTGCGGGTGTTCGATATCGACGCCGCCACCGCCGAACGCGAGATCACCGTCGACTCCGCCCCGGTCTGGGCCATCGCCTACGACCCGACGGCCCGCTACATCGCCACCGCCAATGACGACGACACCGTCACCCTGTGGACCCGCGAGACCGGCGGCGAGCACGCAGTCTGCGCCGAGCATCGCGGCCGGGTGCGCTCGATCGCCTTCGACGCGGCCGGCGCGAGAATGGCCACCGGCTGCGACGATGGCCATATCCGGCTCTGGGACGTGGCCTCCGGGGAACTGCTGGAGACCCTGTCGGACCCGGTCCGTGAGAGCGCCGGCGGCCACCGGGTCTACGGGGTGGCCTTCCACGAGGAGAGGCTGGCCAGCATCTCCTGGGACGGCACGGTGCGAATCTGGAGTCTGACCGGCGGTCCCCCGCTGCACCGGCTGGACCTGCACCGCGGGCGGCTGTGGTGCGTGGCGGTGGATCCGGTGTCGGGCACGCTGGCCACCGCGGGCGACGATCTGGTCGTCCGCCTGTGGGACATTGCCTCGGGCCGGCATCTGCACACCCTGCACGGCCATCGAAACCGAGTGCGATCCTTGGCTTTCGCCCCGTCTGGCCGCCTGCTGGCCAGCGCCGGCAACGACGGCTCGATCATGCTGTGGTCACTGGCGGACCCCGGCGTGGCGCCGCAGCCGTGCGGCACTCTGCTCGGGCTGCCCGAGGGCTGGGTGGCCTTCACGCCGGACGGCCGCTACAAGACCGAGGGCCTGACGGCGGGCCAGTTCTGGCACGTGATCGGACTGTGCCGTTTCGAGGCGGGCGAACTGGATCCCTATCTGCCACAGATCCGGCAGATGGAGCTCGACGACCCACTGTGACGACCCGTTGTAGGGGGCTCGGCCGCACCGTAACCCAATTGTTAGCTGAAGTAACAATCATCACGGCGAGGACGGGAATACCCTCGCTACGCGGCAGGTCGCACCCGCCGGCACGCATGCAAACTGTGCGTGAAAAACCGCCCCGCCGGTGCTCGCCTGCTGGCCGTACCGGTCGGTGCACGCTAGGTTTTCGAAGGTGGCAGTGAGTCTGTTGGGGAAGGCCGGCCGCGCACCGGCCGCACAGGAATCAGGTTTCGCCGCGCATCGAGCCGGAGTCGATCGCCTCCTGGCCTCGTACCGCGCCATCCCGCCGGATGCCAACATCCGGCTGGCCAAGAAAACGTCCAACCTCTTCCGGGCCCGGGCGCGCAGCACCGCACCCGGCCTCGACGTCTCCGGATTGACGCAGGTCATCACGGTGGACCCGGGGGCCCGCACCGCCGACGTGGCCGGCATGACCACCTACGAGGACCTGGTCGCCACCACCCTGCCCTACGGGCTCGCCCCGTTCGTGGTGCCGCAGCTGAAGACCATCACCCTGGGCGGCGCGGTCACCGGACTGGGCATCGAGTCCACCTCGTTCCGTAACGGGCTCCCGCACGAATCCGTGCTCGAGATCGACGTGCTGACCGGCGCCGGTGAGATCATCACCGCCACCCGGGACGGCGCGCACGCGGATCTCTTCCGCGGATTCCCGAATTCCTACGGCACGCTGGGGTACTCGACCAGACTGAAGATAGAACTCGAGCCGGTGCGGCCGTACGTGGAGGTCCGGCACGTCCGGTTCCACGATCTGCGCGCGCTGGAGGCGACGATGGCACAGATCATCGCGGACCGCTCCTACGACGGCGAACCGGTGGACTACCTCGACGGCGTGGTGTTCACCGCCGACGAGAGCTACCTGATCCTGGGCCGCCAGACCGACGAGCCCGGACCGGTCAGCGACTACACCGGCATGGACATCTACTACCGGTCCATTCAGCACGATTCGGCGCGGCCCAAGCGCGATCGGCTGACCATCCACGACTACCTGTGGCGCTGGGACACCGACTGGTTCTGGTGCTCACGGGCATTCGGGGCGCAGAACCCGAAGATCCGGCGCTTCTGGCCCCAGCAGTACCGGCGCTCCAGCTTCTACTGGAAGCTCATCGCGCTGGATCACAAGTACGCGATCGGCGACAGGATCGAGGCGCGGCACGGGAATCCGCCGCGTGAGCGCGTGGTGCAGGATATCGAGGTGCCCATCGAGCACACCGCGGACTTCGTGGAATGGTTCCTCCGCGAAATCCCGATCGAGCCGATCTGGTTGTGCCCCTTGCGATTGCGCGACACCGAGGGTGAACGCCCTTGGCCGCTCTATCCGCTCGAGCCCGGCCGCGACTACGTCAATGTCGGTTTCTGGTCGGCCGTGCCGACGGTGCCGGGACAGCCCGACGGCGCCGCCAACCGCGCCATCGAGCGCAAGGTGTCCGAACTGGACGGTCACAAATCGCTGTATTCGGACGCCTTCTACGACCAGGATGAATTCGCCGGCCTCTACTACGGCGGCGATACGTACTCCACTCTGAAGAAACGCTACGACCCGGATTCTCGTCTACTGGATCTGTATTCGAAGGCGGTGCAACGCAAGTGACCACATACAAGGATCGTTCCGACGTATTCGCCGAGCTCGGAACCAAACTCAGCATTGCAGAGATCTTCGAGACCCTCGTCGACGGCCCCGTCCCGATCCGCCTGACCTGTTACGACGGCAGCAGCGCCGGGCCCGAGGACTCCGAATTCGGCCTGGAGATCACCACCCCGCGCGGCGTCAACTACATCGCCACCGCGCCCGGCGATCTCGGCATGGCCCGCGCCTACATCTCGGGCGACCTGATCGCCCACGGCGTCGAACCCGGCGACCCCTACGCACTGCTGAAGGCCATCGCGGGCATGAAGTTCCGCCGCCCCACCGCCCTGCAGCTGGTGGTCATCGCCCGCTCGCTGGGCTGGGAACTGCTCAAGCCGGTGCCCCCGCCGCCCCAGGAGACCCTGCCGCGCTGGCGGCGCATCGCACTGGAAGGCCTGCGGCACAGCAAGACTCGCGACGCCGAGGCCATCCACCACCACTACGACGTCTCCAATGCGTTCTACGAGTACGTGCTGGGCCCGTCCATGACCTACACCTGCGCGACCTACGAGGACCCGGCCTGGACGCTGGAACAGGCCCAGGAGAACAAGTACCGCCTGGTCTTCGAAAAGCTGAACCTGAAGCCCGGCGACCGGCTGCTCGACATCGGCTGCGGCTGGGGCGGCATGGCGCGCTACGCCGCCGCGCGGGGTGTGCGGGTCATCGGCGCCACCCTGTCGGCCGAGCAGGCCGAGTGGGCACAGGCCAAGATCGCCGAGGACGGCCTGTCCGACCTCGCCGAGGTGCGCCACAGCGACTACCGCGACGTCCGCGAGGGCGACTTCGACGCGGTGTCCTCCATCGGGCTCACCGAGCACATCGGCGTGCACAACTACCCGGCCTACTTCGAATTCATCAAGTCGAAGCTGAGGGTCGGCGGCCTGTTCCTGAACCACTCCATCACCCGGCCGGACAACACCCGCACCACCAAGGCGGGCGACTTCATCGACCGCTACGTCTTCCCCGACGGCGAACTGGCCGGCTCCGGCCGCATCATCTCCGAGGTCCAGAACGTGGGCCTCGAGGTGCTGCACGAGGAGAACCTGCGCCGGCACTACGCCCTCACCCTCGCCGAATGGTGCGACAACCTGGTGAAGAACTGGGACGCCGCGGTGACCGAGGTCGGCGAGGGCACCGCCAAGGTGTGGGGTCTGTACATGGCGGGCTGTCAGCTCGGCTTCGAGCGCAATGTGGTGCAGCTGCACCAGATCCTGGGCGTCAAGCTCGGCGCGGACCAGGCCTGGACCGTGCCGCTGCGCCCCTGGTGGAAGGCATAACAACTCTCGTAGCGCAGGTGGGCGTGCGGTTCGGCCGCACGCCCACTCTCGGCTACGACGACAATCCCGGCACGGGAAGACCCAGGCGCGCGGTCATCCACGGGAACGACGAGGTGAAGGCCGCCGCCGCGAACTGCCAGGTATGCCCGCCCTCGGTGGTGTGCACCGTGCAGTCGATATCGACCTGCTGCCCCTGGGCGCAGAGCGCCTCGGCCGCGCCGACCTCGCCGGTATCGAAGACGCCGTCCTTGCCGCCCATGCCGACCTTGCTCTCGTCGATGGGCTGCTGCAGGTAGGCCTTCACCTTGGGGTCGGAGGCCATCCGCTTCTGCCACGCGGGCGGCGTCAGATCGTCGAACAGGCCGACCGTGTCGGCGTACGGGCCGTGCTTCTGCATGACCGTCATGGGATCGAAGGCCGCCCAGGCCTGCTCGTCGCCGCCGAAGAGCCGCTTGACGGTCTGCTCCTTGGTGCCCGCGGCCGGACCGATATCGCCCGCGATGTCCACGAAGGTGCCGAACAGTTCCGGATGCATGGTCGCCAGATCCACCGCACAGGTGCCGCCCATGGACCATCCGACGATGCCCCACTTCGCGGGGTCCGCGGAGGCGCCGAACGTCGATTCCACATATCCGGGAACATCATTGGTGAGGTGGTCGGCGGCGTCACCGCGTGGGCCGTTCACGCACTCGGTGTCGTTGTTGAAGCTGCCGCCGGAATCGACGAACACCAGGATCGGCGTCCGACCGTTGTTGGACTTCGCGAAATCGTCCACGCCGCCCATGATCTGACCGCTGCGCACCCAGTCCGCGGGCGTATTGAACTCGCCGCCGATCATCATGACCGTCGGCAGCGCGGGCGGCTCGTCGCCCCGGAACCAGGCCGGCGGCAGGTACACGTATTCGGTGCGGTGATTGAAATGGCTGCCCGATTCCGGAATGTCCACCGGCACGATCCGCCCGGCGCCCACATTCGTGTTCCGCAGCGACGCCAGCGCATCCAGGCTGGTCTGGTGCGGCAGCGGTTCCGCGGTCAGGGCGGCCCAGGCCGCGTTCGCGGTCGGGTAGTAGCCCACCCATTGATTCAGCACGACACCCACGTTGAGCAGCGCCGCCGGCACCGCCAGCACCGCCACGATCCGCTGCCACCAGCCGCCGGTCCGGATGCCGACCACCGCGGCCGCCAGCGCCGCGCCCGCCAGGCCGATCGCGACCCACAGCAGTGCCGGCGCCGGATCCGAGGCCAGCCCCTCGTCATTGGTGTAAATCCACGACGCCCACACCACGCCGAGCGCGAACGCCACACTGGCCGGCACCCACAGCAGCCACCACCGGCGGGTGGCCCGCGCGAACGCCACCACCAGCAGCAAGACCGCGACGAAGGTGATCACCTGGGGCAGCCAGCCGTGCAGCAGCGAAACCCCGTGGTGGAACCCGCCGCCGAACCCGGACTGGGTCTGTGCGGGCAACTGCGGCGCCGGCGGCACGGCGGGCGGTGATTGCAGCATCGGCGTCACAGGCACGTCGGCGATTCTCGACACGATTCCTCGAGAAACCCTGTGAATAGGCTGGATGAAGCCTGGATGCCCGCGATCCGCCGTTCAGAGCAGGGAATCCAGAAATCGGCGCGGCAGGTCCGGCGTCTCGGTATCGGCGCCCAGCGGCATCTCGTGGCGCATGGTCCGCAGAATGTTCACCACTCCGGGCCCCGCATCGAGCAGCGGCCGGGACCAGCCCAGCCCGGCGCAGCGGATCACCACCGGCGTCAGCACCGCGATGGACTCCCCGAGCCACCCGGAGACCGACAGGCATTCGGCCAGCAGCAGCGCCGCGTCGAGTTCGGCCCGCGGCCGATGTTGTTCGCGGATGCGCGAATACAGGGCGCGGGCGTGCTTGACCGCGGTGTCGTCGGTGCCGAGCGGGGCCAGGTCGTCGGTGGCCCGGTCCTCGCCGCGATAGTGCCGGGCCAGCAGCGCCCGGATGGTCGCGATCTCCTCGGCCTCGGCGGCCAGCGCCGCCGCACCGGTGGCGTGCCGCAGCTGGCGAATCGAAGGATCGGTGACCAGGCCCGCGGTCAGCGCGTCGGCGGGCAGGCCCAGCCGCAGCCGCTCGGCCCCGACCTGGGCGGTCAGCCGGGTGAGCCGGCGGTCGGCGGCGATGCGCGCGCCCTCGTCCAGGCGCGCCGCGGCGGTCTCCAGGTCGCCGCGGACCGCCTTCACCCGGGCGCCGCTCACGAAGATGGTGACCAGGAAGTCCACCGGACCGACCCGCGCGGTCAGTTCGTGACTCTGATCCAGCAGCCGCTCGGCACTGTCGAGATCACCGCGCCGGTAGGCCACCTCACCCAGCAGCGCGGCCGCGACCCGCGTCGAATCCGAGCGGGACCCCGCGCGATCGCGGGCGGTCTGCCAGGCATGTTCGAAACAGCGGGTGGCGGTGTCGATATCGAGCTGCTCGTAGGCGATGGCGCCCTGCGCGCACCGCCCGAACACCTCCCCCAGCGGATCGGCCGACCGCGCGTGATAGGGCGCGGCCCACTCCTGCATGTCCCGCGCGCCGTCGAAGTCGAAGTCGCACAGGCGCACGAAGGAGGCCAGATTCGCGGCCGTCGACACCGTCCACGCCGGGAGTTCGTCGGCCAGCTTCAGGCATTCGGTGATCTTGTCGAGCACGCCCTCGGTGCGGTCGCGGGCCACCTGGTCGGCGGCCGCCAGCACCGCCGCCTGACAGCGCTGGTTCACCGTCTCGGCATCGTCGGCACCGCCGCGCGCCAGCATGTTCGACAACCGGCCCAGCGTGGTGCGGGCCGCACCGGACTGCTGCAGGTTCACATTCGCGCGGGCCAGCGCCATCAGCAGCTTGGAGCGCGAAGTCACCTGCTGCACCGGCAGTTTCGACACCATGCCGAACAGGGTCGCCAGCCGGGAACTGTCGATCAGGTCCATGCCGCCCTTCTCGACCAGGTCGAGCGCGTACTTCAGATCGGTGGCGGCCAGCGCGTGATCGACCGACTGCTTGATCAGATTGTGCTCGGCGAACCAGCGAGAGGCCTTGCCGTGCAACTTCTTCAGCTGCCCGGGCTGGGCCCGGTCCAGGCGGGCGCGCAAGTGCTCGGCCACCATCGGCTGCATCCGGTACCAGCTCGGATCGTCGGCGACGCGGTGCACGAACAGTTCTCGCCGCTCGGCCTGATCCAGCAGATCGGCGGCGTCCTTCGCACCGGACAGCGCCTCGGCCAGCGAGGCGTTCACACGTTCGGGAACCGCTATGGCGGTGAGGAATTCGAGCATGCGCGGCTCGATGGCGCCGAGCACGTCCTCGGCGAGATATTCGCGAATCGCCTGGTTGTCGCCGGAGAGTCCGGTGATCAGCCGGTCCACGTCGTGATCGGCCGAGCGCAGCGACAGCCCCGCCAGCTGGATCGCGGCGGGCCAGCCGTCGGTGGCGGTGTGGATCTGCTCCACCTGCTTGTCGCTCAGCTCCAGCCCCAGGTGCTCGACCAGGATCTGCCGGGTCTCCGCCGCGGTGAGCCGCAGCTGGCCGGATCCGATCTCCACCAGTTCGTCGGCCACCTGCAGGCGGCTCAGCGGCAGCCCGGTCCGCTCCCGGCTGGTGATGACGAAACGCAGGTCGTGCGAACAGTTGTCGAGCAGCGACTCCATCACCCGCTGCGCCCCCGCGTCGGTGATCCGGTGCCAGTCGTCCACCACCACGACCACCGGGCTGCCGCTCGCGTGCACCTCGTCGATCAGCGCCGACACCGCGTACGGCACCGCCTCGGCGGGCCGCTCCTCCAGCAGCTGCTCGAGTCCCGCGCCGATCTCCGGCCGCACCTTGCGGATGGCGGCGATGATGTGGGCCAGCAGCCACACCTCGTTGTCGTCGTCACGGTCGATGCCGATCCAGGCCACCGTCACCCCGCGATCGGTGAGCTCGGCGCACCACTGCGCGGCGAGCGTGCTCTTGCCGAATCCGGCCGGGGCGTGGATCATCGCCAGCCGGCGGCGACCGCCGGCACGCAGCGGTTCCAGCAGCCGGGGACGCGGAATCGGCTCGCGCGGCGGGGTCGGGGGCAGGAATTTCGTTGTGGCCGTGGGCGGCAGCGTATTGCCGACGACCCCGGCAGCGCCGGATCCGAAGACGGCGCTGGGGTTGCCCTGCGGGCGCAGCGTCAGCGAGCGGGTGGGCGGAACGGCGATCACGGTGTGTGAGCGCCGGCGCGAATGCGTCCCGGTGACAGCGGAATCCGCGCCGTCGGCGCCGGTCCCGGCCCCGTCGATCAGCGCCATCTCGTCCGGGGTCTGTCCGTGCTCGCCCTGCACGGTGCGCAGCAGCTCGCCGAATTCCACGGCGCTACCGGGCCTTTCGCGCGGCTCCGGCGACATGGCGGCCTCGATGGCCGCGGCCACGTCGGCCGGGATCTCGAGCTCCCGCAGATCCGGCACCGGCTGGCTGGTGATGCGCAGGAACTGCGCCACGATCTTCTCCCCGGCCCGCCGTTCGAAGGCGGCGTGACCGGTCAGCAGCGCGAAGAGGGTGGAACCGAGCCCGTACACATCCGAGCGCACGGTCGGCTCGTCGCCCTTGAGCACCTCGGGCGCGGTGAACGCGGGCGAACCGGTGATCAGACTGGTCGAGGTGCGGAAACCCCCTGGGATGCGGGCGATTCCGAAGTCGGTGAGCTGCGGCTCCCCGTACCGGCTCAGCAGCACATTGGCCGGCTTCACATCCCGGTGCAGCACCTCGGCCCGGTGCGCGGTCTCGATGGCCCCCGCCAGTTTCACCCCGACCCGCAGCGAATCCGTCCAGGACAGCGGCCCGCTGTCGCGCACCACCTGCTCCAGGGAACCGCGGGTGGCGTAGGGCATCACGATGAACGGCTGCCCGCTGGGCGTCACGTCCACCTGCAGAATGTCGACGATGTTCGGATGCCCGGACAGCCGGCCCATGGCGTGTTCCTCACGCAGGAACCGCTCCCGGCTCTCGTCGTCGATCTCGGTGGACAGCACCTTGACCGCCACCACCCGGTCCAGGGCGCGCTGCGCACAGCGATACACCACCCCGAAACCGCCCCGCCCGATCTCCTTCGCGTCGAACAGGCCCATGGCCTCGAGCTCGTCGTCGATGGTCACGGGAAGGTAGGACTGCGTGGAGTTTTCGGGAGGGGTCTGCTCACTCCGCGAGCCGCCCGGGCGCGCCTGTGGATTCATCTGGATCTGCCTCCGGTGTTCTCACGCGCAACTTCCAACGTAGCGCGGACCGCACGGGCGTGTGCCCCTTTCACCCAGCTGTGGCGTCCGGGCCGATCCTCGCCCCGTACCTGTAAAACAACCGGCCCGGGTCGCGTATTCGCGACCCGGGCCGGGTATTTCAGCGCTGGAGCGCCGGTACTACTTGCGCAGCGAAGCCGGAACCTCGAAGCGGCTGCCGAACTTGGCGGCCAGCTCGTCGGCGCGGGCCACGAAGGCTTCCTGTCCACCCGGGTAGCCCACGATGAACTGGTGGGTGCCACCGGTCCAGGCCGGGAAGCCGATACCGAAGATCGAGCCGATGTTGGCGTCGGCGGTCGAGGTCAGCACGTTCTCGTCGAAGCACTTCTGGGTCTCGATGGCCTCGGCGAACAGCATGCGGTCCTTGAGGTCCTGCAGGGTGACACCCTCGGGGAGCGCGGTCGAGGTCTTGAAGGTGGAGCGCAGCTCCGACCACAGACCGGTGGCCTTGCCGTCGACGTAGTCGTAGAAGCCCGCGCCGCCGGCCTTGCCCTTGCGGTCGAACTCGCCCACCATCTTGTCGAGGATCTGCGCGGTCGCGCCCGAGGCGGCGTCGATCTCGCCGCCGGCGGCGGTGATCGCCTCGGCGGTCTCCTTGTAGATCTTCTGCATGGTGGTGAAGTTCAGCTCGTCCGACAGCTTCAGCGGCGCCGCCGGGTAGCCCGCCTGCAGACCGGCCTGCTCGATGGTCTGCGGGTCGATGCCCTCACCGAGCATCATGATGGCCTCGTTGATGAACTTGCCGATGACGCGCGAGGTGTAGAAGCCGCGCGAGTCGTTCACCACGATCGGGGTCTTGCGGATCGCGAGGGTGTAGTCGTACACCCGGGCCAGTGCCTCGTCGGAGGTCTTCTCGCCCTTGATGATCTCGACCAGCGGCATCTTGTCGACCGGCGAGAAGAAGTGGATGCCGATGAAGTCCTCGGCCCGCTTCACGCCGTTGGCCAGCAGGGTGATCGGCAGGGTCGAGGTGTTGGAGCCGAGCAGCGCGTCGGCGTCCACGATGTCCTCGATCTCCTGGAAGACCTTGGCCTTCAGATCGGGGTTCTCGAACACGGCCTCGATGACGAAGTCGACACCGGCGAAGTCGGCCGCGTCGGCGGTCGGCTTGATGCGGTCGAGCAGGGTCTTGGACTTCTCCTCGGTGGTCTTGCCACGGGAGAGGGCCTTCTCCTCGAGCTTGACCGAGTAGTCCTTGCCCTTGTTGGCGGCCTCGATGGTGACGTCCTTGAGGACGACGTCGATGCCGGCCTTGGCGGTGACGTACGCGATGCCCGCGCCCATCATGCCCGCGCCGATCACGCCGACCTTCTTGATCTCACGCTTCGGCACGTCCTTCGGACGCGAACCGCCGTTGTTGATGTGCTGCAGGTCGAAGAAGAACGCCTGGATCATGTTCTTGGCGACCGGGCCGGTCAGCAGGGACACGAAGTAGCGCGACTCGATCAGCGAGGCGTTGTCGAAGTCGACCTGGGCGCCCTCGACCGCGGCGGCCATGATGGCCTGCGGGGCCGGCATGTTCTGGCCCTTGAGCTGCTTGCGCAGGTTGGCCGGGAAGGCCGGGAGGTTGGCGGCCAGCGCCGGGCTGGACGGAGTGCCGCCCGGGATCTTGTAGCCCTTGACGTCCCACGGCTGCACGCCGCCCTCGGGGTTGGCCTTGATCCACGCCTTGGCGGCCGGGACCAGTTCCTCGACGGAGGCGACGGTCTCGTGGATGAGGCCGGTGGCCTTGGCCTTCTGCGCGGTGAACTTCTGGCCCTGCAGCAGCACGCCCATCAGGCCGTTCGCGATGCCGAGCATGCGGGTGATGCGGGTGACGCCGCCACCGGCGGGGAGCAGGCCGAGCGAGACCTCGGGCAGACCCAGCTGCACGGCCTTGATGTCAGCCGCGATGCGGTGGTGGGTGGCCAGGGTGATCTCCAGGCCGCCGCCCAGGGCAGCGCCGTTGATGGCCGAAACCACCGGCTTGCCAAGGGTTTCCAGGCGACGCAGGTCGTCCTTGATGAAGGTCAGCTCTTCCATGATGGCCGCGGCGTCCGCCGGGGTGGTCTGCATCATGTTCTTGAGGTCACCGCCGGCGAAGAAGGTCTTCTTCGCGGAGGTGATGACGACACCGGTGATGTCGTCCTTCTCGGCGACCAGGCGGTCCACGGTGGCCCGCATGGAGTCCTTGTAGAGCTGGTTCATGGTGTTGGCGCCCTGGTTCGGGTCGTCCATGGTCAGCACGACGATGCCGTCGGCGTCCTTTTCCCAGCCGATCATGTTCTCGGTCATAGTTTTTCGTGTCTCCCTTGAGAAAAGTCGGTGGGCGTCAGACGCGCTCGATGATGGTGGCGACACCCATACCGCCGCCGATGCACAGGGTCAGCAGGGCGTAGCGGCCGTTGCGGCGCTCCAGCTCGTCGACCATGGTGCCGAGGATCATGGCGCCGGTGGCGCCCAGCGGGTGGCCCATGGCGATGGCGCCGCCGTTGACGTTGAGCTTCTCGTCCGGGATCTGCAGGTCCTTCTGGAACTTCAGGACGACCGAGGCGAAGGCCTCGTTGATCTCGTAGAGATCGATGTCCTCCGGCTTCAGGCCGGCCTGCGCCAGGGCCTTGAGCGAGGCCGGAGTCGGACCGGTCAGCATGATGGTGGCGTCCGCGCCGGAGGTGGCGGCGGCGACGATGCGGGCGCGCGGCTTCAGGCCCGACGCCTGGCCGGCGGCCTCGTTGCCGATCAGCACCATGGCGGCGCCGTCGACGATGCCGGAAGAGTTACCGCCGGTGTGGATGTGGTCGATCTTCTCGACGTAGGTGTAGCGCTGCATGGCGACGGCGTCGAAGCCACCCATCTCGCCGATGCCCGCGAAGGCAGGCTTCAGCTTGCCGAGGTCGGCGGCGGTGGTGCCGCGGCGCATGTGCTCGTCGTTGTCCAGGACGGTCAGGCCGTTGATGTCCTTGACCGGGACGACCGAGCGGGCGAAGTAGCCGTTGTCCCAGGCCTTGGCGGACAGCTCCTGCGAGCGGACGGCGTAGGCGTCCACGTCGTCACGGGTGAAGCCCTCGATGGTGGCGATGAGGTCGGCCGAGATGCCCTGCGGCACAATGTAAGCGTCGTAGCTGGTCTTCGGGTCCATGAACATGGCGCCGCCGTCGGAGCCCATCGGCACGCGGGACATGGACTCGACGCCACCGGCGATCACCAGGTCGTCGAAGCCCGCGCGGATGCGCGCGCCCGCGAGGTTCACGGCCTCGAGGCCGGAGGAGCAGAAGCGGTTCAGCTGCACGCCGCCGACGGTGTCGGGCATGCCCGCGGTCAGCACGGTGGTGCGGGCGATGTCCGCGCCCTGGTCACCGACCGGCGAGACGCAACCCAGGATGATGTCCGAGATGCGATCCTCGTCCAGGTTCGGGAACCGGTTCCGCAGCTCCTGGACCAGACCGGTGGTCAGGTCGATCGGCTTGACCGAGTGCAGTGCACCGCCGCGGTTCTTGCCGCGCGGGGTGCGGATGGCCTCGTAAATGTAGGCCTCTGTGGTCATATCGGAGTTTTCCTCTCTTGGGTGCGCCGTCACCGCGTTGTGCGGGCAGTGCCATGGCCATAACCTCGCCGACCGGCCTTACGACCGACCGCCTGACGGTGTACAAACATCGTCACGAGCAGGTTTCTTGACGCTCCAGTAACCCGTACGCCTGGGCATACCTTAGAACCTCGCGAAACCGATACTCACGGCCACCCGATCATAGTACCGAACTATGCGAACTCCGGTTAACTTAAGTCGGCCCCCAGGGGAACTGTCAACCCTCGAGAGGTGTGGCCCCCAACTCCGACCGCAGCAGCGCAAGGGCCACCTCATCCGGGTCGCGGCGCTCCTCCGGAGGCACCGGCTTCGCCGACTCCTCCAGCATCTCCCGCTCCTCCTCCGGCGTAGTAGCAGGTGGGACGCCGTCATAACCTACCGGCGAGTAGTCCCCGGGCCCGGGATCATCCGGAAGGTCGGGCCCGTCAGGCAGCGGAATATCGTCGTCGGGCGGCGCGAAACGGGCACTGTCCGCATCGAACGGATCCCCGCCCGCAGGACCCGGGTCCGCGGGCGCCGGAGCGGTCGGCGCGGCGGGTGTGGGGGCGCTCCCCCAGCCGCTCGCCGCCGCGGGCTCGGCGACCGGCGCCGCCGCGGCCTTGGCCTGACTCGGCCGTGAGAACTTCTGCGCGGCCTTCTTCGGCGCGGGCTGACCACTCGCCGGGCCACGGGTCGCCGCCGCCTTGGCCGGCGCTCCGCCACCGGCGGCCGGTCCCCCGACCTCCCACCGCACGTCGTGATCCCGGCCCAGCACGGCCCGGACCGCCGACCGCACCGCGTCCAGGTTCTGCGGCTGCGACAACCGCTGCGCCAGCGGCGCGTGCAGATGCGCGAAGACGATCGTCTCCCCCTCGACCCGGGCCACACTGGCCCCGGTCAGCAAGGCCTGCACCGCCGCACCGAAATCACGCACCTTGGCGCGGATATCGGCCCACGCCGCCTCGATCTCCTGCAGCACGGCATCGCCGACGGGCACGGCCGCCACCGGAGCCGCGGCCTCGACCGGTTCGGCCGCGGCC
>NZ_BAGC01000004.1 GCF_000308655.1 Nocardia niigatensis NBRC 100131 | reverse complement strand
TCTCTTCCAATGGTGTTGTGGGGCAGTAGGAGCGGGCCGATGCCACCGAGTGCGGCTGCTCAGGACCCGGCGGTGGCGATCGTATGGGTGTCGCGCCGGCTGCGCAGATTCTCCGCGACCTCGGCTTCCCATGCCTCGTTGGCCTTGGTCGTGTCGACCTCGAATTCGAAGCGCTGCCGCGATTTCGGGTCGATGTCGGCGACGTCGACGTAGAACTGCTCATACCAGCGGCGCAGTTGGTAGACCGGGCCGTCCTCGTCGCACAGCAGCGGATTCTCGATCTTGGACTTGTGCTTCCAGATCTGGACGTCCTGCAGGAAACCGGCACCGATGCCCTCGACCATCTTCGCGGCCAACCGGTCGGCGACATCGTCGGGAATACCGTCGGGCTTCTGCAGGGTGATGCCGTACTGCAGCACGAACGAGTCCTGGTCGACCGGGTAGTGGCAGTTGATCAAGACGCTGTTGACCTCGAACCCGCCGTAGATGTTGCGCAGCGGGTTGATCATGTACGACGGCCCGAAATAGCTGGCTTCCGACTCGAGCAAGGTGTCACCGGAGTATTTGGAGGCCATCGGCGCGTCGGGGCGGCCCTTGGTCTTCAGATACTGCGTGGCGACGTGGCCCTCGAACACGGTCTTGAAAAACGTGGGGAAGGCGTAGTGGATGTAGAAGAAGTGCGCCATATCGACGATGTTGTCGATGATCTCGCGGCAGTTGGAGCCCTCGATCAGGAGCGAATTCCACGTCCACTGTGTCCATCTGTCGTTGTGAGCGTCGCAGTGGCTGCCATCGGCATCGGTGAACGGGCCTGCGATGTAAGGGATCGCGATGTCGTCCGGCGGCGGGTTGCCCTCGTGGTCGTGCCACACGAACAGCTGGCCGTTGCGCTCGAGGGTGGTCCAGGCACGGGTACGGGCCAGCGGCGGCACACGCCGCGCATAGGGGATGCCGGTGCACTTGCCTGCGCCGTTCCACCGCCAGTCGTGGAACGGGCAGGCGACGTCGTCGCCCTTGACCTCGCCCATGGCCAGGTCGCCGCCGAGGTGACGGCAATAGGCGTCGAGTACGCTGAGCTTTCCGCTGCTGTCGGCCCAGACGACGAGTTTGGTGCCGAACGCATTGACCGAGTGTGGGTTCCCGTCCCGGAAGGTGCTCGCCAAGCCCAGGCAGTGCCAGCCTCGGGCATACCGGGTGGGCGCAGCACCCACATCGATCTCGCGGATGTTCCGGCCCTGCCGCAGCGAGTTTGCCGCCACCCCAATCCTCCTCTGGAACACGTTATAGATTCGTGTCAGGATCGAGGAGATTCCGCCCCGTCTGCAATGGTCAAAAGTCCTCAAAATTTTGGATGATCGGCCCGATGCCTTCGGAGTGCCTTGTGCTCGATAGTTACTAGAACCAGTTCTAGTTGTGCGGCGGGTGGATGCGTTGCCCGCTGATCGAGTCGAGGGAGTATCCGCCGAGATGACCCAGCACATCATCGATCGTGTCGAGGCGTTGTTGCCGACGCTGTCCGAGCGCGCGCAGGAAACCGAGGACTTGCGCCGCATCCCGGACGCCTCCATCAAAGACCTGCAGGAGACCGGATTCTTCACGTTGCTGCAGCCGCGGCAGTGGGGCGGGCACGCCTGCGATCCGGTCGTGTTCTACGACACCGTGCGCAAGATCGCGTCTGCGTGCGGTTCCACGGGCTGGGTGGCGGGGATCCTCGGCATCCACAACTGGCACCTGGGGTTGTTCGATCAGCGTGCACAGGAAGAGGTGTGGGGCGAGGACGCCGGTGTGCGGGTGGCGTCCTCCTATGCGCCCATGGGTGCGGGTGTGGTGACCGAGGACGGCTCCGGATACCTCGTGAACGGTTCCTGGGCCTGGTCATCGGGCTGCGATCACGCCGACTGGGTGGTCGTCGGCGGGCCGGTGATCAAGGACGGCAAGCCGGTCGACTTCGGCTCGTTCCTGATCCCCCGCCGTGAATACCGCATCGAGGACGTGTGGAATGTCGTCGGTCTGCGCGGCACGGGATCGAACACGGTCGTGGTCGAGAACGTCTTCGTGCCCGCGCATCGTTTTCTCGGCTTCAAGGCCATGGGCGAGTTGAAATCACCTGGCCTGGAACGCAATACCGATCCGGTGTACAAGATGCCGTGGGGCACCATTCACCCCACGACCATCTCCACCCCCATTGTGGGCATGGCCTACGGCGCGTACGCCGCTCATGTGGAGCACCAGGGCAAGCGCGTGCGCGCCGCCTACGCGGGCGAGCAGGCAAAAGACGATCAGTTCGGTAAGGTGCGCATCGCCGAGGCCGCCAGCGACATCGACGCGGCGTGGCGGCAACTCTCGGGCAATGTGGCCGAGGAATACGCGTATCTGGTTGCGGGCCGCGAGATTCCGCTCGATCTGCGCCTTCGCGCCCGCCGCGACCAGGTGCGCGCCACCGGTCGCGCGATCACCTCGATCGACCGCCTGTTCGAGGCGTCAGGGGCGACCGCCCTCGCGAATGACACTGCACTGCAGCGATTCTGGCGCGACGCACACGCTGGGCGGGTGCACGCGGCCAACGACGCCGAGCGCGTCTACGTCATGTACGGCACCCACGCCTTCGGGCTCCCGCTCACCGAGGGGATGTACTAGCGATGACGAGGATGGCGGAGCCTGCCTCGCCTCCGGCTCCCGCACAGGCACCCACGGGTATTCGCGCCCTCGGCTATCTGCGTATCGAGGCCACCGATATGGCCGCCTGGCGCGATTTCGGGTTGCGTGTGCTCGGTATGCAGGAGACCGAAGGGCTCGACCCGGACGCCCTCTACCTGCGGATGGACGAGTTCCCGGCGCGACTGGTGATCGTGCCCGGCGACCGGGACCGGTTACAGGTGTGCGGCTGGGAACTCGCGGACGCAGTGGGCCTGCAACAGCTTCGCGACAGCCTGCGCCGAGCCGATGTGTCCTTCGCAGAGGCCACCGACGACGAGCTCGCCGACCGCCGGGTGGAGGCCATGATCCGGTTCCTGGACCCGTCGGGCAATGTGCTCGAGGCGTTCCACGGTGCCCAATACCTGGCCCGGCGCTTCGTCAGCCCTCATGGCCACCGCTTCGTCACCTCTGAGCAGGGGCTCGGGCATGTGGTGCTCAACTGCGCCGACGATGCGACCGGCGTGGCCTTCTATCGCGACGTGCTCGGATTCAGGCTGCGCGATTCCATGCGCCTGCCCGCGCAACTGGCCGGTCGCCCCGCCGACGCGGAGCCGGTGTGGCTGCGGTTCTTCGGCTGCAATCCACGCCATCATTCGCTGGCACTGTTGCCCACCCCGGCTCGCTCTGGTGTCGTGCACCTGATGGTCGAGGTCGAGAACACCGACGACGTCGGCCTGTGCATGGATCGCGCGCGGCGCAACAACGTCCCCCTATCGGCCACTCTCGGCCGCCACATCAACGACAAGATGCTGTCGTTCTACATGGCCTCGCCCGGTGGATTCGATATCGAGTTCGGTTGCGAGGGAATGGAAGTCGACGACCACTCGTGGATCGCGCGGGAATCAACCGCAGTCAGCCTGTGGGGGCACGACTTCACCGCCGGCTCGCGGCGGGGATGAGGCACGGGTCGATCAGGCGGCGAAATCTCGATGACTCGGTTTCTGAATACCGCGATGTCGAAATCATGCGTACAGGTGACTTTGGACCCTTCTGAACAGGTCTGTTGCTGGGCATCCTCCTGCTCGGAGCCGTGCGATTCCGCTGTCTCGAAAACCCGACGCGAGTGAGGTCTACAGGTGTTGCGTGCGTGCGAGACATGGTCACCGGAAGCGTTTCCGGGCATCGTGGTGCTCGCGAACGGGCAGGTTCCGGTCCTGGAAGGTGAGCGGGTGGCCGGTGCGGTCGGCCGGTTACTGATGCGCTTTCGGGTCGATCCGACAGCCCGGATTCGGATGACCGGCCCCAACTGCGACAGCGGACCGATTCTGGTCCAGGTGAATGCGCAGCCGGCGGGCACACCGATCCGGGTGCAAACCCTCACCTACGGTCGCGGTGATGCCTTGCCGGTGCTCGTGCGTCTGGAGCGCCAGCTATGGACGGTGCGCGAGGCGCGGTCGCCGCGGCCGTGGCCGGACCCGACCCGCCCGCCGCTGGACGCACCCGGTCCGGGAATTCTCATGTGCCGCAAGACCGTTGCGTTGCAGACCGCCGAACCGCTCACCGCGGCGGTGGTGATGGACGCCATGGATTACGACGTGCATCTGTTCACCGACGCCGATACCGGTGACGATGCGATCGTTTACCGCGCCCAGCCGTCCGGACTGCGGCTGGCCCGCCAGCATTGTGTCCATCCACCGCGCACCGCAGCCGTCGCGGCGGCCACGCCGGTACCGCTGATCACGTGTCCGCGTCCGGCGCCGGTGCTGACCGAGCACGAGGCGGCCGACCGCGTACGCGAGCACGGGCTGCCGTTCTTGTTCTACACCGACCTCGACACCGGGCGCGGACACCTGACGTACCGCCGCTACGACAGTGGCCTGGGCCTGATCACTCCTGCATTCGACGCCGGCGCGGTGCGGTCGTGACCGAGGCCAACCAGGTCGACGACGACTTCAGGTGTGACACCCTCGAACTCCGCGTGAGGAATCGCTGCGATTGCTCGCCAGCTTGGTCTAGGGGCGTGGCGTGTTCACCCAGCACGCGTTGCCCGCGATTCCTCCCCTGCGGCCCCAGGGACTTCTCTTCCCGACGCAGACTCCCTACTTCCGATCCGGGAGTACTTTCCTATGCCCCCTCGCTCCCCCAACGTCCCAGTGCAGGGCCATAATCGACGCGCTCCCCCACTACGAGGACAGGCACGAGTTGAGCTGATTAACGGATATCGATGATCTCGTGGAGTGCGGTGCGGGCGGCACTGAGAAGCGCCAATCGATCCGCAAGGTAGCGCTGGCCGATCTCTTCAATCGTTTACTGACGCACCTGCAGCGGCCGGTTGAAGCTTCCGACTTTCGGGGATCGGTCCCGGCGGTTTAGCGTTGATCACGCAAACGACAGTGAGTCCGGGCAATCTTGCGGGGAAGCAGGGATGCTGACATGAGCAAGCCGGCACAGAGATCGCGGGTGGGCACCCAGTTCGGGTGCTACCAGCTGGGGAAGTTGCTCGGCCGGGGCGGTATGGGTGAGGTGTACGAGGCATACGACACCACCAAGGACCGCACAGTGGCGCTGAAGCTGCTGCCCGAACACCTGGCCGCGGACGCCCGCTACCGCGAACGGTTCCGGCGCGAGTCCCGCACCGCCGCCCGCCTGCGGGAACCGCACATCATCCCGATCCACGACTACGGCGAGATCGACGGCTTGCTCTTCATCGACATGCGGCTCGTCGAAGGCGAAAATCTCGGCGGCCTGTTGAAGCGGCACGGCCCGATGGCACCGGCCCGCGCGGTCGCGATCATCGCCCAGGTCGCCGCGGCGTTGGACGCCGCCCACGCCGAGGGACTGATCCACCGCGACATCAAACCCGCCAACATCCTGGTCACCCAGGCCGACTTCGCCTACCTCGTCGACTTCGGCATCGCCCACTCCACCACCGGCACTGCTTTGACCGGCACCGGGACCGCGGTCGGCACCTACTCCTATATGGCCCCGGAACGGTTCAAGGAGGATGAGGTTACCTACCGCGCCGACATCTACTCGCTGGCTTGTGTGCTGCACGAGTGCCTGACTGCCACCCGTCCCTACCGTGCCGACAGTGTCCAGGTGCTGATCACCGCCCACCTGTTCGACCCGATCCCCCGACCCAGCGCCGTACATCCGGGCACTCCGACGGCGTTCGACGCCGTCATCGCGCGGGGCATGGCCAAGGATCCCGCTGATCGCTATCCGAGCGCGGGAGACCTCGCTCGCGCCGCGCACGAGGCCCTCACCGACACCGACCAGCACATCGCCTCCACCATCCTCGCCAGCGTAGCCACCCCGATGCAACCACCGGAACCGCCGCCCTCGGGTCCGTTACCGGGCCGGCCGTCGGCGCCGTCGCCGCGAGTGCCGAACCTCCTGCGGCGACGGTGGATCCCGGTCCTGGCCGTGGTGCTCACGGTGGCCGCCGCAGGCGGGGGGATCGTCTACTGGAAACTGTTCGAGAGTGTCGGCCACCCGACGACGGCCACAACCGTCACGGCCACCATCCCCGTCGGCAACGGGTCGATCCATGTGGCCGTGGACCCGGGCACGCACACCGTCTACACCGCCAACAGGGACGACAATTCGGTGTCGGTGATCGACCCGGCCGCCCACACGGTTGCCGCGACCATCTCGGTCGGTAAGTGGCCGCTCGGTGTGGCGGTGGACCCGGGCACCCACACCGTCTACACCGCCAACAGGGACGACAATTCGGTGTCGGTGATCGACCCGGCCGCCCACACGGTTGCCGCGACCATCTCGGTCGGTACGTGGCCGGAAGGGGTGGCGGTCGACCCGGGCACCCACACCGTCTACACCACCAACTATCAGGACGCTACGGTGTCGGTGATCGACGCGGCCGCCCACGCCGTCACCGCCACGATCCCGGTCGGCAAGTCGCCCATCGATGTGGCGGTCGACCCGGGCACCCACACCGTCTACACCACCAACTACGACGACGCTACAGTGTCGGTGATCGACCCGGCCGCCCACACGGTTGCCGCGGTCATCCCCGTCGGTAAGGGGCCGGATGGGCTGGCGGTCGACCCGCGCACGCACACCGTCTACATCACCAACAAGGGTGGCGATTCGGTGTCGGTGATCAACCCGGCCCACGCGGTTACCGCCACCATCCCGGTCGGCAAGGGGCCAGAGGGTGTGGCAGTCGACCCTGGCACGCACACCGTCTACACCGCCAACATGGACGGCGATTCGGTATCGGTGATCGACCCGGCCGCCCACGCCGTCACCGCCACCATCCCGGTCGGCAAGGGGCCGGTCGGTGTGGCAGTCGACCCGGGCACGCACACCGTCTACACCGCTATCTACGACCAAAATTCGGTATCGGTGATCGAGCCGCGGCGCTGACTCGGGTGCAGGTGCGCACAGACCAGCGACCTAACGACAGAACACAATCACGTTCGTGGTTTCGGGCAGCGCACACTCATCCGCCGAGCCTTCGGATGAAGGCAACTCGGTTGCGGCTCAATGGGATCTCATCCGAAACCATGGTTCCTGGACCACGGTCTGGTCGAGGCCGTCTACGCGCACCCGCAGCTGCGGGTGCTGTTTCCGTTCACAAGTGTCACGGTCCTGCACCTGAGCAGGTGCACCCGATACCCGTTTTCACTGGATGCCCCCTGCGTCGCCCCTGACGGCACCGGGTAGTACGAAGTCCGGCGCACACCCAATATGCCGGTGGGCCAAGAATAATCGGGGTCGGTGAGACTGCCGCAGAAGCGGTTGCGTTGATCGCCTCGCACCTGCCGGCGGGGTGTGGGTCTGCGATCGATGGGACCGCCGAGAACCTCCCATAGATCGGTTCCTGGAAACGTCCGCTATTGGCTCCCCTACTTAT
The DNA here is from genome assembly GCF_000308655.1 of Nocardia niigatensis NBRC 100131. GTDB lineage: Bacteria > Actinomycetota > Actinomycetes > Mycobacteriales > Mycobacteriaceae > Nocardia > Nocardia niigatensis. The sequence continues at coordinate 20,340 of NZ_BAGC01000004.1, read as the reverse complement.
GTCGTTCAGGTTCGGCGCGGTGACTCCTTTGGCTCCCCAGGACCGTGGAGTTCTCACTTGAAGGCGGCGGGCGCCGTGGTGGATGAGGATATTGCGGCTGGATTCGGTTGGCACGGTGCGCCTTCCGGATCCGGTCGTCGATAAGGGGTGGGATAGGTCGTGGTTCGAGCTCGCCTGCACGATCGGACATCTTGTGACCGCTGAGCCGCGATCGAGGACGACGGCCGCGTGATCGGGGCGATTACGGACCTTATTGACATATGTCGACGGCGGCAGTGTCAATCATCTCGGGGTCGAGGTCGAGTCCTCCGAGCAGGTGCACGCCGAGATCGCGCGATTGTCGGCGGCGGGGTTGTTCACCGAGGAGCAGATCGCGACCACGTGTTGTTTCGCCACCCAGGACAAGGTGTGGGTGAGCGCGCCCGATGCCGAGCGATGGGAGGTGTCCACGGTGCTGGCCGACAGTGAAACCTTCGGCACCGCATCCGAACTCGCCGCCACCTCAGGCGAGGCGGAGGCGGTGGCCGTGTGCTGCGGCACCGCCGAGGAGGCCGCCGCCGAGGACGCGTGCTGCGGATCGGCCGCGAAGGAGGCGGCGGTCGCCTCGGGCGCCGGCTGCTGCGGCTGAGGCCACCGGGCCGGGCGCGACCGTGTCGGGTGGTCGCGCCTGCCGGGCTCTGTTGTGCGGTGTGGTTCTGCGTAGTGTCAGGCGGGCGAAGATCGCGGTCCGGTCGCGGTGTGGGTGAGTGCGGTCAGCGCGGGGATGCCGACGGGTTCCCCGGCGAGTGCGGGGATGACCGCGTAGCGGTCGGTGTGGGTGGTGACGCGGTGGATCCGGCCGAGTTCGGCGGTGGCGCGGCCTTCCAATGAGGTTCTGACCCTCAGGTTCCGGCGGGGCGTTCACTGCCGTGGGCGATAGACGAGCAGACTGGCTGGTTCGATGCGGATCTCGACCGGTCGGGCCGTTCGGCCGGACTCCCCGTCGAGCGACAGCGGCAGAGGGTGGTCGGTGGGGCCTGCGATGACGAGCTTGCGTGGTGCATTTCGCTGGTAGGCGGGGCACCAGCGTACAGTGCGGGTGAGCATGGCCAGGACCATCAGCGTGGCGGCGAATGGGGTTGTGGCGTCGATGATTCGGACGTCGAGATGGTTGTCGTCGAGGCGGGTCCGGTAGGCGGGGGCGAAGCCCGGTGGATAGTAGCGGCCGTTGCCGATGAAGATCATCCACACCAGACGTGGGTGACCGTCGATCAGCACCGGCTGTGGGTCACCGTGTCGAACGACGTGTATCAGACCGGCTGCCAGGGTCGGCCATTTGCCGAACAGGCGTTCCCAACGGGAGCGAAACGCGACCAGACCGGCGTAGAGGCCGATTCCGCAGGTATTGAGGAAGATTCGGTCGTCGATGCGCGCGACGTCCACCCTTACGGCATTGCCGCTGTGCAGGGCCGTCACGGCGTCGTCGAGGGTGTGTACGCCGAGTTCATGGGCGAAGTGGTTCAGGGTTCCGGCGGGAATCACCAGCAACGGGATACCGGTATCGGCAAGGTGACGGGCAGCGGTGTTCACGGTGCCGTCTCCGCCGGCGACCGCTACGACTGATGCACGCGCAGCGGCGTCTTTCAGCGCGGCATCGAGGTCGTCAGGGCCGACGACGCGGAGCTCGGCGTCGGGCAGTGTGGCACTGATGCGATGGCGCAGTTGCTGACCGGCGGTGCCTGCACCGGTGTTGACGACGACTACCACGCCATGCCCGGTGGTCGTGGCGGGAACTCGGGCCCGCGCGGGTGCTGCCGTGGCAGGGTGAAGTGGATGATTGGGCCACCACAAGCGTGTCAGCCATGCGGCCGCGATGCCGAGGCCGGCCCCGGCAAGGACATCGGATGGGTAGTGCACTCCGGCCACGACTCGTGACATCGCGACGGCGCTCGCAACGACTGCGACCGGAACCGCCAGCGATGTAGGCGCTTCGAAAGCCACCGCCGTCGCGAATGCCGCCGCTGACGCCGCGTGCCCGGAAGGGAATCCAGTGGTGACCGGTTGCCGCACCACGCGGCGGATAGGTGGAATACCCGCGCCGGCAGGCCGGGCACGGCGAAAAACCCGCTTGCCCAACAGATTCGCTATTGCGCTGGCGACCGGCACCGACAGTGCCCCACGTAGCGCGGCTCGGCGCGCACGGCGGTCGCCGGTCGCGCTCATGGCCCCGGCCGTGACGAACCACAACCGTCCGTAATCAGCTGCATGCCCGAGTGTCGGCAGGACACGGTCGAGTATCCAGGATCGCTGTGACGAAACATGATTCAGCAGCCACTGGTCGGTCATCGTGATCAGGTTTTCTCGCCGTGTCACCGGAATTCGTTCCTGGAGTTCGTGGTTGTGATTCGAGTGGCCGCCCGGCCCGGCTGTTTTCGGATACGAACGACGATAGGACCGCGATGACGGGAACTGGCAGGGGCTTGTGTCTTCGCTGACAGCATCCTTGGTCCCGGCTTCCGGCTACCGTCGGTGCGGCCGGAGGAACCTGCGGCGCCGGAGGGTGATGCCCCGCCTCACCACTGAGCTGGATAGATGTTGTGTGCGTGGGCTTTTCATGTCGGCGGTTTCACAGTGTGGAGGGCTTGGAGGGGGCAGGCGGTGACGGCTCGCCGGGCATGGGTACGCAGATGGCTGGGGATGGTCCGGTCTTCGATGATGGGGTAACCCCATTCGTCCAGGTCGATCAGCTCAGGGAGCAGTTCGGCGCAGAGTCCGCGGCCGGTGCAGGTGACCTCGGGATGCTGTCGCGTCCCCAATGGGCCGGCGACGGCGGGTTTCGAATTGTTCGAGCGCTTCGAGGGCTTCGCAGCCGTAGACCACCGAGGGGCCACCGCCCATCATGACCGCCACGCCGATGGTTTCGACGACCTCGGCGTGGGTGGCACCCGCGGCGAGGGCGTCGTGGACGTGGTAGGCGATGCAGCCGTCACAGTGCACCGCGATCCCGATCGCCAGCGCCATCAGTTCCTTGGTCGCGCCCGCCAGCGCCCCCGTGCCGGTGCCGGCGGTGTGCAGGCCGCCGAAAGACCGCATGACCGCGGGCATTTCGCGGCCGAGCCGTTTCATGACCTCACGCAGATGCCGGATGATCTCCGGATAGTCCTTGCTCACCATGGCGAGGTCCCTTCCCTGCGGTGGCTCGTCGGATGCCGCGATCGTATGGCCGCGCGCGAGCCCGAGCGGGGCGACACGGCCGAAAGCAACCCGTGCCCGGTGACGTCGGGCCCTGGCCGGAGCGGTCACCACGCGACAGGCTTGGGTAATGGGAACCGCCGAGACCAGCACCACCGCGTCGGCCGCGCCGACGACCTACACCGTCACCGCCTCCTCGAGCGCCGGGTCCGGCCCGGCTGCGGCGCATGCCGGCAGTGAGACGATCGCCCTGGACGCCGGCTGGGGGACCGCGCCGTCGGGGCTGCCGGGGCCGGCGCACCTGCTGGCGGCGGCGCTGGCGGCGTGCCTGTTGAAGAACCTGGCCCGCGCACAGGACCTGCTGTCGTTCGATTACGAACGCGCCGAGGTGCAGGTGAGCGCCCGACGCCAGGACGCCCCGCCGAAGTTCACCGAGTTCGCCTGGGAAATGCGGCTGGTCACCGACGAACCACAGCGGCGCCTGGACCTGCTGCACCGCAACCTGACCACCCACGGCACCGTCTACAACACCCTCGCGGCCGCCTGCGAGGTCCACGGCACCATCACCGCCGTGCCGACCACCCCCTGACCCTGCCGAACTCGGCGTCAGCGGCGATCGGCCGAGTCGGCAGCGGTGAGTTTGTTCACTGGTTGTTCGCTTGCGCCACAGTATCGACCGTTGTCAATATCGATGCATGTCGAACTCGGAGTTGTCGTTGGACGGGGTGAGCGCCCCGGGCTGTGAAGCCACGCCACCGGCCCGCCCGCCGTTGACCGCGGCGCAGGCGGGCGAGCTGTCCGTGATGTTCAAGGCCCTCGCCGATCCGGTGCGGTTGCGGGTGCTCTCGGCGGTGGCCGCGCGCGCCGGTGGCGAGACGTGCGTGTGCGAGGTCTCCGAAGGCATCGACGTCACCCAGCCGACCATCTCCCACCACCTCAAGGTGCTGCGCGAGGCGGGGCTGCTGACCAGCGAACGCCGCGCTTCCTGGGTGTACTACCGGGTCGTTCCCGAAGCACTGCAACGACTTTCGCAGCTGTTGGCCGACCAGGCCGGATTGGCGGTGACCGCGTGAGCGCCACCGACACCGATCCCGGCCCCGCGGCCGTCGTCGGCAAGCTGTCCACGCTGGATCGGTTCCTGCCGGTATGGATCGGCGCAGCCATGGTCGCGGGCCTGCTGTTGGGCCGGATGATCCCCGGACTTGGGGATGCGCTCAGTGCGGTGGAGATCGACGGGATCTCGCTGCCGATCGCGCTCGGGCTGCTGATCATGATGTACCCGGTGCTGGCCAAGGTGCGCTACGACCGCCTCGACACCGTCACCGGCGACCGGCGGCTGCTGGTCGGGTCACTGATCCTGAACTGGGTCGTGGGTCCCGCGCTGATGTTCGCTCTGGCCTGGTTGCTGCTGGCGGACCTGCCCGAGTACCGGACCGGTCTGATCATCGTCGGACTCGCCCGGTGCATCGCCATGGTGATCATCTGGAACGACCTCGCCTGCGGCGACCGCGAAGCCGCCGCCGTGCTGGTCGCGCTGAACTCGATCTTCCAGGTCGTGATGTTCGCGGTACTGGGCTGGTTCTACCTGTCGGTACTGCCCGGATGGCTCGGCCTGGAACAGACCACCATCCACACCTCCCCGTGGCAGATCGCCAAATCGGTGCTCATCTTCCTCGGCATCCCCCTCGTGGCAGGGTTCCTGACCCGCCGCCTGGGTGAGAAAGCCCGCGGCCGTGACTGGTACGAATCGAAGCTGATTCCCCGGATCGGGCCGTGGGCGCTGTACGGGCTGCTGTTCACGATCGTGATCCTGTTCGCCCTCCAAGGCCGCCAGATCACCTCCCACCCCGTCGACGTGGTACGGATCGCGGTCCCGCTGCTGGCGTATTTCGCGATCATGTGGGGCGGCGGGTACCTCTACGGCCGCCTGGTCGGCCTCGGCTACGAACGCACCACCACCCTCGCCTTCACCGCGGCGGGCAACAATTTCGAACTCGCCATCGCCGTCGCGATCGCCACCTACGGCGCGAGCTCCGGCCAAGCCCTCGCCGGAGTCGTCGGCCCGCTGATCGAAGTGCCCGTCCTCGTCGGCCTGGTCTATGTCTCCCTGGCTCTGCGCACCCGCTTCACCCCCACCGACACCGGCACCACAACAAGGGTGGGGCGGTGACCGCGACACCGTCGGTGTTGTTCGTGTGCGTCAACAACAGCGGCAAGTCGCAGATGGCGGCCGCGCTGATGCGCCACCGGGCCGGGAACGACGTGCGGGTGTATTCGGCCGGCACCCACCCCGGCCAGGCCCTGAACGCGCTGTCGGTGCAGACACTGACCGAGGCCGGCATCGATGTCGGTGACGAGCACCCCAAACCCATCGATCCCGCCCTCGCCGCACGCGTGGACGCGATCGTGGTCATCGGACGCCAGGCCCGCCTCGACCCGCCACCCGGGCCACGAATGCTGGTGTGGGACACCGACGAACCCTCCGAACGCGGCATCGACGGCATCGAGCGGATGCGCCTGATCCGCGACGACCTCACCACCCGCGTCGCCGCCCTGCACTCCGAACTCGCACCTCCACTCGCCGATCCCCGGAGAACCCGATGACCGACCACCCCACCGCCCTGCCCACACAGGTACATGCCAACCACACCATCGATCAGCAACTCGCCCTCGAGACCGCCGCCGCGCGCCTGCAGGACGAGTTCGCCGACACCTTCGCCGTGGAGACCATCGAGAAGTTCCTGCACTCGAGCTACGACCAATTCGCCTCCCGTGCCACAGTGTTGAACTTCCTGCCGCTGCTGGCCGAACGGTTCGCCCGCCAGCGTCTGCAAGCCCTGGCCAAGGTCGAAGGAAAAGCCGTGTCCGGCAAACCCACCGTGCTGTTCCTGTGCACCCACAACGCCGGCCGCTCCCAAATGGCGCTGGGCCACTTCACCCACCTCGCCGGCGACGCCGCCGTCGCCTGGTCCGGTGGCTCCGAACCCGGTGACGAAATCAACCCCGCCGCGATCTCGGCCATGGCCGAGCTCGGCATCGACATCGCTCGCGAATACCCCAAGCCCTGGACCGAGGAAATCCTGCGCGCCGCCGACGTCATCATCACCATGGGCTGCGGTGACGCCTGCCCCATCTACCCCGGCCGCCGCTACGAGAACTGGGATTTGCCCGACCCCGACAACCAGCCCCTCGACATCGTGCGCGGCATCCGCGACCAGATCGAAACCCGCGTCCGCACCCTGCTGGCCGAACTCGACATCCCCACCGCGTGAAAGGCCCCGCACCCATGACCACCAAACCCAGCGTGCTGTTCGTCTGCGTCCATAACGCCGGACGCTCCCAAATGGCCCAAGGCTTCCTTTCCCACCTCGCCGGTGACGTCATCGAAGTCCGCTCCGCCGGGACCGCACCCGCCGAGACGATCAACCCCGCCGCCGTCGAAGCGATGGCCGAGGCCGGTATCGACATCACCGCCCAGACCCCGAAAATCCTCACCCCTGACACCGTGGCGACCTCCGATGTGGTGATCACCATGGGCTGCGGCGACAACTGCCCCTACTTCCCGGGCGTGGAATATCGGGACTGGAAACTCGACGACCCCGCCGGCAAAGGCGTGGACGCGGTGCGCCCGATCCGCGACCAGATCCGCACACTCGTCGAAGAGCTCATCGCCGAACTGCTGCCCGCCCACCGCTGACCCCACCCGCAAGCCCGCAGTCAGAACAGGATGTCGCGCACGAGCAGGGACGGTATCTGGCGGGGCCCGGTGCGTCGATATCGACCTCGATCGGACCGACCGGGTATCGGCCGCTGCGGGTGCGCGACACACTTGTTCGGGATTCCCCGTTCCCTGGCTGGGTCATCGTGCTTCGATGACGCCCATCATGCCGTTGTCCTCGTGGTCGAGAGTGTGGCAGTGGTAGACGGTGCGTCCGGGCTGCGCGTCGAACCCGACGCGGACGGTGACCCGGCTGCGGGCGGGCAGATCGACCACGTCCTGGCGGTCGGGTGGAGGGTTCGTCGATTCCGGGGTGGAGATCAGTTGCATCGGCCACACGTGCAGGTGCATCGAATGGTCCATCGGGGAGTCGTTGACGAGCGTCCATTCCTCGACGGTGCCGAGCCTCACAATGTGGTCGGTGCGGGCGGGATCGTACTCGCGCCCGTCGATGGTGAACCGCATCCCGCCCATCCCGCTCCTCATCCCCATTCCCATTCCCGTGTTGAAGGTGAACGTGCGGGTGGCAGCGACCGGTTCGTTGCGCAGATCCCGTGCGAGTGCCTGCGATGGCACCGGGGCCGCCGGTGGGGCGGATGTCCCGGTCACGTCGAGGTCGGCCAGGGTGGCCGGGCCCGGCGATGGGGAGGCCGGTCCGCCCATCATGTCCATCCCGTCGCGTCCCATCATGCCCATCATGTTCGTGGTGCCTCGGTCCACGGGCAGGGCTCGCAGTTGCGCCGACCCGGCCGTGGTGGTGACCAGCATGTCGGCGCGGTTACCGGCGGGCAGGGTGATCTCCTGGACCGGGTGCGGGTCGCGGTAGCGGCCCGAATCGATGCCGAGCAGGTGCAGGGTCTGGCCGTCCAGTCGCAGCCGCAGAGACCGGCTGACGCAAGCGTTGACGATCCGCCACCGCTCCCGGGCGCCGGGCACGGTCGTGATCCTGGGCCGCAGCTGGCCGTTGACCAGTATCAGCGAGCCTTCGCGGCCCAGAATCCGGTCCATCATCGACGCGGCGGCCACCCTCCCGGCGCGGTCGAGGGTCACATCGGAGATCACCATGACCCGTTCGGCGGTGACCGGGATCGGGTCGGCGTCCTCGACGATCACGGCCCCGTAGAGTCCCGCGAAGATCTGGTCGGCAACCAGCCCGTGATGGTGCGGGTGGTACCAGTACACCCCGGGCGGGTGGGTGGCGGGCAGCAGGTATTCGTAGTCGAAATCGGCGCCCGGGTCGATCCGCAGAAAAGGATTGTCGGCGTTGCCGGCCGGTGAGACGAGCATGCCGTGGGTGTGCAGGTTCGTCGGCTGCGGCAACCGGTTACGCAACCGCACCCGCAACCGGTCCCCCGGCCGCACCCGCAGCGTGGGGCCGGGCACGGTGCCGTTGAACGCGAATACGGTGGCCTCGGCACCGGCCAGCCCAACGCGTCCCGGCCGTGCCTGCAGATCGACGCCGAGTCCCCCGCCGGCACTGGAGATCACCACCGGCTCCGACCACGCCGCACCCGAGGCGACAGCGCCCGGGCCGCTGCCGCGGCCGCTCTGCCAGGCCAGCCCCAACCCGCCGGCGACGGTGGCGGCCGCTCCCAGCCCGCCCAGTTGCAGAGCCCGGCGGCGGCTGATCGGCTGCATCTAACCGTCGCCGTCGAGGGTGCGCCGACGCTCGCGGTACTCCTCGGCGTCGATCTCCCCACGGGCGTAGCGCTCCTCCAGGATCGCGTGAGCGCGACCGGACCCGCCCGGGCCGCCGGGCGGTGGTCCGGCCCACGGCGCGATATGACCGCCGGGCCCGGGGCGGGTGAGCAGCCGGATCGCGACCAGCACGACAAGGGCCAGGCCGAGCAGCATCAGCGCGGCGAACAACCACACGCCCCAGCCGCCACCGCCCCAGCCGCAGTTCTCGTAGGGCATCACCGCAGGCCCTCCTCCGCACGAATGCACAGGGTTCACGCCGCGGCCGGTATGCGCACGGCGGCACCCGGTTTCCGCATCTCACAATACTCCCGGGGGCATGTCCGTGCGGGCGGCCTGGTCGGTTCGGCCCCCGTTTCCCTGTCACTACAACGCCCGTCACGCCTTGCCGCCGCCGGGCGGCCGGGTCGGTCAGGGCCTGCCACCGGACCAGAGCCTCCGCGGACGGACGCGAATACTTGCCCAGCGACCGGACATGTTCGACGGCCTGCGCGCCCGCACCGCACGGCACCGGACTACGCTCGCGATCGACTGGCGTGGACACGGCGAAACAATTTCTGGTGCAGACGATTTCGGCACCGCCGAACTCGTCGCCGACGCCGCGGACGTGATCGAGCGAGCCGGGATCACGCGCGTGGTACCGCTCGCCGCCGCTCATGCCGGATGGGTCGCGATCGAGCTGCGCCGCCGCCTCGGCCCCGAGCGCGTCCCCGCGATCGTCCTACTGGACTGGATGGTGCTCGGCACCCCGCCGGGCTTCGGCGACGCCCTCGCGGGCTTGCGGGATCCGGACCGATGGCAGGAGGTCCGCGACAGCCTGGTCGCGCTGTGGACCAAGGGTGTCGACAACCCGGACGTCCTCGGCTACGTCGATGTGATGGCCGGCTACGACGCCGCCATGTGGGCTCGCGCCGGGCGCGAGATCGCCGCCGAGTTCGCGGCCCACCACACCCCGCTGGCAGCCCTGGAACCCCTCGGCTGCCCCACGCTGCATCTGTACGCACAACCGGCCGACGAGGACTTCCTCGCCGCCCAGCGCGACTACGCCGTCACCCATCCGTGGTTCCGGGTACAGCGCCTGCGGGCCCGCAGCCATTTCCCGTCCCTCGAAGCACCCGATGCCGTAGCGGCGGCCATCGACGCTTTCCTCCGCGAGGTCAACAGCTCGAACGGACCCGCTGCGGGGTCCCGATGAGCCGCCGCTGATCCCTCGCGGCTGATCTCTGGAAGCTCCCGCAGCCGCGCCAACTCCTCGTTCGCGAACACCTGCGTCGCCACGAAACCCGACCTCCACCAACCTCATCGGCAGGCAAGCCGACCTCATCGGCAGGCAAGCCGAGCACCTACCGCTCCGGCTTGCAGCCTGAACCGGTCACAACGCCATCGCTGCCGGTCCAGCCGCGTTGTGTTCCGCGCGATTACTACCGGGACCCCGACGGGCCCGCTCGCCGGCCCGGAAAGCGGCATACGGCGCCCATCATCACCAGCGGTTCCGAGGGGCTGGTGGTGCACTGGCCGGAGCCGAGTCGGCTCGAATCGTGGCGGCACGCCATCATGCATCCCACCGCCGAGCCACCCACACCCACCCGAGCAGAACATGCCCGCAGGCTCGCCCGCGCGCCCGGGAATTGGGTTCCCGCCGCTCGGCGACTTTGGTGCGGCCGACGGCGCCCGCCAGGTCGCAGACCGGACCGCGGCCAAGCACGCGGGTGCTCGGCCCGATCGGTCACGACCACACCGGCGGTTCCCGGAGCGTGGCGCGCGTGCCGCTACTTCACGGTCGTGGACGAGGTCGAGGGGTTGATCGCGGCGTTGATGGTGATTTCCGGTGCCGGCGCGGCCTGAATTTTGTCCACGACGGGAACGATCGCGTCGTAGACGCCACCGGCCAGGGGCGCGTCGTGCGCGCTCTCGCCGCCGTGCGCGTTGTAGTCCAGGATCTCCAGATAGTCCACCATCTGCGCGCCGGTCAACTCGATCGTCGCCATGCCCGTTGCCGGGTCCTCGGTCAGGCTCTTGGGCTTGTCGACCTTCCGGCCGGTGCCGTTGTTCCGGTCGCTGTTGGCCCGCGACCACAGGTCCTTCATCATGTGCAGCTTGAACACCGGCACGGTGGCCGCCTTGTGCTCACGGTCCGCCTGCGCTTTCGGCGAGTCGACCGCGCATCACACCGAGAGCATCACAGTGCCGGCCGCAGCAGCGGCAAGCAGACGGACAAGACGTTTACAGCGAATGGCCATCCCGGAATCCCCTTTGCTCGCAGCGCCTTCCACCTACCCTGCGCATTCCAGGGTAGGTGGAGCCACCGACATTCATCTCTCATATCCGAGCCGAAATGCATTGGTGCACAGTCACGTCCGCGTGAATTAACAGATGCGCCATCCGGATGTACGTGCATGATCACGTCATGCCGTCAGATGGCGGGCGAGACGGTAAGAGTCGGTGCCGGTTTCGATGATGTTGCCGCTGTAGGGTAGGCCGGTCGACGGGGTCCTTCTGCCGATTCGGCAGAAGGCGTTCGGCAGAAGGCCCACAGAGAATCAGGGCCCGGGTGTTACATGCCGCCGCAGCTGCCATCCGAGGCGGTGCAGATCCCCTGCGTCCAGCCGACCAGGTACTTGTTGCGGTAGATCTTGACCGAGGTTGGCCTGTCCTGTTTCGACGTACTGGCTCCGGTTCGCCGCATGGGATGTGGCATGTTCGGATTCAGCAGCGATGAGGTTGGCGGCTTCGGCTGGTTGCAGCCGGATGGTGTCGACGACGCATGCTTCCTGGATGTGCCAGGACCAGGCGGTGCGGTGTAGTTGACGAGGTGGCTATGAAGGTCAACTGCTTAGCCGAGGACGCGTAGCAGGTTCCCGCCGCTGCTGAAGTCCAGAATGTAGACGGTGTGGCTGTCATCGAGTGCGATCGGGCCAGGGAAGCTGTCCATGTCGTCCAGCGGAGAGATGCCCCTCGTCGACCACGTCGGTGCATGGAACTTGATCGTGTTGATCGGTGCTCCCGACCGAGTGTTGATCATTTGGAGCGATCGGCCTTCCTGGTTGTCGGCGTATAGCGTATGGGTGGCGGAATCTACTGCGAGGTGAGACTGGCCGGTGCCGGTGAAGGCGTCCCCGATGAAGCTGTCGGTGCGCAGGTCGATGGTCTTCACGCTGCAGGTCTTGTGGTCGTAGTCGTCGCAGTGGCCGACGTACCCGTGGCCGGTGGCCGGATCTATGGCCATGCTGATGTTGTTCCCGCTGGGCAGCGTGAGCTGTGCAGTCACCCGATGAGTCGACCCGTCGATTGTCGTGAACGTGTCCTTCTTCCCGGCTTCAGTCATCGTGTAGACCGCGTGTGACACCGGGTCGATCGCGAATTCGCCTGCGAAGCTGTCGGAGTCGAGCCCGTCGACTGTGCCGGTGACGGCATTGGTCGTTGTATCCACCATCGTGACTGGCGGTCCTTGAGTCCCCGTGCTCCCGGTCGCCACGTACAGCGTGTGCGTTTCCGGATCGAGCGCGAGCCTGTGTGCCCAGCGGGTCAGGTGAATGGTATTCACTATCGCCGGTGCGCCGACCCCGTTGGACTTTAGAACCAGAACAGAACCGGTGTTGTCGTCATTGCCGACCGCGACATAGATAGTGTTGGTCCGGGGATCGGTGGCCACGTCCTCGCCGTAGCCACCGGGGATCGGCACATTCGCGACGGTCGACTTGGAGGCGAGGTCGATGACCCACAACCCAGCCGAGTCGGTGACCACATAGGCCGTCAATCCGTCCGTGCCGGCGACGGCCTCCGGTCGTCCACCGACACGAATCGCAGCTCGCTCGGCGAGCGCCGGTGCGGTGGGCGTGTTCAGATGCAGGATTGCCGGTCGGGTGACTGCGATGACCGCAGCGACACCGAGAACTACGACACCGACGACGCCCGCGACGCGCTTGCCTTGACCCCGTCGTCGCCGCACTGGTGCGGCCATGCCTGTGACGCTCGCAGACCCGTCGAACTGCGGGTGCACAGGCATATGGGTCGCGGGCCCCCACGCGGGTTGGGGGCTATTCGGTGGATCCGGGAGGCCCACACCGATCGGTTTTGCCAGATCGGTCGATCTGCGCGCGCGCCCGATCAATAGCAGCGCGGCGGGCGGCACTAGTTCCTGTGGTAGGGCTCTCGCGTGTTTGCCTCGCTGCCGTATCCACTTGGCGCCCGCCAGGGTGAACAACTCGGTGATCTCGGCGTACGGGATGGTGGTCACCCCATCGGCCAGATGTAGGTCCAGGGAGTCCTGATGGTACCGGGCAGCGACGACGGAGCCCTCGGGCGCGTAGATGGCAATGCGCTTGTCGCGGCGCAGCATCTGTATGCCGGTGGCGAGCCCACCGCAGACGATCACCGCGGCGAGCACGCCGAAGTAGGCGACGAGGACATAGATTGGGCCATTCTCCGCCGCACCGGCGATCATCCCTATGATCCTGCGGGCCATCAAGATCAGGGGAATGGTGGCCATGAGGGCCCAGCTCCGCGGTGAGCGCCACTTCGCCAGCGCAATGGCGCGATTCATTCTGCTGATGGTGGGCGCATCGATCACATGCGATACAGAGAGCTCGCTGGACGATGCTTGGGGAGCCACGAACGGATACCCGGCACCCGGCGGCGTGGATGGCGGAGCCATGAACGGGGAGAGCGGATGCACGGGCATCGGTGGTGCGGACGGTGACTCGGGTGTCTCCGGTACGGGTTCGGATCGTCCCTGCGCACCGGCCGTGATGCGGGCGCGGGTAGCGACCGTCGAGGAATCGACCGTCGGGGAATAAGATCCGCTGCTCACCGCAGCCGAGGCGGCTGTGGCGAGGTCGCCGGCTGTCTGATACCGCTGGTCGGGGTCCTTGGCCATCCCGCGGGCGATCACCGCGTCGATACCGGTCCCGACCTCGGGCCGCAGGAGGCTGGGCCGGGGAGGCGGCTGGGTCAGATGCGCGGCGATCTGCTGTTCGATACCGACCGCACGGAACGGAGGACGACCGGTCAACAGTTCGAACAGCACACACGCCAGCGCATACACATCCGCGCGTGCATCGGCGATACCTGTGGCGAACCGTTCGGGCGCCATGTAGGCGAAAGTGCCGATCGTCGAACCGACACTGGTCAAACCGGTTTCCCCGGCCGCGCGGGCGATCCCGAAATCGATCAGATACACGAACCCGGTCGCGGTGATGAACAGGTTCGACGGTTTCACATCCCGGTGCACCAAACCTGCCGCATGCGCGGCCTGCAGAGCGTCCGCCGCCTGCGTTAGCACCGATACCGCATGCGCGATCGGCATCGGACCCGATCGCGCCAGCAGCGCATCGACTCCCTGGCCGTCGAGGTACTGCATGCAGATGAACAGGTGGCCGTCGATGTCGCCGTAATCGAAGATCGGTACCACATGCGGGTCACCCAGCGCCGCAGCGGCTTTGGCTTCCCGGCGGAACCGTTCCCGGAACACCGGATCCGCCGCGACATGCGCGTGCAGCACCTTGACTGCCACCACCCGATCGGTCCGAGTGTCGTAGGCCCGGTACACCTGCCCCATACCGCCCTCACCGAGCAGCTGCTGCAACTGGTACCGGCCGAACTGCGTCCCCTCCACCGGAACCTTTCCCTCACCCGGCAGGCGCAGCCCGCCCTGCCCTCAAGCGGCACAATACATTCCGGCCATCATCACACCACGTGCGCCCGCCAACGCCGATCCACTGTCACAAATTGTGAGAAGCAAACACTTCATAGTTGGGGGGCGTTAGCGTTCGCCTGTCCTCGCGCAGGCGTGGGGTGAACGACCGGGAGGGACACATGGCGACGAACCGTGTTTGGGGCGAATCGGCTGGGCCGCAAAGGCTTTGGTGGCCGCGAGCGCAGTGGTGAGCCTGGCGGCGGTCCCCGCGTCGGCCGACTCGAGCTTCACGATCAAAGGCAATCCTGCGCAGTTGCAGGTGGGGACGAGTTACGAGCTGGACTTCGCCCCGGACTACTCCGTGTCTGTGCCTGGGTCTGGGTCCCCCCACTCCGTGTATTTCTATGACAACGGGCAGTGCATCGGCGAGGACATGGGATTTGGCGGGATCATATCCTCGATTGGACGATGTGGACGCCGACTTCCGCTGGCGTCCATACCCTGCAGGTCATATATGGCCCGAGTGTTCGGGCCATGACTGTCACCGTCCAACCCGCCGCGAGCGGCGCTCCGATCCCGAAACCCACCATCAGCGGTTGCGGGGTTGGCAGCTCCACCCACACAGGCAGCTTGGGAATCTGAGCCGCAGCCCCACGAGGGCGGAAATCGAGCAGACATCCGGGGGTCCCGGACTGGATTACCGAAGATCCAACGAAGCTAACCGGCTGACCGCCGCGCGGTCGATCCCTCGGAGGCCGGGCGGGTCCGTGACCGCAGCAGATGTGGGAGCCTGCCCCGAAGGGGGGGCGGGTTCGTTGATTACGGTACCGGGTGTGAGTGCCCCGCAGAAATCTTCGTCAGCCTGGGCACAACAGACCTGACAAACACGTGTTGCGGCCCCCGGACATTCGGAAACCCGGCTTCAATCTGACAGATCCCGCCCCGGTCGCGGTTGCGGTGCTGGGGTACTCCAACTGGGCAGGTCTCTCGGAACGTCTAGCTGACCGGCTGATCCTGTCGGGGCTTGGGGTCATACTGCCGCTCATGGGGTTTGAGGCTGTGCGGCGGCATTCTCGGCGGGGCAGGACAGGCGGGGATTATGTGAGCGGGTACGGCCGCTTCACCGACCGACGCGCACCCAGACGGGGGCGCTACACGTCCCTGTATGTCCACGGCTATCGCAGTGCCTCACCCATCCCGATCCTGTGGGCATTCGCGGTGATCGCCGGTGGTGTGGCCCTGCTCCTGATCGTGCTGACCCTCACCCACATGGGATCGGCCGCCACGCCGGCCAACACGACCGTGGTCACCTCGACCGTCGCACCCGCACAGCCGACCACCCCGCCACAGCCGTGCTTCCCGTTCCAGACGACCTGCTGAGTGCACAAGACTGAGTCGAACGCGCCAGCTACTCATTTGAACCGGCGCGTCCTCGATCGCTGCAGGTTCCCGGGAAGATGCGGTGATCTGCCCGGGCGCTACCCGAATCGGTGCTCCCAAACGGGGTCCCGGACTGGCAGGGATCGGTATTCAGGTAGTCGGTATTCGGAGTGGAATGGTGAGCAATAGTCACCGGGTGTGATTGCCTGGTGCGTAGCGGTTCCAGGTGCCTCCGGCTTGGGAGACGTGCCGGTGGGCGGCGATGTAGTGGATGCCGAAGGCGTCGGCGACCACTGGGACGGGCGCTTGCAGGACCAGTTGGCGGCCTGCTGGCCGAGGGTTTCGGGTCGCAGCGGCTGTCCGGCGCGGCGACCGGGAAACAGCCAGTGCGAGTTCGGGTTCGCCGCGGTCCGCATGTTCGTGCGGCGGTCGATCAGCTCGATGAGCAGGCTACAGTGCGAGCTTTGCGTTTCTTGCCACGAGTACACGTTCTAGTGAGAAGGTGACGTTCCACTCGTGGAATCGGCTGGGTTCGCGCTCGAGGAGCGTGGCGGCGAGGAGTCCGACGATGAGGACTGCGGCAGGCAGGAAGAGTGACTGTCCCATGGCGACTACGTAATCGGCGCTGGTGACGTTCAATTGCCGACGCGCTTGCCACCACCAAGGCAACAGTCAGCAGGCAACTCGACGCGGCCGCTTCCGCGGGCTACCTGACGATCACCGTCTCCTCGGCGTCGCGCCGCGACAATCTCGTCGAACTGACACCCGCCGGTCGGGCGTTGGCGGGCCGGGCGGACTCGATCCTGGCCGAGGAGACCACCCGGGCCCTCGCCGGCGTGCCGCACGCTCAATTCGCCATCGCTCACGATGTCGTCACCACCATGCTGCGCACCGGAGCCGAGGTGTCCGACTCCGAAACAACCCGCAGCTGAACAGTTGTGGCCATTACATTTGCGGCACTGGCCGGCTCACGGTCTGCACCTCTGGGTGATTCGGGGTTCCGGAACGTGGATGACCTCGCCCGTGCCGACTGGCAGGTTGATCAGCCAGGGGACGAGGCCCTCGCCGACTGTCCAGCGCGCCTGTGAATTTCGGCTGGCCCCGTGGCGGCCACCCCCTGAAAGTCGGGGCAGACCACAATACTGAAATCGCCACGTTTCAGTCGTTCCTGGCGGTAGCGTTCCTCGACCCTCGGGAACCTCAATCAGGAGAACGATGACCACACATTCCCGCCCCGGCCGCCGAATCAGCTGGGGTTTGACCGGACTGGCCGCGACGGTAGCCGTCATCACGGCCGGCGCACCCGTCGCATCGGCCGACATTATCGCGTTCAAGATCTACCCTGCTGGTCAAACCTATTACGTCGGAACCAATTACGGTCTCAGCGCAACGACCATGTACGGGGGGGACTTCGTGAGCTTCTACGACAACGGCCAGTGCATCGGAAGCCATGTCTCGAACGGCAATCCGGAGATTCCTCTCGCCCCGGTCGCGGGTGTGGACTGGATCCCGTCGACGGCCGGCCACCACGTCCTCACGGCCAATGACGGCAAGAACACGATGACGATCACACTGGACATCCAGCCCGCACCTGCCGGATCCACACCGGCCACCCCGCAACCCCAGCTCATCGGCTGCAGCCAGATAGATCGGCTGCTCAACGCCGGCAGCTCTTAAGGGCACGATGTCGTCTCATCGGGGTGTTCTGCCACAGCTGCGGAGAATGCTCAGCGCTGACCGGTGGTCGGGGTGCCGGTAAGACCTCCGATTCCACGAAACCTGTCGGCTGACCCAGCCATGCTGGGTTCACTGTCGCCATGGAGGGGAGGTTGGTGATGATCCGCGACGCCTGCACGAACCCGACGTGTCAGCTCGCCGAGGCCCAGGCCCTCAACGCCACCCTGCAACACGCCCTCGACAAGCACGAAGCACCGGACTCGGGGCACTGATCCACACCCCACGACTGCGGCAGTCACCACGGGGCGACCGCCCAGCGCCCTGCAGTCAGAGGGTCGCGCTGGCCGGTTCGGTCAGCGCGGTATGCGGCAGAATAGGGCGTATTGGCCGGGGGACCATCGGCGCGGGCTGTACACCAGGTTGCCGGAGGTCGGGGCTCGCCACCACCCCCGGCAGTGAGCCTGATGGCGGTGGAGTCAGATCGTGATGACGTTGACCGCCAGGCTGGTCAGGAACGCGAGGGCACGGGTCTGTTCGAATCGGTGTCGGTCGGTGGGCGGGCGCAGGGCCGCGTACAGCGAGACGAACATATAGGTCAGGACCGGGGCGAGCCAGTCGTTGGCCGAGAATCCCGGTAGCCCATCGTCGTTGAGCTGCGGCATGTTCGCGCTGACGCGCCACAGCCAGACCGCGGCACCGGCCACGAGGCCGGTGCCCGCGACGTCGATCCACCCGTCGCGGCCCAATCGCCACGCGGCGAACCCGGCGGTGATGACGGCCGTGATCGCCGCGGTCAACAGGATGTGTGCGTGGCCGAAGACGGGTCCGGCGGCCGAGGTCGTCACGGTTCTCTCATTTCACGACGTGGACGGAATCGGTTCGGGCCCGGCTCATTTCGCGGGTGCGAGGTTGGTCGCGTCGAGGGCCGGGCGCAGTGCCTCGGCCAGGGTGACCGCGTCGTTGACGGCCCAATAGTGCAGGAAGAACAGGTGCGGGTCGTCGTTGAGCATGTGGTTGTGGACCTCGACGACGTCGATGCCGCCCTTGCGCAGCGCTTCGATGACCTTGCTGACTTCGGTGGCGGTCAGGGCGAAGTCGCCGTTGATGGCGGCCTTGCCATCACCGACGGGCTGGAAGTTGATCACCGTCGTGACACCGAAGGTCGGCGGCAGGACATGCCCATTCTCGCTGATGGTGTCCGCGCGCGAGGTTGTATTTGAACAGTCCACCGTCCGCGGTGCCTTTGCGGCCCAGGGCCGCATCGACTCCCGCGGTGTCGATGTCGACTGGCGGCTGCTGGGCCGGCGGTGCGGCGGCGGGCGAGATGGTGGTGGTGTCGAGGGCCGCCCTCAGGCCCTGGGCGAGTTTCGACGGGTCGCCCATGGCTTCGATGTGGGTCCACCAGATCTGCGGGGATTGCTCGAGCAGGTGCTTGTGCAGCGCGGTCTGCGCAATACCGTTGGCCTGCAACGCGTCGGTGAGCTTCGGTAGTTCGGCCTCGGTAACATGCTCCCAGTTTTTCGGCGGCCGACACCAGGTTCCGAGCGCACATCCCAACACTCTGAAATGGGCAATTGCGGACGTTCTGCGGCGCACCAGGTTCCGGGCGCCGGCACCACCTGAGGGTGCGACAACACCGCCATCTACCGCCGCGAGTCACACTTTTCGGCACACGTCGGAGGGTGGTTCTGGGGTGTACCCCACACGACACCCGAATGTTCAGGAGATGATCGTTTCCGATCCACGACGCCGCGCGCCATGCGGCTAGAGCCGATGTCGGTTCCAGGGATTGTCTACTTCATCCCGAAGGCCGCGCCTTCGAGCATCGCCGCGCACGAATCCAGGCCTGTCGATGGGGTATCGAACCCAGAAGGTGTCCGGCTGGTGACAGCGCGGCCGGGCGAAAATGGTTCCGCAAAGAGGCCATCGCGGCACACCGCGAGTATCACAAGCGGGTTCACTGCTGACATTCGGGTAGCCGAGTACGCGTGCGGTAGGTGCCGGGGCTCGGAAAGCTTGGCCCGTACCTGTTTCATCCGCATCTTTGGAGGCTCTCATGTCACTGGAATTTCCTTCGTCTGTTACAGTCGCGCAAGACAATTGGTGCTTCTGCATACGCTGTTTGTCATTGTTCTGGAACGGCCGCGCTGATAACGGTTTCTGTCCGGCGCCGAATCCTGCCAACGGTCCCCATGTTGCCGTTAGCTGGAACTTCTACCTTCCCGCCGACCCTGCTGCCTCCATCACCCAGGACATCGACCACGTCCATACGCCGTAGTGGGTGAACGGCAATGCGGCCGTTGGCCAGCCGAGCGCGCCATCACCACCGCTGATCTCGATCAGTTCTGAGGTGTTCAAGCGGCGGGGCGTGCTCGGCGGCTGAGGGCCTGGGGTCCCGGTGGAAACGGCGCGAAAAACAACGTCAATGGCCTGACCAGCAGCGATGGCGAGAGCTTTCGCTGAAAATGCGGGCGCATACGCTGTAATCAGCTGGTTTGCAACAGCTTACGGACTCGACCCGAATACGTCGGCAAGGGGCGATGGTCGATCATGCCGTCCCATCGCTCGCATCTGATGCGAGATGGGGTCGCCGTAGTATCAGCCGAAAATCGGGCGGATATGACGTAGCTTCCCTGGTAGAGCACGGTTTTCGCGTTCAGGATGCGGCCTCGGGTAGTTGGTGCTTGGCTCAGCTGCCGATGAGGGTCGATCGGCGTGCTGGAGGTCAGGGTTCGTGACCGGCGAGCATCCGGTGGCCGCCCTACCTTTGCGGCTGGCTATTCCGGCACCCCAATTCACCAGTCCGGGACCCCTTCCAGGAGCCACCATCGTTGCGGCCCGGCTGGGGAATGTCGATGCTGTGGGCGCCGGTATGGATGCGCACGCCGGCCGTTTCGAGGGAGCGAGCCGCCAGTCGGGTGCGGTCGAGGCCGGCCACCAGGTGTAGGCGGCTGGCGTTGTCGTCGCCGACCAGGGCCGTGGGGCCGTCGAGGCGGTTGGCTTGCAGGAATAGGTCGACAGCGGCAGCGAGCGGGCCCGTCATTTCGATGGTTGCGGTGCC
>NZ_BAGC01000005.1 GCF_000308655.1 Nocardia niigatensis NBRC 100131 | reverse complement strand
GCGGCGAACACCGGCGCCCAGCGGGCCGTACGTGATACCAGCCACCTGCGCCGGGTCGTGAACGCGCCCGGCACCGCTCGCGCCGCGCGCCCGGTCGACCCGACCGCGGATCCCGTCACCGAGGAACTACCCCCGGTCACCGCCGCCACCCCACCCCCGGCGACCGCGGCCGCCCGCACCCGGGCATTGCTCGCGCGGAAGGTCAAGTCGCCCGCCGACTATCCGACCACCGCGCTTCCGGCGGCCGTGGGACCCGCACCGGCCAAATGGATTTCGAGCACGCGCCGCCGCCGCAACCGGCGACTGCACCTGGCCGGGCGCGTCACGCTCGCCATGGTCGCCGTCATCGCGCTCATCGTGACCGGCACCGGCTGGAGCTATCTGCGGGCCAAGGACAACAACTTCCAGCAGGTGTCCGCCCTCGACGACAACTCCCCCGACGTCGTCGACGCCGACGGGCAGACCGGTGACGAGAACTTCCTCATCGTCGGCACCGACACCCGCGCGGGTGCCAACGCCAGCCTCGGCGCGGGCAGCGTGAACGATGCCGAGGGCGCGCGCTCCGACACCGTCATGCTGGTCAACATCCCCGCCAACCGGGCCCGCGTGGTCGCCGTGTCCTTCCCCCGCGACCTCGACGTCTCCCGCCCGATCTGCGAGGGCTGGGACAACGACAAGGCCGTCTACACCGGCGACAAGTTCCCCGCCGCCGACGGCGACAAGCTCAACGCCACCTACGCGCTCGGCGGGCCCAAGTGCCTGACCAAGGTGATCACCAAGCTCTCCGGCCTGAAGATCAACCACTTCGTCGGTATCGACTTCTCCGGCTTCGAGTCCATGGTCGACGTGGTCGGCGGCGTCGAGGTGTGCACCACCAAGCCGCTGGTCGACGAGGTCCTCGGCACCGTGCTCACCACACCCGGCAAGCAGGTCGTGAACGGTTCCACCGCACTGGACTACGTGCGCGCCCGGCACGTCTACGGCGAGGAGCGCAGCGACTACGACCGCATCAACCGGCAGCAGCGGTTCCTGTCCTCGCTGCTGCGCAGCGCGTTGTCGAGCAAGGTGCTCTTCGATCCGGGCAAGCTCAACGGTTTCATCGACGCCTTCGCCAAGCACTCCTTCATGGACAATGTCACCACCAAAGACCTGCTGACACTGGGCCGTTCGATGCAGAAGATGCAGGCCGGGGCCATCACCTTCCTGACCGTCCCGACCGCGGGCACCACCTCCTACGGCAACGAGATCCCGCGCGAATCCGACATCAAGGCCATCTTCCGCGCCGTCATCGACGACCAGCCGCTGCCCGGCGAGAAGAAGACCGACCCCGCGCCCAGCAGCAGCGCCGCGCCCGTCGCCAAACCCAAGTTGATGGCGGTCGATCCGAGCACCGTCTCGGTGCAGGTGTCCAACGGCTCGCTCACGTCGGGCCTCGCGAGCACCACGGCGACCAAGCTGGCCGCGCAGGGCTTCCAGATCTACAGCACCGGCAATTACGCCGACGGCACCTCCCCCAAGACCATGGTGCGCTATTCGAACGGCCACGAGGCCGAGGCCGGAACGGTTGCCAGCGCCATCCCGGGCGCCATCCTGGAGCCCGCGAGCGGGCTGGGCAGCATTGTCGAAGTGGTTGCCGGTTCCGATTTCACCGGCACTGTGAAGGCGCCCACCGCCTTCGGCCAGGTCCTGCCCGACACGCCCAGCGACTCGGGCGGACCCAGTGCGGCTCCGGTCGCACTCCCCTCCGATCTCGAGCATGTGAACGCCGCGGACGACCTGTGTAAGTGACCGCGCGTCCCGCCGGCCGGAACTGCGGCGTCGGCGCTGGAACCGACCGGCACCGACGGTTAACCCGCAGTTGGTGACTTGGTCAGCGGTGCGCACTAATGTCTTGACTCATGCGTGTCATCTACAACGAACAAATGGCCGAGCTCGCCGATCTGCTCGGCGGCATGGCCGGGCTCGCCGGATCGGCGATGGAGCGGGCCACCCAGTCCCTGCTCAATGCCGATCTCGAGCTCGCGGAGCAGGTGATCACCGAGTACGACCGCATCGCCGAGATGATCCAGCTGGCCGAGGAGAAGGCGTTCGCGCTGCTGGCCCTGCAGGCCCCCGTCGCCGGTGATCTGCGGCAGGTGGTCAGCGCCATCCAGATCGTCTCCGACGTGAACCGGATGGGCGTGCTGTCCCTGCATGTGGCCAAGATGACCCGCCGCCGTTTCCCGGCGCACGCCGTGCCGGAGGCCGTCAACAGCTACTTCGCCGAAATGGGCCGGGTCGCGGTCAAGATGGGCGCCACCGCCAAGGAGGTGCTGGAGTCCCGGGATCCCGAGCGGGCCGCCAAGCTCACCGACGACGACGAGGCGATGGACGACCTGCACAAGCACCTGTTCACGCTGATCATGGACCGCGACTGGCAGTTCGGCGTGGCCGCGGCCGTGGACGTGGCGCTGCTGGGCCGCTACTACGAGCGCTTCGCCGACCACGCCGTCGAGATCGGGCGTCGCGTCGTCTTCCTGGTCACCGGCGTGCTGCCGCCCGACCCGGACTCCGAGAAGGAAAGCATCTAGGACACGACCGAGGGCGTTCCGGGACCTGTCCCGGAACGCCCTCGATTCGGTGCGGATCAGTCCTCGTCCGACTCGCGCCAGCCCATCAGGATCGACCGGCCCCGTTCGGGGCGCCACGGAAGCGTCGCGGCCACGATGACCGCGCATACCACCAGGGTGCCGACCGCGACATAGGACGCGGCCTCGGCGCCCTGCAGGGCCGCGACCTTCATGGCGTGGATCAGATCCGCTTTCGCCTGCGCCAGTAGTGGATTCACCGGCGCCTTCACGATGCCGATGATGCTGATGGGCGTATTGCCCGCCAGCTCCTTCTGCTGTGCGTTCATGATCTGCGCGGGAATCGCGTCGATGCGGCCGCCGATCTTCCCGGCGTAGACCGAGGTCATGATCGAGCCCAGCAGGGCCACGCCGAGCGCACCGCCAACCTCACGCGTGGTGTCGTTGACCGCCGAGCCCGCGCCCGCTTCTTCCAGCGGCACCGCGCCCATGATGGATTCGGTCGCCGGCCCCTGTACCACCGCGAAGCCCAGGCCCATCAGGATCATGGACACCACCACCGGTCCCAGATAAGGGGTGTCGACGGTGGTCCGGCCCGCCATGTACATGGCCAGCGCGAGGATCAGCAGCCCGGACACCAGCATCGCCGTGGTGCCGACCCGCTGCGCCAGCATGGTCGCGATCGGCGCGCCGAAGCCCACCGCCACCGCGAAAGGCAGTGAGTGGATGCCGAATTCGAGCGGCGAGAGCTCCTTCACGCCCTGGAAGTACTGGGTGATCAGGAACAGGAAGCCGAACGCCGAGAAGTAGGACACCGTGATGGCCAGCGACGGCAGCGCGAAGCGGCGATCGCGGAACAGCCGCATGTTCAGCACCGGCGCCGGCACGCGCAGCTCCCACGCCACGAACGCGGACAGCAGGGCGATCGAAACCAGGTAGCCCGCAAGGCTTTCGGTGACGAACCAGCCGTGCTTGGGGGCCTCGATGATGGACCACACCAGGGCGGTGATACCGGCCAGGGACAGCAGGATTCCGATCCGGTCGAGCCGATCCACGTGGTCGGCACGGGATTCCGGCACGGTGGCCAGGACCGCCGCGATGCCGACCAGCGCTACGGGGACATTGATCCAGAACACCGAGTGCCAGGAGAAGTACTCGAGCAGCCAGCCGCCCACGGTCGGCCCGATGGCGACGGCGATGCCGGCCATGGCGGTCCACAGCGCGATGGCCGCGGCCCGTTCGCGGGCCGCGGTGAAGATATTGGTGAGTAGGGCCAGCGTGGCCGGGAAGACCACGGCCGCGAAGACGCCCATGCCGGCGCGGGCCGCGATGACCTGTCCGAGGCCGGAGGAGAGCGCGCCGGCGGCGGACATGACCGCGACGCCGCTGAGTCCGATGATCATGAACAGCCGTCGTCCGTACCGGTCGCCGAGGTGTCCCATGGCGAGCAGCAGGCCGGAGAAGGCCAGGGTGAACGCGTCCACGATCCACTGCAGTCCGCTCATGTCGGCCTGCAGCTGTACGGCCATGGACGGCAGGGCCACATTGACCAGTGTGTTGTCCAGGACCACGAGCAGTTCCGCGAGACAGATGGCGATCAGGGCCGCCACCTTGGCCCGTTGCGGCAGTCCCGCCGCGGTCCGTCCGGATTCCGGGCTCGCCGTTGAGACGGTCATCCGACACCTCCTTACTAAACCGATCGGTTTACCAACGAGGTGAGATTACCTGTTACCGACAGTTGCACACAATGGCGCATCGGCTGGATATGACCTACGGCATATTCCGGTGGAGTCGGGTCCAACAAAAGAAGCGGCCCAGTCTTTTGGACCGGACCGCTTCCTGACGCCGAATGGATCGTGAGAACTGACTTCGTGCCGGCCGGGGTAACTCCCCGGGTAACCCCGAAATTGGTTCGGCTGCCAACCGGCGACACGCGTGCACGACAGACCACTGCTCTCCGCTGTGCACGGAAGGCTCGGAGAGACAGTGGAGCCTGCGGTTGTTTATCCGAAGCGACCCGAGATGTAGTCCTCGGTCTGCTTCTGCGACGGGTTGGAGAAGATCTTCTCCGTCTCGTCGATCTCGATGAGCTTGCCCGGCTTGCCCTGCGCCTCCAGGTTGAAGAACGCGGTCTGGTCACTCACGCGCGCGGCCTGCTGCATGTTGTGGGTGACGATGACGATGGTGAACTCCTTCTTCAGCTCGGTGATCAGATCCTCGATCGCGAGCGTGGAGATGGGGTCCAGGGCCGAACACGGCTCGTCCATGAGCAGCACGTCCGGCGACACCGCGATGGCGCGGGCGATGCACAGACGCTGCTGCTGACCACCGGACAGGCCGCCGCCCGGCTTGTCCAGCCGGTCCTTGACCTCGTTCCAGAGGTTGGCGCCGCGCAGCGACTGCTCGGCCACCTCGTCCAGCTGGGACTTGTTGCGAATGCCCTGCAGCTTCAGCCCGGCCACCACATTGTCGCGAATCGACATGGTGGGGAACGGGTTCGGCCGCTGGAACACCATGCCGATGGTGCGGCGCACGCCGACCGGGTCGACCTGGGCGCCGTAGATGTCCTCGCCGTCGAGCAGCACCGCGCCCTCGACGCGGGCCTCCGGGGTCACCTCGTGCATGCGGTTGAGCGCGCGCAGCACGGTCGACTTGCCACAGCCGGACGGGCCGATGAACGCGGTCACGCTGCGCGGCAGCACCGTCAGACCGACGTTGGCGACGGCGTGGAACTTGCCGTAGTAGATATTGAGGTCTTTGACGTCAATTCGCTTGGCCATCAGTCTTTTCCTTCTATCGGTTCCGCGTCAGCAGCTTGTTGACCGCAGCGGCGGCGAGGTACAGCAGCGCGATGATCAGGATCAGCGTCAGCGCCGCACCCCAGATGCGCTCGCGGCCGGCGGGCTCCGGGTTCGACAGCTCCTGGTACATCAGCAGCGGAAGCGAGGCCATATTGCCGTTGAAGACATCGAAGTTGATGGCCTTCGAATAACCGACCAGCACCAGCACCGGCGCGGTCTCACCCATGACGCGGGCGACGGCCAGCAGCATGCCGGAGATCATGCCCGGCGCGGCGGTCGGAATCACGATCCGCACAATGGTTTTCCACTTGGGGATACCGAGAGCGTAGGAGGCTTCCCGCAATTCGTCCGGGACCAGCTTGAGCATCTCCTCGGTGCTGCGCACCACCACCGGCAGCATGAGCAGCACCAGGGCCAGCGACACCGCGAACGCGCTCTGCGGGTTGCCGAGGGTCGCGATCCAGAGCGCGAAAATGAACAGCGCGGCCACGATCGAGGGCACACCGGCCAGGATGTCGACCATGAAGGTGGTGGTCTTGGCCAGCCAGCCGCGCCCGTACTCGACCAGGTAGACGGCGGCCATGATGCCGAGCGGCACCGCGATGATCGCGGCGATGCCCGACTGCACGATGGTGCCGTAGATGGCGTGGTAGACACCGCCCGCGTGCTGATCGGGCAGCACGCCGTTCTGCGACTTGGTCCACCAGTCGAGCGAGGCGACGGCCTTCGCGCCCTTCTGGAGCACCACGAAGAGCACCCACAGCAGCGGCACCAGGGCCAGTGCGAAGCACAGCCACACCAGGCCGGTGGCCACATTGTTCTTGAGCCGGCGGGCGACGCTGACGTGCCGGAAGGTCGGGGCCTTGATCGGCTTGTCGAGTGTGGTGGTCATCCGTTGACCTTCCCGCCGGCCGCCAGCCGGGCCAGTGCGTTGACGATGAACGTCAGAGCGAACAACACGAAGCCGGCGGCGATGTAGGCGCCGGTCGGCAGCTTCGAGCTGAATTCCGAAGCCGCCGAGGCGATCTTCGAGGCGAAGGTGTAGCCGCCGTCGAACAGCGACCAGTGTCCGGCCTTGGACGAGGTGCGCAGCACGATCAGGACCGCGATGGTCTCACCGAGCGCGCGGCCCAGGCCGAGCATGGAGCCCGCGATCACGCCCGAGCGGCCGAACGGCAGCACGGTCAGTCGCACGACCTCCCACTTGGTGGCGCCCAGCGCCTGCGCCGCCTCGATCTGCGAGCGCGGGGTCAGGCCGAAGACCTCACGGCTGACCGAGGTGATGATCGGCAGGATCATCACCGCGAGCACCACACCCGCGGTGAAGATGGTGCCGCCACCGGCGATGCTGACATTGCCGTCGGCGAACAGGAACAACCAGTTCAGGTTCTTGTTCAGGAAGTCCTGGAAGGGACTCAGTTTGGGGGCCACGACCAGCAGACCCCACAGACCGAACACGATCGACGGCACCGCCGCGAGCAGGTCCACGATGACCGAGAACGGCCGAGCCAGCGCCTTGGGCGAGTACTGCGTCAGGAACAGCGCGATGCCCACACCGATCGGCACCGCGATAGCGAGCGCGAACACCGAGCTCAGCACCGTGACCATGAACAGGTCCTTGATGCCGAAGTGCAGGTTGTTCTCGTCCTTGACGTTGAACTCGGTGGTGGTGAAGAAGTTCGACTTGTTCGCCATGATCGAAGGCCACGCCCGGATCAGCAGGAACAGTGCGATCAGGGCGATGGCGGCGACGATGATCCCGCCGGCGGCCGTGGCCGCCGAGCGGAAGGCGAGCTCCGCGCCGAACTTCGTGGGTGCGCCGCGCCCCGCGGCCGGTTTGGTGCTGGGTTCCGTCGGCATCAGCGCAGTATCCCCCGGCAGTTGGGCACGGTCTTCCCTCGGGTCGGTCGAAACGGACAGACCCGAGGGGGCAGCTTCGTCGTGCACGGTCATCGTGGTTTTTCGATCAGGCGATCACTGAATAGCGTTGATCGCGGTCGTCAGCTTGGTCTTGAACGCGTCCGGCAGCGGCACGTAGCCGGCGTCGGCGAGACCGGTCTGGCCATTGCCGACCGCCGAGGTCAGGAACGCCTTGACAGCCTTGGAGGTGTCGGCGTCGCTGTACTTCGAGCAGACGATCTCGTAGGTGGCCAGCATGATCGGGTACGCGCCCGCGGCGGTGGGCTTGTAGATCGAGCTGTTGTCCAGCACCAGGTCGTTGCCCTGACCCGCGACCTTGGCGGCGTCGACGGCCTTGCCCGCGGACTCGGCGGTCAGCTCGACCGGCTTCGGGTCGTTGGAGGTGGCGGTGGTCAGCACGCGCACGGTGGACAGCTTCTGCGCCTTGGCGAAGGACCACTCGGTGTAGGTGATGGTGAACTTGGTGTTCGCGACCGCGCCCGAGGTGCCGTCCGAACCCTTGGCGCCCTCACCGACGCCACCGTTGAAGGACTTGCCCGCGCCCTTGGTGTAGCCACCGGCGGCGGTCAGGTACTTCTGGAAGTTGTCGGTGGTGCCCGACTCGTCGGAGCGGAAGATCACGCCGATCTTGTCCGACGGCAGCTTGTCGGCCTTGTTGGTGTTCAGGGCCTTGATCGCCGGGTCGTTCCAGGTGGTGATGTCACCGGAGAAGATCTTGGCGAGGGTCGGCGGGTCCAGGACCAGGTCGTCCATGCCGGGGATGTTGTAGGCCACGGCGATCGGGCCGAACACGGCCGGCAGGTTCCAGGCCGGGCTGCCGCAGCGGGCGGCGGCCTTGTCGGTCTCACCCTTCTCGGCGTTCAGCGGCGAGTCGGAACCGGCGAAATCGGTCTGGTTGCCGATGAATTCGTTCACACCGGCGCCGGAGCCCGAGCCGGTGTAGTCGAGCTTGGCGCCCGAGCAGTTCGCCTGGTAGGCGGCGACGAAGCGGTCCATCGCGTTCTTCTGGGCGGTCGAACCGCTGGACTTCAGCGACGACTTGCCACCACAGGCGACGTCGATCTTGGCGGCGCCGGTGGTGGTGCTGTTGTTGTCACTGCCACATGCGGACAGGGTCAGAGCACCGGCCGCGGCCAACACACCGAGCAGGGCGCTGCTGCGCTTGAGATTCACCTATTCCTCCGGGAATCACGATTGCACGTCCAACCCCTCAACGGTCGGACGGGCGCGATCTGGCGGCTGTTCGCTGCGAACTAGCGCACCGGGCAGCGGTCTGCGGCCCACTTGCAACGTAAGGGCGCGTGGTTGACAGTTGGACCAGGGCAGGTGAACGGGAGATGAACACCCCACCCCGATTGCGGCGCACAGGATGTGACATTAACCGCACCGTTGCCCGAGGGATTTCAGGACGCGCTCGAGTACGCCACGTCGACGTGGAATCGGGTGAATCCGAGGCGGGTGTAGGTGTGCACGGCCGCGGTGTTGTCCCCCTCGGTGTAGAGCAGCACCGCGCCGAGACCACGGTCTCTCAGGTAGTGCAGACCCGCCAGGGTCAGCAGCCGGCCGAGGCCGCGCCCCTGGGCGCCGGGGTCGATGCCGACCACGTAGACCTCGCCGATCGCCGGGATATCGTCGGAATGCACCTTGGTCCAGTGGAATCCGAGGATGCGTTCCGGCCGCGCCGGATCGACGGCGATGAACAGGCCCTTGGGATCGAACCAGGGTTCGCCGCGGCGGGCGGCGATGTCACGCTCGGTCCAGCCGCCCTGTTCGGGATGCCAGGAGAAGGCCGCGTTGTTGACGCGGAGCAGTTCGGGATCGTCGGACGGCCCCGCGTAGGTGCGAAGTTCGAGCCCCTCGGGAACCGCCAATTCCGGTAACTCAGGATTAGCCAATTCCCTTCTCATTTGCCACAATTCGCGTGAAACGGACAAGCCCAACCGAGCCGCGACAGCCCGAGCGGGCGGCAGGTCACCGTGCGCCCAGACCCGCGCGCCCGACCCGCCCGCGGCCAGCGCGGCGGCCACCAGACCAGCGCCGATACCGTGCCCACGGACCGCTGGATCGACCGCCACCTCAGCCATGGCGGGGTGCTCGCCGTGGGCCGGAACGAGATTCGCGTACCCGGCGACCGCGCCGTCGCGGATGTCCACCAGATGTCGTGCGGGCGAATCATTTCCGAGCGAAAGCACCGCCTGTTCCGAGACCGGCGCCACCCCGTCGGCGACGGTGGCCCGCTCCAGGACCGCCCGCACCTGCGCGGCGGTCTCGTCGGGCAGCCGGTCGGTCCAGGAGGTCATCAGAGCGCGCCGTTCGCCGTCGTCAATTCGGAGTCGTCGGTGCCGTCGGAGTCGGGGAAGGTGACGGCGTCGCCCTTCCCGGCCGTGCGCGCCGGGCGCACCGCCTTGTAGCCGACATTGCGGACCGTGCCGATCAGCGACTCGTACTCGCTGCCCAGCTTGGCGCGCAGGCGCCGCACGTGCACGTCCACGGTGCGGGTGCCGCCGAAGAAGTCGTAGCCCCAGACCTCCTGCAGCAGCTGGGCGCGGGTGAACACCCGGCCGGCGTGCTGCGCGAGATATTTGAGGAGTTCGAACTCCTTGTAGGTGAGGTCGAGCGGACGGCCGCGTAGCCGGGCCGTGTAGGTGCCCTCGTCGATCACCAGCTCACCGAGGGTGATCTTGCCGGTGTTCTCGGGGCTGGCGACGCCGCCGTTGCGGGCCACCAGCAGCCGCAGCCGGGCGTCGAGTTCGGCGGGCCCGGTGCCGGGCAGCAGGATGTCGTCCAATCCCCAGTCGGCGTTCACCGCGACCAGGCCGCCCTCGGTCAGCACGGCCACCACCGGCACCGACGATCCGGTGCTACCGAGCAACCGGCACAGTCCGCGGGCGGCGGCCAGATCGGTGCGGGCATCGACCAGTGCCACATCGGCGGAACCCGCCTCGAGCAGGGATGCCACCTCGGTCGGCGCGGGGCGCACGTGGTGCGGCAGCAACGCCAGCGACGGCAACACCGACTCGGGGTTGGGGTCGGAGGTCAGCAGGAGCAGCTCCATGAGGGCCCTCCATCCCATTTGGCATGTGTGTGGCTACCGCACTGTCCGCCACTACCTCATGCAGGTCATCACAGGTAATCGCTGCCTACATTAGCGTGTCCCGGCCGACACCCTCGTATTCCGGCCGACCGGCGCAACCGTTTGGTCCGGTTCGGTTCCGATTCGCCTCCCATCACCGCACCACTCACCCACCGTTCACCGCACCGCGACCTGCCCGAGCCGGACGTCGACGGGTGGCAACCGCATACCTCCCTACTAGGGTGCAGCTATGCGTTTCCGGAGGCTGCTCATCGGACTGCTCTGCCTGGCAGGGCTGGCCGTCCTACTCGATTTCGGGGTGGCGGCGTATTCGGAGTACCGGGTTTCGCGACTCCTGCGGACCGCCTCCGATCTGAGCGCCGATCCGGAGATCACCATCCACGAGTCGCTGCGGCACCCGTTCGTCGCCCAGGCACTGGACGGACAGTACGGAAACATCGACATCCGCGCCCGCGCCATGCGCCCGGACATTCCCGGCCGGATCACGGTCGAGGCCAACCTGAAGGGCGTGCACCTGTCGATGCCCAATCTCATCGACGGTAAGGTGGGCCAGGTCCCGGTGGACGAGGTGCAGGCTCGCATGCGCATCGAGCCGACCGAACTGGGCCGGCTGTTCAAGATTCCGGATCTGCAGGTCTTCGGCCCGCCCACCGACAAGTCCGACGCCTCCGGCGGTACCGGCAGCACCGGAAAGACCAACGGCGGCACCATCATTCTCGAGGGCACCGTCCCGATCGGCACGGACGCCGACCTGTCGGCAGTCACCGATACCCGCGGCGACAACGGCGAGAAGATCACAAAGAAGAAGGTGCACGTGCTGGCCGATCTCCGACTGGACGGTGACCAGATCCGGATCACCGCCACCGCCATCTCCGGCCGCGATCTGCAGTCCGACACCGATTCGGTACTGCCCGACCAGGAGCGGATCGTCATCTCCGAACAGGACCGGCCCATCATCCTGGCCCGTTTCACCCACACCATCGACACCCGGAACATGCCGTTCGGCATCGCCCCGACCCGGGTCGAGGCCAGTGGCGGGCAGATCGTGGTGGAGGGCGACGGCCGCAACGCGACCGTCGATCTGGATCGGTTGCAGAAGCCGTGATCGCCGTCTACATCCTCGTGGTCATGCTGGTCCTGGCGTCCGGCGTGGGAATCCTGGTGCGCCGCAACGAGGGTCGCGTGCGGACCAGCGCCGCGGCGAATCCGCCGGAGCCCGAATCGAATCGGGCCGCGCTGCTGGCCGCGGCCGGCGTGCTTCCGGGACGGCCCACCCTGCTGCACTTCTCGGCCGACTGGTGCGGTCCGTGTGCGGCGGTGCGCCGGGTGGTGGCGTCGGTGGTCGGCGAGCTGGCGTCGGCCGAGCTGCCGCCGCTGGACCTCGAGGTCGACATCGACGCGTATCCGGAGCTGGCGCGCGAGCTGAACGTGCTCTCGCTGCCCACCAGTTTCGGTTTGGATTCTCGAGGATTGGAACGCTTCCGGATCTCAGGCGTTCCGAAGGCGGCGGATCTGCGCACGTCATTGACGCCTTTAACGGTCTCCGGCTCCGCCGAGTGATCAGCATTACGGACCCCGGGTCCAATTTCCCCCGAAAATTGGGTAAACTCCCTCTCGTGCAATCCAACCTCGAGCTGATGCTCACCCGACGCCGCACAGTGGACCTGTGCCGGCTCGGTGGTTGTTGCTGCCTGTGCCGCTAGCCGGTCGGCCTTTCGTATTCCCCTGTCGCCGACCGGATTTGTCCCGCTGTCGAGAGATCACTTCGATCCTCCGGCGATCTGGCCAATACACCTTCTGCGCAGGAGTACTCCCATGTCGAACCCGCTTCCGAATACCTCGCCCGCCGGTCAGGTGGATGTCCGCGGCCCCCGCTTCGCCGCCTGGATCACCACCGCGGTGCTCGCCCTCGTATTGATCCTCGCCGCCGTCTCCGTGCCCGCCGCCACCGCGCTGCTGGCGCTGCAGGCCGTCGTGTTCGGCCTGGGCGCGGCCCTGGGTCCGCGCCGCAGCCCCTACGGCCGTCTCTACGCGGCGGCGGTCGCTCCGCGCATCGGCGCGCCCACCGAGCTGGAACCCGTTGCGCCGCTGCGGTTCGCGCAGCTGGTCGGCCTGGTCTTCGCGGTGCTGGGTGTGGCGGGCTTCGCGGCCGGCAGCACCGTGCTGGGCGCGATCTTCACCGGTTTCGCGCTGTTCGCGGCCTTCCTCAACGCGGCCTTCGGAATCTGCCTGGGCTGCCAGATCTATCCGCTGGTCGCGCGGTTCCGCACGTCCTCGGGCAGTACCGCGCCGACCTCGACCGGCTCGGTGAAGACCTCCGTATAGCCCCCCGACCGTCTCCTATCCCTCAACCACACGAACGCAACGCCGAACCGGCACCGCATCGAAAGGAAAAACATGGCTCGCTCCGATGTCCTGGTCTCCGCAGACTGGGTCGAAGAGAACCTGAACACCCCGGGCGTCGTCCTGGTCGAGGTCGACGAGGACACCTCGGCCTACGAGCTGGGGCACATCGAGGGCGCCGTGCGTCTCGACTGGAAGAAGGACCTGCAGGACCAGGTCCGCCGCGACTTCGTGAACCAGGAGCAGTTCTCGGCGCTGCTGTCCGAGCGCGGCATCGCCAACGACGACACCGTGGTGCTGTACGGCGGCAACAACAACTGGTTCGCGGCCTACGCCTACTGGTACTTCAAGCTGTACGGCCACCAGGACGTGAAGCTGCTCGACGGCGGCCGCAAGAAGTGGGAGCTGGACGGCCGTGAGCTGACCAAGGAGGTCAAGGACCGCGCCGCCACCGAGTACAAGGCGTCCGCGCAGGACCTGTCCATCCGCGCCTTCCGCGACGAGGTCATCGACGCCATCGGCACCAAGAACCTGGTCGACGTGCGTTCCCCCGACGAATTCTCGGGCAAGATCCTGGCTCCCGCGCACCTGCCGCAGGAGCAGTCGCAGCGTCCCGGCCACATCCCGACCGCCATCAACGTGCCGTGGTCCAAGGCCGCGAACGAGGACGGCACCTTCAAGAGCGACGCCGAGCTGGCGGAGATCTACAAGGAGGCCGGGCTGGACGGCGACAAGCTGACCATCGCCTACTGCCGCATCGGTGAGCGTTCCTCGCACACCTGGTTCGTGCTGCAGGAGCTGCTGGGCCACCAGAACGTCAAGAACTACGACGGGTCCTGGACCGAGTACGGGTCCCTCGTCGGTGCACCGATCGAGTTGGGAGCGTAATTACCTATGTGTGCAGCACCTACCCAGGGCCAGGCCCTGCCCGCCAATGTCGACGTCGAGAAGGAGACGGTCATCACCGGCCGCGTCCTGACCGCTGACGGCCAGACCGTCGGTGGCGCGTTCGTCCGCCTGCTGGACGGCAACGGCGACTTCACCGCCGAGGTCGTGGCCTCGGGCACCGGCGACTTCCGCTTCTTCGCGGCGCCGGGCACGTGGACCCTCCGCGCGCTGTCCGCGTCCGGCAACGGCACCGTCGAGGTGTCGCCGGAGGGCGCCGGCATCCACAACGTGGACGTCACCGTCGCCAAGTAGGACACGGTGTCGAACTAGACGAAACACCAAGAACGGCCCCGGGATTCATGATCCCGGGGCCGTTCTCGTCCTCACCGCAGGGCGTTCCGGGATGTGCGGCGGATTTTCCCGGGGTCGTTTTCACCTGACCTGGCCGGTGCGATTAGACTCCGACACGTGGTGCTTACCTTCGAGATTCTGCTGGTTCTCGTCTCCGTGCTGATCGCCTGGTTCGGTCTGTACGTCCTCTACCGGCTGTTCACCGAGTCGTGACAGATCCGGCCCACGAGAACATCGAAAACGGAGTGGCCAACGGTTCGTCGTCGACGCCGGGCGTTGGCCACGGCGAGGGCGCGAAGCCCGCTGATGCCGCCGCCGCGCGGCGCAGCGGCGACCAGGCGGTCGCGGAGGCGGCCGAGCGCGCCAAGTCGACCGGGTCGCTGAACGTTCCGACGTTCCCCGATCTGCCGTTGCCCATCGATACCGCGAACCTGCGGCTGGGCCCGGATCTGAGTTCCTCCATGCTCGCGCTGCTGCCGCTGGTCGGCGTGTGGCGCGGCGAGGGCGAGGGCAATGACTTCGAGACCGGCGACTATCGCTTCGGTCAGCAGATCATCGTCTCGCACGACGGCGGCGACTACCTGACCTGGGAGGCGCGCTCCTGGAAGCTCGACGCCCAGGGCGAGTACGCGGGCCCCGATCTGCGTGAGAGCGGTTTCTGGCGGGTCGGCATCGACGGTGACGACGAGGTGCTGGAGCTGCTGCTCACCCACTCCACCGGCATCGTCGAGCTGTT
The DNA here is from genome assembly GCF_000308655.1 of Nocardia niigatensis NBRC 100131. GTDB lineage: Bacteria > Actinomycetota > Actinomycetes > Mycobacteriales > Mycobacteriaceae > Nocardia > Nocardia niigatensis. Next base: position 111,054 of record NZ_BAGC01000005.1, on the reverse strand, counting down.
CTACGGCCAGGCGCTCACCCAGTCCTCGTGGGAGCTGGCCACCGACGTGGTGATCCGCAGCCAGTCCGGCATCGTGGTCGGCGGCGCGAAGCGGCTCTACGGCATTGTCGAGGGCGGCGATCTGGGCTACGTCGAGGAGCGCATCGCGGCGGACGGCGCCCTGGAGCCGCGGCTCTCGGCACGGTTGCAGCGGTACATCGGCTAGCCAGCCTCCCCGAGACTTCAGCGGACGGCCGGGAGCCGTCGGGTTTCCGTGCCTGCGTTGAGTACCGAACCGATTTCGGGCTACCCCACGAGTTGCCCCGGTCCTCACGATCAGTTGCCGAGTCGCGAAACTGTGCGCACCTCAGCCGGTCGGCTTGGTACGAAACAGGTACGGCCCCCGAGTTGTATCCACGGATGCAACTTTCACGTGGATCCGGTCGGACGGACCGTAACTCGGGGGCCGGGTGACTGCCTTGGATTCGCGAGGGCTCGCGCGATCGGAATCCGATTGCAGCGGTAGCGCCTAGCTGGCAGCCACCTCACGCGTCCTAGAAATCATTCTCGAACCACCTCCTTCCTGTGTACCGACGAAATTAGTCGGCCGGGACAGAGGCGGCAACGTATTTTCTCGGATTGCGAAATCGCAGTTCAGGCCGTCGCCGTGGGAATAAATCGATCGACGTCGACGGTTCCGCCCGGCTCGACGCGAACGATGGTGTCCGCCTTGGCGTCCGGCGGCAGCTGATGGGTGACGACGACCACGGTGCGGTCGCGTTCCACCAGGCCGCTCGATACGTCCAGCAGGCGGCGCAGCAGCTCGGCGCCGGCTTCGGCTTCCAGATGCTCGGTGGGTTCGTCGAGCAGCAGCACGCGGGCCGGGGAGAGCAGGGCGCGGGCCAGCAGGAGGCGTCGGCGCTGACCGCCCGAGACCGCGGCCGCGCCGCCGACCAGATCCGTTTCGACGCCGTCGGGCAGGGAGTCGAGCCAGTCGCCGGCTCCGACTGCGCGCAGGGCGGATTCGGCCTCGGGCGCGGTGATGTCGCCGCGGGCCACGCGCAGGTTCTCCAGCACGGTGGTGCCGAACAGGTGCGCGTCCTCGGCGAAGAAGGTGACGCCCGGGCGCGGCGTCTCGAAGAGCCCCGCCCACGACATGAGCAGTGTGGTCTTGCCCGCGCCGCTCGGGCCGACCACGGCGATGCGGCGGCCCGGCGGCAGCGCGGGGAGATTCGGTGCTGACGCCACGGATTCGCCGTGCTCGAGACGATCGAGGCGGCGTAGGGCGGCCCGGCCCGTGGTGAGGGCCTGCGCGGCGGCCGGGAGCACCGCCACGGCCTCGAACGCGGACAGGGGCACCAGGACCAGCACGGTGAACGCCATCGGCGTGATGCCGCCCGGCGGGACGGTCTGGAAGCCCGCGGTGGGGATGGGAGTACCGCTGCCGTACAGCACGATTCCGATGAGCAGCGCGCCCAGCACACCGGCCCCGATGGACAGCGGCAGGACTGCCGCGGCCCAAGCGCTGCGCGATGCCGCGCGATCCTCGGCCGCGACCGCCCGCCGCCCCGCCGCGGTGGCCGTGGCGACCGCCTCGGAAAGCCTGCCCGCCACCCGCAATTCGGATGCGTGGTCGAGCACGGTGAGCGCCTCCGCGGTGAACTCGGTGCGATCAGCTCGCACCGCCAGCTCGGCTTCCCGGGCGGCCCGCGCGGACAGCCACGGCGCGACGATCCCCGAAACCGCCAGCGCCACGGCCAGAATCACGGCCGCGGGCACCGAGATGCTCGCCAGCAGCCCGACCGCGAGCAGCGACAGGATCAGCGCCACCGCGATCGGCACGAAGGCGCGCACCACGACCGCCCCGAGATCGTCGATATCGCTCATCACCCGCCCGAGCAGCTCGCCCCGGCGCAGCGCGGTCGGATCCCCGTCCCGCCCTTCGCCATCGGCCGGGTCGCTGCCACCGGTGCGCCGCAACCGCCAGATATCCGCCCCCGCCAGCGTCCGATAGGTGGTGGTCCGCGCCGTGCTCATGGATCGCAGCGCCACATCGTGCGTGGCCAGTCGCTCCAGATACCGGCACAGCCCGCGCGAAATGCCCAGCGCCCGAACGGTCACCACGGCGATGCTCAGATCCAGCACGGGCGGCATCTGCCAGGCCCGCGCGATCAGCCACGCCGCCAGGGCGGCCAGCCCGAGCCCGCTGCCGAGGGCGAGCACACCCCACCCCACCGACACCGCCATCCGCGCCCGCGACAGCTCGAGCAGTTCCCGAGTCCGCCGGAAATCGGCCAGTACCGCTTTCATCGCGACGACACCTCCATTTCCGGCTCGGCGAGAACCGGATTCGATGCGCCTGGAGCCTCATCCGCCGGGCTGCCGGTCGACCGGACGTCGACGACGTGGTCGGCGACGGCCAGGACGGAGGGGCGGTGGGCGACCACGATGACCGTGGCTCCGGCCCGAGCGCGGGCGACCAGGGCCGCGAGAACCGTCGCCTCGGAGGCATCGTCGAGGTGGGCGGTGGGCTCGTCCAGGAGCAGGATCGAACGCGGGGCGGCCAGAGTCCTGGTGAGGGCCAGGCGCTGGCGCTGACCGAGGGACAAGCCGATACCGCCGCTGCCGAGCACGGTGTCCCACCGGTCCGGGAGGGTGTCGAGGACCGCGTCGAAACCGGTTGCGGCGCAGGCGGCCTCGACCTGGTCCGGACCGGACGGCGGGCCCAGGAGTTCGAGGTTGGCGCGGAGCGTGCCGGGGACGAGGACGGGACGCTGGGGCAGCCACGCGATCTGCGACCACCAGAGGTCGGGGTCCAGGTCGGGGACGGGGACGCCGTCCACCAGCACGGTGCCGGAGTCGGGGGTGAGCAGGCCCAGAATGGCTTGCAGGGCGGTCGATTTGCCGCAGCCGTTGGGACCGGTGAGCACGGTGACCGTCCCGGGGTCGAGGGTGGCGCTCAAATGGTCGGGTGCGTATCCGTCGCGTGCCCGCACCGTGAGATCGCGGATGTCGAGGTGGCCGTGCAGGTTTCGGTGGTCCGCTCGAACCTGGCGCGGTGCGGGCTCGGCGGCCCGGTCGGTCTCGGGGTCGAGGACGGCGAAAGCCTTGTCGGCGGCGGCCATTCCGTCCTGGGCGGCGTGGAAGCGCTCGCCGACGGCGCGCAGCGGGAGGTAGACCTCGGGGGCGAGGATGAGGGCCAGCAGGCCCGCGTGCAGCCCCATGTGGCCGAAGACCAGGCGCATGCCGATGGACACCGCGACCAGGGCCACGCACAGGGTGGCGAGCATCTCCAGGACCATGGAGGACAGGAACGCCAGGCGCAGTGCCGACATGGTCCGGCGGTGCAGGACGTCGCCGAGTTCGCGCACCCGGCCCGCCATGCTATGCGGCGAATCAGCCGCTCCCCCACCGCCGCGTCCCGTCTCGCGGCCGAGCGCGCGGAGGGTCGGCATGCCCGCGAACAGGTCGAGGAGCTGATCCGACAGCCGGGTCGTGGCGGCCAGGGTGCCGGCGGATTTCCCCTGGGTGAGCAGGCCGATGAGGATCATGAAGATCGGGATCAGCGGTAGCGTGACGAAGATGATCAGCCCGGAGACCCAGTCGTGGACGGCGATCACGGCCAGCACCACCGGCGGCACGAGCGCGGCCAGCAGCAGGGCGGGCAGGTAGCCCGCGAGGTAGGCGCGCAGTCCGCTCAATCCGGAGCCCACCACGACCGCGAGTTCGGTACGGCGGCTTTCCAATTCGCGGGGCGGGAGCTGGGCTCCGGCCGCCAGGGCGGCGGTCTCGAGTTCGGCGACCACCTGCGCCCCGGCCCGGTGCGCGAGCCGGGACTGCCACCAGGTGGCGGCTGCCCGGCATCCGACGGCGGCCGCGAAGACCACCAGTTCGGCTGTCCAGGCACCGATCCGGCGCTGGTCCGGCTCGGTGATGACGCCGGCGAGTACCCGCGCCAGCGCGAGCGCCGCGACGACGATGCACGCGGTGGTGACCAGCGACAGCCCCACACTCACTCCGAGATATCCGCGGGCGGAGCGGGCGTGCCGCCACAGTCGCGGGTCCACCGGTCGTGCCATGGTCGATCTCCTCTGCGAACGGGCGCGCCGGGCTCGTCGATGTCACGGCCGGCGCGCCCGCGCCGTTCAGGTCCGCGCGGATTCCATGGGCAGCCCGATCGATTCCGGGATCTGCTCGGCGGTGAGCCGCTTGCGGAACACCCAGTACGTCCAGGCCTGGTACATCAGCACGATCGGGACCATGGCCACCGCGACCCAGCTCATCACCACCAGCGTGTAGTGGGTCGACGACGCGGCCACGGTGCCGCCGCGGCCGTCGACGGTGAGGCTGAACGCGTCATTGATGGTGGACGGCAGCACATGCGGGAACAGCGACCCGAACAGCAGCACCGTCGCCGACGCGATGGTGAGCGCGGTACCGGCGAAGCCCCAGCCGTCCCGGTCCTGGGTGGCCGCGAGGCCCGCCAGCACCAGGCCGATCACGGCCAGCACCAACGGAATCCAGGTCCAGCCCTTGCCGTGGGCGAGCTGGGTCCAGAGGCCGAAGGCCACCACCACGACCACGGTGGGCACGAAGAGCAGCCGGATGATGCGCTGGGCATCGTCGCGCACCTCGTTGCCGGTCTTCAGGCCGATGAACATCGCGCCGTGCAGCAGGAACAGCAGCAGCGTGGTCAGCCCGCCGAGCAGGCCGTACGGGTTCAGCAGATCGAGCAGCGTGCCCTCGATGTGCCGGCGCTCGTTGAGCTTCACGCCGTGCACGATGTTCGCGAAGGCCAGACCCCAGGCCAGCGCCGGGATCCAGGACCCGAGCGCGATGCCGATGTCGCACCAGGTGCGCCAGCGCGGATCGTTGATCTTGCCGCGCCATTCGATGGCGCAGGCCCGCGCGATCAGCCCGACCAGGATGAGCAGCAGCGCCAGGTAGAACCCGGAGAACAGGCTGGCGTACCACTCCGGGAAGGCTGCGAACATGGCGCCGCCGCCGGTGAGCAGCCACACCTCGTTGCCGTCCCACACCGGGCCGATGGTGTTGAGCACGGCCCGCTTCTTCTGCTCGTCGCCACGCCCGATGATGGGCATCAGCATGCCGACGCCGAAGTCGAAGCCCTCCAGCACGAAGTAGCCGGTGAACAGCACCGCGATCAGGAGAAACCAGAATTCTGGGAGACTCATCCTCGGCTCCTAGTAGGCGAAGGAAAGCTTCTCGACGGACTCCCCGGTCATCTTCGGGGCGCCCGACTCGGTGGACGGCTTCTCGGGTCCGGCGACCACGTACCGGCGCATCAGATAGAACCATCCGATGGCCAGCAGTCCATAGAGCACGGTGAACACGATCAGCGAGGTGAGCACCGTGCCCGCCGTGACCCCGGAGACGCCCTGCTGCACCGTCATCCGGATGTGCTGATCACCGGTCGGATTGGGGGCGACGACCCAGGGCTGGCGGCCCATCTCGGTGAACACCCAGCCGGAGATATTGCCGAGATACGGGGTGGCGATGGCGAGCAGCGACAGCCACTTGAACCAGGCCTGATCCGGTATCCGGCCGCGGCGGGTGACCCAGAAACCGGCCAGCGCCAACAGGATCGGGCCCGCCATGAAGCCGATCATGGCGCGGAAGGACCAGTAGGTGACGAACAGGTTCGGCCGGTAGTCGCCGATGCCGTACTTCTGGTTGTACTCGACCTGCAGGTCCTTGACGCCTTTGAGGGTGACGCCGGTGAAGTCGCCGGTGGCCAGCCACGGCAGCACGTAGGGCACCTCGATGAGGTGGTCGACGCTGTCGCAGTTGTTGTGGGTGCCGACGGTCAGCACCGAGAAGTCGGGGTCGGTCTGGGTGTGGCACAACGATTCCGCGGAGGCCATCTTCATGGGCTGCTGCTTGAACATGAGCTTGCCCTGGATGTCACCGGTGAAGATGAGCGCCACCGAGGCGACCAGGATCACGTACAGGCCCAGCCGCGCGCTGGGCCGCCACATGCTGCGGGCGTCCTCGAGCGGCGCCTCACTGCCCTCGGCCTTGGCCTTGCGCGCGTTGCGCACCATCCACCAGCCGGCGACGCCGGCCACGAAAGTGCCTGCGGTGAGGAAGGATCCGGCGAGCACGTGCGGGAAGGCGGCGAGGGTGGTGTTGTTGGTCAGCACCGACCAGATGCTGTGCAACTCGGCGCGACCGGTCGCGGGGTTGAACGTCGCGCCGACCGGGTGCTGCATGAACGAGTTCGCCGCGATGATGAAGTACGCCGACGCGTTGGTGCCGATGGCGACCAGCCAGATGCAGGCCAGGTGCAGCTTCTGCGGCAGCCGGGTCCAGCCGAAGATCCACAGGCCCAGGAAGGTCGATTCCATGAAGAAGGCGACCAGCGCCTCCATGGCCAGCGGGGCGCCGAACACGTCGCCGACGAAGCGGGAGTATTCGCTCCAGCCCATGCCGAACTGGAATTCCTGCACGATGCCGGTGGCGACGCCGAGGGCGAAGTTGATCAGGAACAGCTTGCCGAAAAACTTTGTGAGCCTGAGCCAGTGCTCCTTACCGGTGATCACCCAGGCGGTCTGCATGCCCGCGACGAGCGGTGCGAGGCCGATGGTGAGTGGCACCAGGATGAAGTGATAGACGGTGGTAATTCCGAACTGCCAGCGCGCCAGATCTACGACGCTCATCCGACCTCCCTGCCGATCTACGACATGACGTAGTAACAGACACTACGCCCATGGGAGCTCAGATCAACGTATGCCCCACCACAGCGTGCCAGATATTTGCCGGAATGTGATGGACACACCGCGACAAATCCCACCGGTCACCGCCGGAACCTGGTGACCGTCAGGGAAACCGGGGCCGATCACCAGTCGGCGAGGCTCCCGGGCAACGCGATGCCGCGATTCACCATCTCGACGATCTCGTCCGCGTTCTCCGGCGCCGACATGCGCAGCCCGTCCAGCGAGTTGACCCGGGCGATCAGCGTCACCGAGGACAGCAGCCAGATCGCGTCGGCGGTGATCAGATCGGCGGTGAACAGCGGCTCGTACAGGCACTCCCAGCCCGCCTTCTCCGCCTGCGCGAACAGCGCGCGCTGGGTGGTGCCGGGCAGCACGCCGTTCTTCGCGGGCGGGGTGATGAGCTTGTTGTCGCGCTGCACCACGACCGTCGAGCGCGGGCCTTCCAGCACCCGGTGCTCGGTGCTGGTGAAGATCACATCGTCGGCGCCCATCCGCTGGGCGAAGCGCAGCGCGGACATATTGGTGGCATAGGACAGGGTTTTCGCGCCGAGCAGCAGCCACGGCGCGTTCTGCGCCAGATCGACGGAGATGCCCCTCGAGAGCGTGATCACCGAAACACCCTCGGTGCGCGCCTTTTTCACGCGCTCGGGGACCGGGACCACGAGAACGTAACCGGTGGTTGCCGGTTGGGCGCCGGCCAGGTCCCCGCCCTTGTTCGCCATGCGTTCGTCACCGGCGCCGTGGTCGCTGTCACGTCCCCGGGTGAGCACCATGCGCAGCGTCCCCTCGCGCTCGCTCCCCCACTCCTCGGCGGCCAGCTCCACCGCGAACCGCCACGCCTCCAGGTCCGGCGCCGGCAACTCGAGCGCCTCCGCCGAGCGCCGTAGCCGCGCCAGATGCAATTCCAGCGCACACGCCACGCCCCCGCGTACCAGCACCGTCTCGAAGATGCCGTCACCCCGCAGCACACCGATGTCGTCCGCATACAACAACGGCGCGTCCGGATCCCGGATCGCGCCGTCGAGTGTCACCAGGACCCGTTCCACCATGCGATCGACCCTATGACAGATGCCGCGATACGGTGTGGCTTACCGCGCCTCCGGCCTCGTCAACCGGCCTGTCGTTCACCGGCGCGGCACGCCGCCGCCGGGGCTCGTATGCCAAGGTGAGAACTGATTTCGCGACGACGTGGGTAACTCCCCGGGTACGTCCGAAATTGGTCCGGCTGCCAACCGCCGGCACGCGTGCGAAACCTGCTGCGGCTCCCGGCCGTGCGCTGAAGGCCCGGGGAGGCGGGTTAATGTGGAGTGGTGTCCTCCTCGGTTGCACCCAGTCCGATTCTGCAGGTTCCAGGGGCTGTCGCGGGGCTGCCGGAGTCACCGGATGCCGCTGTCGCGTGGCATTACGGCGATCCCTTCGGCGAGCAGCGCGCGGCGGTACAAGAGGTCGCGGTGGTGGATCGCTCCCACCGATTCGTGCTGTCGATCACCGGCAAGGAACGGCTGAGCTGGCTGCACACCATCTCCAGTCAGGCGGTCGCCGATCTGGGCGACGGCGAGTCCGCGGAGAACCTCGACCTGGATCTGAACGGCCGGGTGCTGAACCACTTCGTGCTCACCGATCTGGACGGCACGGTGTGGATCGACACCGAGGGCGCGCGCGGCCCCGAACTGCTGAGTTTCCTGCAGAAGATGGTGTTCTGGGCCGACGCCAAACCGGTCGAAGCGAACGACCATGCGGTGCTGAGCCTGCTGGGCCCCGGTGCGGCCGGACTTGTCGAAACCCTCGGCGTCACAGCCCTTCCCGAGACCTATCGCGCGGTGCCGCTGCCCGGCGGCGGCTTCCTGCGCCGCATGCCCTGGCCGACCGCCGACTCCTTCGACCTGATCGTCCCGCGCGCCGAGCTCGCCGCCTGGTGGACGCGACTGCGCGACGCGGGCGCGACGGCCGCCGGCCTGTGGGCGTTCGAGGCGCTGCGGGTGGCCGCGTTGCGCCCGCGCCTGGGCATCGACACCGACGACCGCACCATCCCGCACGAGGTGAACTGGATCGGCGGCCCCGCCGAACACGGTGCGGTGCACCTGAACAAGGGCTGCTACCGCGGTCAGGAGACGGTCGCCCGGGTGCACAATCTGGGCAAGCCGCCCCGGCACCTGGTGCTGCTGCACCTGGACGGGTCCGCGGATTCCCGCCCCGAGCCCGGCGAGCCGGTGACCGCGGGCGGCCGGGCGGTCGGCGTCCTGGGCACCGTGATCGACCACTTCGAACTCGGCCCGATCGCGCTCGCCCTGGTCAAACGCGCCATCCCGGCCGACACCGCCCTGGTGGCGGGCCCGTGCGCGGCGGCCATCGACCCGGATTCGATACCCGCCCACGACGAGCCGCAGGCCGGCCGGCTCGCGGTCGAGAAGCTGCGCGGCCGGTGAACGCCGCCGCTCCGGCCGGCCGGGTGCTGGCCGTCTGCGTCGTGCACGCCGAACTCGAGGTACCCGCCCGGTCCTCCAAGGTGGGCCGCACCGCCATCGACAAACGTCCTGTGCCGCACCGGGTTCCGGTCCGGCCGCTGGGCCTGGACGGCGACCACGTGTGCGACACCAAGCATCACGGCGGCCCGCACCAGGCCGTCTACGCCTACGCCGAGGAGGACGCGCGGCGCTGGGCGACCGAGCTCGGCCGGGATCTCCGCGCGGGCTGGTTCGGTGAGAACCTGCGCCTGACCGGCCTGCCCGTCAGCGACGCGGTCATCGGCGAACGCTGGACCGCCGGCGACACCCTGCTCGAGGTGTCCGCCCCGCGCGTCCCGTGCGCCACCTTCCAGTGGCGCACCGGCGAACCGCAGTGGGTGAAACGCTTCACCGCACAAGCGAATACGGGCGCTTATCTGCGCGTGCTCACCGAGGGCACGATCGGCGCGGGCGACGAGGTGCGGGTGGTGCACGTGCCCGAGCACGGCGTCACCGTCCGCGACCTGTTCACCGGCGCCGACCCGGCCCGCCTGGATCTGCTGGCCGAGGCCGAACCCACCATCTCCGACGACGTTCGGATGCAGATCGACCGGCACCGCCGCCGTCACGCCGGGGTCACCGGCCGATGAGACCTACTTCCGAGGGGAGCCCCGCATGAGCGTCGATCTGGTCGAGGTGGTGCGGTCCGGGTTCCGGGAGTGCGTGCACCGCGGCTCGGCGGTGGTGCTGCGCCCCGACGGCGAACCGCTGGTCGAGGTGGGTGCGGTGCACGGCCCGATCTTCCCGCGCTCCACCAACAAGCCGTTGCAGGCACTGGCCCTGCTGCGCAACGGCTTCGACCCGGTGGACGCGGCCGAGCTGGCCATCGCCACCGCCTCGCACTTCGGCGAGGCCGATCACGTCGAGCTGGTGCAGCGGCTGCTGGACCGCTTCGGCTTCGGCGAGGACGACCTCGAGTGCCCGCCCGATCTGCCCTTCGAGGAGCAGGCCCGGGCGCAGGCGCTGGCCGGCCGCGACCGGGCGAAGGCAGCCCGCCGCGTCTACATGAACTGCTCCGGCAAGCACGCCGCCATGCTCGCCACCTGCAAGATCAACGACTGGCCCACCCGCGGCTATCTGGAAATCGGGCATCCGCTGCAGCAGGCCGTGCTGGCGACGATCGCCGACGTGACCGGCGAGCCCGAGACCGATCTGGGCATCGACGGCTGCGGCCTGCCGATCGTGCCGGTGTCACTGGTGAATCTGGCGCGCGCCTACGCGGTATTCGCCACCGCGCCCGCCGATAGCCCGGAACGCCGCGTCGCGGACGCGATTCGCGCGCATCCGCGAGTGATTTCCGGCACGGAAGGCCCCGATTTCCGGGTGATGACCGCGACACCCGGTCTGGTGTGCAAGATCGGCGCGGACGGGGTGCACGCCGGCGCGCTGCCGGACGGTTCGGCCTTCGCCTACAAGATCGATGACGGCGCCGATCGCGCGCGACTTCCCCTGACGCTGGCCATTCTCCAGCGTATGGGTGTTCCGTGGACCGACGAGCACGCTGAGCTGGCAGCCCCCGCGGTGCTCGGCGGCGGAGCCCGGGTGGGCATCATCCGAGCGATTCCCGGGGCGCTCTAGCCCCCGGTCGGCAACCTTTTCGCACGGGCCCGGAGATCGCTGGGCCCGGCCCCGGGACCTTTATCCCCCACTCCTGGAAGCGCGACCGCCGGACACACGCTAAAGTGTTCGTCAGGAAGAGTATTAATTCGAACGGGGCCGCCAAACCCACCCCAGGCCGCCCCGCAGTGACGCGAGGGGGTCAGCCATGGGCCGTGGCCGGGCTAAGGCAAAGCAGACCAAGGTTGCACGGGAGCTCAAGTACAGCTCGCCGTCGACCGACTTCACGAGCCTTCAGCGCGAGCTGTCGGGGAGTGCCTCCGACACACAGCGGAGTGGTGTGCTTTCCGAAGAGCATGACGCGAGCGAATCGCGGTCGAGCTGGGAAGAAGAAGACAGCTACGACGACTGGCGTCGCTGACTCGGATTTTCGACGTACTGCAGGGGGAGGCCGACGGGCTTCCCCCTTTAGCACGTCTCCCCCGCCTCCCCGCGCCTTCGGCGCACGGCTGGGGAGCCGCAGTCAGTCCCGCATGCGTGCCGCCGGTTGGGTGCCAATCCGATTTTGGACGTACCCGATGAGTTACCCACGTCGGCACGAAATCAGTCGTCGCGTTGAGAGACGATAGGTCTCCAGCTCACGGCGAAACCGCTGCCGGACATAGCGAAGGGCCCCAGCCACTCTCCAGAGTGGCTGGGGCCCTTCGTTGTTGACGTTCAGAAGCGCGGGTGGTCTCCAACGAGCACCGCGCGGGCGGCGTCGGCGTCCTTGGCCTTCTTCACCGTGCCGAGGGTCCAGCAGTTGATGTGGCGGGCGGTGAGGACTGCGAGGGCGCGGTCGGCGTCCTCGGGGGCGACGACGGCGACCATGCCGACGCCCATGTTGAAGGTCTTCTCCATCTCGGCGCGCTCGACGCGGCCGCGCTGGGCGATCATCTTGAAGACCGGGGCCGGATTCCAGGTGCCGCGATCCAGCTCGGCGACGAGGCCGGCGGGGAGCACGCGGGCCAGGTTGGCGGCCAGGCCGCCGCCGGTCACGTGGCAGAAGGTGCGCACGTCGGTCTCGGCGATCAGGGCCAGGCAGTCCTTGGCGTAGATCTTGGTCGGCTCGAGGAGTTCCTCGCCGAGGGTGCGGCCGAATTCCTCCACGTGCCCGGTGAGGGACATGCGGTCGATGTCGAGCAGCACCTTGCGGGCCAGCGAGTAGCCGTTGGAGTGCAGGCCGGAGGCGCCCATGCCGATCACCACGTCGCCCGGGCGGACGCGGTCCGGGCCGAGCACGGCATCGGCCTCGACCACGCCGACGCCGGTGGCCGACAGGTCGTAGTCGTCGACGCCCATGAGGCCGGGGTGTTCGGCGGTCTCGCCGCCCAGCAGGGCGCAGCCGGCGATGACGCAGCCTTCGGCGATGCCGGAGACGATCTGCGCGACGCGTTCCGGGACCACCTTGCCGACGGCGATGTAGTCCTGCAGGAACAGCGGTTCGGCGCCGCAGACCACGAGGTCGTCGACGACCATGGCGACCAGGTCGAGGCCGACGGTGTCGTGCTTGTCGAGGGCCTGGGCGACCGCGATCTTGGTGCCGACGCCGTCGGTGGAGGCGGCGAGCAGGGGCTCCTTGTAGCCGCCCTTCAGTGCGAACAGTCCTGCGAAGCCGCCGAGTCCGCCCTGTACCTCGGGGCGGCTGGCCTTCTTGGCCAGGGGAGCGAACAGCTCGACTGCACGGTCGCCGGCTTCGATGTCGACGCCGGCCGCCGCGTACGAGGCACCAGCACCGCTGGGGATCTGTTCAGTCATTGTCGGAGAAAGCTCCAAGCCGAATCGATGGATAGATGCCTGATCACGCTAGCTCACCCGCCTCCCCGAGAACTCAGCGGGCTCACCCGCTCTCCGAGAATTCAGCGGGCTCACCCGCCTCCCCTGAGACCTCAGCGGACTCACCCGTCTCCCCGGGAATTCAGCGGGCTCACCCGCCTCCCCGAGAATGCAGCGGGGGGCATAGAGCCGTCGGGCTCGGCACCCGTGCCGCCGGTTGGGTGCCGAATCCATTTTGGACGTACCCGGTGAGTTACCCATAGCGCCAAGAGATCTGTTGTCACGTTTCGTAACGATGTCGACGCCGTTGCTCCACCGGGTCGGGGACTGGGACTGCGGCGACCAGGCGGCGGGTGTAGTCCTCGCGTGGATCGCGCAGGATATCGTCGTTGCTGCCCTGTTCGATGACGGTCCCGTTGCGCAGCACCACCATCCGGTCGGCCAGCTGATCCACCACGGCGAGGTCGTGGCTGATGAACAGGCAGGCCCAGCCGAACTCACGCTGGAGGCCGGCGAACAGCTCGAGCACCCGGGCCTGGACGGAGACGTCCAGGGCGCTGGTGGGTTCGTCGGCGACCAGCAGGTCCGGATTGAGCACCAGGGCCCGGGCCAGGCTGACCCGCTGGCGCTGGCCGCCGGAAAGCTCGTGCGGATAGCGCTTTTCCACCCCGGCCGGGAGCTGTACGTCGTCGAGGAGGCGGCGGACGCGGTCGCGGGCGGCGGCGCCCCTGGCCTGCTTGTGCACCAGCAGCGGTTCGGCCACGCAGTCGCCGATGGTGAGGCGCGGGTTGAGGGAGGTGGCCGGGTCCTGGAAGACGAAGCCGAAGCGGCGGCGGAGGGGCCGCAGCCGGCGTTCGGAGAGGCCCGCGATATCGGTGCCGAGCACCCGCACGCTGCCCGCGGTGGGCCGCTGCAGACCGGCCACGCAGCGGCCGATGGTGGACTTGCCGGAGCCGGATTCGCCTACCAGTCCGAGGGTTTCGCCGCGGCGCAGGGTGAGACCGACCTCGTTCACGGCTCGGAAGGACGGGCGGCCGAGCGGGGCCGGGAACTCCACCACCAGACCGGAGACCTCCAGCACGGTGGCGGCGTCGGCCGGGATGGGCTCGCGGACAATCGTTCCGGCCAGTGCCGCCCCCGCCACCGGTGTGGAGTCGGCTCGGACGTCGGCCCCATCGGCCGGTGCGCTGTCACCGGGATACTCCGCTGCTTCCCAGTTATTCGGCAGCACATGGAGTTTCGGCACCGCGGCCAGGAGGGCGCGGGTGTATTCGTGTTCGGGTTCGGCGAAGAGCTTTTCCACCGGCGCCTCTTCGACAATGCGCCCCTCACGCATTACCACCACGCGGTCGGCGAGGTCGGCGACGACGCCCATATTGTGGGTGATGAGCACGATGGCCGCGCCGATCCGATCGCGCAGATCGCGGAGCAGTGCCAGGATTTCGGCCTGCACGGTGACATCGAGGGCGGTGGTGGGCTCGTCGGCGATGATCACGCGCGGCTCGCAGGCGATGGCGATGGCGATCACTACGCGCTGTTTCTGGCCGCCGGAGAGCTGGTGCGGATAGTAGTCGACGCGGGTCTCGGGGTCGGGCAGGCCGACTGCGCGCAGCAGGTCGATCGCCCTGGCGCGGGCCGGTTTCCGTTTCATGCCCGAGTGCGCCCGCAGCGCCTCGCCGATCTGGAAGCCGATGGTGAACAGCGGGTCGAGGGCGGCGCCGGGTTCCTGGAAGATCATGGAGACGGCGCCGCCACGGATCGCGGTGAGTTCCTTCTCACTCATTCCGGTGATCGCTTTGTCGCCCAGCAGTACGTGCCCGCGCACGCTCGCGGTGGGCGGCAGCAGTCCCATGGCGGTACGGGAGCTCACCGATTTGCCGGAGCCGGATTCGCCGACCACGGCCAGCACCTCACCCGGATACACCTGGTAGGACACGTTTTTCACGGCGGCGACCGCGCCGGTGTCGGTGGCGAAGGTGACGGTGAGGGAATCGAAGGACAGGACGGGTTCAGGCATCGGCCGCCTCCTGCGGGGATTCGGTTGCCGCGGAGTCGATCTCGGACTCCGACTCGGTCCCGGTGGCGGCGCGACGGGTGCGGAGCAGCGGGTTGAGCACCTCGTTGAGGCTCTCGCCGACCAGCGTCATGCCGAGCACCACGGTCACGATGGCGGCGCCGGGGAACACCCCGGTCCACCAGATGCCGTTGGAGACGTCGGCGAGCGCCTTGTTGAGGTCGTAGCCCCATTCGGCGGCCTGGGTGGGTTCGATGCCGAAGCCGAGGAATCCGAGTCCGGCCAGCGTGAGGATGGCCTCGGCGCCGTTGAGCGTGATGAGCACCGGCAGTGACTGGGTGACGTTGGCGAGGATGTGCCGGAACAGGATTCGCGCCGTGGAGGCGCCGGTGACGCGCGCGGCGTCCACGTACGGTTCCTGTTTCACCGAGATGGTGGCATTGCGCACCACCCGGAAGTACTGCGGCACGAAGATGACGGTGATGGCGATGGCCGCCGACAGGATGCCGCCGAAGCTGCTGGACTGCCCGCCGGACACCACGATCGAGACCACGATGGCCAGCAGCAGTGACGGGAACGCGTACATGGCGTCCATGAACAGCACCAGCACCCGGTCGACCCAGCGTCCGAGATATCCGGACACCAGCCCCAGCGGCACGCCGACGATCACGGACAGCACCAGCGACACCGCGATCACCGACAGCGCCGTGCGCGCCCCGAAGAGGACGCGGGAGAGCACGTCCTCCCCGCGTACCGAGGTGCCGAACCAGTGCGCGGCCGAGGGCGCCTGCTGGCGCGCGAAATCGACGCCGCCGGAGGCGTTCTGCGCGAACCCGTAGGGCGCGAGCAGGGGCGCGAAGAGAGCCACCAGGATGAACCCCGAGACCAGTGCGAGCCCGAGTAGCAGCGTGGCCCGCTGCAGTCCGGACGTCATGCGCACCAGGGCCGTACCGGGTATCCGCAGCCGCGCGCGGCTCGGCGGGATGGGTGCCCGCACGCCGGTTTCGACGACGGTCATCAGAACCTCACCCTCGGGTCGATGAGTGCCACGATCAGGTCCACCAGGAAGCTCATGACGGCGACCACGATGGCGATGAACGCGACGATGCCCTGCACCGCCACGAAGTCGCGCGCCTGCAGGTACGTGGCGAGCTGGTAGCCCAGTCCCTTCCATTCGAAGGTGGTTTCGGTGAGCACCGCGCCGCCGAGCATCATGGCGATCTGCATGCCCATGACGGTGACCACCGGGATGAGGGCGTTGCGGAAGGCGTGCCGCCCGGTGACCACGCGATCGGACAGCCCGCGCGCCCGGGCTGCCTCCACGTATCCGGAGCGCAGGGTCTGGATCAGGTTGATCCGCACCAGCCGCAGGAAGACGCCCGCGGTGAGCAGTCCCAGCGCGATCGCGGGCAGCACAGCGTGTTTCAGGACGTCGACGATGTTCCCGGTGTCGCCGTAGAGGATGGCGTCGACGATCATGATGTTGGTCTTGGGCGAGACGTGCTGCAGCTGCAGCTCCACATTCGTACTGGCCCGCCCGGCGACCGGCAGCCAGCCGAGCTTGACCGCGAAGATCAGTTTCAGCAGCAACCCGACGAAGAACACCGGGGCCGCGTACACCAGGATCGCGAACAGCCGCAGGCTCACGTCGGCGGCCGAATCCCGTTTGGTGGCGGCGTATCTGCCGAGCGGCACGCCCACCGCGAAGGCCACGATGAGCGCCCAGCACACGAGTTCCAGGGTGGCCGCGCCGTAGGTGACGATGACGTCACTGATGGCCCGATTGTCCTGGGAGCGGCCGAAATCCCCGTGCAGCAGCCCCGACAGGTAGTCCCGGTACTGGGTGAGGATGGGCCGGGTGAGCCCCGCCGCCTCCTTGCGCCGCTGCAGTTCCTCGGGGGTGAGCCGCCCGCCCTGTGCGGCGGTGATGGGATCGCCGATCACCCGCATCAGGAAGAACACCAGGGTCACCAGGATCCAGGTGGTGGGAATGATGAGCAGGGCGCGCATGCCCAGGTAGCGCGCCAGTGCGCCGTAACGGGTTTCGCCGCCGCGCTTTCGCTTGCCCGCCGGGCGGCCCGGGATCGCCGGCCCGCCCTCGGGTTCGATGGTCGTCACCATCCGATTACTTGCTGAGCACGCCGAAGCGGAACTTGGAGGACGGGTCCAGGGTGTTGTCGACGCCCTGGATGTTCTTGCCCGCCACCGCGATCTGGTTACCCGTCAGCAGCGGCACGATGGGCAGGTAATCCGCCATCAGGTCGTGCTGCACGGTGGCCAGCGCGGTGGCCCGCTTGGCGGGATCCGGTTCGGTCAGTTCGGCGTTCAGTTCCGCGGTGATCTTCGGATCGCCGAAGTGGTTGCGCAGGAAGTTGTCCTCGGTGAAGAAGGGGCGCAGGTAGTCGTCGGCGTCCGGGTAGTCGGGGAACCAGCCGAACTGGAACACCGGGTAGCCGTCGGTGGAGCGCGCCTTCTGGTAGGCGACCCATTCGGTGGACTGCAGATTCACCTTGAACAGCCCGGTGGCCTCGAGCTGGCTCTTGATAGCGGCGTACTCCTCGGAGCTGACCGTCCCGTAGTGCTCGGTGGTGTACTGCAGGTTCAGCTCGACCGGTGTGGTGACGCCCGCGTCGGCGAGGAATCTGGCGGCCGCGTCCTTGTTCGGCAGCGCGCCGTAGATGTCCTTCAGCGCCTCGGTGCCGCCCGGAACATCCTTGGGCACCGGTGAATACAGCGGGGCCCAGGTGCCCTTGAAGACGCTGGTCGCCAGGGCCTCGCGGTCGATGGAGACGGCGACGGCCTTGCGCACGGCCAGCTTCTGGGCGGGAGTGCCGCCGGGCTGGGTGTTCAGGTTGAACACGATGTAGCGGGTGTCGCCGCCGGGCGACTGGTGCACGGTCACCCTGTCGCTGTTCTTCAGCGAGTCCAGGTCGGTCGGGGTGAGGGTGTGCCAGGCGACGTCGATATTGCCCTGCTGCACATCGAGTTTCAGGTTGGCGGCCTCGGCGTAGTACTTGACCGTCACGGTGTCGGTCTCGGGTTTACCGAACAGTCCGCTGTAGTCCGGGTTGGACTTGAATTCGACCAGCTTGTTCTTGTCGTAGCTGGTGATGGTGTACGGCCCGGAGAACGGTTTCGCCTTCACGATGTCCTCGTCGGCGAGCACCTTGTCGGGCGGGAAGACCTTCTCGTCGACGATGGCGGCCGCCTGGGTGGGCAGGATGGCCGGGAAGGTCTGGTCGTTGCCCTTCTTGAGGGTGAAGGCGACGGTCCGGTCGTCGGGGGCGTCGGTGTGATCGAGGTTGTCCAGCAGCGCCTTCGGGCCCTGCGGGTCGTCGATCCGCACCATGCGGTCGAAGGAGAATTTCACGCTCTGCGCGGTGAGCGGATCACCGTTGACGAACTTCAGTCCCGGCTTGAGCGTGCAGGTGTAGACGGTCGGCGAGGTGAACTCGCACTTCTCGGCCGCATCGGGTTTCGGGACGGCCTCGCCGGCGGGGAAGTTCAACAGGAACTGGTAGACCTGTGTCTCCGCCAGCAGTGAACCGTTGTCGTAGGCCTTGGCGGGATCCAGTGAGGTGACCTTGTCGGTGGTGCCGACCAGGATTCCGGCGCCGCCGCTGTCCGATGTCTTTCCCGAACCGCAGCCGGCGACCGCCAGCACCGTCAGTCCCGCAAACCCCACTGCCGCAACTCTTCTCGCGCGCATACTGCCCTGCTCTCGAAGCGCAGCGCAGCGGCCGGGTCACGGGCCCGCCGCGCCGCGGTGGACATCCTTTGGCTGGGCACAGTATCGACCGGTTATAACCGGCGTGTTGCGTTTCCGGACAATCGGTGCACAATTCGGGCCATCCGCGCGGAGACGCCCATGTCACAACTGCGCCAGCGAATTTCCCGAGTTCGGGCGGGAAAAGCACGGTGCCCGTTCGCGATTACGCGAACGGGCACCGGAATTGCTTGCGATTACGGGCGGCTCAGCGCCGAGGCATTGACATTATCCGCCAGCAGCTCGGTCTCGGTCGCGCCGGACAGCATGCCCTCGAGCACGTTCTTGCCGATGGAGGTCTCCGCCGGCAGCGCGATCGGGTAGTCGCCGTCGAAGCAGGCGCAGCACAGCCGCGAGCGCGGCTGCTCGGTGGCGGCGACCATGCCCTCGAGCGAGATGTAGCCCAGGCTGTCCGCGCCGATGGAACGGCGCACGCCCTCCACCATGTCGTCGAGGCTCTCGCCCTCGATGCCGTCGGGGCCCGCGCCATTGGCGATCAGCTCCGCGCGCGAGGCGAAGTCGATGCCGTAGAAGCAGGGCCACTTGACCGGCGGGGAGGCGATCCGCACGTGGATCTCCAGCGCGCCCGCCTCACGAAGCATGCGGATCAGGGCCCGCTGGGTGTTGCCGCGCACGATGGAGTCGTCCACCACGATGAGCCGCTTGCCGCGGATCACCTCGCGTAGCGGATTGAGCTTCAACCGGATTCCGAGCTGCCGGATGGTCTGACTGGGCTGGATGAAGGTGCGCCCCACGTAGGCGTTCTTCATCAGGCCCTGGCCGTAGGGGACGCCGGAACCCTGCGCGTAGCCGACCGCGGCCGGGGTGCCGGACTCCGGCACCGGGATGACCAGGTCCGCCTCGATCGGGTGCTCGGCGGCCAGGCGGCGGCCGATCTCGACGCGGGTGGCGTGCACCGAGCGGCCCGAGATGGTGGAGTCGGGCCGAGCCAGGTACACGAATTCGAAGACGCAGCCCTTGGGCGTCGGGTTGGCGAAGCGCAGCGAGCGGACACCGTCGGCGTCGATGGCGAGCAGTTCGCCCGGCTCGATCTCGCGCACGAAGGACGCGCCCACGATGTCGAGGGCGGCGGTCTCGCTGGCAACCACCCAGCCACGGTCCAGCCGGCCCAGGCACAGCGGCCGCACTCCGTGCGGGTCGCGGGCGGCATAGAGGGTGTGCTCGTCCATGAAGGTGAGGCAGAAGGCGCCCTGCAGCGTCGGCAGCAACTCCATGGCAGCCTGCTCGATGCTCTTGTCGGCGGCGGCGTGCGCGAGCAGCGCGGTCATCACGTCGGAGTCGGAGGTGGCGGCCACGGTGCCCGCCAGCCGGCCGGTGACCAGCCCGAGTTCCCGGGCCCGCGTACTCAATTCGGCGGTATTGACCAGATTTCCGTTGTGGCCCAGCGCGATTCCGGTACCGACCGCGGTGGTGCGGAAGATGGGCTGTGCGTTCTCCCAGGTGGTGGAACCCGTAGTGGAGTAACGACAGTGGCCGACTGCCACGTGGCCGGGCATGGCGGCCAGGGTCTGTTCGTCGAAGACCTGGCTGACCAGGCCGAGATCCTTGAATACCAGCACCTGCGAGCCGTCGGCGACAGCGATGCCCGCCGCCTCCTGACCGCGGTGCTGCAATGCGTAAAGTCCGTAATACGTGAGCTTTGCCACATCTTCGCCCGGTGCCCAGACACCGAACACACCGCACTCTTCGCGCGGTTCGTTCTCGTCCTGGTCGGAGGTGGTGGCGGCGGAGGGGAGATTCACCGTTTGCTCCCTGTTCGGCGGGCGGGGGGCGTGAGCCATTCTACGGGTAACCGCAAGGCAACCCACCGTTGGGATAACAGAGATGGCAGGCGGTTTGCTGTTAGCGTTCGACCGTGGCGACCACGGACAGCACCGGCAGTGCGGAAACCGCTCCGCGACGCAGGCATCTGAGCCCGATCAGGTGGGCGTTTCCCATTGTGGTGGTCACTCTGCTGGCCTCGCTGCTGGGCGTGATGTACCTCGATTACGTGGTCGATCCGGAGAAGAATCTGCACGACTTCCCGATCGCCCTGGTGAATCAGGATGTCGGCGACGACATCAAGACCGGCGATCAGGTGCAGCACGTCGACTTCGGCAAGCAGGTCGCGGACGGACTGCGGCAGGCGGTGCCGTCGGACCAGATCGATCTGCGGGTGCTCGGCATCAACGAGGCGCAGCTGCAGATGCAATCGGCGCAGGTGTACGGCGCCATCATCATTCCGAGCGACTTCTCCAAGCGGCTCGGCATCCTCGGTGTCGGCAGTGTGGTGCCGGGCGATATCGCCAAACCCGTGCTGACCCTGCAGACCAATCCGCGCACCGGCGCGTTCGCCACCGCGGTGGTGCAGAAGTTCGGCGCGCAGGCGCTCACGCAGGTCAACGATCTGGTCGGACAGCAGCTGACCGAGCAGGTGAACAAGCAGCTCACGCCGGCGCCCGGCGCACCCCCGACCGAACTGTCCGCGGCGACCCGCCTCGTATTGGCCCAGCCGCTGAACATCGTGGTGGACCAATTCCGGCCGCTGCCGGGCGGTTCCGGGGAGGGGCTGACCGCCTTCTTCTACAGCCTGCTGCTCCTGCTGGTCGGCATGGTCGGCGCGATGATCATCCACCAGCTCATCGATTCGGCCCTCGGCTTCCTGCCGACCGAGTGGGGTCCCTGGTACGTGCACTATCCGCGCGCGTCGATCTCGCGGGTGAAGACGCTGCTCATCAAGTGGTCCGCGGTCGTGGTGATGGCCGTGGTGGTGTCGGGTGCGCTGGAGGGCATCGGAGCCGTTCTCGGCATGCCGATCGACAAGCCGCTGCTGCTGTTCCTCTACGGCGCGTTCGTGATCATCGCCGTCGGTTTCACCTGCACCGCCACCCTGGCCGCGGTCGGCACCGCCGGTCTGATCATCAACCTGATCGTCTTCATCATCCTGGGCCTGCCCTCCTCGGGCGGCACCATCCCGATCGAGGCCACTCCCAAGTACTTCGGCTGGCTGGCGAAATTCGAGCCCATGCACCAGGTCTTCCTGGGCACCCGTTCCATCCTCTACTTCAACGGCAACGGCCAGGCGGGTCTGACCCGCGGCTTCTGGATGGCCGCCCTCGGCCTGGCCATCGGCCTGGTCTTCGGTCTCGTCATCACCCGCTACTACGACCGGAAGGGCTTGGAGCGCAAGCCCGTGGAGACGGCCGGCACCGGCAAGCACGCCAAACCCGCCGACGCCTGACCGCCGCGGCCGGGCTCGCGCCGCGTCAGAGTGGGACGACCGGCAGCCATCGGGCGACCTCGCCCGCCCGGCTACCGGACGCGGTCAGCGCCCCCGACTCGAGTGCCGCCTCGAAGCCGAGCAGCCCGGTCGCGAGCAGAAGCCAAGTGCGCGCATCGGTTTCGACGACATTCGGCGGCGTCCCCCGCGTATGCCGCGGTCCCTCGACGCACTGCACCGCCACGAACGGCGGCACCCGCACCTCGACCGAATGTCCCGGCGCGTCCGCCGCCATCGCGCGTGCGGTCCCCCGTACCGCCGCCGCGAGCTCGGTGCGGGCCGGAGGCGCGACGGACTCGTCCCGCAGCCACTCCGCCACCACCGCTACCGCGGTCCGTACCTCCGCCGGATCCACCGCTCCTCGTCGCGCCATTTCGCCGACGCTACCGCTAGTCGCCGACACCCCTCCGGGCGAGGCGGCGGGCCAGACGCGGGGCCAGCGCGCCGCCCGCATTGAGTGCGACGTGCAGCAGCGCGGGGGCGGTGGCGCTGCCGGTGCGACGGCGCAGGAAGTCGAAGACCAGGCCGCCCGCGGTGGTGACGGCGACGGTCGCCGGGACGGGATCGCCTGCGGCGCGGGCTGGTTGGATGTGGGAGAGACCGAAGGTCAATGCGCCCGAACCGGTTCCGGAGTCACCGGCGGCCCGTTCCAGCAGTGGGGTGAGCGTGGCGCGGTACACGAGTTCCTCGGCGAGGACCGTGCCGAAGGGAATGTGCACGCCCGCCCATTCCCCGGTACCGACCGCGGGGCCGCGGTCGGCGAGTTCGGCCAGCCGGCGGCGACCGGACGGAATGGCCAGGGCCACGGCATAACCGGAGAGGACGGTGGCGGCGATGGCCGCGCCCACCCGGAAACCGCGGGCGGACAACCAGTTCGGATCGCCCCGGAAGGCCAGGGCATACGCGGCGGCGAAGCCGGTATTGGCGGCGGTGCGGCCGCGCACCTCCAGTCGCAGGGCCGGGAGCAGCTGATTGCTCCAGATCAGCGGCAGGGCCACGGCGGCCAGGACTTTCGGGCGCAGCAGCGCGCGGGCGGTGGCGAGCATGGCTATCGCACCGCCCGCACGGCTACTTCACCGCCCGCTCGTACGCCTCCGCGAGTTCGATCTGGGTGCGGATGCGTTCG
The DNA here is from genome assembly GCF_000308655.1 of Nocardia niigatensis NBRC 100131. Lineage (GTDB taxonomy): Bacteria > Actinomycetota > Actinomycetes > Mycobacteriales > Mycobacteriaceae > Nocardia > Nocardia niigatensis. The sequence continues at coordinate 88,276 of NZ_BAGC01000005.1, read as the reverse complement.
CCGAGGTCCTGGTCCCAGTCCGGCGGGGCGGCGACGGCGGCCCAGCCGTCGAGTACCAGGGAGCCGTAGTTGTGGCCGTGGCCGTCGCTGACGCCCTGGGCATTGGTGAGGTCGGCGACGACCTGCCAGAAGGTGACGAACGGCCACCAGCGCATCTGCGACGAGACGTCCGCGCCACGCGGCTCCGACAGCCAATCCGGTTGGGAGAATACGAGATCCGAGGACCACCAGACGATGGGGTCGGATGGATGCTGCAGGTAGGCGATGCGCGGCTTGCGCCAGTCCGGCGAGGGCTTGTTCAAATCGGCGGCGGTGGCGGCGAATCGGACCACCAGGCCGTCGGCATAAATGGGATCCACCTCGCGGGTGCCCGGATCACGGCGCTGAACGAACTGCTGCCATAGGCGATTCGAGTTCGGCGGGCCGACCCACAGCGCACCGTCCACCTTGGAACGCAGGTCGGCCAGCCCGTCGAATGCGGATTCGGAGCCCTGCGAGCCCAGGCTCTCCCCGTACACCAGCAGCTTGGGCCGGCGCTCGGGCGGCCGCTGCGACCAGTGCCGATACACCGCGTCGAACATCTTCTTCCCGTTGATGGCGACCTTCTGCCGGTCCGCCAGGAACGACAGCACGCTCGGCAGATACGAGTACTGCGAGGCCACGATGGCGGTGTCGCCACCCCACATGTATTCGAGCGCGGCCGCGGCCTCCCCGTTCACCCAGCCGGTGCCGGTGGTGGTGGCCAGCACCAGCACCTTGCGGTCGAAGGCCCCGGTGCGCTCGAGTTCGGCGACCGCCAGATCCTCCTCGGTGGTGTCCTTGCCCGCCGACCGCAACCCGACGTACACCCGGATCGGTTCGCGTGCGGGCTTTCCCGTGACCGCGCTGATCAGCAGGGGATCGGGTCCGTGCGAGACGAACCAGCGGCCCTCCGACCCGAGGGTCTCCCAGGCGGCCAGGGAGGCAGGGCTGCCCGACCGCTCCGGTTCGGTCGGCTGCACCGCGTATTGGGTCACCTTGTCGTTGCGCACGCTGAACGCCGAGTTGGCGACCGCGAAGAAGGCGCGGGTGGCGACACCGTTGAACAGCGTCACGATGAGCACGGTGAGCAGCAGCGCGCCGGTGGCGGGCGCGAGCGCGGGCGGCACCTTCACCCAGCGGCTGAGCAGCCGCGCCAGGAACCGCACGATCTCGCGCAGGGTGCGGTAGACCGCCACCACCAGCGCGCCGACCGCGAAACTCAGCGCGCCCGTGCGCAGGTACGCGGCCCGGGTGGTGCCCTCCATACCCATGAGGGTGGTGATCTCGCGCTGCCAGTCGGCGGACAGCACCAGCATGTAGCCCGCCACCAGAATGCAGGCGACCACGATCACGACCTTGATCACGTAACGCGCCCACTCCGGCGGTGTCGCGATCTTGATCCGCGGCCGAATCCACGTGCGGAACAACCACTGCAGCAGGCATCCCACGCCGTATCCGATGGCGGCGTTGAGGCCGGAGATCAGACCCTGGAACAGCCAGTCGCGCGGCACCAGCGACGGCGTCACCGACCAGGCGAAGAAGAGGGTAGCCACCACCAGCCCGGTGTGGTTGAGGTCGATGATGTCCTCGACCTTCCGCGCGACCACCGCGCCCCGGCGGTGCACCGGTCCGCCTCGCCGATACACCATCGCGGCGCGCGAACGCAGCCGGTTCAGGGCGTCGGCGGAGTCCAGCACCCGTCAAGTATGGACGCAACCGGCCCGAATCCGGGGACACCCGCATGTGAGAGGGACCATCGCACCGGCGTGTCGGGCGCGGCATCTACTCGGCGCACTCGAGTAGATGTACCCGTTCGATCCGGCGCGGGCCCCGACAGACTCGAAGACCATGAGCACCCCGAGCGCACAGCACAAGAGCACCACCGCGTTTCTGGCTCAGGCCATGATCGCCTTCGGAATCAGCTTCTCCGCCTTGGTCATCGGCATCGTCTACCTGCCCCTCGACATCTGGCAGCGCGGATTCCTGCTGATGGCAACGCTGTTCCTGGTGAGCAGCTGCTTCACTCTCGCGAAGGTGATTCGCGATCAGCACGAGTCCTCGAAGGTGCACCACCGCATCGATGAGGCCCGGATGGAAAAGCTGATGGCCGAGCACGATCCGTTCAAGATCAACTGAGCGTCCCGCACGGGAACGACGAGAGCCCGCCGGCACGAGCAGTTCGGCGGGCTCTCATCATGTCCACGCGCCGCGCGCAATCAGAGCGAAAATCACTGCGCCAGTGCAGGAAACGACTGCCCATTCGCCGACTGAAGGTTCCCCGGCGCGTGACAGCCACGACCGCATCCGCGACGGTGGTTTCGACCCTGCAGCTTCAGGCCTCGCAGGCCTACTGCGTCGGCACCACCTACACGATCACGCTGGCCGCCGCCGATGCCACCGCACTCATGGCCCAGGCATCGAACTACCAGGACATCACGTTCCAATGGGCTCCGTATCCGCAGGGATTCAACACCGAGATCGCTACTCTGCCGTACACCGCCGGCCAAGGTATGACCGTGAAATGGACGCCTACCTACGTAGGAGCCACAACCCTCGTGGCGTACGCCTACGACCCGACGCTCGGTCCCAATGCCGCCATCGATGACATGCTGACCAACATCAACGTCGTGCAGAGCGCTCCCGCTGGAGCCAGTTGCACGCCGACCCCGCCCACCGGCGGAACGGGGAGCGCGAACTCGATTCCGGTGATCGGCCCACTGCTGAGCAGCCTGTTCCGGTAGCCCCCGGCACCGAGAACGAAAACGCCCGCCGAATCCGATACGAGCAGTAGCGGATTCGGCGGGCGTCGTGGTGTCCGGTGAGCCGCCGGATCAGTGCTCGGAGTTGCCGAACAGTGCGGGCAGGGTGCCCTCGTGGGCGGCGCGCAGGTCGTCCAGCTTCACGCTGAACTGGCCCTGCACCTCGACCGAGTCCGAACCGTCGTCGACCACGCCGATGCGGACCCACGGCAGGCCGCGGGCATCGCACATCTTGGTGAAGCGGGTCTCCTCCGAGCGCGGCACGGCCACCAGGACTCGGCCCGCGGACTCGGAGAAGAGGGTGACGAACGGGTCGGCGCCCTCGGGAATGATGATGCGGCAGGCGGTTTCGCCGGCCAGCGCGGCCTCCACGACGGTCTGGATCAGGCCACCCTCGGAGAGGTCGTGGGCGGCGGAGACCATGCCGTCACGGGAGCCCGAGACCAGGATCTCGGAGATCAGCTGCTCGCGGGCCAGGTCGACCTGGGGCGGCAGGCCGCCGAGGTGGTCGTGCTCGACCTGCGCCCAGATGGAGCCGTCCAGCTCGTCGCGGGTCTCGCCGAGCAGGATGAGGGTCTCGCCCGGCTCGGTGCCCAGCCCGGTCGGGATGCGGCGGTGCACGTCGTCGATGACGCCGAGCACGCCCACCACCGGGGTCGGCAGGATGGCGGTCTGGCCGGTCTGGTTGTAGAAGGACACGTTGCCGCCGGTGACCGGAATGCCCAGGGCCGCACAGCCGTCCGCGAGACCGCGCACGGCCTGCTGGAACTGCCACATGACGCCCGGGTCCTCCGGCGAACCGAAGTTGAGGCAGTTGGTGACGGCCTTGGGGGTGGCGCCGGTGACGGCGACATTGCGGAAGGCCTCGGCCAGCGCCAGCTGCGCGCCGGTGTACGGGTCCAGCTTGGTGTAGCGGCCCGAGGCGTCGGTGGCCAGCGCGATGCCGCGGCCGGTCTCCTCGTCGATGCGGATGACACCGGCGTCGGCGTGCTCGGCGAGCACGGTGTTGCCGCGCACGTAGCGGTCGTACTGCTCGGTGATCCACTTGCGCGAGCACAGCTGCGGGCTGGCCAGCATCTTCAGCAGGGTGTCGCGCAGTTCGTCGCCGGTCTTGGGCCGGTTCAGGCGCGCGGCCGAATCCGCGTTCAGCGCATCCTGATCCGCGGGCCGCTCGACCGGGCGCTCGTAGACCGGGCCCTGGTGGGCGACGGTGCGCGGCGGCACGTCCACCACGGTCTCGCCGTGCCAGGTGATGATCAGCCGCTCGCCGTCGGTGACCTCACCGATGACGGTGGCGGTGACATCCCACTTCTTGCAGACCTCCATGAAGGCGTCCACATTCTCGGGGGTGACGACCGCGCACATGCGCTCCTGCGACTCGCTCGAAAGGATCTCGGCGGGAGTCATATTGGCGGCGCGCAGCGGCACCTGGTCCAGCTCGATGTGCATGCCGCCGTCGCCGGCCGCCGCGAGTTCGGAGGTGGCGCAGGACAGTCCGGCGCCGCCGAGGTCCTGGATGCCGACCACGAGCCCGGCGTGGTACAGCTCGAGACAGCACTCGATGAGGACCTTCTCGGCGAACGGGTCGCCGACCTGCACGCTCGGGAGTTTCTTACGGCCGGAACCGGATTCGTCGCCGGAGAAGGTGTCCGAGGCCAGCACGGACACGCCGCCGATGCCGTCGAGACCGGTCCGCGCGCCGAACAGGATGATCTTGTTGCCCTCACCGGAGGCGAAGGCCAGGTGCAGGTCCTCGACCCGCATGACGCCCGCGCACAGCGCGTTGACGAGCGGGTTGCCCTGGTAGGACGAATCGAACACGGTCTCGCCGCCCACATTCGGCAGGCCCAGCGAGTTGCCGTAACCGCCGACGCCGCGCACCACGCCGTCGACCACGCGCCGGGTGTCCGGGTGATCGGCCGCGCCGAAGCGCAGCTGGTCCATCACCGCGATCGGGCGCGCGCCCATCGCCATGATGTCGCGCACGATGCCGCCGACGCCGGTGGCCGCGCCCTGATAGGGCTCCACATACGAGGGGTGGTTGTGGGACTCGACCTTGAAGGTCACCGCCCAGCCGCCGCCGATGTCCACCACACCCGCGTTCTCGCCGATGCCCGCGAGCATCGACTTCTTCATCTCCTCCGTGGTGGTCTCACCGAAGTAGCGCAGGTGCACCTTGGAGGACTTGTACGAGCAGTGCTCCGACCACATCACCGAGTACATGGCGAGCTCGGCGTCGGTGGGACGCCGGCCCAGGATCTCCTTGATCCGGGCGTACTCGTCATCTTTGAGGCCGAGTTCCTTGTAGGGCTGCGGGTGGTCCGAGGTGGCCGCGGCGTTGCTGACGGTATCGACGTGGCTGGTCACGGGAATACCAGAGTCCTTTCGGCCGGGCAGGTCGGAAGCGAAAGCCGGCGTTGCTGGATGTCGGCGAGATACGAACCGAGTCTAATTGCCTGGCAATCTCGTCTGCTCCCCCGCCTCCCCGGGACTCCAGCGCGCAGCTCAGGTGCCGTCGCGGTCGTGAACGCGTGCCGGCAGTCACATACGTCTCGGGCCACCGCCCGAGTACGGGCCCTCCACCCGCTACTCTGTGGCGGTGAACGATCGATCCGGGGTCGCGGATCCGACCGAAAAGCCCGTGGCCACGCCTGGAGGGCTGACGCGGCGGCAGGGACAGCTGCTGGCGATCGCGGTCGCGCTCTTCGCGGTATCCGCGGTGATCAGTTATCAGGCCCAACTCTGGCACGGGTACATCGACTTGCAGGTGTATCGGAACGGCGCGCGGGCCTGGCTCGACGGCAAGGATCTGTACGGCCCGATGCCGCCGGTGTACGGACTCGGGCTGCCCTTCACGTATCCGCCGCTGGCCGCGCTGTTCTTCGCGCCGCTGGCGCTGATGCCGCTGGGGATCGCGGAGTGGGCGGTACTCGCCGTCTCCATCGCCTCGCTGGGCGCGACGCTGTGGGTGGTGCTGGACCGGATCCGGCCGAGCCTGGCCTGGCAGACCCGGCTGGCCGTCGTGGTCGGCGCGGTCGGGGTGCTGCAGCTGCTGGAACCGATCCGCCAGACCTACGGGTTCGGGCAGATCAATCTGGTGCTGATGGCCGCGGTCGCGCTGGACTGCCTGGTGCGCAAGCCCTTCTGGCCGCGCGGCATGCTGATCGGCATCGCGGTGTCGGTGAAGCTGACCCCCGGCGGCTATCTCCTCTACTTCCTGCTGCGCAAGGACTGGAAGGGCGCCATCACCCTGGTGCTGTCCGCCATCGGCGCGGTGGCCGTGGGTTTCGTGCTCTTCCCGCACGATTCGCCGCAGTACTGGTTCCACACGCTGTCCGACACCGGCCGCATCGGCCCGCCCTGGTACGCGGGCAACCAGTCCATCAAGGGCTTCGTGTTCCGGCTCGGCTACTCCACCTCGATCTCGACGCTGCTCTGGCTGGTGCTGTCGGTGGCCGCGGTGGCCCTGGCCGCGCTGTGGATGAAGCGGCTCCTGGATGTCGGCGCGACAGTCGCGGCCCTGATGGTGAACGCGGCTGCGGTGCTGCTGGTTTCCCCGGTCTCCTGGTCGCACCACTGGGTGTGGATCGCGCCCGCGCTGTTCGTGGCCGCCGACGCCGTCGCCCGGGGCCGCCGCAACCCGTGGTTCCTGGGCGCGGCCGGCCTGGCGGTGGTCATGTTCGCCGTCGGGCCGATGTGGCTGCTCCCCCACGACCACGATCGCGAACTCACCTGGAACTGGTGGCAGCAGCTCGTCGGCAACAGCTACGTCCTGTTCACCTTCGCCATCTTCGTGGTGGCGGCGTTGACCTACCACCCGAAGCCCGACCCGGAGAAAGCCGCGCTGCTCAACGCGTAGGCGCTCACCGCGAAAGCGAAGGGGTCCGGGGCCGAGCCCCGGACCCCTTGTCTTTCAGCGCTTTCAGCGAGTCGCTTCGGGCGTGAGGAAGGCCGCGAGCGCGGCCGCGTACGCGGGAACGTCTGCCGCGCCCATCATTTCGCGCGCCGAGTGCATGGCCAGCTGGGCCGCGCCGACATCCACGGTGGACATGCCGGTGCGGGCCGCGGTCATCGGCCCGATGGTCGAGCCGCACGGCAGATCGGCCCGGTGCACGTAGCGCTGCAACGGCACGCTCGCCTGCGCGCAGGCCAGGGCGAAAGCGCCCGCGCCGGCCGCGTCGGTGGCGTAGCGCAGGTTCTGGTTGACCTTGAGCACCGGCCCGCCGTTCACCTCGATGCGGTGCGAGGGCTCGTGCCGGTCCGGGTAGTTGGGGTGCGTCGCGTGCGCCATGTCGCCGGAGGCGCACACCGAATCTGCCAGGGCCGCCAGGTATTCCGCGCGACCGCCGCCGCGGGCGAGCACGATGCGCTCCAGCACCGTGGGCAGCAGCCCGGACTGGGCGCCGCGGTCGGACTGGCTGCCGACCTCCTCGTGGTCGAACATGGCCAGCACCGGCACCGCCGCGCCGGGCGCCTCGACGGCGGCCAGGAAAGCGCGCAGCCCGGCGTAGCAGGTGCCCTGATTGTCCAGCCGGGGCGCGCTGATCAGGTCCAGGTCGCGCCCGATCAGGCGGGACGGCACCAGATCGTGGGTCATCAGTTCCCAGCCCAGCACCGCGCCCGGATCGATGCCGGCGTGTTCGGCGACGAAGCTCAGGAACGAGCGCGGCTCGCCGCCGATCCCCCACACCCCGTTCACGTGCCGCTGCGGGTCCAGCTGCACCCCGCGCCGGTCGTCGGAGAGGTGGATGGCCAGCTGCGGGACCCGCAGGATCGGTTCGTCGATGCGAATCAGCCGCTCCCGCACCGCATTTCCGTCACGGACCGACAGCCGCCCGGAGACACCGAGATCGCGGTCCAGCCACGAGTTCAGCCAGGCGCCGCCGTAAGGCTCCAGCCCGACCAGCTGCCAGCCCGCCACGGCCAGGTCCGGATGCTGCTTGACCCGCAGATTGGGGCTGTCGGTGTGGGCGCCGACCACCCGGAACGGGCCGGTCCGCCCGGCGCCGAAACCGGTGGGCGCGCCCGGGCCGCCGTCGGCCCAGGCCACCAGGGAACCGGCGCGCACCACGTAGTAGCGGCCCGTACCGCCGGCCGGCCAGGGCGCCGATTCGGACAGCCGGGTGAAGCCGTGCTCGTCGAGTTCGGCTGCGGCAGTTCGGCAGACGTGGAACGGCGACGGGGAGGCATCGATGAACGCGCACAGGCCTGCGGCGGTCGCGGTGGTCTCGGCAACTGGCATGGCCTCGATCCTAGGCAACCATGATCAACCTATTCGGGTCGCGGCGCCTCGGCGATGCGGCCCAGCAGCCGCACCAGCTCCAGATAGTCGTCACTTCCGAGACTGCGGCGCATTTCGGCCTCGGCGCGCGCCTCTTCGGCGCGCACCTCGTCGACCAGTTCCTCGCCGCGGCGGCTCAGCCCGATCAGGATGCGGCGACGGTCGTCGGCCGCGGCGACCCGGAAGATGAGCCCGCGCTCGGCCAGATGGTCGGCGTGCCGGGTGGCCGACGACGGCGGCAACTGGGCCCGCGACGCCAGCTCACTCATGGTGATGCCGATGTCAGCGGACAGATTGGTGAGCATGCACCACTGGTCGGCGGTCAGCCGCCTGGCACACAGCGCGGCGTCCAGGTGACGAAGCCAACTCCGCTCGGCCGCTCGGAGGGCTCCATGCAAGGTGGAATATCCACCTAGAATTGTCGCCATATTTCCCGCCCGTCAGAAACCCGCTTGAACGAGGGGAAGGGTAACCGATGTCCCCGTTCGGCGGGAATCCCGAGAACACCCTCGAGATCATCAACATAGTTCCACAGCAGGGTCCCGGCGGTATCTTCGCGCCTTCCTGTGAGGCGGCCATTTCTCTGGCGTCGGAAGAAATCAACTCGGCCTCCGGAATTCTGGGAAGAGAATTGCGCGTCACCCACATTGACGGCGGGCGCGAGCCGGCCGTGGTGGCCGCGGAGGTGGCGGCGCTGCTGTCCACCGGCATGGTGCACGCGGTGACGGGCTGGCACACCTCGGCGGTGCGCCGCGCGGTGGAGCGGGTGACGGCCGGGCGGGTGCCGTACCTGTTCGCCACCGATCACGAGGGTGTGAGGTCGGCCCCGGACGGGCTGTTCATGATCGGGGCGGATCCCGAACATCAGATCGTGCCCGCGCTGGACTGGCTGCGACGGTGCTTCGAGGCGCGGCGCTGGGCCATCGTCGGCAACGACTACGTGTGGCCGCGGCGCACCGCGCAGGCCGTGCGCGCGGCCCTGCTGGATCCGGAGCTGATTCCGCTGGAGATGTTCGTGCCCATGGGCACCCGGGACTTCCGCGGGTTCCTCGATGATCCGCGGCTCGACCGGGCCGACGGGATCATCGTGCTGCTGGTGGGCGCTGATGTCGCCCGCTTCAACCTGCAGTTCTCCCGGACCGGGCGATCCGATCAGCAGGTGCGGGTGAGCCCGGCCGTCGACGAGAACGTGCTGCTGGCCGCGGGCGGCGGCGCCAACCACAATCTGTTCGTGCCGTCGGGCTTCTTCGTGAACGGGCCGCACGATCGGGAGCGGCTGGACCGCTATCACCGGCTGCACGGCTGGTTCGCGCCCTCACTCACCAATTTCAGCAATACCAGCTACGAGGCCATCCACACCCTGCGCGGCATGGCCGAACTGGCCGGATCCCTCGAGGTGCGGCGCGTCCAGGCCGCGGTGGCGGAGCGGCGGGCCGTCGAAACCCCGTGGGGCGAGATCGGTTTCGAGGGGATACAGGCGATCCGCCCGACCTGGCTGGCCAGGGCGGGCGGAGTCGACTTCGAGATCCTGGACGGGATCTAGTTCGATCAGGCCTTGACCAGGCTGTCCAGCACCGAGAGGAACAGGCCGAGGCCGTCGTCGCTCGGGCCGGTGAGCGGCTCGGTGGCGTGCTCGGGGTGCGGCATCAGGCCGACGACCCGGCGATTGGCCGAAGTGATGCCGGCGATGTCGCGCTGCGAGCCGTTCGGGTTGCCGCCCACGTAGCGGAACACGACCCGGCCCTCGCCCTCGAGCTCGTCGAGCACGGCCGTGGAGGCCTGGTAGCGGCCCTCGGCGTTCTTGACGGGGATGAGGATCTGGGCGCCCGGCTCGTAGCGGGAGGTCCAGGCGGTGTCGGTCTGCTCGACGGTCAGCCACTGGTCGCGGCAGACGAAGTGCAGACCCTCGTTGCGGGTCAGCGCGCCCGGCAGCAGGCCCGCCTCGCAGAGGATCTGGAAACCGTTGCAGATGCCGAGAATCGGCATGCCCTGCTCGGCGGCCTTGATGACCGCGCCCATGACCGGGGCCATGGAGGCGATGGCGCCGGCGCGCAGGTAGTCGCCGTAGGAGAAGCCGCCGGGGACGACGACCGCGTCGACCTGCTTCAGGTCGGCATCGGCGTGCCACAGCGAAACGGGCTCGGATCCGGCCAGTTTCACCGCCCGGGCGGCATCGACGTCGTCGAGTGTGCCCGGGAAGGTGATGACACCGATGCGGGCGCTCACAGCCGGACGACCTTCCAGTCCTCGATCACGACATTGGCCAGCAGCGATTCGGCGATCTGCTCCAGGTCGGCGTCGGTGACATTGTCATCGACATCGAGCTCGAATCGCTTGCCCTGCCGCACATCCGAGATGCCGGGGTGTCCGAGACGCCCCAGCGCGCCGACAATGGCTTGTCCCTGCGGATCCAGGATCTCGGCCTTCGGCATCACCTCGACCACGACACGTGCCACGCGTTGCTCCTCAGCTGGTGGGGCGGCGCCCGGCATCCATGCTGCCGGGCGGGGGTATCGCTGATCAGCGTAGTTGGCCGGGGTGGCGGACATCCCGCCGGGTCGTGCCGTCCGTGGCGGGCGCCACAGTGCGACGGGTGGTCTGCGCCACAGCCCCGAGGGCTACCGTTGAGCCATGCGCATAGCCCATTTCGGACATTCCTGCATTCTTGTGGAGTTCAATGGCGCGAGGATCCTGTTCGATCCGGGGAATTTCTCGCATGGATTCGAAGGCCTCACCGGATTGGATGCGATTGCGGTGACGCATCAGCATCCCGACCACCTCTGCCCGAATCGGATCGAGGCGCTGATCGAGGCGAATCCGCAGGCCAGGCTACTGTCGGATCCACAGACGGCTTTGCTGCGGGGTGAGCCATGGGAGGCGGTGTACGCCGGAAATGTGCTCGAGGTCGGCGGTGTCCGAATTACCGGCGGTGGCGGCCGGCACGCGGTGATCCATCCGGACATCCCGGTTATCGACAACACCGTCTTCCAACTCGGCACTCCGGACGATCCCGCACAACTCGTCCATCCCGGTGATTCACTCTGGGTTCCCTCGACGCCGGTCGGTGTTCTCGCCATTCCGGCGGTGGCGCCGTGGATGCGCATCAGCGAGACCGTGGATTACCTGCGAGCGGTAAATCCGCGCGTCGCGTTCCCCATCCACTACGGCATCATCACCCCCGAAGCGCAGGGCATCTATTTCGGCCGGCTGGTCGAAATGAGTCCCGCCAATACCGAATTCAAGATCATCGAACCCGGGGATCACGCGGAATTCTGACCCCGCGCCACCGGGCGGGAGCGGCCGCCGCCCGGCGGCGCGAAGTGTGTAACCCACTGCGGCCGAAGCGGATTCGTGCCGAACCCGCCGCACCGGCGACTACCGGCAGGAGGCCAGGAACAGCGCTACGGCCAGCGCCATGTTCTCGATCTCCGTCGGGTCGACGCTCTCATTGGGCGCGTGGATCAGGCATTTCGGTTCCTCCACGCCCATGAGCATGATCTCCGCCTGCGGGTAGGTGTCGGCAAAGACATTGCACAGTGGAATGGACCCGCCCTGCCCCTCGGTGGTGGCGGGACGGCCGTAGGCCGCCTCCAGGGCCGCCGACATGGCCTGCCGGGCCGGGCCGTCCGTGCTGCCGACGAACGGCGAGCCCGTGGCCTCGGTCTCGACGGTCACCTCGGCATTCCACGGCGCGTGCGACTCCAGGTGCGCGGTCAGGGCTTTCAGCGCCTCCTCAGGCTCGGTGCCCGGCGGAATGCGCAGGTTGAGGCGAGCCCGCGTCTTGGGCTGGATGGCCGCCGCGGAGCCGACCACGGGCGGGACGTCCATCCCGAGCACGGTGAGCGCCGGACGGGCCCACAGCATGTCGGCCACCGCGCCGCTGCCGAGCAGGCCGACGCCGTCGAGAACGCCAGCGTCGGAACGGAATTGGTTCACCGGGTACTCGTGCCCCGCCCAGACCTGGTCGTTGCGCAGGCCCTCTACGGTGGTGTTGCCGTCGGCGTCGCGCAGGGTGCCCAGCAGCTTGATCATGGCGGCCAGCGCGTCGGGGGCGGGACCGCCGAACATGCCGGAATGCAGGGGGCCGGAAAGGGTTTCGACGGTGACGACGACATTCACATTGCCGCGCAGGGTCTGGGTGAAGGTGGGCACGCCGACCGCGAAATTGCCGCAGTCGCCGATGAGCAGGGTGTCGGCGCGCAGCAGGTCGGCATTGCCGGGCACGAACTCCTCCAGGCCGCCGGTCCCCTGCTCCTCCGAGCCCTCCGAGACCAGCACCAGCCCGACCGGATAGTCGTCGCCGTACACCTTGCGCAGCGCCCGCAGCGCGGTCAGGTGCATGACGATATTGCCCTTGCAGTCGGCCGCGCCGCGCCCGTACCAGCGACCGTCCTGCTCGGTGAGCTGCCAGACCGGGGTCTTCCAGGCGCCTTCGTCCAGCGGCGGCTGCACGTCGTAGTGGCAGTACAGCATGATGGTCGGCGCGCCCTGCGGCGCCCGGCTGCGGGCCACGACCGTGGTGCTGCCGTCGGGGGTCTCGTGCAGGCCCACCTCGGTGAGCCCCTCGGCCTCGAAGGCGTCCGCCACCCACCGCGCGGCCCGCTCGCACTCCTCGATCGGGAACTGGCGGGCGTCATATACGGACTTGAACGAAACGAGCTGCGCGAGGTCGCTTTTCGCACGCGGCATGAGTTCCTTGACGGCGGCGCGCAGCGCGGCCACCCTCGAATCCTCCTGCGCCCCTGCGGTTGTGGTCATGAATTCCTCCTGATCACTCGGCGGTATGGGCCGACAGGCTCGGGTGGTAGAAGATCGTCATGGCGAATCGGCACCACACCGCCAGGAAGCCCATCGGCCGCGAGATGCCCTCGCCCACCCACTTGTACACCCCGCCCGCCCCGCCCGGGGCCGGCTCGGCGGCCACGAACGCGGCCGGCAGCGCGCCGGCAGCGGGTAGCGGAACACGCAGGCCAGACCGCAGACCGCCATGGTCGGCGCGGCGCGCAGACCGGCCACCGGACTGGTGGCCATCAGCGCCGGCATCATAGTAACCTGTCAGCAACTTTCTCTTGATTACGAAACGGTAGCTCGCTGAACCAGTTTCGATCATGAATGGCTGGCTACCATCACCTCGGCAACCCGTGCCGAATTTCGATCGGAGGCCACATGACCGGCGCCCTGGAACCCGATGACGTCTTCGCGATGCCCGGCATCCGACACTCCGCCCCGCACCACGGTTTCCCGGAACACGAGATCTTCCCGCAGGTCGCATACCAGATCGTGCACGACGAACTGATGCTCGACGGCGTCTCCCGGATGAACCTGGCCACCTTCTGCACCACCTGGGTCGACGACGAGGCCCGGCGGCTGATGGGCGAGTGTCTCGACAAGAACATCGTCGACAAGGACGAGTACCCGCAGACCGCCGAACTCGAGCAGCGCTGCGTGCGCATGCTCGCCGACCTGTGGAACTCCCCCGAACCACAGCACACGCTGGGCACCTCCACCACCGGGTCCAGCGAGGCCGCCATGCTGGGCGGCCTGGCCGCCAAGTTCCGCTGGCGCACGCGCGGCGGCACCGGCGTCCCCAACTTCGTGTGCGGCCCGGTCCAGGTGTGCTGGGAGAAGTTCGCGCGCTACTTCGACGTGGAGATCCGGCAGATCCCGCTGCGCGGCGACCGCTACACCATGCACCCCGACGACATCGCCGCCTACTGCGACGAGAACACCATCGTGGTGGTGCCCACCTTCGGCCAGACCTTCACCGGCCTGTTCGAGGACGTCGAGGGCATCAGCAAGGCGCTCGACCGGTTGCAGACCGACACCGGGCTCGACATCCCCATCCATGTCGACGCGGCCAGCGGCGGCTTCCTCGCCCCGTTCTGCGCACCCGAAATCCGTTGGGATTTCCGGCTTCCGCGGGTCAAGTCCATCAACGCCTCCGGGCACAAGACCGGTCTCGCACCGCTGGGCGCAGGCTGGGCGATCTGGCGAACCAAGGAGGATCTGCCCGAGGAGCTCATCTTCAGCGTCGACTACCTGGGCGGCAATATGCCCACCTTCAACCTGAACTTCTCCCGGCCGGGCGGGCAGGCGGTCACCCAGTACTACGAGTTCATCCGGCTGGGCCGCACCGGCTATCGCAACGTCCAGTCCGCCATCTACACCGCGGGCCAGCATCTGGCCAAGGGCATCGCCGAGGCCGGGCCCTTCGAACTCATCCACAGCTGCGACCCGTGGAAGGGCATCACCGCGGTGTCGTGGCGGCTGCCCGGCCAGGAATCGTTCAACCTCTACGACCTGTCCGACCGATTGCGCACCCGCGGCTGGCTCATCGCCGCCTACCCGCTGCCGGCCGACCGCGAGGACGAGACCATCATGCGCGCCGTGCTCCGCCACGGCTTCACCGTCGACATGGCCGACCTGCTACTCGCCGACCTGCGCCGCAGCATGAAGGTGCTCGACAAGCATCCGATGAAGACCTCGCTCACCCGCGAGGAGGCGGGCGGCTTCCCGCACAACGCGCGCGCGGTGGTGCCGACGCCGCAGGCGAAGCCGGTGCGGGCCAAGGCCGGCGGCAAGAAGGACAGCGCGAAGACGGCCACCGAGGCCGGCAGGGCCGAGCCCGGCAAGAAGTAGGCGGAACGCGAAGTGGCGGTGGGAGTTTCCCACCGCCACTTCGCATTACGGTCTCGGGGCCTACTTGTCGGCCAGGCCCACGGTGTCGAGGAGCCAGGCCAGCTCGAACGCCGCTTCCTTCCACTTCTCGTAGCGGCCGCTGACACCGCCGTGGCCCGCGCTCATCTCCGTCTTGAGCAGCAGCTGCGCGTCGCCGGTCTTGGTGGCGCGCAGTTTGGCCACCCACTTGGCCGGCTCCACATACAGTACGCGGGTGTCATTGAGCCCGGTGATGGCCAGGATCGCCGGATAGTCCTTCGCCTCGACGTTCTCGTAGGGGGCGTAGGACTTCATGTACTCGTAGACGTCCTTGTCCGCCAACGGATTACCCCACTCGTCCCATTCGGTGACGGTCAGCGGCAGCGACTCGTCCAGGATGGACGTCAGCGGGTCCACGAACGGCACATTGGTCAGGATGCCCGTGAACAGCTCGGGCGCCATGTTCGCGACCGCGCCCATCAGCAGCCCGCCCGCGCTGCCGCCCTCCGCGAGCATGCGGTCCGGCGCGGTGACACCGGAATCCACCAGATGCCGTGCGCAGGCGATGAAGTCGGTGAAGGTGTTCTTCTTCGCGAGCTTCTTGCCCTCCTCGTACCAGCGCCGGCCCATCTCGCCGCCGCCGCGGACGTGCGCGACCGCGTACACCATGCCGCGGTCCAGCAGCGACAACCGCCCGACCGAGAAGTACGGGTCCATCGGCGCCTCGTACGAGCCGTACCCGTAGAGCAGCAACGGCTTCGGGCCCGCCGGGGCGTCCTTGCGCATGACGACCGAGATCGGCACCCGGGTGCCGTCCGCGGCCACCGCCCAATCCCGGTGCTGCACATAGTCATCGGCGTTGTAATCGCCGAGCACCACCAGCTCCTTGCGCAGCAGCAGCTCGTCGGTGTCGGGCACGTAGTCGAAGATCTTCATCGGGGTGATGTAGGAGGTGACCCCGACCCGCAGCATCGGCTGCTCCCACTCCGGATTGGCGCCGAAGCCGGAGTCGAACAGTTCGAGACCGAAATCGATCTCGTGCAGTTCGCCGTACCCGGTGTCGGTCAGCGGCCAGACCGCGGCCCGCTGCATCGCGTCGCGCCGATAGCTGACCGCCAGCTTGTCGGAGAACGACTCCAGGCCGTTGAGGCGGACATCGTCGCGGTGCGGAATCAGGATGGTCTGATCGGTCGGATCGTGCAGCGGCGCCTCGGCCAGCACGAAGTTCTCCGCCTTGATCCCGTCGACCACATCGTTGTGCAGGATGAGCAGCTTGTCCTCGCCGCCCACCACGGCGTGATCCACCGAGTACTCGACACCCTCGCGCCGCGGCATGATGAGCCGGAACTCGCCCTCGGGGTTGTCGGCCTCCAGGATCCAGTTCTCGGTGGTGATCTTGGATTCGACGTAGAGCAGCAGGTATTTCTCCGAATTGGTCGCCGTCACGCCCACCGAGAAGTGCGCGTCCGGCTCGTGCAGAATCTTGACGTCGTCCGACATCGGCGTGCCCAGCCTGTGCCGCCACACGGTGTCGGACCGCCACGCATCGTCGTAGGTCGAGTAGAAGACGAACTTGCCGTCGAGCGACCAGGTCGCGCCCTGGGTGACACCGGTGATCTCGTCCGGCAGCAGCTCGCCGGTGGTCAGGTTCTTGAAGCGCAGGACATAGCGCTCGTCACCGGTGGTGTCCTCCGAGTAGGCCAGCATGTCGCCGGCGTGAGTGAGGGAGAACGCGCCGAGCTGGAAGTAGTCGTGCCCCTCGGCCAGCTCGTTGGAGTCCAGCAGGACCACCTCGCCCGGCATGGTGGCCGCGGCCTCCAGGTTGGGCGGGGTCCAGTCGTCCGGGCCGGCGAGCGGGCAGCGGCAGTGCACACCGTGCTGCTTGCCCTCGAAGGTGCGCGAGTAGTACCAGAACTCGCCCATCCGGGTCGGCAGCGTCAGATCCGTCTCCTGAATCCGCGACTTGATCTCCTCGAAGATCTTCTCCCGCAGCGGGCCCAGCTTCGCGGTCTGCGCGTCGGTATAGGCGTTCTCCGCCTCCAGATACGCGATGACCTCGGGATCCTGCTTCTCCCGCAGCCACTCGTACTCGTCGATGAAGACGTCCCCGTGGTGCACGCGCTCCGCCGGCACCCGCTTGGCGATCGGCGCCACTACCGCGCCGTCAACTGAGATCGCGCTACCACTGTCCAAAGCCATGGGGACCACGTTAGTAGCGATCCCACACCGCACACCCCCGACCCGGCGGTCCCGGACCTCCGGCGGGTTTCGCAGTGCTGGGCGCGGCCCCTCGGCGGGAACCGGCGCCGGGCCCTCATCGTCGTGCTGGGGCTCCTGCGCCGCCCGAGCGCAAGAGCCGCACGGTAGCCGTCAACGCAGCCGTCGCTGCCGGGTCCCACCGGCGTGCTGATGCTGCTCGTAGAGATAGAAGACGGCGGCCTTGCGACGGGCACATTGATCGGTCGGGCAACTCCGGTGGATCCGCAGAATGCTGTGGGCCAATTCCACCGTGAAGCGTTCGGGAACCACCGCACAGCTGTCGGAGACCGGGGCAGCTCGTTGCGGGGACCATGGCGTGCGCACCACATACCTCCTTCCACTGACAGAAGATGGAATATCCGATCCGAACCCCTCACAAACCCTGGCATTATGAGTGCGATCTACATCACCGACCAGTACTGCTGGTGCGCACAGGGGAGGCCGACAGTGGAAGCGAAGAACCGCGTCATCGAGGCCGATGCGGTGTGGCGGCGCGGAGACGACACCGCCGACGGCGTCGAGATCGCCTTTCTGGCCAGTGGGAACATCGGATTGCGGGACTCGCGCAATCCGGACGGGCCAGTACTGATCTTCACCCCCGGCGAATGGGAAGCCTTCGTGGCCGGGGCCAAAGACGGCGAATTCAACCGGCCCGGAGCCTGATTCGGGTGTGCCCGGCTCGAAACGAGCCGGGCACCACGCTGTTCAGGCCGCTTGCGCCGCTCAGGCCCCGATCGCCGCGCCGATGATCGGCCACGACTCGTGGAGGGTGTCCTGCCAGTACGACCACGAATGCGTGCCCACCGGCGAATGCTCCACTCGCGCCGCAATGTTCATCGCGCGCAGCCGCTGCTCGAACGCGGTGACGCAGGCGTCCACCCCGAACTCGATGGGGCCGCCGAAGAAGATGTTCTCCGGCAGCTGCGGCTTTATCTCCAGCTCGTGCGGACCCGGCAGGCCGGTCCCGGTGGACAGGAAGATGGTCTTGCCGCGCAGCGCCTCGGCCAGCACCGCCGGATTGTGCTCGGTCCACGCCGGACTGCCCGGCGCGCCCCACATGTTCAGCGGATTGCCGCCGCGATTGGCCACCGAGAACATCATGGCGCCCTGGGCGATCGCGGTGTCCGGGCAGGCGCTGTAACCCGCCACCGCCCGGTACAGCTCCGGATGCCGCACCGCCAGCACGAAGGCCGCGATACCGCCCATCGAGAGCCCCCCGATGGCGTTCACCCCGTTACCGTCGAAGTAGCCGTCGACGATCGGCGGAAGTTCCTGTGTCAGAAAGGTTTCCCACTTGTAGCGACCGAAGCGCGGGTCGTCGGACGCCCAGTCGGTGTAGTAGCCGGCCTGGCCGCCCAGGGGCAGCACCACATTCACGTCCTTGCCCTGGAAGAAGGGCTCGGCGTCGGTGGCATTGGTCCAGGTGCTCTGGGTCGCACCGGGATCCAGGCCGTCGAGGAGGTAGTAGCCGGGGCGATCACCGCCGCCGGCCGGATGCAGCACCTGCACCTGGATGGTGCGGCCCATGGCCGGGGAGTCGATGAACAGCGCGGAGCGGGTGGCGCTCAGCTCGTCGACGCGGACCACCTGGGCCGCGCGCGCGATCGCCGACGGCACGGCCACCGGATACAGCAAACCAACCGCGATCGCCAAAACAGCTGCGGCAACGAGTCTTCGACGCATGTCCCCACCTCCATCAGCCCACCACAATCACCATCAAACGTAACTCGAGTGACTATTGCGACACATGGAAATGCGGTTTTGGCGCGTCGGTGGCAAACCAGACGGTTCCGATATGGTAATGCCGGTCCGCTATGACTCGGCGGCGATTCGGGACAATGCGCCCCGAATCGATCCCGCCAGGTAATCCAGGTCCGCGCGCGCCGGACTCGTCGGCCGCGCCCGCAGCCCGAACCCGTCACCCGGGGTGCGGGGAATCACGTGCAGATGCACATGGAACACCTCCTGGCCCGCCGTCACCCCGTCCGCCAGGAAGAAATTCACGCCGTCACAACCCACCTCGGATTCGCGCAGACCCGCTGCGATGCGCTGCCCCACCTGAAACAGCTTGCCGCCCAACGCCGGATCCAGCTCCGCCAGACTCCGGGCCGGGGTCTTCGGTATGACCAGCACATGCCCGGGCGTCACCGGCCGAATGTCCATGAACGCCAGCACATCCTCGTCCTCGTACACCTGCGAGGACGGCGCCCGACCGGCGATGATGTCGGAGAAGATCGTGTAGGGATTCATGCCCGCAGCCTAGAACCGGGGCGCCGCGTCCTCGTGCCGGGGCACAACGCACCCGCCCCGGCTCCACTGCGGAACCGGGGCGGTTATCGAGACTCGTTCGCTCGCTACAGAATCGGCGACGGCGTGTAGCGGGCCGCCTCCGGGTCGGCGTCGACCAGCTTCTGCACCAGGGCGATCACCTCGGCGGTCTGCGCTTCGGCCGCGCCGATGAAGGCGGACCGGTCGGCCAGCGCCGCGTCCAGGGCGGCCCGGTCCAGCGGCATCCGGTCGTCGGCGGCCAGGCGGTCCAGCAGATCGGGTTCGCGGCCCTGCTCGCGCATGGCCAGCGCCACCGCCACCGCGTGCTCCTTGATGACCTCGTGCGCGGTCTCGCGACCCACGCCCGCGCGCACCGCCGCCATCAGGATGCGGGTGGTGGCCAGGAACGGCAGGTAGCGGTTGAGCTCGCGGTCGACCACGGCCGGGTACGCGCCGAACTCGGCCAGCACGGTCAGGAAGGTCTCCATCATGCCGTCGATGGCGAAGAAGGCGTCCGGTAGCGCGACCCGGCGCACCACCGAGCAGAACACGTCACCCTCGTTCCACTGCGCGCCCGCCAGCTCGGCCGCCATCGAGGCGTAGCCGCGCAGCACCACCTGCAGGCCGTTGACGCGCTCGCAGGAGCGGGTGTTCATCTTGTGCGGCATGGCCGAGGAACCGACCTGGCCGGGCTGGAAGCCCTCGGTGACCAGCTCGTGGCCGGCCATCAGGCGAATGGTGTGGGCGAACGAGGACGGGCCCGCGCCCACCTGCACCAGGGCGGAGAGCACATCGTGATCCAGTGAGCGCGGATAGATCTGGCCCACGCTGGTGAAGACATTGGCGAAACCCAGGTGCCGGGACACCTTCTGCTCCAGCTGCGCCAGCTTGGCCGCGTCACCGCCGAGCAGGTCCAGCATGTCCTGGGCGGTGCCCATCGGGCCCTTGATGCCGCGCAACGGGTATCGGTCGATCAACTCCCGCAGCCGGGTCAGCGCGATGAGCAATTCGTCTGCGGCGGAAGCGAATCGCTTGCCGAGGGTGGTGGCCTGCGCCGCCACGTTGTGCGAGCGGCCCGCCATCACCAGCGTCTGGTACTGCGCGGCCCGCTCGGCCAGCCGGGCCGCGATGGCCACGCCGTGCCGATACACGTGCTCGAGCGACAGCCGGATCTGCAGCTGCTCCACATTCTCGGTGAGATCGCGCGAGGTCATGCCCTTGTGCACGTGCTCATGCCCCGCGAGAGCGTTGAACTCCTCGATCCGGGCCTTCACATCGTGGCGGGTGACCCGCTCACGCTCGGCGATCGACGCCAGATCCACCTGATCGATGACCCGCTCGTAGTCCTCGACCACCCCCGCCGGAACATCGACCCCCAACTCGGCCTGGGCCCGCAACACCTCCAGCCACAACCGCCGCTCGAGCACGATCTTGTTCTCGGGCGACCAGAGGTGAACCAGCTCCGGGCTGGCATAGCGGGTGGCGAGGACGTTCGGCACAAGACTCACGTCTGCGCAGTTTACCGGCAGCATCTTCTGCCCTCCGCTTCGCTCCGGGCAGGTTCGCGGCGCTGAAGGTCTCGTTCTTCCCTCCCTCCGCTCCTCCGCTTCGCTCCCCCGCTCCAGTCAGTCCTGAACGAGACGCGCCGCGAACCTTGGAGCGGGTCCCCAGAGAGTCGCGGGACCGGGTACTTCTACGTCGGTGGGGCGACGATGTCGATGATCTCCAGCAGCGCGCCCCGGGCCATACGGCGGGGCTGCGGATCGAGTTCACCGAGCGCGGTCACCACCGCCCCATCGACTACCGCCACCAGGCGGCGGGTCTGCTCGCTGCGCACCACGCGGTCGCTGCGGCGCAGCACGTCGGTGAGCAGCTCGTCCAGCTGCGCGCGTAGTCGCAGCTGGACCTCTCGTAGTTCCGGGTGGCGCGCGGAGGCGACCGAGCGTTCGTAGCGGGCGATCAACTGACCCCGCGCTTCCAGATCCTGAATCTCCGGGCCCACCAACAGGTCCAGCACCAGTTCCACCGTGGCCTCCGCCCCGCGCCGGCGGTGCGTCACCTCGCCGACGCGCCGGCGCATGGCCTCGAGTTCGGCATTGCCGGAGAATTCGACCGCGCGCGCGATCAGATCCTCGAGCGATTCGAAGTAGTAGGTGGTCGACGCGAGCGGCAGATCCGCCCGGGTCGCCACCGAGCGGTGCCGGACCGCTTCGAAGCCGCCTTCGAGCAGTAGCTCGGCGGCGGCACAAACCAGCGCTTGGCGACGCCGTTCGCCTTTCGGAGTCGTCGCAGTGGTCACGGTGCAATCGTGCCAGTCATCACCGGCGCTGTGTTCATTTTGCCCACCGCGCTCAATCTCCTTGGCAGATCAGGCCAAATACCGTTCCAACCGGTCGAGTGCCTCTTCGATGTCGGCACCCGCTCCGGCGAACGAGAAGCGAACTGTGTGAAGGCCGTTGCGGGTGTCGAAGTCGATGCCCGGAGCCAGTGCCACACCGGTGGCGTCGAGCACCTCGGTGCACCAGCGCATCGAATCATCGGTCAGGTGAGCGATATCCGCGTAGGCATAGAACGCACCGTCGGCGGGGGCGAGGTCGGTGATGCCGAGCTTGGGCAGACCCGACAGCAGCAGCTGGCGATTCGCCGCATAACGCCGGACATGACCGTCCAGTTCGGCTTTGGCCTCCGAACCGAACGCGTGCACGGCCGCAAACTGAGAAATAGCCGGAGGGCACACGGTCATGTTGGAGGCCAGCCGCTGCAGCGCCGGGCGCAGCGATTCCGGCGCCAGCATCCAGCCCAGCCGCCAGCCGGTCATCGAGAAGTATTTGGACACCGAACCGATGACCACCGACTCGCGCGAGGTCTCCCAGGCGGACGAGGTCGGTTCCGTGTCGCCGTAGACGATGCCGTGATAGATCTCGTCGGAGATGAGCAGCGTCCCGTGCGCGTCGCACCAGCGGGCCAGCGCGGCCAGCTCCTGCGGCGCGATCATGGTCCCGGTGGGATTGGCCGGGCTCGCCACGATCAGACCCGCGGGCGGCTCCGGCAGCGCCTCCAGCATGGCCACGGTCGGCTGGAACCGAGTCTCCGGACCGCAATCCAGCTCCACCACCTCGCAGCCCAGCGCGGTCAGCGTGTTCCGGTACGCCGGATAGCCCGGCCGCGCCACCACCACGGTGTCGCCGGGATCGAAGGCCGCCAGAAAGATGAGGGTGAACGCGCCGGAGGATCCGGTCGTCACCACGACATCATCGGCGTCCACCCGCACCCCGTAGGTGCTCCGGTGATGCTCCGCGATGGCCTCCCGCAACCCCAGCATCCCGAATGTCTCGGTATATCCCAGCAATTCGGAATCCATGGCCGCCTTGGTGGCACGCAAAACCGCCTCCGGAGCGGGCGTGGAGGGCTGTCCCGCGGCCAGCACCAGCACATCTCCGTGTGTCCGGGCCCGTTCAGCTGCTGCTTTCCAGACGTCCATCACGTAAAAAGGTGGAATGGTCGACCGGCGAGATTCGATACGCACTCGACAGACGGTAGAGCACCCGCGTTCCCGCCTGTCCGGGAACGGCCACCCGAATGCCTGAGGAGGCGGCTCTGCAGGGGGGACCAGCAGCCACCGGGACTGGCCCGGAGGCCGACACACAGCCACCCGAATCCACCGCACCGGCGTCCTCCGACGGGCGCGAATCCGCGCGTGGCCGGGCCGGACTGCGCAGGCTGCGACGCACGCCGCGGCCTCGGACCGCCGACGGGACGGACAGCTATACGCCGGGCTTGCGGTGGCGGCCGGCCTTCGCGGACGAACCATCGCTGAGCCAGGAAGCGGCGGAATGGGCCAAGCGGGCGGCGATCCGCCGCGCGGGACAGGCCATCGCCTGGCTACGGGTGTACACGCCGATCGCGCGCAGGCACGCGATCGACCTCTGTGCCCGCCGGCCGCGGTCGTGGGCCGAGGCCGTCGCGATGGGCCGGGCGGCTCGGGCCGAGGGGCGCCGGCAGTGGCCGGTGGTGCGGGCGTGGAGCATTCGGCACCGCGTTTTGCTCGGCGGCATGACCACCGTGCTGGTGTTCGCGAGCGCGGACGGCACGCTGGGCCTGCTGCAGACCGACGCCGAGGTGGGTCCCGGTGTGGCACTGCGGGTTCCGGTCCAGTATCCGCTGCAGGTGCAGGCCAGCCCCGAGACCTCCAAGCGATACCTCGACGCCATCAACAACGGTGAGCATCTGCGCGAGCAGGCGGTGGTCTCGGCGGCCGCGGCCGCCACCCTGGAACGCGCCAAGGCCGAGGCCGCGGCGGCGGTCGCCGGCCGGCCGCAGCCGTGGATGACGCCGTCGCCGGACAGCTCCCTGCCGCCCGGCTTCGTGATTCCCGGCGTGGGCGGGTTCGCGCTGCCCGCGAAGGGCGTGTTCACCTCCGGGTTCGGGGCGCGCTGGGGCACCTTCCACGCGGGCATCGACATCGCCGCGCCGCTGGGCTCACCGATCTACGCGGTGGCGGCGGGCACCGTCATCGACGCGGGCCCGGCCCAGGGCTTCGGCCTCTGGGTGCGCATCCGCCACGACGACGGCACCATCTCCGTCTACGGGCACATGTACGACTTCTCGGTGTCGGTCGGCGAGCGCGTCCCGGCGGGCCTGCAGATCGCGCGCATCGGCAACCGCGGCGACTCGACCGGGCCGCACCTGCACTTCGAGATCATCATCAACGGGCAGCACGTGGACCCACAGCCGTGGCTGGCCCAGCACGGCATCATCGTAGGCTGAGCTCCCCCGCCTCCCGGGACGTCGGCGCAGCTCGGGAGCCGTTGACCGCTGGCGACGCGTGCCAGCGGTTCGGAGCCGAAACCATTTCGAGGGTACCCGGGCATTTACCCCGATCGAGGCGAATCCTTTGTCGCGCTGGCATCCGCGCCTCGGAGCCGGTGCTCGGAGTTCAGGCCGAGTCCGGAAGTCCCGGCCGGCTTACAAGCCTGATCCGGCGTTCAGCCTCGAGGCCAACGTTCGGACTCGAAGCCAGCGTCCAGGCTCGAGTCCAGCGTTCAGCCTGCTCCCCCGCCTCCCCGGCACGTCGGCGCACGGCTCGGGGCCGTTGACCGCTGGCGACGCGTGCCGGCGATTCGGAGCCGAAACCATTTCGGTGGTGCCCGGGCATTTACCCCGATCGATGCGAAATCACTTGTCGCGCTGGCATCCTGACCATGGGCACCGTCATGGGCGGCACCTTGCGGTAGCCCCCGGTCTTCATCAGATCGACGGCATTCACCAGCGCTTCGTCGCCGCCCAGCCCGGTACCCACCTCGAGCCGGTGCTCGGAGTTCAGGCCGGGTCCGGAAGTCCTGGCCGACTCAGGAGCCTGATCCGACGTTCGGACTCGAGGCCCAACGTTCAGGCTCGAGGCCAGGGTCCAGGCTCAGGTCCAGCGTCCAGGCCCCGAGGCCAACGTTCAGCCCCGAGACCGACGTTCAGGCTCGAGGCCAGCGTTCGGACTTCAGGCGGGGTCTGACTTCAGGCTGAGGTCGGGACCGTGATGCGCCCCTCGGTGGCGGCCAGCGCGATGTCGGTGCGGAAGTGACCGCCCGGCAGCTTGATTCCGGCCAGCCGCGCGTAGGCGTTCTTGCGCGCCTCGACCAGATCCGCGCCCTGGCCGACGATGGCGAGCACACGGCCGCCCGCGGACACCAGCGCGCCGTCCTCCCGCTGCGCGGTGCCGGCGTGCAGCACCTCGGATTCGGTTCCGGTGCCGGTGGATTCGGCCCCGCTGATGATATCGCCGCTGCGCGGGCGGGCCGGGTAGTTCTCGGCGGCCAGCACCACGGTGACAGCGGCGCCGTCCTTCCAGCGCGGCGCGGGCACCTGGTCGAGGGTGCCGGTGGCGGTGGCGTACAGCAGCTCGCCCAGCGGGCTGTCCAACATGGCCAGCACGGCCTGGGTCTCGGGATCGCCGAAGCGGCAGTTGAATTCGACCACGGCCGGTCCGGCCTGCCCGACGGCGAGACCGGCGTACAGCAGGCCGCTGAACGGCACGCCGCGGCGAACCATCTCGGCCGCAACGGGTTTCACCACATCGTCGACAATGGCCTGCAGGGTCTCCGCCGGCAGCCACGGCAGCGGCGTGTACGCCCCCATGCCGCCGGTGTTCGGCCCAGTGTCGCCGTCGCCGACCCGCTTGTGGTCCTGGGCGGGCAGCAGCGGCACCACGGTCTCGCCGTCGACCAGGCAGAACAGCGACACCTCGGGGCCGTCGAGGAAGGATTCCAGCAGCACCGGGTGGCCCTGTTCGAGCAGTTCGGCGCCGTGCGCGCGGGCCACCGACCGGTCCGGGGTCACCACGACGCCCTTGCCGGCGGCCAGGCCGTCGTCCTTGACCACCCAGGTCGGCCCGAAACGGTCCAGCGCCGCATCCAATTCGCCCGGATGATCGACGATCTCGCTGTGCGCGGTTCGCACCCCGGCGGCGTTCATGACGTCCTTGGCGAAGGCCTTCGACCCCTCGATCTTCGCGGCGGCCGCGGACGGGCCGAAGGCCGGGATCCCGGCGGCCCGCACCGCGTCGGCCACGCCGAGCACCAGCGGCACCTCGGGCCCGACCACCACGAGGTCGACCCCTAGCTCCCGGGCCAGCGCGGCCACCTCCGCCCCGGAGGTGGCGTCCACGGCACGCACTTCGGCGTGCTGGGCGATACCTGCGTTTCCGGGCGCCGCGTACACCGCGGTCACCGCCGGGTCCTTCCGCAGTGCCAGGACGAGGGCATGTTCACGAGCTCCGGAGCCGATGACGAGTACGCGCACGGCGAACAGCTTAGAGGGCTGGGCTCGCGCAATCGGTAGCGGTCCGTTGTGCGTTCACGCGCGGGTGGCCCGCCCCGCGTAATGTCCGGGGCATGGCTTCTGTTTTCTCCGCAATCATCGACGGTCAGCTGCCGGGCCGGTTCGTCTGGGAGGACGACGAATTCGTCGCCTTCCTCACGATCGCCCCGGTGACGCAGGGGCACACGCTGGTCGTGCCGCGCAAGGAGATCGATCAGTGGCAGGACATCGACCCGGGCGCCTTCGCGCGCCTGAACGCCGTCACCCAGAAGATCGGCCAGGCCGTGCGGGCCGCCTGGGACGCCCCGCGCGCGGGCCTGCTCATCGCCGGCCTCGAGGTGCCGCACCTGCACCTCCACGTCTTCCCGGCCTTCCATCTGGGTGACTTCGACATCACCGGGGCAGACCCGGAACCCAGCAAGGAATCCCTCGATGAAGCGCAGGCCAAGATCAAGCAGGCCCTGCGCGACCTCGGCTACGGTGCCAACGTCCCGGAGTGAGTGAGTATCCCGAGGTTCCTGGACCGGCCGACGGCGGCACGGGACGCAACAACTGATCTCGTGAGGATCGGGGTAACTCATCGGGTACGCCCAGAATGGGTACGGCTCTCAACCGGCGGCACGCATGCACGACCTGCGGCGGCGCTCAGCCGGGCGCTGAAGGCCCGGAGAGGCGGGACAGCTCGCGGGGCAGGCGCACCGTGAAAGTGGTGCCCTCCCCCGGCGCGCTGGTCACCGACACCGTGCCGCTGTGCGCGTCGACCAGCGCCTGCACGATCGAAAGACCCAGTCCCGTACCGCCGCTGACCCGGCTGCGGGACACGTCGGTGCGATAGAAGCGTTCGAAGACCCGCTCGGCCTGCTCGGCCTCCAGTCCCGGTCCGGTGTCGGCGACCTCGATGAGCACCTCGTCGGCGGCCGGGGTGAGCCGCACCGTCACCTCCGCCTCGGTCGGCGTGTGCTGGAGCGCGTTGTTGAGCAGGTTGGCCAGCACCTGCCGCAGCCGCGTCTCGTCGCCGAGCATCTCCAGAGTGCCGGGCCCGGGCCGGATTTCGAGGTCGATCTTGCGCTCGGGACCCTCCGGGTGCTGGGCCGCGGCCAGGGCGCGGGCGCTGTGCACGGCATCGCTGGCCATCATGAGCAGATCCAGCGGCCGCCGTTCCACGGGCCGCTGCGCGTCCAGCCGGGCCAGCATGAGCAGGTCCTCGACCAGCAGCCCCATTCGCTTGGACTCGCGTTCGATGCGATCCATCAGCATGTCCGGGTCGGTGATGGCGCCCTGCCGGTACAGCTCGGAGAAGCCCTTGATGGTGGTGAGCGGGGTGCGCAGTTCGTGGCTGGCGTCGGCGATGAAGCGCCGCATCTTGGCCTCGGAGCGCCGCGCCGCCTCCTCGGAGGCCTCGGTGGCGGCGAAGGCCTGCTGGATCTGGGTCAGCATGGTGTTCAGCGACTGTGAGAGGTGATCGACCTCGGTGTCGGTGCCGCGCACCGGAACTCGCTGATGCAGATCACCGCCCGCGATGGCGGCCGCGGTCCTCTCCACTTCCCGCAGCGGCCGCAGACTGCGCCGGATCACGATGCGGGCGACCGCGGCCAGCGCGGCCAGCACCAGCGCGCCGATAACCAGCTGCAGCACGATCAGCTTGTCCAGCAGGGAGTTCGTCTCGTCCATGCGCAGCGCGATGGTGCTGGTGCCGTACTCGTTGACGGTCCGCAGCACCCGCCACTCCTCGGTGGACGCGCCCTCCGAGCCGACGGTCCGCGGCCGGTTGCCCAGGTCCGCGGGCAACTCTGGCTGCTGCACTCCGGCCGACAAGCTCAGCGTGACCTGACCCGCCGAGTCCCGCACCTGCACCCAGTACAGGTGCGGCGGCCGTTCCCGCCCGCGCACGGTGGGCAGCGGTTCGGGTCGCTGCGCGCCGGGCGCGGCCCAGCTGTGGGCCGCGTCGTAGAGCTGCCGGTCGATCCGCTCGACCAGGACATTGCGCATGAGCGAGGTGACCGCGATACCCGAGACCAGCAGCCCGAAGCCGACCAGGGACACCAGGGCCAGCATCAGGGTGGTGCGCAGCGGCACGGCCGCGAGCCGGTGCGCGATCCGCCGCCGGAGGCTGCGGCGCGCCTCGAGGGGTGCCGCGCCTTCGCCGTCGACCGGCGCGGCGGCGTTCACGCGTTGGCCGTCTTTCCGCGCGGCTCGCGCATGACGTATCCGACCCCGCGCAGCGTGTGAATCAGCCGATCCGGTCCGGTGTCGACCTTCTTGCGCAGGTAGGACACGTAGGTTTCGACCACGCCGACCTCACCGCCGAAGTCGTAACGCCACACGTGGTCGAGGATCCGCGGCTTGCTCAGCACGGTTCCGGCATTGACCAGGAAATATCGCAGCAGCGTGAACTCGGTGGGCGACAGGGCGACCGGCTCGCCCGCCTTCCACACCTCGTGGGTGTCGTCGTCGAGTTCGATATCGGCGAACCGCAGCCGCGACGTCTTGGTCTCCGGGGCCGACCGCCCCGACCGCCGCAGGATCACCCGCAGCCGCGCGACCACCTCTTCCAGGCTGAACGGCTTGGTGACGTAATCGTCGGCGCCGAGGGTCAGCCCGGTGATCTTGTCGTCCACGTCGTCGCGCGCGGTGAGGAACAGCACGGGCGCGTCGATCCCGTCGGCCCGCAGCCGCCGCAGCAGCCCGAAGCCGTCCATCCCCGGCATCATCACGTCGATGATCAGCGCGTCGGGCCGGAAGGTCTTCGCCTTGTCCAGCCCCTCGGTGCCGCTGGCGGCACTCGCGACCTCGAACCCCTGATACCGCAGGCTCACCGACAGTAGCTCGACGATCATCGGCTCGTCGTCAACGACGAGCACCCTCGCCTCCGGTTCACGCGACTGAACGGGCACACCTGTCATGAGGTCATATTCTGCGCTTCGCCCGCGAAGAACCTGGCCCTTCCCTGGGAGTTTCCTGCGAACGCCGGATCCCGGCACGGTCGCGGGCGGAAACGAGAGAACGCCGGTCGCGTCGCGACCGGCGCTCGTCCTACGAGCCCCCTGTCAGGATTGAACTGACGACCTTCGCTTTACAAGAGCGGTGCTCTACCACTGAGCTAAGGAGGCGGAAAGCGGTGCCATCATAACCGGGATGGCCGGCTGCGCGGAAAAGCCGGCTGCCCGGTCGGAACGACGCTGCAGGACAGACCGGAGCGCGGCCGGGGACGCTCGTGACGTCGCCCGGCCGCGTTCGGAAGCCGTTCGCGCAGTATCGGACTAACCGCAGGGTGTCAGGACTGAGCCGCCTGACGAGCCGCGTCGTCCGCCGCCATGGCGTCACGCAGGCTCTTCGGACGCATATCCGTCCAGTTCTTCTCGACGTACTCGACGCACGCGGCGCGGCTGTCCTCGCCGAAAACGACTCGCCAACCCGCCGGAACCTCGGCGAAGGCGGGCCACAGGGAGTGCTGTTCCTCATCGTTGACCAGGACGAAGAACCGGCCGTCTTCGTCATCGAAGGGATTGGTGCTCATTTCACCTCACTGGATACTGGCGCTGTGTACGGGAACGTAGACGGATCGTCCAGCCACCGCAGTGATGGAACGAGCCCCCGACGTTGATTCGACCCTAGCAAGGCAGGCGTTACCGCTGGGCGGTTACCTGCACTTCATTCAAGCCGCGAAGAATTCGAGCAGGATCTTGTTGACGGCCTCCGGTTGTTCCAGATAGCCGAAGTGACCGGCGTCGGGAACCTCCTGGTAACGGGCTCCCGGAATGATATCGGCGACCTCGCGGGAAAGGTAGGGCGGGATCATCCGGTCGTCCGCGAAGCCCATGGACAGGCAGGTCACGGTGATGTCCCGGTATGCCTGGGTGCGGTCGAAATCGTGGTCCATGCGCCGCTGCGCGCGCACTCCGGGCGATGCCGGGCCGCCGGTGAATTCGAACAGGTCGAGCCAGTCGCGGGCGGCGTGCGGGTCGGCCATGGTGGCCGGGGAGAGGTTCATGATGGCGGTCATGGCGGCCTCGTATTTGGCGGGCAGCCGGACGCTCGAGTCGTCGAGTTCGTGCTCGCCGAGCGAGAGCGTGCGCTGAAACTGATCCAGCCGGGCGTGTCCCGCCATGAAAACGGCCTTGCGGACCAGTTCGGGTCGGGCCAGCGCGAGTTCCTGCGCGACACGCGCGCCCATGGACTGGCCGACCACCAGTGCCGGTCCCTCGTCGAGGAATTCGATGAGGGCGGCGGTGTCGCGCACCAGGTCCTCGATGGTGATCCCGTCCGCGGATTCGAAGGACGGTGCGATACCGCGGTTGTCGAAGGTGCAGACCCGGTATCCGGCGGAGATCAGCGCGGGGACCTGGTGCAGTTCCCAGACCCGGCCGCCGCTGCCGGTGCCCATGATCATGACGACCAGCGGTGCGGAGCCCTTCACGTCCGTGCCCCGGGATGCGTCTCCCTTGACCTGGTAGTTCAGCGAGATTCCGTTCACCGTCGCCAACGGCATGCTTGCGACCCCTTACCACTTGTCCGATTCTTAGGTTCGTTCACCGTATAGGTATCCGACTTCGAAACGTTTCGCTCGGCGCTACCACCGGCGCGTCGCATGAATTCCGACCGGATGGTCCCGTTGATACGGACGATTGCGGTTAGGGCTCGCAATGCACGCAGCGAGTGGCCGTGACTTTCCTGGCAGATACCATGGACTCCTCGCACCGAGCAGACTTCTCCGAGAGGACATGAGATGGCCGCGAAGACCGGCGCAAACGACATCGCGGACGACGATCTGGAACCGCTCGCCGACGAAACCGCTCGACAGGCCCAGCGCGTGGTGGCCGCCTACGCGACCGACGCCGACGAGTGCCGCATGCTGCTGTCCATGTTGGGCATCGGTCCGACGCGAGGCGAATGACCCGTGCACCCGGATAGCTCCGGCTCCGGTTTCGTCGTCGTCGCCAACCGGCTTCCGGTCGACCTGGAGCGACTACCCGATGGGACCACCCGCTGGAAGCGCAGCCCCGGCGGCCTGGTGACCGCGCTGGAACCGGTACTGCGCAATAACAAGGGCGCCTGGGTCGGCTGGGCCGGCGTCCCGGATGTGGATCTGGATCCGATCGTCGAGGACGGTCTGGAACTGCATCCGGTGCCGTTGTCGGGCGACGAGGTCGCCGATTACTACGAGGGTTTCTCCAACGCGACGCTGTGGCCGCTGTATCACGATGTGATCGTGCGACCGGTCTACGACCGCCAGTGGTGGCAGGCGTACGTGCAGGTGAACCGCCGCTTCGCCGAGTACACCGCCAAGGTGGCGGCCGAGGGCGCGACGGTGTGGGTGCAGGACTACCAGCTGCAGCTGGTGCCGAAGATGCTCCGCATGCTGCGCCCGGATCTGACCATCGGCTTCTTCCTGCACATTCCGTTCCCGCCGGTGGAATTGTTCATGCAGATGCCGTGGCGCACCGAGATCGTCGAGGGCCTGCTGGGCGCCGACCTGATCGGTTTCCATCTGCCCGGCGGCGCGCAGAACTTCCTCTATCTGGCCAGAAGGCTGGCGGGGCAGCCGACGTCGCGCGGCACCGTGGGCGTGCGCTCGAAACTCGGTGTGGTGCAGGTGGGTTTCCGCACCGTGCGGGTGGGCGCGTTCCCGATCTCCATCACCTCGACCGAGCTGGACGAGTATTCGCGCCGGCGCGGGGTGCGGGAGCGGGCCGCGAAGATCCGTGCGGAGCTGGGCAATCCGAAGACGATCCTGCTGGGTGTGGACCGCCTGGACTACACCAAGGGCATCGACATCCGGTTGGCCGCGCTGGAGGAGCTGCTGCACGACGGCCGGATCGATCCGGCGGACACGGTGATGGTGCAGCTGGCCACGCCGAGCCGCGAGCGGGTCGAGTCCTACAAGCAGATGCGTGGCGACATCGAACGCCAGGTGGGCCGGATCAACGGCGAGTTCTCCCGGGTGGGTTATCCGGTGGTGCACTATCTGCACCGCCCGATCCCGCGCGACGAGCTCATCGCGTTCTTCGTGGCCGCCGACGTCATGGTGGTGACGCCACTGCGGGACGGCATGAATCTGGTCGCCAAGGAGTACGTGGCGTGTCAGGGCAGCCTGAACGGCGCTCTGGTGCTGAGCGAATTCACCGGTGCCGCAGCGGAATTGCGGCAGGCTTATCTCTGCAATCCGCACGATCTCGACAGTGTGAAGGACGCCCTGATCGGTGCGATCGACGATGACCGCGACACCCGTCGCCGTCGGATGCGTTCGCTGCGCCGCCAGGTCCTCAGCCATGACGTCGACCGGTGGGCGCGCGCCTTCCTCGACGCCCTGGCCACCGATCGTGTCGCCGGCAGCGCGCTGCTGACCGATGACGATGTGGACCCGGATCAGAGTCGCTGAGACAGCCGAGAATCGAACGCCCCCTGGAGATTCCAGGGGGCGTTCGGCGTGCCGAACCTACTTCGCGACGCTGTCGGTGAGTTGATCGAACCGGTAGGTGACGCCGGTGAGCCGCTCGGATTCGGCCCACAGTCGCGCGGCCAGTTCCGGGTCGCGGGTCTGCTCCCCCGCCTCGTTCGGCACCGGGTAGCCCTTGGTGGCGCCTGTGGGGCCGTAGAAGTCACCGCCGCGCACGGCGGGGTCGGTGGCGGCGCGCAGGCTGGGCAGCGCGCCCATTTCGACAGTCTGCATGATGATCCGGAAGGCCCAGCGCAGGGCCGGCCGGGACAGCAGGGCCACCGCGGGCCCGAAGTTCTGGGCGAAGTCCGATTCGGCGGCGCCGGGGTGCGCGAGCACCGAGATCAGTTGGCTCGCAGTGCCGTTCAGCTGCCGCTGCAGTTCGAAGGCGAAGCTGGCGTTGGCCTGCTTGGACTGCGCGTAGACCGGGTATGCCTTGTAGGCGCGCCGCTCGTAGGTGAGGTCGTCGAGTTCGAGCCAGGTGCCCTTCTGCGCGGGCAGCCCGCTGGTGACGGTGACGACCCGGGCTCGCGGGGCCGCGTTCAGCAGATCGAGCGTGAGCCCGGTGAACGCGAAGGGGCCGAGATGGTTTGTCGCGAAGACGGTTTCGAACCCGTCCTCGGTGACCGTCCGTTCCCGGCTCAGCGTGCCCGCGTTGTTCACCAGCAGGTCGATCTGCTCGAAGTCGTCGTGCAGCCGCGCCGCGGCCGAGTGGATCGACTTCAGTGACGTCAGATCCAGTTCCAGGAACGGCAATTCGGCCCCCGGCACGGTCTGGCGGATGACTTCCGCTGCGGCCGCGGCCTTCTCGGCATTACGACACGCCAGGACCACCCGCGCCCCGTGTTCCGCGAGCCGCCGCGCCGTCTCCAATCCCAGCCCGGCGCTGGCTCCCGTCACAATCGCGGTGCGCCCCTTCAGATCCGGAATGTCGGCGGCGGTCCACGGCGCCTTCTTGTTCTCCACGTGCTGCATCCTGACCGGTCGCGTTCCACTCAACCCTGCGACCTTAACCCGGTCTTCCGCGCCCCGCAGCCGCGCCGACGGCCGCCACTACGCCACGGCCGACGCGGCCCTCACAGTTCACGCAGCCGCACCAGCGGAATCCGTCGCTCGGTCCGGGACTGATAGTCGCGGTAGAACGCGCGGTCGGCAGTCAGCGCATCCCAGATCTGCTGGTATTCGGGATCTTCGATGATTTCCGGCCGCGCACTCCGCAACACCGCCCTACGAAAAGCGCGCGTCCCCGGATGAATCCGACGCCGCGCGCCTGTCGCGAATAGAGCAGCAGTGCGTCCGCTCAGCCGCCGACAAATTCGAGCAGCTGAGCCGCCACGGCACTGGGTGCGGGCATGCCGGCGATTTCGTCTCGAACCCGTCCCGATTCCTGCCGGATCTTCTCGTCGCCTAGCACCCGATCGATCAGCGCCGCGTCCAACTCGTCCTCTTCCACGGACACCCCCGTGCCCGAATCGTGCACGGCGATCGCATTGATGTACCGGTCGGCACCGCTCGGTACCGCGATCTGCGGCACCCCCAGAGCCAGCGCGGTCAACGTGGTGCCCGCACCGCCGTGGTGAATGAGTAGCGGACTGTGCTGAAGGAGCGCGTCGAGTGGAATCCAGTCCACGATGCGGACATTCGAGGGCAGCGCGCTCAGACCGCTGGTGTCCGCCGTGCCCAGCGCGAGCACGAAGTCGGCATCGATGTCCGGTGCGGCGGCGAGTAGTCGCTCGATCGGACCGAGCCCGCTCATGAGCGGCGCGATCGTCCCGAGGGTGACGACGATCTGCCGCCGTTGTGGCGCGCGGCGTGCCCATTCCGGCAGGACTCCGCCGGCGTTGTAGGGCACGAAGCGCATGGACCATCCGGTCGGCGGCTCGGTCAGCATGCTGGGCGGGGCGATGTCGATGTACCCGGTGCGCTCCGGCAGTTCGGCGCCGTGCTGGTCGAACTGGGCCGCGAGGTACTCACGCCACTTCGGCGCGAGACCGTCACCGCGGGCGAAGCCGAATCCATGGACGAACAGCGGGATTCCGAGCTTGCCGGCCACGACCTGGCCCGCGCCGAGAATCATGGACTCGACGACGACGTCTGGCCGCCATTGTTCGGCGAGTGCGACCGCACCGTCGGCCAACATCATGGAAACCAATGCCAACCTCGACATTATCGCGGGCTCACGGAGGTCGGTAACCTTCATGCCCGCCTCCATTTCCTTGGCGAGTTCCGGATTATCGCGCAGCACTTGGCTGTACAGAACCTGGACGTCGAAGCCCGGCACCAGATCCACCACCGGCAACCCAGCGTCCTTGGCGGCCAGGGCGTCTCCGGCCGTGGCGACGAGGACCTCGTGACCGGCCGTGCGTAGCGCCCATGCCAGCGGAATCATCGGAAAGATGTGCCCCATTCCTGGAGCGGAAATGAACAATACACGCATGAATGACCAGAGCCCCACCTAGAACACGTTTCAAATCCCGCATCGAGCGTAGCGGCAGAACCGAAGCGGCACAAGGCCCTTGCCTCTTCTTGATTGCCATGCCAAGATTGCGCCGAAAACCGCGCCCTCACCCGATTCCTTACACAATTGAAGGGCGCATTTCAATGTAAACCGGGGGTACCGTGGCCACGATTGCCGATCATCCGAACACAAATTTGCTCGAAGTTTTCCGTCCGCTCAGCAATTCGGAACGATGGTTCTGGATCGCCGATCAGATCTCGACGATGAACGGTGCCGCGTGGATCCACATCGACGGCACGGTGACCACGGCACAACTGGAGCGTGCGGCCGCCCGCGTGGTCGCCGAGCATCCGCTGTTGCGGGTGCGCATCGAAGCCCGGCCGGACGGCTCCCACCCCCGGTTCACCCCGGCCGACCATCCCCGGGTGGGCATCCGCACCGTACGGGTGGCCGCCGACGACGAGGCGGCGGTCGCCGCCGAGGTCGACGTCGTGGAACTGCGCGAACCTCTCGACTGGCGAACGGGTCCGCTGGTCCGGCTGGTGGATGTGGTGCGCGGGGGTGGTACCGCGGACGAATCGCACGATCTGATTCTCACCATCGCGCACGTCATCTCCGATGCGCTGTCGATGGTTTCGCTGCTGGGGCAGGTTGTCCGATACGCGGCGGAACCCGGACCAGATCCGGCGACGATCGTGTCCCGGCCACCGCTGCGGCCGGCCGACGAATTGATCCCGCGTGGTTCCCGCAGCCTGACCCGGGCGGTCCTCGGCCTACTGCTGGACCAGGCTGTCTCGGTGCTGAGCCGACCTGTCCTACTGTCGCCCGAGGCCGAAGTCCCACCCGCTCAACGCCGCACACGACTTATTTGCCGCGAATTGTCCAAATCCGATACATCCGATTTGATGGCGCTCTGCAAGAGTAAGGGCGTCACTGTGCATGGCGCATTGACGGCGGCCATGGCCACGGCCGTGGCTCACGAAATTTCGCCGAATACTTCCCGGCATGTGCCGATTGGATCACCGGTGAATTGTCGAGGTGAACTTTCACCGCCGATCGGGCTGGAAGAGCTGGGTCCTTATGCTTCCAGTGTTTCGGGTTGTCTGCTCGCCGGACCGAATATCGATCTGTGGACCACCGCGCGCCGATCCAATCGGATCGTGCGCCGACGGCTACGACTTCGTCAGCATCTGTCAGGGCTGGCTTCCTGGCGGGTGGTCACCCCAAAATCTGTCGCGAAGAGCAAGTTGATCGTGGATCTGGTGAATCAGCGGGCGGCGCGTACCGTGCTCGTCAGCAATATCGGGCTTTCGGCCTTCCCTGATCGGGCCGGGAACTGGCGGCTTTCCGGGTTACAGGGAGCAGTCGGCGTCTCGTGTATCTCCTACATGGTGGCCGGTGCGGTCACCAGCGGCGGTGTGCTGCGCTGGAACTTCACCTTCGCCGAGGGTGTGGTGTCGGCGGCGCGGGCCGGCCGCATCGCCGACCACGCCATCGAACTGCTACGTGCCCAACTGGTTTCGACATAATCATCACTACCGACGTTCGGGGGTCATGCGCAGCAACTGCGGCCGTAATGTCGCGCGATACACCCCTCGGACCGGCCGGTTCGAGGTCGGCCGCAAGCGCCAGCGGGCCACGATGCTCGCCAGTGCCATGGTGCCTTCGGTGAGCGCGAAGTGCTCGCCGACGCACTTGCGCGGCCCGCCCCCGAAGGGCACATATGAGCTGCGGGGCAGGGTTTTCCGCATATCTCCGGACCACCGATCGGGGTCGAATCGCTCCGGATCCGGGTACAGATCTCGACGGTAGTGGATCGTGTGGGGGCTCCACAGCACGGTCGCCCCCTCGGGGATCGGAGTGCCGCCGAGTTCGGTGTCGGTGCTCACCCGGCGCAGGAACAAAAAGGCCGGCGAGTGCAGCCGTAGCGTCTCGGCGATAACCCGGCCGGTGTACTCCAGCCGGTCGAGGTCGGCGAAAGTCGCGACGCGGCCGTCCAATACGGCGTCGACCTCGGCGTGCAATCGGCGTTCGACCTCGGGATGCTGTCCCAGCAGGTGCAGCGCCCAGGCCAAGGTGTTCGCCAGGGTTTCGGTACCCGCCATGGTGAAGGTGAGGATCTGGTCGCAGATCTCCTCGTCGGAGAGCCGGCCGTCCTCGATGTCACCGGCCAGCAGCAGCATCGAAATCAGATCGCCGCGGTCACCGCCGACACGCCGATAATCCGATACCAGTCGTAAAGTTCCCTGCCGCAGCCGATCTCGCGCACACAGGAAGGCTCGAATTCCGACGATCGGAAAGTTCTCCACCGCTGGCGGTGTCATGGCGCTGCGGGTCAGCCCGTCGAGTACCGTCTGAATGTCGGCAACCACCCGGGCGAGTTCGGTCGCTTCCAGTTCGGTCGAGAACAGCGTGCGCGCCACCACCGCGCAGGTGAGCCGGTTCAACTCGGCGATGACATTCATCGGGTGCCCATCGCGCCAAGCGCCCATGTGTTCCGCGATCTGCCGACTGGCGATCTCGGCGTAGCCGGGCATCCGGGACTTGTGGAAGGCCGGCTGCACCAGCCGACGCTGCCGCCGGTGCTCGGCGTGCGGACAGGTGGCCACGCCATTGCCCACGACGTCACGGGCGCGCTGGAACAGCGGCCCGGTGCGGTCGAATATCTTGTCCCGGACCAGCATTTCGTCCAGCAGCGCGGGGTGGCACACCACCAGTACGCGCATCGGGCCCATCCGGATGCGGACCAGATCGCCGTGACGGGACAATGCGGCGAGGAACCGCGCCGGGTCGCGTTGGAACGCGCCGGCGTGGCCGAGCAACGGCAGCGAACCCGGGGCCTCGGCGACCTTGTGCTCAACAGCGGTCATGAGCTTGTCCTGCTTGGCGCCACAACATCATTCGTTCCTCACCGTGTCGTTGTCTGGTCTCGGGATCGGTTACGCCGAGACCGGTACTCGGGGCCAGGCACAACACCCCGATCTTCCCGAGATGTTCATTGCACTGCACGAGCCGCGCGGCCGCGCCGACCTCGGCGAGCGGATAGGTCCGTGACAGCACCGGCGTCAGCCTGCCCATGGCGAAAAGCCGGTTGCATTCCCACTGCTCCTGCAAATTGGCGACGTGGCTCCC
Organism: Nocardia niigatensis NBRC 100131; assembly: GCF_000308655.1. Classification (GTDB taxonomy): domain Bacteria; phylum Actinomycetota; class Actinomycetes; order Mycobacteriales; family Mycobacteriaceae; genus Nocardia; species Nocardia niigatensis. The sequence goes on along the minus strand of NZ_BAGC01000005.1, from coordinate 50,195 downwards.
GATGATCTTCTTGAGATTCATCCACAGATAGCGATTGTCGAATTGGTGCCGGTAGCCGGTGCTGGAGCCGCAGGTCACCACCGTGCCGCCGCGGCGCACTACGAATACCGAGGTACCGAAGGTCTCCTGGCCGACGTAGTCGAAGGCCACGTGCGGATCCTCGCCCACCTCGGCCCGGATGATCTTGCCGAGCCGTTTGCCGACCGTCACCGCCCGTTCGACGGGATCCTGGTCATCATCGGGGATGCCGAAATGCTGCCGGTTGACGACCACGTCGCAACCCATTCGGCGGGCCAGCTCGACCTTCTCCTCGGATCCCACGATGCCGATCGGAATGCCGCCGCCGTTTTTTACGAGCTGGACTGCGAACGCCCCCAGGCCGCCGGTGGCGCCCCAGATCAGCACGATGTCGCCCTGTTTGATACGGGCCCCCTGCGCGCCGACCAGCATGCGGTAGGCGGTGCCCGCGCACAGCGTGACGCTGGCCGCCTCCTCCCAGGTCAGGTGCGCGGGCTTGGGCAGCAGCTGGGAGGCACGGACCACCGAATAGTGTGCCAGCCCGCCGAAGTTCGTTTCGTATCCCCAGGCCCGCTGGAGATCGCCGAGCATACCGTCGCTGTGCGTGGCCGGCTCCTGGTCGTCGACGTAGGCCGGACTGATCACCACGTGATCGCCTGGCCGCCAATGCCTTACGCCCACGCCAGCGCGCACCACCACACCAGAGCCGTCCGAGCCGATCACCTGATGATCACGGTTGTGGCGGCCGGCATAGCCGCCCTGTCTCGCGAAGCCGTTCAGTAGGCGGAAGGTGGAGACCGGCTCGAACGTGGCCGACCACACGGTGTTGTAGTTGATGGAGCTGGCCATCATCGCGACCAGCACCTCGTCCGGCGCCAGATCTGGCATGGGGATCCGGCCGATCCGGATGGACCGCCGCACGTCACGGTCGGTGATACCGTCGAACAGGGTCTGGTCGTCCCGTCTGAGGTGAGCGGCGAGATACTCGGTGGGGACGGGTTCGGCGAGGAGTTCCGCCGCGGAGGCCCCGTGCACCGCCGCGGCCGCCAGGGAGTCGATCACCGGCGCTCCCCCTGGCCTTCGGCGCTCAGCTCAGCGGCCGAGAAAGCTCGGCGGACGTTTCGCGACAAAAGCATTGATTCCCCTCTCGCGGTCGGCGGTTCCGAACACTTCGATCAAGGCAGCCGTCTCGTAGGCGAGTCCGGCGTCCGCTGACTCAGCGAGGAAGTCGATTGACCGCTTCGCGGCGGCCAGCGCCCGCGCCGGACCCGCCGCCAAGCGGGCCAGCCAGTCCTGGGCGGCGGCCGCCGGATCGTCGGTCACCACATCGACGAGTCCGATCCGCAGCGCGGCGCCGGCGTCGAGTGTCGTCGCGTTGAAGATGAGGTCCTTGGCCACAGAGTGGCCGACCAGGCGGGCCAGCCGCCGGGTGCCGCCGCCGCCTGGGATCACCCCGACCGCGACCTCTGTAAGCCCGATCGACAACCGCCGAGACGCGAAACGACGATCCGCGCACAATGCCAGCTCGCAGCCGCCGCCGAGCGCGACGCCGTCCAGGGCTACCGCGACCGGCTTCGCGATCGCGGCGAGCCGGGCCAGCGCAGTCTGCATGCGCGGCGCACGGATGGCCATCTCGGCCTGGTCCACGTCCCGCAGTTCCTTCAGATCCGCACCGGCACTGAAGTTTCCGTTGTTTCCGGTGATCAGCACGGCACGGATGTCGGTGCGGTGTGTGATCTCGTCGGCCAGCTCCAGCAGGCGGTTCTGGGCGGCGAAGTTGAGCGCGTTGACCGGCGGTCGATCCAGCACGAGGTGCCCGATGCCGTCGGATACGATCAGCCGCACCGCTTCCGGGATCAGGTCCATCGCAAGCCCCCGTCCACGGCGAGCACGTGCCCATTGACATATCCCGCATCGGCAGCCAGATATACAGCCGCAGCGGCTATCTCGGAGAGACTCGCGGCCCGGCCCGAGATCAGGCGGGAGCTGTAGGTTTCCCACGCGGCCTGGTTCTGCTGCTGGAAGTCGGCGGTCATGCCGCCGTCCACGATGCCGGGGGCCAAGCAGTTGACGGTCACCTTCCGGGCACCCAGTTCGTCGGCGCAAACCTTGGTGAACATCTCCACGGCCGCTTTGGTCGAGCAGTAGGCCGCAGCGCCGACCGCGGGTCGGCTGCCCAGCGCCGAGGACACGGTGATAACGGTCCCGGCCGTCACTGTCAGGTATGGCACGGCCGCCTGGACAGTGTGGAAGACGCCGTTGAGATTGACCTCGACGACCCGGGACCAGTCCGTGGGTGCGAGCCGGGTCACCCGGCCGTCGATGCTGATTCCGGCATTCGCGACCACGATATCGATGTGGCCGCAGCGTTCGGCGACGCCGGCCATCAGCTTCACCACCGAATCCGCGTCGGTCACGTCCACGGGGTGATAGTGCAACTGCTCCGGCCACGTCGGGCCGGTGCGCGGGTCGCGCCGCGCCGCGCACACCACCTCGGCGCCTTCGTCGGCGAACGCCTCGGCGATGCCGAGACCCAAGCCCGCCGTGCCACCGGTGATCACGGCGGTCTTTCCGCTCAATCGGCCGTTCATTCGATCAGCCCCTTCACGTCGTGTCCGGAATCTGCGTAGTGCCGGAAGCACATCGACCCCCACAGCACGCCGGCGCCGATGCCGGCCAGCACCAGCAGACGGCCGGTCTCGGGCCGGGCCATGAGCGTTTCGTGCAGGACAGTGAAAATGCTTGCGGCGGCGGTGTTTCCGAAGCGTTCGACAGTGGTCGGCGCGCGATCCATGGAAACCCCGAGGGTGGTCATGGCATGCGTGATGATGTTCAGGTTGGCCTGGTGAAGCAGGTAGTGGTCGATATCACCGACGGTCAGGCCCGCGCGTCCGAGCGTCTCGCGAATGCTGGCCGGCAGATTCTCGGTGGCGTACTTCCACGCCGAGGGACCGTTCATCCGCACGTAATGCTCGCCGGCTTCGACGGTCTCGGGCGAGGTGGGCAGACGTGACCCGCCGGCCGGAATCGCCACATCGAAGCACAGCTGGTCACCGAAATCCCATGACAACAAGCCGAATCCGTCCGGCACCAGGCCCAGAACGACGGCTCCTGCGGCATCGCCGAAGAACACCCGGGTGATCCGATCGGCGGGGTCGGTGGCCCGCGAACCAGTGTCGGCGCCGATGACCAGGACCCGCTCGAACATCTCGCCCTGGAGCAGATGCGCCGCGACAAGGAGCGCGTAAATGCCTCCGGCGCAAGCTGTTTGGGCAATGTCGAGGGGAATCGCGCGGCGTGAGCCGAGCCCGTCCTTGACCGTGACCGCTGTCGAGGGCAGCGGCTGATCCGGGGTGGACGTAGTGACGATGATGGCGTCGAGATCCTCCGGCGCGAGCCCGGCCCGCCGCAACGCCTGCCGCGCGGCGGACAGGCACATATCGGAGGTCGCCAGCCCGTCTCCGAGAAAGCGTCGCTCACGGATGCCGGTGCGGGAGGTGATCCACTCATCCGAGGTGTCCAGGGTGGCGGCCAGCTCGGCGTTGGTCACGACCCGGTCGGGCACGTACAGCCCCGATCCGAGGAATCCGACAGGCCGGCGCAGAGCCGGATGGCTCGAAGGCATTCTATTGTCCGCCAATGTCATTGCCCCTCCCCGGGCTGTTCCCTTGATTGCATGATCAGGCGCAGCAGCACCTCCGCGAGGACTTCCACATTGCCCTCCCGTATCAGGGAGTGATGGTTTCCGGCAATCGGGTGAACCGTGGATCGACCGGTCGTGAGCTCGGCCCAGCCGGTCCGCGTCACGAGCGGGTCCGGGTCGATGCGCAACAGCTCGGTCAGCGCGTCCGGCTGCGGATCCGTCGCCTGGAGCAGGGTGATGTCGATATCGGTCACTGCCGGTCCGGGCCGGTATCCGCATACCGCGACCATGTGCCGGCGCCAGACGTCGAACATCGTGCGTGCCGCGTCGGTGGGCAGCCATTCGGGTAGCGCGCCCGCCCGGCGCAGCGCCGCGACGGCCGCGTCGAAGTCGGCCGGTACCTCGGAATCCGCAGCAGCGGTGCCATTTTCGGACGCGGCGCGGCCGAATTGTGTCAGCACCACGGGGAAAGCCGCGTAGAGCTCGGTCTCGCTTGGCGGGCGGTCGGGGTAGGCGGCGGGCGGCAGGCTGTCGATGAGGTACACCCCGACGACGCGGCCCGTCTCCTTCCGTACCCGTCTCGCCATTTCGAACGCCACATTGCCGCCGTAGGACCAGCCGCACAGCTCCCGGAACTCGATTCCGGCCGCTGCCAGGTCAGCCAGGTAGACGGTGGCGGCATCTTCTACCGAATCCGACTCCACACCACCCCGATATGTCGGCGACTGAATACAGATCAGCGGCTGATCGGCGCCTACGGCCGCAGCGAGCGGGAGGTAGGTCAGCGCGGATCCCCCGCCAGGGTGCACCAGGACGATGGGCGGCCGGGAACCGTTCCGATTCAGGTAGATCAAGGGCGTGGCTGTCCCGTCCGGCACCGGCCCGGTGCCGGACACGGCGCGATCGAGGAACGCACAGAATTCGCCGAGCGTGGGTGCGGCGACGAGGTCTTGCAGGGTGACCGGCACCCCGAAGGTTTCGGTGACGCGCCGCGCCATACGCAAGGCGCGCAGCGAATCACCGCCGAGGCCGAAGTAGTTCTCGGTGCGCTCGATGTCCGTCAAGCCAAGGATGGAACCCCAGATCTCGGCCACTGCCGACTCGGTCGGTGTCCGTCCGGCACCGTACCGGGCGGTGGGCCGCTCCGGGGTGGCCCCGAGCCAGTGCCGGCTGCGCTGGAATCGATAGCCTGGAAGCTTCACCTTGCGCGCTGGTCGGCCGAAATATAGTCCTTTCCAGTCACATTCGGCACCGTCGACCCACGCCCTGGCCGCTATCGCCAACTGCTGGGCCCGTTCGGCGGGCGAGGGTGCATCAGAGATCGACACCGCTGGTGCCGCGCCCCGGGCGCCGGAGGCGCTGCCTCGGATCGGCTCGCCCAGTGGTCGCCCTTTGTTGTCGACCACCTGTGCAAACCGGTGCGCGAAAACCTTTCGTCCGGTGTGCAGCGTATGGGCGACATCCCGGATCGACAGCTCGGGATGGGCCGCCAGGTGCGCGAACAGTGCCGCCACCATCTCGTCCAAAGCGAGCGGATCGGCGGCAGACAACACCAGCAACTGTGATTCGGTGGAGTGTTCGACCCGGGTGGCGGGCGCTTGCTCCAGCACCACATGCACATTCGTGCCGCCTAGACCGAACGAGCTGACCCCGGCCCGGCGCGGCCCGGCGCTCTCCCAGGTCCTCGAGCGATCGGCGATCGCCAGCGCCGACCCGTCGCCGAGACCCAGCAACTGGTTGGCAGCACGGAAGTTCATGGTCGGCGGAATCAGGCCCTGTCGCAGCGCACCGACCACCTTGATCAGCCCTGCGATGCCCGCGGCCGTATCCAGGTGACCGATGTTGGACTTGACCGTGCCGACGTAGCACGGTGGCCCAGCGACCGACCGGCTGCCGTAAACCTCACGCAGCGCCGCGAATTCGATCGGATCGCCCAACCGCGTGCCCGTTCCGTGCGCCTCCACGTACGAGACGGTGTCCGGCTCGATATCGGCGACGGCCAGCGCCTCGGCCAGCACCCGCGCCTGACCATCGGCGCCGGGGGCGGTGTAGCCGACCTTGGCCCGGCCGTCATTGTTCACCGCCGAGCCCCGAATCACCGCCAGTACCCGGTCACCCGCGCGCAGCGCGTCGTCGAGGCGTCGCAGCACCACCACCCCGGCGCCATTGCCCGGCACCGTGCCGTCGGACTCGCGGTCGAAGGCCCTGCAATGCCCGTCCGCGGACAGAATCCCGCCGGGTTCATGGATATACCCGACCCGCAGCGGTGTCCGCACCGCTACTCCTCCGGCCAGCGCCACATCGCTCTCGCCGAGCAACAGGCTCTGGCAGGCGTAGTGCACGGCCACCAGCGAGGTCGAACAGGCGGTCTGGAGAGTGAGCGCCGGCCCGGTGAGCCCGAATTTGTAGGCCACCCGGGTGGCCAGGAAGTCCCGGTTGTTGCCGATCACCAACGGCATCAGCTCGCCGAAGGCCGGGCGCCGGCGCGCCTGCGCCAGCTGGGTTTCCGCGTAGGTGGAAGTACCCGCACCGGCGAAGACGGCGATGGGTCCCGGCGCTCGATCCGGGTCGATCCCCGCGTCTTCGAGTGCCTCCCAACAGCATTCGAGGAACAGTCGCTGTTGTGGATCGGTCGCGGCGGCCTCACCTGGCGAGAAGCCGAAGAATTCGGCGTCGAAGTATTCGACATCGTCGAGCAGCGCGCCACGGCGAACATAGGACGGGGCGTCCACGATCGTGGGATCGAGTTCATTGCGGCGGCATTCCTCCGCCGACAGTTCGGTCACCGATTCGATGCCGCGTGCGATGTTGTCCCAGAATTCCTCCGGGTTCCGCGCTCCCGGAAAGCGACCGGCGCAGCCGATAATGGCGACTGCGGGTACCGAGTTGTCCGTCATCGCGCCGACCGCCCACCACTCCGTCGCGCCGTGCGCAAGAATTCCTGTCGCTCCTGCCCGCGCCGCCGACCGGTTTCGGCACGATCCTCGACGGCTGGGTTCTCCAGATAGGCGGCTGTCGAACTGATTGTCGGATAGCGGAACAGTTCGATCATCGGGAATTCCCGGGCCGCGATCCGGGTCAATTCGCGATGCACAGCGACGAGCCGGACGCTGTCCCCACCCAGATCGAAGAAATTGTCGTCGATCCCGATCTCGTTGGCCCCCAGCACTTCTTGCCATACCTTGGCGACGGCGATCTCGAGATCCGAGGTAGGACCACGCGGAGCCGTGCGCGACACGCCACGGTTGGCGGCATCGCGCAGCAGCCCGCGCCGATCGGCTTTACCGCTGGGCGTCAGTGGAATGGCATCCACGTAGTGGAAACGATGCGGAATCATCGCCTGCGGCAGCACCGCACTCAAATGCTCGCGCAGTTCGGCCACCGACGGCGCGGGCTCCGCCACCACCAGGTGCGCGACCAGATCATTGCCCGCGTCGGTATCGACGACGGACACCACCGCCGCGTCCACCGCCGCATGCGCCGACAGCTGGAATTCCACCTCGGCGGTCTCGATGCGAGCGCCGCGGACCTTGGCCTGACCGTCTCTGCGGCCCAGGTAGCGCACTGTCCCGTCGATGTGTCGGCGCGCCAGATCACCGGTCCGGTACATCCGTGCGCCGGGCCGGTGCGTGAACGGGTCGGCGACGAACGACTCCGCGGTGCGGCCGGGCTTGTTCAGATAGCCGAGGGCGACCTGGACACCGCCGAGGCAGATCTCCCCGACACCGCCCACGGGCACCGCCTGGTGCCGATCGTCGAGCAGGTAGATGGTGGTGTTCGCCAGGGGCGTGCCGATCGGCACATAGCGACGGTCATCGTCGTTTTCACACCGCCACGCGGTCGCCTCGATGGTCGCTTCGGTGGGACCGTAGAAGTTGTACAGCTCGCAGTCGAGCCGCTCGAAGAACCGGTCGCGCAGCTCGGCGGTGAGTTCCTCGCCGATGCAGAACACCCGGCGCAGCGACGCGCAGGAGTCGGCGTCCGCCACGGTCAGGAACAGGCGCAGGGTGGATGGCACGAAGTAGGCGGTGGTAATGGCCTCGCGCGCAATGAGATCGGCCAGATATCCGGGATCGCGATGCCCGCCCGGCTTGGCGAACACCAGCCGCGCACCGGAAACCAACGGCAACAGCAGCTCCCCCACCGAAACGTCGAAACTGAGCGCGGTCCGCTGCAGCATCGCGTCGGCGGGACTCAGCCCGAACCGGCGGGCGCCGTCGTGGAGCCGGTTGGCCAGGGCTCGATGGGTGATCAGCACGCCCTTCGGATAGCCGGTCGAGCCGGAGGTGTACATGGCGTAAGCGACCGCGTCCGGGGCGGGCGGGGTGAACACGACCGGCGTGTCCGCCGTATCCATGGGGCGGCTCACGGTCAGCCAGCGCACCGGCCCCGTCTCGCGGGTGCCGTCCCCGATCGCGAATCGAGCACCGGTATCGCGCAGCACGTAATCGATTCTGTCGGCGGGAAGTTCGGGATCCAGCGGTACATACACCGCACCGGCCCGCAGGACCGCCAGGATGGCAACGATGAGCTCGCAGGAGCGTTCCAGCGCGACCCCAACGAACTCGCCGGGGCGCACGCCTGCCCGCACCAGCTCTCCGGCGTACTGGTCGGTCCAGTACCCGAGCTCCGCGTAGGTCAGGCTTTCCTCGCCACTGACACATGCGATGATCTCGGGCGTACGCCGAATCTGCTCATCTATGGCGTGCAGCGGGATCGGATCGGCGTCGAATTCCTCGGCCGTGCCGTTGTATTCACCGACGACCTCCTCGAACTCGGCAGGAGACAGCGGCGACAGCTGCGATATCCGGGCACCGGGGTCGTCGAGCGCGCGCCGCGCCAAGGTCCGGAAGCTGTTGCCGAGGCGGTCGATCAGCTCCGGCTCGAACAGATCGGCCCGATACTTCAGGTACACGGTGAGATCGGTGCCGACCTCGAAAACCTCCAGTATCAAATCGAATTTCGCGAACTCCTGCTCGAACATCAGGAACCGCAGGGGCGCATCGGCCGGTTCGCCGGCACCGTCGCCGAGCGTGAGCTTCGATGCCAGCTCGTCGAGGGTGCGGCCGCTGAACCGCCGTTGACTCTGAAAAGAGAAGAGCACGTCGAAGATCGGATTCCGGCTCACGTCACGCGGCACGGCCAGGTCGGCGACGATCCGCTGGAACGGATAGTCCTGATGGTCGAGCGCGTCGATGAGCGTGGCGTGACCGCGGCGGACCAGCTCGGTGAAGGTCGGATCGTCCGAGAGATCGGCGCGCAGCACGACCGGATTGACGAAGTACCCCACCACGGTTTCGAACACGCTCGCAGGACGCCCGCCGGCGAATGTCCCGATCACGATGTCGTCCCGGAGGGCATACCACCGCAGCAAGGCCTGGAACGTCGTCATGAACACCGTCGATACCGTGACACCGGCCGCGACAGCGAAATCCCGCACCCGTTCGTTGAGGGCCGCGTCCACCCGGAATTCGCGCACCGCCGCGGGTGCCGCAGCCAGTGGCCCCCGCGATCCGGTCGCGCCGAGGTCCAGCGGTTCCGGCAGATCCGCGAGCCTGCCCCGCCAGTAGTCACGCAGCTGCACACCGCGCGGACCGCTCAAGGAACGGGCTTGCGCCACACAATGATCCAGATAGCCCACCGGTGATAGCGCGCGTGGTTCGGCGCCGGACAGCAGGGCGCACAGATCCTCGGTCAGGATCATGAACGACCACCCGTCCAGTGCGATGTGGTGTGCGGTGAACAGGAAGATCGCGGGTGCGCCCACGCGGCGTAGCAGATCGACGCGGGCCACCGGCCCCGCACCGAGCGCGAAGGGAGCGCGGGCCAGTCGCTGCGCGATACGCGTGCACTCCGCATCGGAGGCCGCACCGAGGTGATGGACGGTGAAGGTCAGCGAGTCGTCCACCGGGCGCACGACCTGGGTCGGCACACCGGCATTCTCACCGTAGGTCGTGCGCAGGCAGGCATGCCGGGCCAGCAGGATTCGGTAGGCCGACAACACCTCGTCGTCGCTGCGGTCGGCCACCAATTCGGCCATCGTGACCTCGTTGTAGGCCGGATCGTTCGGGTTCAGCTGGTGCAGCAGCCAGAGCGCCCGCTGCCCTTCCGAGAGTGGATGCCCGGTCGATGCCGTGTGCGCGCGCTGTGTCAGCAACTCCCGCAATCGTTCTCGTTGCATCGCCGCGGGATCGGCGGCCTGCGCGCCGGTCATTCCGTGGCCTCGCCCGCGGCGGCGAGATCGGCGAGCAGAGCCTCCACTTCGGTGTCGGACAGCTCGTCGATACGTTCCAGTAGATCCTGAGCCCGTGCCGGGTCGAGCGAAGTCTCCGGCTCGATGACCTCGGCCATGCCGCTGTCCGCGATCTCCTGATCCAGTAGCGCCACGATCTGTTGCTCCAGCTGAACCACGGTGGGGCCCTTGAGCAGTGCGGTCGGCAGGAGTTCTACCCGCAATTCGGCGGTGATCTTGTTGCGCAGTTCGACCGCCATCAGGGAATCGATTCCGAGCCTGGTGAGCTCGGTGTCCACGGACAGCTCGGCCGGCTGGATACCGATGACTCTCGCCACGGCCTCGCGCAGGAACTCCGCAAGCGCCGCGGTGGCCTCGGCCCGGTCTCCCGACCGCAGGGCGCGGCGGATCAGCGTGCCGGTACCGTCGCCGTCGGACTGCGGCATGTCGTTCATCAATCGGCTGTAGAAGGGCGAGGTGGCCGCCGATGGATACAGCTGTGCCCAGCGCGCCACGTCGAGATTCAGCACCGCGACCTGCACGGGATCGGCCATGATCACCGCTTCGAGGGCTTCCAGGCCCTGCGCGGGTGTCATGCTCCCGATGCCGCGGTTACCCAGCCGGCTGTCGCGGCCATCCTGAGCGGCCTGGCCGATCTCCGCCCACGCACCCCAGTTGATACTGGTCGCCGGCAGACCGAGAGAGCGCCGGTGGTGCGCCAGCGCATCGAGGAAGGCATTGCCGGCGGCATAGTTACCCTGACCTGGCGAGCCCAGCAGCGAGGCCGCGGAGGAGAACAGAACGAACAGCGCGAGCGGATCGGACGCGGTGTGCGTGTGCAGGTTCCAGATGCCCTGCACCTTCGGCGCCATGGCGGTGCGCATCCGGTCCGCGTCGAGTTCGGCGAGCACGCCGTCGTCGAGCACCATGGCGCAGTGCAGGATTCCGCGCAGCGGCGCCCCAGTCTCCCGGATCCGGGCGAGCAGTTCGATCACCTCGGCTTCGACCGTGACGTCGACGCGGGCCACTTCGACCTGCGTTCCCATCACCTCGATCTCCCGCAGTTTGGCCCGCGTCTGCTCAGACGGTGCACTGCGACCCATCAGCACCAGGCGTCCGACACCGCGTTCGGCCAGCCACTCGGCGGTCAGCAAACCCAGTCCGCCGAGGCCGCCGGTGATCAGGTACGTGCCGTCGGCGCGTAGCAGCGCTCCCTGGGCGGTGCCCGCCACCATGACTTCCGGGCAGTCCAGGTCGATGACGACCTTGCCGATGTGCTGACCACGAGCCATGAAGCGGAAGGCGTCGTGGATGGCATCGGAGTCGTACTGCCGGAACGGCAGCAGGGAGAAGGTGCCATCCGCGAACTTGGGCATGATCTCGCGCTGCACACCGCCCCAGATCTCCGGACGCTCGCGGGTGATCCGGTCCAGGTCCACAGCGTAGAAGCTCAGGTTGGCCCGGAACGGGTACAGCCCGATCTCCTTGTTGTCGTAGATGTCGCGCTTACCGATCTCGATGAACCGCCCGTACGGAGCCAGTACCCCGATGCCGAGCGGAATAGCCTCTCCGGCCAGCGAATTGAGCACGATATCGACGCCGGCGCCATCGGTGATGCGCATCGTCTCGGCAGCCCAGTCCAGCGAATGCGAGTCCATGATGTGCCGCACACCGCGGGCCCGGAGGAACTCGCGCTTCTCCTCGGTTCCGACTGTCGCGAGCACCTCGGCGCCGACCATCCGGCAGATCTCGATGGCGGCAAGGCCGACACCGCCGGCCGCCGAGTGGATCAACACCCGCTCCCCCGGGGCCAGCCGGCCCAGAGTGATCAGCGAATACCACGCGGTGAGGAAGGCCACCGGGATGGTCGATCCCTCGGTGAAGGTCATCTGCGCGGGCTTGTGCGCGACGCAGTAGGCATTGGTCACCACGTAGGAGGCAATGCTGTTGGGCGCCATGGCGACAACCTCGTCGCCGACGGCGAAGTCCTCGACACCCGCGCCGACCGCGGTGACCACGCCCGAGCATTCGATGCCGAGCGGGCCTTCGAACCGGCCGTAGTTGGGCAGCACGCCCATCGCCGACATGATGTCGATGAAGTTCAGGGCAGCAGCCCGCACATTGATCTCGACGAATCCGGGCTGCGGATCCAGGCGCGCGGTGCTGCGCAGCACCAGACCATCCAGGATGCCCGGCGTCCGGTTTTCCAGCCGGAACGGTTCGGAAGAGGGAATCGCGGTCCGGGCGACGTCGAGGTCGCCGGACCCATCGGTCCGGTCCAGACGTGCGACATGCCGTCCAAGTCCGCGAAGAGCAATCTCCCGCTCGCCATCACGGGTCAGCAACTCCGCGACCAGCGCGTCCAATTGTTTCACCGGAGCCTCACCGGCCGCGAGATCGACCAGTGTGCAATCGAATTCCGGGCGTTCGCGAGCGATCACCCGGCCGAGGCCCCAGGCCGGTGCCTGAGCTACCGCCACCGCAGCGTCCGTGTCGAGAGCGTGAGCGCCCTGCGTCACGACAGTGATGCGCGTCCGGGCGGTCTCACCGAGCGCGTGCACCATATGCAGCATGCTGATCGGCCCGAGGGTCTCCGCCGACGAGAGTGCCTCGGCATCGAGATCGGCCGGCGGGAGCACATCGAGATTCCACAGGTGCACCAAATCGGTGACGGGGCGGCCGCGCGCCTGACCGAAATCAGCGATGACAGACGCAAGATCGTCGGTCGAATGCGGGCCTACCCGGTACCAGCGCCCCGGCTCGACAACCTCGAAACCGTTCCCGCGCTCGACGGTCGCCACCACCGCGCCGAGGTTGTTCAGGCGATCCGCCAGCTCGCGTCCGGCACCCGACGCGTCGGTCAGTAACACCCACGCCCCGTCCGTTATCCGCTCCGGAGGTTCCGGCGCCGCTTCGCTTGGTGCCCAAGTGAGTTCGAGTAAACTGTCTTCGACCCGCCAGCTTCCCCCTTGCTGAGTTCCACCGATTTCGCGCAACCGCAGCCCGAGTGCTTCGAGCACCGGCTCGCCTGCCTCGTCGTACACCCGGACATCCATCCGTGGGCTGTCTGCGATGGAATCGGCCCGGCGCACGACATGGCAGTACAGAACGTCCCGGCGGCCACCGAAGTACCGCAGCTGTTCGACTCCGACCGGCAGGAAGACCTGTCCGGACGTTGCCTGCCCGCTCAGCTCGCAAACGCCGACCACCTGCAGGCACGCGTCGAACACGGCCGGGTGGATGATCTCCCCGCGGTCGGCGATCCCGGCCGGGGCCTCGATCCGCCCGAATGCCTCGCCGACACCGCGATACACCGACACCACGCCCTGGAATCCAGGCCCATAATTCAGGCCGTAACCGCCCAGCTCGGCATAGAATTCGCCGACGACGACCGGGTCGGCGATCCGCGCTCGAATCGCCGCCAGATCGGCCGGATGCGGTAGCGCCGCATCGGGTTTCGCAGTCCGCAGCGAACCGGTGCAGTGCTCGGTCCAGGTCACCGTGCCCGGCGTGTGCCCGGATTCCGTGCTGCAGAAGCTGAATTCGGACGTTTCCGGGGTCCGGCGGCGGATCATCAGTTGCATGTCGACTGGCCGGTCCTCGTTGAGGAACAGCGCCTTCGCGATGTCGACGTCGGCCAGCTCGGTTCCGGGTCCGCCCGCACCGAGCACCGCGGTGAGGTAGCAGGTGGCCGGGAGCACCGCGGATTCCCCGACCCGGTGGTCGGTCAGATAAGACAGCTCCCCGAGATCGACGATCGCACCGGCGATGCGAACGTCCGGCATGGTGGCGAGAGTGGTTGTAGCAGAGAATTTATCGGCCCACGAGTGACGTCTGGGCACCCTGGCCCGCCGGTCGGCACCGGTGTCATCGGGCAGCCAGTGCCGGTTCGGCTCCCAAGCGTAGGTCGGCAACAACGGAAGCGGCGCGCCCGGCTGCTGCAGCCGGGACCAGTCCAGTTCCCAGCCCTGTGTGAAGAGCGTGCCGGCCGAGGACAGCATCGACTCCAGTTCCCGCTCCCGTCGGCCCGAAGGCAGCACCTGGACAAGGAGTTCGGCGTCATCGAGCGCCGGCTGCACCGCACCCAGCAGTGCGGGGTGGGGGCTGATCTCCAACAATGTGTGAAAACCATCGGCCACCAGTTGCTCGACGCCATCCCAGAACAGGACCGTCGAGCGCATATTGGCGAACCAGTAGCCGGCATCGAGTTGTTCGTCGCCGAGTACGCGTCCCAGCACCGTGGAGTAGAACCGGAGTCGTCCGGGCAGCGGCGTGATCCCGGCCAGCTGTGCTGCGAATTCCGGTTCGAATTCATCGATCTGCGGGCAGTGGGACGCGAAATCGACATCGATGCGCCACCCCTGGAGGCCGCGCTCCTCGAGTCGGCACAGGACCTCGTCGATCGCGCCTGCCTCGCCGGAGATGACGGTCTGAGATGGGCTGTTGCACACCGCGACAGCCAGTCGATCCGGATACGTCGCAACCAGTTCAGCGGCCTGCTGCCGGGACAGCTCGACGGTCGCCATAGCACCGCGACCCGCGATCCGGGCGGCAAGCCGACTGCGCAAACAGATGACCTGCGTGGCGTCCTCGAGGCTCAGCCGACCGGCGACATAGGCCGCGGCCACCTCACCCATGCTGTGCCCGATCACCGCGTCGGGTTGGATGCCCCAGGCCCGCCAGGTCTCGGCAAGAGCGACCTGGACTGCGAACAGCATCGGCTGGACGATGTCGATACGATCGGGAAGCCCCTGAGCCGGATCCTTGGTGAGCTCGTCGATCAACGACCAGCCGGCCACCGACCTCAGAACTCGGTCGCACCGCTTGATCGCCGTGCGGAAGGCGGCGTCACGCTGCCACAGCTCGGCACCCATACCGGCCCATTGCGAACCCTGCCCAGGAAAGACGAAAACGACTTTGCCGGGCTTGGCCGCGACACCGAGCGCGACGTTCGGACGGGTGGTTCGCGTAGCTGCCAGATCGAGCCCATGGCACAAGTCTTCGACAGAGCGCCCGACAACTGCGGCCCGATGCGGATGGTGTGTCCGATAACGCGAGAGCGTTCGAGCCAGCCCCGGTGCATCGGTGCCGTCCTCGGACCTCAGCCACTGCGCCAGTCGCTCGGACTGTCGGCGCAGACCCGAAGTGGTGGGTGCGGTCACCGGCAGCAGCATCGGCCGCACGGACTCGTCCACCGGGGCCGCGGTCGGCATCGACGGCGGCCCGGCCAGAACTACGTGTGCGTTGGTACCCGACAGCCCGAACGAGTTCACTCCTGCGAGCAGCCGCCCGTCGCGCTCCGGCCAATCCCGTACCACGCCATTGATTTCAACCGGATAGTCGTCCCAGGCGATTCCGGGATTGGGTGTCCGTAGGTGCAGGCTTGCGGGCAGCGTGCGGTGGTGGATCGACAGAGCCACCTTGATGAGTCCCGCGATACCGGCAGCGGATTCGGTGTGCCCGATATTGGTCTTGACGCTACCGAGCAGACATGGCTCGCCGGAGCGCCGCTCATCCGAAACCACCCGGCCCAAAGTCTCGATCTCGATCGGGTCCCCGACCGCGGTACCGGTGCCGTGGGCCTCGATGTATTGCAGGTCTGACGGTGCAACTCCGGCTTTCGCACACGCGGCCCGGATTACCGCGGCCTGGCCGGCGCTGCTAGGTGTCATCTGAAGTCCACCGCCACTGCGGCCGTCATTGTTGACCGCGCTGCCAGTGATCACCGCGTAGATATGTTTGCCTGCGGCCACCGCGTCCTCGAGTCGTTCGAGCACGACAACGCCGCAGCCTTCGCTACGCACGAAGCCGTCGGCCGACGCATCACCGAACTTGCACCGCCCGTCGACCGCCAACATCCCGGACTGGGCGAAACAAATGCTGGGTTCGGGAGTCAGGACGATATTCACACCACCCGCGACCGCCAGATCGCTGGTCCCCGTGAGTAGGTCCGTGCACGCAGAGTGCACAGCTACCAGAGAAGAAGAACAAGCGGTGTCGACTGTGACACTCGGACCTTCGAAGCCCAGTGCGAAGGACACACGTCCGGAGGCCATAGCGTTGGCGACGCCGGCGCTGGCATGCGCGTCAAGAAATTCGGGCCGTCGCAGCAGCAGGTCTTTGTAGTCATTGTTGATCAGGCCGATGTACACACCCTTGCGCCCGGCTCTATCGTCACCAGGAGATTCACCTGCGTCTTCCAATGCCTCCCAAGCGACTTCGAGCAGGAGGCGATGCTGCGGATCCATTCGCGCGGATTCGCGGGGGGACAGTGAGAAGAACGTGTTGTCGAACCGCGCTACGTCGGGCAAAAAGCCACCGAACCGCGTGGTTATGGTGCCGGGAACACCCGCGATCGGGCTGTAGAAAGCATCGATGTCGAACCGATCCAGCGGCACCTCGGAGATCGAATCTCCCCCATTCACCAGCAAGCGCCACAGATCTGCCGCCGTGGGCGCGCCAGGAAATCGGCAGCCGATCCCGGTAATGGCAATGGATCCGGCATCGACGCCGGTTTCGGAATTGAATGACTGATCGGTCATTTTCCCTCCCAAGATTTGCATACCAAATCACGCCGGACCGCTACGTAGCGGAATCAACAGCGACGGAGACAACTTCAGCCGAACTCCCTCCGGCTGAACTCGCATGGACCCTCGATAAGAGAAATCCGAATCAGATTAGTTGGCCCCCAACCCTTACCCCAGCGACGCTATCACAGATCTGAAACACGTTCTAGCTAAACAGATCTGGGTCCACTGCCTCGCTGTGGAATCATCAGACTGGTGCACCGGAAGCAAGCTTTCACCTCGGATCACTCCGAGGCCGGATTCATTACAGCAGCGGGAATACTCTGTGAGACTTGGAGGTTGGCGCCGAAACCTGCTCTCTCCCGCCGACTACGGACAGACCTGGGAGCGCTCGCCGAAGCCCGGCCGAAATAGCAAAGGGCGCACAGCTTTTCGCTGTGCGCCCTTTGATTCGGCGTAGGTTCCGGGGTTAGATCGGCTTGATGTCGGAGATGAGCCAGCGGTCGCTCTGCTTGGTGAGCTCCACCTGCAGACGGTCACTCATGAGGGTGTCCTGGGGCGAATCCGCGCTCGAGAAGCGCTGATTCGCGATGACGAGGACCGTGGCGTGATCGGCGGCCGTGGAGATCACTCCGGTCGCCTGGACCGTGGTCTGAACGGAGAGCTTCTTCTCCTTTGCCGCGGGAATGGCCTGGTCCTGGATGACCTTCATATAGGAGTCGCGATAGCCGCTGGTCAGTTTGTCGGCGGCCTTCGGCAGAGCCTTGTCGGCAGAGTTGTAATCGTAGGAGAACAACTCCTCGACGGTGTCCTGCGCCACCGCGACGGCCGAGGTGCGGTTCTGCTCCGCCTGGCGATCGGACCAGAATCGGTATCCGGTCAGCGAAGCGACAACAGCGGCCGCGACGAACAGCATCGCCGAGACGCCGACGAGTAGATGACGTTTATCGATTTTCACGGCACGAACTCCACGGACGAGGCGGTCACGCTATCACCGCTGCGGGTCAGGTGTACTCGGACGCGATAGTCCCGCTGCATCGGCCCATTCGTGGCGGTGTTGGACACCGTCTGCTGCGCCAGCAACAGCACGCTGGCGGTATCGGCGGTATCGCTCTCGATCGCGGCCGCGATGACCTTGCCCGAGGACTGCACCTTCAGCTGTTCGAAGATCTTCTGATACGCGTCGCGGTTCTCTTTGTACTCGTCCTTGAGACTGCCGCCGGCGACCGAGAGCAGCCGGTCGATGTCCTGGCCCGCGGTCGCGTTGTTGACCGTCGCCATATTGATGTATGCCTGCTTGGCGACCTGAAGGTATTCGGCACGCCGCTGGCTCAGCGCGTCGGCCCGGTGCTGATGGTAGAAGAACACACCGCCCGAGCCGATCAGGACGAGCGTCGAGATCAGCGCGACAACTGCGGCGATGGTGCCGACCCGTCCGAGCCCACCGGTCAGCCGCCGGAGCTTCGACTTCGGCTCGCTTTCGGCGTCGGACTCCGCGGCATCATCCGCTACGACCGCGTCGTTGACCTGGGACGAATCATCCTCGGCCGCTGGCGCCTTCGCGACATCCGGCTCGGCGACAGACGCCGAGCCGACGGCGTCATCACCGGCGGATGCCGCGTCCACCGTGCCGTCTGCCGGAACGGCATCGGAATCCACGCTCGCGGCAGAGATCGACTCGACCGCCTCGGCCTCGGCCTCGGCCTCGACGTCGGCCGAGGCCGGGGGCGCGACACCGGCAGCCGGCGTCTGCACCTCGATGCCCGCGCCGTCTCCTTCGACGGGCGGGCCCGCCTGCCGGACAACGCGCCGCCGAGCGCGGTTTCGATTTGCTGTGTTTTCGCTCATCGCGGGGGCTCCTGAAGCAAGTCCTGCCAGCTCGACGGCACCTTGGTTGAGCCATCTGCATTGACGCCCCCTTGACGGTACACGTGCCCGTCAGGTCCGACGAAAGTGTCGCTGCTAGGGTCCAAATGCCCAATGAATGGGGCCTTCTGGTTACCGAGCAGCTTATCCGTCGGCTGGCCGTTGTTGTCAACGGGTCGGGGTGGACCGATGGGCGGATTATCGCCTTCGGGCACATAGCCGTTCGGATCGCGGCACAGCTCCGGTGTCGGCGCCCGCTTGCCCGGCACTTCCGCACACGGGGTGTTGCGAATACCGCGCACGGCCTCCTTGGCATTCTGCGCGACCTTGCAATACAGGTTGTCAGGAGTATCCGCCGGGCTGAGATCGGCCGGCGAGCGCCGCTGGTCCGCGGGCAGGAAGCCGGTGGTACACCCCGGCGGGTCATTGAGACCGAGCATGAAGTCGACCAGGGCGCCGTACTGGACGGGCCCGCGAATCGACGTGAGCAGCGCCGAGAGCAACGGCGGGTAGATCACGAGGATCTGCTCCAACCCCGAGTGATAGGTGACAGCGACCTGTCCGACGCTGATCATGTTGGCGAGCAGAATCGGCAGCGTCGGCTTCAAGTCCTGGAAGGTCTGGTTCACCCGCTGGACCGTGGACGGCGTGTGCTGGAGGACCGACCGCAGCGAAGGATCATGCTGGCGCAGCTGATCAGTGACGGCCGCGAGGTCCTTGGTCCAGCCCCGGATGTCGTCCGCGGACTGGTTCTGGGTGTCGAGCAGCGGGCCGAGCTTGTCCAGCAGATCCTTGGTCGGCTCGGTGTTGTCCTTGGCCTCCTGGACCAGCAGCGAGGCCGAGTCGAGGAACCGCTGCAGATCGGGCCCGGCGCCATTGAACGCCACGAAGGCCGCGTTGATGACCTCGGCCAGCTTGGTGTCGGCGACGGTCGACAACAGCCGATCTGCCTGATCGAGCATGTCACCGACGTCCTGCGGCAGTTTGGTGCGTTCGACCGGGATCACCGAACCATCGTGCAGATTCCCGCCTTTCGGCGAATCCGCGGGCACCAGGTCGACGTATTGCTCGCCGATCGCCGAGACGCTCCTCACGTAGGCATCGACGTCACTCGGGATCTTGAAGTCGCTGTCGATGGAGAGCTTGGCGTCGACCCCGCCGGGGGTGAGCTTGACCTCCTCCACCTTGCCGACATTGGTGCCCCGGTAGGCCACGTTCGCCGACTGGTAGAGACCGCCGGTCGCCGTCAATTGGACTGTCACGCCGTATCGCCCGATGCCGAACATGGCGGGCAGCTTCACGTAGTTGCCGCCCATGACCGTCAAACCGATCACGGTCAGCACCGTGAAGATGGCCAGCTGGACCTTGACGAATTTCGTGAGCTTCATCGGCCGCCCCCCTGCTGCGAATTGGGCACGGTAAGTCCTGGAATCGCGGGCAGACCCGGAATCGACGGCAACCCGGGAATGGTCGGTGTCGGGGTCGGCGTCGCGGTGGCCGGCGGCTTGAGCGGGTCGGACAGCGGATCGCCCTTCCCCTGGGCCGACGGCGGGATCCCGTACCCGAGCGTCGCCTGAGCGCCACCGAGCGAACCGCCGAGCGGTGTACCGGTCAGGAAGTTCGAATCCAGGCGGGCGCCGGTGAGATCCACCGTCATCCACAGGTTCATGTAGTCGCCCTTGATGACCTTGTCGATGTTCTTGATCGGGAACGGGAAGGTCAGCAGCCACTGCAGCGAATCGGCCAGCTTCCCACCGGTATCGGCCAGCGACTTGAGCGCCGGCTCGAGATTGGCGAGGTCGGCCTTCAGATTGTCGCCACCCTGGTTGATGATCCGCTGCACCACATCGCTCAGATCCCCGAGGGAGGTAATGGCTTTGGTGATGTTCTCGCGTCGGTCGGCAAGCACGGTCAGGGCCGGGTGGATGGTAGTGATGGCGGCCGTGAGGTCGTCCTTCTGCTGCGCCAGCACTCCCGCGAACCGGTCGAGCCCGCTCATCGCCGCGATGATGTCGCCGGTCTGCTGATCGAGCGTCGAGGTCAGCTGGTTCAACTGCGGCAGCAGATCACGAATCGCGTCGGTCCGACCCTTGAACGTGGCATCCAGCTCGCGAGTGATGGTCTCCACCTGAGAGATACCGCCGCCGTTGAGCACCACGGACAACGACGAGAGAGTCTGCTCGGTCGTGGGGAACGCGCCCGCCCGGTCCAGCGGGATCACGTCCCCGTCCTTCAGCTTGCCCTGCGCGGGTACATCTTTCGGCGCGGCCAGCTCCAGGTGATTGCTCCCCAGCAGACTGGTCTGCCCGATGCGCGCGATGGCGTTGGCGGGCAGCACCAATCCCTTGTCGAGACCGACGGTGACCAGCGCGTGCCAGCCCTCGACCTGAATTCCGGTGACGGTGCCGACCGTCACGTCATTGACCTTCACGGGTGAATTGCGGGTCAGCATCGTGACGTTCGGCATTTCGATGCGGACCTGCCAAGAACCCTCGCCGGTGCCGACAGCACCTGGCATCGGGACCGAGTTGAGTCCGTCCCAGTCACACCCGCTCACGCCGAGCAGTGCGACCAGGCCGATCGCCACGCCCGCGACGCGAATTCGCCGGCGGCTCATCATCGCCCACCTCCAGGAACGAGCAGGTCCGACAGGGACTGCGGGGACGGGGCGGATACCGGATCCGCCGCCGGGGCCTGATTCGCCAGCTCGGGCGTGCTGTAGACGAGCTGCTGCGGGAACGCGTTCTGTTGGGTCAACGGATTCACCAGCAGCGGCGGGTAATTCATCATCAGGGAGTTGAGCACCGGTCCCAGATACTGCTTGCAGAGATCGGCACTCTTGTCGGACTGGTTGGCGCCCACGGCCTCCACCGCACCGCACAGGAAGGCGATCGGGTTGGCGAAGTTCGGGAACGACAGCGAGCCGGTCAGCGTGCCCTGAGCGGGCTTGTAGAGCTGATAGAAGTTGCCCAGCGCAGTCGGGCCGGAATGCATGATCCGCTCCAGTTCGGGCTTCTTGTCGGCCAGGATCTGGGTGGCGTCGGCCAGCCGCTGCACGCCCTCGGTGAGGTCGCCGCTGCGCTCGTCCAGGAACCGCTTCACGTCCGCGATCGCGGTGTCGAGATTGTCGAGTCCGGTACCCAGATCGGTGGACACGTTCGCGAGCACCGACGACACCGATGCCAAGCGCCCGCCGAACTGCACGATCTGATCATTGGACTTCGACAGCACGTCGACGAACTGCTGCAGGTTACGAATGGTGCCGAAGAGATCGGTTCGGCCGTCGGAGAGCGTGGTCAGCGTGGCGGACAACTCTTTCAGGGTGTCCCGGAAGGCCTGGGCATTGCCGTTGCCGAGGTTGTCGGAGGCGGTGTTGATGGCCCGGCCGAAGGAGCCCTGCTTGTCCTCGCCGATCGGGCCGAGCGCCTTGGACAGCTTGGTCAGCTCGGCCTTGATGTCGTCCCACTCGACCGGAATCGCAGTGTGCTCCACCGGAATCGATGCGCCATCGCCCATCTTCGCCCCGCCGGTGTAGGCGGGGGCGAGCTGAATGAAGCGCGCCGAGACCAGCGACGGGGAGATGACCACGGCCTTGGCGTCGGCGGGCAGGTCGATGCCGCGGTCGACGGTGAGCTTCACCGTCACCCGGTCCTTGCCGGGTTCGATCGAATCGATCTTGCCGACCCGCACGCCGAGAACCCGCACCTCGTCACCGGCGTACAGACCGGTGGTCGAGGGGAAGTACGCGGTGATGTGCTTCTTACCGATATCGGAGACGAGACCGTAGACCAGCCAGCCCGCGACGACCACCACGAGCGCCGCGGCGACCAGGCGCGCCCAGCGGGGCACCGTGCGAATTGCGTTCATCGCGTCGGCTCCTGTCCGGCGGGCTGGATCGACAGCGGCGGATTCAAATAAGCGTTGAGCGCATCGGGCAGGTGCTGCGGCCACACCATCGCGTCGACCAGCACCTGAAGCATCGGCGAATCGATATTGGACAGGTAGGCCTGGAAATACGGTCCGCTGCCGACCTGCTCACCCAGCGCGGCCGCGAAGGGGCCGAGCTCGTCGAGCGCCTTGCTCAGGTTGTCCTTGTTGTCCGTGAGCAGTTTGAGCACCGAATTGAGCTTGTCCAGAGTCGGCTTCAGCTGCGCCTCGTTGTCGTTCACGAAACCGGACAGCTGCTGGGCCAGCCCGTTGATGTACACGATGAGCTGACTCAGCGCGGCCCGGCGGGCATCGAGCTCACCGAGCAGCGAATTGCCGTCCAGGAGCAGCGCATTGATCTGCGTCGCGCGATCACCCAGCACCTTCGTGACGTTCTGGGCGTGCGACAGCAGATCGGTGAGCGCCTTGTCCCGCTTGTTCAGACTGCGCGAGAGCTGGGTGACGCCGTCCAGCGCCGACCGCAACGGCCCGGGCGTATCGGTGAACGCGTCCGACAGTGTGTCCAGGGTCTTGTTGACCTGATCGGTGTCGAGCCCCTTGACCGTGGTCGCCAGATCGCCGAGTGCGTCATTGAGCGAATACGGCGAGGTCGTGCGGTCCAGCGGAATCACATCGTTCCGGTGGAGTGCGCCGTCCCCGGCGGGGAGCACCTCGAGGGACTTGCGGCCCAGCAGGGTGTTGGTCTTGATGGCCGCGGAGGTCCGGCCGCCCAGCACGATCGACTCGTCCAGGCTGAACCGCACCTTCACCTTCGCGCCGTCGAGCTCGACCTCCTCGACCCGGCCGGAGCGAACACCGGCAACCTGCACGGGATCACCGGGCACCAATCCGCCGGCGTCGGCGAACAGGGCGCTGAACTCGGCGCCGGACCGTACGAACGGCAGCCGGTCGAACTGCAGCGCGGACAGGCAGACGGTCACCGCCAGCACGATGCCGATCACGCCGACGTTGACAAGCAGGGGGCGTTGTTCACTCATTTGTCGGAACACCTCCCCGTGTGCTGCGCACCGACGAAGTTGATCTGCTGCGTCTTGCCGTCGGGTCCGTCGACGAGGAAGTTCGCACCACAGACGAACATGTTCAGGAACGAACCGTACGAACCGATGCGGATCAGCTTCTTATAGGTCTCGGGCAGCAGATTCAGCACGTACTGCACATCGTCCTTCTTGTCGTCCAGGTTCCCCGACACACGACCGAGCTGTTCGACGTTCGCCTTCAGGTCTGGGCGCACCTGCTGCAACAGCGAGGTGAGATCACCGGTGGCTCCGGCCAATCGGGGCAGGGCGTCGCCGATCGGATCCTTGTCCGCGGCCAAACCGCTGACGAGGCGCTGCAATTCGTTGAGCGTCGTCGCGAAGTCCGAGTTGTGATCGTCGATGGTGGCCAGCACCGTCTTCAGGTTCTCGATCACGCTGCCGATCAGGGCATCCCGGTCGGCGAGGGTCTTGCTGAAGGAGCCGCCGCTGTTCAGCAGCGCGACCAGCGTGCCACCCTGCCCCTGGAATACCTGCAGCAGCGCACCGGTCAGATCGTTCACCTGCTCCGGGTTCAGTCCCCGCAGCAGTGGCTTGAATCCGCCAAGCAGCATGTCGAGGTCGAGCGCGGGCTTGGTCTGCTCGACGTGGATCGTCGCACCCTTGCTCAGGGGCTGCGCATTGCCCGGTCCGTCCATCAGCTCCAGATAGCGGTCGCCGACGAGGTTCTCGTAGCGCACCGCGGCCTGGGTACTGCCGTAGATCCGGTACTCGTGGTCGATATCGAAATCAACATGGGCGAGGTGGTCCTTGCCCACGTACACGCGCGAGACCGAACCCACCGGCACACCGGCGATCCGCACCTTCGAACCCGGCAGCATGCCGGACGAACTCGTGAAGATCGCGTGGTAGCCGGTCGAGCGGGAAAAGCGCATCTGGCTGAAGATGACTCCCAGCCCGGCGAGGACCAGCACCATGACCAGCGTGAAGATCGCCAGTTTCACCGTGGTGGCATGTGGTTTGATCCTCATGGGTTGGGCACCCCCGGCAGTCCGGCGAACAGCATCTGGAACACCTTGGGGCCGTTGAGGTGTGTCGACGTCGTCGGTGTGAACACCTCGCCCTGAGTGATGTCGGTGACGAGATAGTTGGAGTGGCTGCCAGGCACACGATCGAGAATGTTCTCGCAGTGCGGGCCACCGGTGGCATTCACCTTCGGCAAGTCCTTCGGGTACTCGTATGGCGTACCGCCGCCCATGAAGCTGGCATTCAGCGCCACCCACGGGGCGTCACCGCCGAACATGCGGTTGCCGACCGGGAGCGCGTCGGCCGAGCCGACCACAAGGCAGTAGAGCGCCGGGTTGTACTCGTTGAGGAGTTCCGTGGTGGGGCGCAACAGTTCCAGTGCGGTCACCAGAGGCTTCTCGTTGTCCTTCAGCACGCCGCCGGTTTCGTCGGCCAGCCCGATGAGGTTCAGCAGCACCCGATCGAAGTTGGCCTTCTCATCGACGATGGTGCCGCTGGTGACACCGGCATTCCCGGTGGTACGCAACAGATCCGGCGCGGTGTCTGCGTACAGATTGGTCACGCCGACCGAGGTCTGCAGATCACGCTTCAGATCCGGCAGGCTCGGGTTGATGCTCCTCAGATACTCGTCACTGTTGACCAGCAACTGCCCGATCTTGTCACCTCGTCCGTCCAGAGCCTGCCCCAATGCGGTCAGCGTCGCGTTCAGCTTCTCGGGCTGAACCTTGGCGAGCACGTCGTTGAGATGCTGGAACAGCGTATTGAACTCGACCGTCACCGAACTCGCGTCCACCACCGACCCCGGCTGGAGCGAGTCGGCCGACGGGTTCTGCGGTTCGAGGAAGTTGATGTACTTCGCGCCGAAGACAGTCGTCGAGTTGATGTCGACGCCGGCGTTGGCCGGCACCATCTTCAGCTTGGCCGGGTCGAGGGCCAGCTCGATCCTGGCGCCGTCGGCGGTATCGACGATGTCGCTCACCCGCCCGATCTCGACCCCGCGGATCTTGACCTTGGCGTCCTTGTCCATGACCAGGCCTGCCCGCGGCGAGGTGACCGTGACCTTGACCGTGTCGTCGAACCCGCCCGCGAACATCACCAGGCAGATCGCGACGGCGGAGGCCAGGCCGAGCACCATGCCCACGCCGGCCAGCCGAATGACCCACCCCTGTTCGAGATAGCGTTTCGGCTTCGGTTTCTCGACGAACGGAGAGCCGATCGGGCTCTCCATTCCGCGCTGTTGTTGGACCATGTATGTCGTCCCGCCCCTACCCGGAGAGATGGAAATTGCCGGAGGTGCCGTAGATGGCCAGCGACATCAGCAGCGTCACCATGACGACCGCGATCAGCGAGGCCCGCACCGCATTACCTACCGCCACGCCGACGCCGACCGGTCCGCCCGCGGCGTGATAGCCGTAGTAGGTGTGGATCAGCATGACCGCCATGGCCATGAAGATCGCCTGCGCGAAGGACCAGAGGATGTCGCTGGGGATCAGGAAGGTCGAGAAGTAGTGGTCGTACACACCGGCCGACTGGCCGTAGATCACCACGGTCGCGAAGCGCGAGGCGATGAACGAGGCGATGACCGCGAGTGAGTACAACGGGATGATGGCGATGATGCCCGCCAGCATGCGAGTGCCCACCAGGAAGGGGACCGGCCGGATGGCCATCACCTCGAGGGCGTCGATCTCTTCGGAGACGCGCATGGCTCCCAACTGTGCCGTGGTACCCGCGCCCAGCGTCGCTGCCAGGCCGATACCCGAAATCACCGGGGCCGCAATGCGAACGTTGATGAAGGCGGCGAAGAAGCCGGTCAGGGCCTCGACACCGATATTGCCGAGCGAGCTGTAGCCCTGCACGGCGATGGTGCCACCGGCGGCCAGGGTCAGGAAGCCGACGATCACGACGGTGCCGCCGATGACCGCCAGAGCGCCTGTGCCCATCGAGATCTCGGCGATCAGCCGGATGGTCTCGGTCCGGTAGTGCACCAATGCCTTGGGCACCGAGCCGATCGAGCGCGCGTAGAACACCGCGTGCTTGCCGACCGCATCCAAGGACTCCGTGAAGCGCTGAAAACGCTTGGACACCTTGGGAAAACGAGATTGGATCACGAACGCCATCTGATCACCTTGCCGTGAACTTGATGCCAACGGCGGTTACCACGACGTTGATGACGAACAACGCCATGAAGG
Source organism: Nocardia niigatensis NBRC 100131 (assembly GCF_000308655.1). Taxonomy (GTDB): domain Bacteria; phylum Actinomycetota; class Actinomycetes; order Mycobacteriales; family Mycobacteriaceae; genus Nocardia; species Nocardia niigatensis. The sequence continues at coordinate 23,772 of NZ_BAGC01000005.1, read as the reverse complement.
CGAACACGACGGTCTGGTTGACGGCGTCGCCGACACTCTTGGGGCCGCCCTTCACATTCAGGCCGAGATAGCAGGCGACGAGTCCGGCGACGAGTCCGAACAGCATGGCCTTCACCTCGGAGATGACGAGTTCCGGCAGGTGGGTCAGCAGCGTGAGGCCGTTGACGAAGGCGCCGGGGTTCACACCCTGCAGGTAGACCGAGAACAGGAACCCGCCCAGGATGCCGATGGTGGACACCAGGCCGTTGAGCAGGAAGGCCACGAACATCGAGGCGAGCACACGCGGAACCACCAGGCGCTGAATGGGATCGATGCCGAGGACCTTCATGGCGTCGATCTCTTCGCGGATGGTGCGGGCGCCGAGGTCCGCGCAGATGGCGGTCGCGCCGGCGCCGGCGACGATGAGCACGGTGACCATCGGGCCGATCTGGGTGATGGTGCCGAAGGCCGCGCCCGCGCCGGAGAGGTCGGCCGCGCCGATCTCGCGCAGCAGGATGTTGAGGGTGAAGCTCACCAGAACGGTGAACGGAATTGCCACCATCAGGGTGGGGAAGATGGATACCCGGGCTATGAACCAGGACTGATCGATGAATTCCCGTCGCTGGAACGGGGGCCGTACCGCGGCGCGAGCGACCGCACCGGCGAGTTCGAAGAACCCTCCGACCGCCCGCAGCGGTACGGCAAGGACTTCATTCATTCCCGCTTTTCCTCCTGCCCCTGCCTAGCTATAGCAACCGAGATCTGAATGTGATCTCGGTCCCGCTCGAAGATTAGAACACGTTCTCATACGGTTCGGGAAGGTTTCGACGGTTTTGAACAGGTCTTCTTTCTGAACTGGCGTCCAGTTTTGAGAACAGGTTCACGTCACCCTAACCGCCGCAGGTATGCCGCAGTGTGAGGCGACACACAGAGTCGATCCCTTTTCTTACCAATGATCGATCTCGTGATCAACCACAGGCCCCGGGGGCCGGACCGTGTCTTCAGGAACGCACGACCCCCGGGCAGGGACACCGCGGGCTACCTCAGCCCAGGTCCTTCAGCGAGGAGGCGGAAAACGTAGCGTCCGAACCACGTTCGGAGAAATAGCCGCCCAGGGTCGCGGCCAGACCCTCGCGGGTCCACTCACCCTCGGCGTCGAAGCGCCGCTCCACCACCGGAGCCGCCATCAGCGCCACCATCGGGCCGTAGACGACGAACAGCTGACCGCTGATCGACTCGGCCGCCGGCGAGGCCAGATAGGCCACCAGCCGCGCCACGTGATCGGGCGAGAGCGGGTCCGGACCCTGATCGGGAGCGGCGGAGAAGACGTTCTCCGTCATGGCCGTGCGGGCGCGCGGCGCGATGGCGTTGGCGCGCACACCGACCGATTCCAGCGCCCGCGCGGCCGACAGCGTCAGCGCGGTGATGCCGGCCTTGGCCGCACCGTAATTCGCCTGCCCGGCCGGGCCGAGCAGACCGGCCTCCGAGGAGGTGTTGATGATGCGCCCATAAACGGGAGCACCCGTCTCCTTGTACTTACCGCGCCAGTAGGCGGCCGCATTGCGGGTCAAAAGGAAATGCCCGCGCAGGTGCACCGCGACAACCGCGTCGAAATCCTCGTCGGACATGTTGAACAACATCTTGTCCCGGGTGATCCCGGCATTGTTCACCACGATGTCCAGCCCGCCGAAGGTCTCCTCTGCGGTGCGGATCAGCGCGTCGGCGGTCGCGCGCTCGGCGATGCTGCCGCCCACGAACTCCGCCTTCACGCCCAGCGCCCGGATGTCGGCGAGGGTTGCGCTCACCGCGTCGTTCTCGGCAAGGTCGTTGACGATGACCGACGCGCCGGCCCGGGCCAGCTCGAGGGCTTCGGCCCGGCCCAGCCCGGCGCCCGCGCCGGTGACGATGGCAACCCGGCCGGAAAGACTTACATCAGAATCGCTCACCGGGCCGACTCTAGAACGTGTTCCACCCGCCGGGCAAGCATGGCGTCAGACCAGCTTCAGCGCCGCCTTGGGGCACTGCGCCACGGCCGACTCGATATCACGGCGATTCGCCTCGGTGACCTCGGCCTCGTTGACGTGCAGGTTGTCGTCGTCATCGAGATCGAAGACGTCAGGGGCGATTCCGACGCAGATTCCATTTGCTTCGCACTGGTCGAAATCGACGATGACCTTCATAGTTCTCTCCTTAACCGCAGGTTCTGCCCGAGCCTAACAAGCAGACTTGCCATTCGACAGCCATCATCGACCGAAAAAGCGGCCATACTGGAACAAGTTCCAGTTCATATGCCATGATCGGGCCATACCCGAAGGTTCGCGGCCCGTCTCGTTCTGGACTGAGCGGAGCGGGGGAGCGAAGCGGAGGAGCGGAGGGAGGGAAGAACGAGACCTCCAGGGCCGCGAACCCGCCGCGCCGCAGGCGCGGCAGAAAGGATACGGACTGCTATGCGTATCGCCTACACGCCGCAACAGGAACAGCTGCGTGCCGAGCTGCGTGACTATTTCACCCGCCTCATCACTCCCGAACGGCGGCAAGCGCTTTCGGCGCAGACCGGAGAGTACGGCGAGGGCAATGTCTACCGCGAGGTGGTCGAGGAGATGGGCCGCGACGGCTGGCTCGCCCTCGGCTGGCCCAAGGAGTACGGCGGCCAGGACCGATCCACCATGGATCAGCTGATCTTCACCGACGAGGCCGCCATCGCCGGCGCCCCGGTGCCGTTCCTGACCATCAACTCGGTGGCGCCGACGATCATGCACTACGGCACCGAGGAGCAGAAGAAGTTCTTCCTGCCCAGGATCGCCGCCGGTCAGCTGCACTTCGCCATCGGCTACTCGGAGCCGGGCGCCGGCACCGACCTGGCCTCGCTGCGCACCTCCGCGGTCCGCGACGGCGACGACTGGATCATCAACGGCCAGAAGATGTGGACCTCCCTCATCGCCTACGCCGACTACGTGTGGCTGGCGGCCCGCACCGACCCGAGCGCCAAGAAGCACAAGGGCATCTCGATGTTCATCATGCCCACCACGGCCGAGGGCTTCTCCTGGACGCCGGTGCACACCATGGCCGGGCCCGACACCTCCGCCACCTACTACCAGGACGTGCGGGTCAAGCACTCCGACATGGTGGGCCCGGAGAACGGCGGCTGGGCGCTGGTCACCAACCAGCTCAACCACGAGCGGGTCGCGCTGACCTCGTCGGCGCCGCTGGCGCTGGCCGTCGCCCAGGTCACCGAATGGGCTCGCAACACCAAGACCGCCAACGGCTCCCGGGTCATCGACCAGGAATGGGTGCAGATCAGCCTGGCGCGCATCCACGCCAAGGTCGAGTACCTGAAGCTGACCAACTGGGAGATCGCCTCGCGCGCCGACCAGGGCGGCGACGCCGCGCCGCGCCCGTGGGACGCCTCCGCCACCAAGGTCTACGGCACCGAGCTGGCCACCGAGGCCTACCGCGCGCTGATGGAGATCCTCGGCCCGCAGGCCTATCTGCGCCAGGACTCGGCCGGCTCGCAGCTGCGGGGCCGTCTCGAGCGCATGCACCGGGCGTGCCTGATCCTCACCTTCGGCGGTGGCACCAACGAGGTGCAGCGCGACATCATCGCCATGACCGCCCTCAAGCAGCCCGCCGCCGCGCGCTAACCGAAACCAAGGTACCCATCATGGATTTCACCCTTACCGAGGCGCAGCAGGATCTGGCCCGCCTCACCGCCGAGGTCACCGGCAAGCTCGTCACCGCCGACCGGCTGCGTGAGCTCGACAAGAACACCGACGCGGCCGGCAACCCGACCGTGCGCTTCGACGAATCGCTGTGGAACTCGCTCGCCGAGACCGGCGTGCTGGCCGCGGCCCTGCCGGAGACGGTGGGCGGCAGCGACTTCGGCGTGCTGGAGCAGACCGCCATCCTGCGCGAGATCGGCAAGTCCGTCGCGCCGGTGCCGTACCTGTGGTCGATCGTGCTGGGCGCGGGCGCGCTCGCGCGGTTCGGGTCCACGGCCCAGCGCGAGCTGGCCGCCCAGGCCGCTACCGGCGAGGTCATCCTCACCGCCGCGCTGAGCGAGGAGCGCAACTGGGAGCTCGCGAGCCCGGTCACCACCGCGATGGCCGGCGACGGCTGGCAGCTGACCGGTCTCAAGACCACCGTGCCCTTCGCCCGCCAGGCGGCGCGAATCCTGGTGTCCGCCAGCGTCGACGGCGTCCCCGCCGTCTTCCTGGTCGACCCGTCGCACGCCTCGGTGCGCGTCGAGGACCAGATCGTCACCGACCGCTCCCCCGAGGCCGAGGTCGAATTCGCCGGTACCCCCGCCGAATTGGTGGGCACCGTCGACCAGGGCGCCGAGATCCTGACCTGGCTGCTGGAGCGGGCCTGGCTCGGCCTGGCCGCCACCCAGCTGGGCGTGGTCGAGAAGGGCCTGGAACTGGTCGCCGACTACGCCCGCGAGCGCGAGCAGTTCAACCGCAAGATCGGCAGCTTCCAGGCCGTCGCCCAGCGCCTCGCCGACGCCTACATCGATGTGCAGGGCGTGCGCCTGGCCGTGCAGCAGGCGGCCTGGCGACTGGCCGAGGGCCTGCCCGCGGCGGCCGAGGTGCACACCGCCAAGTTCTGGGCCGCCGAAGCCGGCCACCGCGTCGCCCACACCGTGGTGCACGTGCACGGTGGCGTCGGCATCGACCGCGACCACATCGTGAACCAGTACTTCACCGCCGCCAAGCACAACGAATTCGCGCTCGGCGGCGCGACCGATCACCTGCGCGCACTCGGGTCGTTGCTGACCGACGCTGCGCAGTAATCACGCTCGGAGAGAACAGCTCTCGGAAACTCGGCCGAACCCTGCACTGCGGCCGACGGCGAGGCGGTGGCTTCCATACCGGCCATCACCTCGCCGTTTTTCTGTGCCCGGGAACGGTTTACGGCACCAGCGGACCAGCGAGCACCCGCGTCCCCGCCGCCCAGTTGCCCTGCCAGGCGAGAGCGGCGTCCTCGGCGGGCTTGCGCTGCCACAGCGTCAGCAGCAGATTCGAAGCGGTACCGGCGATTTCGGCCACCGGGGTGCCCGGGCCGTAGGTCCAGTTCTGGCCGGTATCGGTGGCGCGCACCCGTAGGGCGACCCCCGGTTCGGTGGCCAGGCCCCGCTTGATCATGCGCGGCGCGAACAGCTCGAAGACCTCGGTGATGCCGTCGCCCGCGAGCTCCGGATCGAACGCCTCGGCGGTGCCGAGCGCGTCCTGCGCGTCCCAGAGATGCATGAGCGTCTCCTGCGCCCGCCGACGCTGCCAGAAGCCGACGGTGCGCGGCAGCTGCGAGGTGAAGGTCCACGCCGGCGTCTCGGGATCCACCGACAGCGCCGCCACGATCGCCTTCGCGGTGCCGTCGTACCAGGCCCGCAGTTCGGCCGGATCCACGGGCGCGGGCTCGCCCTGGAAGTCGCCGCGGCCCTCGGCGACGGCCATGGCCACCCACAGATTCCCCTGCCCGACATGGTCGATCAGGTCGTAGAGGCTCCAGTCCCCGCAGCTCGGGACGGGCGTGCTCAGATCGGCCCCGGGCGTGATCAGCTCCCCGAACTCGCTCAGCTTCTCGCGCAAAATGGCCAGGAAATTCATGAGGCTCACGGTAACCGGGGACGGCCTCCGGCGCGCTTCACGATTCCAGTTCGCGCACCGAGAGAATCCGGACCCCGGCCGGGCCGGGGTGGTCGAGGTCGGGTTCGAGTTCGTAGAGCAGCGACTCGCCGCGCGCGTCGTGGCGGATGGCCCGGCCCAGCTCGGCGGCGGCGCGGTAGTAGGCCGGGGTGCGCATGGCATGGCGGACCGCGCGGGCGATGCGCTGCGGAGTCGCGGTGCGCGGCACCGTGACTCCGGCGCGGTGCGCGCGGACGCGGGCCGCGTTGTCGGCGCTGTCGCGGCCGTGCGGGAGCACCACCACCGGCAGGTCGGCGGCGAAGGCCTTCATCAGGGTGCCGTGACCGCCGTGGGTGATGACCAGGCTGGCGTGGCGCATGATCTCGCTGTGCGGGGCGGCCCGCAGCACCGTCACATTCCGGGGTGCGCGGATCTCCGCCGGGTCGATGGCCGGGCCCGTGGTGATGACACCGCGCACCGGGAGCGCGCCCAGCGCCTCGGCGACCCGCTGCAGGCAGTCGGTCTGGTGCTGGAACGTGGTGGACAGCGCCGCCAGGACCAGCGGGTCGCCGCCGTCGTGCGGGATCCAGGCGATGTCCGTTGCCCAGTCCGGCTCGTCGAGGATCGGCCCGACCCAGCGCACCCCGTCCGGTCCCTGGCCCGGGAAATCGAAAGCGGCACTGGACAGCACCAGCTGCCGGCGGCCCAGCTGCGCCTGATCCTGATAGTGGGCCAACCGTTCCAGCCCGAAATCCGCGCGCAGGGCATTCAGCTTGGGCAGCAGTTCCTCGTCCCAGCGCCGCTGCATCAGCGAGCCCACCACCCGGTCGCGCAGGCGGCCGAGCGGCCCGTGCGCCTTGCCGAAGCCGGATCCCGGCGGCGGCCCGCCCTCCACCGGTAGCGGGTAGATGCCGGGGATGAGCACCGAGAAGGGCACCTCGCAGGCCTGGGCGGCGACCATGGCCCCGAAGGCGAAGAAGGAGGCCAGCACCAGATCGGGCCGCTCGGCATCGATTTCGTCGGCGGTGTCGCGGGCGAATCCGGCCCCCGCGCGGGGGCGCAGCCGTGCGCCCGTCGCCGTGACCGGGCCGGCCAGCGATTCCTCCGCGAGCACGGTCACCCGATGGCCACGCCGTACCAGCCGCCGCACCACCCCCAGCTCCGGCGGAACCGTTTCGCCGCTGCCGGTGAGGGCGACCAGGTAGCTGTCTGTCATCGGGCACCTCCCTCAGTCACTCTTGCACGACCGATGAGTTTTCCGCACCCGCTTCGTCCCCATCAGTACAACGTAATGAGAGGGGTCGAACCACCATGCCGAGCAAGATGGTCTTCATCAATCTGCCCGTCGCCGACCTGGACCGGTCCAAGCGCTTCTACGAGGCCGTCGGCTGGAAGGTCGATCAGGACTTCACCGACGGCAATGCCGCCTGCATCGTGGTCGACGACAACATCTGCGTCATGCTCCTGACCCACGACTTCTTCACCACCTTCAGCCCCCGCCCGCTCGGCGACACCCGAGGCACCGTCAACGCCCTCTATGCCCTCGCCCTCCCCAGCCCCCAGGAAGTCGACGCCCTCGTCGAAGCGGCCCGCCGAGCCGGCGGCACCGAAGAATCCAACCCCGACCGCCGAGCCCAGGAAGCCGAGGTAGGCATGTACAGCCGCACCTTCCTCGACCCCGACGGCCACCAGTGGGAGCCCTTCCACATGGCCTACCCCACCTGACCCGGACGGCAGCTTCCTGCCATGCGATGAACTGTCGGTTCACCCGGGTCCGAATCAGGGTGAATCCATGGCTTTCAATGTTGCGGACCTGTTCGAGCACGCGGTCGACGCGGTCCCGGAGCGGATCGCGCTGACCTGCGCCGACCGCCGATTCACCTATCGCGAACTGGATGAGCGAGCCAACCGGCTCGCCCATCACCTGGCCGCCCGCGGCATCGGCGCGGGGGATCACGTCGGCGTGTACGCACGCAATTCGGCCGAGGCGCTGGAAACGATGCTCGCGACCTACAAGCTGCGGGCGGTGTCGGTGTGCGTGAACTATCGCTACGTGGCCGAGGAAGTGCGCTACATCGCCGGCAACGCCGACCTGAAAGCGCTTGTCCACGAAGCGCAGTACGGCGACATCGTCGCCGAGGTCCGGGCTGCCGTCCCGTCGCTGACCGAGGTGCTGGCGATCGGACCCGACTACGACGCGGCGCTGGCCGCGCAGTCCCCGGCCCGCGATTTCGGCCCGCGCAGCGGCGACGACCTGTACATCCTCTACACCGGCGGCACCACCGGCATGCCCAAGGGCGTGATGTGGCGGCACGAGGACGTCTGGCGCGCGCTCGGCGGCGGCATCAATCACGTGACCGGCGAATACGTCTCGGACGAATGGGAATTGGCGGAGAACGCGAAGTCCGCGCCGACCGGGATCGTCATGGCTCCGCTCTCGCCGCTCATCCACGGCGCCGCGCAGTGGGCCGCGTTCCTCGCGTTGAACTCCGGTGGCACCGTGGTTTTCGTGCCACAGTTCGACGCGCACGAAGTCTGGCGGGTGGTGGAGCGGCACCGGGTCAATGTGCTCACCGTCATCGGTGACGCCATGGCCAAACCGCTGCTGGAGGCCTATCGCGAAGGGCACTACGACGTTTCGTCGCTGTGGGCGTTCAGCAGCCACGCCGCGCTGTTCTCACACTCGCTCAAACAGCAGTACCTCGACACCTTCCCGAACCTGTTCATCACCGACGTGATCGGCTCCTCGGAGAGTGGCAGCACCGGATTGTCCGTGATCACCAAGGATTCCGACCACACGCAGGGCCCACGGGTGACCTTCGGCGCGCAGGCCGCCCTGCTCGACGACGACGGCAACCTGGTTGCACCCCGGCCGGGCGCGGTAGGCCGGATGGCGCGGACCGGTCACGTGCCGCTGGGGTACTACAAGGATCCCGAGAAGACGCGTTCGATCTTCACCGAGGTGGACGGCAAACGCTATGTGGCGCCCGGCGATTACGCGCGTTACGAGGCCGACGGCACCGTCACCCTGCTCGGGCGCGGCTCGGAATGCATCAATACCGGCGGCGAGAAGGTGTTCCGGAAGAGGTCGAGACCGCGCTCAAATCCCATCCCGAGGTCTTCGACGCCCTGGTGATCGGCGCGCCGCACGACCGCTTCGGACAGGCCGTGGCGGCGGTGGTGCAGCCCCGGCCGGGCGCCGCGCTCGCGCTCGGCGAGCTCGATGCCCACCTGCGGACCAAGGTCGCGGGATACAAAGCGCCCCGGGGGTACTGGCTGGTCGACGAGGTCATGCGGCAGCCCAGCGGCAAGGCCGACTATCCGGCCGCCAGGCGGTACGCGGCCGAGCACGCCGACGGGATGCGCGCGCCCCGCTGACCGCCGAGGTGCGCGGTCAGCTCGGCAGCCCGAGGTCACGCACCCGCACCCCGAGCTGGAATCGGGTGCTGACCTCGAAACGCGCCATGAGCTGCGCGACATAGCGGCGGTACGTGCGCAGCGACACCCCCAGCGCTCGCGCCGCCGTCTCGTCCTTCGCCCCGGCGTACAGCTGCTCGACCACGGCCAGCGCCACCGCGTCCAGTCCGCGCTCCCCCAACTCCAGGTGATCGCGGAGCTGACGCGCGGAATGCCAGGTGCGGACGGCGTATTGGTGCACCACGCCGAGCAACGCCGGTTCGGCCACCAGCAGGCCGCGCGGTTGCTGCCCGGGCGGGGCCGACCACAGCGCGGCCCGCTCGCGATCGACGATCAGCACATTGCAGAAGTCGGTGTCGGTGACCCGGATCCGCGAGCCGACCGCGAACTGCCGCAGCACCGCCTGCCGTCCGCGCGTGCCCACATAAGCGGCTGACAGCAGCAGCCGAACCTGTTTACCGGCGGCGTGCAGCTGCCGGAAAACCGTATCCTCGGAACCGTATTCGGTCTCCGGCCGGACGGGACGGGCGATGGCCATGACGGCCTCGTGCCGCACCCCCACCAGCATGCGGCGCAGATTCTCCGCCCACAGTTCATCCGCGTGCAGCTCTACCGTCATCACGTACCTCTCGTGAACACCCGCGGGAGAGCATATTTCGATCACTGCCCAGCGGGCTGAGCCGGCGACACGAAATCTGTTGCCGCCCAACCTGGGTGTCACACAAAACGGGTGAGTCGCCGATCTTGACCGGTAGCGGCGCCGACCGTGAGGGTAGAGGAACCGGCTAGTTCGTGCGGAGCCTCCGATCAACGGCGATCAGCGACGGCCACCGATGTCCTCCGTCCTTCGACGGAGGTTGCGCGCCAAGCCGGTCCGCGGGCCGGAGTCCACCGTCATATGAGGTATGGACGGAGGTCGACCGGCCCGCGGAACACCAATGGGGTACGGCGACAGACGGTGACGAGCCCGCCCTAGTTCGAGCCCAGCTCCATGGGCAGGCCGAACAGCGGGAAGAGCTTCTCGGTGTCGAGGAAGAAGGTGAGACCGGAGATGCGGTCACCGTCCAGCTCGAGGGTGGTGATGGACCACGGGATCCAGCGGCCGGGCTCATCACCCGGCTTGTAGTGGCCGAAGGCGGGTAGCCCGTTGGCGCCGGCCAACGGGACCATGCGGGAGTCGCGGCAGGCATGGCCGGTGCCCAGCATGAACGCGGCCACGTTCTCGGGGCCGGAGATCCACAGCGAGAACGGCGGCATGGACAGGGCCACATCGGCTTTCAGCAGATCGGTGAGGGCGTCCATGTCATAGGCCTCGAAGGCCTTGACGAAATCGTCGACGAGTTTGCGCTGCTGCGCATTGTTCTCATCGAAGGGGTCCGACACGGTGGCCGTCGCCTGCACCTTCGACATGGTGGCGCGGGCGCGCTGCAGGGCGCTGTTCACCGAGGCCGGGGAGACATTGAGCATGTCGGCGGTCTCGCCCGCCGAGAAGCGCAGTACCTCGCGCATGATCAGGATGGCGCGCTGGCTGGCCGGCAAATGCTGCACCGCCGCCACGAAGGCCAGGCGCAGCGTGTCCTTGGCGCTGGCCGCCTCGGCGGGGTCGGCGCCGAAGGCGAGCGCGTTCGGAATCGGTTCCACCCATACGTAATCCGGCTCCGGCGCGGGCAGCTGCGAATCGGGCGTCGAGGGACCGTTGAGATCCATCGGCCTGGCCCGGCGCTGCGGACCATCCAGCATGTCCAGACAGACATTGGTGGCGATCTTGTACAGCCAGGACCGCAGGCTGGACCGGCCCTCGAACGAGTCGTAGGACTTCCATGCCCGCGTGAAGGTCTCCTGCACGGCGTCCTCGGCTTCGAAGGAGGACCCGAGCATTCGATACGCGTAGGCGCACAGCTCCCGCCGATGCCCCTCGAAAGACCGGAGTACCTCGTCCGAAACGGTGCCGCCCACCTTCTCGCTCATGGCAGACAGCGTCGCACAGGCCACCGACAAGAAACAGCCGCGAAAAGGTTGGTGCCCGCCTGCGATCGCAGGCGGGCACCGGGAGCCTCGAAGAGCCGAGCCGCTTACTTGGCGCTGGAGGCCTGGGCGTGGTCGTCGGCCTCGCGGGCCTCGGTCTGCGCCTTGGCCCACTTGTAGTCCGGCTTGCCCGCGGGCGAGCGCTTGATCTCGTCCACGAACCACAGGCTGCGCGGCATCTTGTAGGAGGAGATCTCCTTGACCAGGGTCGGGCGCAGCTCTTCCAGCGTCGGGCGGGCCCCACCGCGGCACTGGACGACCGCGACCACGCGCTGGCCCCAGCGCTCGTCCGGCACGCCGACCACGAGCGCGTCGAAGATCTCCGGGTGCGCCTTGAGCGCGCCCTCGACCTCTTCGGGGTAGATCTTCTCGCCACCGGAGTTGATCGACACCGAGCCGCGGCCCAGCATGGTGACGGTGCCGTCCTCCTCCACCCGGGCGTAGTCGCCGGGGATGGAGTAGCGAACGCCGTTGAACACCTTGAAGGTTTCGGCGGTCTTGACCGGGTCGTTGTAGTAGCCGAGCGGGATGTTGCCGGTCCGCGCCAGCATGCCGACCTGACCGGAGCCGGGCTCGACCTCGTTGCCCTCCTCGTCGATCACCTTGGTGGAGCCGTCGATCTTCACGCGCGGGCCGCCGGTGTGCGTGGCGCCCTTGGCCGCCACGGCCAGACCGCCGAAGCCGGTCTCCGAGGAGCCGATGGAGTCGGTGATGAGCGCGTTCGGGAACCGCTCGATGAAGTCGTCCTTGAGCGCGGGCGAGAACAGCGCCGCGCTGCTGGCCAGCACCCACAGGGTCGAATACTCGTACGGCTCACCGGTTTCCGGGTGGCCCTGGGCCACCGCGTCCAGCATCGGACGGGCCATGGCGTCGCCGGTAATGAAGATCATGTTGACCCCGTGGCGCTGAATCGCCTGCCACACACCGTGTCCGGAGAACTCGGGCAGCATGACGGCCTTGCCGCCGTCGAACAGGCTGTGCAGGGTCGCGGTGAACGCGCCACCGTGGATCAGCGGCGGGATCGGGTAGCGCACCATCGGCGAGTTGCCGCTGGCACCGCCCTTGGACTGCTCCCACTCGTCCTGGATGAACTCACCGGTGTAGAAGTTGATGCCACCGCCGAGGACGCGCCACCAGTCCTCCTGCCGCCACATGACGCCCTTGGGCATGCCGGTGGTGCCGCCGGTGTAGATCATCATGATGTCGTCGGAGGAGCGCTCGCCGAAGTCACGCTCGCCGCGCGAGCCTGCCAGTGCCGCTTCGTATTCCACGGCGGCCGGGGGCAGCGGCAGATCGGTGCCGTCCTCGACGGTGATGACGGCCCTGATCTTCGGCACGTTCGGCAGCACATTGGCCACCTTGTCGCTGTACCGCCGCTCGTGAATGAGCGCGACCATATCCGAGTTCTCGAAGATGTATTGCAACTCGTTCTCGACGTAGCGGTAGTTCACGTTGATCATGACTGCCCGCGCCTTGAAGATGGCGACCATGGCCTCGACGGCCTCGATGGTGTTGCGCGAGTACACGCCGACCTTGTCCCCCGGCTGCACACCCTGATCCTGCAGGTAGTGCGCCAGCCGGTTGGCCCGGTCCTCCAATTCGGCATAGGTCACCGAACGAGTGTCATCAACCAGCGCGACACGTTCCGGCATGAGGTCGATGGTGTGCTCGACAAGGTCCGCAATGTTGTAGCTCACTGGTTCAAAATAGAACGTGTTCTTGTGTGTGACAAGCCACAGATTCGGCTTTGTTCCAGTGACCGGATGTGCCCCCTGTCACACCCTACGGCGACTTACGCGGATTGGGAACAGCCGCGAAAGGGCGCGACCCACCCGATGGGGCGCGCCCTGCCCAGCCGGTCCCCCTACGACTCGATGATCGGGCGCAGCGCCTCGAACTGCGCCACGTCGCGGACGCCGACGAGCATCATGGTGACTCCGGCCTGCTCCCACACCTTCAGCTGCTCACGCACCTGCGCCTCGTTGCCGATGATGGTGGTGTCCAGGATCATCTCGTCGGGCACCACCGCCGCGGCCTCGTCCTTGCGGCCGGTGCGGAACAGCCGGGTGATCTCGTCGACCTGCTCGCCGTAGCCCATGCGCCGGTACACCTCGGCGTGGAAGTTGAGCTCCTCCGCGCCCATGCCGCCGATGTAGAGCGCCATGAACGGGCGCAGCCGATCCAGTTCGGCCTTGACGTCGTCGGTCAGGATCACCTGCGCGGTGGCGGCGATCTCGAAGTCCTCGCGCGAGCGCCGCGCGCCCGGGCGCGAGAAGCCCTCGTCGAGCCACTCGTTGTACATGTCGGCCAGCCGCGGCGTGTAGTAGATGGCCAGCCAGCCGTCCGCGATCTCGGCGGTCAGCGCGACGTTCTTGGGGCCTTCCGCGCCGAGCCAGATCGGCAGGTCCGAGCGCAGCGGATGGGTGATCGCCTTGAGCGGCTTGCCGAATCCGGTGGCGCCGGGCCCGGAGTAGGGCAGCGGGTAGTGCGGGCCGGCATTGGTCACCTTGCCCTCGCGGGCCAGCACCTGCCGGACGATCGAGACGTACTCGCGGGTGCGCGCGAGCGGCTTGGCGAACGGCTGCCCGTACCAGCCCTCCACGACCTGCGGGCCGGAGACCCCGAGGCCGAGGATGTGCCGGCCGCCGCTGAGGTGGTCGAGGGTCAGCGCGGCCATGGCGGTGGCCGTGGGCGTGCGCGCCGACATCTGCACGACGGAGGTGCCCAGCCGGACCCGGCTGGTGTCGGAGCCGTACCACGCCAGTGGTGTGAAGGCGTCCGATCCCCAGGACTCGGCGCTGAAGACGGCGTCGAAGCCGTTCTCCTCCGCGGCCAGCACCAGTTCCCGGTGATTCGCGGGCGGCTGCGCGCCCCAATATCCCAATTGCAACCCGAAGCGCATTTCCATGTCCTTCCTAGAACATCCGGGGCTGGTCGTCAGGGCCGCAGCCCGTACTCTTGCCACCGTCACTAGAACCTGTTCTACTCGATCTCGTGACTCTGGGGAACACCGAAATACTGTCCGCACCGCTGCGGATGAAATTCGACTACACCCGCTCCACCGGTCCGATCATCGGTCGCTTCCTCACGGAACTGCGATCCGGCAAGGTCGTCGGGGTGCGGGGTTCCGATGGGCGCGTGATCGTGCCGCCCGCGGAATTCGATCCGGCCACCGGCGAGGCGCTGTCGGAGTTCGTCGACGTGTCCGACGTCGGCACCGTCCAGACCTGGTCCTGGGTGGCCGATCCGCTGCCCGGTCAGCCCTTCGACCGGCCCTTCGCCTATGCCCTCATCAAGCTGGACGGCGCGGACACCGCCATTCTGCACGCGGTGGATGTGGCCTCACCGGCCGACATCAGCACCGGCCTGCGGGTGCGGGCGCGCTGGGCCGCCGAGCGCACCGGCGACATCCACGACATCGCGGCCTTCGAACCGGGCGAGACCTCTGCCGCCCCGGCCGATGCCACGAGCGAAGCCGAACCGGTGACCGGCATCGTGACCCCGATCGACTTCTCCATCAAGCACACCGCCGCCCCGCAGGAAGCCGTCTTCCTGAAGGCGCTCATGGAGGGCCGCCTGCTCGGCGCCCGTGCGCGGATGGACGGCAAGGTGTATTTCCCGCCGCGTGGCGCCGACCCGCGCGACGGCTCGCCGACCGACGACTATGTCGAGGTGTCCGACAAGGGCATCGTGACCACCTTCTGCATCGTGAACGTGCCCTTCATGGGCCAGCGTCTCAAGCCCCCGTACGTGGCGGCCTACGTGCTGCTCGACGGCGCCGACATCCCCTTCCTGCACCTGGTGCTCGGCGTCGAGGCGAGCGAGGTCCGGATGGGCATGCGGGTCGAGGCGGTGTGGAAGCCGCGCGAGGAGTGGGGCCTGTCCATGGCCAATATCGACCACTTCCGGCCGACCGGCGAACCGGATGCCGACTACGACAGCTTCGCGCACCATCTCTAGAGAGGCGCTGAAATACCTTGAGTAACACAGCAACCGACATCGCGGTGGTGGGCTTCGCGCACGCGCCGCACGTGCCGGAGACCTTCGGCACCACCAATGGCGTCGAGATGCTCGCGCCCTGCTTCCAGGAGCTCTACGGCAAGCTCGGCATCGGGGTCTCCGATATCGGCTTCTGGTGCTCCGGTTCCTCGGATTACCTTGCCGGACGCGCCTTCTCGTTCATCTCGGCCATCGACTCCATCGGCGCGGTGCCGCCGATCAACGAGTCGCACGTGGAGATGGACGCGGCGTGGGCGCTGTACGAGGCGTGGGTGAAACTGCGCTCCGGGCAGGCGGAGACGGCGCTGGTGTACGGCTTCGGCAAGTCCTCGGCCGGCACCCTGCGGCAGATCCTCACCCTGCAGACCGACCCGTACCTGGTCGCGCCGCTGTGGCCGGACTCGGTGTCCATCGCTGGGCTGCAGGCCCGCGCGG
Source organism: Nocardia niigatensis NBRC 100131 (assembly GCF_000308655.1). Classification (GTDB taxonomy): domain Bacteria; phylum Actinomycetota; class Actinomycetes; order Mycobacteriales; family Mycobacteriaceae; genus Nocardia; species Nocardia niigatensis. Next base: position 8,296 of record NZ_BAGC01000005.1, on the reverse strand, counting down.
GCCTGGACGCGGGCCGCTGGACCGAGGCCGAGATGGCCGCGGTGGCCGCTCGCAGCACCGGCGCGGATGCCGAAAAGCTTTTGGCCGCACCGAAGGTCGCCGATCCGTTCCGCGCCCATGACATCGCCCCCATCACCGACGGCGCGGCCGCCATCGTGCTGGCCGTGGGCGATCGCGCCCGCGAGCTGTGCGAGCGTCCGGCCTGGCTGACCGGCATGGCCCACTACATCGACACCCCGGTGCTGGGCGCGCGCGACCTGACGGTCTCGGCCTCGGCCAAGAAGGCGGCCGACGCCGTCACCGGCGGTGACGCGACCGGCTTCGATGTCGCCGAGCTGCACGCGCAGTTCAGCCACGAGGAACTGATCCTGAAGCAGGCCATCGGCCTGAACGGCGGCACCCGGATCAATCCGTCCGGCGGTCCGCTGTCGGGCAATCCGATGTTCGCCGCGGGCCTCGAGCGCATCGGCTTCGCCGCCACCGAAATCATCAACGGCACCGCGAATCGCGCACTGGCACATGCCAGTTCTGGCCCCGCGCTGCAGCAGAACCTGGTTGCCACCATGGAGGCACGATGACACTCCCCGCCGCGGTGCTCGGCACCGGACAGACCCATCACGTGACCAAACGGTCGGATGTATCCATGGCGGGCATGGTCCGCGAGGCCATCGACCGCGCCCTGGTGGACTCCGGCCTGACCATGGCCGATATCGACGCCGTGGTGGTCGGCAAGGCCCCCGACTTCTTCGAGGGCTCCATGATGCCGGAGCTGTTCCTCGCGGATGCCCTGGGCGCCACCGGAAAACCGCTGCTCCGGGTGCACACCGCCGGTTCGGTCGGCGGCTCGACCGCCATCGTGGCGGCCAACCAGGTGCAGGCCGGTGTGTACGGCAAGGTGCTGGCCATCGCCTGGGAGAAGCAGTCGGAGTCCAACGCCATGTGGGCGCTGTCGAATCCGGTGCCGTTCACCATGCCGGTCGGCGCGGGCGCGGGCGGCTACTTCGCCCCGCACGTGCGCGCCTATATCCGCCGCTCCAACGCGCCGCTGCACGTGGGCGCCATGGTCGCGGTGAAGGACCGCCGCAACGGCGCGCGCAATCCGTTCGCGCACCTGCACCAGCCCGACATCACCCTGGAATCGGTGATGGCGTCCCAAATGCTTTGGGACCCTATCCGTTTCGATGAGACCTGCCCGTCCTCGGACGGCGCCTGCGCCATCGTGATCGGCGACGAGGCGTCCGGCAAGGCCGTGGAGGCGCAGGGCAAGAAGGTGGCGTGGGTGCACGGCACCGCCATGCGCACCGAGCCGCTCGCCTACGCCGGCCGCGACCAGGTGAATCCCCAGGCCGGTCAGGAAGCCGCCAAGGCGCTGTGGAAGCAGGCCGGGATCACCAACCCGCTCGAGGAGATCGACGCGGCCGAGATCTACGTCCCCTTCTCGTGGTTCGAGCCCATGTGGCTGGAGAACCTGGGCTTCATGCCCGAGGGCGAGGGCTGGAAGCTCACCGACGCCGGCGAGACCGCCATCGGAGGAAAGCTGCCGGTCAACCCGTCGGGCGGCGTGCTCTCCTCCAACCCGATCGGCGCCTCCGGCATGATCCGCTTCGCCGAGGCCGCCAAGCAGGTCATGGGCCGAGCCGGCGACTACCAGGTGGAGAACGCCCGCAAGGCCTACGGCCACGCGTACGGCGGTGGCTCGCAGTACTTCTCGATGTGGGTCGTCGGGAGCGAGCAGCCGTGACCACCACGACCGAACATCCGGCCCGGGTGGCGGGCGCGGCGTCGCAGGCCGCGGTCCGCGCCAAGAACAAGGACGCCTGGGTGGCGCTGTTCGCCGCCGACGGGATCGTGGAGGACCCCATCGGGCCGTCCTTCTTCGACCCCGAGGGCGTCGGGCACCGTGGCGCCGAGGCCATCGCGGCCTTCTGGGACAAGGCGATTGCCGGCACCGAGTCGATCGAGTTCCTCTTCGACGACTCCTTCGCCTGCGGGCGCGAGGTGGCCTACACCGGGCGCATCCGCACCACCATGGGCGGCCACATCGTCGACGCGGAAGGCGTTTTCACCTACAAGGTGGACGAGGACGGGAAGATCCTGGCCCTGCGCGCCTTCTGGGAGACCGAGCGTGCGATGTCGACTCTGAAGCCTCGCTGAAACACTGGTGTCCCGTCTGCGTCGCAGGCGGGACACCAGTGGCGGTCGGGCAAGAACTGAAAGACGAAGCGGGCGACTGGATTATCCAGTCGCCCGCTTCTCTTCTCTCCGCCCCGAGGAGTGAGAGGGAAGGACGGGGCGGATCAAATCATCTGTGGCTCAGTGCTTCACGGGGCAGGTCTTGTAGTCGACCTGGAATTCCTTGATGCCGTTGAGCCAGCCGGATTGCAGCCGTCGCGGATCCCCGAGCTTGGAGATGTCGGGCATGTGGTCGGCGATGGCATTGAAGATGATCTCGATTTCGAGCCGGGCCAGGTTCGCGCCGATGCAGAAGTGCGCGCCGGTGCCGCCGAAGGACAGGTGCGGGTTCGGATCACGCAGGATGTTGAAGGTGTACGGATCCTCGAACACCTCCTCGTCGAAGTTGGCCGAGCGGTAGGACAGCACGACCCGCTGCCCCTTCTTGATCTGCACGCCGCCGACTTCCACGTCCTCGAGCGCCGTGCGCTGGAAGGAGCTGACCGGGGTGGCCCAGCGGATGATCTCGTCGGCGGCGGTCTTGGGCCGCTCCTTCTTGAAGAGCTCCCACTGGTCCGGGTTCTCCATGAAGGCGATCATGCCGTGCGTGGTGGCGTTGCGGGTGGTCTCATTGCCCGCGACGGCCAGCATCATGACGAAGAAGCCGAATTCCTCGGGCAGCAGCGCCTCGCCGTCCATGTCGGCATTGATGAGCTGGGTGACGATGTCGTCGGCCGGGCAGGCCCGGCGGGCCTCGGCCATCTGGTACGAGTAGCCGAGGATCTCGGTGGAGGCGACCACCGGATCGGCGTCGCTGTCCGGATCGTCGTAGCTGGTCATGTCGTTGGACCACTTGAACAGCTTCATGCGGTCTTCCTGCGGCACGCCGATCAGTTCGGCAATGGCCTGCAGCGGCAACTCGGCCGCCACCTGCTCCACGAAGTCGCCGGTGCCGGCCGCGGCGGCGGCCTTCACGATGGCCTCGGCCCGGGCGGTCAGCTCGGCGCGCAGGCCGTTGATGACGCGCGGGGTGAAGCCCTTGGAGATGATCTTGCGGAGCTTGGTGTGCTCCGGGGCGTCCTTGTTCAGCAGGACGAAGCGCTGCAGATCGATCTGCTCGCGCGTGATGTCGTCCTGGAACCGCGGGATCGCGGTGTTCTCATAGGTGGAGAACACGTCGTCGCGGCGCGAGACGGTCTTGACGTCGGCATGCTTGCTGAGCACCCAGAAGCCGTCGTCGGTGAAGCCGCCGACCTCCGGTGACTTCGGGTTCCACCAGATGGGGGCGCTGCGGCGCAGTTCGGCGAGTTCTTCGACCGGGACCCGGTGCGCCCACATTTCCGGGTCGGTGACATCGAATCCATCCGGCACATCGGGCCGGGCTGCAGTGTCAACCACCAGCAGTCTCCTTTGACCAACTGAAACACGTTCTACCGCTATTGAAGCACAGGAGGTAAAACAAGAGAAGGGACTAGGTATTAGTCCGGAACAGGCTTACGTTACTGGTTGCGAACTCGTTGCAGTTCTAATCCGGAAGGAAAGATATGGGTACTCCCGTCATCGTCGAGGCCGCTCGCACGCCGATCGGCAAGCGCAATGGCTGGCTGGCCGGCCTGCACGCCGCCGAGCTGCTCGGTGCGGCACAGCAGGGCGTGCTCGAGCGCGCGGAACTGAATCCGGCGCTGGTCGAACAGGTCGTCGGCGGCTGCGTCATGCAGGTCGGCGAACAGGGCAACAACGTCACCCGCACCGCCTGGCTGCACGCCGGGCTGCCGTGGCAGACCGGTGCGGTCACCATCGACAACCAGTGTGGTTCCGCGCAGCAGGCCGCGGGCCTGGTTGCCGGGCTCATCTCCACCGGCGCCATCGAGGTCGGCATGGCCTGCGGCATCGAGTCCATGAGCCATGTTCCGTTGGGCGCCAACGTCGGAACGCACGCCGGCCCGCGCCGGCCCGCGTCCTGGGACATCGACATGCCCAACCAGTTCGAGGCCGCCGAGCGAATCGCCAAGCGGCGCGGCATCACTCGCGACGATGTCGAGGAGCTGGGCGTGCGCTCGCAGCGACTGGCCGCGCAGGCGTGGGCCGAGGGCCGCTTCGACCGCGAGGTGCTCACCATCAAGAACGCGCCGCAGGTCGACAAGGAGGGCAACCTCACCGGCGAGTTCGCCGACATCAGCCGCGATCAGGGTCTGCGCGAGACCACCCGCGAGGGCCTGGCGAAGCTGAAGCCGGTGGTGGAGGGCGGAATTCACACCGCCGGCACCTCCTCGCAGATCTCCGATGGCGCGGCCGCGGTGCTCCTGATGGACGAAAAGGCCGCGCAGCGTGAGGGATTGCGCCCGCGCGCCCGCATCGTGGCGCAGTGCCTGGTGGGTGGCGAGCCCGAATTCCATCTGGACGGTCCCGTTCAGGCCTGCGAGCGACTGCTCGAGCGCAGCGGTATGAGCATCTCCGACATCGACTTGTTCGAGATCAACGAGGCTTTCGCGTCCGTGGTGCTGTCGTGGGCCTCGGTGCACAAGCCGGATTTCGATCGAGTGAATGTCAATGGCGGCGCGATCGCGCTCGGCCATCCGGTCGGCAGCACCGGATCCCGCTTGATCACAACGGCTTTGCACGAGTTGGAGCGCTCGGACAAGAGCACCGCCATGGTCCTGATGTGCTGCGGCGGCGCCCTCGCGACGGGCACGATCATCGAACGGATCTAGTCCCTCAATGATTTTCGGCCAGGTTGAACGTTCATCCGTCCGGCCGTGAAACGTGGCGTACGCCACACAATCACCGGTACAGACGAGAGGATGAGATGTCAGCTATCTTCTGGCTACCCGAGGCCCGTCCAGGAAGACCCTCGCGACGGGCCAGAACCGGGGCTCTTAAGCCCTCGGCAAGAGCCGTGGGGCGAGCCCGCAAACGCCCAAGCCACACGGGGTGAAGCGGATCACCGCCTAGAAGCTTCAAGGAAATCGCGAATCAGGCGTAGGTTTTCAGTTACTGAGCCGCTAATATCAATGATACGTATCCGAGATAACGACTGTTAGTACAGCGAAGGGAATTGGGCGGCTCACAATGGCTGATTTCGCGGCGCGGCTGAACAAGCTGTTCGAAACCGTGCATCCCCCGGGGCGTAAGCCGCACACGAACGCAGAGGTGGCGGCTGCCTTGACGGCCTCCGGCCATCCGATCTCGAAACCGTATCTGTCGCAGTTGCGGTCGGGACAGCGCACGAACCCGTCGGATGAGACGGTGGCAGCGTTGGCAAAGTTCTTCAAGGTCAAGCCGGACTACTTCTTCAACGACATCTATGCGGCGAAGATCGATCACGATCTCGAGCTGCTGTCCCAGCTGCAGGGCTACGGACTTCGTCGTCTGTCGAGTAGGGCGTTCGACCTCTCCGAAGAATCTCAGAACCTCCTCACCTCTATGGCGGAGAAGTTGCGGGCCAGCGAAGGGCTGCCCGAAATTCCTCCGGACGGCACGGAATAGGCCCTGCCACAGAGCAACACAGTGCGGCTGGCTCGGAGGCCGCACTGTGTTGGTTTGTTACAGGGCCCGCTCCGGACTCGACATAGGCGGGTCACCGGCACTGCTTGCAGGGCAGTGCCGGTGTCCTGTCGGACCATTCGGTTCGAGCGATGGATGTTGCACCGGTCTCAGCCCGCTGAGGCCATGTGGCGTAGACCCCTGCGCTGGTGCACTGTGCACAAACCTGGCATTACGCCGACCGGGTGCAGCCGGCCCGTCTAATGAGTTGTTTTGTGCACTATGTCGTTTTGTGCGAGGTGCGCGTTTCGCCTCAAAGCACCTAGCGCGACAAGCAAGAGTGACAACATCGACTGACAAGCAAAGTCCCGTACTACGCACGACGGGTTCGATGAGACGAAACCTCGGATACGAAGTCTCATCGTGCAGGGCCCGCCGGAATGCCACGCCCTTGGCAATCACGCGCAGTGCGGGACTTGCGCATTTGCGACAAGATCGCAATTGGGTCGGTGATCTCCGCGTGATCAACTCAGGAGCCTGCCGACGGGTAATGCGCCGCGCTCTCGAATAGTAATGGAAGAGTAATGACTACCGTCGCGCGGAACCCCGGATCGCGCTCGGCGACGCGGCCGTCGCGTCGTAGGCGCGAGCGATGGCCTGTACCCAGCCACGCGGACTGACCCCCGCCGGCGGCGAGATCCAGCGGCCGTCGATCATGAACTCCCCGAACGGATTCCGCGCCCACTCGGCCACCCGCTGCGCGCGCTCGGCCACCGAGACCGGCGGCGCACCCGCAGCGGCCAGCTCCACCCCGCCACCGGACTGCAGGTAGAGCGCGTCCATGATCTGCGCGACCTGATCGGATGCCTTGAGCTGGGTGCCCGAACCGGTCTGCTCGTGCGCCACCACCTCCGGGAACCGTGAGATCAGGACCCGGTGCAGGGTGCGAATCTGTTTGAGCAGCACCCGCGCTCGCCACCACAGCTCGATCACGATCCACACCGCGCCGATCGCGATCAGCATGGCCGCGAGCTGCCACATCGGCCAGAACCAGCCCTCGTCACCCGGATTCGGCATCGGCTCGTCGCTCATCGCTCTGCGCATGGACATCGCCGCCAGCGCGCCGACCACCGCGGTACCGGTGGTGTAGAGCGCGATGCCGCGGCCCAGGGTGGTCCAATCCAGGTTGCGCACACCGGTGATCACGATGAACACACACTCCAGCAGCACGATCGCCCAGCCGAAGGTGATCGACCAGGCCAGCGTCAGGATCATGGCGATCGCGCCCCCGGCGTAGATCATCATGCCGATCTGCCGCAGATTGCGGCGCGACACCACCGGCCACGCCGCGGCCGCCACCACCGAGGTGGCGGTGGCGAACATGATCCACGCCGCGGTCACCACCCGGTCTCCCAGCCACTGGCCGTGCACCCCGCCGGGAACCAGATGGTCAACGGCCAGACCGATTTCCGGCACGCCGACGGTCACCGCCAGCGCCACCGCGGCGACCGCGATCACGATCGCGACCCGCGCGGTCGTCGCCGGTTTCACCAGCACGCGCCCGACCCGTGCACCCGAAGCCATCCACACCAGCATGGCCACCACCCAGAAGGTCATGCTGCATCCTTTCGGGGACAACCGAGAGCCCCCACGTGGTTACGCGAGCAAGCGCGGGGAGGAGGAGCGACGCCTCCGGGGCCTGCCCCGGTCATCCCAGCGCCTCGTCGAATCGAAGGACCGAGACGCCCGCGCCCCGGCTGTTGAAGACCCGCAGCCGGGTCATGAGCATGCTCGCGAAAGTCTCCGCCTCCCACTCGCATTGCTCGTCGTCGCCCAGATCGACGGCCTTCTGATGCGCGCGCTGGCTGAGCATGTAGGCGATGAGATCGTCGCTGGCCTCCAGTACCACCTCGGTCGCCGCCTCGCCCGGATGGTCGAAGACGATATGCCCCAGCTCGTGCGCGAGGGTGTGCTCGCGACTGGGCAGCGCCTGCGCCAGCACGATCACGTCCCGGTCCGGATAGCTGCGGCGCTGGCCGCACACGCCCGGACCCAGTTGGGCACTGGCGATCTCGATGGGGCGGCGGCGCTCCGCCGAGATGGCGAGCACCACCTCCTCCAGATCGGTGGCGTCGAAATCGGCCGCTACCGCGCACACCGCGTCCACCGCGGCGGCCACCCGGCGGTAGGACCCGATGCTATGCGCCTTGCTCCCGGTCATCGCGGTCCTCTCATACCCTCGGTCCGAAGAAAGCCGCGCGGGCGGCGTCGACGCGCGCCTGGGCCGCGGACGCGCTCTGGAAGCTGACCGCGCCCGAGCCGGTGCCCGCCAGCGCCATGGCGATCAGCCCGCCGATCACCGACAGTGGCTTCCACGGCGGCAGCGGGGTGTTGTTCGAGGTCGGCTTCACATCCGGATTCGGCTGGGCCAGTATGGGAGCGGGGGCCGGCGCGGGTGGCGGCGGAGGCGGGGGCGCGGCGGGCGCGACCTCCGGGGCTGGTGCGGGCACGGCTGCCGGGACGACCATGACGGGCGCCCGCGGCGCGGCCGGCGGCTGCGGGATCTCCAGCGGCACCGACGGCGCTTCGGGCGCGGGCGGCGGAATCAGCAGGAGCAGCAGCGGCGAGGCGCAGACGGCGG
>NZ_BAGC01000006.1 GCF_000308655.1 Nocardia niigatensis NBRC 100131 | reverse complement strand
CAGACCACCGGCCGCCGCGCCGCGCTGGGGCAGGCCACCGTCGCGCGGCGCTAGGCCGTCGCGCTTCGGCAGACCCGGGGCGTCCGCATCCTGACCGGCGGCGAGGCCATTGGCCCCGTCCCGCTGCGGCGCGGCACCACGCTGCGGCAGACCCCTGGCCCGGAGCACCGGACCACGCTGCGGCGGAGCGCCATTGGCGCCCGGCTCCCGGCGCGGCAGACCACCCGCGGCCGAATCGCGCGGCGGCAGACCACCGGCGGCCGAGTCACGCTGCGGCAGACCACCGGCAGCGGAATCACGCTGCGGCAGACCACCCGCGGCGGGATCACGACGGGTCGGACCCGAATCACGCTGCGGCGCACCATTGCTGCCCGCGTCGCGCTGCGTCGCTCCACCTCCCAGCGCTTGGCCCGGCGCGGGACGCGGCGGCTGGCCGAGGCCGGCCTCGCGACCCGGTGCACCATTGGTGCCCGGCTGACGCTGCGGCAGACCACCCGGCCCGGCCGGAGCCCCGCCCGGCGCCGAATCCCGCTGCGGCAGGCCGACGGAGGGATTGCGCTGCGGCATCGCGCCGGACTGACCCGGCTGCGGCAGACCGCCCTGGCCGGGACCACGCGGCGCGGCCCCCGGCTCACCCGGTCGCGGCGGCATGCCGCCCGGAGCACCCTGACGCTTGAGCATGTTGGCCGCGAGACCACCGCGCGGCTGCGACGGGGTTTCGCCGGTCTGGCCGCGCTGCGGCAGATTGGCTCCCGGCTGGGCCGACGGCGCGGACGGACCGTGCGCACCCGGATCACGCTGCGGTAGGCCGGCGGGCCTCGACCCGCCGGGGGGCGCGATCGTGTGCTTGACGGTGGGCCCGTTCACCCCGGGCTGACGAGTCGGCAGACCGCCCGGCACCTGGGCGCCCGGCTGCCGCGTCGGCAGTCCGGTCGAGGCGCTGGCCGCGGCCGGCGCGGGACCGGCCGGGGCGGCGCCCGGTGTGGAACCCGGCGGAGCCGGAATCGGCCCGCTCACACCCGGGTCCACGGTGACCATCACATTGCCGGTCGCCGTGCGGGTGACCGCGCGCATCTGCATGGAGGACGGCGCACCGGCCTGGTTGCCCGCACCCTGCGGCGCGGACGGCGCGGGAGCCGACGGCGGCTGCTGCCCCTGCTGCGGCGGCACCGAGATCGGCCCGCCCGCCGAGACGATCAGCGGCTTGGGCACGTGCACGGTGACCGTCACACCCGGATCCCGGGCGATGTCGAAGGTCGGGCGCAGCCGCACGGTCAGGCCGTGACGCTCGGCCAGACGGCCGACCACGAACAGACCCATGTGGCGGGCGGTGTCCGGACCGACCTCGGCCACGGCCTCCAGTCGCCGGTTGATCTCGGCCATCTCGGCCGGGGGCATACCGATACCGCGGTCGGCGACCTCGATCAGCAGACCCTGATCGTGCGCCTGCGCGAAGGTGAACTTGACGTCGGTCTCCGGCGGAGAGGCGCGCAGCGCGTTGTCCAGGAGCTCGGCGAACAGGTGCGCGAGGTCGGACGCGGCGGGCTCGACCAGCGAACCACGCGGGGTGGCGCCCAGCTTGACGCGTTCGTAGTCCTCGACCTCGGAGATGGCGGCACGCAGCACGTCCGCGATCTCGACGGGCGCGGACTTGGTCCGGCGCTGCTTGGTGCCGGCCAGAATCAGCAGGTTGTCGCCGTTTCGCCGCATGCGGGCGGCGAGGTGGTCGAGACGGAAGAGGTTCTCGAGCAGGCGCGGGTCCTTCTCGTCGTACTCCATCGCCTCGATGAGCGAGAGCTGATGGTCGACAAGAGACTTGGAGCGGCGGGCCAGGGTCTCGAACATGTCGTTGACCTGGGTACGCATGGCGGCCTGATCGGCGGCCAGACGCAGCGCCTGACCGTGGATGTCGTCGACCGCGCGGGCCAGCTGGCCGATCTCCTCGTCGGTGTGCACCGGCATCGGTTCCAGCGGAACGTCATCCGGGTCGGCACCGTCACGCAGCGACGAGACTTCCTGGCCGAGGTCGTATTCGGCGACGCGCAGGGCGGCCAGGCGCAGACGGCGCAGCGGGACGATCATCGCGCGCGCGATCAGCACGGCCAGCGCCAGGGCGCCGAGGATGGTGGCGATCACGATGATCGAGTAGCGGATGGCGCCCGAACGGGCCGCCGCCGCCAGATCGTCCACCCGGGACACGATGTCCTTGGTGGCCGCGGTCGCGATGGACTGATAGCCGTTGATGCTGGCGACCAGCGAGTCCTTCAGCTCGGCGACGGGCAGCTGCCCGGCCAGCGCCTGCGGGCCGTTGACCAGCTGCACACGGGTGTCGGCCTGCCGATCGAGCTCCGCGATGGTGGCGTCGCCGTCCGAGAAGCGGTGCGCGAGCACGGCCAGCATCTGCCGCTCGGTGTTGACGCCGATCTGGATGTCCTTGAGGCCATCCTTCGGGTTGTTGCGTAGCGCCTCGGCCATACCCGCGACCTCGTTGAACAGCATCCAACGGGTGTTGAGCGAGTCGACCAGGCGCAGCTTGGACTGGTCCACGTTCTTGTCGGCGACGCTGGACACGATGTTCTCCACCGTGCGCACGCTGTCGCCACGAATCCGCTCGACCTGGGTGACGGTGTCGGGAATCGACTTCGACGGCGCCAGGCCCTGAGCCCGGATCGCCTTGGCGCCCACGATCATCTCGTCCAGCGCCGAACGAGCACTGGGCATATCGCTCAACCGCTGGGCGGCCTTCTCGGCGAACGCGATGGCGGTGTCCAACTGCGCGAGTTCCGGATCGGAGGTCAGCGACTGGGTCGGGCCCAGCATGATCATCTGACCACTGGCGACCTGCGCCGCATCGGCACTGAGACCGGTGATCGCCGGGATGACCCCAACGTGATCGGTCGCCGCCGAGAGCCGGCTGGAGTCGGCGAATTCCGCCGAGATCCTCGACGCTCCCAGCACAACGGCGACCAACAGCGGCACGGCGAGCACCGCCGTCACCTTCCATCGCAGGTCCCAGTTGCTCAGCGCCCAGCGCTTATTGCTGCCGGACCTAGCGGCGTCACGCATCTCCCACTCACTTTCCAAACTGGCCCCAGCCACGCGCCATCAGCGAGCCTCCGCGATCGCACGCTGGGCTCGACTGGCACAGCTGGCCGAGAACTGCGGCTGGCCGAGAAATTGCGTCCATGACGGCCGAAATATGTGACATGCGATTCTAACGGATCAATAACTTCTTGTGTGACCTCTTGGCAACCACCGGTCCCTGACCAGCCGTTTGCAGGCAAAATCAAAGGTCGCGGCGCCCGCCCGGACGTCGCGTGAAGTCTGCCACAATCAGCTGGATCTATCGAGGCGGGCATCTCAGCGCATCTCAAGGACACATGGCGGAGCTAGGGAGTCACCGGGTTGAACGCGAAGCAGGAGTACCGACCGGCGTATCAGCTGAGCCTGGTCGATCCCTCGGAGTTCTGGCGCGACGCGGCCGAATCCATCAGCTGGGAGGTGCCTCCCACTCAGATTCTCGATACCGCGGCCCGTCCGACGGCGCGCTGGTTTCCCGACGCTCGCCTCAACACCTCCTACAATGCCCTCGATCGGCATGTGCGCGAGATCACAACCACAGACGGCCCGACCGGCGGTCAGGTGGGGGGTCGCGCTGAACAACCGGCCCTAATATACGACTCGGCTATGACCGGGTCCAGGCGGATCTACACCTATCGAGAGCTGCTCGACGAAGTCGCCCGATTTGCCGGATCCATGCTCCGACTGGGCGTCAAGACCGGTGACCGTGTCGTCATATATATGCCGATGATTCCCGAGGCCGTGGTCGCCATGCTCGCCTGCGCCCGCATCGGCGCGGTGCACTCGGTGGTCTTCGGCGGATTCGCCGCCCACGAACTCGCGGCCCGCATCGACGACGCCGAACCTGTGCTCATTATCACTGCCTCGGGCGGGCTGGAACCCGGTCGCCGCATCGAATACCCGCCGATCGTGCTGGCTGCCCTCGACCTCGCGGACACCACCGCGCCCCGCACGGTCCTGGTCAAGCAGCGGGACGGCTTCCCCACCATTCGCTTTCCCGCCGAGCAGGCCGCCACCGACCATCTGCCCGCCTCCTCGGACACCGTCGCCGCCCGCTGGCTGGACTGGGACGAAGCGCTGGCCGGGGCCGAACCCGCCGATCCGGTCTCGGTCGCCGCGACCGATCCGCTCTATATCCTCTACACCTCCGGAACCACCGGAAAGCCCAAGGGCGTGGTGCGCGACAACGGCGGTCACGCGGTCGCGCTGGCCTGGTCCATGCGCAATATCTACGACGTCGGCCCCGGACAGACCATGCTCACCACCTCCGACATCGGCTGGGTGGTCGGGCACTCCTACATCGTCTACGCGCCGCTGCTGGTCGGGGCGACGACCATCCTCTACGAGGGCAAGCCGATCGGGACCCCGGACGCCGGGACCTTCTGGCGGCTGGTCGACGAGTACCAGGTGGATGTGATGTTCACCGCACCGACCGCGCTGCGGGCCATCCGCCGCGCCGACCCCGACGCCGCCATGGCGCATCAGCACGATCTGACCCGGCTGCGGGCGCTGTTCTGCGCCGGCGAGCGACTCGATCCCGCCACCTACGAGTGGGCGGTGGAGACCCTGCTCGCGGAGCGGCCCGACTGTCCGGTGGTGGACCACTGGTGGCAGACCGAGACCGGCTGGCCCATCTGCGCCAATCCGCTCGGGCTGCAGCAGCTTCCGATCAAGCCCGGTTCGGCCTCGGTGCCGGTGCCCGGGTACCGGCTGCGGGTGCTGGATTCCGAGGGCAATGCGGTCGCGCCCAATACCGAGGGGAACATCGTCATCGGGCTGCCGCTGCCGCCCGGCACGCTGACCACGCTGTGGCGCGACGACGCGCGCTACGAGCGCTCCTATCTCTCCGCCTATCCCGGCCACTATCTGACCGGGGACTCCGGCTTCTTCGACGAGGACGGGTACCTGTTCGTCCTGGGCCGCAGTGACGACGTCATCAATATGGCCGGGCACCGGCTCTCGGCGGGCGGCATCGAGGCGGCCATCTCCGGGCATCCGGCCGTGGCGGAGACCGCGGTGGTCGGCATTCCGGACGAGCTGAAGGGCCAGCGGCCCATCGGGTACGTGGTGCTCAAGACCGGCACCGACATCGAGTCCGAGCGGCTGCGCGCCGAGGTGATCGAGCGGGTGCGCGAGCGGGTCGGGGCCATCGCCACCCTCTACGACGTGGTCGCGGTGAGCGCGCTGCCCAAAACCCGCTCCGGAAAAATCCTGCGCCGCACCATGCGTCAGATCGCGGCGGGCGAATCCTTCGAGGTGCCGCCGACCATCGACGACGCGGCCATGCTGCCCACGCTGGAGAAGCAGATCCGCGACGCGGTGACGCTCATGGAGGACAAACAGCGCATCGCGGCCGCCGAGGCCGCCGCGGTCGCCACCACCCCGATCCACCGGGTCGGCCCGGCCGCCCTCGACGCGGGGGTGGATCCGGCCGCTCAGCCCGGGGATTCGGCCGTCTCAGGCTAGCCTCAGAGAGTTCTCATACTTCGCTCATCGGCCTCCCATGCGGGTGGTTTAGCGTCGGGCGGGCGCGGATCGCGGGATTCGCGCGCCACCCTTTCGCGGTGCCAGTCGAAAAGAAAGGTCGATGTATGAGCTTCGTCCGTAATCGCCGTGTCGGTGCGCTCTTCGGGGCCGGCGCGGTCGCCGCCGTGGCCCTCGCGCTCGCACCCGCCACCGCCTCCGCCTCGCCCGCGGATCTGGTTGCGCCGCTACTGAACTCGACCTGCTCCTTCGACCAGGTGGATGCCGCCCTGCACGACAAGGCCCCGGCCCTGGCCTCCTTCCTGGACCAGAACCCTGGCTACAAGTCCGAGTTGCGGGCCAAGTTCGCGCTGTCGCCGGAGCAGCGTCAGGCCGAACTCGACCAGTACCTGAAGGACAACCCGGACGCCGCCGACCAGGCCGCGTCCGACCCGCGTGCCGGTGGAATCGCCGCCTCGATCCAGCAGGTCGCCGACTCCTGCCACAACTACTGAGGTAGCGGCTGCCAGAATGGAACCCGTGGTCGAACGCGGTGAGGTACCCACTGTCCTGGTCGTCGACGACGACGAGGATGTTCTCGCATCGGTCGAGCGCGGGCTCCGGCTGTCGGGGTTCCGGGTGGTCATCGCCCGGGACGGCGCGGCGGCGCTGCGCAGTGTCAACGAATCCGCCCCCGATGCGGTCGTGCTCGATATGAACATGCCGGTGCTGGACGGCGCGGGGGTGGTGACCGCGCTGCGCGCCATGGGCAACGAGGTGCCGATCTGCGTGCTGTCGGCGCGCAGTTCGGTGGACGACCGGATCGCCGGACTGGAGTCGGGGGCCGACGACTATCTGGTGAAGCCGTTCGTGCTGGCCGAACTGGTGGCCCGAATCAAGGCGCTGTTGCGCCGGCGCAGCGACGTGCCCGGCTCCGCCATTCCCGGCGGGATCACCGTGGGCCCCTTGGAAGTCGATGTCGCCGGGTATCGGGCGCTGCTGCACGGCGCCGAGATCGATCTCACCAAAAGGGAATTCGAGCTGCTGTCCACCCTGGCCCGCAGCGCCGGCGTGGTGCTGAGCCGGGAACGGCTGCTGGAACTGGTGTGGGGCTACGACTTCGCGGCCGACACCAATGTGGTGGACGTCTTCGTCGGTTACCTGCGCCGCAAACTCGAGGTCGACGGCACCCCGCGCCTGCTGCACACCATCCGCGGCGTGGGATTCGTGCTGCGCGCACCCAAATGACGACGCCCGCAACCGATTCCGCGCCGCGTCGGCGGCGTCGCCACTCCTACTCGCTGCGCTTCCGGGTCGCGGCGGCCGCGGCGCTGGGCGCCACCATCATCGTGGCGGTGCTCAGCTGGGTGACCGTCACCGCCATCGAGCGCAACAATCTCAGTCAGGCCGATCAGCAGCTGGCGCTGACCTCGCGGATCGTGCTCATCGAACCGCAGCTCGCGGTGACCGTGCTCGACGTGCTCGGGCCCACCAATCAGCTGGCACTCACCGTGCGCAATTCCGACGGCTCCATGACCAGTACCTCGGTGCAGCTGCCCATTCTGTCGGAGGGCAATCACACGGTGACGGTGGCCGGCAATACCTACCGGGTGCTGACCACGACCGAGAACCAGCCCGCGGGACGCGTTGTCTCCCTCGGCATTCCGACCACGGAGACCGAGCACGCCACCACTGAGCAGCGGCGGTTCGTGTTCTTCGCGGCCCTGGCGGCGGTGGCCGCGGCCGCCGGGCTGGGCTGGCTGTTCGGCGGCCGCGCGGTGCGGCCGATCGTCCGGCTCACCAAGGCGGTCGATCAGCGCGACCCCACCGGCGGCCCGAATGCCCCACTGCCCGTGGACGGTTCGGGGGTCAAGGAGGCCGACAAGCTGGGCGAGGCGGTGACCACCATGCTGGAGCGGCTGGATCGGGCCCAGGCCGAGATCGCCGCGGCCCTGGAGACCGCGCGCGACTTCGCCGCGGTGTCCGCGCACGAGCTGCGCACCCCGCTCACCGCCATGCGCACCGATCTGGAGGTGCTGCGCACCCTCGACCTCAGCGAGGAGCAGCGCCGGGAGATCCTGGGCGACCTGCAGCGCGGCCAGAACCGGGTGGAGACCACCCTCGCGGCGCTGGAACGGCTCGCCGCCGGCGACCTCACCAATGAACGCGATCACGTGGTCACCGATGTGGCCGAGCTCTGCGACGCCGCCGCGCACGATGCCATGCGGCACTTCCCGCAGCTGAAGGTGCGCATCGACACCGACGCCGAGCTCGTCACCCGGGGCCTGCCGACCGGCTTGCGGCTGGCCGTGGACAACGCGCTCACCAATTCGGCGCGGCACGGCGGGGCCACCGAGGCGCTGGTGTCGGCACACCGGGCGCCGAACGATCGCATCATCATCTCCATCGACGACAACGGACGCGGCCTGCCGACCGCGGAGCGCGGGGCGGTGTTCGAACGGTTCTTCCGGGGCAGCGGGGCCGCCAAGGGCGGATCCGGTCTGGGTTTGGCGCTGGTCGCACAGCAGGCACAATTGCACGGCGGCCGAGCCTATTTCGACGACGGCCTGCTGGGCGGGGTGCGCCTGGTGCTGGAGCTGCCGGATCGTGAGGCGCCGCTGCCGGGACCGCCGCCCCGCCGAGGCTGAACCAGCCTGTCTTTACCGAACTCTCAGACAACCATCAGAACCCGGGACAACCTGCCCCTCTACGGTCTGAATGGTGTTCGGAAAACGCGCCCGCTGGGTCCTGATCGTCCTGCTGCTCGCCGCCGCGGTCACCGCCGGCACGGTCGGCGTCCTCCGCCTGCGCTCCGCGCCCACCGCGGTCGCGCTCGTCAACAGCGATACCGGACCGCTGGGCGCGCGCATCGTGAAGGACCTGCAGGGCAGCGGAATCCGCCACTGGGATGTGGTCGACGAGGCGAGCACCAAGGACTACGCCGCGGTCATCACGCTGCCCACCGACCTCAGCGCCGATATCAACTCCCTGCTCACCGACAAGCCGAAGCGGGCGCAGGTCTCCGTCACCACGGCCGGCCGCGCCGACGCGAACCTGGTCAACGACGCGGTGACCGAGGTGACCAAGAAGATCAGCGCCGCCGGCCTGGACACGCTGTTCGCGACCATGAACACCGCCCGGCTGCAGGTGTCGCAGATCGCGGGCACCTCGCAGCTGCTCAGCGCGGGTGTGCAGGCGGCGGCGGACGGCGCGCAGCAGTTCTCGGGCGGCGCGGATCAGATGACAGCCTTCCTGAACGAGGCGAAATCCGGTGCGGGACAGCTGACCTCCGGGATCGACGCCCTGAACTCCACCCTGTCCGCGGCCACCACGCAGGCGAATCAGCTTGCCGCGGCGCTGGATTCGACGGGCGTCACCATGGGGCAGATCGCGCAGTCGGCGAACGCGCTCTCCACCGGGCTCGATCTGGTGGTGCCGCTGCTGCAGGCGCTGCCCTTCGCGAGTGATCCTCAGCTGGCGAATGTCATCACCCAGCTGCAGGGTCTGCAGCGTGTCGCGAATCAGGCCGATACCCAGCTGAGCGCCTTCGCCAATCTGACCGGCACACAAGCCACTCCGGATACCAAGGTCGGTCAGCTGCTGCGCGACGCGGCCGGCAGGCTGAACGACGCGAGCACGCAGCTGAATCAGGGAGCGTCGCTGGCACAGTCCATTCCGGCCATCGCCGATCAGGCGGGTACCCAGCTGGTTACGGCCGTGCAGGCGCTGACCGGTGGTGTGGCCCAATTGCAGGCCGTCACCAAAACATTGGGCAATCAGACCAATCAGGCCATCGGCGTGCTCCCACAGCTCGGTGTGCCGCAGCAGACGGCCATCGCGGCCGCACTGACCGACCCGGTGGACATCGTTCGAAAATAACGTTCGCAAACAATCAGCAACAATCGGCGATTCGCCCCGATAGACTGTGCCCGAATTGCTCTGATCGACCCGTTTCGGAAGCTCGACCGCTCTACCGCACCCTGGCTCCACCCAGCGCCCCGGTACCGGAGAGGAAGCGATCGTGAGCATGCTGATGGCCGCGCATGACATGTACGGCACGGTTCTCGCCCAGTTGGGCAATCCCACCGCGGAAACCCCGCCCATGGCGGACAAGATGATGAAGATGTTCCGCTATTTCACCTGGCTCACCCAGATGTCCGGGGTCGCGGCCATCACCTACGGCGGGGGGCGCTTCGCCTGGGAGAAGTGGGGTGGCGGCTCGGCCTCCCCGAAGATGGTCGCCAACGCCGTGCTCGGCGGCGCGACCGCCACGAGCGCCGGAACAATCATGAATGCCATCGTGGGTTAGCGATCCGGGAGACAATGCGGGGGCCATGCCCCCGCATTCCCCCTGGGGAGGAACCGATGACGTACGGCAACGATCCCTACTCGCAGCAGCCGCAACAGCCAGGATTCGGACAGCAGCCCGGCCTCGGACAGCAGCCACCGCCCTACGGGCAACAGCCACCACCAGGATTCGGGGACCAGCCGCACCCCGGCTACGGCCAGCCCATGGGCGGCTATCCGGGACAGCCCGGGGCCTACCCGCCCGGACCCGGCTACGGCGCGTATCCCCCGCCGCCCTATGCCAGTTGGGGCGCGCGAGTCGGGGCCTACCTCATCGACCGGTTGATCGTCGGCGTGCCGGCGGCCATCTTCTACGGCATCGGCTTCGCCGTCGGGTCCAAGGACATGAACTGCACCACCGACTCGTCCGACACCTCCTACAGCACGTCCTGCTCGGGCGGACTGTCGGCGGGCGGGCTCGTCCTGGTGCTGATCGGCGCGGCCATCGCCGTCATCGGCGGCCTGTACCTCATCTATATGGAGGGCACCACCGGCCAGACGCCCGGTAGGAAACTGCTGGGCATCAAGCTGATCCGCGAGGCCGACGGACAGACCCTGGGCTTCGGCATGGCCTTCGTGCGCCAGATCTGCCATATCGTCGACACCCTCCCCTGCTACCTCGGCTGGCTCTGGCCGATCTGGGACGCGAAGAGGCAGACCTTCGCCGACAAGATCATGAGCAGCATCGTCGTGAAGGTGTGAGCTCCCGCGATGACGAACGTGCCCGCCACGCTGAAAAGCGTGGCGGGCACGTGTCTTTCGTCGACCGGAGGTCGTCAGTTCACGACGTCGAGCAGGTCGATGATGAAGACGAGGGTCTTGCCCGACAGGTGGTGGCCGCCGGCTTCGCCGTAGGCCAGCTTCGGCGGGATGGTCAGCTGGCGGCGGCCGCCCACCTTCATGCCCGGGATGCCGTCCTGCCAGCCCTGGATCAGGCCACGCAGCGGGAAGACGATCGACTCGCCACGGTCCCAGGAGGCGTCGAACTGCTCGCCGGAGTCGTACTCGACGCCCACGTAGTGGACATCGACGGTGTCGCCGGGCTTGGCTTCGGCGCCCTCACCGACGACGAGATCCTTGATCACGAGCTCTGCGGGGGCGGGACCGTCCTGGAATTCGATTTCCGGCTTGCTGCTCATGGGCTGTCCTCTTCGGTAGATCGGGATCGGGTCTCGATCACCTTATGCCCCGCGCATTCCCCCGCCCGCACTGGAGGCGAAAATGTCCCGGTGGCCGAAGTGATCGATATCGACGACCCGGACGATCCGCGGGTCGCCGAATTCCGCGACCTCAACAATGCCGATCGGCGCCCCGACCTGCCCGGTGGCAAGGGATTGGTGATTGCCGAGGGCGTTGTCGTCGTGCAGCGGATGCTGGCCTCGCGATTCATGCCCTTCGCATTGTTCGGTGTCGCGAAGCGATACGAACAGCTCGCGGAAGAGCTCGCCGGAGTCGAAATTCCGTATTACCGGACCAGCGCCGACGTGATGGCGCAGGTCGTCGGATTTCATTTGAATCGAGGCGTGCTGGCGGGCGCATATCGGCCACGCGAACTCACCGCCGCCGAGGTGCTCGCCGACGCGCGGACGGTGGCGGTCCTGGAGGGCGTGAACGACCACGAGAACATCGGGTCGATCTTCCGCAATGCCGCCGGGCTGGGCGCGGACGCCGTGCTCTTCGGCGACCGCTGCTCGGATCCGCTGTACCGGCGGGCCGTGCGCGTCTCCATGGGCCACGTGCTCCGGGTCCCGTTCGCCCAGCTGCCGCCCTTCCCCGCGGGCCTGGACCTGGTGCGCGACAACGGCTTCCAGATCATCGCCCTGACCCCGAATCCGAAGGCCGACACCCTCGCCACCGCCATGACCGGCGACAAGGTGGCGCTGCTGCTCGGCGCGGAGGGCCCCGGCCTCACCGAGGAGACCATGCGGGCCAGCGACATTCGTGCCCGCATCCCCATGACTCCGGGCACCGATTCGCTTAATGTGGCGACCGCAGCCGCCATGGCCTTCTACGAGAGAGTGCGTGCCCAGTGAGCCATCCGCCCGACGGACCGTATGGATACGGCTATTCCGAGCCGACCCCGTGGGCCAGCGGCATCGCCGTGGTCGTCATGGTGGCGGCGCTGACCGCGGTGGGCGTCTACGCCTTCGGCGCCGCGCTGGCCCAGGTCCATCCGGTGCTGTCGGTGGTGGTCAATCTGATCGCGGTGGGCGGGGCCGCGCCGACCGCCTGGCGCTGGCGCTACGCCCCGGTGACCCGCTGGGTGATCGCGGGCCTGGGCGCCGGCGTGCTGCTGGCCTGGCTGGGCCTGCTGCTGTTCTGAGTCAGGAGACCTGGTTCGCGGGCCGGGAGACCCGGTCGCCGCGCAGCCAGCTCAGCAGTCCGCGTTTGCTGCCGTTGTGCTCGATCGGCGGTTCCGGCACGGCCTCCACCAGCGGGGGCGCCTCACCCCTGGGGAACAGCGAGAAGCCGCACACCTCGATCTGATCGGCGGTCAGCGCCTGCTCCGCGTCTCGCCCGCGGTAGCGGAAGCCGAGCCACTGCTGATTGACGGCGTCGGCGAAGTCCGGCGGGTCGAAGGGCAGCAGCTGCGGGGCGGGCAGTTCGCCGGGCGCCAGCCGGATGGGATGCTCACCCGCCCAGTACGGCCGCTCCCACACCCGCGGCATGCCCTCGTCCTCGAGGATATTGACCCGGGTGGCACTGAAGGAGCGGCGGAATTCGCCGCGCTCCCAATAGGCGAACGCACCCCAGCCCAGCGACAGGTCGTAGGCGATCAGGTACGTGCGCTCGGAGGCGAGCGGTCGTACCAGCAGCTCCGGCAGTGTGGTGGGGCGCGGCAGCGCGGCCTGCGCGGAGCAGATGACCGTGACGCCGGGATAGCAGCCGATATAGACGGATTCGGGATCCGGCCCCGCCCACACCTTCATGGTGCCCGAGGCGGCGGGCACCACGTCACGGTCCGAGTTGAGCTGTTTGGCGAGCGCGAACGCGGCATCCGGGTCGGGCCCAGGATGGGCGCGCAGCACGGCCATCGGATCGGAAGCGTCGACGTACCACAGGGATGAGACCGTTGACGGCATCGACGTCACCTCCCCTCAGTCGCTGCACACAGGCTGGTTACTTTAGAGCAACACACGGCGGCCGACCGTCGGCGTCGACGTGGATCGGCCCGGCCGGGACCGCCGACAGAATGAATCTACCCCCAGCGAACGCCGAAAGGTCGCTGTTGCCAACACCGTTTCGCGGCGCGTCGCAAAGCCGCTGACCCGAGCAGTCAGCAACCCTCTAGCATCCGAAAAAATCGAGTGGCCGAAATTAGTGGCCGGAGGACCGCACGCCTAGGAGTACGTCCTCCCAGGACGGCATCGGCGCCTTGCCGCCACGCTTGCGCCCCGCCTCCGCGGGCTTGCGATTCGGCTTCTGCGCGTTGGCCTTCGCGGCCGGCTGCGCGGGCGCGGGAGCCGGTTCCGCGGGCTCGGCCGCGGCGGCCGGAGCCGGAGCAGGCGCGGGGGCCGCCGGGAGCGCCGGAGCGGACTGCTCCTTCGCCGCCGGAGCCGGAGCGGGCGCCGGAGCCGCGGCGGTGGTCACCGGAACGGTGCCGTCGCCGACCGCGGCGCGCTGCTCGAAGTAGTCATCCACGTTCTGCTGCTTGGCGACTCGGGCCGGCGCGGACTCGTAGTCGGTCCGGTCTTCGCGCGGTGCGGGCGCGGGCGCCGGCGTCTCGTCCACCACGGGGTCGGTCTGGTCCGGGAGGATGGTCGCCAGGCCGCGCAGCGCGCGGCCGAAATCGGGGTCGATGAGATCCGAGGCCGGGTCATCGAGCGGCACCACCGAGCCGCCGTGCGCGTCGGGCTGGTAGCGCCAGTGCGCGGCGATCACCGAACGGCCCGCCTGCCACTGCAATTGGGCCACCCAGTAGCCCTTCTCGTCCTTCCAGGCGTCCCATTCGGCGACCTCGATATTGTGGCCGCGCTCGGCGAAGGCGGCCGACACGATCTCGATCAGGGTCTCGACGGCGGGACCGTCGTTGCGGACGGGGTGCGCCTTCTGCGCCAACTCGGCGGCCCGGGCGCGTTCCAGCAGAACGGGATACGCGAAACGCTCGACCCGCGACAGCGGCATACCCGACTCTTCGGTGACCTGCTCCACCGACGCACCGGCACGGATACGGGCCTGGATATCGCGAGGACGCATCGTGGCTTCCGTTTCGATCTCGATTTGGCCGAATCGGGCAAGATCTCCGCGGGCAGCGGCGCGCAGTTTATCGTCGGCGGCGAGCCGGTACTTCTGACCGCTCTCGGTATCGATGCACACGATGTGCGTGGAATCGGGCGTCAATCCGATTACTCGAAGTTCACGCACCGTTACCTCCTGTTCGCTGCGCAACTCACAGCTATAGCTAGGCTCGCGACACCGCCCACGCTCTGGAACAGTAGTGCACTTCTGTGAATCATGGGGCAAGACACGCGGCGCGGAAATCTGTTCCCAGACTTCCGCGCCGCATTAGTGTGAGCGATTCGCCTCAGCGGCGAAAGTGGTTTCACGGTCCCCCGAAGATCGTGAGAGAACCGTGAACCGGTGCTGTCCTTACTGCTCAGGCAAGCTTTTCCACAACCCAGTCGATGCAGCGGGTGAGCTGCGACACGTCGTCGGGGTCGATGGCCGGGAACATGCCGATGCGCAGCTGGTTACGGCCCAGCTTCCGGTACGGCTCGGTGTCCACGATGCCATTGGCGCGCAGCACCTTCGCCACCTGCGCGGCGTCCACGCTGTCGGCGAAGTCGATGGTGCCGACGACCTGCGAGCGCAGCGCCGGGTTCTGCACGAACGGCGTTGCGTACGCGCTGGTCTCGGCCCACGAGTACAGGCGCGAGGACGAGTCGGCGGTGCGCTTCACGGCCCAGTCCAGGCCGCCGTTGCCGTTCAGCCACTCGATCTGGTTGGCGAACAGCAACAGGGTGGCAAGCGCCGGGGTGTTGTAGGTCTGGTCCTTGGTGGAGTTGTCGATCGCGATCGGCAGCGAAAGGAATTCGGGAGTCCAGCGACCCGAGTTCTTGATTTCCTCCACCCGCTCGAGCGCCTTCGGGCTCATGAGCGCGATCCAGAGGCCACCGTCGGAGGCGAAGCACTTCTGCGGGGCGAAGTAGTACACGTCGGTGTCGGCGATGTTCACCGGCAGCCCGCCCGCGCCCGAGGTGGCGTCGATGGCGACCAGCGCGTGCTCGGAACCGGCCGGACGCGACACCGGGATGGCGACACCGGTCGAGGTCTCGTTGTGGGCCCAGCCGATGAGGTCGGCCGACGGGTCCGAGGTCGGCTCGGGGGCGTCGCCCGGCTCCGACTTCACCACGATCGGGTCACCGATGAACGGGTTGCCCTTGGCGACCGAGGCGAACTTCGAGGAGAACTCGCCGTTGCTCAGGTGCAGCGACTTCTCGCGGATCAGGCCGAAGGCGGCGGCGTCCCAGAACGCGGTGGTGCCACCGTTGCCCAGCACGACCTCGTAACCCTCGGGCAGCGAGAACAGGTCGCGCAGGCCGGAGCGCACCCGCGCCACCACGTCCTTGACCGGCTTCTGCCGGTGCGAGGTGCCGAACACCGAGGCGCCGGTATCCACCAGGGACTGCAGCTGCTCGGGGCGGACCTTGGAGGGGCCGCAACCGAACCGTCCGTCGGCGGGCTTGAGATCGTCGGGGATGGTCGGGAACGCAGAGGTCATGGCGACCAGGGTAGTGGGGCTATCACCCGCTCTCACGGCCGGGTCCGGTCGGAAAAAACATTCTCACGAGCGGGTTCGGCAAACCTCGCGTATCGCTGTGTCGGGCACCACAGAACCGTTACCGTGTACCGCCATGGACAAGGCCGCAGACGAGCGACCGGGTACCGCTGCCGACCAGCCGCCCGCCGCGCCCCACGACGCGCCCGCGCTTCCCGGGCGGGAGCCGGGCCTGCCGGAGGCCGCGCCGCGCCCGCGCCCGGGGCTGCTCGCCCGGCTGTCCTCGCAATTCGGTTCCCGCGGCCTGACCCGCCGCGGCCCCGCCCTGGACGACGCCGCACGCCGCGCACTTCTCCTGCACGGCGTGGAGGGCACCGCGACCGTCCTCGGCGTCCACGCCGACGACGCGGCCGAGACCGGGCAGGAGTTCTGGGTGCGCGTGCAGCTCGCGGATCGGCACGCCTACGAGACGCGGGTCCGCCAGCGTGTGAACACCGCCGACCGCGAGTTGATGCAGGCCGGTGACGTGGTGTGCTGCCGGGTCGATCCGGGCGATGACCAGCGGGTGGTGCTGTATCAGCCCGCGCCCGAGCAGACTTCGCGCACCAATATCGCCAAGATCCTGGCCGACGGCCGCCGCGCCCGCGCCACCGTGCTGGCCGCCGCGCCGGTGGCGGCCGACTACACGGGCCGCGACGATCCGGTGCTGCGGCTGGATCTGGAGCTGCACGCCTGGGACGAGCCCGGCCCGTGGCGGGTCCGCGTGGTCCAGCCGGTTCCGCTGTCCGGCCTGGAGCTGGTGGATCTGGGCCGGCAGCTGGAGGTCGCCTTCTTCACCGTCGACCGCGGTGAGTCCGTCGCCGTCGACTGGGCCGCCTCCCGCCCCGGCTGAGCGCCCGGGCGGGGCCGAAACCCTAAGGCAGATGCACGAATTCGAAGCCGTTGGCCTTCAGCGCGGGCAACGCGGCGAGCATGCCCGCGCCCGTCCCGGACTTGGGGCGGTGCATGTGGGCCAGTGAGATGCCGCCGGTCTTGGCGGTCATCATGTTGGACTGGACCACGCTGGAGGCTGCCGTCGCGCCGTAGTCGGCGTTGATGGAGAAGCCGACCGGGGTCTCGCCCAGATCCTTGACGATCGACACGGCCACATTGTCGTAATGCGCGGTGCCGGTGCGGAAGAAGCGGGGTGCGTGACCGGTCAGCGCGATGATGCGCTGGTGGTTGCCCCACACCTCGTCGACCGCGGCCTGCGCGGACACGGTGCCATTGATCTCGTAGGCGGCGCGGCCGGTCACCGACAGCGGGCAGTGCGCGGTGCCGTGATTGCCGATCTCGAAGAGCGGGTTGGCGGCGAGCTTGCCCGCGCGATCCGGGTTGGCGTCGATCCAGCGCTTGTTCAGGAACAGGGTGGCCGGGATCTGCTGGGCCTGCAGCAGGGCCAGCAGGTTCTCGTCGATGTCGTTGTTGCCGGGACCGCCGCAGGCGTCGAAGGTGATCGCGAACTGCTTGCCGGTGGCATTGAATCCGGTCACGATGCCGTCCAGATCCATGCCCCAGCCCTGCGGTTGCCGACCGGCGTACTTCGCGGCCACGGCATCGGGCGACACGGTGGAGACGGGTAGCCGCGCGGGCGCGGTGGCCGGATCGGCCCCGGCGCGCGGGTCGAGGATGCGGTCGGACGAATTGCCGTTCGCCACACCGCATCCGGCGGTGACGAGGCCCGCGGCGAGCGCCGCGCCGGCGGCGAAGAAGCCGCGCCTGGACAGTCCTGCGTCGAGCACCGGTGCAGGTTATGTGAATTCGGTCGCAGTAGCCAGAACCGCGCGCAGGTTTCTTGTAATCGTCGTGCTCCGGCAACCGGATCGCAATCATTGTTCGGTAGCGCGTAATCCATTGTTCGAACGCAGGATTCGCCGCCCCCACACCTCATGAGGCCGCGCTGACCGGGCGAGATCGATTTCCAGTTCATCCCGGAGGCCCGATTGCCCCAGACTGTAGCCTGCCCGACCGAAACAATCCCTTTGCAAGGAAGCGCATTGACATACCCCAACAACCCGTACCCGCAGCAGCAGCCCGGTTACGGATATCCGCCCGCCGACCAGCCGGCCCCCGGCTACGGCGCGCCCCAGCCCGGCTACGGTGCGCCGCAACCCGGTTACGGGGCGCCCCAGTCGCCCTATGACGCAGCGCAGCCCGGCTATGGCGCACCGCAACCGGCGTACGGCGCGCCCCAGCCCGGTTTCGAGGCCGCACCGGCCTACGGCGCACCGCAGCCCGCCTACGGCGCGCCCCAACCCGCTTATGGCGCACCGCAACCCGCCTATGGCGCTCCCCAGCCCGGCTACGCTCCGTTCGGGGGGTACGGGGCACAGTACGCGAGCTGGGGCGCACGAGTCGGGGCCTATCTGGTCGACGCGCTGATCACCGCCGTGCCCGCCTGGATCCTGAACCTCCTGGCCGGCACCGCGGGCACCAGTAAGCCGACCTGCAGTGTCACCCCGGGCACGTACCACACCTACTGCAGCGGCGGCGGTTACAACGCGCTGGGCTGGATCTGCCTGCTGCTGGCCATCGTGGTCGGCATCGGCGGCACGCTGTTCCTGGCCTACATGGAGGGCACCACGGGCCAGACCCCGGGCAAGAAGGTGGCCGGCATCAAGCTGATCCGCGAGGCCACCGGGCAGCCGGTCGGCATGGGCCTGGCCTTTGGCCGGCGCCTGCTGCACATCATCGACGCCATCCCCTGCTACCTCGGCTTCCTGTGGCCGCTGTGGGACGACAAGAAGCAGACCTTCGCCGACAAGGCGGTGGGCACCATCGTCGTCAAGGCGTGAGCCTGAGCGCGTAAAGCAATGGCCCGCAGCGATTTTCGCTGCGGGCCATTGCTTTTCGAGCGGTTTACCGGTGCGACACCAGATCCCAGCCCGGGACGGCGTCCGGCTTGCGCGGGGACGGGCCGGTGTAGATGGCGGCCGGGCGGACCAGCTTGCCCAGCTTCTTCTGCTCCAGGATGTGGGCGCACCACCCGGCGGTGCGGCCGCAGGTGAACATGGCGGGCATCATGTGCGCCGGGACCTCGGCGAAGTCCAGGATCACGGCGGCCCAGAACTCGACATTGGTCTCGATGGCCCGGTCGGGGCGGCGCTCGCGCAGTTCGGCCAGGGCGGCCTGCTCCAGGGCGGCGGCGACCTCGTAGCGCGGGGCGTCGAGGCGCTCGGCGGTGGCGCGCAGCACGCGGGCGCGGGGGTCCTCGGCCCGGTAGACGCGGTGGCCGAAGCCCATCAGCTTCTCCTTGCGGTCCAGGATGCCCTTGACCAGAGCACGTGCGTCGCCGGTCTTCTCGACCTCTTCGATCATGGGCAGCACGCGGGCCGGGGCGCCGCCGTGCAGCGGGCCGGACATGGCGCCGATGGCGCCGGACAGCGAGGCCGCCACGTCGGCGCCGGTGGAGGCGATGACGCGGGCGGTGAAGGTGGAGGCGTTCATGCCGTGCTCGGCGGCCGATACCCAGTAGGCGTCGATGGCCTCGGTGTGGCGCGGGTCCGGGTCACCCTTCCAGCGGGTCATGAACCGCTCGGTAATGGTGGTGCACTCGTCGATCTTCCGCTGCGAGACGGCGGGCTGGTAGATGCCGCGCGCCGACTGGGCGACGTAGGACAGGGCCATGACCGAGGCCCGGGCGAGGTTCTCGCGGGCGGTGTCGTCGTCGATGTCGAGCAGCGGCTCGTAACCCCAGATCGGGGCCAGCATGGCCAGGCCGGCCTGCACGTCGACGCGGACGTCGCCGGTGTGGATGGGCAGCGGGAACGGCTCGGCGGGCGGCAGGCCGCGGCCGAACTCGCCGTCGACCAGCAGGGCCCACACGTCACCGAAGGTGACCCGGTTGCCGACGAGGTCCTCGATGTCGACGCCGCGGTACCGGAGCGCGCCGCCGTCCTTGTCGGGTTCGGCGATATCGGTGGTGAAGGCCACCACTCCTTCGAGACCGCTCACGAAGCCGTCGGGGACGACCGAACCTGGAACCGCAGCGCTGGCAGTCATGTTGTGACTCTCCTTGCAAAGTCGGGCCACCCGATCTTTGGGCAGCCACGCCGATCACCTGGAGCTTAACCCTCGCATTACTCCGGAGTAACGTCTGCCCCATGGTTGACCAGGAGCAATTCGCCACATCCGACCTCGACCTCGCGGCCCTGCGTGTCGAGTACGGAGTCGATCAGGGCGACAACCACCCGGGCCCGGAAACCGACCTCGACGAGACCTGGCTGACCGAGGGCTGGGAGCCCTTGCTGCGCAATTGGATCGAGGACGCCACCAGCGCCGGTATGACCGATCCGAACGCCATGGTGCTGGGCACCGTCGAGATCACCGAAACCGGTCCGCGGCCCTCGTCGCGAACTGTCCTGTGCAAAGGGCTTTCTCCCGAAGGTGTGACTTTTTACACGAATTACGAGTCGTTCAAGGGCCGGCAGCTGACCCGAACCCCGTATGCCTCGGCCACTTTCGTGTGGCCCGCGATGGGCCGGCAGATCACCGTTCGCGGGCCGGTGCGGCGGGTGCCGGCCGAGGCCACCGAGGTGTACTGGCAGTCCCGGCCGCGCAGTTCCCGGCTGGGGGCGTGGGCCTCGGAGCAGTCGCGGCCCATCGCCTCGCGCGCCGAGCTGGACCGGCAGATGGACGCGACCGCGGCCAGATTCGCGGAGGTCGCCGACGTTCCCGTGCCGCCGTTCTGGGGTGGCTTCCAGATCCAGCCGGAGACCGTCGAGTTCTGGCAGGGCCGCCGCAGCCGCATGCACAACCGCATCCGGGTCACCGTCGAACCGGGCAACACCGATGTGTCGGCGATGAAAGTCGAACGCCTGCAACCCTGACCACCCTTTCGACCACCCGAAAGAGTTGGATATCTCACGTTCGAATGGTGGGATGATCGGCCCAAAACGCCTAGCCAAGCCCTCTTCGACCTGGCTAGGTTGGGTCGGTGAAGCTGCTCGCCGACATAACTCCATTACGGGATCCTGACTACCGGAGGCTCTGGGCCACCGGCATCGTCACCGTGATCGGCGCACAGCTGTCCGTCGTAGCCGTCCCCAAACAGCTCTACGACATCACCCACAGCTCTTCGTATGTCGGCCTGGCCGGGCTCTTCGGCCTGATCCCGCTCATCGTCTTCGGCCTGTGGGGCGGCGCGCTCGCCGACGCCATGGACCGCCGCAAGATGCTGCTCGTCACCGGCGCGGGCACCGGCCTGACCTCACTGGCCTTCTGGGCGCAGGCCGCCGCCGGGGTGAACAACGCCTGGCTGGTGCTGACCCTGTTCTCGGTGCAGCAGGCGTTCTTCGCGATGAACCAGCCCGCCCGCAGCGCCATCTACCCCCGCCTGCTGCCGCCCGAGCAGCTGCCCGCGGCCAACTCGCTGAGCATGACAGTCATGCAGTTCGGCGCCATCGCGGGACCGGTGCTGGCGGGCATGCTGATTCCGTTCGCGGGCCTGGCCACGCTGTATCTGATCGACTCGATCGCGCTGCTGGCCACGCTGTGGGCCACCTGGAAACTGCCGCCCATCCCGCCGCACGGCGAGACCCGGCGGGCGGGCCTGCGCGAGGTGTTCGACGGCTTCGCCTACCTGGCCACCCAGCGCATCCTGCTGGCCTCGTTCGCGGTGGACGTGGTGGCCATGGTCTTCGGCATGCCGCGCGCCCTGTTCCCGCAGATCGCCCAGGACAGCTTCGGCGACAACGCCTCCGGCGGTACCGCGCTGGGCCTGCTGTTCGCGGCCATGTCGGTGGGCGCGGTGCTGGGCGGGGTTTTCTCCGGCTGGCTGTCGCGGGTGCGGCGGCAGGGTCTGGCCGTAGTGGTCTGCATCGTGCTGTGGGGTCTGGGGATGGTCGGGTTCGGCCTGGCCGTCGGGCTGGCCGGGCACGGGCTGACGCTGACGATCGCGCTCTGGATCGCGCTGGCCTGCTTGGCCTTCGGCGGTGCGGTGGACATGTTCTCGGCGGCCCTGCGCACCACCATGTTGCAGTCGGTGGCGACCGACGAGATGCGCGGACGGCTGCAAGGGGTCTTCATCGTTGTCGTGGCGGGTGGACCGCGCATCGGTGATGTTGCGCACGGTTTCGCGGCAGCGGCGGTGGGTACCGCCGCGGCGGCGGCCGGCGGCGGCGTCCTGGTGGTGATCGGCATGATGATCGCGGCCGTGGCGTTTCCGGCGTTCGTGCGATACCGGGTGGCACGTGCGCATTCGGAGGTGCAGCTCGCGTGACGCCGCGGGGTTCATGCGCATAGCACATGACAGCCGCTCTCCTCACCTGCGAAGCATGTGACTGTGAGGTAGCAAAGCACCACCCTCATTGGTAGGGCGTAGTGGACAGCGGCTAGCGTTGACTCGAGCGCATCGCGCGCCGACCGCGTCCGATGCCTACGGTTACAAGCCTGAGAGGGATCCTTCCGTGCCCGCTGAGAACATCATCAACGTCGACGACGACGCCAAGCCGGTACTGCAATACCCGGGCGGCGAGTACCCGATGACCGTCACCAAGGCTGTCGAGGGCAATGACGGAATCGACCTGGGCAAGCTGCTCGCCAGCACCGGGTACGTCACCTACGACCCCGGTTTCATGAATACCGCGTCGACCAAGTCGGCCATCACCTACATCGACGGCGAGGCGGGCATCCTGCGCTACCGCGGGTACCCGATCGAGCAGCTGGCCGGCAAGTCGACCTTCATCGAGGTCAGCTACCTGCTCATCTACGGTGAGCTGCCGACCCAGGCCCAGCTCGACGACTTCACCGACCGGATCCGCCGGCACACCCTGCTGCACGAGGACCTGAAGCGGTTCTTCGACGGCTTCCCGCGCAACGCGCACCCGATGCCCGTGTTGTCCTCCGCGGTCAACGCGCTGTCGGCCTACTACCAGGACTCGCTGGATCCGCGCGACCCCGAGCAGGTCGAGCTGTCCACCATCCGCCTGCTGGCCAAGCTGCCGACCATCGCGGCCTACGCGTACAAGAAGTCGGTCGGCCAGCCGTTCCTCTACCCGGACAACTCGCTGTCGCTGGTGGAGAACTTCCTGCGCATGACCTTCGGTTTCCCGGCCGAGCCCTACGAGGTCGACCCGGAGATCGCCGCGGCGCTGGACATGCTGCTCATCCTGCACGCCGACCACGAGCAGAACTGCTCGACTTCGACTGTGCGCCTGGTGGGTTCGTCCGACGCCAACCTGTTCACCTCCGTCTCCGGCGGCATCAACGCGCTGTGGGGCCCGCTGCACGGCGGCGCCAACCAG
The DNA here is from genome assembly GCF_000308655.1 of Nocardia niigatensis NBRC 100131. Taxonomy (GTDB): domain Bacteria; phylum Actinomycetota; class Actinomycetes; order Mycobacteriales; family Mycobacteriaceae; genus Nocardia; species Nocardia niigatensis. Next base: position 52,450 of record NZ_BAGC01000006.1, on the reverse strand, counting down.
GCCGTGCTGGAGATGCTGGACGACATCAAGGCCCAGGGCGGCGACGTCAAGGAGTTCGTCCGCAAGGTCAAGAACAAGGAAGACGGCGTGAAGCTCATGGGCTTCGGGCACCGCGTCTACCGCAACTACGACCCGCGCGCCACCCTGGTCAAGCAGGTCGCGGACAACATCCTGTCCAAGATCGGCGGCGACGACCAGCTGCTCGACATCGCCAAGGCCCTCGAAGAGGCCGCCCTGACCGATGAGTACTTCATCGAGCGTCGCCTGTACCCGAACGTCGACTTCTACACCGGCGTCATCTACCGGGCCATGGGCTTCCCGACCCGCATGTTCACCGTGCTCTTCGCCATGGGCCGCCTGCCGGGCTGGATCGCCCACTGGCGCGAGATGCACCGCGAGCCGCTGAAGATCGGCCGACCGCGCCAGATCTACACCGGCTACGGCGAGCGCGACTACGTGCAGATCAACGGTCGCTGACACCGACGGGCCCTGCGCCCGAAGGGTTTCCGGAGAACCCCGCCGCAACGCATCGTTGCGGCGGGGTTTTTCGTTTACAAGGACTTGTTAAGAATCTTGCTGGAGTGCGGCGGCAATCTTGTTCCTGTGAGACGGACACGATCTCACGAACAGTGAAAAGGTATGTGCCGCAGGGACATACGAATACGGAGGGGAGCATCGTGCTGGGACTGCTCGGATCGTCCATCGCCGCCAATGCCACGGCCGCGATCGGCAACATCCTCGACATCATCGGGGCGCTGACGCACCCGTAACCGATCCGGAGGGACGGGGGGCGTTCCGGGGGAACGTGATTCGGGGGGCGTCGGATCCGGGGGGATCTGACGCGATGGATCCGAGGGCCTGCGGACAGAGCGGTCCGGAGGCTTGGGGGAACCGGCGGATCTCGGGGCAGAGGAGACCGGCGGTCGGGGGCGGAGGGATCCGGGGGATCCGGGGTTAAAGAGTCCGGGGGATCCGGGGACAAAGAGTCCGAGGGATCCGGGGACAAAGAGTCCGAGGGATGCGGGGACAAGGAGTCCGGGGGATGCGGGGACAAGGGGTGATCGGGGGACTCAGGGGGCAAGGGGTGGTCGGGGGTTCCGAGCTCCGGTGTCACCTGCCGCGGCGGGGGCGGCAGGTGACGCCGGAGAAAATCGGGTGCGATGGACCGTGACTCGTGGGATGTTCGGGGGTATGGCATCGACGAATGGCATTACCGTGCGTTCGGCGCGAGCGGAGGAGCGGGCGGAGATCATCCGCCTGTCCGAGGTCTGCTTCGGGATGCGGGTCGGCCCGGCCGATCTGGAGTTCGGCAACGGCGTATTTCCGACCGAGCGGGCTCTGGTGGCCGTGGATGACGATCGCATCGTCGGGCACACCAACGACTGCACCATGACCGTGACGGTTCCGGGCGCGCGCACCGTCCAGGCGTGCGGCGTCACCAGCGTCGTGGTCGCGCCGACCCATCGGCGGCGCGGCATTCTGCGGGCGCTCTACACCGAGCAGCATCGGCGCACCGAGGCCGAGGGCGTACCGCTCACCATCTTCACCGCCAGCGAGGGCACCATCTACGGCCGCTTCGGCTATGGCCCGTCCATCGTGGCGAACGAGATCTCGGTACGCGGGCGGACCGCCGAATTCCGTTCCACCACACCGGATCCCGGCGGTGTTCAGGTCGCCTCGCTGGACGAGGCCAAGGTGCGGCTGCCCGAGATCTACGACCGCTGGCGCCGGCTGGTCCCGGGCGCGCAGGTCCGGCCCGAGGCCCGCTGGCAGCAGCGCGTCTTCGCCGACTCGGTGCAGAACGAGGAGAGCTCGCCGCAGTTCTTCCTGATCCATCCCGACGGTTACGCCATCCTGCGGCGGGCCTGGCACGAGGACAAGAACACCGCCACCGTGCGCGAGGTGCGCACGGTCACCGCCGAAGCCCATGCCGCGCTGTGGCGAATCCTGCTCAGCCTGGATCTGGTGCACACCGTCGAGGCGACCCTGAGCGACCACGATCCGCTCCCCTACCTGGTCACAAACCCGCGCCTGGTGCACGTCACCGGCCGGCACGACGCGCTGTGGACCCGGATCATGGACGTCCCGGCCGCCCTCACCGCCCGCACCTATCAGCGGGATGTGGATGTGGTGCTGTCCGTGGACGATCCGTTCCGGGACGCGGGCGGCACCTTCGCACTGCGGGTCCGCGACGGCATCGCCGAGTGCGCGCCCACCGGCCGTACCCCGGATCTCGAACTCGGTATCGACGTCCTCGGCAGCCTCTACTTCGGCGGCTACCGGGCCAAGGTGTTCGCGGCCGCGAACCGGATCCAGGCCAAGGACGCGGCCGTGTTGCGCGCGTTCGACGAGGCGTTCACCGCCGAACGGGACGCCGAACTCGGCTGGTTCTTCTGAGCCGGTCCCCCGGCACCGGGAAGATCAGGGTTTTCCCGGTGGTGGGTGGCCGCCCGGCGCTGGCATGCTTGATTATGTGAAACCCATCCAGGTGATACTCAACGTCCTGTGGCTGGTGCTGGTCGGATTCTGGATGGCCCTCGGATATGTCCTGGCCGGGCTCATCTGCTGCGTGCTGATCGTGACCATCCCGTGGGGTATCGCGTCCTTCCGGATCGCGAGCTTCGTGCTGTGGCCCTTCGGCCGGGAGGCCGTCGAGAAGCCGGGCGCGGGCGTCGGCTCGATGCTCGGCAATATCGTCTGGATCATCGTGGCCGGCTGGTGGCTGGCGCTCGGTCACCTGACTACCAGCATCGCCCTCGCCCTCACCATCATCGGGATCCCGTTCGCCTGGGCCAATCTCAAGCTGATCCCGATCTCGCTGTTCCCGCTGGGTCGCGAAATCGTCGACAGCGACCGGCGTTTCGGCTACTGACCCGCGCTACTCGGATTCGTCGACGATCTGCTTCATGATCCCGACGGCTTCGGCGAGCACGCCGACCTGGGCGGGCGAGAGCCGGGACAGCTGATCGGTCATCCACGCTTCGCGGGCCTGGTTCTCGTCCGCGATCAGGGCCCGCCCGGCGTCGGAGAGCGACACGATGATCTGCCGCCCGTCGGTCGGGTGCGGATTGCGTTCCACCAGATCCATTTCCGACAGCGAGGCGATGACCCGGGTCATCGACGGCGGCTGCACCCGCTCCTTGGCGGCCAGCGAACCCGGGGTCATGGCGCCCTCCCGATTCAGCGTGGCGAGCGCGGACAGCTGGGTCAGCGAAATCTGGGCATCGGCCCGCCGGCCTCGCAGATGCCGAGTCAAGCGCACCACCGCCAGCGAAAGTTCACCGGCGAGCGCTCGAATGTCGGAAGGCGTTGTCACAGAGGCAAACGATACGGGACCGCTCGCGCAGGGGGCGTCTGTTCCGGTGCGTGGAGGGCGGCCGCCCCGGCGTTCTACCCGAACCGCCCCTGCCCTCTACTCTGGTGGAGTGACCACGCCGCCCGTTCCGGAGATTCCGCCGCGCTTCACCGATCCGCGGCCGGTGCTGGCCGTGGGCACCATAGGTTTCCTGATCGCGACGGCGGCGGTGTGGGCGAACGACGAGTGGGCGACCGCGCGGCCGGTCTGCCTGATGGGCCTGGCGGTGGGGCTGCTGGGCTACACGATCTTCACGATCCAGCGGCGGAGCGCGCGGCGCGGGGACAAAGGCGCCCAGCTCGGTCTGGATTAGCGTGCCAGCGCCCCGTTTACCGGACAAAAGGACTGGTCGGCCGTCCAGGACGCTCTGACAAAACGAACTTGCGGACCGTGCGAATTGACTGCACGCGCCTCGGAGGCTTAACTCCCTGGAGTGTCCTCCCGATTGAGCGTCGAAGAACGACGGGCCCACCTTATCGAGGCGGCCATCGGCCTTGCCGAAAAAAAGGGCGTGGCAGGAGTTACCACGCGCGATGTTGCCCAGGCAGCCGGTGTTTCCCTCGGTGTGGTGCATTACTGTTTCGAAAACAAAGATCAGCTGATGACCGAGCTGGTCAAGGCGCTGTCGATGGAATTGCGCGATTCCGTCGACGCCAACGAAACGGTATGGCAAGACGTCGGAGCCGGAAAAGAAGCGCTGCAACAATTGGTCCGCGCCGGTCTGGAACTCATGTGGCTCAACATCGAAGCCACTCCGGAACGCCAACTACTCACCTACGAAACCACCACGTACGCGCTACGCGAAGGCGAGCAGACCCCCGCCAAACTCGCCATCGCGCGCGAGCAGTACACCTTCAACGACTCCACGGTCGCCGATGTCATCGAGCACGCGCGCGAAGCCACCGGTACCTCGTGGACAGTGCCGGTCGGCACGCTGTCCCGCTTCATGCTGGCCGCCATCGACGGCATCGTGCTGCGCTGGCTGGTCGACAACGACAGCGCCGCTGTCCGTGACCAACTGGACGTCCTCGCCACCACCGTGGCCACCCACGCGGCCTGACCCGGGCCTCCTCCGCTCCGGCGCGGGCTCTGCGCAGCACTCGTAGGCACTGCGCAGCACACCCGCGCCGGACCCGAATCCCTAGCGGTGCCCGAAATTCTGCGGCTGCGCCTGCACGTGGGTGATGTCGCCGTCTCGCCACCACGCGACCGTGACCGTGGCCTCGAACGCGCCCGTGAGCCGGACGCGGAGTTCGTCGTGCACCACGAGATCGCCTGCGGGCAGCGGCAAGTCGAACTGCAGGCGCAGCAGCACGCCCAGCGGCTCGGCGGTCCAACTGGTCTCCCGGCCGGTGCTCACCACCTCCGCCGTCACCGCCTCCGAGGCCAGCGGCAGATCCAGCAGCGTGGCCAGCGGGCGCGCCGACGCCAGGTCACCCACGACCAGCCGGTCGGCGGGCAGGGCCGGGCCCAGCCACGGGCGATCCAGCACCATGGCGTCCGCGGCCGCGATCACCTCACCGGTGAGGGCGCGCACCTGCCCCGGCAGCACCAGGTCCTCGGTGTCCAGGCGACCCGTGTCGAGCGCCTCGGCCAGATACCGGTACGTCTGCGAAATCGATTCCGGGGTGGGCATTCTCGCCGGATCCGCGAGGGCGTCGAGGAGTTCCTCGGCCAGCACGGGGGTGAGCACCTCCGGGTCGGCGAGCACGCCGCGCAGCACCGCCAGATCGTGCGTGTCGAATCCCGGCAGCTGCGGGAGCAGGCCCGCGAACAGGGTGTCGTCGGGGTGGCGCAGCAGCCCCAGCGGGATGCCGTCGATGTGGGCGTGATGGCGCAGCCACCAGGCGGTGTAGCCGTCGCGGTCCGCGAGCAGCCGGCGGGTCGTCTCGTCGGACAGCAACAGCCGCAACGCTTCCGGCCATTCGGCGTCGTCCACCAGGTCCAGATCGCGGACGGCCACCAGTTCGGCCGGATCGTCGGCCAGGCCCTCCCACCAGGTCTCCTCATCGTCGAGGTGGTGGTCCGGGCCGGTCGGATCGGACTCCGTGACCAGGGTGAAGCTCCAGCCGACGCCGATGGCGCGCAAGGCTTCCGGGCCGTAGCGCTCGACCACCTCGGCGTCCACGGTGGTGAACGGCGAATCCTCGACGAGCACCCGGGCCAGCGGCGCGCCGGGCAGCAGCAGTTCGTCGGCCGGCGTCGATTCGCCGTCCACATCAGGCAATTCGACCAGGCCCAGCCAGGACGGGAGCACACCCGGCGCGGCCAGGGTGGTGGCCGCCAGGTTCAGCACCGCGTCCACGGTGTCCGGGTCGCTCGGGTCGTCCTCCAGCACCGCCTGCAGCCCGGGGTCGTTGAGCAGATCCTCCGGCGTTGCCGGGCGCGCGCCCAGCCGGCCCAGCAGCTCGTGCGCCGCCTCCGGATGCACCAGACGCGCCCAGTGCACCGGAATCGCCTGCTCCAGACGGTCGTCCAGCACCACCGTGCGCGGCCCGGTCACCAGGCGGCCGTCGGTCAGCGGCACCGCCAGCGCGCCCAGCTCCTCCACCGCCAGCGGATCCACCGCGAACGACTCCAGGGCGTCGTAGAGCGAATACCACCACTGCGGTTCGCGTTCCAGGCTGCTCGACAGCTCGGCGATCCGCGCCAGGCCGATCCGGTGCACGTCCAGCACGGCGAGGGCATCGGAGTACTGGCGGCCGGACAGCTCCGGAATCAGCAGCGGGCCAACCATATCCGCCAGTAGATCGGCCAAATCCACGGTGGCGCCCATGAATACGGTGGTCCGGCGCGGCGCGGCCACGTTCGACCGCGAATCCGCACCCGCAGTTTCGGCGATCGGCGATTCATCCACAACCATCCCCAGGTCCGCTGGGGATGATTCGCCGAACTCGGCGGTGCGGTCGCGGGCCGCGTCGAAGGTGGCGACCACGTCGTGCGGGCCGATGGCGTCATGGGGTTCGACCGAGTCGGCGGGGCCCTCACTCTCGGACGGGAGATCCCACAGCGGCAGTGTTTCCTGCTCCCACGCCGCGGTCACCTTCGCGGCGCTCCCGCCCGCGAGCGTCGCCACCTCGGCGGCGGTGCCGAGTTCGAGCGCGGCCGCGGTATCGAGATCACCCGATGCCGACTCCGCGCCAGCCTCATCGGTCCTGCCGAAAGCGTCGAATTCCGCAGGTACCGGCGCGGATTCGCCGCCTGATTCGGGACGGCCGGTGAGGACCGGCAGCCACTCGTTGTCGCGCAGCTCGGTGATCAGGGCCTCGCGGAGCAGGCTGTCGGCCTCGCTGCGGGCGAAGCCGGGCAGCGGGACCAGCACCAGCCGGTCGCGCGGCGGCAGAGCGCGGGCGAACGCGGCGTAACCGGCGGCCAGCGCGGTCAGCGGCGCGCCCGGCAGCAGGCGACGGCGATCCGGCTGCATCGGGATGTCGGCGATGAGCAGGGCCGGGATGGACAGCTCCTCGTCGGAGCGGGTGGGCGCGCGCAGCACGTCGGGGCGGGTGGCGACGGGCCGGCCGTCGCGCACCGGCAGCAGCCAGCGGGCGCGCTCGGTGCGGTACTGCCACCACACGCGCTCATCGGAATTCGGCCCGGTGACGCGCAGCTCCGTCAGGCCGTCGCCGAGTTCCCGCTCGGCGCTGCGGATCTCGTCGTCACCGATCCGGATGCCGTGCAGCGCGGGCAGTTCCAGCAGCAGGTCGGCCGCTTCCGACCGCATCGCGGTGAGCAGGGCGACGGTGTCCACGCTCTCGCGCAACCGCAGCACGATCTCGCTGTCGAAGCCGCTCACGGGCCGTTCCGCGGTGGCCCAGGCCAGGCGCAGCGCGGGCGGCTCGAAATCGGCGGGCGTCTCCGGGATCTCGATGCCCTGCACCCCGAGCAGCGCCCAGGTCTCGGCCCGCGAGAACCGCACCGATCCGCCGGTCGAGCGGAATTCCACCTCGTCCGACACGGTCAGCACCGCGGTGAATCCCACGCCGAACTGACCGACGGCCGCGGCCTCGGTCTTCCCTGAAGCCCGCAGCGCGGTGAGTGCGTGCACACCCGAAACATCCAGCGGCGCACCGGTATTGGCGACATGCAGGGTGCGGCCGTCCAGCCACACCGCGATCCGGCCGTCGACGCCCGCCTTGGCGGCTGCGTCGGCGGCGTTCTGCGCCAGCTCGGTCAGCAAGCGGTCCCGGTAGCCGGCCCGGACCAGGTCCGCCTCCGTGGCGGCGTCCTCCCGCAGCCGGGTGGGCGATCCGCGCCAGGCGGCCACCACCCCGGCCCGCAGTTCCGCCGTCCCGAACGGATCCCCTGCATCGGTCGCGACCACGCCCTAACACCCCTTCCGCACAACCGTTGATGGCACGCCGGGCCAAGCATCCGGGTATCTCACAGAATCACGGCACGATCCACCGAAAACCGTGCCCGCCGCCGGGAATCCGGCGGCGCTACAAACTAGCCGGGCGATCGCCTCAGCGCGACTCGGACGACCCGCCCTCGGGCTCCACCCGAACCGCGTTCACCGCCCACGCATCGTCGTACACCGAATCCGGACCGCCCACCTCGAACAACCCGGCCGCATCGCCCACCGCGGGGCCCTCGGCCGCATCGCCCACCGCGGGGTCCCCGGCCGCATCGCCCACCGCGGGGCCCTCGGCCGCATCGCCCACCGCGGGGCCCTCGGCCGCATCGCCCACCGCGGGGTCCCCGGCCGCATCGCCCACCGCGGGGTCCCCGGCCGCATCGCCCACCGCGGGGTCCCCGGCCGCATCGCCGCTCTCGGACGCCACCGCCACAGCCGCGACCGTGACGTCCGCGTCGATCACACCCGCCTGCACATCCGCGGTCTCGGCATCCGACTCGGCCGGGGCCACGGCCACCTCGCCGGTCGCATCCTCGCCGTTGGTGTCCGCGGCAGCGGCCGCGTCGACCGCCGAATCAGCGTCCGCTTCGCCCGATTCCGCCGCTGACACAACGTGAGATTCGGTCGCGGCAGCCTCGACGGAGCCGATGGTCGCGGCGGCATCACCGGTCCCGGCGGCATCGCCCTTCGCGGGAGCGTCAGCGTCGGCCAGGGTGGTCGTCGAATCCGCGTCGCGCGCAGGCGCTTCCACGACCTCTACCGCGCCGGAATTGCCCACTTCGCCCTGCTCACCGGATTCGGCTGCGGGCGTGGCGGTCTCGCGGAGGTCCGCGGTCGGGAACAGATCCACGGCGGCGTCGTCGTAAGCCTCGTAGAGAGGCGAGCCGTTGCCGGTGGGGAGTTCGACGTCGGAGTGGGCGCCACAGCCGTAGGCGACGTGGACCACGTGCCCGTCGGCACCCATGGCATTGGCGCAGATGCCGAAGGCGGCGCCCAGCGAGCCGGCCATGGGGACGAAGAAGCCGCAGCGGCCACAGGTCGACGGTGCGGCGCGGGCCATGTCGGTGTCGGGGCCGTATTCGGAGAACCAGCGGTCGGCGGCCTCCTCGCGGCCCTCGCGGGAGAGCACCTGGGTGCGGCCGAGGCCGATCTCCAGGGCCACCTCGTCGACGGCCGGGTCGCCGGTGGCGACATAGCCGGGCACCAGGCGCGGGTCGCCGAGCGGCGGGGCCAGCAGATCGCCGGGCGCGAGGTCACCGGGCCGGATGCGCTGATCCCACGGAATGAAGTCGGGCGCAACCAGCGCGTCCGGCCCGGGCAGCAACGCCGACTCGCTCACCGTGGCGGTGGTCGCCTCCGGCGGCGCGGCCACCACAACCGCCCACTGCCAGCCGCGATAGCCGGGCAGTGTCGCCTCGAAGTGATGGGTGGCCGACGACTCGTCCTCGCCGGTCACGCCCAGATGCGCGCCCACTCCGACCGGTTCCAGGTCCAGGAGCGCACGGCGGGCCAGCTCGACCGCCTCCGCCAGGATGGGCCGCATACCGGACTCCGAAACTCCAACCGCGCTCACGCCCTACATTTTGCCGTATGGAGCGCAAACGCCGTGCACCGGTAGCGACCGCCACGATCATGCTGTCCACGGCCCTGGCCCTGGCCGCGACCGCGACCGGCTGCACCAGCAGCGACAACACGCCGAAGTTGCGGGTCGAGGTGGTCGCGACCCGGCCGCACGATCCGGGCGCGTTCACCGAAGGCTTGGAAGTCGACGGGCCGGTTCTCTACGAGGGCACCGGACTCAACGGCCACTCCGCGGTCCGGGCCACCGACCTGAACACCGGCGCCGAACTCGCCCGCGCAGATCTGCCCGCGACCCTGTTCGGCGAGGGCATCACCCGGGCCGGGGACGTGCTCTGGCAACTCACCTACAAGAACGGTGTCGCCATCGCCCGCGACCCCGCCACTCTCGCCGAACTCCGCACCACGCATTTCGACGGCGAGGGCTGGGGCCTGTGCACGCGGGAGGGCCGCGTGGTCATGAGCAACGGCAGCTCCACCCTCGCCTTCCGCGACCCGCAGACCTTCGCGGTCACCGGGAGCGTGGCGCTCACCAGCCACAAGGACGCCAAACTCAACGAACTGGATTGCGCCCCCGACGGTTCCGTGTACGCCAACGCCTGGCCGACGAACACCATCCTGCGCATCGACCCCGGCACCGGCGAGGTGCTCGGCGCGATCGACGCCGCCGGCCTGCTCCCCGGCAGTGCCCGCACCCCCGACACCGACGTCCTCAACGGCATCGCCCACCTGCCCGGCACCGATCACTTCCTGCTCACCGGCAAGAAGTGGCCGACGTCCTACGAAGTGCGTTTCGTCCCTGCCTGATCAGGCCCGTGGCGACCGGTCGCCACGAACTTGTGGCGGCCCACACCGGCCGTAGTGCAGCCACCGGCCGACGGCACTGCAAGAATTGGGGGCGTGACTGCTCCCCGTGACCCCGGTGCCGATCCCGGTCGCTGGGGTGACGAGGACTCACCCATGATCGAACGGCATCCGGGGTACGACCGCTATCCGCCCGCCAACCGCGCGGGCCGTCGTCCCGTCCCGCCGAGCGAGGCCGGCGAAGTGCCGGAATTCCTGGCCCGCCGCGCGCCCGCGCGTCCCGCCGACCCGCCCTCCCGGTCGCGCGGCGAATCCGCGCGCGGCCCGGGCGGCGAACCACCGCGCGAACCGGAGGGCCGGACCTCGCGCTGGGCACGCCGCCGCCACGAGAAGGCCGCCAATGAGGGCCGGTCCGAGGACAACCCCCCGACCCGGCCGTACGAGAGCCAGCCGCCCAGGGGAACCGACAGCGAGCCGGAAGCGTGGCAGCAGCCGCACGACTTCGGCACCACGCGGCGAGTGCGTTACGACCCGGAGTCCGGAAGCTCCGCCTCGCACCGCCACGAGCACGCGCCACGCCTGCGCGTTTCCAAGCCCCCGCGCTCGCACGACCCCGAACGGTACGACGCGGAGTCCGCGTCCCGATCCCGGTCGCACGAGCCGGAATCCACGCCTCCCGCACCCCGCGATCCGGGTCATCCGACGCGCCCCGACAACACGCGGAACACCGCCGCGCCACAGCCGGAAACGACTCACACGCAATCGTTTTCGCACGAGGCCGATCCGGATGCCTCCGACAGCGGCGGGCTGCACAAGCCGCCCCGCAAACTGACCGTCACCCGGGTCGCGGCCCGCCGCAGCATCGAGCTGACGCAGAGCGGGTTCGCGACCTTCCAGCGCGCCGCCAAGGCCGACGGCGCGGAGGAGTCGGGACTCACCGCGCTCATCTACGCCACCATGGCCAATTTCGCCACCGACGCCGCGATCGCGGTGGCGCTGGCCAACACGCTGTTCTTCGCCAGCGCCACGGCGGAATCCAAAACCAAAGTGGCGCTGTACCTCTTGATCACCATTGCCCCGTTCGCGGTGATCGCCCCGGTCATCGGGCCGATGCTGGACCGCCTGCAGCGCGGTCGCCGCGTCGCCCTGGCGGGCTCGTTCGCGATCCGCGTGCTCATCGCCGGGCTGCTCATCTTCAATATCGACAACTGGGCGCTGTATCCGCTGGCCCTGTGCATGATGATCCTGAGCAAGTCGTTCTCGGTGCTGAAATCCGCGGTCACGCCGCGCGTGCTGCCGCCGGGAATCGACCTGGTGCGCACCAACTCCCGGCTCACCGTGTTCGGCCTCGTCGGCGGCACCATCGGCGCGGGCGCGGTGGCCGCGCTGACCGCCAAAATCGCGGGCTCCACCGGCGCGCTGCTGTTCGCGGCGGCCCTCGCGGCGGCGGGCGCGATCCTGAGCCTGCGCATCCCGTCCTGGGTGGAGGTGACCGAGGGCGAGGTCCCGGCCACCCTCGGCTATCACGGCAACGACGCCCGCACCGAGGTGCTGGACCCGGGCCAGGCCGACGCGGTGCAGGCGAGCAAACGCCGTCAGCCCCTGGGCCGTTCGGTGGTGACCGGGCTGTGGGGCAACAGCACCGTGCGCATCCTGACCGGCTTCCTCACCTTCTACGGCGCGTTCGTGGCCAAGTCCACCGAGCATCGGCCGGTGCAGCAGCTGGCCATGCTGGGCGTCATCGGCGCGGCCGCGGGCATCGGCAACTTCGCGGGCAACGCGACGGGCGCGCGCATGAAACTCGGCCGCCCGCAATTGATCGTGGTCAGCTGCACCGGCGCGTGCGTGGCCGTCGCGGTGGTGGCGGCGGTGATGGGCAATCTGCCGGGCGCGGCCCTCGCGACGCTGGTCGCCTCCGGTGCGAGCGCCCTGGCCAAGGTGTCGCTGGACGCCTCCATCCAGGACGATCTGCCGCCCGAGTCCATCGCGTCCGGTTTCGGCCGCTCCGAGACCGTGCTGCAGCTGTCCTGGGTGGTCGGCGGGGCCATGGGCGTCCTGCTGCCGCCGACCTGGTGGATCGGGTTCACGGTGGTCGCGTCGGCGATGGCGCTGGGCTTGATCCAAACGGCGTTCAGCTACCGTGGTCATTCGCTGCTGCCCGGTTTGGGCGGTAACCGACCTCAGCACGCCAAGCAGGAGATCCCCGGTGCGCACGGCGCGGGGGAACCCACCACCCAGTGACGGACAGGAAACCCCGGTGAGACAACCCAAAGCCCGCACGATCATCGCTCTGCTGGCGGTTCTAGTCGTGGTGGCCGTGGCCTATTTCGCCGCGATCGTGGTCATCGCCCGCCACACCGAGAAGCCGAATCCGGAGATGACGGCGTACGCGCACGGCAAATCGGTGTCTGTGAATCCGTTCCTGTACTGCGATCTGCAGATCTCCAAGGACAAGTTGTCGATGGGCAAGTGCGACAACACCGGCGCCGTCTCCGAACTCGACGTGCCGCCGGGCTCGACGGTGCAGCTGTCGCTGCCCAAGGAGATCGCCGACGCGCCCTGGGAACTGCTGATCGGCTACCGCCTGCCGAACAACAAGGTCGACGGCGACGTCCTGACCTACAAGGAACCCTGGAAGCTGTCGGGCAAGCCCGAACGCGACCACGACGACAAATGGGCCAAGCCGCGCGCCCTGACCATCAAGACCCCGGCCAGCGAACACGTGCGCCTGGCCATCATGGAACTGCATCTGCCTGTTCCCGCCCGCGACGAGAACGGCAACGAGGGTGTCATCAACCGTGGCATCTGGGCCATCCACACGGCCGAATTCGATCCCGCGCTGTTCAGCTGAGATCTGCTCCGCCGCAACGCGAAAACGGGCCCCGGTGATCGAATCACCGGGGCCCGTTGGCTTCTCGACCCGACCTAGTGGTCGAGCTCCCGCGCCACGCCGCGAACCACTTCGGCGATGCGCTGGGCGGTCTTGCGGTCCGGGTACTTGCCCCGCCGCAGATCCGGCTGCACCTTGGTCTCCAGCAGCGTGATCATGTCCTCGATGAGGCCGTGCAGCTCGTCGGGGCTCTTGCGGTTGATGGGGGCGTCGTTGCGCCCGCCGCCGCGGCGGTCGCCGCGCTCGCCCCGGCCGCCGCGCTCCTCGCGCAGGGTCGGCGTCTCCAGGAGCTTCAGCGAAAGCGCCTGCGGGCCACGGCGACCCGCCGCCATTCCGAATTCGACGCGCTGGCCCGGTTTGAGGGCCTCCACGCCATCGGGCAGCGCCGACGATCGAACATAGACGTCCTCGCCCTCATCCTGGGAAAGGAAGCCGAAGCCCTTTTCGACGTCGTACCACTTCACCTTGCCGGTCGGCACTGCGCTCACCCGTTCGTCATTCGAGCCCGGGCCAGCGCCGGGGCACATTCGTGGTCGCCGACGCATGCGCCGGCGACCTTTCTGTTTGCGAAAAGAACGCGCCCCACACAGCTATGCAGGACGCGACTGACATCGAGTCTACCCCGGTGCGAATAGCGCAAGCACATCAGTTTTACGGTTCAGAGGTGTCCGACACTTCTTCCAAGCAGGCCCCTCGCGGTTCGGCGAGCTGGCTGCTGTATATCGCCTTGGGCCTGTTCGCGATTGGATTACTGGCGGTGTTCGCGATCTTCGGCGTGCATCTGCTGAGTGACGCGAAGCCCGGAGTGTGGCTGTATCTGCTCGCCATGTGCGCGCCGCTCGGGTTCCTGCTGTCGGTGGTCTACGCGCTCTGGTCGGGCCGCCGATCCCGCTGACCGTCCGGGCCACAACCACAGGGCTCGCCGACACGCGGGCGGCGACACCGAGATTGCCCAGTTCGTTACCCGGGCATGCGTGTGATCTTCATCACATAACGAGAAGGTCACAGAGCGGTGACAGACCCCTATCGGCGCGGACTCGCCGTGACCACCTGCGAAGAAGCCATTCGGAACCCCTTGCGCCGGTAAGTGACCCGGACAGACACGTCGGTTATCAAATGGTGATTTTTGGCGGCGTTGGTCGTAGTGTCTTCCACGCCGGGTCAGCCCGGCGCCACCGGCCCGCCGCACCGAACTTCGCCCCGCGGGTACCGGACCCCCAACTGGAAAAAAGGGGCGAAGACGAGGAACAGCGCACATCCAGTGCGCCGGGCCGGACGACCTCTCAGTTCGACCCCGGTAGTCGGCCTCGCAGGCGCGTACGAGAGGAAAGACCCGAAAATGAGTGGACGCCATCGCAAGCCGACCAACACCGGCCGCACTGTCGCCAAGGTCGCCCTGACGGGCATCGCCCTCGGCGGCGCTGGAGTGGCCATGGCTGGTAACGCCAGCGCGGCACCCGACTCCGACTGGGATCGCCTCGCGCAGTGCGAAGCCGGCGGCAACTGGGGCATCAACACCGGCAACGGTTTCCAGGGTGGGCTGCAGTTCTCGCCCGGCACCTGGACCGCCCACGGCGGCGGCGAATACGCCCCCACCGCCAACCAGGCCACCCGTGAGCAGCAGATCGCGGTCGCCGAGAAGGTGCTCGCCACGCAGGGCTGGGGCGCTTGGCCCGCCTGCTCCTCGAGCCTCGGCCTGACCAGCGGATCCACTCCGCGCACCGCCCCCGCGCCGGCCACCTCCGACACCCCGCAGTGGAACCCGCAGCAGGCGGGCCCCGGCAACGGCTCGGATGGCACCCAGGAAGTCTTCCAGGCCGTGGACCGCGCCATCGCGGTCGCGCAGGCGCAGGGTGTCAACATCCCGCAGCCGGCCCTGGATTTCCTCAACGCCACCAAGGCCAACGGCACCAAGCTGGACCCCGGCATCGTGAACTTCTTCGAGGCGAACAAGGGCCTGCTGCCCCAGTAGCACCAGTTCCCTCTCCGGAATGCCCCGCATCAACGTCGATGCGGGGCATTTCGGCATTTCTCCGTGACCGACTGCCCACGTTGCCCTTTCGCGGACCGAGCACTCCATGTTCGCGGCCCGCCTCGGCCTGGACTGACGTAGCGGAGGAGCGAAGCGGAGGGAGCGGAGGAGGGAAGACCGAGGTAACAGGGCCGCGAACGCGCCATAGCGAAGCGGAGGCAAATCAACACAGTGCCGGAGGGGGCGGTACCCGGGGCCGCATGCCAGAATGAGCGCGTGGTGAACAAATCGAACAAACCCTATGTCGACAACGGCTGGCCGGAGATGGCCAACGGCGATCACGCGGTCACCGAACTCTCGTCAACCCGCTCCGGCGGCCTGTCCCCGTACGGCGAGGACACCGAGTTCCCGCTGCCGGCCGACAAGCTCCCCTACGTGCACCCGCACACCGTCGTCAACCGCTGATCCGACGCACGACCGACAACCATGCGGTTAACGGCGCTCGTTTCCGAGCGGCCGCCGCGCATACGACCCCAGGCCCCACCTACCGCCTGGTCGCCGCGGCGGCCGCCGAACCGCGCCCGCACCCAGCCCGCTGAGCCGGGCCCGCATGGTCCCCAGCAGGCCGGGCGCCCGATGGATCGGGTGCAGTGACCGACCTACCCACCCCAGCCCAGACGAGCGACGACACCGCACCCGCCGAACCGGCGACCGCGACCGCCCGCTCCGCCCAGTCCGCGAAATCCGCCACCCGCGCGGAAGTGACGCTGGCCGAATGGCTTTCCAAGCGCAGCGACGAGGAACTCGTGACGCTGCTGCAACTGCGGCCGGATCTGGCCGTCCCGCTCCCCGGTTCGATGGCCGTGCTGGCCGCCCGGACCGAACAGCGCGCCTCCGTCATGCGCGCCGGCGACGAGCTGGACACCCTGGACTTCGCCGTCATCGAGACCCTGGTGGTGCACGGGGCCGGGGACGGCGGCCATGGCCGGCCGCTGCCCGCCAAGACCCTGCGCAAGCTGCTGTCGGACCGGGTTCCGGCGGCCACCGTCAATGCCGCACTGCAGAAGCTGCGCGCCCGCGCCCTGATCTGGGGCCCGGATACCGCCCTGCGGGTGACGCCCGCCGCCCAGGAGGCGCTGCCGTGGCCGCTGGGCAGCACCACCGAATTGCCGGACGCGCTCACCGAACCCGAGATCACCGCGGCCCTGGCCGCGTCCACCCCGCAGGAGCGGGTGCTGCTGGAGAAGCTGGCGAGCACCGGCCCGCGCGGTCGCACCCGCGATGCCGCGCCCGGCACCCCCTCCGAGCGCCCGGTGCAGCGGCTGCTGGCGCACCGGCTGCTGAACTGGATCGACGAGGAGACCGTGGAGCTGCCGGTCTCGGTCGGGCAGGTGCTGCGCAACGAGCCGGTCAGCGATCCGCACGCGCTGGTGCCGCCGCATCCGGATTCCACCAAGCACTCCCCCGCCGACATCAATGCGGTGGCCGCGGGCGAGGTGGGAGAACTGTTGCGACACAGCGGCGCCGTGCTGGACGCGCTGGGCGGGGCGCCCGCCCCGGTGCTGCGCTCGGGTGGGCTCGGGGTCCGCGAGCTGCGCCGCGTCGCCAAGCAGACCGGCCTCGACGAGAACCGCGTCGGACTGCTGGCCGAAATCCTCACCGCGGCCCGGCTGATCGGCAAGGGCACCCCGGAACCCGCGCCCGACGGCGACGGCACCGACGACTACTGGACGCCCACCACCACCGCCGACGCCTGGCTCGCCGTGGTACCGCCGCGCCGCTGGGCGGTGCTCGCCCAGGCCTGGCTGGATCTGGACCGGTTCCCGTGGATGATCGGCCTGCGCGACGCCAACGACAAACCGCTGGCGGCGCTGTCGGCGGAACTGCGGAACGTGCACGCCATCCGGGACCGGCACGCCGTGCTGGGCGCGCTGGCCGAATTCCCGCCCGGCACCGAGGTTTCCGCCGTCGACCTGGGCCGGATCCTGGCCTGGCGGCAGCCGCGCCGGCGCCGGCACTTCCGGCTCGACGCGGTGGCGAACACGCTGGCCGAGGCCGAGGCGCTCGGGCTGGTGGCGCGTGGAGCGGTCACCTCGGCAGGCCGGGCCCTGCTGCACGGCAGCCCCGAGGACGCCGAATCGGAGATGGCGATCGCGCTGCCCGAACCGGTGGATCACGTTCTGGTACAGGCGGATCTGACGGTCATCGCACCCGGGCCGCTCACCCCCGAGCTTCAGGACCGCGTCGCCATGGTCGCCGATGTCGAATCAGCGGGCGCCGCAACGGTTTACCGCATCAGCGAGACCTCGGTGCGGCGGGCGCTGGACGCGGGCGCGACCGCCGCGGAACTGCACAACCTGTTCACCACCCACTCCCGCACCCCGATCCCCCAGTCGCTGACCTATCTCATCGACGATGTGGCCCGTCGCCACGGCCGCCTGCGCGCGGGCCTGGCGCAGAGCTTCGTGCGCAGTGAGGATCCGACCCTGCTGGCGGAGGTGCTGGCGGCGCCCGTGGCCGGGGAGCTAGCGCTGCGCGCGGTGGCCCCGACCGTCGCCATCTCGCAGGCGCCGCTGGGCGAGGTCCTGGAGCGACTGCGCGCCGCGGGCTTCTCCCCGGCGGGCGAGGATTCGTCCGGCGCCATCGTCGATCTGCGGCCGCGCGGGGCCCGGCTGGCCGCGCGAGCCGGGCAGCGCCCGAACTGGCGGCCCACTCCGCCGAGCACCGACCAGCTCCAATCCCTGGTGGCCGAACTCCGCGCCGGCGAGCGCGCCGCCAATGCCCGTCCCGGCCAGGCGGTGCGCTCCGACGGTTCCCGCACCAGCACCGCCGCCACCCTCAACCTGCTCCAGCTGGCGGCCCGCACCCGCCGCCCGGTCCACATCGGCTACGTGGACGCCCAGGGCGTCGCCACCCAGCGCGTGGTCGAACCCCTCAAGGTCGGCGGGGGCCAGCTCGACGCCCGCGACCCGGTCACCGGCGCGGTCCGTCATTTCACCCTGCACCGCATCGCGTCGGTCGCGCTGGTGGAATAGCGGCCGCGGGCGCCCTGGAAGCACGGAAAGCCCGGTACCCGAACGACATTCGTCATGTCCGTACGCGTACCGGGCCGAGAGTTCCGAGCGTGATCACCCCTTGGGGCTGCCCAGGCAGAACGTCGTTTTCGGGTCGTGAATGATCCGGAAGCTGGTGGCGGTGTTGGCGTCGCAGGCGAATTCGTCGTCCTGGCCCTCGATCCGCTTGAGCACCTTGAACGACGCCTCGGGAGCCGTACAGGCCACGAACTTGTAGCCGGTGGAGGGGCTCTCGTTGTAGCAGGCGCCCTCCTTGAAGTTCGGGCTCAGGCATAGGAACGCGGTGGTGCCACCGTTGAGGGTCTCCTCGTAGGAGGTCTCCTCTTCCTTGCAGTCGGTCTTCTTGTCGTAGACCGCCGCGACCCGGTACACCGCCTTCTGGTCGGAGCAGTCGACGGGCGCCGTCTTCGAGTCGGTGGCCGAGCCTTCGATGACGTTGATGCAGTCGCCCACCTTGGACTTTGCGGTGTCGGACTTACTCGCGTCCTTCAGCATCGAACAGCCGGAAACGGCCAGCACGGCCACGGCCACCGCCACGAGGGCGAGTACGAGGCGCACCAGCGTCCTCGTTCCTGCGAACTTCACTAGCGAAAACCTTTCTCACCGAACAGCTCACGGCTGTGAACGCGGTGAGAATACCTGTGTGCCGAACGGATCCGCATCCGACATGGGGGTTATACCGGGAACGCATGAGTTCCCGGTATCTCCGGCGCGTTGCTCAGTGCAGCATCGACAGCCCGCGCATGCCCAGCCACGAGAGGTTCACGAGGATGGTGGGGAGGGCGCTGAGCAACTGCAGGCTGAAGGCGTTCACAATCTATACCTCTCGATCGGATCTAACTGGGCACACGTCCAGCAGTGTCCCTGCGCCCTGTGTCGCTCCCCACCCTTGCCCCGTTACATAAGCACATCAACGGGTTTCGCGCATCACCGTGCCGAACCGGTGCCCGCCGACCCACCGGCCGACCCACTTGCCGAGCCGCTGCCGGAACCGCTGTCCGCCGACCCCGTACCGATCGGACCGCTGGGCACGGTCGCACCCTTGGACCCCGGCCGGTTGACGTAGACCGTCACCGGCGTCGAGGCGTCCGCCTCCACCGTCACGACCCGCGCACCCGCCGCGGAGGTGACATGGCCGCCGTCGACCCGCACCGCGTAGCCGTCCGGGTAGTGCACATCGGAGACATAGATCTCGGTCGGCCCGGACGCCGCGCCCGGGGTGTACCGGTAGGCGAAGTCACCGGTGTCGGGATCGAAGATCATCCGGCCCGGCGTTCCGGCGGTGGCCCGCGGGTAGGTTCGCACCAGCTGCTTGCCGACGTCCCCGAGGAACGGGTCCGGTTTCGGCGCGCCCCCGCCGAACCTGGTGGTATAGGCCCAGTACTGCCAGCTGACGAAGCGCTCGTCGGCGCGGCTCAGGGTATTGCTCAGCACGGTCGCGTCACCGTCGCCGAATTCGGTGACCAGGGTGGGCAGGTGGGTGCGCGCGGTGAAGGCGTCGATATTGCTCCAGGTCTTGGCCTGCTGCACCGGGCACAGACCGCGCAGGAAGGCCGGCAGCCCCGAATAGATGGCGAGCTGGCTCGGGATGCAGTAGTCGTGCGGTGCGAAGGCGATGTCGGGAGCGCTGATCGGCGGATTCTTGCCCAGATTGGTGGGCATGGTCTCGTTCCAGGTGACATTGGGCTCCCACATCACCATGAGGTCGCCGTTGCGGCCGCGCACTGCATCGGTCAGCTTCTGCATGGCCGCCTGGTACTTCACGTCGAAACCCGGGCAGCCGTCGGGGAAGCAGGACAGGAAGGCCGAGCCCGGCCACGGCTCGTTCAGCAGTTCGATGCCGAGCGCGCCGGGGTGGCCGCTGACCCGCGCCGCGAGCGCCCCGAGCGCATCACCCAGGTAGTCGAGGACGCCGTAGGTGTTGTTCCAGACCTCGTCCCAGCCGGAGTTCATGCTGGGCATCAGATAGTAGAACGGGAAGCCGGCATTGGGCTCCAGGCCGCCGGGCCGCGCGTGGATGGCCCATTCGGGAAAGCCGTTGCCGCCCCAGATCTTCGAGAGCCCGTCCTGATGGTTGTCGAGCAGCGTGTGAATCCCATACTGCGCCAACAGGTCCACCACGCCGGCGACGCGATCGAGGTAGGCGGTGTCGACCACGCCCTTGGTCGGCATGAGCGCGTCGAAGGAGACGCCGAGCCGCACGGTGTTGAAGCCGTGCCGTGCGAGCAGCGCCGCGTCGTCGGCGGTGACGGTGACCCCGTCGCCGGGTTCGAGGAAGGGCGGCGCCTTGTCGACGTTGTTGACGCCGTGCAGCAGGGCCACCCGGCCGCTGTCGTCGACGAACCGCGCGCCGTCGGTATGGAGGCGCGCGAGCGCGGAGTCCGCGGGCGCGGCGTGGGCGACGGCGGCGGGCGCGATGAGCGCACCCGCGAGGGTCGCGGTGAGCAGTCCGCGAATCCAGCTGGGTATGGGCATCCCTGTTCAGTTCTTTCAGGTCAATCGTCCAAATGGACATGCGTCCAAGTTTCGGGTGATCGTAGCCACTGGAACTCGGGTCTTGACCGTTTTTCGCGAGATCAATATGCCGCTCACCGGCCGGTCGCGTGCGCCCTGAGCGAAAAGGACGCAGGTCACGGTGGCCATGTCGGTGGCTTCCTGGAGAATGGACGAGGCCCGTTCGGGCCCGGACAAATGCCAGGAGGTGTCGTGACCGACGGTCCACTCATCGTGCAGAGCGACAAGACGCTGCTGCTGGAGGTCGACCACGAGTCGGCCGATGCGGCGCGGCAGGCCATCGCGCCGTTCGCCGAACTGGAGCGCGCACCCGAGCACGTGCACACCTATCGGGTGACGCCGCTGGCGCTGTGGAACGCGCGCGCGGCCGGGCACGACGCCGAGCAGGTGGTCGACGCGCTGGTCAGCTTCAGCCGGTACGCGGTGCCCCAGCCGCTGCTGGTGGACATCGTCGACACCATGGCCCGCTACGGCCGGCTGCAGCTGGTCAAGCATCCCGCGCACGGGCTGGTGCTGGTCAGCCTGGACCGCGCGGTGCTGGAGGAAATCCTGCGGCACAAGAAGATTCAGCCCATGCTGGGCGCGCGCATCGACGACGACACGGTGATCGTGCACCCGTCGGAGCGCGGGCGCATCAAGCAGATGCTGCTCAAGGTCGGCTGGCCCGCCGAGGATCTCGCCGGCTACGTGGACGGCGAGGCCCACGAGATCAACCTGGACTACGAGTCGAGCGACTGGCATCTGCGCGACTATCAGGAACTGGCCGCGGAATCGTTCTGGGCGGGCGGTTCCGGCGTCGTGGTGCTGCCCTGCGGCGCGGGCAAGACCATGGTGGGCGCGGCGGCCATGGCCAAGGCCAAGGCCACCACGCTGATCCTGGTCACCAATACCGTGGCCGGGCGGCAATGGCGGCGCGAGCTGCTGGCCCGCACCTCGCTGACCGAGGACGAGATCGGCGAGTACTCCGGTGAGCGCAAGGAGATCCGCCCGGTCACCATCGCCACGTACCAGGTCATCACCCGCAAGTCCAAGGGCGAGTACCGGCATCTCGAGCTGTTCGACAGCCGGGACTGGGGCCTGGTCATCTATGACGAGGTGCACCTGCTGCCCGCCCCGGTCTTCCGGATGACCGCGGACCTGCAGTCGCGTCGCCGGCTCGGGCTGACCGCCACCCTGGTCCGCGAGGACGGCCGCGAAGGCGACGTGTTCTCGCTGATCGGACCCAAGCGGTACGACGCACCGTGGAAGGACATCGAGTCGCAGGGCTGGATCGCGCCCGCGGACTGCGTCGAGGTGCGGGTCACCCTGACCGACGCCGAGCGCATGGCCTACGCGACCGCCGAGCCGGAGGAACGCTACCGGCTGTGCTCCACCGCGCGCACGAAACTGCCGGTGGTGGAGTCGATTCTGGCCCGGCACAAGGACGCCCCGAGCCTGGTGATCGGGGCCTACCTGGATCAACTGGACGAACTGGGCGAGCATCTCGACGCCCCGGTCATCCAGGGTTCCACCCGCACCAGGGAGCGCGAGGAGCTCTTCGACGCCTTCCGCCGCGGGGAGATCCCGGTGCTGGTGGTGTCGAAGGTGGCCAACTTCTCCATCGACCTGCCGGAAGCCTCGGTCGCGGTGCAGGTTTCGGGCACCTTCGGGTCGCGGCAGGAGGAGGCGCAGCGGCTCGGACGGCTGCTGCGGCCGAAACACGATGGCGGCCAAGCTCACTTCTATTCCGTGGTCGCACGTGACACGCTGGACGCCGAGTATGCCGCGCACCGGCAGCGTTTCCTGGCGGAGCAGGGGTATGCCTATCGCATCACCGATGCGGACGACCTGCTCGGTCCGACGATAGGATAAGTGGAGGAAGAGCCTCCATAAGGCGGGAGGGACGCACGTGCGGCGCTTCGAATTCGCGGTGGACCGTGACCATGCCCGGGCGGTCAACGAGGTCGTCGCGTACCTGCGCCGGCTTCGCATCTGGGCATACAGCGCGGCCATCGGGCTGGGACTGGGCACGGCCCTGCTGGTCTGGGTGAACCATCCCTGGTCCTGGCTGCTCGCCGTGGCCTTCCTGCTCGCCGCCGCGACCGCGCTGTTCATCGGGTACTGGACGCCGCACCGCGGCCGCGTGGACAAGCTGTACGCCGCCGGCGACCTGGTGCCCGCGGTGGTCTCGGAGACCGACGGCAACGGCGCCACCCTGCTCGCCCTGGTCGATCTGGCCAAGCCGAACACCGCCGGGCCGCGCTACGCGCTGGTGACCCGCACGGTCCGTTCGCTACCCGGGCATCGGACCCGGGCCGGGGAGCGCGTGCCCGCGGTGACCGTGCGGGTGGACCGCGCGCCCGGACCGGTCGGGGATCTGTGGCAGTCGGTGAGCGCCATGCCCATCGCCTGGGGCACCCGGGACCTGAACATCATCGAGCGCGCCCGCGGGGAGATCAACGAGGTGGAGTGGAAGCTGCTCACCGACAATCTGGACCTGGCCACCAAGGTGCGGGGCGCGGACGCCAAGCGCCTGCTGCTGGACCCGCAGCAGCTGCCGGAGGAACTGCGCGGCTGACGCGCGAACCCGCCGATTTCGGTTGCACCGCTTCGTAGGATGGGATGATGATCCCCGTCGCGAATGTGGTGGCGTTTCTGATCGCGGCCTTCGTCCTGATCGTAATTCCCGGGCCCGGAGTGCTTTTCGTGATCGGGCGGGCGCTGTCGTATGGCCGGCGGGCGGCGCTGCTGTCGGTGCTGGGCCATTCCCTCGGCGTCGTCATCATCATGGCCCTGGTCGCGGCGGGTCTGGGCACCCTGCTCGCCGCCTCGGCGATCGCACTGGCCGCCGTGAAGTTCACCGGCGCGCTGTACCTGATGTACATCGGCCTGCAGGCGATCCGGGAGCGGCGGTCGCTGCGGGAGGCGTTCCAGTCGAAGGCCGAGCCGGTCGGCACCGGCCGGGCGCTGCGGCAATCGGTGATCGTCGGGATCACCAACCCGAAGGCGATCATCTTCTTCTCCGCCGTGCTGCCGCAGTTCGTGGCGCCGCACGCCGGTCCGGTGCCGGTTCAGATGCTGATGCTCGGGCTGCTGTTCATCGCCATCGCCCTGGTCTCCGATTCGGTGTGGGCGCTGGTGGCGGGATCGGCGCGGGACTGGTTCGCGCGCTCGCCGAAACGGCTGGAGGCGGTCGGCGGCGCGGGCGGGGTGATGATCATCGGCCTGGGCGCGAGCGTGGCCGTGTCGGGCAACGGTAATTGAGACACCGGCCGATTAGCATCGTGGTCGGCTGTCGGCGTGGAAAAGGGGTGGCGGGAAGGCATGAGGCGGACCTGGCGGTACCTGGCGGTGGGGGCGGTACTGCTGGCGGGCGCGAACGCGGCTCCCGCGCAGGCGGATTCGGTTGACCCGCTCGCCGGCGCGCCCGGCCTGGGCGACCCCTACTATCCGATGGACGGCAATGGCGGCTATCACGCCGGCCATTACGACGTCACCATCGCCTACGATCCCCCGACGCATCAGCTGACCGGGTCGACCCGGATCGACGCGGTGGCCACGCAGGCGCTGCGGACGTTCAACCTGGATTACAGCGGGCCGCAGATCTCCAAGGTGACCGTCAACAACCTGCCCGCCTGGTTCGATCGCACCGACGAGCACGAACTGGTCGTCACCCCCTTGATCCCGCTGCTCCCTGGGCTGCCGTTCACCGTGCAGGTGGACTACGCGGGCCCGGCGACCGGGACCGACGGCGAGGGCTGGGTGTTCTCGCCCAGCGGTGGGGCTTTCGTTGCGGGCGAACCGCATTCGGCCAGCGCCTGGTATCCGCTCAACGACTCCCCCTTGGACAAGGCGACTTTCACGCTGCACGCCACCGTGCCGCAGGAGTGGGAGGTGATGTCCAACGGCGACAAGGTGTCCGACACCGTGCAGGACGCGAATCGCACGGTCTCCTGGGAGATGCGCCAGCCGGTGGTCGGCTACCTGACCACCGTCGCCATCGACCGGTTCCAGTTCCTGGAACAGCGGCGCGCCAATGGAACTCCGCTGCTGAGCGCGTTCGCGCCGGACGCGTCGAAGGCCCGGGAGGTGGAGTCGCGGCTGCCGGAGATCCTGGACTTCCAGGAGGAGCTGTACGGCCACTACCCGTTCGACACCGCGGGCGGCATCTATGTCGACACCGATCTGCAGTTCTCGCTGGAGACGCAGTCGCGGCCCATCTACGCACCCTGGACCGATCTGGACACCGTGGTGCACGAGATCACCCATCAGTGGTGGGGCGACTCCATGTCGGTGAAGCAGTGGTCGGACGTGTGCCTGAACGAGTGCTTCGCCAGCTACACCGCCGACTACCTGTGGCCGGAACGCAAGGACGGCAAGGACGTCGACGCCGCTTACCGGGAGACCGTCGCGAAATACCACGACGATCCGAAGTTCTGGGAGATCGCGCTCCAGAATCCGGGCAAGGGCAATGAATTCACCTCGGTCTACTACCGGGGGCCGCTGTTCCTGCACGCGCTGCGCCGGACCATGGGTGACGACGCCTTCTTCCCGGCGATGCGCGACTTCGTGATGGCGCACCAGTACGGGAACGCGTCCATGCCCGAGTTCCGCGCCTTCGTGCAGACCCGCACACCCCATGACCTGACGGGTTTCTTCGCCGCCTGGCTCGATCGCACCGATCGGCCGGCCGACGAGTTCCTCTACCCCGGTCCCCTGCGCGCGTGAGGCGTTGCCCGCCCTGGGAATTCGAGGCGGGCGATCCGGTCAGGCCGGGAGCGGGCGGGTGCGGTCCGACAGCACCAGCGCGGCCATGGCGCCGAGCACCGAGCCGGTGACGAACCGCTGCGCCCGCAGCCACAGGGGCCGCCGGCCCAGGAAGGTCGAGATCGCGCCCGCGCTGAGCACGATCAGCCCGTTCACCGTGATGGCGATGCTGATCTGCACCGCGCCCAGGCACAGGCTCTGCAACCAGACCTGCCCGCGCGCGGGCACCACGAACTGCGGGATCAGCGCCATGTACAGGATGGCGATCTTGGGATTGAGCAGATTGGTGACCAGGCCCATGGTGAACAGCCGCCGCGTCGAGTCGGCGGGCAGCTCGGTGGGCGTGAACAGCGAGGCCGCGCCGGGCCGCAGCGTCCGCCACGCGAGGTGGACCAGGTACAGCGCACCGGCCACCTTCAGCGTCAGATACAGCGCCGGCACCATGGCGAACACCGCGGTGATCCCCGCGGTCGCGGCCGCCAGATACACCCCGAATCCGACCGCCACCCCCGCCAAGGACACCAGCCCGGCCCGGCGCCCCTGCGACACGGTCCGCGACACCAGATACATCATGTTCGGCCCCGGCGTCAGCACCAGCCCCAGTGCCGCCGCGGCCACGCCCACCACCGCACTCGTTTCGATCACCCGTCCAATTCTCCGAGCGCGACCCGCCCCTGTCGCGGTCCACTTATCACCGGGTGGACCGCGTCAGTTACCGAGAGCGAGGACCGCTTTGCCGCGGAGGGTGCGGGATTCGATGGCCTCGCAGGCCTTCGGGGTTTCGGTCCAGTCGAGGGTGAGGCCGATGTCCGGGGCGAGCCGCAGTCCCGCGGGTCCGGCAGGGTCGGTGAGGCAGCCGAGCATGACTACCGGACAGCTTCGGCGTTGTGACCCGCGCGCAGGCGGCGGATACCCTCGGCGATAGTCTCCTCCTTCTTGCAGAAGGTGAAGCGCACCAGGTGATTCCAGGCGGCCTTGTCATCGGCGAAGACGCTCACCGGAACCGCCGCCACGCCGAGGCGTTCGGGCAGCTCCTTGCAGAAGGCGTAGGCCTCGGTCGCGCCCAGCGGCCTGATGTCGGCGCACACGAAATAGGTTCCGTCACTGCGCTTCACGCCGAACCCGGCCTCGGTGAGCGCGCCGGAGAGCCGGAGTCGCTTCTCCGACAGCGTGTCCCGCAGCGCGGCCACCCACTGCTGCTCGGTGTTCAGCGCGTGCGCGACCGCGGGCTGGAACGGCCCGCCGCCGACGAAGGTGAGGAACTGCTTGGCGGCCAGTACCGCGTCCAGCAGCGGCGCGGGCGCGCAGGCCCAGCCGATCTTCCAGCCGGTGACGCTGAAGGTCTTGGCGGCACTGGAGATCACGATGGTGCGCTCGAACATGCCGGGCAGGGTGGACAGGCTGATGTGCTCGTGGCCGTCGTAGTAGAGGTGCTCGTACGCCTCGTCCGACATGACGTACAGGTCGTGTTCTATGGCGATCTCGGCGATGGCGGTGAGATCCGCGCGGGAGAGCACGGTTCCGGTCGGGTTGTGGGGCGAATTGACCAGCAGCAGGCGGGTTTTCGGCGTGATAGCGGCGCGCAGGCTGTCCAGGTCGAGGGCGAAGCCGTCACCGTCGGGCACCAGCCGCGCGGTGCGCCGGCGCGCTCCGGCCAGGGCGATGGCGGCGGCGTAGGAGTCGTAGTACGGCTCGATGAGCACCACGTCCTCGCCGGGTTCGACGAGGCCGAGCACGGTCGCCGCGATGGCCTCGGTGGCGCCGACGGTGACCAGCACCTGGTTGTCCGGGTCGTAGTGGGTGCCGTAGCGGCGGGCGCGGTCGGCGGCGATGGCCTGCCGCAGCGCGGGCACGCCACGCCCGGGCGGGTACTGGTTGAACCCGTCGGCGATGGCCTGCCGCGCCACCTCGAGCATGCCCGCGGGGCCGTCGCTGTCCGGGAAGCCCTGGCCCAGGTTGACCGCGCCGTGGCGCACGGCGAGCTCGGTCATCTCGGCGAAGATCGTCGACGCGAAGGGCTGCAGTCGGGCGACGGTCGGAATGCGCGGCATGTCCGGAGCCTAATCCATCCGCGAAAACGGCCGTCAGCCGTGATTTGCCGCACCGCCGGTTCAGCGCGGCAGCCGGATACCGCTCAGCTTCGCGGGGTTCACCACGTCGTAGACACCCCACACCTTGCCCTCGCGCACGGTGAAGGCATACACGCGCTGCGGGTTTCCGGGGCTCCCGTTCTCGGCCGGGATGGCGTGCGCGAGAATTCCCCACTGCCCGTTGACCAGGACCGGTTCGAGCTCGCGGGCGGGCCCGATGCGCTCGGCGTCGAAGAGTCCGAAGCGGCGCCACAGGCCCAGCCAGAGACGCGCGTTCTTGTCCACACCCGCAACCACGTTGACCGCGGTGGACACGGCCCCGCCGCCGTCGCCGACGGTGCGGACGTCCGGGTGCAGCGCGGCCACGATGGCGTCGACGTCACCGCGGGCCAGCGCGGCCAGCAGCCGCTGGACCGCGGCATTGTGCTCGTCGTCGGCGACCGGGGCGGGCGCGGCCGCCACCGCCTTGCGGGCCCGGGCGGCCAGCTGTCGCGCGGAGTCCACGGAAATGCCCAGGATGTCCGCGATTTCGCCGAAGGGCAGCGAGAAGCCGTCGTGCAGAACGAATGCCACGCGCTGCGGCGGGGTCAGCGTATCCAGCACCACGAGGGCGGCGAAACGGAATTCCTGTTTGCGCACCACGGCCGCCAGCGGATCCGGAGTGCTGGAGGGCGTCATCGCGGTGACGATGGGCTCCGGGAGCCATTGCCCTACATACTTTTCCCGCCGGACCGCCGCGCTGCGCAGCCGGTCCAGGCAGATGCGGCTGACCACCGTGGTGAGCCAGGCGCGCAGATCCTCGATCTCGGACTGGCGGGCCACCGCGAGCCGCAGCCAGCTCTCCTGCACCGCGTCTTCGGCATCGCTGACACTGCCGGTGAGCCGGTAGGCCACCGAGAGCAGATGCGGCCGATGCGTTTCGAACAAGTCGGCGAGGAGAGCGGCAACCATCGAATCGATCCTATTACCGGGCTCCGACAGCCTCGTCACCGCCCCGGGGGCCAGAACCCGCTGTGCCCGCACACGTTTCCGTGACAGCATGACCGAATGGACGCGGAAATTCTCACCGACGGCGTGGTCCGGCTGTCACCGCCCGCCGTCTCCGACATCGACGTCATCACGGCCCTGTGTCAGGAACCGTCCATCGGCGCGTGGACCACCATGCCGGTTCCCTATCACCGCGCCGACGCCGAGAAGTTCATCTACGACATCGTGGGCCCGGGCTGGGCCACCCGCAGTCCCACCTGGGCCCTGCACCGCGCCGCGGACGGGCCGCTGGTCGGCATGATCGGCCTGACCCTGCCCCATCGCCGCCGGGACGAGAACACCGCCGAGATCGGTTTCTGGCTCACCCCGGCCGCCCGCGGCGAGGGGCTGATGACCCGGGCCGCGCTGCTGGTCTCCGCGGCGGGCCTGGATCCGGCCGGGCTGGCCTTCGAACGGCTGGAGTGGCGTGCCTTCGTCGGGAATCACGCCTCCGCGGCGGTGGTCCGCCGGGCGGGCTACCACTACGAGGGACTGTTGCGGGGTGGCGCGCTGCAGCGCGGCGTGCGCCGCGACTCCTGGGTGGCCGGCCGCCTGCGCGACGACCCCGCGACACCGAGCCCGTACTGGCCCGAGGGCATCTGACACACCCGGAAAGGTGTTCGGCGCACACCCGCCGGACTGGGTGTGCGCCGAACACAGTGTGCACGCCTGACTCGTTCCGCGCGAGACGAACTCGCGACCGAGCGGGTGCCGGTCAGTTGGCCGCTCCGCTCAGCCGCGGGTTTCGCGGCGGCGGGTGACGGCGTCGGCGAGCCGGTCGAGCTGGGCCGATGTGGTGTCCCAGTCGATGCAGGCGTCGGTGATGGACTGTCCGTAGGTGAGCTCCTCCGGGCGGCCGAGGGTGAGGTCCTGGCGGCCCGCCACGATGAAGGACTCCATCATGAGACCGACCACGGTGTTCTCGCCCGCGGCGATGCGCTCCGCGAGATCGGTGACGACGTCGACCTGCTTGTTGTGGTCCTTGTTGGAGTTGCCGTGCGAGGCGTCCACCACGAGCCGCTGCGGCAGCGCCGACTTCTCCAGGCGCAGCAGGGCTTCCGCGCAGGAGGCGGCGTCGAAGTTGGGGCCGTTGCTGCCGCCGCGCAGGATGACGTGGCAGTCCGGGTTGCCCGCGGTGCGGATGAGCGCGGAACGCCCGTCCAGGTCGGTGCCGGGGAAGACGTGCGAGGCGGCCGCGGCGCGCACGCCGTCCACCGCGACCTGCACGTCGCCGTCGGTGCCGTTCTTGATGCCGACCGGCATGGACAGCGCCGAGGACAGCTGGCGGTGCACCTGGCTGGCCGCGGTACGCGCGCCGATCGCGCCGTAGGCGACCAGGTCCGCGATGTACTGCGGGGTGATCGGGTCCAGGAACTCGCAGGCCACCGGCAGTCCGAGCGCGGTGATGTCGACCAGCAGGCGGCGGCCCAGGTCCAGGCCGGTGTTGATGTCGAAGCTGCCGTCCAGGTGCGGGTCGTTGATGAGGCCCTTCCAGCCCAGCGTGGTGCGCGGCTTCTCGAAGTAGACGCGCATCACCACGTGCAGCCGGTCGTCCAGCTCGGCGGCCTTGGCGGCGAGCCGGCGGGCGTAGTCCATGGCGGCGTCGGGATCGTGCACCGAACACGGGCCGACGATCACCATCAGGCGGTCGTCGGAGCCGTTGAGCACGTCGACGGTGGCCTTGCGGCCGGCGCGCACGGTGTCGGCGAGGATGTCGTCGATCGGGTGTGCGGCACGGATCTCCCGGGGCGACTGCAGCGGGCTCACGCTGAGCGTGCGCTGATCGTCCAGATCGGCATGCCGTTTGTCGAGATCGGCGGTGGAGGTCATGGGTGGTTTTCCTGTCCCAGGCCGACCCACGGAGAGTTGTTCGAAACCCCTTCGAGCCGGTCTGATTTCGTCCGGCTCGGGGTGGAGGATGTCAGCGCAGGTTCACGCCGCGCGACCCACCCGGGGCCGGCTGGCTAAACCAGAAATACGCACGCTGCATGTCCGGGACTGTACCAGAGATCTCGAATCGTGCCTGTGGCGTAGGACACCATCGCTGGGATCGGAGTCCCACACTCTGAGACGGACCCGGTCAACGCAGGATGTAGTGCAGGATGACGTCGTGCACATGGCGGGTCTTCTCGTCGCCCCGGAACTCCACCTCGTAGGTGTGGTGCCCGGTGCTGATGGCGATGTGCCCGGACGAGAAGAACTGTCCCGCGAACGACTTGTTGGTCAGGATGCTGACACTCGAGATCCGCCCGTACGGGATGCTCGTGATGGCGATCTTCTTCCCGACGAACGAGTTGTCCTGGATGACGACCCGCCGATCGGTGATCCCCAGGAATCCGGTGCCCACCCCGATGGCGTCGTACACGGCCAGGATCTGTTCACCCGGCAGCAGTCCCTGCTGGATCTTGTCGAGCTGATCTCGCCGGTCGAATGGAATGCTCATCAGTTCTCCGGCCTCCGGGTCAGCGGCGAACGAACGGGTAGTTGACCTTGGTGAGTTGCTCGGACAGCTCCCACAGCCGCCGCGCGGTCACCTCGTCCTTGGAGGCGGCGGTGGAGGTGCTGGGTCCAGGGTAGCCGCGCATGCCGCGCAGCCCGGTCGGGCCGTAGAAGCCGCCCGGCTCGACCTCCGAGGTGGCGGCGAACAGCGTTGGCAGTGCGCCCATTTCGGCGCTCTGCGCGAACAGCCGGTTGCCGATCGACATGAGCGTGTCGTACAGGGACTCGGTGTGCCCCTGTAGGTCGGTGGCGGCGTAGCCGGGGTGCGCGGCCACCGACACCTTGCTCGATCCGGCGCCGGTCAGCCGGCGCTGCAGTTCCCGCGCGAACATGAGGTTGGCCAGCTTGGACTGCCCGTAGGCGGCCCAGCGCTGATAGGAGCGCCGCTCCCAGTTGAGGTCCTCGAGATCGATGCGGCCGATGGCGTGCATGCCGCTGGAGAGCGTGACCACCCGGTCGCGAATCTTGTCCAGCAGCAGCCCGGTCAGCGCGAAGTGACCGAGATGATTTGTGCCGATCTGCATTTCGAAGCCGTCGGCGGTGCGCTTGAGCGGCACCGCCATCACGCCCGCGTTGTTGATCAGCACGTCGGCGCCGTCGACGGAGTCGGCGAACTCGTGGATCGAGGCCAGGTCGGCCAGATCCAGCCGCCGCACCTGGGCGTTGGGGCCGATCTCGTCGGCGACGGCCCGTGCCTTGACCTCATTGCGGCACGCCATGATCACGCGCGCCCCGGCCCCGGCGAGCGCCCGCGCGGTGACCGCGCCCAGCCCGCTGTTGGCACCGGTCACGATGATCGTCCGCCCCGCTTGATCGGGGATGTCGGCGATGTCCCAACCACTCACGGGGTCGAGTCTAGGGGCGCGGCGGCGCGCACGTCTGGTGTCGGCGCGAACCGCTCCCGGATCCCGCGTTTGCCCGTGCTTCTCGCGGTGTCCGGGCGCGGCGGGTCCGGCTCGCGTTCCACTGCTCCGACCTGCCCGAGCGGCAGCGTCCGCGACCGTGGACACGCCGGTACCCGCGGGTTTGCCGGGGGTTCCGGTCCTGATCTGGAAACCGGGTTCCCGCCGGTCTGTCCTGGCGGGTCGGCACGGGGATCGCGCTTCTCAGGACAGGGCGAGGACCTCGTCGTCGGACATGGCGGCCACCTCCAGGTAGGACCGGGCCACCCCGTCCAGGCGCCCGGCCGCACCGGCGCGCTGCTCGCGATCCAGCAGGCGTCCGGTCAAACCGGCGACCGTGCGGGTCGCGAAGAAGTCGGCGACCACGGTGTCCGGGGAATCCAGCCAGTCCCGCACGCGTGCGACGACCGCGGTGGCCAGCACCGAATCGCCGCCCAGGGCGAAGAAGTCGTCGGTCGCGCCGACCCGTTCCCGGCCCAGCACGGTGGCGACGATGTCGGCCACCGCGCGTTCGGCATCGGTGCGGGGAGCGACGAACTCACCGTCCCGCTCGCCGGCGGTCAGCAGGGCCGCGATGGCCTTGCGGTCCGGCTTGCCGTTCGAGGTGAAGGGCAACTCGTCCAGCAGGTCGACGCGGGCCGGAATCATGTAGGCGGGCAGCAGATCCGCGGCGGCCGCCAGCAGCGCCGGGACCTCCGGGGTGACGTCCTCCCCCGCGACCACGACCGCCGCGAGTTTCGGTGCGGCCGCGCCGACCACCGCCGCGATGGCGTGCCGCACGCCCGGCAGCGTGCGCAGGGCGCTCTCCACCTCGCCGAGTTCCACGCGATAGCCGCGGATCTTGACCTGATGGTCGGCGCGGCCCAGGAACTCCAGGCAGCCGTCGGGCAGGTAGCGCGCGAGATCGCCGGTGCGGTACCAGCGCAGGCCCTCGTGGGTGACGAACCGGTCGGCGGTGCGCTCGGCGTCGCCGCGGTATCCGGCGGCCACGCCCGACCCGCCGATCCACAGCTCGCCGGTGACCTGGTCCGGGCAGTCCCGGCCCGACGGCCCGACCACCCGGCAGCGCACATTGCGCAGCGGCGTGCCGTACGGGACGGCCGACCATTCCTGCGGCACTTCGGCATTCACCACTTCACAGATGGTGGAGTGGATGGCGGTCTCGGTGGCCCCGCCCAGTCCGGCGAACCGGCAGTCCGGGGCCACCGCGGCGAGCCGCCCGGGCAGCGTCACATCGATCCAGTCGCCGCCGAGGATCACCGTGCGCAGACTGTCCACCGGCTTCCCGGCCGCCGCCTCCAGCAGCATGTCCAGCAGGCTGGGGACGCAGTTGACCACCGAGACCCGGTGCCGGCGGATCATCTCGGCCCACCGTCCCGGCTCGCCGCGCTGTCCCTCATCCAGCGCGACGACCGCACCCCCGGCACTCAGCAGGCCGAAGATGTCGTAGACGGACAGGTCGAACTCCAACGCCGACAGGGCGAGCGCGCGATCCTCCGCGCCGATCCCGAACCGCTCGTTGAGATCGTCGATGGTGTTCATGGCCGCCCGGTGCGGCACCTCCACGCCCTTCGGCTTCCCCGTCGAACCAGACGTGAACAGCACGTAGGCGATGGCCTCCGGATCGGGAATCACCGCCTCGGCCAGCGGTTCCGGATACCGCCGCGCCTCATGCAGCGTCAGTGTCGGCACCCCGGCGACCTCCGCCCCGGCCGTCACCGCCGCCACCACGGCCCCGGTCCGCACGATCTCGTCCCGCCGCGCCGCCGGCTGATCGAACCCGATCGGCACGTACACGCCGCCGGCCGCGAGCACGCCGGCGGTCGCCGACAGCTGCTCCGGTCCCTTCGGCAACTGCACGGCGACCGCATCGCCGGGCCGCACGCCCGCCGCACGCAGCGCCCCGGCCACCGCCAGCGCCTCGGCCGCCAGCTCGCCGTAGGTCAGCACCGTTGTCCCGGAGGCGAATTCGGCGGGCCGATCGGCGAGATCCGTCTCCCAGATGACCGCCGGCGCGGCCGGATTCGTGGCAGCGAAATCGAACAGCCCGCTGTGCAACGCCCGACCGGAAACCGGACCATCCGTGGCGTTCACGCGGGCGCGAACCACCGCCTGCTCCACCGGAATTCGCACCGCAGCCTCGGCATCCCACCCTGCGTCCGTTGCATCCGCGTCCGGCTCGTCGCTGCCCGCCAGGCGCAGGACGGCGTCGATGTAGCGGGTGAACATGGTGTCGGCCATGGCCGGTGGGAAGGCGTCGGCGCGGATGTCCCAGTTCAGCAGGAGCCCGCCGCGGACCTCGGTGACCTGGGCGTCGAGCAGGACCTGCGGGCCCTGGGAGATGATCCAGACCGGGTCGCCGAAGGTGGCGGTGACCTGGTCGGCGAAGAGTTCGCCGAGATTGATGGCGCTGGTGTAGACGATGGGGGCCAGCACCGGCTCGGCGCGCAGGCGGCCCAGATCGCGCAGGACCTCGAGGCCGGTGTAGCCGGAATGGGCTCCGGCGGCGTGCAATTCGCGCTGCAGAGCGCGGGCCCGATCGGTCACGGTGGCCGGCTCGGTCACATCGACCTCCAGCAACACCGACGAGGTGAAGTCGCCCACCACGCCGTCCACCTCCGGATGCACCGGTTCCCGGTGGAACAGCGGCAGATTCAGCAGGAACCGCCGCTGCGCCGACCAGCCGCCGATGGTCTCGGCGAACACCGACGCGAGCGCCATGGCCGGGGTGATTCCCCGGGCATGCGCCGCGGCGAACATGCGCGCCTTGGTCTCCGGGGACAACCAGCGATGCAACCGCACGGTGCGCGCGGCCCGTTCCCCAGGCTCCCCGGCCGCGGCGGCCAGTGGCAGTTCGGGCGCGCCCGGCAGGTCCGCGAGCCGCTGCTGCCACCACTCCCGATCGGCCATGCGTTCCGGTGCGGGACCGGCATATTCGGCCAGGTACTCCCGGAAGGTGTAGCGCTGCGGCGGCAGCTGCTCGCCGTGATAGAGCCGCGCCAGGTCCGCCACCAGGATCCGATAGCTCATGGCATCGGCGGCCAGCATGTCGACATCCAGGTGCAGCCGCGTCCGCCCCTCCGGCAGCAGGGTCAGCGCGATATCGACGACCTGGCCGTCCTCCACCGCCATCAGCTGGTGAGTCCGCCGCTCCCGCAACGCTTCCAGGGTCCGCTCGGCCGACTCGGCATCGGCCGCGCGAAGATCGGTGACGCTCCAGACGTCCCGCCCCGGCCGCTCCATCGTCTGCTGCGTCCCGTCCGCTAGGAACCGGGTCCGCAGCATCGGATGCCGTCGCACCAGCTCCTCGACCGCCGTTCCCAGCCGCTCCGGATCGACTCCGGCCCCGTCGAATTCGACGTACAGATGCGCGGCGACGGCCCCGAGCCGCTGCCCCTCGCCGCGCCCCACCCAGTAGGCGTGCTGCATCGGCGCGAGTTCGAACGGACTCCCCTCGTTCGCGGCGGCAGGCGCCCCGGCGCGGGGAACAATCGAATCACCCTGGGCGGGGACGTTGTTCACGATGGCCGGGGTCTCGTTCGCCACCGCGATATCCCCGTCCGGCTCGGTTCCGCCGAGGAGGCGGTGCCAGGCGGCGACGGTGGGTTCGGCGGCGAGTTGGGCGAAGTTCACCGCGAGGCCGCGTTTGCGCCAGGAGCCGGCGAGTTTCATGGTGCGGATCGAATCGAGGCCGAGTTCGATGAGGTCGGCGTGATCGGGGACGGCGGCCGGGTCGAGGCCGAGGTGTCCGGCGATGGCGGTGCGGATCTCGTCCCGGGCGATATTCGCCGCCGACCTCTGGGGTGACTCCATTTCCGCTGGTACTCCTTGTTCGAGGGGGACGGGATGGCCGCTGCCGATCCGGTAGTCGGATGTCGTCCGGCAGCAGCGTAACCCATTGAGATAGGGTCGCCTAACCTATGCAAGGCCACCCTTACCGACCAGAGGTCAGAGCTGTGAATTCGAACGCATCAACCGCCACGGACCACCGCGACGGCTTCGTCCCGTTCCCCGCCGACCTCGCCGAGCGGTACCGGCGGGCCGGCTACTGGGCGGGCCGGCCGCTGGGCGAACTCCTGCGTGACGCGGCCCGGCAATGGCCCGAGCGGCCCGCACTGCTCGGCGATACCCCGACCTCTTACGCGACCCTCGACCGCGCGGCCGACCGTATGGCGCACGGCTTCCTCGCCCTGGGCGTCCGGCCGGGCGATCGGATCGTGCTGCAGCTGCCCAATGTCCCCGAGTTCGTCCCGGTGCTGTTCGGCCTGCTGCGCGCCGCGATCATCCCGGTGCTCACCCTGCCCGCCCACCGCCGGGCCGAGATCGAGCATCTGACAAGGCTTTCCGGCGCGGTCGCCTACGTGACGGCGGACCGATTCGGCGACTTCGACTACCGCACGCTGGCCGCCGAGGTGCAGGCGAATGTCCCCAGCCTGCGGCACATCCTGGTGCTCGGTGACCCCGGCCCGTTCACCGACCTGAATTCGATTCCCGCCGAAGGCGATTCACTCCCCGAGGTCGACGCCTCCGATATCGCCCTCATGCTGGTCTCGGGTGGCACCACCGGCCTGCCCAAGCTCATCGCCCGCACCCACGACGACTACGCCTACAACGCGAAGGCCAGCGCCGAGGTCTGCGAACTCGGCCCGGACGACGTCTATCTCGCGACGCTCCCTGTCGCCCACAACTTTCCGCTGGCCTGCCCCGGCGTGCTGGGCACGGTGGCCACCGGCGGGGCCATGGCCTTCGTGACCGACCCCAGCCCGGAGAGCGCCTTCGCGGCCATCGAACGCCACCGCGTGACCGTCACCGCCGTGGTGCCGCCGCTGGCCCAGCTGTGGTGCGCGGCCGTGGAATGGGAGGACGCCGACCTGTCCTCGCTGCGCCTGCTGCAGGTGGGCGGCGCGAAGCTGGCCGAGGTGAACGCCCGCGATGTCGGTCCCGCCCTCGGCGGGCGCCTGCAACAGGTGTTCGGCATGGCGGAGGGCCTGCTCAACTACACCCGCGCCGAGGACTCCGACGACCTGGTGTGCACCACCCAGGGCCGCCCGCTCTCCCCCGCCGACGAGGTCCGGGTGGTGGACGAGCACGGCCGCGACGTCGCCGACGGCGAGGAGGGCGAACTGCTCACCCGCGGCCCCTACACCCTGCGCGGCTACTACCGTGCCCCCGAACACAATTCGCGCGCCTTCACCCCGGACGGCTATTACCGCAGCGGCGATCTGGTGCGCCGCCTGCCCAGCGGGCATCTGATCGTGTCCGGCCGTATCAAGGACGTCATCAACCGGGGCGGCGAGAACATCTCCTGCGACGAGCTCGAGGAGCACCTGCTCGCCTATCCGGGCGTCCGGCACGCGGCCGCCGTCGGCCTGCCCGACCCGGCGCTCGGCGAGAAGGTGTGCGTGGTGCTGGTGACCGCGGGCGACCTGCCGGCCCTGGCCGCCGTCAAGGCGTTCCTGAGCGAGCGCGGCCTGGCCACCTACAAGCTCCCGGACGTATTGCGGCAGGCCGGCGCCCTGCCCGTCACCGCGGTCGGCAAGATCGACAAGAAGGCCCTCGCCGCGCGCTGCTGAGCCCCGCGTCCTAGGGTTCAGACATGGGCGGGTGGAACACATCGGATATTCCTGACCAGACCGGCCGGATCGTCATCGTCACCGGCGCCACCAGCGGCCTCGGCGAGGCCACCGCGCGCGCCCTGGCCGCCGCCGGCGCCCACGTGATCATGGCCTGCCGCAATGAGGTCAAGGCGCAGGCCGTGGCCCGCACCATTTCCGGCACCGTGCAGATCCGCCCGCTCGATCTGGCCGACCTGGCCTCGGTGCGCGCCTTCGCGGCGGGCGTCGAGCGGGCCGACGTTCTCGTCAACAATGCCGGGGTGATGGCGGTGCCGAAGCAGCGCACCGTCGACGGCTTCGAATTACAGATCGGCACCAACTATCTCGGCCACTTCGCCCTGACCGGCCTACTGCTGGACCGGATTTCGGAGCGGGTGGTGAACACCTCCAGCCTCACCCATCTCATCGGCCGCATCGACCTGGAGGACCTGAACTGGGAGCGGCGCGCCTACTCCCGCTTCGGCGCGTACGCGCAGTCCAAGCTGGCGCTGCTGCTGTTCACCTACGAGCTGCAGCGGCGGCTGACGCTCACCGGTTCGCCCGTGCTGGCGGTGGCCGCGCACCCCGGCTACGCCGCCACCGAGATCAGCTCCGAGACCCAGAACCTGCTCGAGCAGATCATCGGACTCGGCAACCGGCTGGTGGCGCAGAGCGCCGAAATGGGCGCGCTGCCAACGCTGTACGCCGCCACCGCCGAGGTCGAACCGGGCGGCTACTACGGTCCGGACCGGTTCAACTGGCGCGGCCATCCGACCCGGGTCGGCTCCACCGCCGCCTCCCACGACGAGAAGACCGCCCGGCAGCTCTGGGAGCTGTCCGAGCGGTTGACCGGGGTCGAGTTCGGCATCTGACGCTCAGGCGCGCACCACATACGGCGCGACGCTGCCGAGCTTCTCGCAGGTCTCCTCGAATTCACGCTCGGGCCGGGACTGTCCGACCACGCCCGCGCCCGCGCGCAGCCATGCGCCCGCGCCGGTCTGATAGACCGCGCGCAGCACCAGCGTCGCCTCCAGCGCACCGTCGGGCGAAACCGTCACCACCGCACCGGAATACAGGCCGCGCGGATCGTGGTCGAGGCGAAATACCGCGTCGACGCCCGCGGCCTTGGGAATGCCGGAGGCGGTGACGGACGGGAACAGCGTCTCCAGCGCGTCCCACGGGCTGCGGTCGGCCGCCAGCCGCCCCCGCACCGTGGAGGCCAGGTGCTGTACGCTGCCGCGCTCCCGCACCGCCATGAAGTCCGAGACCGCCGTGGTGTCCGGCTCCGCGACGGCCGCGATCTCCGCGAAGGAGGTCTGCACCGAAATGGCGTGCTCGACAATCTCCTTCGGATCCCGTACCAGGTCGGCGCGGGCGGCCAGATCGATCTCGTCGCCGCGTCCGAAGGCCCGGGTGCCGGCCAGCGGCTCGGTGGTGACCACCCGGTCCCGGTCCACGGACGCGACCAGTTCCGGGCTGAAGCCCGCGGCCTCCAGCCCGCCCAGGCGCAGCAGGAACGAGCGCGCGGGGGTGTTGTGCACGCGGCCCAGCCGGTAGGTGGCCGGGATGTTCACCGCGAAAGGCAGTTCCACCTTCCGCGACAGGATCACCTTCTGGTACTTGCCGTCCCGGATCTCGGCGACACCGGTGGCCACCCGGTCCCGGTAGCCGGTGGGATCCACGGTGACGTCCACCGGATGGGCGAGGGGCAGCGGCGCGGCCTGCGCGGCGGCGATCAGCGCGTGGATGTCCCCGGTCTCGGCCGGCGTCGCACCCGACACCCGCACCCCGGCGGCATCGATGCGCACCTCGATGCGCGGAATCATCAGGTGTGCCAGCGTCGCTCGCGGGTGCACGTGCCCGGTCGCGCCCAGCGACCAGGCGCAGAACTCGAATCCGATCCAGCCGAAGGCGTTCCGGTCGGTCAGTGGCAGTCCGGCCAGCGCGCCGTCGACGGCCTGCGCGGGATTTCCGGACCACGATCCCACGGTGGTCTGCCCGTCCCAGCTCACCCGGAGTTCGTTCGCGTCCAGCTCGACTCCGCCCAGCGGGCCGGCGGCGAACACCCACTCGCCGGGCCGCTCGTACACCACGTACTCACCGAAGCGATCCGCCGCCGCGAGGGCGGTGACCGCCGCGACCGGATCGGTGACGTGTTCGCCCCACCGCTGCTCCCCCTCGAGCCTCACGCGTTCGTCAGCGACCGACACCTGACCTCCAAGGTTATGCTTACCTAACTCGATGGGTGAGGTTAGCATTGCCTTTCCTGTAGTGGGGAGGCGTCGATCGCGACCTGCGTCACGGCGCCGCGAAACCCCAGCGAAACCCCCGCCCCAACCGGGGAATTGCGCGACCTTCCGCCCGGCGCCGCAGGTTTGGGCTTCAATGGAGCGCAGCGGCTCATGCGGAGGTAAACAGAATGCTCGATCATGACAGCCGGCTCCCCGAAGCCGCACTCACCGCTCCGCAGTCCGTGGTCGCCCTGGTCGACGCCACCTCCCCGGTGGAGCGTGCCCTCGTCGGCCACTGGCTCGCCGAGGGCGGCATCACCCAGGAATTCGGCACCTCGGCCCCCGTCACCCAGCTCGACCTCGACGCCGCCGCCGTCACCGCCCGGCTCGTCGGGCGCGCCGACGACCCGCTGGTGGTCCCGGTCCGGGTGCTCTGGCTACCGCCCGAGCGAGACGGCGTGCGCCGCACCACCTTCAGCGACCTGCTCACCCTCACCAACCCCCGCAAACCCAACCGGCTCATGCAGCGCCGGCTGCTCAGCAAGGCCCCCGACCGGCACCTGGTGCTGACCGGCCAGCCCGCCCGGCTCAGCGAGCTGCGCGCCAACAATCCCGGATCCGCCGGTGCCCCCGACGCTTTCGGGCGGGCCATCGTGCGCGCCGGCATCGTCGCCCTGGAACGCGCCGAACGCGCCGTCATCGGCGACCGGTACAAGGTGCCCCGGCTGGTGGTCGAGGAGATTCTGGACTCGCCCGAATTCCTGCGCCGGCTCGACGCCATCGCCGAGGAATCCGGCATCCCCTCCCGCGAGATCTACCGGCGGGCCGAGAAGGGTCTGCGCGAACTCGTCGCCGCCCAGAGCCGGCTGGTGTCGGACCTGTTCACCCAGGCCATGCGGCCCGTGCACGCCTCCACCTGGAAAGTCGACGCCGACGAGACCGGGCTGGACCGGCTGCGCTCGCTCAACCGGCGCTACCCGCTGGTCTTCCTGCCCTCGCACCGCTCCTACGTGGACGCCTTCGTGCTCGGGGACATCCTGGCGCGCAACGACTTTCCACCCAATCACGTGGTCGGCGGGGCCAACCTCAAATTCTGGCCGATCGGGCCCATCGCCCGGCGCACCGGAACCGTGTTCATCCGCCGCAGTTTCGGCGACGACGAGGTGTACAAGGCGGTCGTCGAGGAGTACTTCGCCTACCTGCTCACCAAGCGCTTCAACCTGGAGTGGTACTTCGAGGGCGGGCGCACCCGCACCGGCAAACTCCGCCCGCCCCGCTACGGACTGCTGAATTACCTTGCGGCGGCGATCCGTTCGAAACGCATCGACGACGTCATGCTGGTACCGGTCTCCATCACCTACGAGCGGCTCAACGAGATCGGGGCCATCGCCTCCGAACAGACCGGCGGCCGCAAACAACCCGAGGGTCTGGCCTGGCTGGCCCGCTACGTGCGCAATCAGCAGCACTCGGCCGGGCACGTGTACGTGCGCTTCGGCACCCCGCTCTCGGCCCGCGAACGGCTGGCCGTACACGGCGATCCGCTGACCGCGCACCCGAATCCGGCGCCCGAACCCGCCCTCGAACTCGAGCACCTCGCGGTGCAGCGGCTCGCCTTCGAGGTCGCCGTCGGCATCAACGACGTCACCCCGATCACCGTCAACGCCCTCACCACCCTGGTGCTGCTGGGCGTGCACGAACGCGCCCTCACCCGCGGCGAACTGCGCGCCGCCATCGCACCCGTGCTCGGTTACATCGAGCGCCGGAACCTGCCGGGCGGCGAACTCGGCACGCTCCGTGACGATCACGGGCTGGCCGTGGTCCTCGAACAACTCACCGTCGCCACCGTGGTGACCGCGTACCGCGGCGGGCTGGAACCGGTGTACGCCATCCATGCCGGAGCCCACCTGGAGGCCGCGTTCTACCGCAACAGCGCGGTGCACTGGTTCGTCAACCGCGCCATCCTCGAGCTCGCCATCCTCACCGCCGTCGAAGCGCCCGAGGGCGATCAGCTCCGGGTCGGCTGGGAGGCCGCCTACCGGCTGCGCGACCTGCTCAAGTTCGAATTCTTCTTCCCGGAGCGAGCCGAATTCACCAGCCAGCTCACCGCGGAAATGCTGCTGGTGGACAACGAATGGCATGAGCGCACCGCGACCGGCACCGTCGGCTCCGAAATCCTGGCCCGGCTCGCCGAATCCGGATTCATGATGGCGCACCGCGTGCTGCGCTCCTTCTTCGACGCGCAACTGGTGGTGGCCGAACGGCTGGCCGCCCGCGACCCGGTCACCGAGATCGACAGGAAGGCCCTCGTCGACGAATGCCTGCAGGTCGGCAAACAGATGCTGCTGCAACAGCGGCTGCACAGCCCCGAATCGGTGTCCTCCGAATTGTTCGGCAGCGCGGTCAAACTCGCCGACAACCACGGCCTGCTCGCCCCCTCCGACGATCCGGCCGACCTGGCCGCCCGCCGCAGCCGCTTCGCCGCCGAACTGCGCGCCATCGGCCAGCGCATCTCCCGGGCCGCCACCCTCGACCCCTCCAACCGCCTGGAAGCGCTATGACACACCGGGTCCGGGGCATCGGCACGAGCAGGCCCGCACCGCCACACCGGCCCGGCGTAGGCGTCACCCAGCGCCCGGTCGGCGCCCAGAATCTCGACCAGGCCCTCGAAGCCGTGCGCACCGGGCCCCAGGGGCCGCGCGTCGCGGCGATATTCGACTTCGGCGGCACCGTCGTGCACGGATTCAACCCGCCGCCCCTGGCCCGGCGGCTGCTGCGCCGCAGCAGCACCCGGGGCGCGCTCACCGCCACCCTGCTGGGCAGCATTCGCGGCGCCCGCAGCGAGGGCGAATACGAGCGCTTCCTGCAATCGGTCATGTACGGCTGGGCCGGGACCGCCGAGGACGAGCTGATCACACTCGGACGACAGGTGTTCGCACGCAGCGTGTACGGGCACATCTATCCGGAAGCCTGGCGGCTGGTCCGCGAGCACGAGGCGGCCGGGCACACGCTGGTGCTGATCAGCTCGGTCACCTGCTACCAGGTGCGACCGGTCGCCGAAGAACTCGGCGTCCCGCACGTGCTGTGCACCACCATGGCCGTACAGGACGGCGTGCTCACCGGGCACGTCGAGGGAAAGCCGCTGTGGCGCAATGGCAAAGCCGACGCCGTGCGCCGCTTCGCCGGCACCCACGACATCGACCTGAGCCAGAGCTGGGCCTACGCCGACAGCGCCGCCGACCTGCCACTGCTGCAGACCGCCGGGCACCCGGTCGCGGTGAACCCGGATCCGCGTGTGGTGCTGGAGGCGGCCGAAAGGGATTGGCCGGTGCTGCATTTCCGGCCCCGCCAAGCCCCTCGGGCCACCGACTACGTCCGTACCCTGGCCGGATTCACCGGCCTGCTGGGCGGGGCACTGTTCGGCGTGGCCGCCAAGGCGCACACGAAACAGCGCCGCCAGATGGCGGATTCGATGATGACCCACGCCGCCGACACCACCCTGCGCGGCACCGGTGTGAAGGTCCGGGTGACCGGCGCCGAGAACGCCCGCGCCCCACGCCCGGCCGTGTTCATCTTCAACCACCAGAGCCAATTCGACATCGTGGTGCTGGCCGAGGTGCTGGGCACCGGATTCACCGGCATCGCCAAGCGGGAGATCACCAAGAACCCGATCTTCGGGCCGCTCATGCGCTTCGTCGAAGTGACCTTCATCGACCGCCGTGATACAGCGGCCGCCAAGGCCGCACTGGAACCGGTCGTCGAAACCCTGCGCGGCGGACTGTCGGTCGTGATCGCACCCGAGGGCACCCGATCCCTGACCCCGCGCATCGGGCCGTTCAAGAAGGGCGCGTTCCACATCGCCCGGCAGGCGGGCGTGCCGGTGATCCCGGTGGTGATCCGCAATGCCGGCGAAATCGCGTGGCGCAATTCGGCCGTGGTACGCAAAGGCGTCGTGGACGTGGCCGTCCTACCGCCGATCGATGTCAGCGGCTGGGATCCGGACCGGATGGACGCCGACGTGGAGCGGGTCCGTCAGCTGTTCGAGGACACGCTCCTGCACTGGCCGAGTTAGACGGCCCGGCCGAACAGCAGCTTCCACGGCATGGCCGCGGACTCCAGCTGCACCTTCAGGCTCATCTTCGAGGCGCCCTTGGTGCGCTCCTCGAAACGGATCGGGACCTCGGCGATCGAGATGCCCTTCTTGACCGTCCGGTAGTTCATCTCGACCTGGAACGAGTAACCGTTCGACTTGATCGAGGCCACGTCGATGGCGCGCAGCGTGTCCGCCTTCCACGCCTTGAAACCGGCGGTCGCGTCCTTCACGCCCAGGCGCAGAATCATGTTCACGTAGAAGTTGGCCCAGGCCGAGAGCGCCTTGCGGTACCACTTCCACTCCGCCGCGGTGGAACCGCCGGGGACATAACGGGATCCGAGCACCACGCCGGCGTCGGTGGATTCCAGCTTGTCGAGCATGGCCGGGATGACCTCGGCCGGGTGCGACAGGTCGGCGTCCATCTGAATGACCACGTCGGCGCCCTCGTCCAGCGCCTTGGTGATGCCGGCGATGTAGGCCCGGCCCAGACCGTCCTTCTCGGTGCGGTGCAGCACGCTCACCACGTTCGGCAGATCGGCGGCCAGCTTGTCGGCCACCTCTCCGGTGCCGTCGGGCGAATTGTCGTCCACCACCAGCACGTGCAGGTCGGCCACCGGCAGCGCGGTCAGCCGCTCCACCGCCACCGGCAGGTTCTCCCGCTCGTTGTAGGTCGGCACCACCACG
This sequence comes from Nocardia niigatensis NBRC 100131, assembly GCF_000308655.1. Classification (GTDB taxonomy): domain Bacteria; phylum Actinomycetota; class Actinomycetes; order Mycobacteriales; family Mycobacteriaceae; genus Nocardia; species Nocardia niigatensis. Next base: position 8,047 of record NZ_BAGC01000006.1, on the reverse strand, counting down.
GTGACCTTCAAGGTTTACCCTCCCGCTTGGTCGTTTTCTGGCTACGAAACCGTACCTGGTCCACCTGAGTGCCTCGTGAGCGCACCGAGCAGCGCGTCACCCCCGTCACTCCGGCGCCTAGTCGTCCTCTTGGTCCGCGCGCCGATTTCGTTCCCGCACAATATCCAACGCCCGCTCCGCTGTCGCCTTATCCGGATAAGGCCCGATCCGATCCCCTACCCAGCAGGTCTTCCCCTGCTCCGCCTTCTGATGGGAGATGCAGTAATACCACTGGTTGTCCTCAGCCATGATCCCCAGCATCCCACCAAGATCAGCACCACATGAGGGAAAACACGCCAAGCAAGAACGATCAACACCGACCAGCCCCGAGAGGGTGGGTCCGGGGGCGCAGCCCCCGGCTGGGGCGTGGGGGCTCGGCCCTCACAAGACAGACGAAGAGGGCCCCCGCCCGCGCTTTCCGCGAGCAGAGGCCCTCTGCGATCGAAGTGGCCAAGGCCGGGATCGAACCGGCGACCTTCCGCTTTTCAGGCGGACGCTCGTACCAACTGAGCTACCTGGCCGTAGGCACCCGATTCGAATGCCAAGGTGTACTACTTCTTGCAGTGCAAGGAGAGTCTTGCGACCCTGACGGGACTCGAACCCGCGACCTCCGCCGTGACAGGGCGGCGCGCTAACCAACTGCGCCACAGGGCCTTGCTCTTGCTCCTACAACGATGTTGCCATCGTTGTACCCCCTACGGGATTCGAACCCGCGCTACCGCCTTGAAAGGGCGGCGTCCTAGGCCGCTAGACGAAGGGGGCCCGCCGGATCTCTCCGGACCGTTTGCTCAACGGCTTCCGTTGGGAGCGGAGATAGCTTATGACAGGCTCCGCGTGATTCCCAAATCAGCTGGTCAGAGTCCCAAGTTCAGATCTTCGAGCCGCGCGGACACCCGCCATCCGGCGCGGCGGAACTCCTCGGTCCATTCCGGTGTCGCAGTGGCCTCCACTATCACCTCGAGCGCCTCGGCGAACCGGGACCGCAGATCCACCGGACCCGCCAGCACATCGGAGATATAGCGCTGGCCCGCCAGCGCCGCCGCCAAGGTGCGGGTGAACCGGTCCGGATCCGAATCCTGGCGCAGCTGTTTGTGCTCGGCCGCCTTCACCGCGAGCTGCCGGATGGCGCGCCCGAGGATGCGGCCGCCGCCGGCCTGGATGTCGCGATAGAACTCCGGCTCGATGATGAGCCGGAACTCGGCCTGGATGATGATGTCGTTCTCCAGCCGCAGCGCGATCTCGTCGATCATGCCGTGCAGCACGTCCAGTGGACCGAGATCGGTTCTGGCGAGCCACCTTTCGGTCGATGCCCGGTAGCGGTCGACCGCCGCCTCCAGCACCGCGCGAGCCAGGTCCTCCTTGGAGTCGAAGTGAAAGTACATGGCTCCCTTGGTCGCCCGGGAACCTTCCAATATGCGGTTGAGCGATGCAGCGGCATAGCCGCTCTTCCCGAACTCAACGGCGGCGGACCTGATGATCGCCGCGCGTGTCCGGCGGGCCCGCTCTTGCTGCCGTGCCATGCTCGAAACGCCTCCGAAGCTAGCTAACCGTCGCTGACCGCCGCGCGGCCTCGACGCAAAGTTATGTGTCTTTCAAATACTTCAAAACGGGCTTCGCCCGGAATTACCAAACTTTTGGTACGAAAAAGCGCGAAAAACTTGAAACACACCAACTGGTATAGTTTTTCCCGCCCGGATGCACCACAGGGGGTGCGCACCCGGGCGTTTCGTCGTCCTGGTCCGCCTCCCCGCAGCTTCATCGTATTAGAGCCGCGATCGGCCTGACCGGTCGCGACACGTTCGGGCACATCAACGATAAGCCGAATCCCGTGCCGCCGGGGCAATCCCGGTTCTTCGGGAATTCACCAGTCGGTCACCGTACCCGGAAAACGCACCCAGCGTGAGGTGTACCGGAAAGTCAGTTAGCCATTACACCCCCTTTCGAAAACCGCAATTCCGCAGCAATCGTATGGACGATTGGTCCGAATCGACGAATTCGCCCATATCCCATCGAGGTTCGGCCGGCCGATCGCCGCCGCGCGCACCGTCCATACCGACATCGCACGGCCGCCGGCCCGCCGCGCCCTTGCGCGCGCCGGCTCCGACCGGTTTCCACATCCAGCCCCAAATAGCTTGCCACGCATCACCATTGGATGATATTCACACTCCGGCGCAACGAAACAAACTGAGTGGCAAGGCGATTGCCGGACCACTCGGCACCGGCGATCGGCGCCCACTCCGCGGGCTGCCCGGAACCCCTCGGACCACGGGCACGGCGATACCGCATCGCCACCTCACCCCGCCCACACTCCGCGCCGACCCCGGTCCGCCCTCGGGTCCACCTGCTCGCGGTGCCGCACCGACCGGTCCGCACCCTCACAGCGCCACATCGTCCCCCCAACCGACCCCCGCGGCTCCCCGAGCCCCGCCGATCGGCACGGCCCGTCACTGCAACGGCACACCGCGTCATTCCCCCGCGCGAACCCCGCTGATTCACCGCGGCCGGTCCCCGCGTGCCCGCGCCGCACCCGCGCGGGCCGCGGCCACGCAGCATGACCTGCGCAAATACCATCTGCCAGAGCACGATCGGATACTCGTTTAACACTTGCGGGGTCGGCGCATTAAACTGACGTCCCGCACGCCCCTATAGCTCAGTTGGTAGAGCTACGGACTTTTAATCCGCAGGTCCCAGGTTCGAGCCCTGGTGGGGGCACGCGTGTGAGGGGCCCGGAACCATGTCTCCGGGCCCCTCGCCACATCCGCGAACCTGTGGCAATCTGTCCGGGTTTCCCCTACCGTGGCCCGGGTCGAGCTTTTCCCAGGTACCACCATCACAGGCGGAGTTCATGACTTCCTTCGATGACCTGCTCTCCAATGTCCCCGTCGCCCAGATCGCCGAGAGGCTCGGCGTCGACGAGGCGACCGCCAAGACGGCGATCGACGCGGCCGTCCCCGTCCTACTCGGCGGCTTCCAGGCACAGGCCGGCAACCCCGAGGTCGGACTGAATCTGGAGAACGAAGTCGCCAATCAGCCGCACGGCCTGCTCGACGGCGGTGTCGACATCGATCAGGTGGATGTGTCCAACGGCAGCCAGATCGTCGATCAGACCTTCGGCGCCGAAAAGAACACGGTCCTCAGCGCTCTCGGCAATGTCGGCGGCAGCAACATCAGCCAGGACCTGATGGGCAAGCTGCTGCCGATGCTCGCGCCGATCGTGCTGGCCTACCTCAGCAAGAAGGCGCTCGGCGGAGGCAACGGGGCCGGCGCCCAGTCCTCCGGCGGGATCGGGGATCTGCTCGGCAGTCTGCTCGGCGGCGCCACCGGTGGAACCGCCGGCGGCGGTCTGGGCGACATACTCGGCAAGGCGGTCGGCCAGAACGCGGGCAGTGTGCTCGGAAGCGTGCTGGGCGGTCTGCTGGGTAGGAAGTAAATCGCGCGCCCGACGACAAGGCGCGGCTAACGAAGTCCGGCCCACGGCGATAAACCCGTCGCTGTGGGCCGTTGTCATATGACATCGCTCACCTACCCCGCAATGGTGCGCATGTGAGTTTCACATCACCCTACGGTCACGTAAGGTATGGGCGCGGCGGCAGGCCGGCGAGGGTACGACAGCACGACGCACGACACGAAGGGCACATGTATGGCAAAGGATCTGACTCAACTCGAGCTGCTGACGGAGTTGGAGCCGGTTGCCGAGGAGAACGTCAATCGCCACCTCTCCCTGGCCAAGGAATGGCACCCACACGACTACGTGCCGTGGGACGAAGGCCGTAACTTCGCCGCCATGGGAGGCGTCGACTGGGATCCCGAGCAGTCGAAACTGAGCGAGCTCGCCAAGGCCGCCATGATCACCAACCTGCTGACCGAGGACAATCTGCCGTCCTACCACCGCGAGATCGCCGAGAACTTCTCGCAGGACGGGGCCTGGGGCACCTGGGTCGGTCGCTGGACCGCCGAAGAGAACCGGCACGGCATCGTCATGCGCGACTACCTGGTCGTGACCCGCGGCGTCGACCCGGTCGCCCTCGAGCAGGCGCGCATGATCCACATGACCAACGGGTTCGCCTCGCCCACCGAGGAACTCGACCAGCTGTCGAACAACGCCGGCTTCCTGTACTCGGTCGCGTACGTGACCTTCCAGGAGCTGGCCACCCGCGTCTCGCACCGCAACACCGGCCGGGTCTGCGACGACCCGATCGCCGACCGCATGCTGCAGCGCATCGCCGCCGACGAGAACCTGCACATGATCTTCTACCGCAACATGTGCGGTGCGGCCCTGGACCTCTCGCCGGACCAGACCCTCGAGGCCATCACCCTCATCCTGGAGAACTTCCAGATGCCGGGCGCCGGCATGCCCAACTTCCGCCGCAACGGCGTGCTGATGGCCAAGCACGGCATCTACGACCTGCGTCAGCACCTCGAAGAGGTGGTGAACCCAGTGCTCAAGAAGTGGCGGATCTTCGAGCGCGACGACTTCACCGCGCGTGGCGAGGAGACCCGCGAGCGCCTGGGCACCTTCCTCGAGAAGCTGGGCAAGGACGTCGTGAAGTTCGAGGAGCAGCGCGACCGCATGCTGGCCCGCGAGGCCGCCAAGCGCGAGAAGGAGCTGGCCGCCACCGGCAGCTAGCCCCGCCTCCGAGCGAACGGCAACGGCCCCTCCGGATTTCGATCCGGAGGGGCCGTTCCGCGTCCGGCGCGCGACTCACAGCAAGCTCCCCGGGATTCCCCAGTCGCACCGGGTGCGCGGGACCGATCATCACTGCATGAGCCTCGACACCCGCGTCCGCACCGCCAATGTGGTGCTGCTGCATGGGCAACCGGGCGATCGGTCCGATTGGGACGCGGTGACCGCCCGGCTGCCCGGATCCCTCACCGCGCTCGCCCTCGACCGCCCCGGCTACGGCGACAACCCGGAACCGGCCGGATCCATCGAGGACAATGCCCGCTGGCTGCTCGACCGGCTGGACCGCGACGGCATCGACAGCGCTGTCCTGGCCGGGCATTCGTACGGCGGCGGCGTCGCGCTGGCGGCCGCGACCCTGGCGCCGCACCGGGTGCGCGGACTCGTGCTGGTGTCGAGCGTGGGCCCGGGCTGCCTGACCGGGTGGGACGAACTGCTCGCCGCACCGTTCGCCGGCACCGCGCTGGCCATGACCGCGTGGTCGGTGCTGCCGTGGCTGGCCCGAAAGGGCCTGGACCACAGCCCCGCCCGGACCACCGCCCCGGCCGCGCTCACCCTGCTCGCCGGCGTACACCACCGGCACGGCCCGGTCTGGCGCAGCTTCCTCACCGAACAGCGCGAGATGTTCCAGACGCTGGATCGGTGGACAGCGCGGCTCGCCGACCTGCGCATGCCGGCCTTGATCCTCGCCGACCCGGCCGATAAGGTCGTGCCGATCTCCACCTCCCGCGCCCTGTGCGAGCAGTTGCCCTGTGCCCGAATCGATCTGATCAGCGGGGGTGGCCACCATCTGCCACGACGGCTGCCCGGCGCCGTGGCCGCCCGGATAGGCGACTTTGTCGACTCGTTGGACTGAACCGATGCGCGGCACCCTGCTCGCCGCACGGGAACGCGCGCTCACCCAGTTCCACACCGAGCGCCGCCATCCCGCCCCGAACCCGATCGAGCCCGGACGGCCGCTGTGGCGGCAGGTCGCCGACGAGGTGCGCTGGTCGTTCACCCCGCCCGCGCTGTGGCTCGAGGGCGTCGGCGCGAATGTGGTGCTGTCCGGGCTGTTCCTGCTGATCTCGCCGCTCACCCTGCACAAGCACGGCTGGGTGGTGCTGGTCGGCGTCTACTTCGCGACCTTCGTGCTCGCCGACGTCACCACCACGAATGTGCTCGGCGTGGACGCCGACCGGACCCGGCTGAGCCTGGCCGCCGGCGTACCGGTGCGGCGCATCCTGATGGTCAAGAACCTCGCGCTGCTGCTCATCGTCGGCCTGCCGACCCTGCTGGCCACGGCCGTGCTCACCGCCGCCACCAGCACCCACCCCATGCAGCGCACCGGGGTCTCGGTGGCCGATGTGGCGCTGCCGATCCTGGCCTGGCTCGGGGTCGGCAATCTCGTGTCGGCGCTGCTCGCGGTGCCGCCCCGCGCGCTCGGGCAGCGCTGGGCCGCCCGCCGCGACTGGCGCAGCACCCTGCCCTGGCTCACCCACCTGGTCCTGCCGTACGGGCTCTATTACTTCGTCGCGCCGATCGACGGCGAGCAGCGCGCCATCCTCGGCCACCACCTGGGCCGCTCGATGTCGGGCGAGCTGCGCGGCGCCATCCACATCGGGGTCGGGCTCACGGTGTGGCTGACCGGCACGGTGCTCGCGGTCGCCGTGGTGCGGCGGCGCGGCCTCCGGATGTGGTGACCGGTGTGACCGGGGGCACTGCCCGCGGTACGCGGCTCTGGCCGCGAACGCGCGGATGAGAGACTGGAGAGCGTGACTGCCTCGCTCGAAGCCCCCAAGACCGAGCTGCGGATCGGCCCCTACCCGCTGGATCCGCCGGTCGTGCTGGCCCCGATGGCGGGCATCACCAATGTCGCCTTCCGCACCCTGTGCCGCGAATTCGGCAGTGCCACTTCGCTGTACGTGTGCGAGATGATCACCGCCCGCGCCATCGTGGAGCGCAACGAGAAGACGCTGAACATGATGGCCTTCGGGCCTGACGAATCACCGCGCTCCATGCAGCTCTACGGCGTCGACCCCAAGACCCTGGGCGAGGCGGTGCGCATCGTCGTCGGCGAGGGCTGGGCCGACCACATCGACATGAACCTGGGCTGCCCGGTGCGCAAGGTCACCCGCCTCGGCGGCGGGTCGGCGCTGCCCTACAAGCGGCGGCTGTTCCGCGAGATCGTGCGCGAAATGGTCGCGGCCGCAGGCGATGTGCCGGTCACCTTCAAGTTCCGCATCGGCATCGACGACGAGCACCACACCTACCTCGACACCGGCCGGATCGCCGAAGCCGAAGGCGCGGCGGCGGTTTCGCTGCACGCCCGCACGGCCGCGCAGCTGTACTCCGGGCAGGCCGACTGGTCGGCCATCGCCCGGCTCAAGGAGACCGTGACCAGCATCCCGGTGCTGGGCAACGGCGATATCTTCACCGCCGACGACGCCCTGCGCATGATGGCCGAGACCGGCTGCGACGGCGTGGTGGTGGGCCGCGGCTGCCTGGGCCGGCCGTGGCTGTTCGCCGAGCTGAGCGCCGCCCTGCGCGGCGAGCCGATCCCGGAGGGCCCCACCCTCGGCAAGGTCGGCGAGATCCTCTACCGGCACGCCGCGCTGCTCGTCGAGCACGACGGCGAGGACAAGGCCATGCGCGACATCCGCAAGCACATGGCCTGGTACCTGATGGGCTTCCCGGTGGGCTCGGCGCTGCGGCGGCAGTTCGCCACCGTGACCAGCCTGGCGCAGATCGCGGATCTGGTCGGGCAGCTGGAGCCGGACGTGCCGTTCCCGCTGGACGCGCTCGGCCCGCGCGGACGCCAGGGTTCCCCGCAGACCAAGGTGGCCCTGCCCGACGGCTGGCTCGACGATCCCGAGGACGCGACCGTGCCCACCGCGGCCGATGTCATGCACAGCGGCGGCTGAGCAGTCGCCGACGCCGACCGCCGACCGCTCGTGGTTCGGGCTCGATCCGGTCAACGCCCGGCGCAGCTTTCGAGGCGTTGCGGCGAGGTCCTGGCACACTTTGCGAAGCGTGCCCGCCCGGGCGCGTGGCATACCCGACACAGCGGAGAAATCGCCCTCACCTGCGGTGGACATACGTTCGAGTGGTTCATCGTGGCGAAATCGTTATCATGGCCCTCGGTATCAAGAGCGAAATGAGGTTCGTTGGTGGGTGACGATCGGTACGGGCGTACGCCACGGCCCGGAGGTCGTGCCCCCTGGGAGCGCTACCCTGCGGACAGCGACGACCCGGCACACACCGGCCGCCGCTCCCGGCACACCGACGACGCCGAACCCGCTGCCGCCGCGCCCATTTCGGTCCAGGACCTGGTCGAGCGCGTGGACA
>NZ_BAGC01000007.1 GCF_000308655.1 Nocardia niigatensis NBRC 100131 | reverse complement strand
GCGGCCTCGGTCGGACCATACAGGTTGTGCAGGCGCGCGCCGGTCAGCTCACGCAGCCGCTGCGCGGTAGGCGCGGGAAGCGCCTCACCGGAGGCGAACACAGTGTTCAATCTGCCTCCGCTGCGCTCCGGCGGATTCGCGGCGCTGAAGGTCTCGATCCTCCCTCCGCTTCGCTCCCCCGCTCCACTCGGTCCACAACGCGACGCGCCGCGAACCAATGGGTTGCTTTCACCCAGTGCGGCGACGAAGGCGGAGAGCATGGACGGCACGAAATGGGCGGTGGTAACACCCTGCTCCGCGATGATCTGCGCCAGGTACACCGGGTCTCGATGCCCGTCCGGCTTGGCAACCACCAGGCGCGCACCGGTCTGCAAAGGCCAGAAGAACTCCCACACCGACACGTCGAAGGTGGCCGGAGTCTTCTGCAGCAC
>NZ_BAGC01000008.1 GCF_000308655.1 Nocardia niigatensis NBRC 100131 | reverse complement strand
GCCTTGCTGTCGGAGGCCGGTGCGGAGCCGCGCGAGTCGGGGGTGGAGGTCGCGGCGGGGGCGGCGGATCGGGAGTCGCCGCCGGAGGCAGCGGCCGGGCTGGGGCCTTGCGTCGCGGGGCCCGAGGTCTGTGCGGCCGGGCCGGAGGTGTTCGGTCCGGGCTCGGCGGTGGGAGCAGGGGTTTCGTGCTTGCCCGCCTGGACACCGGTTTCGACCGAGCCGCCATTGGTTTCGTGGGTGCCCGCCTGCGGCTGGGCGCCGTGGGTGTCGCCGGTGTCGCCCCGAGCGTGCGGGCCGTCCTGTTGGGTCTGGCCGTGATCGCCGCCGGTCGACTGGCCGTGATCGCCACCGGTGGACTGCTCGTCGGTCGGGGTGCCGCGCTCGGACGAACGGCTGTCGGTGGCGACGCCCCCGTGGTCGCCGCCCTCGGGACGCGCGGCGCTGCCGTCGCCCGTGGGGCGGGTCGCGGTCGTGGAAGCCGTTGAATCACCCGCGAATCCGGCGGGGTGAGTGCGGGGCCCGCCGTCGTCGGCGCCGCCAGGGTGACCGGCGCCACCGATGTGACCGGTGTCGCCGGAGTTGCCCACCGAGTCCGGGTGAGCGCCGACGTTCGCGAAGTCGGAGGGGACGCCGGCCTTCCACGCCGAGACGCGCGGTTCCCAGAAGTTGTGGGAAGCAGCATGATTCAAACCCGAGATGCCGCCATTGGAGACACCGGCGGTAAGCATGCGCGGGTCGAAGTTGGTGAAGGCATTGCCCATGTTCTTCCAGGCGTCGCCCCACCCGTGCTGATAGGCGTCCAGGCCGAACTGGGTGGCGGTCCCGGCGAGGAATCCCGCTCCCGCACCGGCCAATCCCGAAGTGGCGCCGGTGATCCCGGCCTGCAGGAAGTGGTTGATCTCGGTCTTGGCCAGGCGGCCGCCGATCATCTCACCGAACTTGCCGCCCACCATGCCGCCGACACCGGAGCTGACGCCGGTGACGAGGATCTTGCCCGCGTCGAAGCCGCTGCGATGACCGGCCGCGATCTGATACGCCTCGATGCCCGTTTCCTGCAGCACACCCAGCCCGGCGTCCAGCACGATGTGCCGCAGCGCGAACTTCACGACCGCCGAGGCCATCGCCTTGGCTACGGCGCGCCCGATCGCCTCGACCGCCTCTTCACCGATGATGCGCACCGCGATCCGGGTCGCCGCCTGCGCCGCCGCCTCCACGGCCGGTGCGGTCGGCGGAAACACCCACGCCGCCGCCATTTCGAACGCCAGCATGGCCAGCGACGAATAGAACATCAGCTTGGTGGACTCGATCTCGGTGCCGGTGTCGTACACCGACTCGCTCAGCTGATCGAAGTAGCCGGCCAGGTCCAGAATGGAGGTATTGCCCTCCTGTTTGCCCCCGACGCCCGCCAGCAGGTCGAACATCTTGGCCATGCCCTCACGGCCGTCACCGTCGACATACGCGGCCAGCGTGGCGTATTTGGCGTCGTCGATACCCGAAACCTGGCTGCGCAGACCGTCGGCGGCGGTCTTCCAGTCGTTGGCCAGGCCCCACATCTGGTCTTCGTTGCCCTCGGGCCATTCCATCCCGACGAGCCAGCCCAGCCATTCGAGTTCCGAGGGCAGGTAGATGGCCATGAGCGACTACCCCACCCGGTGGGGTCGTGTCACCATCCGGAATCAGTGGCCCCGCCCCGACGCGACCGGGCCGCGTCATCAGCACTCGGCTCGCGGTAACCACCAAGTCGCTCAGGGGATTTCGGCGGCGCGGTGGAGACCACGGGCGGCGCCGGAATCGCCAGCTCCTTGCTCAGATCGGGCATGCCCGGCACCAGGTCGGTCAGCTTGGGCATCCGATCCCGGTTCTGCGACACCGGGGCCATGATCTCGCGGCCGCGGCGCGCCACCTCGGCGGACGCCTGCTGGGCGGCCTCGGTGACCGCCTTGGCGATCTCCGGATAGTCGAGATCCTCTATGCCGGAACCGAATTTGGTCTCGATCACGGTGCCGTCCGCGTTCACGGTCACCGTCACCCGCTTGCCGCGCACCGTCGCGGATGCGGTCAAAGCCGCACGCTCACGCTGCAATTGGGTGATGGTGCGCATCTGCTCGGCGAAACCGTCGAGAATGGCGTGCAGGTCGGCCTTCCGCTGCTCGTTGGTCATTGCCGACCCTGGAAGGACTCGCGGTTGGCCTGCTCCTGACGCTCCAGCTCGTCGGCCGAATCCTTCTGCGACTTGGAGAAATTCGCGAAGGTACCGGCCATGTTCCGAGCGCCCTCGATCATGTTCTTCTTACTGGCCAGGTAGCCCTGCGCCCCATTGGCGAACTGGCGACCCAGCGAGTCGTTCCCCCACGGCTCCCCGCGCCCGTCGGCGCTGGCGGTGAAAGTGTCCACCACGCCCTGGATTCCGTCCCGCACCTGACCGGTCTTCCCGGATGCGGTGACCAGCAAATCCTTGTAGGCCTCCAGCCGATTGGCGCTCATGGTGTTGACCTTGTCAGCATCGGGCAACAGTTCAGTGGCCGGAAAATTAACGGAGAGTGCTGATCCGGGGGACACGGCCTCGCCACGTGCCGTGTCCCCGGAGGTCGGATCAGACGAATTCCTGCTGCTCCCCGCGGGATTCCATCTGCTCCAGGATCCGCGCGATCACGCTGTTGAGGTGATCGACGAACCGGCGGGTGTCCACGCCGACCGCGGACTTCACCTCCGGGTCGAGATCGATCAGGTAGCGGCCGTCTCCGGGCAGATCCCGCCACACCAGGGTGGAGACCGCGACACCTCGCGGCCCGTACTTGGAGCGCCCCTGCAGAATCTGCATGGCCCCGGTCTGATCGGCCGGAGTCGACAGGAACCGCAGACTACGCGTGTCGGTGGACTCCTCGAAGGTATCGAAGGCCGAAGCACGCGGCGCCTCATAGGGATCCGGGGCCGCGGGCTCGGTGACGATCGGGATCGCGGTCGATTGACCGGACTCGGTCTCGGGGAGCTGGGCCACCAGCAATCCCGCCAGCTCCTCCGGTTCGCACTCGATCATGGTGACGCCGCCGCTGTGCATCGTCGTCTCCCCGGGCTGCTGGATCAGCACGCAGGCGCGGCGGCCGCGCCGCGCCCCGTGCACCACCAGATGCTTGTCCGGATTGTCGATATCCGCGTCGTGCCAGCCGTGCACGCCCACGAAAACCTCTGGATTGCACACGACTTCGAACACCGCGCGGAAGCCCGGATCGAGTCGCTGGTTCAGCTCCGCCTCGGCTGCCCACAGCTCACGCTGATAATCATCGGGATCCATGGTCCGGCTCGTGTACACCAGCGGCGAGGGAATCGCCCCCTGCCGGTACCGGTTGCACAGGACCTTGAACTCGATATCGGTGAACTGCCAGGTCATGCCTCGACCACCGGGTTCCCCTCGACGGGCGACCCGAGCGTATTACCGAGCGCTCGGATGAAGTCGACCTGCTCGGGCACGGGGTCCGCCGCGGCGCCCGTCGTCGTCGTGACCGGCACCGGTTCCGAGGGCGCGGCCGCGACGCCGGCGAGCGGCTGGACGTGATCACCATCGAGACCCGCGAGGCCACCGAACAGGTTGGTCAGCCCCGCCAGCGGCGAATTAGTCACGGCCGCAGCGGGAATGGCCGATGCCACCCCGGCGGCGGGCGCGGGGGTGACCCCGCCCAGCGGCGTGGTGCCGTCCGGCAGCCCGGCGGTCGGCGTCGGTGTCTGCGTGGTGTCCCCGGACAGGCCGAGCAATTGGTTCAGCTGCGTCAGCTTGGACGGATCCTGCTCGATCGTGGTGAATGCGGTCGTCAGCTTGTCCTCGGGCACGCCCAGCGCGTTCGCCAGGGTCGACAGATCGGTCGACTGGAGGGACTGGAGCGACTGCAGGATCGTCGGCAGCTGCTGCGCCAGCGTGGAAATTCCACTGGTCACGCCGGTCATCAGCGTGCTCAGCGCACTGGTCAGCTGCGACATGTCCGAACCACCCGAGCTGCCGCTCGACGTGTTCTGCGGCTGAGACGAATTCGGGTAGCCAGAGTTGGGGTTGGACCCGTTCGGATTGCTGCCGTATGGGTTCGAACCGTTGGGGTTCGAGCCGTTCGGGTTGGAACCGGTCGGGTTCGGCTGGTCCGTTTTCGGCAGCGTCTGGTTGGACGGTGGCGTCTGGCCCGTCGGGGTGCCGCCACCCTGATTCGGCGTGCCGCCGCCGCCGTTCTTCGGGCTCCCGCTCGGGTCCTTGCTCGGGTCGTTGCTGGGGTCCTTGCTCGGATCCTTGCTCGGATCCTTGCTGGGATCTTTGCTCGGATCCTTGCTGGGATCTTTGCTCGGGTCCTTGCTCGGATCCTTGGTAGGGTCGGGGACTTTGGGCGGATCGACGGGCGCCGGAACAGGGACCGAGGGCGTCGACTCCGCGGTGTGGTTCGCGCCGTCGACGTAGTGGTCCTGGTACTGGCCGCGGAAATAGTCCAATTGCCCCTGCTTGTCGCAGTCCCATGGCTGATGCGGACCTTCTTGCGGCATGCTCGCCTTGGTCTGGATCATCCAGCGGTTGGTGTACCGCATGACCTGGGACGCGATGTCCATGGTGTCGAGCAGTGGCTGAATGCTGTTGCAGTAGCTCGTGACCGCGCCCTGCGCGGCGGTCGCGCCGTCGCTGCGCCACTTGCTCTGCAGTGCCTGAATCTTGTTGTTGAACTCGCTGAGGCTGCCGTCGACCTTGTCCTTCAGCAGCTTGTAGAGCTCGTAGGCGTTGTTGTACGGATCGGGCTTCATATCCTGCCCGAGCTGGTACAGCTGCTCCCAGCTCATGCTGTCCTTGGGCTCCGGACGTACGGAGTAGGACTCCTTGCCCCCCTTGTAATTCTTCAGTTTGTCCGGATAGTCATCGCTGGCGGAGTCGTCGTAGGAACTGGGCGACTTCTTGTTCGGGATATCGATTTTCAGGTGCGCCGCACCGTCGGGCGCCGAGGTGTGGAGGTACCGCAGGTTGTCCGCGGACATGTGGTCCGTGTTGACGTAGTTCCGCCCCGCCTGATTGAACGTGTCGATCATGTCCCGCAGGATGGCGATATGCGTGGTGAGCGCATCCGACATGTGCGTGCCGATCCCGTTGAGATAGGTGGCCAACAGCCCGCCCGACGGCAGATCGCCGATGGGGCCGATGTCGGTGAGGTGCCCGTCGATCATCTGCTGGTAGTACAGCAGGTCACCGACCAGCTTCGCGGCAGCCTGCGCCCCCTCCTCGGCCGCGCCCGGCTCGAATTCCAGGTGGCCGGAATTCGCCTGATCCTTCAGGCCAGGCCAGGCTGTCTTGTCTTTGTCCTTGTACTTATCTTTGTTATCAGGTGCCATCGCTAACTACTGTCGCTCCGCCCGTTGCCAGCTGAAGATGCCAGCACAGCCTACTGTTGTGAACTCTCGATGGCGCACAATGAAATTCGGGGCATTCACAGCCGTGGGCGGGCTGCCGCGCTGGAGCGACGCGGCCATCTGCGAAGATCGATGTCCATGCGGATCTTGGTGCAGCGGGTCACATCGGCTCACGTCAGCGTGGACGGCGAGGTGGTCGGGCGCATCGACCCGGCCGCGCACGGGGCGCGGCACGGTCTGGTGGCGCTGGTCGGGGTCACGCACACCGATACCGAAGCCACCGCGAAAACGCTGGCCGACAAGCTCTTCCGGCTTCGCATTCTCGACGGGGAACGATCCGCGGCCGATCTGTCCGCGCCCATTCTGGTGATCAGTCAATTCACGCTCTACGCCGATACCGCCAAGGGGCGCAGACCTTCCTGGAACGCCGCCGCGCCCGGGGCGGTCGCCGAACCGCTGGTGGACACCTTCGCCGCGACCCTGCGCGGGCTCGGGGCGACGGTGGCCACCGGGCGGTTCGGGGCGCATATGCAGGTGGAGCTGGTGAACGACGGGCCGGTCACCATTCTGTTGGAGAGCTGAGTCAGGAAGCGGGCGTCAGCACCTTCAGGACCCGCTCCACCAGGGCCGTGTCACAGTGCTCGACCACCTCGGTGATCAGTCCGTCCGACAGCGTGAACAGCAGGCAGTAGGTCTGGTGATAGGGCTCGCCGGAGAGCGTGGTGGCGTAGCCGCGGGCCTGCACCACCACGTGGTCGCCGTCGGCCAGGATCAGCTCCGCCTCCATCCGGTAGGCGTCGGCGAACTGGGCCATGAGCGGACGCAGAAGACCTTGCACCACAGCGGATTTCGGTGCCCAAGTGCCCGACCAGGACCAGGAACCCGGGAAGGTCCAGCGGCAGTCGTCGGCCATGGCGTCGGTGAGGGCGCGGCCGTTACCGGCGGCCATCTGGTCGAAGACGGCGCGGATCAGTTCTCGATTGCTGCTCATGCGGTCGACGCTACGGACCGGCCGGGTACGCGAACAGTGAGAATCGCGCATACCCGGTATCACCGTTCCGCATGGGTCAGGATTCGCGCGCCGGAGTCACCAGCGCGGCGATCAGGCCGATACCGCCCAGCGCGAGAATGAGGATCGGCCAGAACCAGCTGGTGGTCAGGACCATGGCCAGCAGGCCGAGCACCAGCGTGCAGACGGCCGTCACCAGGCTGCGAATATCGCGGTTCATGCCATCACTTCCTGATCGTAAACGAATTCGCTTGGCACACAGAACGAATGGCGACGGTGGCGTCGTCGAGTTCGGTGTCCTTCACCCAGTGGAAGCCCGAACCGGTGAACGCGCCGAGTTTGTGGCCGTCGGCGCGCACCGCGTCCTGCTGGTCGCCGCGATAGTTGTCGGCGGCGTCCCGGAGACTCTTCACCGGATCGGTGAGCTCCGTACCCGCCTTCTGCACATCCGAAAGCTTGCCGCACAGTTCGGTTTTGCCGACGGGCCAGCCGCTGACGCAGGCGATCACGAAGGCGATCACGGCGATGACCGCGAACGCGGTATTCCAGCCGCGCACCGCCAGCCGACGGCTGAACACCTTGCCCGCCGACTCCGGGATGCCCGGCACCAGTTGCTTCAGCAGGAACTGGAACAGCAGGAAATTCGGGAACGTGTCGATGCTCTTCGTGATCCGGGTGTCCTCACCCGCCTCGATGATCACCTGGCCGCTCTTCACCCGGAAGCCCCGAAGCTCTTGCAGGGCAAAGGTTTTCTGATCCGTTGCGGCCTGTGTCGCGGTCAGCCACCATGGGCCGAACTCCAATTTCCCGCCGGCGCGCAGGGTGTCGATCGCCACGGCCGCCTGCCGGGACGCGATCCCCTCCACCAGCTGCGGTCCCCACTCCTCCGGACAGCACAGCGCCTCGGTGAGCAGCATCTCCTCGCCCCGCACATCCGTCACCCGATAGTGGTGGGTGGTGCCCGTGTGCACGCCATTCCTGGTGTGCCGCACGATCTTCTGCCACACCCGCGCCGTGTCGTTGCGCACCACCCGGACCTGCTGCCCGGCCAGCACCACCACCGCACCGTGCTCGTACAGATCCAGCCGCATCCCGATCTTCCGGCCGAGGTGATACTTCCGATGCTCCCCCAGCCCGAACTCGACCGCCGTATCCCCGATTTTCCGCATCAACTCCGGGTCACTACCCACGTCGACACCCAGACCGGCCACGTCCCCCTCCTAGCACCAACCCGTTCGCGGCCAACCGTATCGGCAGGGCGGAGGGCTCGCCACCGGAAAGTGCGCTTCCTCGGATCAGCGGCCGAAACCGGTGGGAGACCGCGTGAGCCGATCATCTGGAGCGGCCCGTCGACCCCAAACGACCGCACCCGCCTCAGGCTGGGCCGAAGCGGGTGCGGAAGGGGTTGGGGCGGAGGTTACTCCGGGCGCAGGGTAAGGATGCGCGGGCCGTTTTCGGTGACCGCGACCGTGTGCTCCCAGTGGGCGGCACGGGTGCCGTCGTCGGTGACGACGGTCCAGTTGTCGTCCAGCTCATGGGTTTCCGTGGTGCCGAGGGTGAGCATGGGCTCGATGGCGAGGACGGAGCCGACACGGAGTTCGGGGCCCTTGCCGGGTGCGCCCTCGTTGGGCAGGAACGGATCCATGTGCATCTCGCGGCCGATGGCGTGACCGCCGTAACCGGAGACGATGCCGTACTTGCGACCGTGCTCCTTCTCGGCGGCGTAGGTGCCCTGCTCGATGGCGTGCGAGACGTCCGAGAGCCGGTTGCCCGGGAGCATGGCAGCGATGCCGGCCTCCATCGCGATCCGGGTCGCCTCGCTGAGCAGGCGGTCCGCCTCGATGATGGTGCCGACGCCGAACGTCCACGCCGAATCGCCGTGCCAGCCTTCGAGAATGGCACCGCAGTCGATGGACACCAGATCACCCTCGGCCAGGATCTCGTCCTTGGCCGGGATGCCGTGCACCACGCGGTCGTTCACCGACGAGCAGATGGAACCCGGGAAACCGTGGTAGCCCTTGAACGACGGGATTGCCCCGGCCTCACGGATGACCTGCTCGGCCACCTCGTCCAGTTCCCACGTGGAGACACCGGGCTTGGCGGCGGCACGCACCGCCACCAGCGCACGGCCGACGACAGCGCCGGCCGCCGCCATGGCGTCCAGTTCACCGGAAGTGCGGAAGGGCACCACCCGTTTGCTCTTGCGGCCGAAGACCATTCAGCGACCCAGGGCCTTCAGCGCCCGCTCGTTGACCTCGGCGACCTCGCCGACGCCCTCGACCGAGACGACCTGGCCGTCATAGTGCTCCAGCAGCGGCTCGGTCTCCTCGCGGTAGACGCGCATGCGGTTGCGGATGACCTCTTCGGTGTCGTCGCCGCGGCCACGGGCCAGCATGCGCTCCACCACGACGTCCTCGTCGACCACGAAGGAGATGACGGCGTCGAGCTCCTTGCCCGACTCCTTGAGCATCTTCTCCAGCGCCTCGGCCTGATCCACGGTGCGCGGGTAGCCGTCCAGGATGAAGCCGTTCACGGCGTCCGGCTCGGCGATGCGCGCCTCGACCATGCGGTTGGTCACGTCCGACGGGACCAGGTTGCCGGCGTCGAGGTACTGCTGTGCCTCGCGACCCAGCGGAGTCTGCTCCGCGATGTTGGTGCGGAAGAGGTTCCCGGTGGAGATGTGCGGAACACCGAGCTTTTCCGACAACAGTTCGGCCTGGGTGCCTTTACCGGCGCCGGGCGGTCCGAGCAGTACGAGTCTCACTTCAGGAACCCTTCGTAGTTTCGGTTCATCAACTGGCTCTCGATTTGTTTCACGGTATCGAGGCCGACGCTCACAATGATCAGCACCGCGGTACCACCGAACGGCAGATTCGTCACACCGCCGGAGGACCCGATCCCGAGGAGCAGGTTCGGCAGAACAGCGACAGCACCGAGGTAGATGGAGCCGGGGAGGGTGATCCGGCTCAGGACATGGTTCAAGTAGTCCGCGGTCGGCTTGCCCGGGCGGTAGCCGGGAATGAAGCCGCCGAACTTCTTCATCTCGTCCGCGCGCTCCTCCGGATTGAAGGTGATCGCGACATAGAAGTAGGTGAAGAACACGATCAGCGCGAAGTAGATCGACACGTAGACCGGGTTGCTCGGGTTGACCAGATACTTCTGGATCAGCTCCTGCCACTTGGCCGGGTTACCCGTGTTCTTCTGGGTCAACTGCGCCAACAGGTTCGGCAGATACAGCAGCGAGGACGCGAAGATGACCGGGATGACACCCGCCTGGTTCACCTTCAACGGAAGGTAGGTCGAGGAGCCGCCGTACATCTTGCGGCCGACCACACGCTTGGCGTACTGCACCGGAATCCGGCGCTGGCCCTGCTCGACGAAGATGACGCCGACGATGACCACGAGCGCGGCGCCCGCCACCAGTGCGGTGGTGATCCAGCCGCGGCTGTCGTAGATCATCTTGCCCTCGGAGGGGATACGGGCGGCGATACCCGCGAAGATCAACAGCGACATGCCGTTACCGATGCCACGCTCGGTGATCTGCTCGCCGAACCACATGACCAGGGCCGCGCCCGCGGTCATCACCAGCACGATGATGATCATGCCGAAGATCGAGGTGTCGTCGAGAATGTCCTTGGGGCAGCCACGCAGCAGCTGTCCGCGGGAGGCGAGCGCGACCAGACCGGTCGACTGCAGGATCGCCAGCGCCACAGACAGATAGCGCGTGTACTGGGTCATCTTGTTCTGACCCGCTTGGCCCTCTTTTCGCAGCTCCTCGAACCGCGGGATCACGACCGTCAGCAGCTGGATGATGATGCTGGCCGTGATGTACGGCATGATGCCGATCGCGAACACGGACAGCTGCAGCAGCGCACCGCCGGAGAAGAGGTTGATCAGCTGGTAGATACCGGCGGAGTCACCGCCGTTGACCAGATTGACGCACTCTTGAACGTTCTTGTAGCTGACGCCCGGCGAGGGCAGCGACGCACCGAGCCGGTAGAGCGCGATCAGTCCCAGCGTGAAGAGAATCTTCCGCCGTAAGTCCGGGGTCCGGAAAGCCGACACGAAGGCGGAAAGCACAGATCCTCCTGGCTAACGACATGGGTCAGGCCACGGATTCAGCAATGGGCTGGGTCAGCCACAAAAAGCCGAGAACCATGACGGTGTTGGCAGACAACACTTGAACTCTAACAGCGGCACCGGGCGAGCTCTCGACTCGCCCGGTGCCATTGCTATTTCAGGTTACCGTCAGGCCAGCTCGGTGGCAGTGCCACCCGCCGCGGCGATCTTCTCCTTGGCGGAGCCGGAGAACTTGTCGGCCGAGACCTGAACGGCCACAGCGATTTCGCCCTCGCCGAGCACCTTCACGAGCTCGTTCTTGCGAACGAGGCCGTTGGCGACCAGCTCAGCCTTGCCGATGGTGCCGCCCTCGGGGAACACCCGAGCGATGTCACCGACGTTCACGACCTGGTACTCGGTGCGGAACGGGTTGGTGAAGCCCTTGAGCTTGGGCAGACGCATGTGAATCGGCATCTGACCGCCCTCGAAGCGGACCGGGACATTCTTGCGCGCCTTCGTACCCTTGGTACCGCGGCCCGCGGTCTTGCCCTTGGAACCCTCACCGCGACCCACACGGGTCTTCTCGGTCTTGGCACCGGGGGCAGGACGCAGGTGGTGCAACTTGATGGTCATGCTTAGACCTCCTCAACCTGAACGAGGTGGCGCACGACGTTGATCAGGCCGCGGTTCTGCGCGTTGTCCTCACGCACCACGACCTTGCGGATGCCGCGCAGCCCGAGGGTGCGCAGCGAATCCCGCTGATTCGCCTTGGCGCCGATGCTGGACTTGACCTGGGTCACTTTCAGCTGTGCCATATCAGACTCCCTGTCCCGCGCGCGCACGCAGCATGCCGGCCGGGGCCACGTCCTCGATCGGCAGGCCACGACGGGCCGCGACCTCTTCGGGACGCTGCAGCTGCTTGAGGGCAGCCACGGTCGCGTGCACGACGTTGATGGCGTTGTCGCTACCGAGCGACTTGGCCAGAACATCATGGATGCCGGCGCATTCCAGCACGGCACGGCACGCGCCACCGGCGATCACACCGGTACCGGGCGAAGCCGGACGCAGCATGACGACACCGGCAGCCGCCTCACCCTGAACCGGGTGGGTGACCGTGGAGCCGATCATCGGAACGCGGAAGAAGTTCTTGCGAGCCTCTTCGACACCCTTCTGGATGGCCGCGGGAACTTCCTTGGCCTTGCCGTAGCCGACGCCGACGAGACCGTTGCCGTCACCGACGATCACGAGGGCGGTGAAGCTGAAGCGACGACCACCCTTCACGACCTTGGAGACGCGGTTGATCGCGACGACGCGCTCGAGCTGGTTCTTCTCGGCGGCATTGTCCCGGCGGTCGCCACCGCCGCGGCGGTCGCGACCGCCACCGCGCTGATCGCGGTTCTCGTTGCCACCATTCTGTCCGGCGGGACCGTTGCTTCCGCCGTCACGCCGCTGACGTCCCGGCATCAGACGTTCCCTTCGTTCGCAGTGTTGATCATCAGAACTTCAGCCCACCTTCACGGGCGGCATCGGCGAGCGCCGCGATACGGCCGTGGTAGTCGTGACCACCACGGTCGAACACGACCGCCTCGACGCCGGCAGCCTTGGCGCGAGCGGCGATCAGCTCGCCGACCTTGGCGCCCTTGGCGGACTTGTCACCCTCGAGAGCGCGCACATCGGCCTCGATGGTCGACGCGGCGGCAATGGTCTTGCCGGCGGAGTCGTCGATCAGCTGGGCGTGGATGTGGCGCGAGGAGCGGTTGACCACCAGACGCGGACGCGCGGTGGTGCCGACGACCTTCTTGCGCAGACGGAAGTGACGACGCGTCTTGGACAGGCGGCGCGCGGTCGAGGCGTCCTTGCCGATCGGCTTGCGAGCGGCCTTCTGCTTTTCGGTTTGTGCCATGGCTTACTTACCCGTCTTTCCGACCTTGCGGCGAACGACCTCGCCGGCGTAGCGGATGCCCTTGCCCTTGTACGGATCGGGCTTACGCAGGCCGTGGATCACCGCGGCGATCTGGCCGACCTTCTGCTTGTCGATGCCGGACACCGAGAACTTGGTCGGGGACTCCACCGCGAAGGTGATGCCCTCGGGCGCGTCGACCGGAACCGGGTGGCTGTAGCCCAGGGCGAACTCGAGGTTCGAGCCCTTGGCCTGCACGCGGTAACCGACGCCGAAGATTTCCATCTTCTTCTCGTAACCCTTGGTCACGCCCTCGATCATGTTGTTGATCAGGGTGCGGGTCAGGCCGTGCAGCGAGCGGTTCTGGCGTTCGTCGTTCGGACGAACGACCTCGAGCTCACCGGACTCCGCCTTGACGACGGTGATCGGCTCGGCGACCACGTGCGACAGGGTGCCCTTGGAACCCTTGACCGTCACGTTCTGGCCGTCGATGGTCACCTCGACGCCGGCGGGAACCGGGATCGGCTTCTTACCGATACGCGACATTGTTCCTACCTCCCTTACCAGACGTAGGCGAGGACTTCGCCGCCCACGCCCTGCTGCTTGGCCTGACGGTCAGTGAGCAGACCCGAGGACGTGGAGATGATCGCCACGCCCAGGCCGCCGAGCACCTTGGGCAGGTTGGTGGACTTCGCGTAAACCCGGAGACCCGGCTTCGACACGCGGCGCACACCCTGGAGGGAGCGCTCACGGCTCGGGCCGTACTTCAGGTCGACGACCAGGGTCTTGCCGACGGTCGCATCTTCGGTGCGGAAGTCGGCGATGTAGCCCTCACGCTTGAGGATCTCGGCGATGTTCGCCTTGAGCTTCGAGTGCGGAGCCTTCACCTGATCGTGGTACGCCGAGTTGGCGTTGCGCAGACGGGTCAGAAAGTCTGCGATCGGATCAGTCATGGTCATGTGTTTGACCGGTACCTTTCTCGCCGCGGTTCCCATTCAGCACCGTCTGAGATCGGCGGTCGTGGGCCTACGACAATTCGGGGCGGTCCAGCCGGGGATGCCCGACTGGAGAAAACGCTTGCGCCCGGGACGATACGGCCACACGCGCGAGGCGCGTGCGGACACAGGTGTGCCCGAGCAACCGGTCTAGTGTAGACAAGGGCTGATCAGCGGCCAAATCGGGGTTACGACGGCTAACCTGACGATGTCGGTTCACAGCCGGGAAGGAACGACACCGTGGGTGTCGCCCATGAACATGGCTTCGGGCCGTACACGGTCTACGACCTCGACGCGCTACCGGACGAAGGCAAGGGCTACGAGCTCGCGGACGGATGGCTGATTCCGTTGTCGCCGAGCCCCCGACACGACATGGCAGCCGACATCCTGCGCGATCGACTGCGTAATGCCGCCAGAGCCGCTGGCGCCAAGGTGGGTCACCGGGCTGCGCCGAGGCAGAGGGCCCGGGGGATGTCGCCGGGGCGTTCGTAGGAGTAGGTGGCTATGGAGCCCTTGATGTGGTCGCACATGGACTTGTCGAGGAGCGAGGCCAGGAGTTTGTACTCGGCGTCGGGGCTGGTGCAGGGGGTCAGTTCGACATCGTTGGCGCCCGCCTTGCGCAGGCAGTCACCTTCCTTGACGTTGTCGACGGTGCGGGCCGCGTCGGAATCCTTTGCGATCAGGCAGAATACGATACCGGTGCCGAATGCTCCGATCCCCTTCTCGGCCTTCAGCAGGTAGCTGTAGGTGGTCTGGGTGCCGGGGACGTTCTTGCAGGCCATGTCGGTCATGAACTCGGACCCGTCGGGGCGGGCCAGGACACGGTAGACGGCGGTGCGGTCGCCGCAGTCCACCTTCTGCACGGTGCTGCCGCCGGTGTCGGTGAGGCAGTCGCCCTTCTGCGCCGCGTTCGCGGCGTGTGCCGGGTCGGCGCCCTTGATGCCGACACAGATGGAGCCGCTTCCCTTGTCGGTATAGACGTATTCGGTGCCCGCGACGTCCACGCAGCGGTCGTGGGTCTTGCCGGTGCCGACTCGGTCGAGCACGACGAATCCGGCGTCCGATGCCGTGCAGGAGACCTTGTCGAAACCGTTGTCGCCGGCCTTCTTCAGGCAATCGCCCTGCTGGACGGCGCTCGCGGAACCGTCGATCAGGCCACATCCACTCGTGAACAATGCCAACAGCAGCGCCGAAACGGCCACCACCCAACGCATTCGGAATTCTCCCCCGATTCAAACCCGTCATTTCCGACGAATCGCCACGGTAGCGTGCTGCGGCGACGACCACCAACCGTCGATCCCCGCTCCGCCACGTCGTGCGAAGTGCGCTGCGGTTAATCTGACGGTTCCGCACGCGAATTCGATGGAATGGCAAGGGGTTGGGCCGGTGCCCTATGTGACCACCGACGACGGGACCACGGTCCACTACCTGGACACCGAGACCGACGGGCCGGCTCTGCTGCTGGGACACGGGTTCTTCATGGACGCCGAGATGTGGCAACCGCAGCTGGACGCGCTGGCCGACCGGTACCGGGTGATCGCGGTGGATGCGCGGGGGCACGGTAATTCCGAGGATGCCGGGAACCCGTTCACCTACTGGGATCTCGCCTGGGATGCGTGGAAGCTCGTCGATGCGCTCGGCGTGGATCGTCTTGTCCTCGGCGGCCTCTCGCAGGGTGGTTTCACCGCGCTGCGGATGGCGTTGCTGCAGCCGGCGCGCACGCGCGGGCTTGTTCTGATCGGCACCACCGCGGCCGCCTACACCGAGCAGGAGCGGGAAGGCTACGAGCGGGTCATCGTCAGGAGCTGGGTGGGCGGGGCGGTGCCGATCGACGACATCGCGCTGCCGATGGCCGCGGTCATGATCGGTGGGGACCGGGACCGGCATCAGCGGCCGTGGGTGGAGAAGTGGCGGGCAAGCGACCGCGGCCGGCTCGCCCAGGCCGCCCGCTGCCTCATCGACCGCGAGTCGATCACGGAACTGCTTCCGGAGATCACCGCGCCGGCGCTGTTGCTGCGCGGCATCGGTGACCAGGCGTTCAACCATGAGCACATGCAGGGTCTCGCAACGGGATTGGGCGGTCCGGCGCGGATGCAGACGATTTCCGCCGACACGGCCACCCACATCTGCAATCTCACCCATCCCGAGCTGGTGAATCGCGAGATCAGGGAATTCCTGGACGCTTTGCCTGCGTGATCAGGCTCCGGCACCGGACGGAAAGCCGATGACCAGCCAGCCCGAGGCTGCCGGAATGAGGGATTCGCGCAGCACGGTCATGGTCGCGGTGTCCGGCGACCAGATCCGGCGGTCGCCCTCCGGCCGGCGGACGTAGACGACGCCGGAATCCCAGAGCCGGCGAAATTCTCCGTGACTGGCCGCCAGCTCCCGGACGAGCTCGGCGGTGCACCCGAATTCGGGGACGGCCGCGTAGTGGTGGCGGAGCATCCCCGTCACGACGGTCGCCTCGTGCTGCCAGGTCGGCAGCACGAGTTTGGCGCGAGGATCCCCGAACAACCAGTGCGGCATGGTTTTCGCCTCTACCAGTCCCGGCAGCAGTCGCCGATACCCATCGTTCGCGGCGGCCACGCCCCAGTTCACCACCCACGCCGCCGGTAGTGACGTCAGCCGATCGAGCAGCATTGCCACGTCCTCGGCCGACGCAGCCTCATCGAGGGTGGCATCGGGTCGTCCCGCCAGCGCCCGCAGATGCGCCCGCTCATGCTCGTCGTCGCACATCGCGTCGCCGAGGACGGACAACGCCCGGTCGCCGACACTGACCCTGTCACCCTGTTCGAGCTTCTGCACCGTGCCGAGTCCGATGTGCGCGTGCTGCGCCAGTTGCCGCTGCGTCCATCCGCGCCGCAGGCGCAGTCGCTTCACGAACGCTGCGAGCGTCGGCATCTCGACTTCGACCCCATCGCCGAACAGCATCTGTGAACCCTTTGCACCAGTGAGAGATTCGACTCCCCCACATTGGGGGTAGAGCGCCCGAGGCTACCACCGGGTTGGGATAGCCCGTGATCTTGCTGGAGCGATCACCGCATTGAAAGAATCGACCTCCGGCGATGCCCTGGCCGCGCTTGGGAGGGGACGGTCAGGTTTTCGCCCTCCCTCGAACCACCGGCGCCGGCACGGGACCGGCAAGTAGGCGACGCACCCGGCACCCGGGCGTGCTTACTCGAGTGGTGTGGTGGGCCGGCAGGTGCGGTCTTGCGCCGGGAAGGTTCCCTCGCCGAAGTAGCGGTTGGTGGTATCGAGGATGCAGGTACTCAAACCCGGGCGCAGCACCATGTGAATCCTGGTGTCGGTCAGGGTGATCAAGCGTGACCCCGACATTTGTTGGTGGAGTGCTACAGCATGTGGGTAGGGGGTCCGGTTGTCGCCGGTGGCCTGCAGGATCAGCGCGGGAACGGCGTTGTCGACCACAGTGGGCGGTTCCAGGGGCGGTGACCAGAATGCACAGGGTTGAATATTGTTGGCCAGTGCGGCGAAGATCGGCTGGCTCGGGCGGGCCGCCTGGATCGCGTTCCAGTACCAGGCGGGGTCGGCGGGCATCGGTGCGTCCGCACACCAGATCTGCACCATGACCGAATCTTCCTCCTGCTTGCCGGCCTCGATCTGCTGGTGCAGCTGCTCGGGCACCTGCGGTGCGCGTCCCTCGGCCGCGTCAGCGATGGCCCGTATCGATGCCGCCAGCGGCTCGTTCAATCGCGCGTCACGCAGCATCGTCCACAGCAGGTTCGGCAGGAGATGATCATCGAAGCCGAAGCCCTCGACCACGATCGGCGACAGCGATGCGCGGTCGATCAGGTCCTCGACTCCACGACGTACCTCGGTCGCGGAGTCGCCGAGGTGGTACTGCTGGTCACGAGCGGCGACCCAGTCGGCCCAGTCGTCGAAGGCCGCTTCCACCGCCGGCCCCCAGTCCTGCTGCAACCCGAGCCAGTAGCGCCGCGGATCGATGACACTATCGAGCACCATGCGATCGGATCGGTCGGGGAACAACTGGGCGTAGACCGCACCCAGGTACGTTCCGTATGACACGCCGTAATAGCTGATGCGGTCCTCGCTCAGTGCGGCACGGATCACGTCCATGTCGCGGGCAGTATTGCGAGTGCTGAGCTGCCGCATCCAGTCTCGGTCACCCACCAGGCAATCGGCGGCCAGCTGTGCTTGCAGGACTGTTTCGGCAACGAATCCGGGGAACCCGACACCGGCCGAGCGGATCGAGCTGGCGACCGGCCATCCGCATCGCTGGTACCGCCCGGAACGGCCGACTCCGCGCGGGTCGAATCCGACCAGGTCATAGCGGCTCAGCACATCCGGTTCGAGAACATCACCGACGAGATCGAACGCATCGATCCCCGGCGTACCCGGTCCGCCCGAGTTCGTCAGCAGCACACCGCGGCGGTGTGCTGCGTCGCGTGCCGGGATCCGTGAGACCGCAATGGTGATGCTCGGCCCGTCCGGCCTGCCGTAATCGAGTGGCACCGTGACATCCGTGCAGGCCGCGCCCTCCGCTGTCAGGGCCGCATCCTCGCACGTACGCCAGTCGAGATCTTGCTGATGAAAGCGCGCCAACGGATCTCCCGGTTCAGCGACCGCGACACCCGAAGCGGAGGCCACCGTGACCGAGAGAACGGCAACGATCACCGTCGCGACAACACCCCGGACATCACTCAGCGAACCTCGGGGGCGACGCTCAGGGGACGTGATCGAGTACGGATCTCCAACACCCACGAGGACCAGACCTTTCAGCAAGTCGAGATCGAATCGCACCGGGAGCCACCGCCAACCACCCAGCCGAGCAGAAATCAGTCCGAGTCAACCGCAAATTCGGGCAATTCCGGGAAACCCACGGCATTTTGCGCCTCGGCCACGGATTTCGCGATGGATTGGCGGGACCGAGTGTAGCGTCCGATCACGGCCGGCCAGGCGAAAGCAGCACCGAAACCGCTACAGCCCAACGAATCCGGAACCCTCCCCGTAACTACCCTTTTCGGATAAATCGTCACGGTAATGCGCCAGGCGCGACTACGACCGATCCGAGCGGCTCAGCGCTTCCAGACGCTGCCGGCGAGGAAGGTGTCCCACTGGCGAGCGGTGAACCACAACTCCGGACCTCGTCCATGACCCTTGGCGTTCCGTCGTCCGGCTGCCCGAAATCCGCTGCCCGGCAGGACAAATCGTCAACCCCGCCACTACCGCCCGACGCCGAGATCGATCTTCCGCTGGAAGCACACGGCGACCACTGCAAGCGAGCCGACTTCGAACTGCGTGTGGCGTACCACACACCGGTGAATTCGACGCCTAAGGTCTGGTGCGGTCCGCCCCATCAGGGGCAGCTGAGTGGAGGGATTCGAAGAGTGAAGTTCGAGAAGATCACCGCTGTCGTTTTCATGGCGGTCTCGGCCATGGGTATCACCGCGGCAACCGCCCATGCAGAGCCGGCCGTAACCGAGCAGCCGACTGCGGTGACTGCGGGGGACATTATTTCCGGTGTGGATCATGAAATCAGCTACCAGATCACCATTTCGCCAGTCGACAAGGTCATCACGACCACTGTTCAGAATGGCAAGTTCGAGATGGCGCGGAACGGCGCGGTGGTGCTCGAGTCCGGGAACGGAGCGGCGATGACCGAAATGCCGCAACGGTTCGCCGTCGACGGGCGTTCGATCCCGCTCATGCAGCACATCGGTGCGGACGGCCGCACCCTGACGCTGACACCGACCCCGACGGCGGAAGACACTGCGCAGCTGAAGAACATCAGCTCCTACGACCGACTGAAGGAACAGATCGACAAAAACCTGCCCGGCGTCGTCACCGGTGCCATTGTGGGCGGCCTCCTCGGGGCGTGCGTGTTCCTGTTATGGGGGCTCACCATCCCCGTGGGTGCGCTGATCGGTGCAACCATCGGCGGATACGTCACGGGCGGCCCGGAGTTCCTCGACGCCGTAACAGCGTGGGTCACCGCCCAGCCGTGATCACGGGCAGATGAAACAGGGGTCAACTGGTCGGGGTCGAGGTGCAGCTGCGAGAAATCGGGGTTGACGACAACGCCGAAGGCCCCCGCCGAGTCGGAACTCGGTGGGGGCCTTCGGGTTCGGTATTACCAGGTCACCAGGACCGGTGAGTCACCAGGACGACTTGTGGACGCCCGGGAGCTCGCCGCGGTGGGCCATCTCGCGCAGGCACACGCGGCACAGGCCGAACTTGCGGTAGACAGCGTGCGGGCGACCGCAGCGCTGGCAGCGGGTGTAGGCGCGCACCGCGAACTTCGGCTTGGCGTTGGCCTTGTTGATCAGAGCCTTCTTAGCCATGGATCAGTTCTCCTTGAACGGGAAGCCGAGGGCCTTGAGCAGGGCGCGGCCTTCTTCGTTGTTGGTGGCGGTGGTCACCACGGTGATGTCCATACCACGCGGACGGTCGATCTTGTCGACGTCGATCTCGTGGAACATGGACTGCTCGGAGAGACCGAAGGTGTAGTTGCCGTGGCCGTCGAACTGCTTCGGCGACAGGCCGCGGAAGTCGCGGATACGCGGCAGCGCGATGGAGATCAGACGGTCCAGGAACTCCCACATGCGGTCGCCGCGCAGGGTGACCTTCGCGCCGATCGGCATGCCCTCACGCAGCTTGAACTGCGCGATGGACTTGGTGGCCTTACGGATCTCGGGCTTCTGGCCGGTGATCAGGGTCAGGTCGGCGACCGCACCGTTGATCAGCTTGGCGTCACGGGCGGCGTCGCCGACACCCATGTTGACGACAACCTTCACCACGCCCGGGATCTGCATCACGTTGGCGTAGTTGAACTCGTTGTTCAGGGCCGGCTTGATTTCCTCGCGGTAGCGGGTCTTCAGGCGCGGCTGCACCTTGTTCTCAGTAGAAGTCATCTCAGATGTCCTTCCCGTTGCGACGGGAGATGCGGACCCGCTTGCCGTTCTCATCGGTGCGGTAGCCCACGCGGGTCGGCTTGCCGTCGGAGTCGACGACCATCACGTTGGAGGCCTGGATCGGCGCTTCCTGGGTGACGATGCCGCCCGAGCTGGCGCCACGCTGGTTCGCGGAGTTCGCGACGTGCTTCTTGATGCGGTTCACGCCCTCGACGAGGACCTTGCCGGTCGCCGGGAAGGCCTGGATGACCTTGCCCTTGGCGCCCTTGTCCTTACCCGAGATGACGATGACCGTGTCGCCCTTGTGCACCTTCATGGTTACAGCACCTCCGGGGCGAGCGAGACGATCTTCATGAAGCGCTTCTCACGCAGCTCACGGCCGACCGGGCCGAAGATGCGGGTGCCACGCGGGTCGTTGTCCGCCTTGATGAGCACCGCGGCGTTCTCGTCGAACTTGATGTACGAGCCATCCGGGCGACGACGCTCCTTGACGGTGCGCACGACGACGGCCTTGACGACCTCGCCCTTCTTGACGTTGCCGCCGGGGATGGCGTCCTTGACAGTGGCGACGATGATGTCACCGATGCCGGCATAGCGACGCGACGAACCACCGAGAACGCGGATGCAGAGGATCTCCTTGGCACCCGTGTTGTCGGCGACGCGCAGTCGCGACTCCTGCTGAATCACTTCAGCTCCTCCTAGACCTGGACGATATGCACGCCGGATTGCCGACCCGACGGGCATGGTCAGTTGCCCTTCGCACGCACGCCTGCCAGCGGTTTTTCACCTGTCTGGGAGAACAACCACTGTGGGTTCGCGGCCGAAGTGCGGGCATAGCTCCCGCAGGCAACCGGAACAGCTTAGCGAAGACCCTGTTGAGGGCGAAATCGGGGTCACGCCGCATGGCTCGGCGCGGATTCAGATTTTCCTCAGTCGGCTCAACTAGCGTCGGCCCGAGCAACGTCCGACTGTTCCGAATAATCCCGGTAGAGGAGATTCGCGTTGTCTCGAACCCACGTCCGGTTCAACCGGGCGCGTCCTGTCGCTCTCGACCGCCGCACATTCCTGATCGCGCTGGGCCTGGCGCCCGCGGCGGCCCTGCTGCCCGCCTGCTCCCCCGACTCCCAGGTGCCGAAACAGCCGATCGGACCGGATATGTCCGGGTCCGATCCGGCGGTGCGGCCGCAGGACGATCTGTACCGGTTCGTCAACGGGAAGTGGCTGCAGGAGTATCAGCTGCCGCCGGACAAGGCCTCGTTCGGAACCTTCGACGAGGTACAGGAGCGGGTGCAGGACCAGCTGAGGGCGATCATCGAAGGGATCCGCGATCCCAAGCCCGGGTCGGACGAGCAGAAAATCCGCGACCTCTACGACGCGCGGATGAATCGGGACGAGATCGAGACGCTCGGCATGACGCCGCTGCAGGATCTGTTCGATCAGATCGACAAGGCCGCGACCAAGCCGGATCTCGCGCATGTGATGGGCGGATTGACCAATGTGGGTCTCATCGGCCTGAGCGTGGGCCCGGACCCGAAGAACTCCGATGCCTATCTCCCCTCGATCGAGCAGTCCGGGCTCGGCATGGGCGAGCAGTACTACCGCAAGCCCGAATACGCCGCCCGGCTCGCCGCGTACCGGACGTTCATGCAGCGCCTCGCCGCCGGAGCCGGGTTCCCGGACCCGACCGGGCTGGCCGGCCGGGTGGTGGACCTGGAGACCCGCATCGCCGGATTCCATTGGGACAACGTCAGAACCCGCGATACCGACGCGACCTACAACCTGATGACCTGGACCGGGCTGACCGCGCTGGGTCCGCAATTCGACTGGGAACCTTGGCTTTCGGGCAGCACCGACCGACCGAAGAACATGTTCGACAAGATCGATGTGGCCGAGCCGTCGTTCGTGACCGGCGCGGGGCAGCTGTGGGCCGATGTCGACCTCGCCGCCTGGCGCGAGTACCTGAAACTGAGCCTGGTGCGCGCGTACGCGCCCTATCTTCCCAAGGCGATCGCCGACGCCAATTTCGATTTCATGGGCAAGGTGGTCCAGGGGCTGCGGGAACAGCCGGAGCAGTGGCGGCGGGCCGTGCAAACGGTCAACGACGCCGTGGGCGAAGCGCTCGGAAAGCAGTACGTGGCAGAGCATTTCCCGGCCGAGGCCAAGAAGCGGGCACTCGAGATGGTCGACGATCTGCGCGCGGCGTACCAGGAGAACTTCCAGAATTCGACATGGATGTCCCCACCCACGCGGGACGCGGCCATCGCGAAACTCGGGAAGATCAACGCCAAGATCGGCTACCCGGACAAGTGGGAGGATTACTCCAAACTCACGGTCACGAAGGGCAGGCTCGTCGAATCCCTGCGCGCCTCGGACGCTTTCGAGGCGAAGCGGATGTTCGATCGGCTGGGGACGCCGGTGGACAAGTCTGAATGGGCGATGCCGCCGCAGACGGTGAACGCCTACTACAACCCCAGCGGCAATGAAATCGTGTTCCCCGCCGCCTTTCTGCAGCCGCCGTTCTTCGATCCGGATGCCCAGTCCGCGGTGAACTACGGTGCGGGCGGTGCGGTGATCGGGCACGAGATCGGCCACGGGTTCGACGATCAGGGTTCCAAGTACGACGGGGACGGCAATCTGAAGGATTGGTGGACACCGGAGGACAAGGCAGCCTTCGCAGCCAAGACCAACCAGCTGATCGCGCAGTACAACGCGCTGGTTCCGGCGGGCCTGCCGCCCGATCAGCACGTCAACGGCGAACTCACGGTCGGCGAGAATCTGGCGGATCTGCGGGGACTCGAGATTTCCCTCTCGGCCTATCGGATGGCCGAGAAGCGCAAGGGGACGGACACTCCCGACTACCGGCCGATGTTCGAATCCTGGGGCCGGACCTGGCGCACCAAGATGACCACCGAGGCGCTGCAGAGTCAGATCGCGTCCGATCCGCACTCCCCTGCCGAATTCCGGTGCAATCAGGTGGTACGGAATCTGGGCGAGTTCTACAGCGCCTATCACCTGAAGGACGGCGACAAGGAATACCTGCCGCCGGACCAGCGCGTCACCCTCTGAGAACGCGACAACCCGCGCGTGACGGCCGTCCCCGGTAGCCTCGCGTCGGTATCGCAGCTTCGGGGAAGGTAATGCCTGTGAGTTCGTCGGATCGTCCGGCCGGTGTGGACCGTCGTCGTTTTCTGATCGCGCTCGGTCTCGCGCCGGCCGTCGCCACGCTGGCGGCGTGTAGCACCGATACCAAGAACACGGTCACCTCGACCCAGCTCACCGGGCCTGACATGTCCGGGTCGGATGCGGCGGTGCGCCCGCAGGACGACCTCTACCGGTTCGTCAACGGCAAATGGCTGCAGGAGTACCA
This sequence comes from Nocardia niigatensis NBRC 100131, assembly GCF_000308655.1. Taxonomy (GTDB): domain Bacteria; phylum Actinomycetota; class Actinomycetes; order Mycobacteriales; family Mycobacteriaceae; genus Nocardia; species Nocardia niigatensis. The sequence goes on along the minus strand of NZ_BAGC01000008.1, from coordinate 77,682 downwards.
GCTGCCGGCGGACAAGGTGTCGTTCGGGACCTTCGACGATGTCGGGGATCGGGTGCTGGGGCAGCTGCGCGAGATCATCGAGGACATCAAGGATCCCAAGGCGGACACCGTCGAGCAGCAGATCCGCGATCTGTACGACGCCCGGATGGATGTCGACACCCTCGAGAAGCTGGGCCTCACCCCGCTCGCCGATCTGTTCGCCGATATCGACAAGGCCGCGGGAAAGCCGGATCTGGCCAGGGTGATGGGCGCGCTGCCCATCGGCGGACTGATCGGGCTGGGCGTCTCGGTGGACCGGAAGAACTCCAGCGCGCACATCGCCTCGGTCAGTCAGTCTGGAATCGGCTTGAGCGAGCAGTACTACCGCAAGCCCGAATACGCCGACAAGCTGGCCGGATACAAGAGCTACCTGGAGAAGATCGCCACCGGCGCCGGCTTCCCGGACCCGGTGGCCATGGCGGGCCGGGTGCTGGATCTGGAGACACGGATCGCGGCCGGATTCTGGGACAACATCAAACTGCACGACACCGAGGCCAGCTACAACAAGATGTCGTGGACCGACATGGTGGCGCTGGCACCGCAATTCGATTGGGACCCCTGGCTTTCCGGGAACACCGATCGGCCCAAGAGCCTGTTCGCGACCGTGATCGTGGGCGAGCCGTCGTTCGTCACCGCGGCCGGGCAGCTGTGGCACGACGTGGATATCGCGGTGTGGCGGGAGTACCTGAAACTGGCGGTGGTGCGGGAATACGCGCGTTTCCTGCCGAAGGCGCTCTCCGACGCCAACTTCGAGTTCTTCGGCACCGTGATGAGCGGGCAGCAGCAGCGGCCGGAGCGGTGGAAGTCGGCGGTCGGCACCGTGGACAGCACCCTGGGCGAGCAGCTCGGAAAACTGTACGTGGCCAAGCATTTCCCGCCCGAGGCCAAGAACCGGGCGATGGACATGGTGGCCGACCTGGTCGCGGCCTACAAGGACAACTTCACCAATTCGACGTGGATGTCGCAGCCCACCCGGGACGCCGCGCTGGTCAAGTTGAGCAAGATGGGCGTGAAGATCGGCTATCCGGACAAGTGGGAGGACTACACCGGGCTGAAGATCACCCGCGGGCAGCTCATCCAATCCCTGCGCGCCGCCAATATTTTCGGCGCCAAGAAGATGTTCGACAAGCTGGACAAGCCGGTCGACAAGACCGAGTGGGGCATGACGCCGCAGACGGTGAACGCCTACTACCAGCCCGTCAACAATGAAATCGTGTTCCCTGCCGCGTTTCTGCAGCCGCCGTTCTTCGATCCGGAGGCGGAGGCGGCGGTCAACTACGGTGCGGGCGGCGCGGTCATCGGGCACGAGATCGGGCACGGCTTCGACGATCAGGGTTCCAAGTACGACGCCGACGGCAACCTGAAGGACTGGTGGACTCCGGAGGACCGGGCCAAGTTCGACGCCCGCACCAAGAAGCTGGTCGACCAGTACAACGGGCTGGTCCCCGCGGGCCTCGACCCCGCCCACCACGTGGACGGCACGCTCACCCTCAGCGAGAACGTGGCAGACACCCGCGGCCTGCAGATGGCGTTCGCCGCCTACCGCATCAACCAGAAGCGGGCCGGCGTCGAGAACCCCGATTACCAGCCGATGCTCGAATCCTGGGGCCGGAACTGGCGATCCAAGCAGACCAAGCAGTACACGGAGAATCTGCTCGCCAACGACTCCCACTCCCCCGACGAGTTCCGCGCCAATCAGGTGGTCCGCAACCAGGCCGAGTTCCACGCCGCCTTCGTCACCAAGGACGGCGACAAACTCTTCCTGGCCGAGGACCAGCGCGTCACCTTCTGAGCCGGCGCGGCGGGATCCGGCCGTTCAGGCCGGATCCACCAGTTCCCGGGGTGCGGCCAGCCGCCAGGAATCGGTGACGATGGCCGTCAGTTCGTCGAGGTCGTCGAGGGCGGCGAGCCGGACCCGCACCCACGCGTTCCCGGCCTCGTGGGGTGCGATCCAGAACTTGTCCGGCTCGGCCTGCACCAACTCGTCCCGGTCCACGATCGGGCAGCGGACCGCCATCGAGGTCTCGTGCTCGGGCAAGGTGAGGAACAGCTTCCCGGCCACCCGGAAGGTGGGCATCTGCCATTCGAACTGTTCGGTGGTGCGCGGCAGCGACAGCGCCGCCGCCCGCACCTGATCCCCGGTCGCCGTCATGATCTCGATGCTCCCAGCCGGGTACGACACCTCGGGCTAGCGGTCCCAAGCGGGGGTGCCGAGGATCATGCTGCCCACATTGCATTCCTCCAGTTCGTCGACACCGCTGGCGGCGGTGAAGGCGGCGGTGTCGGAGAAGCCCTGGGCCACCGCACCGAGTCCCATGGCGGTGGCGGTGAGGTAGAGGGTCTGCATGAGGACACCGACATGCTTGAGGATAGTGGCGTAGGCGACCGACTCGTAGGACCACATGACCCGGCCCGCTCGCGCCGAGATCAGCAGCAGCAATTGGGGTTCGGCGGCATCGGCGAGGGTGGCCGTGGTGGTGCGCAGGAGTCGTTGCACCGCGGGGGAATCGGCGGGGGCGACCGGGCGCAGGACGTGCTCGAAGGAGTCGTAGTGGTACATGCCCGCGGGCAGGCCCTCGACATTGCGGACCACGGGGTAGAGCTCGAGTTCGTGGACGCTGCCGCCGGAAGGGTAAGGGCGGGAGGGGAGTTCGCCGCCATCCGGTGTCGATTCCACCGACCGGGTCCGGGCGCTGCGGTAGAGGAGTTCGGCCAGCTGGGCCAGGGTGATCGGCCGGGTGGCGTCGAATGCGCGGCACGAACGCCGATCTTCGAGCACGTCGGTCAGGCTCGGGTCCGTGACGCGCAGCGCGGAGACATCCGATGCCGGGAGGGCGATCGGAGCGCCGGGATAGGCCGGACGCCGCGCCGGGCGTTGCGGGAACTCGTCTTTCGCCCAGGCAGTCGGACCGAAGTTGTCCCAGGTGACTGCGCGGGAGCCGAGGGTGCTGCGCCGATGGAACCAGAGGTCGGGGGCGCTCCAGCTGCGGGTGGTGAAGTCGCGGTCCTCGGCGGCGGGGTCGGCGGTGAAGCCGCCCCAGCGCAGGTCGGCGGCGATGCGGGCCGAAAGGGGCTCGGGCAGGCCGAGTTCGGCGGGATCGGCGCCGGCGGCGAGGGCCAGCAGGCGCGGGTCGTGGACGCGCAGGTCGCACCACGAGGTGGGGTGTTCCAGGACCAGGCCGTCCGGATCACGGTGGATGACAGTGAATTTCGAGAGGGCCGTGCGCACCCCGGGCACGCCCGCGCCCGGACGCGGGGGCGGGGTGGTGAAGGGTCGCAGCGTGTAGAGGTCGCGGTCGCCGTCGCGGACGGTGACCTCCAGCCAGCCCGCCCCGGCCAGCCGGGCGAGAAACGATGTCACCGAGTCGGATTCGGCCAGTTCGCCGGCCGTCGCCGGACCCTGGTCGAGGGTCTTCAGCGCCTGGCTCTGGGCCGGGGTCAGCCCGGCCAGCTTCTCGTTGCGCGGTGGATCGAGCAGCACCGCGCCACCGGGGACGGTCAGGCAGGTGACGCCGGGACGCAGAGCGTAACGGGTGTCGTCGGCGCGGATCATTTGGCGGCGTTGGCGAGAGCCGGTTCGAGCTTGTCGAGCAGGTACGGCAGGGCCAGCGGGGTGGGCTGGTTGACGGCGCTGATCTCCTGGACGGTCAGGAAGACCACGGAGTTCTTCCGCACCGACGGCAGCGCGCCGTATCCCGGCAGGCCGCGGTACTTCTCGTCCATGCCGGGCGAGTAGCCGGCCAGCAGCAGATCGGAGTCGAGTTCGTCGAGGCGTTCGGGTGAGAGGGCCAGCCGGCCCCCGGAGCCGCCCTGGTCCACCAGGTGCTGCGGGATGGTCATGCCGAGCTGGGTGAACAGGCGGCTGGAGCCGTCCTTCGGATCGGTGAGGACCATGAGCTGCGACGGCCCGGCCAGCCAGGAGCTGATGAAGGTCTTGTTCTTCAGCCCCGGATTGCGTTGCGCGATACCGTCGATGCGGCCGTTCAGGTCGGCGATGAGCTTGTCGGCGGCGTCGGTCTTGCGCAGCACCTGGCCGAGCGCGCGCACCTGGTCGGCCCAGGGGGTGACGGCCTCCTTGGTGAGCCCGGGCAGGGTGGGCGCGACCTTGGACAGGTCGCCGTAGGTCTTGGCGTCGGCGATGAACGAGTCGGCCAGGATCAGGTCCGGGTTCAGCGCGGCGACCTGTTCGGCGATATTGCCGGTGGTCTGCAGCGCCTTGGACTGCGACAGGGCGGCCGGCTCCCACGGCGGCGCGCCCTTGCTGAGCACCGCGATGTTGTCGATGTAGCCGACCGGGGTGACGCCGAGCGCCTGCGCGGTGTCGAGCCACTGGTTGCCCAGCGCCACGACGCGGGTCGGGGTCCCGTTCACAGTGGTCTGCCCGAGCGCGTGGGTGATGGTGACCGGTGTGCCGTCGCCGACGGAGTCGTCGGACTTCGATCCGCAGGCGGCGAGCCCGAGGGCGAGCAGGCTCACCACGGCCGCGACGGCGGCGCGCGCGGTGATCGATCGCCCGCTGCGCGCAGGGCGTGTCCGGGGCCCGGACGTCGAGAACGCCAGCTTCATCGTGACTCTCCTGTCTGCCGTCGCACACCCGACACGGGCGAGCGATAGGTGAGCCTAGCCTAATATTCTCGCCAGGTGTGATCCGTTGTCGCCGATTCGATCCCTCTAGGGGTGGCCGATCGTGCTCTCGATCGATTAGGTTAGGGTTGCATAAGTTAGAATCCGGGGGGTTGGAACGATGGAGCGAGCGGTGCCGGAAACCTTGTCCGCCGTCGAGCGTCATCGGCTCGTGGACGAATGGGCCAATGGCGTCGAACTGTACGACGTGCCGTCGGTCCCCATGCTCATCGAGTGCGGTCGCCGCGTCCCGTCCCTGCGGACCGCCGTGCGCTGCGGCGATCACATCCTCACCTACGCCGAACTCTTCGAACGTCTCGACGGCGGCGTCACCGGAACCGCGGGGCCCACGCTCGACGATCTGGCCCGGGTGCTGTGCGATATCGCCGCCGCCGAATTCGGTTCGGTACTGGCCGAACTGGGCCCGCACGGCGCCGGCCTGAAGCCGGTCGCGGTCGCCGCGGCCGCCGACGATCGCCGCGCCGTGGCCGCCGACCAGCGCTCCCGCCCGATCGACCGGGCCTACGGTTCGCCGGATGTGCGGCTGCTGGCCACCCGCTGGGACACCACCGATGCCGCGGTGGAACTGCTGGCCACCCTCGCCGATGGCGCGACCCTGGTGCTGGCCACCGCCGCCCAGCGCGCCGACGTGACCGCCCTGGCCGAGCTCATCGCGCTGAGCGCCTCGACCCATGTGGTCGCCGAGGCCGGGACTCTCGCGAACCTGGCCTTCCTGCCCTCCCCCGCGCTGCCGACCGTGCGGCGCTGGGATGTGTTCGGAAACGACTGCCCGGCAGCGCTTTCCGCCCTGCTGCGGGAGCTGGCTCCCGGTTCGTGTGCCGGATTCGCCTACACCACACCGGAATACGCGGGAGTGGCGGCACGCGGCCCGCTGGACGGGTCCGGCCGGGTGCGCCCGATTCCGGGTGCCCGGCTGCTGGTGCTGGACGAGTCGCTGCGGCTGGTGCCGCCGGGACGCTCCGGGCGGGTGTACGTGGGCGGTTCCGCGCTGGCACTGGAATTGGACGATTCCGCCGAGGGTTTCGTGGACGATCCCTTCGTGCCGGGCGGCCGGCTGGTGCGCACCGACACGCACGGCGGCTGGACCACCGACGGCTGGCTGGTGCTGGACATGATCGAATCCGTCTCTCCCGCGCCGTCTTCGGCCGCCGAGACGGTCGGCGCACCAGGTCGGGAAGACACCACCGGCTACGCCGCGGCCTGACCGGACCACCCGCCCGTATCCTCGGCCGACCGCGCAGCTTCTCCAGCGGCGGCCCGACCGCCGAACTTCTTCCGCGGTATCGGCCGCCCGCCCACTCTCACGCGGCCGGACGGCCCTTACCGCCTGGGTGATCAGGACACGGCAACTGCCAGGGCGGCCAGGCTGCGCTGCCAGAGTTCGGTCAGGCGGTTGGCTTCCGCTGCGGTGAACAGGATTTCGCTCCAGCGCCACTTGGTGGTGAGCTGCGGGCCCTCCGGGGTCGAGCCGATGCCCGCGATGACATCCAGCGCGTAGCGCAGGGGTAGGTCGGGTTCGGGATCCAGGGGCAGTGCCTCGTTGAGCGGGCCGATGAGCAGGGACCAGGATCGGGTGTCCTGCCCGCTGAGGTCGACTCGGCCGAGGTAGTTGAACTCGATCTGGGGGTGCCGCGCGGTGGCCAGTTCGGGGACCCGGGTGGTGTAACGGAGCAAGCCGTAGTCCAGGCCCCGGTTGGGGATGGCGGACAGGTGCGTGGTCACCGATTCCAGAAGGACGCGGGCCGCGGCCGGATCCTGTTCCGCCCGTTCGGCATCCACCGTCTCGCCCGCGCCGAGGCGGATCGGGAACACGCTGGTGAACCAGCCGAGGGTGTTGCTGGTGTCGGTGCCGAGCAGGTCGTCGGCGCGGCCGTGGCCTTCCAGGGCGAGGAGGACGCCGTGGGCGGGATCCTGGGCGCGCTCGCGCCGCCAGCTCGCCAGGGTGATGGTGAGGGCGGTGAGCAGCAGTTCGCGGACACCCTCGTCGCGGGTGAGCGCGGCGAGCAGGCGGGCGGTTACCGCGACCGGGGTCACGGCGGTGGCGACCCGGAGGGAAGACCAGGAGTCGGTGTGCGGGTAGGGGATGCGGCGGCCGATGGCGGGGTCGGGGGCGGCGAGCTGGTCGCACCAATAGTCCTGCTGTGTGCGAACTTCCGCGCACTCGGCCCGCTCTGCCATGCGGCGGGAGAACTCGCGGTACGAGGTGGATTCGGGAAGGGCCGCGCCCTCGTTCAGGGCAGCGATGAGCAGGTGCCAGGAGACCACGTCCACGGCCAGGTGGTGGATGGTGAGCAGCAGGATATCGCCGTGCTCGGTGCCGGAGAACCAGACGGCGCGCACCATATCGCCGGTGCGCGGGTCGATCCGGTCCATGACCGTCCGTGCCGCGGCGTGGACGGCCGCGGCGGTGTCGGCGGGATCGGCTGTGTGCGTGAGGATGTCGGCCGCGCGGACGCTGCCCGGCTCGGCGGTGACCAGGCGCGGGCCGTCGTCCGTGTCGACCAGGCATGATCGCAGGACGTCGTAGCCGTCGAGCACGGCCTGCAGCGAAGTCTCGACGGCTTCGCGGTCGATGCCGTCCGGCAGCCGGAGCAGGGCGGTCTGGGTGAAGCGGCGGTATCTGCCGTACTCGTACATCCACGAGACGACCGGAAGCGGCTGCACCGCACCGTAATCCGCCACCCGGTTCGCGGCGGTCGGGTCCGCGGCGTCGAGCGCGGCGGCGAGTTCGCGCAGGGTCGGGGTGGCCAGCACCATGCGCGGGGTGAGGGTGAGACCGCGGCGGCGGGCCTTGTTGACCAGGGAGATGGCGACGATGCTGTCCACGCCGAGAGCGAAGAAGTCGTCGTCGAGGCCGGGGGCGCGGCCGTCGAAGAGTTCGGCGAGAACCTCGGCGAGCTCCTTCTCCGTGGCGGTGCTGGGCGCGGCGCCTGATCCGATGTCGGCAAGGGCGGCTTCGGCGAGCCGCGTCAGCTCGGGGCTGTCGAGTTTGCCGTTGGCGTTCACCGGCAGCTTCGGCAAAGCGAGCACGCGGGCCGGAATCATGTAGGCGGGCAGGCGTTCCGCGAGCGCGGCGCGGGTGCACGCGGGATCGACGGGCTCGCCCCGCTCCCCCACGACGAAACCGACCAGGCTTGCCCCGCCCGCGCGGCGCACCACCGTGACGGCGGCGGTGTCGACGCCGGGTAGTCGCCGCAGGGCGGTCTCGATCTCGCCGATCTCGATGCGGTAGCCGCGCACCTTCACCTGTGCGTCGGCGCGGCCCAGGTAGCCGAGGCCGCCGTGGGGCAGGCGGCGGACCAGGTCGCCGGTGCGGTAGATGCGGCGGCCGGGCCGGAAGGGGTCGGCGACGAAACGATCGGATGTGGTTGCGGCGCGGCCGATATAGCCGCGGGCCAGCTGCGGCCCGGACAGATACAGCTCGCCGACTACCCCGCCGGGCACCGGTCGCAGGCTGGAATCCAGGACGTAGCCGGACATTCCGGCGTTCGCGGTGCCGATGGTCGGGGTGTCGAAGTCCGCAACGGGGGCCACCACGGCCTCGACGGTGGTCTCGGTGGGTCCGTAGCAGTTGTAGACCGCCGTGCCGGACCGGCCTTCGGACGGGGCCAGCGCGCGCAACCGCGACCACAGTGCGGCGTCGATGGCCTCACCGCCCAGCGCCAGCACGGGCAGCTCGCGGTCCACCAGTCCGGCGGCGTTGAGCTGCGCGAACATCGACGGGGTGGTGTCGATCATGTCGATGTCGTGGGCGATCATGCCCGCGCACAACCGCTGCGCGTCACGCATTTCCGTGGCGTCGAACAGGTGGAGGGTCTGCCCGGCGAGCAGGCCCACCATCGGCTGCCAGGAGGCGTCGAAGCTGAGCGACCAGGCGTGCGCGATGCGCAGCGGCCGACCCAGGCGGGCCATGGCGGGCCCGTAGACCCGGTCGCGATGGTCGGCGAAGTAGGCCATGAGGGCGGCATTGGTCCCGGCGACGCCCTTGGGTTCACCCGTCGAGCCGGAGGTGAAGATGAGGTACGCGAGCTGGTCCGGGTGGCGGACGACGCGTGGGAGTCCGGCAGGGGCGGCCGAGTGCTGTTCGGCGACGAGGGGATCGCCGAGGAGCAGCAGCGGCACCCGCTGCTCACCGACGGCTACGACACCAGCGCCGGACTGCGGGGCACCGGTGGTGTCGAGCAGGTCGCGGGTGTTGTCGTCGGCGACCACCAGCGTCGGCCGCGCCTGCCGGAGGATCGACTCGAGGCGTGCGGCGGGCAGCGTGATATCCACCGGCACATAGGCTCCGCCCGCGGCGAAGGCCGCCAGTACCACGACAATCGATCGCACGCTACGTGGAAGTACCAGCGCTACAACAGTTTCCGGGCCGACGCCCTGTGCGGCGAATTCCGCGCCGAGCCGGACGGCCGCATCGTGCAGGGCGCGATAGGTGTACCGGGAGCCGGAGCTGTCCTGGAGTGCAACGGCTTCCGGCGTGGCGGCCACCTGTAGCTCGAACAACTCCCAGACCGAGCTGGCGTCGGCGAATGCGGTCGTGGGCCCTTGCGTCATCGCGGCGGGCGCGAAGGGGCTGATCGGCGCTGCGGACAGCTCCTGCTCCGATGCGGTGAGCACGCTGAGCGAATCGGGTGTGGCCGTGCCGGTTTCCGGTAGTTGCCGTAGCAGCGCGAGCAGCCGCTCGCCCAGGTCTGCGGCCGGGAAGTAGGGCAGCGCGGCGGGCATCACCTCGAGCTGGACCAACAGCTCGTCACCGCTCATGTGCGCGACCACCGTGAGCGGGTAGTGCGCGAGGCTTTCCATCTCGATCGGACGGAAGCAGGCGCCGTCGGGGGCGGTGACGGTGCGGATGGCGTCGTCGATGGGAGCGTTCTCGAAGACGAACAGCGTGTCGAAGAGGGTGCCGTGCCCGGCGGCGCGCTGCACGGCCGACAGGCTCAGGAAGCCGATGTCGCGCATGGCGGCGCACTCGCGCTGCAGGCGGGCGCACTGGTCGGCGATGGAGGTGCCGGAGTCCAGATGGTGGGCGACGGGCACGGTGTTGATGAACAACCCGACCATGCCCTCCACGCCCGGAAGCTGGTCGGGCCGACCGGAGATGGTGGTGCCGTACACGATGTCCCGGCGATCGGTGAGCCGCCCGAGCAGCACCGTCCAGGCGAACTGCACGGCGGTGTTGAGGGTCAGCCCGTGCGCGCCGGACCAGGTACGGACCCGGTCGGTCTCGGCAGCGGACAACAGCAGGCGGGTCTTCTCCGGCACGGCGTTCGGGCCGACCGGCGCGCCGTCCGCCAGCATGAGCGGACCGCTCACCCCCGCGAGGTAGTCGGACCAGCGCTGAGTGACCGCGGCGGTGTCCTGTGCGCCCAGCCACGCGATGTAGTCGCGGTAGGGACGCGGTTTCGGCAGTGCCGCGACGGATCCGCCGGACCGGTAGACGGCGAGCAGTTCGGTGAAGAACACCGCCACCGCCCAGCCGTCCATCAGGATGTGGTGCGCGGTGAGGATCATCCGCCGGGTGCCGGCATCCGGCACCGTGAGCAGCAGGAGGCGCAGGGCCGGACCGCGGCTCAGATCGAACGGCGCGTGGCGCTCGTCCGCGGCGATGGCGTCGAATTCCTCCGGCCGCGCGACCTTTTCGGTCCAGGGCAGTTCGGCGTGGACGGGCACGATCTGCACCGGCCGCGGCACGTTCTCGTCCCAGAAGGCCGCGCGCAGGTTGGGATGCCGATCCAGCATGGCCTGGGCGCTGCGGCGCAGCAGCGCGGTGTCCAGCGGTCCGTCGATGTCCACCACGAACTGCATGGTGTACAGGTCGAGGCCGTCGCCGGTGAGGCGCGACAGCGAGAACAGTCCCTCCTGCAGCGGGCTCAGCGCCAGCACGTCCTCGATCTGCGGCGGCGCGGTGCGGTTTTCGGTGGTGGTCATCGGGCCTGCCAGGATGCGGCGAGGGCGGCGAGGGCGGCGGCGTCGAGGCCGGAGGCGCTCATGGGGGCGGATTCTTCAGCGGGGATCGATTCCGCTTGCGCGGCAGGGGGTTCGGCGGCGTCGACCGCGGCGGCGAGTTCGGCGATGGTGAGGTGCTCGAACACCAGCTGCGGGCTGAGCGGCAGGCCGAGCGCGGTGGCGCGGGCCGACCACTGGATGGAGATGACGCTGTCGCCGCCGAGGGCGAAGAAGTTGTCGTCGGCCTCGACCTCGCTGATCTCGAGGAGTTCTTCGAGCAGGTCGATGAGCGCGCGTTCGGTGCGGGCGTGGTCGCCGGTGGTGACGGTGGCGGTCTGCGCGGCGGGCGCGGGCGCGGCGAGCAGTCGCGCCAGCTGATCGGCCGGCAGCACCTCGAGGTCGGTCACCGCGCGGTCGGGCGCGGTGGCGTACGCCTCCAGGGTGGTGACCAGCGCGGTCGCGATGTGCTGCACGGTGTCCGGCTCGTACAGGTCGGCATTGGCGACCACGCGCACGGCCAGGCCGCCGTCACCGGTGACGTTCACGGAGATATTGAGGTCCAGGAACGAGACGTCGAAGTCGACCGGCAGCACGGTGGCGGTGGTGTCTCCGGCCATGGGAATCGTCGCCGGCGCCCAGTCGACGCCGCGGAAGTGCAGCATGCTCTGGAACAGCGGGTTCCGGGAGCGCGAGCGCGGCGGATTGAGCGCCTCCACCAGTCGTTCGATCGGAAGTTCCTGGTGCGCATGGGCATCCAGCACGACCTCGCGGGACCGCAACACGGTCTCGCGCAGGGTCGGAGCGCCGGACAGGTCGTTGCGCAGGACGGCCATATTGGCGAACAGGCCGGCCAGCGGCGCGGTCGCCGCGTCGACACGGCTCGCCACCGGGGTGCCCAGGGTGATGTCCGCGCCGCCGCCCAGCTTGTGCAGCAGGGTGGCTACGGCGGCCGTGTAGACCATGAATTCCGTTGCGCCACAGGCTTCCGCGAGGGCGCTGAGGCCGGTGCGCAGGGCGGCGGGAGCCGCGAAGGCGGCGACCACGCCGCGTTTGCCGAGCACGGCCGGTCGCGCTCGGTCGTGGGCGACGTCGATCTGATCGGGCACCCCGGCGAGGGCCGTGCGCCAGTAGTCGAGCTGGGCGCGGCCGAACGCACCGGGCGCGCCGTCCGCGGCCGGGCCGAAGGCGTCGTGTTGCCACAGCACGTAATCCGGGTACTGCACGATCAGCGGCGGCCATGCCGGGGCCGTCCCGCCCTCGACCCGCGCGCGGTAGGCGGTGACCAGGTCCTCGAGCAGGATGCCCAGCGAGGTGTGGTCGGCCACGATGTGGTGCACCAGCAGCGACAGCACGTGCGTGCCCGGGTCCAGGACCAGCAGGCGCGCCCGCAGCAGCGGCTCGGATTCGACGGTGAACGGGTAGCGGCCGATCTCGGCGAGCTCGTCGGCCAGTTCGGCCGCGTCGAGGCCGGTGACCTCGAGCTCGACCTCCCCGGCGGCCCGCACCACCTGGTACGGAACGCCGTCCTGCACACCGAAACCGGTGCGCAGGGCCTCGTGCCGGGCCACCACGTCCGAGAGCGCGGCGCGCAGCGCGGCGATGTCCAGGCCGCCGTCGAAGCGGACGGCGAAGGGCAGGTTGCCGACCGCGCTCGGGCCCTCCATGCGGTACTGGAACCACATGGCCAGCTGCGAGTAGGACAGCGGCAGCCGGTCCGGGCGCTGCCGGGCGGTGACCGCCGGCCGGCCGGACAGCGTTGTGGCGGTGACCGTTTCGCCGGACTCGGCGGTGTCGGCGTCGTCGTCCATGGCATCGAGGTCGATGCCGAACTCGTCGCGGAACCGCGCGACCAGACCGGCGGCCAGACCGGCCGGGGTCGGGGTGTCGAACACCATCCGCACATCCAGTTCCACGCCGAATTCGGCGCGGATCTGCGCGACCAGGCGCGCGGCCAGCAGCGAGTGCCCGCCGAGTTCGAAGAAAGAATCGTCCGCGCCGGACACCGCAATCCCGAACAGCCGGGTGTAGATCCCGCACAGGCGTCGTTCGGTGGCGGTGGCGGGTGCGCGGTGCACCCGTTCGATCGCCGGCGACGGCGCGGGCAGCGCCCGCTTGTCCAGCTTGCCGTTGACGGTCAGCGGAATCGCGTCGATGACGGCGAAGGCGCTGGGCACCATGTACTCCGGCAGCGCGGCGGCGCCGTGCGCGCGCACCTGCTCCACGTCGACCGTCGCGCCGGCCACGGGCACCAGGTAAGCGGCCAGCTGGGCGCCCACGGCCGGATCCTCGGCCACGATCACCACGCAGTGCCCGACGCTCGGGTGCGCGGCCAGCGCGGACTCCACCTCGCCGAGTTCGATGCGGAAGCCGCGCACCTTGACCTGTTCGTCGGCGCGGCCGACGAAGTCCAGTTCTCCGAACTCGTTGCGGCGGGCCAGATCTCCGGTGCGGTAGAGCCGCGCACCGGAGGTGAAGGGGTCGGCGACGAAGCGGCTCGCGGTGAGCGCGGCTCGGCCCAGGTAGCCGCGCGCCAATTGCGCACCGCCCAGGTAGATCTCACCGACCACCCCGGCGGGCACCAGTTGCAGGGCCTCGTCGAGCACGTAGGCGTGCACGTTCTGGTTGGGGACGCCGATGGGCACGATGCCGGTGCCCTGCGGGCCCGTCACCGGCTGATGGGTCGCGCACACCACGGCCTCGGTCGGTCCGTAGTGGTTGCGCAGTTCGGCGTCGAAGACGGCGGCGAACCGGTCGGCCACCTCGCCCGGGAGCGCCTCGCCGCCGACCGGGACATGGCGCAGCGCACGCCATTCACTGACCTCGGGCAGCAGCAGGAAGGTGCCGAGCATGGACGGCACCATGTGCAGCACGGTGACGCCGCGGCGGGTGATGAGGTCGGCGACGTAGCGGATGTCGCGGAAGGCATCGGGTTTCGGCACGATCAGCCGCGCGCCCAGCGCCAGGGTGACGAAGATGTCCAGCAGGGAGGCGTCGAAGCTCACCGAGGACGACTGCAGCAGCCGGTCCTCGGCGGTCATGCCCCATTCGGCGGTGAAGCCGACCACGTGCTCGGCGATAGCGGCGTGCGAGACCGGGACGCCCTTGGGCCTGCCGGTCGAGCCCGAGGTGTAGATGACGTAGGCCAGGTTCGCCGGCAGCAGCGGGCGGACGCGGTCGGCGTCGGTGGGATCGCGGTCGGGCAGCCCGGCGGCGGCCTCCTCGGCGGCGTCGAGTTCGACGCGGCCCAGCACCAGGCGCGGGCCCGCGTCGGCGATCAGGTAGTCGATGCGGTCGTCCGGGTAGGCCGGGTCGATGGGCAGGTAGGCGGCGCCCGCCTTGAGGACGCCGTACACGGCGACGATGAACTCGACCGAGTTGCTCATGCGCAGGGCGACGATGTCCTCGCTGCCGACGCCCTCGCGAATCAGCCAGTGCGCCAGCCGGTTCGCGCGTCGGTTCAGCTCCGCGTAGGTGAGTTCGAGATCGTCGGAGACCAGGGCCAGGGTCTCGGGTCCGGCGGCGACACCAGCCTCGAACAGGTCGACCATGGTGGCCGGGTCGGCCGGGACGTCCGCGCCGCGCGACTGTTCCAGGATGGCGAGGCGGTCGTCCCCGCCCAGCATGTCGAGGTCGGCGAGCCGGCTGCCGGGCGTGCTCAGCGCCCGGTCCAGCAGCCGCGCGTAGTGTTCCAGCATGCGCTGTACCAGCGCCCGGTGCAGCACGTCCACCTGGTATTCGGCCTCGAGCACCGCGCCGTGCGCGCTCTCGGTGACGACGGCGAGGACCAGCGGGACCTGCGCGGTGGGCGCGCCCAGCTCGTCGAGCTGGGCCGAGGTGACGCCGTCCAGCGCGAAGCCGTCGGCGCTCTTGCGAACGCTGAAGCCCAGGCGCACCAGCTGATCCATGCCGTCGCGGCCGGCGACGCGCTCCGGGTTCACCTCGCGCACCACGCGGTCGATGCCGACGGCCTGATGGGCGAAGGCGTCCAGGCAGGTGCGCTTGGTGGCCGCGACCAGACCGGCGAACGTCTCGGCGCGGTCGAAGGTCTCGCGCAGCAGCAGCGTGTTGCCGAAATAGCCGATGAGCTGTTCGGCGGTGGCCGAGCGCCGGTTGGTGACCGGAATGGAGACCAGGAAATCGTCGGCGGCGGTGTAGCGCTGGATCAGGGCGGCGTAGCCGGCGAGCAGCACCATGAACGGGCTGGCCGCGTGCTCGCGGGCGAAGCCGTCCACCCGGTCCAGGAGACCGGCGGGCAGCGCGATCGTGCAGCGGTCGGCGCGCTTCGACGGTGCGACCACGGCCGAGCCGGGGAGTTCGAGGGGTTCGGGCAAGGGGCGCAGGGTGTTCCGCCAGTAGGCGAGGTCGGCGGCGTCCTCGGCCGGGGCGTCCAGGACCTCGAGGTCGACGAACTGCGCGGCCGGGGCGGCGGTCCCGGCCCCGTTGTAGGCGGCGTTGAGGTCGGTGAAGAACACGCCCCAGGCATCGTCGTCCCAGCAGCCGTGGTGGGCGGCCAGCAGCAGCACCCACTCCGCGGTTCCGTTGCGCACCAGCGTGATTCGCAACGGCAGCTCGGTGGCCAGGTCGAAGGGGCGGCCGAATTCCCGGCGCGCCAGCACCTCCACTCGCACCGGGCGGGCGGACTCGGCCAGATCGGTCAGATCGTGCGACTGCCACGGCAGCGCGATGTCGTCGGTGAACACCTGGAACGGCTCGCCGTCCGCGTCCACGCCGAAGGTGGTGCGCAGCACGTCATGCCGCGCGAACACCGCCGCCACCGCGGTCCGCAGGCGCTGCTCGTCGAGCGCGCCGGTGAGCCGGTACGCCACACAGATGTTCAGTGTGGTGTCCTCGGGGTCACGGGTCTGCAGGAACCACATGCGACGCTGCCCGGCCGACAGCGGACGCCGCTCCCCGGCCCGGGTGCGGCGCACCGGTGCGGCGGTGGCGGCGGTAAGACCCTGCTCGGCGAGCTTGCGCCGCAGCAGCTCCCGGCGGCGGTCGGCGACGGAGGTTCCGGCCACGGTCACGGTGGCATCGGTGTCTGACATGAAGATCTGGCCCCTAGCCCTAGTTGGTGTTCTCTGCCATCAGCAGCACGACATCGTCCAGCGACGCGCCGCCCAGGATCGCCGCGACCGGCAGCTCCAGGTCCAGCGACGCCTGCACCCGCTTGCGGAAGTCCAAGGCCTGCAACGAATCCAGGCCCAGTGCGACCAGCGGCGTGGAGCGGTCGATGGTGTCGCCCGCGCCGATGCCCATGACCCGCTCGAGTTCGGCGAGCACCTGATCCGCCAGCGGGAGGGCCGGTGCGGCGGCCACCGGCCGCTCGGCGACAACGGGCGATACCGGAGCCGGTTCCGCGACAGCCCGATTCGCGCTCGGAACCGCCAGTGCCGCATCATCGATGCGCGCCGGTGTCATCGGTTCGGGCTCCGGCACTTCCGACAGCACCGCGGCCTGCCCGAAGGCGCCCATGACATCGCGCAGGAACGCCCAGTCCGCGGAGATCACCACCGCGTCGGTCGGCTGCCCGGTGAATCCGGCGGCGATGGCATCGGCCGGGTTCATGGGGTACACGCCGGCGCCCTCGACCCGTGCCATGCCCGCCGCGTCGAGCGGTCCCGCGACACTCCACAGGCCCCACTCCAACGCGGAGCAATCGATACCCCGCGCACGCACCCGGCGGGCGAGGATGTCCAGCATCCGGTTGGTGACGGCGTACAGAATCTGCCCGCGCCCGCCGAGTGTCGCGGCCATGGACGAGCACAGCAGCACCCGCCCGGCCGGGGCCAGCGGCACCGCGTCGAGCACGGCCTCCAGGCCCAGCGCCTTCGAGGCGGCGGCGGTGGCCACCATCTCGGCGGTGATCTCCTCGATGCCGGCGTCCACATAGTTGACGGCGGCGTGGACGAGCAGGCTCACCGGCCGCTGCTCCAGCCCGGCCGCGAGGATCGCGACAGCGTCCACATCGCTGATGTCGCAGGCCGCGACCACGATCTCGGTGGCGCCGAGCATCCGCAGCCGCGCCACTTCCTCGGCGGCCGTGCCGGATTCGCCGGACCGGCTCACCACCGTGATCCGTCCCGCGCCCTGCCGCGCGAAGTCCTCGGCGAACAGCAGCCCGAGCTTGCCGGTGCCGCCCACGATCAGCACATGATCGAGATCGGCGGGCGCGCCCGGCGCGGACTCGTCCACGACCAGCCGCTTGACGAACACCTTTCCGCCGCGCAGCGCCACGTCCGGCTCACCGGCCGTATGCAGCGCCGCCACAATCCGATTCGCTTCACCGGTTCCGGCATCGGCCGCGAGATCCAGATGCCGGAACAGCACGCCGGGCCGCTCCACACCGATACACCGGAATCCGGACGCCACGGCCCCGTGGAACAGGTGCGGCACCACGTCCTCGGGCACCACGACCTCACCGCCGACCGTCACCAGCCAGCAGTCGCCGCCCGGGCGCACGCCGGCGAGCGCGGGCAACCACGCGCGCCCGGCGAAGAATTCGCTCAGCTCGGCGACAGCCGCCGCGCCGGTGGCCTCCGGCAGCGCGGGCCACAGGATCACGACACTGTCGAAGGTCTCCGCCGATAGTTCCGAAGTCGCTTGGGCGGCAAGGATTTCGCCGAGCACGCCGTCGGCGGCTTCCGGTGCGCCGTTCTCGGCGACGACGGCGGCCATCTCGGCCAGGTCCAGGACCGCGCTCACATCGAAGCGACCGGAAGCTCTGTCCTCCGCGGACTTCGGCGCGGTGAGCACCGTCGCGTTCGCGCCGTAGCGGTCGGCGGCGGCGAGCAGGGCCGAGAGCTGATCGGCGCAGCGCCCGGTCGGGTCGACGAAGGCCAGGTGGCGGGGCGCGGTGAGGGAGCGGCGCTCCCAGGGCGTCCATTTCTCCACCAGGCGTTGGGGTTTGGGTGCGGCCGGGACCGGCGGGTGCACCGCCTCCGGGGCATAACCGGGGGCGGCCCACAGGCGCTTGGGGTTCATGACCGTATGCGGGAAGTCGCGCAGTGGGAGGGCCGGGGCCGCGCCGGTACGCAGTGCGGTCCAGTCGTAGGCGAGATCGGCGACGGCGACGGCGGCCAGGTTGCGGGTGAATTCCCGCAGCGAGGTCGCGGTGCGCAGGGAGGTGCCCAGGACCTTGAAGTCGCGGGGAGCGCGCGAAGGGTCGCGCGGGACCAGGGAGAGATTCTCCTGAAGAGCCAGCTGCAGGACGGGGTGCTCGACGACCTCGATGAGGGTGTCGATGCCGTCGACGGCGGCGGCGACCACGGCGCGATCGAAGCGGACACGGTTGCGCAGGTTCCAGTACCAGTACTGTTCCTGGATCAGATCGGCGGTGATGCGCGCACCGAGAGTCGCTCCGTAGCAGGGGATCTCGGTCTCGGTGAAGGTCGCTCTGCTCAGTTCGCCGCCCAGGAAGCCTTCGAAGTCCGCGCGCAGCTCCGCCACGATCGAGGTGTGCGCCGGATAGGCGACTCCGATCTCGCGGGCGAAGTGGCCGCGCTCGGTGGCGGTCGCGACCATGTCGGCGATGGTGTCGCGGTCACCGGAGATGGCCATGACGTGCGGGGCGTTCACCACCGACAACTCGGCCCAGCCGGAATGTCGGGCCAGCAGGGCCTCGCAATCCTCGCGGTTCATGGCCAGCACGGCCATGGCGTAGCCGCGCGGCGAGAGGCGCTCGACCAGGCGCGCGCGGTGGGCGACGACCAGCACGGCGTCGCGCACCGACATGACCCGCGAGACCGCGCCGGCGGCCAGCTCGCCCTGACTGTGACCGATGGTGGCGGCCGGGCTCACACCGGCGGCCTGCCACATGGCGGCCAGCCCGGCCATGTGGAACATCAAGGCGGGCTGCACTTCCCACACCGTGTCCTGGTACGCGCCCGCGGTGCCGAGCAGATAGTGCAGCGGCTGATCGTGGCCGAAGCGCTCGGCGTGCACGGCCGCGCACTCGTCGACGGCGGCCCGGTAGACCGGGGACAGCTCATAGTACAGCGTGCCCATGCCGGGTCGCTGACTGCCCTGACCGGGGAAGACGAAGCCGATCCGGCGCACGGTGGCGGGACCGTCACCCAGCACCACGGCGGGATGCGAGACCCCGTCGATGATCGCGCCCAGGGCGTCGAGGAGTTCCTCGCGCCCGGTGACCATGGCCAGCGCCCGGTGCCGGCGGGCCGTGCGGGTGCGGAACAGCATGTCCGACACCCGATCCGGGGTCACGGTGGGCCGCTGCTCCAGGTAGGCCAGGATGCCCGCAGCCTCGGCGCGCACGCCGTCGGCGGCGTCTGACGAGAGCAGGACGGGGATGCTGCCATCGGGCAGCCGGTGGCTAGACATCGATTTCCTCCAGCTCGGGCAGGCCGACGAGGGCGTGGGCGTTGGTGCCCGCGACACCGAACGAGGACACGGCCGCGTACCGCATGCCGTCCACGGCGGCCCAGGATTCGAGTTCGGTGGCGAGCCGCAGTGTGGTGCCGGCCCACTCGATGTCGGCGGTCGGGCGCTGGGCGTGCAGGGTGCGCGGGATCTGCCCGTGCACGCCCGCCAGCAGCACCTTGATCAGGCCCAGCAGTCCGGAGGCGGCCTGCGCGTGGCCGGCGTTGGACTTCACCGAGCCCAGCCGCGCCACGCCACCGGGAACGCCGTAAGTGGCTGCGAGCGCGGTCAATTCGAGCGGGTCGCCGACCGGGGTCCCGGTGCCGTGGCCCTCGATGAGCCCGACCTGTTCGGCGGCGACACCGGATGCGGCCAGGGTGTCGCGAATGAGGCGCTCCTGCGCCGCCGCGCTCGGCACCGCGATCGGCGCGCCCTTGCCATTGTGGTTGACGCGCGAGCCCAGCAGCCGCCCGTACACCCGATGCCCGAGCGCCCGCGCCCGCGACTCCCGTTCCAGCACAACGACTCCCGCACCCTCACCCCAGAGCGTGCCGGTAGCGTCGGCGGAGTAGGAGCGGCAGTGCCCGTCGGCTGCCAGCGCGTTGTTCTTGGAGAACTCGTAGAACGCGCCCGGCGAACCCATGACGCACACGCCGCCCGCGAGCGCCCACTCGCACTCCCCCGCCCGGAGGGCGGCGGCCGCCTGATGCACGGCGGTGAGCGCGGAGGCGCACGCGGTGTCGACGGTGACCGACGGCCCGGTCAGGCCCAGCCCGTGCGAGATCCGCCCGGCCACCGCGCCCAGCGCGGTGCCGGTGGCCCGGTACCCGCTGTACTCGTTGACCGAGGCCGCCCGCGGCCCGTACTCCATGACCGAGGCGCCCATCCAGCACCCGGCCGAATCACCGTCCACCGCATCGGGATTGATTCCGGCCTGCTCGAGCGCCCGCCAGGCCACCCGCAGGCCGACCCGCTGCTGCGGATCCATGGCCACCGCCTCGCGCGGGGTGATGCCGAAGAACAGCGGATCGAAATCTGCGGCGCCGGTCAGGAATCCGCCGGCGTCGGGCACCGCGGCCCAGCCCTCGTGGCGGTCCAAGGTCAGCAATTCGGCCAGCGGCCATTCCCGATCACGGGGAAAGGGACCGATCAGTTCCCGCCCGGCCGCCAGGGCCGCCCAGAATTCCGGCAGGGTGTCGATGCCGCCGGGCGCCTCGATACCCATGCCGACGATCACGATGGGATCGCCGGAATCCGGCGCGCTCATGCGACGACGCTCTTCTCCGCGGCCAGCAGTTCGGCGATGCCGTGCACATGGTCGTCGAGGTAGAAGTGCCCGCCCGTGAACAGGGTGACGCGAATTCCGCCGCGGCTGTGGCCTTCCCACGCGTACAGATCGCGCGGCGCGACGAATTCGTCCTCGTCACCGCCCAGCACCAGGATCGGCGCGTCCACCGCGATGTCGGCCGCGCACGAATAGGCGTCGAAGGCACGGTAGTCGGCCTTCATGACCGGAAGCGCCATGCGCAGCACGTCGCGGCTGCCCAGTACCTCCGCGCCGGTGCCGTTGAGCGCCGACATGTGGTCGAGCAGGGCTTCGTCCTCGGTGGGATGCCCCGGCAGGTCGGCGATCCGGGCGGGTGCGGCGGCCGAGGAGGCGACCAGCAGCCGCACGCCCAGCCCCGCGGCCTCGGCCAGGCGGGCGAATTCGAACGCGATGACCGCGCCCATGCTGTGCCCGAAAATGGTGAGGGGAACACCGGTTTCGTGCGCGGATTCCCGGAAGGCGGCGAAGGCGCCGGCCGCGATCTCGGGCAGCGTCTCCATGGCGGCCTCGCGGGCCCGGTCCTGACGGCCCGGGTACTGGAACACCACGACATCGAAGTCGGCGGCCATGGTCTTGGCGAACACCCGATAGGCCGAGGCGCCCGCACCGGCGTGCGGGAAGACCAGCAGCGGTGGCGCGGATTCCGCACTCGGGGCCTGAAATTGCCTGATCCAGCCGAGTTCCCGTGCCATTTTCCGAATCTCTCCTACAACTGCCCGACCACAGTGGGCGCCGGTTCCGCTTGTCCCCCTTGCAATGTCCGGGCAACCGTAACACCACCTAGTTAGTATAGGCTAGCCTTACTAACTGGGGTGATCAAGCTAACCGACGAACGGAGCGCCACAGCGATGAACCGGACGACCTACGTCCTCGCGCGCGAACTCACGGACCGTCCCGACCGCGTCCGCCGCGCGCCCGCGCCGGTGGTGCCCGAGTTCGCCGCGCCCTTCAGGCTGCGGCTCGTGGACGTCGACTCCCGCGATCCGGAGACCATCACCGAGTGGATGCACCGGCCGCACCTGCTCGAGACCTGGGAACAGGCCTGGGACGCCGACCGGCGCCGCGCCGACTGCGGGGCGCAACTCGACGGAACCTTCTCCCGCCCTTGCCTTCTCGAATACGACTTCGCCGCCCTGGACCGGCCCGAACTGGGCAACCGCGAGGTGGCCTACGTCGAGCTGTACCGGCCTGCCAAGGACGAGATCGCGCGCCTCTACGACGCCGACCCCCGCGACATGGGGTTCCACATCGCCACCGCGGACACCACGCTGCTGGGCCGCGGCGTCATGTCGGGCTGGATGCGCCTGCTGGGGCAGGCGATCCTGGCGGCCGAACCCGAATGCCGCCGGCTGCTGTGCGAACCGGATCATCGCAACATCCCCATGCGGAAGGCGCTGGAGAAGATCGGGTGGCAACATCTGGGCGACTTCGACGTCCGGCCGGATCGGCGCATCTCGCTCTACGCGCTGCCTCGCACCGCGGCCGACCTGCCCGAGATCCGGTAGCGCGGACCCGGATTCGGCGCCGGTTGCAGGATCCGGTCCGACAGCTCGCCCAGGCAGCTGAGATTCGGGAAACCCGGACCCTGCGCCATGGCGGCCATGTTGGGCAGATACAGCTTGGCGTCCAGCCCGGACACCGCCAGGTCGTAGCCGATGGCCGCCTCCAGCCGGGACGACTCCAGCGGGCCCCCGACCGCCAGCTCCAGCAGATCGGTGGCGGCGGCGTCGAACAGGTCCAGGAACCACAGCGGCTGACCGCCGGTGGCGTCCACCACCAGATCGAAGGTGTGGTTCTGATCGGCGCGCAGCTCGTTGCGCAGGGTCAGCACGACCCGACCGTCCTGGTCGGCGAGGTGCACGACCCGGCCCTGCAGATGGTGAACCCTGTTGTCCCCCAGCAGGCTTTCCTGCACCCGCACCGAGAACACGCCGCGGTCGGTCCGCCGGATGACATCGCGACGCTCGGCCATGCCCAGGCCCGCCCACTTGGTCGGATCACTGTAGAGCGAGTTCTCGAAATAGCTTTCACCACGCGTGTACAGCGTCGCCTTGGGCGAGATCACCGAGACGGTGAGCATCTCGTGGCGGACCAGCTCGTCCAGCGCCGACCCCGCGGTCTCACCGCCGCCGATCACCGCCACCCGCGAGGACGCGGGCAGGGCGCGGCGGCCCGCGAGCTCCCAGAACTCGTTGATGCTGAGCACCTTCGGATGCTCGGCCAGCGCGCGGTCGCTGCGGCCGGGTCCGGTGATCATCACCGCGTCGCAATCGAGCTCGTCCACGCCGCCGTCGGCATCGGTGACCGACACCAGCCAGCCGTCGGCCGCGGCGGCGATACCGGTGACCGCGCCCTGCACCAGATCCAGGTCGATGCGCCGGGCTACCCACTGCAGGTACTTGGCCCAGACGTGATGCTGCGGGCTGGGCCGGCCGCGATCGATCCATTCGGCGTAGGTGCCGTGCTCGACGAGGAAGGCGGTCCAGCTGAAAGCCCGCATGGCCGTGTCGATATCGCGGTTGCGGCCGCGCGCCCAGGTCGAGCGGTATGGGAAGCCGACGTCCTTCTCGGGGCTGGTGCCCAGGCGGTGCCGGCCGTCGGTCCAGCCGCCGGTGGGTAGCCAGTTTCCGCCGACCGTCTGTGCCTCGACCACGGTCACCCGCGGCGCGGGCAGGCCGAGTTCTCGCAGCACATGCGACTTGGCCGCTACCGCCAGGGCTTTCGGCCCCGCGCCGACCACCAGAAGCGTTTCCACCGGTTCTCCGTCCCAGTTGCTCACTGTTGCCCGCCTCGCACAACCCGCCAACCACTTTAGGTTTGCATAGCCTTACCTTATATTGCTTGGCAGCGCTTGCGAAGCGCTCGAGACGAAAAGATTGGACAGCACACAATGCCCCGTACTTCACGCCTCCTCGGTGCCGCGCTCACCGCCGCCGCCCTGCTCGCCGGAACCGGAGTCAGCGCGGCGACCGCCACGGCCGCACCGGTTTTCGCCGCCGCGCGCACCGCCACCCCCGGCACCGGCGACCTGAAGGCCAAGCTGCAGACCGCCCTCGACACCGGCGCCCCGGCCGCCACCCGAGCCGCCGAGCTCGAGGCCGGCGAGGCCGGCCTGCCGCTGCTCGACCAGGTCGGCACCGCCATGAACGCCGCCCCACCCAGCTTCCGCTGGTCCATCCTCGGCCCGGTCACCGAGGATGGCGACACCCTCTCGGCCACGCTGCAGACCGCCGTGGACGGGTTCGACCCGTTCACCTTCCCGCTCACCTGGAAGCTCATCGACGGCAACTGGAAGCTGTCCCGCGACGCCGAGTGCACCGTCGCGAGCGTCGCCATGCTGCCCTGCAGCCTCTGATCCTTCGAGAGTGACTCGGGCGCTTCGACAGTGACCCACCCGTGAACGGCCCCGGACTGGCGCGGGGATTCCGGGGCCGTCCGGCTACGCGGGCACCGGCGCCAGCCGCCATCCGGACGCACGGGTGCGCTCGCACCAGAAAGCGGAGTAGCGCCCCCCCGAGCGCGAGCAGTCCGCGTGCGTGCCGCGTTCGACGATGCGACCGCCGTCCATGAACAGGATCTGATCGGCGTGCGCGATGGTCGCCGGCCGATGCGCCACCACCAGAACCGTTCTGCCGCGGGTGAGCTCGTGCACACCGCGCACCACGGCCGCCTCGTTGTGCGGGTCCAGGGCACTGGTGGCCTCGTCCAGCAGCACGATCGGAGCATCCTCGACCAGGGCCCGCGCGATCGAAACCCGCTGGCGCTCACCGCCGGACAGCGCCGAACCGGCCTCGCCGACCGCGGTATGCCAGCCGTCGGGCAGCCGCTCGGCGATCTCGTCCACCCGCGCTACCCGTCCGGCCGCGAGGACCTCGGCCTCGGTCGCGTCCGGACGGCCGGCCCGGATGTTCTCCAGCACGGAGCGATCGAAGAGATAGACGTTCTGGAACACCAGGGCCAGGCGGCCCAGCAGCGACTCCGCCGGCTGCTCGCGCACATCGTGGCCACCGACCAGTACGCGACCGGAATCGGCGTCGTGGAAATGGGCGGCCAAGCGCAGCAGCGTGGATTTGCCCGCGCCGCTGGGGCCCACGATGGCGGTCGTGGTGCCGGGCGCGGCGGTGAACGAGATGTCCTGCAGCACCGTCTTGTCCGGCCCGTAGCCGAAACCGACCTGATCGAACTCCACCTGCGGGGCGCCCGGCGTCACCGGTGAATCCGGCTGCGGCAGTGCCGGTTCCGCCAGCAGATATGCGATCAGGCCCCGCGCCTCGCGGACGTTCTCGACCATCACCCGTGACAGCTCCCCCGCGTGCCGGTCGTCGAACCAGCCCGCGTGCGCCTCGACCGCGGGCGGTGACTCGACCGTCATCAGTCCACCTCCCACCTTGCTCGGTCCGGCGCTCCCACGAGCTCCGGCGATAAGGTAGGTTAGGCTAACTTTCGTTGAACGGCCATACCGACGGTCAGCGCGGCACCTTTCCGGTCAGCTTCTTGCCGCCTGCGTCGTGCACCATGCACGTCGCGCGGCCATTGAGCTTGTCCCACTGGGTCTCGTTGGCCGGATAGAGGATGAACGTCTCCAGCTGGTCGTACATCGAGCTCTTGCTCAGCTGCTTGTCGATCTCGTCCAGGCAGGCGTCATTGGCCTTCTGGAACGACGCGTCCAGCGAACCCGGCCAGGAACCCGGCAGATGCACCTGCGCGATCACCTCGGCATCGTGCGACGAATCGCACGGCAGCACGGTCACCTTGCGAATGTGGTTGTTCTCCTCGACCGTCTGCAGGCAGTCACCGACCTTCACCTCGTCGACCGAGATCGAGGTCGGCGAATCCGGCAAGGCCGAGGTGCGGGTCGAATTGTCCTGCGACGCCGAGTTGTCCGATCCGTTCACCGCGCCCACGACGACCAGGAGCACGGCGATCAGCGCCCATACACCGGAGGCGACCAGGCCGCCGATGGCCAGGCCCCTGCCGTTCTGATTGCGCTGCTTGATCTGGGACAGCGCGATGATGCCGAACGGGACGGCCAGTAGACAGCCGCCGATCAGGCCGAGGATGAGGGAGGCGATGGCCAGGCCATTGGTGCCCTGCGGGGGCGGCGGAGCCATGGGATAGGCGGGCGGCATCGGCTGGTACCCGGGCGCGTAGCCGGGCTGACCGGGCTGCCCGTACTCCCACTGCCCCTGGCCGTAGCCGGGTTGCGGATATGCCGACTGGCCGTAGTCCGGTTGCGGGGGCGGTGGAATCTGGCCGTAGTCCGGCTGGCCCGGCACCCCTTGCGGCTGTTGGTCGTTCGGGTACACGAGACCCCCGATCTCTCGTTCTGACCCGGACATTCCGGGCGTTGGCCAACCGTACCCCCTGGTCCGGACAAAGTCGGGGACTAGGGTTTGGCGAGTGAGACGCAGGCAGCAACCACCGCTACCCAAGCGGCACGGCCTCGATCCGGCCCGGTTGCGGCTACCCGAGGACGGCGACTGGGCGACCATCCGCGACCACCTCGTGGAGCGGTTGCCGCGCGTGCGCCCCGAACGCATCGACGAACTGCTGCGCACCGGCGGCATCGTCGACCTGGACGGCCCGATCGCCCTCGACACGCCCTACGCGCCCGGCGGCGCGGTGTGGTTCCACCGCGATCTCCCGGAGGAGACCGAGGTGCCGTTCCCGATCGGCATCGTCTACCGCGACGACGACATCCTCGTCGCGGACAAGCCGCACTTCCTCTCCACCATCCCGCGCGGGCAGCACATTCTGCAGACGGCTCTGGTGAAACTGCGCCGCGATCTGGACCTGCCCGATCTGGTGCCCGCCCACCGGCTCGACCGAGTCACCGCCGGATTGGTGCTGTTCATCGTGAATCCGGCGGTGCGCGGGGCGTATCAGACCATGTTCCACAAGCGCCTCGTCCACAAGGAGTACGAGGCGCTCGCACGCTTCGATCCGGATCTGGCGCTGCCACGCACGATCATCAGCCGGATCGTCAAGGAACGGCAGGTGCTGCGCGCCTACGAGACCGAGGGCGAACCGAACGCCGAGACCCTGGTCGAATTGGCCGAGCAGCGCAACGAATTGGGACGCTACCGGCTGCGGCCGCGGACCGGGCGGACTCATCAACTCCGGCTTCATATGAACAGTCTCGGGATCCCGATCCTCGGCGACGACTTCTATCCCGAGCTCACCGACAAACCGGTCGACGACTACACTCGGCCGCTGCAACTGCTGGCTGCGACGCTGGAATTCACCGATCCCATCACTGGCGAGCCGCGGCGCTTCGACACCGCGCGCACGCTGCAGGCCTGGGACGATCCGGAGGGCTGGGCCGCGGAACGGGCGCCGGCCGCCGGGTATTCCGCGCAGCGGGATTGACCACATTCGAAGGCCGTTCCAAGAATCCGCTCGTACACTGGCCGTGATGTCTCGAAACGATAACGGTGCGGTCGCGGTGCTCCCTGACCCGCCCACGCTGCCCGGCCGCAAGCTGCACGCCTATGTCGATGTGGCTGTCGTCGTTGTCGTCCTGATCTGCACGAATCTGATCGCGCATTTCACGAACAAGTGGGCCGCCATTTTCACCGTGCCGATTGCCGCACTGGTGCTGGTCGCCCTGGTACGCCGCCGCGGACTCGGGTGGGAGGACCTCGGGTTGTCGCCACGCCAGTGGCGACGCGGGTCGCTGTGGGCGCTGGCGGCCGTCGGCGTGGTGCTCGCGGCCGTCGCCATCGGCGCGGCCCTGCCGATCACCCGGCCCTTCTTCCTCAACGACCGCTACGCCGCGATCTCGGGCGCGCTCATCGCGTCCATGATCGTGATCCCCCTGCAGACCGCGATCCCGGAGGAACTCGCCTTCCGCGGCGTGCTGCACGGCACCCTCGACCGGGTCGCCGGAGCGCGCGGGGTGTTCACGGCGGGATCAATGTTGTTCGGGCTCTGGCACATTGCCTCGTCGCTGGGATTGACCAGCGGGAACAAGGGGCTGACCGGATTCCTCGGCAGCGGCCCGGCCGGGCAGATCCTCGGCATCGGGCTCGCGGTCCTCGCGACCGCCGGGGCGGGCGTCGTGTTCACCTGGCTGCGTCGGCGCAGCGGCAGCCTGCTCGCGCCGATCGCCCTGCACTGGGCGGTGAACGGCGCCGGCGCGCTGGCCGCGGCCGTGGTCTGGCACGTCACCGTGCACTGAGAAGCAGTCCCGTGCGCTGAGAAGCAGAGGGGCCGACTGACCTGGGAACAGAGGATTATGGTCAGTCGGCCCGGGGACGGTTCGGCGGGTCAGGCCCACACCGAACCGAGTCTTCAGCAGCCCGGGAATCCGAGCGGGCCCGCGCCGCAGGCGGCGCTGCCGGTCAGGGTGGGCTCGAGCACGTTCACCCTCGGCTCCCAGGCCGAACCCCGCAGGGTCGACAGGGTGTGGGCGCCCGCACTCTTCGGGGTCGACCGGATGGTGGCGCGCCGGTTCCGCGGGGCGATCGGACTACCCGCGATGACCGCGACGTTGTCGTCCATATCTTCCGCTCCTCGGTGCCAACCCGCTTCGTATGCGGTCCGGCGAACTGTATCGGTTGTCCAGTTCATCGCGTGGCACTTTTGGGAAAATACTGAAACACGTTTCTGTCAGAATCGCTCCCGGGCAGGTCAGCACCCGTACCGGGAGCGATTCCGGCAGCCGTCAGGCCGGGTCGTTCCAGCCCAGATCGCGGTCCAGCAACTCGAACAGCCGCTCGTTGTACGGGCGGTAGAACTCGCGCAGCCGCGCCAGCGACTCGTCCTCGGGCGGCGGGAACTCCAGCGGATTGCGGTTCACGACCTCGCTGTGCAACGCCGGCGCGATCGCGGGCAGGCCCAGGAACTCGTGGATGCCGCACACCGTCTTCGACACATCGGCGAAGAAGTCCTCCGCCGCGACCAGGTGCAGGTTCGCCCGGCCGTAGGTGTCCAGCCAGCGCCGCACCGAATTCACGTAGATCCCCGCCGCCAGCATCGGCATGGTCGGCAGCATGGTCGGCGGCGGCGGACCCGGGAAGGCCCCCAGCGCCAGCGACACATACTCGGCGAAGGTCCGACCGTACCGCCCGGTGCGCAAACCGTGCTGACCGCTCAGGAACAGATCCCACTTGTAGTGCGAATACGCCCGCCGCACCGGATCACGAAGCATGAGCACGACTTTCGCGTCCGGACTGGACTCGCGCAGATTGTCGATCAGCGGCACATCGTGCAGCAGCGGATCGAAATGCCCGACCAGCGCCCGGCCCGTGCGCTCGGCCACCGCCGCCTTCTCCCGTTCGGTCGGGAGATACGGACCCCAGCCCGCCGGAAAACCGTGACCGATCTCCTTGGTCAGCGGCGCGACAATGCTCGGATGCTGCATGAGATACGCGGCCAGATCGGTGGTTCCGCTCTTGAGCGCGCCCACACACGTGAAATCCGGGACGGCCCGCGGACCGCCGAACTTCCCGCGCCACCATAATCGAATCGGGGGCACGGCCCCGAAATAATGCTCCAGCGTCAGGTAACGCCAGCCCAGGCGTGCGCTGCGCCAGGGATGCGCGAGATGGCTCTCATTGTGGTACCGCTGCAGCTGCCACTGCTCGAATACCTGAAAGCCCTCGGTATATCGGTCGCCGCCGCTACAGGAACCCTCCTGAGCAGCCTGGATCGACTTTCTCATATTTTGTTATCCCCTCACCGCGATCCCACTGCCACCGGGATCGACTGCCGGACACCGTAACAACAGATCGACCCGCTTCCGCGGAAGCAGAAGCGGGTCAACCTATTCGGAGACGGATTCAACAGCTGATCGGGTACTTATCCGAAAGCTCAACGGCGAGCGTCGGTTACCGCCTCGGTCTGCGACCATTCCGCATCCCATTGCGGCTGCTGCCGCTCCGCGTCACCACCGTGGCCGGGCCACCAGGCGCGCCGGCCGATCAGGGCGGTCACCGCGGGGGTGAAGAACATCGCCATGACGAACGCGGCGATAGCGATGCCGACCGAGATGGCGAAGCCCATCTGCGACAGAGTGTCGTTGCCCGCCAGCATCATCGAGGCGAAGGTGCCCGCCAGGATGACGCCGGCGGCCGCCACCGTCGGGCCGGTGTGGCGCAGGGCCAGGGCGGCGGCGCGGTGCGGGTCGTTGCCCTCGCGCGCCTCCTCCCGCAACCGGGCGACCATGAGGATGTTGTAGTCCGTCCCGAGGGCGACGACGAACAGATACATGATCAGCGGCAGCGTGAAGATCAGACCCGAATCCCCTTGCAGGTGCTGGAAAGCCAGCACCGCGGAACCCAGCGTCGCGGCGAAACCGAGGAACACCGAGGCCATCAGATACCAGGGCGCCACCACGCTGCGGAGCAGCAGCGCCAGCACGATCATGATCAGGATGGCCGCCACCGGGAAGACCACCGTGTAGTCCCGGTTCATGGCGTGCTGGAAGTCCACGAACACCGAGGTCATGCCGCCCACCACCGCCGAGGTGCCGACCGGCGCCGCGGCGTGGGCGGCATCCCGGAGCGGACCCTTCACGGTCTTCAGCGCCGGATCGGATTCCGGCTTGTCGCTCAGCGTGACCTGATATTCGGCCACCGTCTTGTCGGCCGAGAGCGCGGGCTGCGGACCCACCTCGCCCACCCCGGGCACGCCGCGCAGGACCGCGCCGAAAGTGTTCAGCTCATCGGCGCTCAGCGCGCCGTGCTCACTGCGCAGGTACACCTGCGAAGGCTGGGTGCTGCCCGCAGGCATGCTCTTGAGCAATTCCTTGCCGTAGACCACGGATTCGGAACTGCCCGAGGTCGAACCCGAGCTCAGATCGAAGGTCGGATTGAAGCCGAAGGAGAAGACGCCCAGGGCGATCAGGACACCGCCGGACGCGACGGCGAACAGGCCCGGCCGCTTGCCCAGCGCACCGCCCACGGCCGCGAACCGCGCCCCGGTCGGCTCCACCTGCCAGGCCTTCGACGGCCAGAACACCTTGGTGCCCAACAGCGAGACGATCGCGGGGATGAGCGTGAGCCCGGCCAGCAACGCCACCGCCACCGCGATGGCCAGGGCGATGCCCATGGACCGGAACATGCCGAGCGTCGACAGCGTCAGCGCGCCGAAGGCGATGATCACCGCCGCGGCTGCCGAGGTGATGGCCTCACCGACCCGGGTGACCGCGCTGACCACAGCCGTCTTGGCGTCCTCCCCGGCGCGCAGGCGCTCCCGGAAGCGGAACATCAGGAAGAGGATGTAGTCCGTGCCGACACCGAACAGCACCACCACCAGCAGCGACTGCACGGAGCTGTCGATGGCGAGGTCGAAGGTGTCGCTGGCGATCGCGATCAGACCACTGGCCAGCGGGGACACCGCGACGAAGATGACCAGGATGGGCAGCAGCGCGATGATCGGACTGCGGAAGATGAGCAACAGCAGCAACAGGATCAGCACGACCGTCGCCACGCCGATGATGATCAGGCCCTTGGTACTGGAATCCTGCTGATCCAGGGTCTGCGCGGCGGTGCCGGTGATGCCGGCCTTCAGGTCGGTGCCGCCGACCTGTTCCTTGAGCGCGTCCCGGAGGGACTTCACCGCGTCGGACTGGTGGGTGTCATTGGCACCGGTGACCTTGGTCATCTGCACCGCGACCACCTCGACCGCCCGGTTCTCCGCCGGGGGCACCGCCTGGATTCCGGTGACGTCCTTGATGTTCCGTTCCGACAGCTTGGTCGCGGCGGCGGACACCTCGGCCGTGTCGGAGTCGGTCATCGGGGCGCCGTCGGAACGCTCGAAGACGATGAGCGCAGCCGGCGTATTGCTGTTGGGAAATGCCTGCTGCTGCAGCTTCGCTGCCTGGATGGATTCGTAATGCGAAGGCAGGAAGTCGGATTGGTCGGTGGTGGCGGTGAGCTTCGGCGCCGTGGCGACCACCGCGACAATGGCGATCAGCCACGCGGCGATCACCAACCACGGGAATCGGACGACCAAGCGCCCCAAGCGGGAGAACATGCGGGAGAAGTCCTTTCCGGGTTCGGCCGCGCTATTCAGATATCGAGGACCTGCGAGGACGGGTTCTCCACCACGTCGGCGACGGTGCGGTGGACCTTCGCCGGAATGCGGTCGCGCAGCTCCGCGAGCGAATCCACGATCTCCAGTGTGAAGTCGCCGTAACCATCCTCGTCCAGACCGAGGAATTCGCGCCAGTTCTTAAATCCCTTGGCCCAGTTCGTGAATACCGTGAGGTCCGACTGGTCGGAACTGTTTCGGGCGGTGCGGAACTCTTCCTTCCGCTCCCGCGCGGCCAGCTTGGAGGCCTGCGCGAAGTCCGACCACTCGACGTAGTGACGGTGGACGACCAGCTTGCCCTTGCGGCTCAGGAAGACCTGAACGGACTCGCTGCCCTCCTTCGTCACGTGCTGGGCCCCGGCCAGTCGCCGGCCGACGAAGCGCTGGGTGCGGCCGCCGCCCGGGCCCACGCGCAGGGTGATCTCGCGCATGCCCTCGGGCAGCGGGTCCGGGACCAGATCGGTGACAGCCGGGGCGGGGGCCTCCTGCGGGTCGGCGTCGTTGGACTTGTCCATATCGAGGGCCATGGGGTGCTCCAAATCATCAGTGAATGCGCATATGGGCATGCGTGAACAACGCGGCGCTGTGGGTCGACATCCGCTGTGCCGCTGCGCATCTCAGGGTTCCGGACGGTCATTTCCCGTCTTCAGCCACTATAAGTAGACGTATACGTATAGCGCAACCCTGACTCGACCCTGAACTTTCTCCAGGTCGTCCCTGAGAATCCGGAAGGGCCCGCCTCCACAGCGGGAGGCGGGCCCTTCGGGGTTCGACCGGGGTAGGTCGCTAGCGGCCACGCCGCTTGCCGGGCTTCTTCGCGCCGCCCTGCTTCGACTTCGCGGCGGCCGCGGGCTTCTTCGCACCGGCCTGCTTCCGCGCCCCGCTCCCGGCCTTCGCGGCAGCGGGCTTTCCGGATGAATGCTGTTGCCGCGCAGGCTTGTCCGGCTGACCCGACGAAGAACGGGAACTGCGCGCGGAACGGCCGCGCACCACACCCACGAACTCCTCCACCAGCTCGGTGGTGCGGTCGGCGGGCCAGGCCAGCGCGATCTCCGTCTCGGGCACATCGGTGACGGTCCGGTAGACCAGATCCTTGCGGTGGTGCAGGCGGGCGATCGAGTGCGGCACGATGGCCGCCCCGCTCACCGCGGCTACCAGCTCCATGGTCATGGCGGCATCGTCCAGGTCGGCCGCGTCCTGCATGCGCTCGTCGGCCAGATCGGCCGTGGCGACCTGCTCGAACAGGGCGATCGGATGATCCTTCGGGACGACCACGACCGGGAGTTCGCGGTACAGCGGAATCGCGCTCACGCCGTCGCGGTCGATCGGCAGCCGCACGAAACACATGTCGACCGTGTCGGCGCGCAGCGCCTGCTCCTGCTCCTTCATCGGAATCGGCGTGAGTTCCAGCGCGATCTCGGGGAACCGCTCACGCCAGATGCGCTCCCATTTGGTGACCGTCACACCCGGGACGAAACCGACGCGCAGGCGGTTCGCCGCGGCCGGCCGCGACTCCGGTTCCGCGGCCGCGGCGGCCGCGAGCAGGGCACGGGCCTCGTCGAGCAGCACCCGCCCGTCCTCGCTCAACTCGGTCGGCTGCGCGCCCGGCACGAACAGCTTGGTATCGAGCTCTTCCTCCAGCTCGATGACCGTCCCGCTCAATCGCTGCCGCGAAATCCCGAGGCCACGCGCCGCCCGGGCGAAATGCAATTCCTCGGCAACCGCGACGAACCAGCGCAGGCGCGTCAGATCGATGGACTCCAACCGGCTCATGGCGTCCACGGTATTGCACCGGCCAGGAGGTTCGCCCCACCCGCCCGATACCCTTGATCAGTGAGCCCGGAAAAGAACCCCCAGACCATGAAGCCGCTCACCGCGGCGAACAAACTCGGCATCTACCTCGCGGCAACCCCCGCGGAGTTCCGGAACTCACCCGTCACCCGCGCCCAGCTCGAGGAACTGCGCACCGATCCCCCGCAGTGGCTGATCGACCTGCGCGCCAACGGCCCCTTCCCGCGCGATGTGGTGGCCCGCAAGCTCGGCGTCTCCAACTCCGGCCTGGCTCGCGGCGGCGTCACCGACGCCCTCACCGCCGACGAGATCGCCGCCCTGCTCGCCGACCCGCCGGAATGGCTGCTGCGCGAACGCGACAACCTGATCGCCGTGCGCAAGGAGGCCGAGCGGGTCAAGGACAAGGAGGCCGCCCGCCGCGCCGCCTCCAACCGCCCGCCCAAGAACCGCTTCGGCAACTGAGCGCTGCTCACAGTCCGCATCGAGCGCTGCTCACACCGTCCACGCTGAGCGCTGCTCATAATCTCCGCAGCACCCGGTCGACCAGGTCGGGCGCGGCGCCGAGGTAGTTCTCGGGGCGGAGCAGCTCGGCCAGTTCGGGTTTGGTGAGATACCCGGCGATATCGGGAGATTCGGCGAGCACATCGGCCAGCGGCCGCGTCGTGGTCTGCGCCTCGAACGAGGCGGCTTGCAGGGCCTTCTTCGCGATCGGCTTGCCCAGCAACGGCGCCAGGCGGCTCGAGAGGCGTTCGGCGACGATCTGCCCCTCGGTGAGCGCGAGGTTCTCGGTCATGCGATCGGCGTCGGCCATCAGCCCGGAGGCGAGTTCGACCGCGGTGTGGGCGGCGCCGCCGACCAGCAGCAGGCATTCGCGCAACGGCTGCCATTCGGCATGCCAGGCGCCGGCCGGACGCTCGTCCTCGGCCAGCAGCGCACCGAACAGCGTCGAGGCCAGCGCGGGCACCTGCAGCGCCGCCGCCCGAATCATGGTGCTCAGCACCGGGTTTCGCTTCTGTGGCATGGCCGAGGACTCGCCGCGGCCCGGGGCGACCGGCTCCAGCAATTCGGCGGTTTCGTTGCGGGACTGGGAGATCACGTCCACGGCCAGCTTGCCGAGCGTCCCCGAGGTGAGGGCCAGAGCCGCGGCCAGATCGGCGATCGGGGTGCGCACCGTGTGCCAGGGGGCGGCGCTCACCGCGAGTGCGAGTTCGGCGGCGAACTCGCGGGTGAGGCGCTCCACGATCTCACCGGCGGGCGCCTGCGCCAGCTCCGAGTCCGCACATCGCGCACACTCGATATAGGACGCCAGAGTGCCTGCCGCACCGCCCAATTGGACCGGCAGCGTACCGCGCACCCGATCCAGGCGTTCGCGG
The DNA here is from genome assembly GCF_000308655.1 of Nocardia niigatensis NBRC 100131. Taxonomy (GTDB): domain Bacteria; phylum Actinomycetota; class Actinomycetes; order Mycobacteriales; family Mycobacteriaceae; genus Nocardia; species Nocardia niigatensis. The sequence goes on along the minus strand of NZ_BAGC01000008.1, from coordinate 43,146 downwards.
GCGTCGAGCAGGCCCTGCATCCACACCGCCACCTTCGCGCCGAACGTCGTCGGCACCGCGTGCATGGCGAGGGTGCGGCCCGCGATGGGCGTGGTGCGGTGGCGGCGGGCCAGCTCGGCCAGCGCGGCGACCGCCGTGTCCAGATCGGCGATCACGACGGCCAGCACCCGGGAGGCGATCACCATGGTCGCGGTGTCGAGAATGTCCTGACTGGTGGAGCCGTAGTGCACATAGTTGGCGCTCACCGGATCCACGTCCGCCACCGCGTCGTGCAGCCGTTCCACGAAGGTCACCACCGGATTGGCGGCGCCGCGCGAAGCCTGGGCGATCTCGCGGGCGTCGAAGGCGTGCTCGCGCACCGCCACCGCCAGATGATCGGTGACGGTGTCGGGCACCATGCCCAGGCGGGCCTCGGCGCGCGCCAGCGCCAGCTCCACCTCCAGCATGGCCTCGATCCAGGCGTCGTCGCTCAGCAGGGACTCCACCGGGGTGCCCACCCCGACCGGGGCCAGCAGACCGCATTCCATGTCGCCGTGCCTTTCACACTCGTGCGCGAATTCGGAATGCCTGCGCATCCCATGCTGATTCGACGGGATCGCCGGACCCTCGTAGCGGTGGGCGGTGAGGATCTCGCGGGCGATGGCGTCACCGTCGGCCAATGTCACCGAATTGACCCCGGGGCGCGCGCCCGCCGCGGTCACCCAGCGCACGGCCTCGGTCGGCACTCCGAAGGCGTAGCGGCGCGGGTGGATTCGCCCCAGAGTGTCCACCGGATGGAACGAACCCGGCGCCAGCGCGAGCCCACCGGTGCGGTAGCGACTGCCGTCCGGGGAGGCGAAGACGTAGGCCCGCACCTCCTCGCGGCGCAACAGGTTGCGCAGCAGGGGATCTCCGGTGCGATGCAGGTCCGGCGCGGGCATCCAGGCATCGATGAGAGTCCGTGCCGACGCCACCGACTCACCGACCAGCGGTGAATCGGCGACGAAGCACTCGTGCCTGGTGTCCGCCCGGACCCGCATGCCGGGACCGGCGACCCGCACCACACCCGCGCGAATCAGTGCCGCCAGTTCCGAGATCCGTTGTGCCGGTGGGCCGATGGACAGGAAGGCGTTCATCGGCGTGTACCAGCGATCGAGGTCGTCCCGATAGGAGGAGCCCGCTATGCCGCCGTGGTCGACCACCAGGCGCACCTCGTTGCGCAGGTCGCGCAGGACGTCCAGGGCCGCCTTCACGGGGCCGTGCACATTGCCCAGGCGGGCCTGCCGCACATCCGCGTCGAGGTAGGCCAGCAGCCAGCCGTGGAAGTCCGCGGGATCGGTGAAGCAGCGGCCGCCGGTGGGGTCGGCGAGCGCGCTCCAGTCCCAGCGGTCCCGCTCCGGAATACCGAAACGGTTCAGCAGCTCGTCGCCGGCCTCGGCGGTCGGGGCGATCAGGTAGCGGTCGCGGAAGGAGGCCAGGCGGCGCGGGCTGACCCGATCCGCGATCAAGCGGGTGTAGTAGACCGACTCGACCTCGCGCGCGATGTGCGGCCAGACGTCGCGCCGGAAGGAGACGTCGCCGAATTTCCTGGCCCGCTGCCGCAATCGGTCGATGCGGTCACGGTTCAGCAGCAGGGGCTCGTAGCGACCGTCCACACCCTTCTGATGCTCGCCGCGCGCGTGATGCGGGACGCCGCGGCGGCAGCCGGTCACGATGAGCGGCTCCCGGCCCGAAGCGATGTACTCCAGCCCGGCCTCGGACTCCTTGAACCGGCCGCCCCGGCCCGCCGTCAGCAGGGCCAGATAGTCGAAGAAGGTGAGGCCCAGGCCGCGGATGATGACCGGCTCCCGCTCGGGGACGCAGTCCAGATCAACGTCGGCGGCATTGCCGGGCGGGATGTAGGTGAGGCCCAGGCGATGTGCGGTGTCGGCCATCGACCCGGCGGTGGCGGGCGGCGCCTCGGACAGATGGCCCTGGGTGAGCACCACCGCGTGCAGGCCGCGCACTCGTTCGCCGGTGCCGAGTTCCAGTTCCTGGAATCCGCCGGGTCCGTCGCGCAGGTCCACCACGGTTGCCACGATTTCGCGCACCCGCACCCATTCGGCATAGCGGTCACGGGTGCGTTCGAAGGCCCAACGCAGGTAATGGCCGTAATAGGCGCGCGGCGGATAGCTATCCGGGGAAATCCGCATTGCCGCGCCGAACGCCCCGCTGGGCAGTCCCGCGAAATTGCCGATTTTCGCCAGGAAGTTCGACCACTCGTAGAGGCTGGGACCGCGATCCACCGGGCCCGCCATCTCCACGGTGTCATCGGTGAATACGGTGACCTGCTCGGCAACGGTGTTCATCAGCAGGTGCGCGGATTGGTCGGTGCGCCAGACCGCCCCGGTCCCAACCCGTTTCGAGTCGATGACCACCAGCTCGACCCCGGCCGAGATGCCTAACTGCCGCGCGTTCGCGCAGAGACGTTCGAAAACATTCAGACCCCGCGGTCCCATTCCAACAATGGCGATCCGTAAAACATTGTCGAGCATGCCAACTCACCGATCGCGCTCGATTAGCCGTGACCGAATCCGGACACGGTGGCGAGGTTAGCAGCGGCTCCGATAAGCACTCAAGAATGAACGGTTCGGTATGTCCGCTTAGCCGGTATTGTCGACAATAGTGCGTTGGAGTGGCGTATCGAACTCATCCGCCGGCGCGACACAGGCAGCGCCCACCAGATCGAGGTCGAGACTGTCGTATCGCGCACAGCTTGAACAACTTTCGCCGGCCTCCGGAGCCCGGGCGGCCGCATTCTACTTCGCCGGATCCACAGGTTTTCGCGCCATACGGGCCGCGATGAAATCGTCGACAAGACGTACGCGGTCATCGTGGTCGATGGCGCGCACGCCGGCGAGGTGGGCGAAGACGATGTGGTGCGGGCGACCTGCGATATGCGTGTGACGGCTTCGACGGTCACAGTGTCGATACCACCGGTCGTCAACAGCGTCTCCGCGGCGTCGAGCAGACGCGAAGGCCCGCTCCGGGGGAAGCGGGCCTTCGAGTTCCGGCTCGACCGCAGGTCAGCAGTAGTAGCAGACGCCGTTCGCGGGGAGCTCGGTGAAACAGGAGGTGCAGACCGCCTTGCGGGGCTCCGCGTCCGGCTTCGGGGTCGAGACCGGGCCGGCGGGGGTGACCCGGCGGGGGGCGCCGCCGTTGCGCGGGATCAGGGGCGGGATGCCGCCGTCGGAGGGGATGTCCGCGCCGTAGGCGGCGTAGCACTGCCAGCGGGCGTAAGCGGCGTGCACCTCGAGGTCGGCCGGGATGGGCAGGTGAGCCAGTTCCAGCACGTACTTGTAGCTGTCGCTCACCTTGTGGTTCTGCTTGACGCACAACGCCGTCAGCGGCGGCTCGCCGGCATTGTGGCAGCGGCGCGCGACCTTGCGCAGGATCGCGTCCATCCAGGTGCGGGTGGGAGCGTCGGTACGGATGCCCGACATCTCCTGCGCACGCTCGGCCAGCTCATTGATGGTGACGAAATGACCGTAGCCGGAAGCACATTCGGCCAGTACCTCGTGGGCGGCCAGCGCCCACGCCACCGCCGCTTCGCGGAATGTCACCGCGGTCCGGTCGTCGATCCGCCAAGCCCCGGAAGTTGTTGCAGCATCCCTCATAGCCAGACAAAACTAGCGCTTCACCGGGGCGACACGCCAATTCCGTTCGGATATATAGGGTTTCAGTTTGATCACACTACCGGCCGGTCACGCATAGGACCTGCCGACCCGCAGAAAAACACGCACATGAAGACGGCCTTGGTTCTCCCGATTCAGGAAGCGGAGTCCACCACACCCGCCAAACACATCGGCCCGCTTCCCTATTGGGAAGCGGGCCGGTGTTCATGACTCGATCAAGTCATGGAGCAGGCTTACTTGGCCTTCTCCAGGACCTCAACGAGACGCCACCGCTTGGTGGCGGACAGCGGACGGGTCTCCATCAGCTGCACGCGGTCGCCGACACCGGCGATCTCGTTCTCGTCGTGGGCCTTCACCTTCGAGGTGGTGCGGATGATCTTGCCGTAAAGCGGGTGCTTCACGCGATCTTCCAGCTCGACCACGATGGTCTTGGTCATCTTGTCGGAGACGACGTAGCCGATGCGCACCTTGCGCTGGCCCCGCTCCTCCTGCTTGGCCGGCGTCTTGGCCGGGCCCTTGGCGTCACTCATGCCGCGTCTCCCTTGCCTTCAGGACCGGAGGCCAGGCCGAGCTCGCGCTCACGCATGACCGTGTAGATGCGCGCGATCTCGTGGCGGACCACACGCAGGCGCCGGTTGTTCTGCAACTGGCCGGTCGCCATCTGGAAGCGCAGGTTGAACAGCTCTTCCTTGGATTCGCGCAGTTTCGCGACGAGCGCGTCATTGTCGAGCTCGCGGAGCTCTGCGGCCGGATTGGCGGTAGCCATCAGAACTGCTCCTCTCGGGTCACGATCCTGCACTTCATCGGGAGCTTGTGCATCGCGCGGCGCAGGGCCTCACGAGCGGTCTCCTCGTTCGGGTAAGAAAGCTCGAACATGACCCGACCGGGCTTCACGTTCGCGATCCACCACTCCGGCGAACCCTTACCGGAACCCATTCGGGTTTCGGCCGGCTTCTTGGTGAGCGGGCGGTCCGGGTAGATGTTGATCCAGACCTTGCCGCCACGCTTGATGTGGCGGGTCATCGCGATACGAGCGGACTCGATCTGACGGTTGGTCACGTAGGCGGGCTCCAGAGCCTGGATGCCGAACTCGCCGAACGAAACCGCGGTGCCGCCCTTGGCCATACCGGAGCGCTTCGGGTGATGCTGCTTGCGGTGCTTGACCTTGCGGGGCATCAACATAGGTCAGCCCTCCTGGTTCTCTGCCGGAGCCTCCGCGACGGCAGTCGCGGCACGCCCGGCCTCAGTGCTGGTCGCGGTGGTGCCCTGGGCACCGCTGCGACGGGGACGGCTCGGACGCTCGCGACGCGGGCGGTCGTCACGGTCGCGGCCGGACGGGGCCACCGCGGTGACCTCACGCTTGCCGCCGACGATGTCGCCCTTGTAGATCCAAACCTTCACGCCGATGCGGCCGAAGGTGGTCTTCGCCTCGTACAGGCCGTAATCGATGTCGGCGCGCAGCGTGTGCAGCGGCACCCGACCCTCACGGTAGAACTCCGAGCGCGACATTTCCGCGCCGCCGAGACGGCCGGAGCACTGCACACGGATGCCCTTGACGTTCGGCGAACGCATGGCCGACTGGATGGCCTTGCGCATCGCGCGACGGAACGCCACACGGTTCGACAGCTGCTCGGCCACACCCTGGGCAACCAGCTGAGCGTCCGACTCGGGGTTCTTGACCTCGAGGATGTTCAGCTGAACCTGCTTCTTGGTGAGCTTCTCCAGCTCGGCGCGAATGCGGTCGGCCTCGGCGCCACGACGGCCGATCACGATGCCCGGACGCGCGGTGTGGATGTCCACACGCACGCGGTCACGGGTGCGCTCGATCTCGACCTTCGAGATGCCGGCCCGCTCCATGCCGGTGGCGAGGAGCTTGCGGATCGCGACGTCTTCCTTCACGTAGTCCGCGTACTGCTTGTCCGCGTACCAACGCGACTTCCAGTCGGTGGTGATACCGAGGCGGAAGCCATGGGGATTGATCTTCTGTCCCATTTACTTTGCCCCTCCCTTCCGGCGGCTACGAGTGGCAGCGCCGGCGGTGGGCACGCTCTCGACCTCGATGGTGATGTGGCTGGTGCGCTTGCGGATCCGGAACGCGCGGCCCTGGGCCCGCGGCTGGAAACGCTTCATGGTCGCGCCCTCGTCGACGTACGCGGTCGAGATGACCAGCGTGGCCGGGTTCAGGCCGAGGTTGTTCTCCGCATTGGCGGCGGCCGAGGCCACCACCTTGGCGACCGGCTCGCTCGCGGCCTGCGGCGCGAACTTCAGGATGTTCAGCGCATCCTCGACACGGCGGCCACGGACCAGGTCCACGACGCGGCGGGCCTTCATCGGCGTCACGCGAACGTGCTTGGCGGTCGCGCGCGCGGTCGGGTTCTGAGTTTCAGTGCTCATCGCCGCTTGCTCTTCCGATCTTCCTTGACGTGGCTCTTGAACGTGCGAGTCGGCGCGAATTCACCGAGCTTGTGTCCAACCATGTTCTCGGACACGAACACCGGCACGTGCTTGCGGCCGTCGTGGACCGAGAACGTGTGGCCGATGAAATCCGGGATGATGGTGGAACGACGCGACCAGGTCTTGATGACCTGCTTCGTGCCCTTCTCGTTCTGGACGTCCACCTTCTTGAGGAGGTGTTCGTCGACGAACGGGCCCTTCTTCAGGCTGCGTGGCATGTCTAACCTCCTCCTTAACGCTTCTTGCCGCGGCGGCGGACGATGAGCTTGTCGCTGGGACGGTTGGGCTTACGGGTGCGGCCCTCGGGCTTACCCCACGGGGAGACCGGGTGGCGACCACCGGAGGTCTTACCCTCACCACCACCGTGCGGGTGGTCGACCGGGTTCATGACCACACCACGGACGGTCGGGCGAACGCCCTTCCACCGCATACGGCCGGCCTTGCCCCAGTTGATGTTCGACTGCTCGGCGTTGCCGACCTCGCCGATGGTGGCGCGGCAACGCACATCGACGCGACGGATCTCACCGGAGGGCATACGCAGGACGGCGTAGGCGCCTTCCTTACCCAGCAGCTGGATGGACATGCCCGCGGCACGAGCCAGCTTGGCGCCACCGCCCGGACGCAGCTCCACCGCGTGCACGGTGGTACCGGTCGGGATCGAGCGCAGCGGCAGGTTGTTGCCCGGCTTGATGTCCGCGCCGGCGCCCGACTCGATCTTCGTGCCCTGGGAGATGCCCTTGGGCGCGATGATGTAGCGCTTCTCGCCGTCGGCGAAGTGCAGCAGCGCGATGTTGGCGGTGCGGTTGGGGTCGTACTCGATGTGCGCGACCTTGGCCGGGATGCCGTCCTTGTCCAGTCGACGGAAGTCGATCAGACGGTAGGCACGCTTGTGACCGCCACCCTTGTGACGAGTGGTGATGCGGCCCTGCGCGTTACGGCCACCGGTCTTGGTGAGCGGACGCAGCAGCGACTTCTCGGGGGTCGAGCGGGTGATCTCGGCGAAGTCCGAGACCGAGGCACCGCGGCGACCCGGGGTTGTCGGCTTGTACTTACGGATTGCCATGAGTTCTTCTCTGCTTTCTGGAGCTCCAGCCGCTTACGCGACCGGGCCTCCGAAGATCTCGATGGGCTTGCTGTCGGCCGAGATGGTCACGAGCGCGCGCTTGGTGTCCTTGCGCTTGCCGTAACCGAAGCGGGTCCGCTTGCGCTTGCCCTGACGGTTGGCGGTGTTGACGCTCGTGACCTTCACACCGAAAACCTTCTCAACGGCGATCTTGATCTGCGTCTTGTTCGAATCCGGGTGCACCAGGAAGGTGTAGGTGCCCTCTTCGATCAGTCCGTAGGACTTCTCGGAGATCACCGGCGCGAGCAGGATGTCGCGGGGATCGGCGATGGTGGTCACTTGCTCTCCTCCTGTGCAGCTTCGGCGGGGCCGTGCACGAAGGCGTTGAGCGCCTCGACCGAGAACACGATTTCATCGCTCTTGAGAACGTCGTAGGTGTTCAGCTGGTCCGGGGCGATCGGGTGCACGCCCTGCAGGTTCGCCACGCTCTTCCACGCGGTGACATCTTCACGACCGACGACGACCAGGATGTTCTTCCGGTCCGACAGCTCGGCGAGGAAGGACTTGGCCGACTTGGTCGACGGGGTCTGACCCGACACCAGTTCGGTGATCACGTGGATGCGCTCGTTGCGAGCCCGGTCCGACAGAGCGCCACGCAGCGCGGCGACCTTCATCTTCTTGGGCAGGCGCTGGCTGTAGTCGCGCGGCTGCGGGCCGTGGACGGTGCCACCGCCGGCGAACTGCGGCGCACGGGTCGAACCCTGGCGCGCACGGCCGGTGCCCTTCTGGCGGTACGGCTTCTTGCCACCACCGCGGACCATGCCGCGGGTCTTGGTGGCGTGCGTGCCCTGGCGAGCCGCGGCCTGCTGGGCCACGACGACCTGGTGCATCAGCGCGATGTTCGCGGTCACGTCGAAGATCTCCGCGGGGAGCTCGACGGTGCCCTCGGTCTTGCCGCCAGCGGCCTTGACCGTGAGCGTCAGGTTGGTCTTGGTCTCGGTGCTCATGCCCGGGCACCACCCTTCACTGCACTCTTGACGATCACGATGCCGCCGGTGCGGCCCGGGATCGCGCCCTTGATCAGCAGCAGACCGTTCTCGGCGTCCACCTTGTGGACCGAGAGGTTCTGCGTGGTGACGCGGTCGTTACCCATCCGGCCGGACATGCGCATGCCCTTGAACACGCGACCCGGGGTGGAGCAACCGCCGATGGAACCCGGACGACGGTGCACGGCCTGCGCACCGTGCGAGGCACCCTGACCACGGAAGCCGTGGCGCTTCATGGTGCCCGCGAAGCCCTTGCCCTTGGAGGTGCCGGTCACGTCGACGTAGGCGCCCGCCTCGAAGATGTCGGCGCCGAGTTCCTGGCCGACCTCGAGGTTGGACACGTCGGCGAGGCGGAGCTCGGCGATGTGGCGGCGCGGGGTGACGTTGGCCTTGGCGAACTGGCCGGAGACCGGCTTGTTCACCTTGCGCGGGTCGATGGCGCCGTAGGCGACCTGGACGGCGGAGTAGCCGTCACGCTCGACCGTGCGAATCTGGGTAACGACGTTCGGGCCCGCCTTCACGACGGTCACGGGAACGACGCGGTTCTTCTCGTCGAAGACCTGGGTCATGCCGAGCTTGGTGCCCAGGATGCCCGCGGCCGGACGGCTCTTGTTGTCAGTCATATTCGAAGTCCCCGTCACTGAATGTTGACGTCGACGCTGGCCGGCAGGTCGATACGCATCAGGGCGTCAACCGTCTTCGGCGTCGGGTCGAGGATGTCGATCAGCCGCTTGTGCGTACGCATCTCGAAGTGCTCGCGCGAGTCCTTGTACTTGTGCGGCGAACGGATGACGCAGTACACGTTCTTCTCGGTGGGCAACGGCACCGGGCCGACGACGCGGGCACCGGTACGGGTCACCGTCTCGACGATCTTGCGCGCAGACGCGTCGATCGCCTCATGGTCGTAGGCCTTGAGCCTGATGCGGATCTTCTGTCCCGCCACGCTGAGTGTCCTTTTCTCCGCTTACGTTGTGGTCCAAGAGCTTTCGCTCTCACACCACCCTCATTTGCACAGCCCGAACACACGAAGACGCATCAGCCACCACACGACCGGCCCACCTGGGCCCGATCCATCGCCGCTGTTCATCTGTCATGGTTCATCCGGTCCACGCGGTCGGGCGTGTCGCTCCGCCGCCCATTCCTCGGCCCGGATCAAAATCCTGTAAGCCTCGGAACAGTGTTCCGGACGCACCCACGCCGCAATTCAGCGGGGTGCAAAATTGGGTCTTGCTCACCCACTACCAGCGCCGATCCAACGGAAAAGACGCAACCCGGTGTGGGCAACCCGAACAGTATGCCTCGAGCCCCCCGGGCACTTCAAATCGCCCCCTCCCCCACCCCGGCCCAATGGCCCTGGTCACACCGGGTGACGCGCCCCGGCCCGGACAGCGCGATGGCCGGTGCGGAACTCGGCTGCCGCACCGGCCATCTCAACTTTCGCGATCAGCGGAGGTAGTAGTCCCAGCCGCCGAGGTCCTCGACCAAGAGGAAGTTGCCGCCGTGATGCACGGCGGGGTCGACCAGGGCCACGCTGACCTGACCGCCGGGAGTGTCCGCGGCCTCGCCGACGATCTGGGTCAGGTTGCCGTACACCTTCCCGTCGACCATCGGGATGTCCGAGAAGTACGGGTCGAGCGCGATCCGGTTGTGGGTCATGTTGATTTGGTCGATCGCCGCCGGAATCCAGGTATTGGACAGCGCCACGGTCTCGTCGTGGTTGAGGTCCACCGCGACGTAGATGCCGTGGCCCGGGTTGATGTACGGCGTGAAGGCCGCAGCCGAACCGGCGGATGCGGTGGCGGCGAGGGCCGCCCCCGCGAGTGCGATGCCAACGGTGGCCACCGCGGTGCGAATACGCATGATTTCGAGAACTCCTATTTCCCCGATAGCCGACCCGTGTGGCGTCGACTCCCAGCCGCACCCCCGGCGCGGCCCATCCAGATAACAAGCAACTGGCCGGTTTCGCGCGTCGAGGCAAGCCGCCTACTGATTCGCCGACCGATACGGCGCGAGGCTTCCGGAGAACTTACTTCTGAGTAAGATACGGGCATGGCCAAAGAGACCGCTACGTATCGCGGGTGGAAGAAGCTTCCCGACAATCGGATCGGGCACACGTTGTTCTCGCTCGGGATGGTGGCGCGGGTGCCGTACTTCGGGACCGTGCTGCCCAGCGTGGTGCGGCTGGAGCCGGGCTTGTGCGAGGTGACCGCACCGAAGTGGTTCGGTATTCACAATCATCTGGGCACGTTCCACGCGATCGCGGCCTGCAATCTGGCCGAGGTGGCGATGGGAATGCTGTCCGAGGCGACGGTGCCGGAGACCCATCGGTGGATTCCCAAGGCCATGAACGTGCAGTACCTGGCGAAGGCCAACTCGGGGCTGCGGGCCGTGGCGAAGTTGCCGGAGGTTCCGGACTTCACCCAGATCACCGAGGGGCAGGAGCTGACGGTGCCGGTGTCGATCTTCGACAAGTCGGGCCTGGAGGTCGTGCACGCCGACATCACCACCTGGGTGACGCCGAAGTAGTCACACCCGGCTGAAAGTGACTCATCAGCCGACGCCGAGGTACCTCACGGCTACCGTCAATAGCGTTGCGGCCATGACAGATTCACCCCCCACCGCAGCCAGTTCCCGTCCCGGCCCGGCCCGGGACGGCGCCGGCGCTCCGCCCGCGGCCCCGTCGGCGACGCCGGCCAAGTGAGCCGCTCCGTCACACCGAACGTTCGATGGCCGGCAAGTCCGCTGTCCCGCACCGGACTTGCCGCCCGTCCCGAGTCCGGCTATTCGCCGACCGGGATGCTCATCAGCATGACCAGGGCCGCGAAACCCAGCCCGATCGGCACCACCGCCAGCATGATGCGCACCGCCCACGGCGCCCAGTAGGCGACCGCCCATTGCGCGGTCACCGCGAGCAGCCCGAACAGCAGCAGATGCTGCGCCTTGTCGAGGTGGCCGAAGGTGTTCGGGCAGGTGTCGCGGCCGTTGCACGAGTCGGTGGCGAACCCGCTGAGCACGAAGAGCGCGAAGTAGACGGGCAGGCCGAACCCGAACAGCACCGATGACGCGGTCGGCGGCACCCACCAGTACCGCTTGCCGGTGTTCATTCCACTTCTCCCCCACTGCATCGCATCCCGCCGGTCACCCACGGCTCGCACGATAGCAAGTGACAATAACTGCCGAGGGGCGCCGCGCGCGACGCGGATTCGGCCGCACAGCGCGGGGGGTGCGAAGTCGGAGCCGCCCTGGCAGGGCCGAGACGCGGCTGTTTGAATGCGGGTATGAGTGGCCGGGAGGTCGGCGGGGCCGCCGACGTGTGCGTGGTGGGGCTCGGTCCCACGGGGCGGGCCTTGGCGCATCGCGCCATGGCGGCGGGGATGAACGTGGTCGCGGTGGATCCGCGGCCCGATCGGCTGTGGGCGCCGACCTACTCGTGCTGGGTGGACGAACTGCCGGAGTGGTTGGGGCACGGCGCGATTGCCAGCCGCATCGAGGCGCCCGCGGTGTGGACCACCACCGAGCACAAGATTCCGCGCCCCTACTGTGTGCTGTCCAAGCAGGGCCTGTTCGACGCGCTGCCGCTGGACGACGCGACGGTCGTGGCGGGCCGCGCGCGCACCGTGGAAGCCCACCGGGTAGAGCTGGCCGACGGCACCGAGGTGCGCGCCGCCACCGTTTTCGACACTCGCGGCCAGGCCGCGCCGGGCGCGCGGCGCACCGCCAGCGCGCACGGCATCTTCGTGGACGAGGACATCGCCGCCCCGATGGTGACCGCCGGTGAGGGCCTGCTGCTGGACTGGCGCGACGAGAACGGCGCGGGCCCGGACGAGCCGCCGTCGTTCCTGTATTCGGTGCCGCTCGGGGACGGCACGGTGATTTTCGAGGAGACCAGCCTGGGCCTGCGCGGCGGCATGCCGCAGCACGAGCTGCGGCGGCGCACCCTGAATCGGCTGGCGGCGCACGGCATTCGGCTGCGCGGTGACGAGCCGTCGGAGGCCGCCCACTATCCGCTCGACGAGGCGCCGCCGAAAACCGGTCGCGGCCGGATCATTCCGTTCGGCTCGCGCGGCGGCATGATGCATCCGATCACCGGCTACTGCGTGGCGGATTCGCTGACGCTGGTGGATACCGCCCTGGACGCGGTGCGCCGCGGCGACGATCCGGTCGAGGCGCTGTGGCCGTGGCAGGCGCGGCTGGTCCATTGGATGCGCATGCGCGGCGTGTACGGGCTGGGCCGGTTGACGACCGCCCAGTCCATCGCCATGTTCGACGCGTTCTTCACCCGCCCGCCCCGGCAGCAGCGCGCGTTGCTGTCCGCGCACGACGACTACTCGGCGCTGGGCACGGCGCTGTTCATGACGGTCGGCACCACCCACCCGTTCCGCTGGCGCTACGACCTGGTCGGCTGGACCAACCGGAACCGCTGGGTGGGTTGGGATTACGGCCGTCCGCGCTCGCTGGACGACCTGCTGCTACCCCGGAAGGACCTGCTACCCGGGGACACCACGCAGTAGAACGAGTTGTTGTCAGTGGTGCGTGTCACACTCTCCGATGATGAGCCGCCACACCACCTTCCGCTACTGCCTCGACCCCACCGTCGAGCAGCAACGGGCGCTCGCCCGCCACGCCGGCGCGGCACGGTTCGCGTTCAACAAGTCCCTCGACTTCGTCAAAACCGCACTCACCCAACGCGAAACAGATCCCGCTCACCCGGTGCCCTGGACCGGATTCAGCCAACGCCTTCAACGCTTGGAAGAAGACCGAGGACGCCGGCCGGGTGATCGCCGTCGACCCGCACGGGATCGCCGCGATCGAGGTGACGGGCCTGGCCTGGCGCGGCGAGGTGTGCCAGCAGGTGTTCGAGGAATCCGCCGTGGACTGCGGCCGCGCCCTGACCGCGTTTGCCGACTCCCGCACCGGCAAACGCAAGGGCAAGAGAGTCGGATTTCCTCGATTCAAGAAGAAGAGCTCGACCACCCCGGCGTTCCGGCTGCGTAACAAGATCTCCCAGGCCGGTCGTCCGGGGATCCGCATCGACGACAACGGGATTCCCCGCTCGGTGACCCTGCCCGGTCTCGGAACCCTCCGGGTGCGGGAGGACACCCGTCGCCTGCGGCGCATACTCGTCAGCGGACGCGCCGAAATCCTCTACACCACCGTGACGTTGCGGGCGGGCCGCTGGCAGCTCACCGTCACCGTCGAGGCCGCCGACCTCCACCCCGCGCTCCAGCACCCGCCGCGCGCGGCCGACGACGACTCCGGCTGATCGGCAGGCGCGGATGAGGAAGTCGCGGTTGGCCCAGGCGAGTTCGGCGACGCCGGGGGCGACGGTGCGGACCTGGTCGAGGACGAGGCGGTAGGGCGCGACTCGGCAGGTCCGGCATCGAGGGTGGGTGTCGATCGCGGGTTGTCGAGTTTCCCGGTCGCCGCCACCGTGGACGGTACCGGGGTCGCTCGTATGGACAATCCGCCCAAACCCCTGGCCAGGGGGCTACGTCGGCAGCGGCGGCTGGCGAAAGCTTTGTCCCGCAAACAGAAAGGATCCCGCAACCGCACAGAAGCTGCCGCCGGGCTGGCGCGGCATCACCACCAGATCGCCAATATGCGCCGCCACTTCCTGCATCAGGTCACCAACATGCTGGTCAAAACCCACGACCGGCTCGTGGTCGAGGACCTGAACGTCGCGGGCATGCTCGGCAATCACCGTCTGGCGCGCGCGATCGGCGACGCCGCATGGGGCGACTTCGCCCGAATACTGGGCTACAAACAACAGTGGCGTAGCGGTGAGGTGGTCACCGCCGATCGCTGGTACGCGTCGAGCAAACGCTGCTCGGCCTGCACCAAGGTGAACACCGAGCTGACGTTGTCGGATCGGGTGTTCGCCTGCGGGTGTGGGTTTCGCGCCGACCGTGACCTCAACGCGGCGGTCAACCTGGCGGTCTGGCCGACGCTCCGACACGAAGACTCTCTCCGATCCCCGGACCCCCGAGCAGGAGGCCGTGTCACCAATGCCCGCCGACGGGAAGGCGCTGACCGACACCCTGCGGGTGCCGGTGAAACCGTCCCGGATGACGCGGGAACCGACGTTCACACCACGGCTGTGGCGTGAACCGACGACGCCCGAGAAGGGCGGTGCCCGAACGACCTATCAGGGGTTTTCAGACGCGCTGTCAGACCCAGTTCTCGATCCAGTACTTCCAGATGATCGCGGCGTAGGCGGCCAGCGGCGGCACCTTGATATCGGTGCCGGCGAGCGCGGCCGTGGTGTGGCGGGAGTCGAAGCGGCAGGACAGTTCGCAGTCCTCGACGACGTCCATGGGGATCCCGACCTGCCGCAGCGCCCAGCCCATGCCGGGCACCCGCAGGGTGAGGTCGAGGGTCTGTTTCGGCATGACCTCGATCAGGTGCGGCGCCCCGGCCTCGTCGGCGAAGAGGTTGAAGACCTCTGCGACGCTCTGCTCGCGGGGATCCACCAGGTGGTAGGTGCCGGGTCCGTCACCGGGCCGGTGCGCGATGTGGTCGAGGGCGCGGGCCACGAAATCGACCGGGACCATATTGGTTTCGCCGAGTTCGGGCGCGATCACGGGCAGGATGCGGGGCAGCTGCGCGGCCATGCGCAGCAGCCGGAAGAAGTAGTAGGGGCCATCGATGCGGTCGATCTCGCCGGTACGGGAATGGCCGATCACGATGGCCGGCCGGTAGATCCGCCACGGCACCGCGGTCTGGTCGCGCACGTCCTGTTCGGCCCGCAGCATGGCCCGCTGGTAGGGGGTGGGCAGCAGCTGCCCGACGTCGGTCATGTCCTCGGTGAACAGGCCCTCCCAGGCCCCGGCCACACGCACCGTCGAAACATGGTGCAGCCGTCCGGCTTCCAGCGCGCCCGCGAGTTCGGCCACCCGCCGGGTGCCGTCGCCCGTGCCGCCGGCGTCGAAACCGGCGGCCAGGTGGAAGACGTGGTCGATCGAACCGCGATGCGCCGCAATCCAGCCCGCGTCGATCCCGAGCCCGGGCGCGCCCAGGTCGCCGCGCACCGGGCTGACCCGGTCGGCGGCGTCCCACTCGCGCAGGCAGCGGTTGAAACGCAGCACGGAGTCCTCGCCCGGCCGTAGCAGGACGTGGACCTCCGAGCCGCGTTTCAGAAGTTCTGGAACAAGAAATCGACCGATGAACCCAGTTGCCCCGGTAACCAGGTAAGTCATGGCGCCCACCTTAACGTGACGCGCGCCACTCCAACTCCGGTGCGGCCCCGGGGAAACCGGCCGGGCGTGTCTACGCTCCGGTTTCCGCCGCCCGCCGGTAGCCGCGAATCGCGGGGTAGGCGCACACCACGATCATGCCGACCGACCATGCCACGGTCTTCCACAGCGGCGTGGCGATCGGACCGTCGTAGGACAGTCCGCGCATGGCGTCGATGGCGGTGCTCATGGGCTGGTTCTCGACTGTCTGCTGCAGCCACACCGGGTAGGCGAACACCGGCACGAAACCGGAGTTGAAGAACATCAGCAGGGTGTTGACGATGCCGATCAGCGAGACCAGCAGCACGCCCTCGGTGAGCGTGGCCAGCGCGGTCACCAGGACCGCGAACCCGATGGCGAACAGGATCGGAATCGCCAGCATGGCAATCGAAGCCGCGGGCCCGTACCAGAACCGAAAGCCGATGCACACGCCCACGATGAGGACGAACACCGAGGTGACGAGCACTCGCAGCGCCTCGGCGAGCAGTCGTCCGGTGAGTCCGGCCGCGCGGTGGATGGGCATGGTGTAGAACCGGCCGAGCAGTCCGGTGGCCTTCTCGGTCTTGAAGCCGAGCGCGCTCACCACCGAACCGGACATGGCCGCGACCAGCATGACCATCGGGACGGTGCCGTAGATGCTGGGCATGCCGGTGGCCTGGGTGATGGAGTCGCCCAGCACGATCCGGAACATGATCAGCGTGGCCGCCGGATAGATGAGGGTCTGGATGGTGGTCGCGGGATCACGCATCCAGCCGATGAGCAGGCGTTTGCACTGAATCAGGCTCTGCTCCAGCCAGATCGAGAACGCGCGCTCCGACCGCGGCGCCACCGCGGGCAGCGGCTGATGGCCGGCCCACGAGTCCTGCGTGGCCACCGGCCGCTGCTCGGTCACCGAATCCTGTTCGTCCACTTTGGCCGTCACCGCACTGCTCATGATCGCCTCACACTCGCCCAGATCGCCATCGGCGTGAAGACGACCGCGAGGCCGCCCAGCCACACCAGCGGCACCCACAACACCTGCCACGTCACGCCGTGCTCGGCCATGTCCCGCAGTGCGAAGGAGAACTGCGAGATGGGCTGATTGCGCACGAACGGCCGCACCCACGCGGGGAAGCCGGTCTCGGGTACGAAGCCGCAGGAAAGCATGCCGAAGATGAGGGTCGGCAGGGTCAGGGCCTGGCTCAGGGATTCGGGGCTCTTGGTCAGTGACCCGAGCCCGTCTGCGCCGATGGCCAGGATGGTGCCGACGGCGAGGGAGAACACGCAGAACAGCACGGCCTGTCCCCAGCCGGCGACGAATCGGAAGCCGATCAGGTGGCCCCAGCCGAGAGCGGCGATGAGCGAGACCACCGAGCGCACCAGGCCCGCGGAGAGCCGGGACAGCAGCGGCACCAGTTTGCCGATGGGCATGGTCTGCATGCGGGTGTTGAGCCCGGTCATGGCCTCGAACGCGGCGAGCTGTGCGTTCGACATCATGGTGAAGGACATGGTCTGCAGCACGATGATCGGCATGACGAACTGCGCGTAGTGGATGCCGCGGACCTGCATGACGTACTTGAGCGGCAGGTAGAAGCCGAGGGTGAACACCAGCGGCACGATCACCGCGACGGCGAGTTCGCCCTTGGTGGCCATCACCCAGACGACGCGGCCGGTGAGGGCGCGCCACTGGGCGAAGCTGCTGGGCCGGGCGGGTGGTACCCCGGCGAAGAGGTCGGCGGCGTCGGCCGCGGGGGCACTCATGCCGCGCCCGCGGCGTCGGCGGTCGCGGCGGTCTCGTGGCTGCCGGAGTGTCCGGTGAGGGAGAGGAAGACGTCATCGAGGGAGGGCCGCCGCAGACCGATGTCGGCGAGTTCGATGCCGGCGCCGTCGAGCCGGCGCAGCGCCTCGGAGAGCGTGGCGGCGCCGTCGGGCGCCGGGATCGAGAGCCGGTCGCCGCCGTCCAGTTCCGCGCGGACCGCGGCGGGCACGAGATCGCCGAGCGCGTCGGCGACCGCGGCGAGCCGGGTCGGGTCGAGCGGCACGACCTCGCAGTAGCTGCCGCCGGTCTTCTCCTTGAGGGCATCGGCGGTGCCCTCGGCGATCACCGTGCCCTTGTCGATGACGATGATGTTGTCGCTGAGCACGTCGGCCTCTTCGAGGTACTGCGTGGTCAGCAGGACGGTGATGCCCTGGTTCTTGAGCGCGGTGACGAGGTCCCAGACACCCTGGCGGCTGCGGGGATCCAGGCCGGTGGTGGGTTCGTCGAGGAACACCACCTCGGGCCGGACCACGAGGCCGCAGGCGATGTCGACGCGGCGGCGCATGCCGCCGGAGTAGTGGCGGACCGCGCGGCGGCCGGCGCCGGTGAGGTCGAATTCCTCGAGCAGGGTGTCGGCGCGCCGGCGGGCGGCCTTGCGCGGCAGGCCCATCAGCCGGCCGAAGAGTTCGAGGTTCTCGCGGCCGGAGAGGTTCTCGTCGAGGGCCGCGTACTGCCCGGTCATCATGATCGAGCGGCGCACCGCGGCGGGGTCCTGGCGCACGTCGTGCCCGGCGATGCGGGCGATGCCGGAGTCGGGGCGCAGCAGGGTGGACAGGATCTTGACCGTGGTGGTCTTGCCCGCCCCGTTGGGACCGAGAATGCCGAGGACCTGTCCCCGCGCGGCGGTGAAGCTGATCCCCTGCAGCGCGTGCACCTCGCCGAAGGATTTGCGGACGTCTTCTACGAACACGGCCGGATCATCGGGTGCTACGGGTTGCGGTTTGTCCAGGCTGGGCATCAACTCTCCACTATTGGCTGGTCTGGGCTGACGATGTCGCCCCGTTCGGCGGGTCCCCACATCCCGCAGGGATAAGTTCCTACCGCCCGCCGGGATGATCCGCACCGCCGGCCGTGATGTTACCGGCGCATCCCAAACGAGGCCGTTTCTTTGCCGAAGCAGCATTTTCCAAACTGTGTGCTTGGCCACAAACCGAAGGGTCCAGGCATAGCCGCTGATCCAGGCGCAGACCGGCCGGTATGCGGTGATTTCGCTACCTTGTCGCATCTGCGACTCGAACCATAGTCTGGCTTACGGGGGGAGAGACATTCACAGGCCACGAGAGGTAGACCATGGCCGAGTCGGCGCAGCCGGCAACAGGGCGCGCCGATGCGCGCCGATCCAAGGTGCTGACGTCCTTCGACCCACGGACCGGGGAGGTCGTGGGCGAGTACGCCAGCATGGGCGCGGGTGAGCTCACCCGCACCGTCCGCTCGGCGCGCAGCGCCGAACAATGGTGGGCGGCACTGGGATTCGACGCGCGCAAGCGCTGGCTGCTGGACTGGAAACGCAGCCTGGCCCGCGGTACGCGCGACCTGGTCGAGCTGATCAGCCGGGAGACCGGCAAGCCGCGGATGGACGCCGCCATCGAGGTGACACTGGCGGTGGAACATCTGGATTGGGTTGCGCGGCATGCGGAGAAGACGCTGAGCCGCACCACCCGGCTGGGCGCGTCCCTGCGTCGCGGGGCCACCGGCACCGTCGGCTACCTGCCGCTGGGCGTGATCGGCGTGCTCGGCCCCTGGCAGAATCCCGTTCTCACACCGATGAATTCGATCGCCGGCGCCATGGCGTCCGGCAACGCGGTGGTGTTCAAACCCAGCGAGCTCACCCCCGGGGTGGGCGCGTGGCTGGCCGACACCTGGAACCATCTGGCCCCGAATCAGCCTGTGCTGCAGGTGGTCACCGGCGACAGCGGCACCGCCGCGGCCCTGTGCCGCGCCCGCGTGGACAAGCTGGCCTACGCCGGATCCGGTGCGGGAGCGCGGGAGGTGGCCACGCTGGCCGCCCAGGCGTCCACTCCCCTGCACGTCGAGCAGGGTGGGCGCGGGTCGATGGTGGTGCAGGTCGACGCCAAGCTCGATACCGCCGCGGCAGCCGCGGTGTACGGCGCCATGGCCAATTCCGGTCAGCAGCCCGCGGGCGTGCAGTGCGTGTACGTGGCCGACTCGGTGTACGAGCCGTTCCTGGAGCTGGTGGCCGATCAGGCGCGGCGGTTGCGCCCCGGCGCGGACCGCCGCGCCTCCTACGGCCCGATGATCCTGGACGCCCAGATCGAGGTGGTGCGCCGTCAGGTCCGCGACGCCGTCACCCGGGGCGCGCGGCTGGTGGTCGGCAGCCTGGAGTCGATCCGCGAGCCGTACATCGAGCCGATCGTGCTCACCGACGTGCCCGAGGTGAGCACCGCGGTCACCGGGGATGCGGTGGGACCGGTGCTGGTGGTGAATCGGGTGGCGACCATGGACGAGGCCGCCGATCACGTGAACGCCGTCGAAAGGCCGTGCGCGGTCTCGGTTTTCACGCGTGACGTCCGCAGCGTCCCGGAGTTCGCGGCCCGCCTGCGCAGCGAGCTCATCACGGTCAACGCGGTCCCGGTCTACGGGGTCAACGGGCCGGGCCGGATTCGCGATCCGCGCTCCCTGCGGGAGTTCGCGCGGCCGCAGACGATCACCGACAAGCATTCGCCGGACCAGATCACCTCGGGGACCTTCGAGAAGCATCCGCGCCGGTTGCGGGTGGCGCGTGCGCTGTTCCGGATGCGGCACCGGGTCTGACCGGGGAAAGTGGCTGCCGCCGAAGGCTATTCGGCGGCGGGTACGCCCAGCAGCACCGCCCGCATGAGCGCGCTCACCCGGGCCAGGTTCTCCGGCCGCCCGTCGAAGTGGATGCGCCGGCCCACGTCGATGACCTGTGCGATGGCCGCGTGCACCCGGAATCGGGCCTCGACCTGATCGCCCTCGAGCAGGTTGGCCCATTCGAGCACGTTCTGCCGCTGCACCGAGCGCAGCCGATGCTGTTCGGAGGCGGGCAGATTGGAGAACTCGGAGAAGTAGACCGGCAGGATCTCGGGCATGAGGAAGGTCATGCGGGAGAACCGGTCGGCGATCCGCACGGCGGCGTCGGCGCGGCTGGTGGCCTCGGCCAGGGCCTCGTTGTTGGCGATGGCGACCCGTTCGCCGGTGCGGTGGAAGGCGGCGGCCAGCAGGTCGGCCTTGCTGGCGAAGTAACGGTAGACGCTGGAGGCGTTGATGCCGGCGGCCGCGCCGATCTCCTCGATGCTGGCCTCGTGGTAGCCCTGCCGGCCGAAGATGCGGATGGCCTCGGTGAGCAGTTGCTCGCGCTTGGAGATGACGGGCAGGCCGCGCACCAGCGGGTCTTCGGCGGCCGGGGCGGGCGCGGGCGGCAGTTCGCAGCGCAGCAGATCCCAGCAGATCTCGGTGAGCAGGTTGACCAGGCGGGTGGTCGACAGCGCGGTGCGGTGCGCGGTGATGGAGCCGATGGCGCTCAGGACCGCGGCCGCGCGCAGCTGGATGTCGGCCGGTTCGGCGTCGGGGTACAGCTCGGCGATCGGGGCAGCCATGGTGGCGCGCAGTTCGTTGTAGAGGACGCGGATGCGGTCGCGGTCCGCACGTTCCAGGTAACGGCGTTCCCACCGGTACAGGCCGCCCTCGCGGCGCGCCTCGATGGTGTGCTCGGCGATGCCGCGGATCAGCGCGGTGAGTCGTGGTTCCGGTTCCAGCTCGGGATGGTCGGCGGCCTTGGCGGCGTCGAGCAATTGCTGCGCGCCCATTTCCGCGGCGGCCACCAGCAGCGCGTATTTATTGGTGAAGTGGCGGTACAGCGCCGGTCCGGAAATGCCGACCTCGGCCGCGATCTCGTCCACGCCGACCGGGTGGTAGCCGCGTTCGGCGAAGGCGCGGGCCGCTACCCGCACGATTTGGGCCTTGCGGTTCTTGGGACGGCGGCGGGGGCCGGGTTCGCCCTCCGTGGGCCCGGAGTTACCGGTCGGTCGCGCGGAAGCGAGGGTGCCCTCGCTGCGATCGGCGACCATACAGTTTCTCCTTCTCGATGAACACCGGCTGTTGACAGTGCCGGACGAAGCCCCCTAAGTTAACCACAATTCGCAAAGCTGAACACAGTCTGCGGCATCCTCGCCGCATATATATCTGGGGAGCGCCCGATGACCAATATCGCGACCACGCCGGGCTACACCGCGATTCAGGACGGGCGGGTGCTGCGCATCACCATCACCAATCCCAAGCGCAAGAACGCGCTCAGCTACGACACCATGGCAGGCCTGGGCGACACCGTGCTCGCGGCCTCGAAGGATCCGGCCGTGCGGGTCATCGTGCTCACCGGCGAAGGCGGCGACTTCTGCACCGGCGCGGATCTGGCCGCCGCCCCAGGCGAGAAGGAACGCGGCATCACGCCCGAGATGACCATGGACGTGGCCAACCGGATGATCAAGGCCATCGTCGACGCGCCGATTCCGGTCATCGCCCGGGTGAAGGGCGCGGCGGCCGGGGTGGGCGTGGCCTTCGCGCTGGCCGCCGATCTGGCCTACGCGTCCGAGGACTCATACCTGCTGCTGGCCTTCATCAATATCGGCCTGATGCCCGACGGCGGCGCGGCGGCCCTTGTCGCGGCCGCGGCGGGTCGCCCGCTGGCCGCGGAGATGGCACTGCTCGGCGAGCGGCTTCCGGCGCGAAAGGCCTTGGAGCACAGCCTGATCGCGGGCGTATACGACGACGCGGAACTCGACGCGAAGGTGGAGGCGGCGGTCGCCAAGCTCGCGCACGGTCCGCGCCGCGCCCTGGAACTCACCAAGCGGGCCCTCAACACGGCGGCGCTGACCTCGCTCGACGCCGCACTGGCCGCCGAGAAGGCCGGTCAGTGCGAACTCCTCGGCTCGGCCGATTTCGCCGAGGGCGCGTCCGCCATGCTGCAGAAGCGCAAGGCGGTCTTCGCCGAATAGCGAGGCGGCTCAGCCCTTTCCGGCGGCGGTCAGGTAGATCAGGACCACGTTCAGGGCGGTAATGATCGCGGCCACCAGCCAGGCCAGTCCGGTGGTGACGCGGTGGTTGACGTTCGCGCCCATCAGCCCGGCGTCGCTGGTGAACCGCACCAGCGGGATGAGCGCGAACGGGATGCCGAACGACAGCACCACCTGCGAAATGATCAGGGCGCGAGTGGGATCGACGCCCAGCGCGAGCACCACGAGCGCCGGAATCAGGGTGATCACGCGGCGCACCACCAGGGGAATGCGCCGGTCCAGCAGGCCCTGCATGATCATGGCCCCCGCATAGGCCCCTACCGAGGTGGACGCCAGACCCGAGGCGAGCAGACCGACCGCGAGCAACAGCCCGGCGACCGGGCCGAGCACCTGCTGCACCGCGGCATGCGCGCCCGCGATGGTGTCCACGCCCTCGCGCCCGCGCAGCGTGCTCGCCGCCATGAGCAGCATGGCCAGGTTCACCGCGCCCGCCAGCAGCATGGCGAGGCTGACGTCGTAGCGGGTGATGCGCAGCAACCGATTTCGGGCCGCACCCACCTCGGGGTGGCCGTGCCGGTCGCGGGACATGCCGGAGTGCAGGTAGACGACGTGCGGCATGACGGTCGCGCCGATCATGGCGGCGGCCAGCAGCACACTGCCGGCGCCGTCGAAGCGGGGTACCAGGCCACCGACGGTTTCGGAGGCCGACGGCGGCGAGAACACGAGAGAGGCGAGGAATCCGATCGCGATGATCCCGAGCAGGCCGGTGATCACGCGCTCGAAAGGCCGCTGCCCGCCTAGGTTCTGGACCAGCAGCAGGATCATCGACACGACGCCGGTGATGATGCCGCCGACCATGAGCGGCAACTTGAACAGCAGGTTCAGCGCGATCGCCCCGCCGACCACCTCGGCGAGATCGGTGGCCACCGCGACGGTCTCGGCCTGCCCCCAGTAGGCCAGGCGCACCGGGCGGCTCGACCGCTCCCGCACCACCTCGGGCAGCGATCTACCGGTCACCAGGCCGAGCTTCGCGGACAGGAACTGGACCAGCCCGGCCATCACATTGGCCATGACGACGACCCACACCAGCAGGTAGCCGTGCTGTGCGCCGGCGCTGATATTGGACGCGACATTGCCCGGATCGACGTAGGCGATGGCCGCGACGAACGCGGGCCCCAGCAGCACCGTGGCCGATCGCGCTCGCTGGAACGGGCTGCGCCGATGGGCCAAAGTGGTACTCACCCCCTGAGTTTACGGGTACCCGAACTTTTTGTTTAGCCCTTCCTACCAACCTGTGACCACAGCCATAACGCGACACGGCCCGGCACCTTCCGGTGCCGGGCCGTGTCGCGATGCGCACGTGGACTTTCGGCTAGATGCCGAGGCCCTGGGCCAGAACCGGCCACGAATTGATGAACTCGTCGTTCCAGTAGCCCCACGAGTGGGTGCCGGTGGCCCGGAAGTTGTAGGTGGCCGGGATGCCCAGCGAGTTCAGCTTGTTCGCCAGGTTGTGGCTGCAGTAGTTGGTGCCGGCCTCGATCACGCCACCAATGATGATCTGGTTAGCCAGGCCGTAGGAGCCGGGCAGCGCGTACGGGCCGTTGAGGGCGTCGTACTGACCGGGCAGACCGCTACCGGAGGAGATGTAGAGGTTGATGCCGCGCAGCTTCTCGGCGTTGAGGACCGGATCGTGCTCGGCCCACTCGGGCGAACTCACGGGACCGTACATGTTCTCGAGCTTGCCCCCACCCCAGGTCTCGACGGTCAGGCGCATGAACTCCTGGCCCTGCGGGTCGGCCATCTGCGCACAGCCGGAGTAGGCGGCGACGGACTTGTACAGGTCCGGCTTGGCCTCGGCGAGGGTGAGCACGGTGGTGCCGGAGGTGGAGATGCCGGCGATGGCGTTGACGCCGTTGGTGCCGAGAGCGGCGTCGATCAGCGGGGGCAGTTCCTCGCTGAAGAAGGTGGTCCACTTGTTGCGGCCGAGGACCGGATCATCGTTGTCCCAGTCCTGGTAGTAGGACCACTTGCCTCCGATGGGCTGGATGACATTGACGTTCTTGTCGCCCAGGAAGCCGTTGACGATGTTCGTCTTCTTGACCCAGGAGGCGTCGTCCTGACCGCCGCCCGCGCCGTTGAGCAGGTACAGGGTCGGGCGCGGCACCGAGGCGTCGGCGGGCCGCTGCACGTCGACCGGGTAGGTGGCGCCCATGGCCGCGGAGTAGACGTAGAGCCGGATGTTCCGGTCGTCCTTCATCTCGGCCTTGGTGATCTTCGAACCGTCCGCCGAGACCGGGTCGGCCAGCAGCTTCTTGCCGTCGATGATCGGGTCAGCGGAGGCCGAGCCGCCACCGACGCCGGTCATGAGACCGGTCAGAACCGCCGTGGCAGCGAGGAAGGCCGCGGCTCGCACCCCGCGCCGCCCGCTCCGGACATGTCGACGAATCAATGTTTCGCACCTTCATCTCGCGTCGAATTCAGCTGGTCGGCGACCCGCGGCCGGGTTATCCGGTTCTCTGGAACCCGATAGGCCATATGGCCTATCCCATCGCCGCGACAGCGCCCAATGTTACGGGTCGATCGCGCGGCGGTCTCGATCGGCCCGCCGCGCGTCGGATATGTGAAGTGTTCCCTGGCCGCTCCGCTGTCCGCCGGTGGCCGGCGGACAGCGGAGGGTGTCAGCGTCCGTGCTCGGCGAGTCCGCCCAGTGCCTGCACCCAGCCCTCGACCAGCTGTTTGACCTGGTCCAGCCCCAGCACCGTGCCGACGAAGTCGAAGCGGGCGATGAGGCCGTCCTGGGTGGTGTCGACGGTGATGTCCAGGTACAGGTCGTCGGCGACCGGTTCCGGGTAGACCCGGGCCGGGCGCAGGTCGCGGTAGCGGAAACCGATGCGGCCCACCGGAAGTGCCGCGATCTCCGCCACCGTTTCCGGGTTCAGGTGCCGCAGCAGCCCGAAACCGACACCCTGCGAAGGCACTTCGCGGGACCGGTCGCGGATCTGCTCGATGACCGCGCCCGCCGCCGGGCCGCCGGCCCGCACCTCGGCGAGGTCGAGGCCGTCCAGCCGCAGCGGGAACGGGTAGGTGGTGCTGAACGCGCCGACCGTGCGCAGTCCGGCCGGATCGCCGGGGGTGCGCCCGTCTGCGATCAGCCGGACCACCGAACCCAGTGTGTCGCGCAGGGTTTCGGCGGCCGGGTCGAGCAGGGTGGCGGCCAGGGCCGCCAGCAGCACGTGGTCGATGCTGGCGCCGTAGCGGCGGGCCACGCCGTCGACGGCCGCCGCGCCCTCGCCGGTGATGGACACCGAGACCCGGCCGCGGGCCCCGGAATCGGCGTCGCCGAGCACGTGCTCCGGCGACAGCCCCTCCGCGACGTCGGCGAGCCGGTCGCGCCACCAGTCCAATTCGTCGACGGTGTCGGCGTCCATGGCGCGGGCGGCCAGCGCGCGGGCGATGCCGAGCGGGTGGGCATCCGCGCTGGGCGGGGTGGCGTGGCCGCCGGACCAGGAGGCGGTGAGGTCCTCGATGACGGTGCGCCAGGAGGCGTCGTCCACGACCAGGCCGTTGGCGACCACGACGAGCACGGCGGCAGGCCGGTCCTCCGGGTCCTCCGCCGGACCGCCCGCGACGTTCTCCACCAGCACGAACCGCATGTTGTACCCCTTCTCGGGGTCCAATTCGGCGGCGGCGGCGTGGATCACGGCCTCGATGGGGTCGCCGACCGCCTCGAGGTTGGGGTCGATCTGCCAGACGACGGCGGCGCCGCGCGGCTGGGCCGACGGAATGTCGAGCGCCACCGCGTCGCCGTTGCGACGCAACCGCGCCCACAGGCCCGGATGCCGGTCCAGCAGCCCGGCGACCGAACGGCGCACCCGGGTGCCGGAGATGCCGGCGGCGATGTCGAGGGTGATGGCCCGGACCCACACGCCGGACGGTTCCACCTCGAGCAGGCTCATGGCGCCCGCGGGCAGCGGCGAAACCTCGCCCACCGCACTGAGTCTCGGGCCCATGACCGGCGTCTCGACGGTCATGCGCTTCGGCTCGGACGGGGTGGCGTGCGCGGACGCGGTGGATTCGGATGCGTTCGGCGCGGTGGTCGCGGGCGCGGTCGGCGCCGCGGGCGCGGTCGTCACCTCGTCCTCCGGCGTGGCGGGGTCGGCCCGGCGCTCCGGCTCCGGGGTCGCGTCCAGCCGGAACGCGATGTCGGGCTCGGGCTCCCGGACCGATTCGGCGTCGGCGGGCTGTTCCGGATCGTGCAGCTTCACCGACCGTTCGAGATCCTCCGGCCGGATCACCGGGAGTACCGCGGTGGTGGCCCAGTCGATCTCGAGCTCCTCGGACTGGCCTGTGGCGGAGGCCGATTCGCTCGGGGCGGACGCCGATTCGCTCGGGGCGCAGGCCTGCTCGGCACCGGTGAACGCGGAGCCGCTGGTGGCGGCCCCGGTGGTGAGCCGGGTCCGCAGGTCCTCGGCGGCGATGACCCGCACGCCCGCCGGGACCGCCGGGGACAGCGCGTCCCGCACCGGCGCGGCGAGGACCAGGTGGGTCACCGATTCGCGGGTGAGCAGTTCGGCGAGTTCGCCGGACGCGTAGTCCCGGTGCTGCGCGACCACCAGGGCCGCGGCGGCGCCGAGCGGCAGCAGCGGTTCCAGCGGCGACAGGCTCGAACCGGCCTCCGCGAGATAGAGCCCCCGCGCGTCGTCGCGCAGGCCGAAGGACAGCGTCCGGGTGGCGATGGCGTGCAGGTCCGCCTGCGTGAGCACCACCTCGCCGGAGCCGTCGGCGGCCTGTTCGATCCAGGACGCGTGGCCGGGCTCGACGGGTGCGCGGCGGTCCGAGTCGGCGACCGGTGCGGCCGAACGGGATTCGACGTCCGCGCCCACGCGCGGGTCGTCGACCACGAGCCAGGCACCGCCATCGCCCAGCGCCGGCAGCGCGGCCACCGCGGAACTGAGGGTCAGGCCGTGCGTGGTCCGGTGGTCGATCACCGCGGTGTCGCCGGTGGCCGGGTCCACCGGCAGCACGGTGGCACCGGATTTGGCGACGGCCCACACCGCGAGGATGAGCGCGACCGAGCGGGGCAGCGCCACGGCCACCCGGGTGCCGGGACCGACGCCCTCGTCGATGAGAACCCGGGCCAGGCGCGAGGATTCGGCGTCGAGCTGAGCGTAGGTGAAGGCCCGGCCGCGGATGATCACGGCCGCGCCGTCCGGATTCGCCTCGACCGCCGCGGTCATGAGTTCGGGCAGGGTCCCGGTCGGCGCGGCGGCGGTGGCGCCGCCGATCGGGGCGGCCGGTTCGGCCGGTGCGGTGTCCGCCTGATCGATGAGGCCGGCCAGCACCGGTCCGATCACGGCGAGGGTCTCGGCCGTGGTCATCATCTGGTGGGTGCCGGGCACCGGGTGCTCGCCCACGGTCCCGCTGACGTAGGGCCGCCAGTCGGCGGACGACTTCGACTGCGGGACACCGGCGCTCAGGAACTCGGCCCGGAACAGTTCGACGCGGCCGTCGAAATGCCGCGGCCGATACTGCGATTCGAGTTCGAGGCTGCGCACCGCGCCGCGGTAGATGCGGCGCAGGCGGTCCAGGGTGAGGACCCCGAGGTCCGGCGGCACCGCGCCGTGCAGCGCGATGAGCGCCTCCTCGCTCAGGTTCAGCAGGTCGCCGTCGGGGAAGGCGTCGGGGCCGACGCCGATGGTGGCGAACTCGTCCAGGATCGAGGTCCGGAAGTCGGACTTGGATTCCGGGTAGGAGTCCAGGATGGCGACCAGGTCGACCTGCTGGCCGGCGGCCTGCAGTTCGGTGGCGATGGCGTAGGCCAGGATGCCGCCGAGCGAGTAGCCGAGCACCCGGTAGGGGCCCTCCGGCTGGATCGCACGCATTTCGGCGGCGTAGCGGCGGGCGACGTCGGCCAGGTCGGCCGGGTCGTAGTCGGCCTCGGTGAGGGCGGGCGACTGCAGGCCGAGCAGCGGCTGGTCCTCGGGGAGGAAGCGCGCCAGACCGGCGTAGCACCACGACATTCCGGACATGGGCGGGGCGCAGAAGAGCGGTGTCCGGGTGCCCGTGGCCCGAATCGGCAGCACGACCTGCAGGCCCGCTTCGGAATTGGAGTCGAAGTCGTGCTCGCCCTCGAGCGCGGCCAGGATCTGCGCGCCGAGTCCGGCCACGGTCGGCGCGGTGAAGAACCACGCGACCCGGACCTCGGCGCCGGTCAGGGTGCGCAGCCGGCTCGCCACCTGGGTGGCCAGCAGCGAGTTGCCGCCGAGGGTGAAGAAGTCGTCGTCCGCGCCGACCCGCTCGAGACCGAGGACGTCGGCGAAGACCTCCGCCACGGTCTGTTCCAGCGCGGTGGCCGGGGCCCGGAAGACGGCCGCCTCGAAGGCGGGGTCGGGCAGCGCGGTGCGGTCCAGCTTGCCGTTGACGTTCAGCGGCAGGGCGTCGAGAACAACGAAGGCGGCGGGGACCATGTATGACGGCAGCGCCGCCGACAGGGCCGACTTCACCAGCGGCACATCGACACCCGAGCCGGACGGCACCAGGTAGGCCACCAGCCGGTCACCGGTCTTGGCGTCGGTCTTGGCCAGCACCGCGGTCTGCGCGATCTCCGGCAGCGCCAGCAGCGCCGCCTCGATCTCGCCGAGCTCGATACGGAAACCACGGATCTTCACCTGGAAGTCGGTACGGCCCCGGTACTCCAGCTCACCGATCGCGTTCCAGGCCACCAGGTCACCGGTCCGGTACATCCGCTCCCCGACAGCGAACGGGTCGGCCACGAAGCGATCCGCGGTCAGGTCCGGACGGCCGAAGTAGCCGCGCGCCAGCTGCGCACCGGCGAGGTACAACTCGCCCGGCACCCCGGCGGGCACCGGACGCAGCCGGGCGTCGAGCACGTAGACGCGGCTGTTCCATTCGGGTGCGCCGATCGGCACCGAGACGCGGTCGGCAGCGGTGACCTCATGGTTGGTGATGGACACCGCGGCCTCGGTCGGGCCGTACAGGTTGAACAGGCCGACCGCCGGGAAGGCGGTGCGGAACCGCTGTGCCAGCGTCCCGGGCAGGGCCTCGCCGATGGCCAGCACGCGCCGCAGCGCGCCCAGTCCGGCGGCCGAATTCGATTCGGCCAGTAGCGCGTCCAGCATGGACGGCACCGTGTGCAGCACGGTCACGGCCGCGCGCGCCATGAGCGCGTTCAGGTACACCGGGTCGCGGTGGCCCTCGGGCTCGGCGATGACCAGGCGGCCGCCCGAGACTGCGGCGGACCAGAATTCCCATACCGACAGGTCGAACGTGGACGCCGTCTTGAGCAGCACCGCGTCATCGACGCCCAGGTCGAATTCGGCCGTCTTCCACAGCAACTGGTTGACGATCGCCGCGTGCGGCACGGCCACGCCCTTGGGGCGGCCGGTCGAGCCGGAGGTGAAGATGACGTAGGCGGTGTTCTCCGGGCGCAGCGGCGCGACCCGCTCGGCGTCGGTGATCGGCCCGGCGGGGACCGAATCCGTTGCCGGCTCGTCCATTCGGACCAGCGGCGCGAGGCCGGTCGTGAAACCGGTCGCGGCGGTGGTGAGGACGCACACCGGCGCGGCCGACTCCAGGATGTGGCCGGTGCGCTCGGCAGGCTGATCCGGATCCACGGGCACGTACGCGCCGCCCGCCGCGGTGACCGCGTACATGGCGACCACCAGGTCGGTCGAGCGCCGCAGGGCCAGCGCCACGCGGGACTCGGGGCCGACGCCCAGCGAGATCAGGCGGCGGGCCAGGCGATTCACGCGCTGCGCGAGTTCGGCGTAGGTCAGTTCGCCCTCGCCGTCGGCGACCAGGGCGGTCCGTCCGGCGTGCTCGCGCGCGGTCCGGTCGAGCAGGGACGCCAGCGTGGCGCGGGTGTCGACCTCGTGCCGGGTGTCGTTCCAGCCCTGCAGGATTCGCGCCCGCTCGTCGGCCGCGAGCAGTTCCACCTCGCCCACCGGGGTGGCGGGCGCGGCGGCGACGCTGCTCAGCAGTCGCACGAAGCGTTCGACGAACCCTTCGACGGTGCCCTGGTCGAACAGGGCCGTCGCGTAGGTGAAGTGTCCGAGAATCCCTGCGGGCTCGCCGGTTTCGCTGTAGCGGTCGGCGGCGATGAGGTGCAGGTCGAACTGCGACAGCTCGGTGTCGATGTCGAGGCCCGCGACGGTCAGCTCCGGCAGTTCCAGCCCGGCCTGGCTGTGGTTCTGGAACGACAGGCCCACCTGGAACAGCGGGTGGCGGGCCGTGGAGCGCACCGGGTTGAGCACCTCGACCAGGCGCTCGAACGGCACGTCGGCGTGCGCGAAGGCGGCGAGATCGGTCTCGCGCTGCCGGGCGAGCAGGTCGGTGAAGCTCGCGCCCGCGTCCACCCGGGTGCGGAAGACCAGGGTGTTGACGAACATGCCGATGAGGTCGTCCAGCTCGGCCTCGCCGCGGCCCGCGATCGGGGTGCCGATGGCGATGTCGTCGGTGCCGGAGAGGCGGGCCAGCAGCACGGCCAGCGCGGTGTGCACGACCATGAACAGGGTCGCGCCCTCGGCGCGGGCCAGGTCCACCAGCGCGCGGTGGGCGGCGGCGTCGATGTTCAGCTCGACCTTGCCGCCGTGGAAGGACTGCACGGCCGGTCGCGGCCGGTCCGACGGCAGGTCCAGCTGGTCGGGCAGGCCGGCCAGCGCCTGCTGCCAGTACCCGATCTGGGCGGCGGCCACCGATTCCGGATCGTGCTCGTCGCCGAGCAGTTCGCGCTGCCAGATGGCGTAGTCGGCGTACTGGACCGGCAGCGGCTGCCAGGCCGGTTCCAGAGCCAGGGACCGGGCGGCGTAGGCCACCATGAGGTCCCGGGTCAGCGGCGTCACTGAGGAGCCGTCGCCGGAGATGTGGTGGATCACCAGGGCCAGCACGTATTCGCCTGGGGCGTCGGTGATCTCGAACAGGGCGATGCGCAGCGGCACCTCGGTGGTGACGTCGAACAGGTGCGACGCCACCTCGAGCACCGCTTTCGCGACCTGCTCGGAGGTGACGGCGCGGACCTCGAGTTCGGGCGTCGCCTGGGTGACGGGGAGCACGACCTGCACCGGACCGTCTTCGGTCTCGGGGTAGATGGTGCGCAGGATCTCGTGGCGGGCAACCACATCCGAGACCGCCGCGCGCAGGGCGTCCACGTCCAGGGCGCCGGTGAGCCGGACCGCGGCGGGAATGTTGTAGGCGGCCGACTCGGTGTCGAAGCGGTTGAGGAACCACATGCGCTGCTGCGCCGGGGACAGCGGAATGCGCTCCGGGCGCGGACCGGCCACCAGGGCGCGGCGGCCGGTGCCGGTGGCCGATTCGAGGGCGGCGGCCAGCGCCGCCACCGACGGCGCGTCGAAGAGGATCCGCACCGGGACGCGGGTGTCGAGGGCCGCGCCGAGGCGGGCGACCACCTGGGTGGCGACCAGCGAGTTGCCGCCGAGCGCGAAGAAGTCGTCGTCGCGACCGACCGGGTGGCCGAGGCCGAGGGTCTCGGCGAAGACGGTGGCGACGGTCTGCTCGACCGGGGACACCGGCGCACGGAACTCGCGCGCCTCGAATTCCGGTGCGGGCAGCGCCTTCCGGTCCAGCTTGCCGTTGGCGTTGACCGGCATGGCGTCCAGCACCACCAGGGCGGCGGGCACCATGTAGGACGGCAGCCTGGCCGCCAGATGAGCCTTGAGCGCGGCGGTGTCTATTTGGCCTTCGCTTCGCTCCCTCTCTGGAACCACGTAGCCCACGAGCTGGTCGCCGCGGTCCGAGTCGGACCGCATCACCACGACGGCCTGGTCCACGGCGGCGTGCGAGGTGAGCGCGGCCTCGATCTCGCCGAGCTCGATGCGCAGGCCGCGCAGCTTCACCTGGAAGTCGGTGCGGCCCAGGTAGACCAGCTTGCCGTCGGCGTTCCACCGCACCAGGTCGCCGGTGCGATACATGCGCTCGCCGCGACGGAAGGGGCTGGCCACGAAGCGATCCGCGGTCAGGTCGGGGCGGCCGACATAGCCGCGGGCCAGCTGAGCGCCCGCCAGGTACAGCTCGCCCACCAGGCCGGGGGCGACCGGGTGCAGGCGGGAATCCAGCACGTAGGCACGGGAGTTCCAGACCGGGCCGCCGATCGGCACGGCGCCGGAGACGTCGGCGGCGACCGGCGCGTAGGTGGCGTGCACGGTGAATTCGGTGGGGCCGTACAGGTTGTGCAGTGCGGCCGGGCTGATCGCGCGGAAGGCGTCGACGGCGTCGGAGGTGAACGCCTCACCCGCCACCAGCAGCGCCCGCAGCGAGCCCAGCAGCGTGGGATCGGCGGCCGCCGAGAAGGCGCGCAGCATGGACGGCACGAACGAGGTGAGGGTGACCCGTTCGGCGGCTATGACATCGGCCAGATACAGGGGGTCGCGGTGCCCGTCGGGCGTGGCGACGACCATGCGGCCGCCGGTGGCCAAGGGGCCGAACAGTTCCCACACCGACACGTCGAAGGTGGCCGGGGTCTTGAACAGCACGATGTCGTCGCCGTCGAGCCCGTACTCGGCGGTGATCCAGCGGATCTGGTTCACGGCCGCCGCGTGCGGCACCGCCACGCCCTTGGGGCGGCCGGTCGAGCCCGAGGTGAAGATGACGTAGGCGGTGTTCTCCGGGCGCAGCGGCGCCCGGCGTTCCACGTCGATGACCGGGTGGTCGGCGTATCCGGCGAGGATCGCGGTGTCGACCTCGAGCACCGGGTGCGCGCCCGCGTCGAAGGCGTCGCGGGAGGTGGTGAGCACGCGGACGGGGTTCGCGGTGTCCAGCACGTGCGCGATGCGCTCGGCGGGCTGGTCCGGGTCCAGCGGCACGTACGCGCCACCGGCGGCCAGCACGGCGTAGACCGCGGTCACGAAGTCCAGCGAACGCCGGATGTGCAGGGCCACCAGGGATTCCGGTCCGACGCCCTCGGCGATGAGGCGCCGGGCCAGGCGGTGGACGCGGGCCGAGAACTCGGCGTAGGTGAGCCGCTCGCCATCCTGGACCAGGGCGACCTCGCCGGGGGTGCGCAGCGCCTGGGTCTCGAACAGCGACACCAGGGTCGTGGTGGCGGCGCGGGGCTGCCCGGCGGCGATGTCGACGGTGGTGGCGTTCCAGTCCGCCAGCACCCGCTGCCGTTCGTCGACGGCCAGCAGGTCGAAGTCGCCGACGGCCCGCTCCGGATGGGTGGCCACCGCGACCAGGGTGCGGCGCAGGCGCTCGGCCAGGCGGTCCAGGGACTCCGGGTCGAACAGGTCGGTGGCGTAGGTGAACGCCGCCGAGATGCCCTGTGCCACACCGTCGGCGGTGGTGCGCTCCACCAGGGTCAGGTCCAGGTCGAACTTGGCGACCGGCACGGTCAGGTCGACGTCGGAGACGGTGACGCCGGGCAGTTCGAATACGGCCGGGGTCATGTTCTGCACGGTCAGCGACACCTGGAACAGCGGGTGCCGGGCCTGCGAGCGCGGCGGATCCAGCAGTTCCACAATGCGTTCGAACGGCGCGTCGGCGTGCTCGAAGGCGGCCAGGTCGGTCTGCCGCACGGCGGCGAGCAGTTCGGCGAAGCTGTTGTTCGGGTCCACCCGGGTGCGCAGCACCAGGGTGTTGACGAACATGCCGATCAGGTTGTCCAGGTCGGCCTCGCCGCGGCCCGCGATGGGCGCGCCGATGGCGATGTCGCGGGTGCCGGTGACGCGCGCCAGCAGTACCGCGAAGGCGGTGTGCAGCACCATGAACAGCGTCGTATTGTGCTGCTGCGCAACCCGGTTCAGGGCGCCGTGCACATGCGGGTCGATATCGAAGGCGTGCACCGCGCCGCGCCCGGAGGCCACCGCCGGCCGGGGCCGGTCGGTCGGCAGCTCCAGCTGATCGGGCAGGCCGGCCAGGGCGGAGCGCCAGTAGTCGAACTGGCGGGCCAGCAGCGAGCCGGAATCGTGCTCGTCGCCGAGGCTTTCGCGCTGCCACAGCGCGTAGTCGGCGTACTGCACGGGCAGCGGGGCCCACGACGGTTCCTGCCCCTGCATGCGGCCGAAGTAGGCGGTCATCAGGTCGCGGGTGAGCGGGCCGCCGGAGAAGCCGTCACCGGCGATGTGGTGGACCACGCAGACCAGCACGTGGTCCTCGGCGTCCAGACGCAGCAGCCGCAGCCGCAGCGGCGGGGCGGTGGTCACGTCGAAGGGCGCGAAGGCGATCTCCGAGACCACCTGTGCCACTTCGGCTTCGGTGACCGGGACGACCGGCAGCGACGGCATGGCGTCGGGCGCGTGGACGTCCAGGATCAACTGGTGGCCGACGCCCTCGTGCTCGGGATAGTAGGTGCGCAGCACCTCGTGCCGGGCGACCAGGTCGGCCACGGCGGCGCGCAGCGCGGGCACGTCCAGCGGGCCGGTGACGCGCAGTGCGATGGGCAGGTTGTAGGTGGCGGCCTCGGTGTCGAGGCGGTTGAGGAACCACATGCGCTGCTGCGCGTAGGACAGCGGCACCAGCTCCGGCCGCGGCATCGGCCGCAGCGGTGCGACGGCCGTATCATCCAGCGCGCCCAGCGAATTCGCGAGTTCGGCGACGGTGGGCGCCTCGAACAGGGCACGCACCGGCACCCGGCCGCCGACCGCGGCGCCCAGCCGCGCGACCACCCGGGTGGCGTTGAGCGAGTTGCCGCCCAGCTCGAAGAAGTCGTCGTCCGCGCCCACCCGGTCCAGGTGCAGCACGGCCGCGAAGACCTCGGCCACCGTGCGCTCGGCGGCGGTGGCGGGCTCGCGGTACTCGCGAGCCTGGAACTGCGGCACCGGCAGCGCCTTGCGGTCCAGCTTGCCGGAGGCGTTGAGCGGCATGGCGTCCAGCCGCACCACGGCCGAGGGCACCATGTAGGACGGCACGGATTCGCGGGTGTGCGAGAGCAGTTCGGCGTCGGTGACCTGCGCGCTGTCCTCGAGCACCAGGTAGGCGACAAGACGGTCGCCGCCGGCGCCGCGGACCAGGGAGACGGCGGCGCGGTGCACGGCCGCGTGGCCGAGCAGGACGGTCTCGATCTCACCCAACTCGATGCGCTGACCGCGCAACTTCACCTGGAAGTCGCTGCGGCCCAGGTATTCCAGGGCGTGCGAGACGCCGTCATGGATCCAGCGGACGACGTCGCCGGTGCGGTAGAGCCGCTGCCCGGCCTCGTGGGCGACGAAGCGCTCGGCGGTCAGCGCGGGCGCGCCGAGGTAGCCGCGCGCCAATTGCACACCGGCGACATAGAGTTCGCCGGCCGCGCCGAACGGCACCGGCCGCAGCTGCCGGTCCAGCACCAGCACACGGGTATTGGCGACGGGGCTGCCGATCGGCACCGCGCCGCCGTGGGCGCGCTCGGCCGGGTGGGCGGTGACCACGGTGGCCTCGGCCGGGCCGTACCAGTTCACCAGTTCGGTATCCGGCAGCGCGGCGGTGAATTTCGCGGCGCTCTCCGCCGTGAGCGCCTCACCGGCGGCGAACACCCAGCGCAGCGAGGGGTGCCGCCGGGCCGCGCCGTCGAGGTAGGCGTCGAGCATGGACGGCACGAAATGCACGGAGGTGACGGCGTATTCGTCGATCATCCGCGCGATGTAGGCCGGGTCACGGTGCCCGTCGGGCTCGGCCACCACCACGGCCGCGCCGGTCTGCAGCGGCCAGAACAGCTCCCAGGTGGAGATGTCGAAGGTGATGGGCGTCTTGTGCAGCACCACGTCGCCCGCGCGATGCGGGTAGGTGCGCTGGGCCCAGCGGAACTGGTTGGCCATCTGCCGGTGCGTGATGACCACGCCCTTGGGGCGGCCGGTGGAGCCGGAGGTGTAGATGACGTACGCGGCGTTGTCCGGGCGCACGCCCGCGGGGGCTACCTCCACGAACGGGTCCGCGCCCGCGAGGGCGTCCACGAAGAACAGCGGTACGCCGGAGGCGGTTTCGAAGTCGTCGGCGGCGCGGGTGAGCACGCACACCGGCGCGGAGCCCGCGAGCACGTACTCGTTGCGCTCGGCCGGGTGGTCGGGATCCACCGGCACGTACGCGCCGCCGGAGCGCAGCACCGCGTAGATGGCGACCACCAGGTCGATGCCGCGCCGCATGGCCACGGCCACCCGGGATTCCGCGCCCACGCCGCGCAGGGTGAGTTCCTGCGCGAGGCGGCGGGAGCGGGCGTCGAGCTCGGCGTAGGTCAGGGTGGTGCGGCCGAAGTGGACGGCCGGGGCGTCCGGGGTCCGCGCCACCTGGGCGTCGAACAGGGTGAGCAGCGTCGAATCGTCCAGCAGCTCCGGCACGTCGGTGGCGTTGACGGCCGCCAGTTCGCGGCGTTCGCCGTCGAGCAGCGCGTCCACCGCGGACACCCGCGCCCGCGGATCGGCGGCGATGCGGGACAGCAGCGCCGAAAGCCGTTGCGCGATGGCCTGTGCCGCGTCCTCCGTGAAGAGGTCGCGCAGGTACTTCACGCCGAAGCCGAGACCCTTGCCACGCGGCTGCACCATGACGGTGAGCGGGTAGTGGGTGCCGTTGGTCGCGGACGCGCCGAGGATGCCGGCGCCATCGATGGGCGCGGCGGCGTCGTCGAGGGATTCCTCGTCCACCGGGAAGGAGGCGAACACCACGAGGGAGTCGAAAAGCCCGTCGACTCCGGCGATCTCCTGGATCTCGCCCAGCCCGACGTGGTGGTGGTCGAGCAGCGCGGCCTGCTCGTGCTGCAGGTCCCGCAGCACCTCGGTGAGCGTGCTGCCGGGATGCAGCCGCACCCGCACCGGGATGGCGTTGAGGAACAGGCCGATCATGGTCTCGATGCCCGCCAGCTGCGGCGGACGACCGGACACGGTGGCGCCGAAGACCACGTCGTCACGGTCGGTGCTGCGGCCGATGAGCAGACCCCACGCCGCCTGCACGACGGTATTGAGGGTGACACCCGCCTCGTGCGCGATCTTGGTCAGCGCGGCGGTGTCGTCCTCGGACAGCTGGAAGGTGACTTCGCCGATGCCGGAGGTGATCTCGCGCGAGGGGTCGACGGCGGCGAGCGGTGTCGGCTCGGTGAAACCGTCGAGGGTCTCGCGCCACGCCTCGCGGGCCGCGCCGTGGTCGCGGGCGGCCAGCCAGGCCAGGTAGTCGCGGTAGGGCCGCACCGCCGGAATGTGCGCGGCGTCGCCGCCGGCCGCGTACAGCAGCAGCATGTCCTGGATGAGCAACGGCATGGACCAGCCGTCGATGAGGATGTGGTGGCTGGTGACACACACCCGGTAGCGGTCGGCGGCGGTGCGGTAGAGCGCCACCCGCAGCAGCGGCCCGGCGCCCATGTCGAAGTGGCGGGCCACCTCGAAGGCCATCAGGCGGTCGACCTCGGCCAGCGCCTCGGCGGGCACCCGATCACTGAGATCCAGGTACTGCCAGGGCAGTTCGACGTCGTCGAGGACGACCTGCAGCGGCGTGCCGGCGCTGTCCTCGGCGAAGACCACCCGCAGGTTGACGTGCCGGTCCAGCATCGCGCGGGCGGCGGCGTGCACACGCGGCACGTCGATCTCACCGGCCAGATCGAGGGCGAACTGCACCATGTAGGCGTCGACGGAGGATTCGGCCAGCCGCGCGTGGAACAGCATGCCGGTCTGCAGCGGGGTGAGCGGCCACACCTCCGACAGGTTCGGGTAGCGCTCGCGCAGCCGCGCCTCGTCCTCGGCGGACAACTCGACCAGCGGCCCGGTCGCGAGTTCCTCGGTGGCGGAGGCATTGTCGACCGGCACCGCGACCTCGGCCAGCGCGGCCACGGTGCGGGCGGCGAACATCTCCTTGGGCTTGAAGCCCAGCCCCCGGGCGCGCGCCCGGGACACGATCTGGATGGCGGTGATGGAATCCACGCCGAGCGTGAAGAAGTCGTCGTCGAGGCCGACCCGATCCAGGCGCAGCACCTCGGCGATGACCTCGGCCACCGCCCGCTGGGCCGCGGTCTCGGGCGCGCGGTACTCGGTGACCTCGAGTTCCGGCTCGGGCAGCGCGCGGCGATCCAGCTTGCCCGCGGGCGTCAGCGGAATGGCGTCGAGCTCGATGATGGTGGCGGGCACCATGTGCGCGGGCAGGGTCCGCTCGGCCAGCTCCGACAGCACCGCGGTGTCCACCGAGAAGCCCGGGGCCGCATGCACATACGAGACCAGCGCGGTGGCGCGGCCGTTCACCTCATGGCCGACGGTGACCGCGAAGTCGACCGACTCGTGCCCGGCGAGCACCGCGTCGATCTCGCCCAGCTCGATGCGCAGGCCGCGGATCTTCACCTGGAAGTCGTTGCGGCCCACATACTCCAGCTCACCGGCGGCATTGGCGCGCACCAGGTCACCGGTGCGGTACAGCCGCGCGCCCGCGGCCCCGTCGAACGGGTTCGCGACGAAGCGGGCCGCGGTCAGTTCGGGCCGGGCATGATACCCGCGCGCCAGCAGCGCACCGGCGATGTACAGCTCGCCCGGGGCGCCGACCGGCACCGGCCGCAGCCATTCGTCCAGCACGTACGCGCCGGCGCCGCGGATGGGGGCGCCGATGGTGACCGGCCGGTCCGGGGACAGCGGGTCGGAGATATTGGTGGCGATGGTCGCCTCGGTCGGGCCGTAGGCGTTGTGGAAGCGGCGGCGACCGGACGCGTCGCCGGACCAGCGACGCACCAGCTCGGCCGAAATGGCCTCGCCGCCACCGGCAATGGCCTCCATGGTGGTGAGCTGATCCGGATCCAGCGAGGCCAGCACCGACGGCGTGATCAGGCCGTGGGTCACCCGCTCCCGGGCGATCAGTCGGCCCAGTTCGTCGCCGCCGTACACCTCGGGCACCGCGACCACCATGGTCGCGGCCGCGCCGATGGCCATCAGCAGTTCCATGATCGAGGCGTCGAAGGAGGGGGTGGCGACCTGCAGCACCCGCGACTCCGGGCCGATGCCGAAGCGCTCGCGCATCTCCGCGGTCAGCGCGGCCAGGCCGGTGTGGGTGACGACCACGCCCTTGGGCAGGCCGGTCGATCCCGAGGTGTAGATGGCGTAGGCCGGATGCTCGGCCCGCAGCGGGCGCGCCCGGTCGGCATTGGTGACCGGTTCGGCCGGATACCCCTGCGCGGCGGCCGCGATCTCCTCGGTGTCCAGCTCCAGCCACGGCAGCGTGGTCGGCAGGACCTCACGGGTGTCGGCCACGGTCAGGCCCAGCACGGCCCGCGAGTCCGAGATCATGTGCTGCACGCGATCGGCGGGATAGTTGGGGTCGACGGGGACGAAGCCCGCACCGGTCTTGGCGACCGCCCACACCGCCACCACCGACTCCAGCGAGCGGCGGATGCCGACCGCCACCAGATCCTCCGGGCCGATGCCGCGGGTGATGAGCAGGCGGGCCAGCCGGTTCGACCGCTCGTCGAGTTCGGCGTAGCTCAGGCCGACCAGGGTGGCGTCGGCATCGGCGACCGTGACGGCGAGGCCCCCCGGATTGGCCTCCACCGCGGTCGCCAGCAGCTGCGGCAGTGTCGGAATATGGGGTCCACGGCGGGTCCGGGTGGGACGTACGCGAGCCGTGCGGGTCATGCCGCCACCGCCACGAACTCGATCTTCCGGTCGCCGACCACCCGAATCATGCAGCCTGTCCTCATCCTGTCCGTCATTGCCCATACCGCCGCGTGCACCGACATTGTTCATCGGGTTCACGCAGGCCGCGTTACTCGACCCCGCTGGTGGCAGGGCTGTCGGCCCCCGCGGAGGGACCGGTCACGCGCGCTTCCCCAAGGAGTATTCAGTCCTGCGGGCGGGAGGGCCACTCCGGGCCGCTCACCAGGGGCTCAGCGGGGGCCGGCGGCCCCCGGGACGGCGACGACGGTGAGACCCGACCACCGGGCGGGGACGGGCAGGCCGTCCACCACGAGGGCGGTGAGATCGTCCAGTTCCGCCGGGTCGGCCCCGTCCAGCCGGGCGCGGTCGGCGAACAGGTGGGTGACCCATTCGTCGGCGAGCGTCTCGGTGAGATCGGCGCCGGCCTCCGCCAGGACCATCGACGCCCCGACGCCGCCCGCGGCGATCGGTTCGAGGAGGGTGAACGGGTGATCCGCCGATCCGGACCAGTAGGTGCGTGATTCGAAGGTCAGCTCGGAACCGGCGCGCACCCGATCCACCATGGCCGCGACCTCGTCATAGCTCAGCGAGGCCCGTCCCGGTGCCGCGAAGGCGGTGTCGTCGCCACGCAGCGCGCGAATGCGGTGCGCGTAGGTGACCGGCCGGGCCGATTCGGTGGCGACCTCGGCGGCCACCCCCGGATCGTCCAGCGCGAGCCAGTCGATGCCGGGCACGGCGACCGGTTTCCCGGCGGTCAGGCCCACCTTCACATCCAGGCCGCTGGGCGGCAGCCGGTCCAGACCGGCCAGCGGCACCACCGCCGCACCGGTCTTGAGCACGGCCCAGGTGGCCACCGCCAGATCGGCTCCCCGATCCAGCCGCATGGCGACACCGGTACCGGGCCCGCAGCCACGGCTGATCAGGAACCGGGCCAGCCGCGACGAGCGGGCGTCGAGATCGCCGTAGGACACCACCTCCTCGCCCCAGACCAGGGCCGGACCGTCAGGGTCGTCCTCGACCGAGGCCGAGAGCGACTGCGGCAGGGCGGTGCCGTGCGCGGTGCCGGTGGTCACCGCCGGTGCGGGTGCGGGCAGCGCGCGGACGCCGGCGCGCTCGGCCGGACTCGGAATGTCGAGGTCGCCCACCGCCATATGCGAGTCACCGGCGACCGCGGCCAGGATGCGCACCAGGCGGGCGCCGAGGGCCTCGATCGTGGATTCGTCGAACAGCTCGGTGGCATAGGAGAACACGACGATGAGGTCACCGGGCGTGCCGTCCGCGGCGTTCGGCGCGGACTCGACGCCGATCTGCAGATCGAACTTGGCGGCTTCGAGCGCCGCGTCCACACCGGAGACCGACAGGCCGGGCAGTTCCAGCTCCGCTACCTCGTTGTGCTGCAACGCCAGTACCACCTGCAGCAGCGGATCGGCCTGGCCGCGGCCGGGCGCGGCCGCCTCCACCACGCGCTCGAACGGGACGTCCGCGTGGGCGAAGGCCGACAGATCGGTTTCCCGGGCGGCGGCCACCAGATCGTCGAAGGACGCGGCGGGATCGACCGTCGTGCGCAGGGTGAGGGTATTGACGAACATGCCGACCAGGCCGTCGAGCACCTGCTCGCCGCGGCCCGCGATCGGCGTGCCGACGACGACGTCCGGGCTGCCCGACAGTCGCGCCAGCAGGACCGCGACGGCCGCGTGCATCACCATGAACAGCGACGCATTATGGCGGCGCGCAATGCGATTCAGCTCGGCGTGCACCTCGGCGGGCACCACGTAGTCGACCAGCGCGCCCGCCATGGACGGCACCGGCGGGCGCGGCCGGTCCAGCGGCAGCAGCGGCCGCGTGGGCAGGCCGGCGAGCTGGTCCCGCCAGTAGTCCAATTGTGCTGCGGCGACGGAGTTCTCGTCGGTGTCCGAGCCGATCACCGCGTGCTGCCACAGCGCGAAGTCCGCGTACTGCACGGGCAGCGGCGCCCAGCCGGGCGTCTCCCCCGCCGCGCGCGCGGTGTAGGCGATCATGAGATCGCGGGCCAGCGGCGCGAAGGAAGCGCCGTCGGCGGCGATGTGATGGGCGACCAGGATCAGCAGGTAGTCGTCGGGCGCGTCCCCGGTGAGTAGTCGCATGCGCACCGGAACCTGGTGCGCGACATCGAATCCGGCGTAGATGAGCTCCTGCACCCGCGCGCCGATGTCGCGGGCGCGCTCCATCTCGAGACCGCCGGCGAGGGCCTCGGCGACCGAGAGCACCTCCTGGTACGGCGCGCCGCCGGGAACCGATTCCGGGTAGCGGGTGCGCAGCACCTCGTGCCGGGTCAGGACGTCCTCGGCGGCCCGGGCCAGCGCCGCCGTGTCGAGGGTGCCGGTGAGGCGGATGACCATGGGGATGTTGTAGGCCGGGGAGTCCGGATCCAGCTGGTTGAGCACCCACATGCGCTGCTGGGCCAGCGACAACGGCACCCGCGCCGGCCGCTCCCCCGCCACCAGCGGCGGGCGGGCGCCACCAGCGGCGCCCGGCACGATCCGGGCGGCCAGCCCGGAAACCGTTGCGGTCTCGAAGAGTTCGCGCACCGAGACGGTGGCCTCGAGGGCCTCGTTGATCCGGGAGACCGCGCGGGTGGCGATCAGCGAATTGCCGCCGAGTTCGAAGAAGTCGTCGTCCGCGCCGACCCGGTCCGCGCCGAGCAGATCCGTGAAGACGCCCGCCACGA
The DNA here is from genome assembly GCF_000308655.1 of Nocardia niigatensis NBRC 100131. Lineage (GTDB taxonomy): Bacteria > Actinomycetota > Actinomycetes > Mycobacteriales > Mycobacteriaceae > Nocardia > Nocardia niigatensis. The sequence goes on along the minus strand of NZ_BAGC01000008.1, from coordinate 644 downwards.
TCTCCTCGATCGGGGTCGACGGCGCGCGGAAACGCCGGGGCTCGAAGACCGGGGCGGGCAGGGCCCGGCGGTCCAGCTTGCCGGAGGCATTGAGCGGGAAGGCGTCCATCACCGCGATCGACGAGGGCACCATGTAGGCCGGGAGCAGTTGCGCCAGCGCAACTTTCACCTGGGTAGGGTCGACCTGCGCGGCGGGGTCGCGGGTCACATAGCCGACCAGCTGGTCACCGCCCTGCGCGTCGGCGCGCACCACCACGACCGACTGGGTCACGCCCGGCTGCGCCAGCAGCGCGGCCTCGATCTCGCCCAGTTCGATGCGCAGACCGCGCAGCTTCACCTGGAAGTCGGTGCGGCCCAGATATTCCAGTTCACCGTCGGCCCGCCACTTCACGAGGTCGCCGGTGCGGTACATGCGCGCACCGTGCCCGAACGGGTTGGCGACGAACCGGTCGGCGGTCAGGTCCGGGCGGGCCACATAGCCGATGGCCAGCTGGTCACCGGCGAGATACAGCTCGCCCGCGACGCCGGGCGCGACCGGTCGCAGGCGTGAATCCAGCACGTACAGCGCGGTATTGAAGACCGGCCGCCCGATCGGGACCGACACCGTGTCGGCGTCGGTCACCTCGTGATAGGTGACGTCGACC
>NZ_BAGC01000009.1 GCF_000308655.1 Nocardia niigatensis NBRC 100131 | reverse complement strand
CGCGCCCTTGCGCATTCGGATGAATGCACAAGGGCGCGAGAACAGGGTCTCCGCTCAGCCGCGGACGTTCAAACCGACCTTCTGGAACTCTTTCAGGTCGCTGTAACCGGTCTTGGCCATCGAACGACGCAGGCCGCCAACCAGATTCAGCGAACCGAACGGGTCGTTCGACGGACCGTTGAGCACCTGATCCAGCGGAACCCGCTCCTCGTCGACCGCGTACGGCAGCACCGCGCCCCGCGGCACCGAGGGGTGCGCGGCAGCCGACGGCCAGTACCAGCCGTTGCCCGGGGTCTCCCGCGCCATGGCCAGTGGCACACCCAGCATGACCGCGTCCGCGCCACAGGCGATGGCCTTGGCGATGTGACCGGAGGTCAGCGTCTCACCGTCGGCGATGACGTGCACGTAGCGGCCGCCGGTCTCGTCCAGGTAGTCGCGGCGCGCGGCCGCGGCGTCGGCGATGGCGGTCGCCATCGGCACCCCGATGCCGAGCACCTCACCGGTGGTGGTGGCGCCCTGCATGGAGCCGTAGCCGACGATGACGCCCGCCGCGCCCGTACGCATCAGGTGCAGCGCGGTGCGGTGATCGGACACGCCACCCGCCACCACCGGCACATCCAGCTCGGCGATGAAGGTCTTGAGGTTCAACGGCTCGCCGTCGCCCACGTGCTCGGCGGAGATGATGGTGCCGTGCACCACCAGCAGGTCGATGCCCGCCTGCACCAGCGCCGGGGTCAGCGCCCGCGCGTTCTGCGGGCTCACCCGCACCGCGGTGGTGACACCCGCGGCACGCACCTGCGCGACCGCGGCGGCCAGCAGATCGGGCTGCATGGGCGCGGCGTGCAGCTCCTGCAGCATCGCCACCGCGGCCTCGGTGCCCTGCTTCTCGCCGACCTCTGTCAGCTGCTGGATCTTCGCCGCCACATCGGCGTGCCGGGCCCACAGGCCCTCACCGTTGATGACGCCCAGACCGCCGGCCTTGCCCAGCTCGATGGCGAACTCCGGCGACACCAGCGCGTCGGTGGGGTGCGCCAGGAACGGGATCTCGAAGCGGTACGCGTCCAGCTGCCACGACAGCGACACCTGCTTGGACGAACGGGTCCGCCGGGACGGAACGATGTCGATATCGTCCAGTTCGTAGGTGCGCCGGGCGGTCCGGCCCATGCCGATCTCGACCATATCGCGCATCGTCAGTCCTCCTGTGTCTGATATGCCCGCCGCGTCGCTCCGGGCGGGCTCGCGGCGCTGGAGGTCTGGCTCTTCCTCCCTCCGCTCCTCCGCTTCGCTCGCCCGCTCCACTCAGTCCAGAACGAGACGCGCCGCGAACCCTGTGGGCGTTGGTATTTGCCGGTTATGTCCGGCTATGAACGGGTGGTGTAGTTGGGAGCCTCGACGGTCATGGTGATGTCGTGCGGGTGCGACTCCTTCAGGCCCGCCGCCGTGATCTGGACGAACTGCGCCGCCTGCAGATCGGTGATGCTCTGCGAACCGGTGTAGCCCATGGCCGCGCGCAGACCGCCCACCAGCTGGTGGATGACCTGATCCAGCGGGCCGCGGAAGGGCACCCGGCCCTCGATGCCCTCGGGCACCAGCTTCTTCTCCGACAGCACGTCGTCCTGGAAGTAGCGGTCCTTGGAGTACGACTTGGCCTCGCCGCGACCCTGCATGGCGCCCAGCGAACCCATACCGCGATAGCTCTTGAACTGCTTGCCGCCCACCAGAATCAGATCGCCCGGCGACTCGGCCGTACCGGCCAGCAGCGAACCCAGCATGACGGTCGACGCGCCGGCCGCGATGGCCTTGGCGATGTCACCGGAGTACTGCACACCGCCGTCGGCGATGACCGGCACACCATGCGGCTTGCAGGCCGCGACCGCCTCGAGGATCGCGGTGATCTGCGGCGCGCCGACACCGGCGACCACGCGGGTGGTGCAGATGGAGCCGGGGCCCACACCCACCTTCACCGCGTCCACGCCCGCCTCGACCAGCGCCAGCGCGCCGGCGCGGGTCGCGATATTGCCGCCGACGATCTGGACCCGGTCACCGACCTCGGCCTTGACCTTGGACACCATCTGCAGCACGCCCGACTGGTGACCGTGCGCGGTGTCCACGACGAGCACGTCCACACCGACCTCGGCCAGCGTCATGGCGCGCGCCCACGCGTCCTCGCCGACACCGACGGCCGCGCCGACGAGAAGTCGGCCGTCGCGGTCCTTGGTGGCGTTCGGGTACTGCTCGGTCTTGACGAAGTCCTTGACCGTGATGAGGCCGCGCAGCTTGCCGCTGCCGTCCACGATCGGGAGCTTCTCGATCTTGTGGCGGCGCAGCAGGCCCAGCGCGGCCTCGGCGGTGACGCCCTCCTGTGCGGTGATCAGCGGCGCCTTGGTCATCACCTCGGCGACCTTGCGATCCTGATCCACCTCGAACCGCATATCGCGGTTGGTGATGATGCCGACCAGCATGCCGCGCTCATCCACCACCGGCAGACCGGAGATGCGGAAGCGGGCACACATGGCGTCGACCTCGGCCAGCGTGTCATCGGGGCGGCAGGTCACCGGATCGGTCACCATGCCCGCCTCGGACCGCTTCACCGTCTCGGCCTGCGCGGCCTGCGCCTCCACCGACAGATTGCGGTGCAGCACGCCCATACCGCCCGCACGCGCCATGGCGATGGCCATGCGCGCCTCGGTGACGGTGTCCATGGCCGAACTCACCAGCGGGGTGCGCAGCGAGATGTCACGGGTCAGCTTGCTCGAAGTGTCGACCGAACTCGGGATCAGATCCGACGCGGCGGGCAACAACAGCACGTCGTCGAAGGTGAGGCCGAGCATGGCGATCTTGTTGGGATCGTCGCCGCCCGTATGGGGGCGGCCAGCGTTTCGTTCGCCCGTCACGGGACTGCTCATTCGGATCGACCCCTCCTGGACCTCGGCAACATCCACCGGACCGGGCACCGGTGGACGCGTGGATGAATGGCAATGCCGGCGATTGCTACCCGGCCTTTGGTCAACCATGGTATCGGTCCGCGAATTCCGGACCGCACCCGCGCCCGACCCGCCGTCAGCGGGGCTTACGGCCGGGTCTCCCGGGCCACGACCGCGGTGTCCGCACGGCCACAACGGCTGCGATTTGCCCGCCGTGCCATTACTGTGACGGCAGCCACGACATCCCCCGCGCCCGGTTCCGGCAACACCGTGACCGCTTGCGACAAGACTGTGCGCCGCACCACCAGCGAAGTGAGGGCAAATACCCTTCAGCGCTGGCGCACAGGGGGTGGTTCTGCGTACCGTGGGACTGTGCGTGACCATCTACCACCTGGCTTGCCGCCGGATCCGTTCGCCGGAGACCCCTCCGACCCGTCGGCCGCGCTCGATGCCATCGAGCCGGGGGAGCCGCTGGATCCTCATGAGCGCCTAGCGGTCGAAGAGGATCTCGCCGACCTCGCGGTCTACGAGGCGCTGCTGGCCCACCGCGGCATCCGCGGTCTCGTGGTCAGCTGCGAGGACTGCCGGCAGGATCATTACCACGACTGGGACATGTTGCGCGCCAACCTCCTCCAACTGCTGGTGGACGGCACGGTGCGACCGCACGAGCCCGCCTACGACCCGACGCCCGAGGCCTACGTCACCTGGGACTACTGCCGCGGTTACGCGGACGCTTCCATGAACGAGGCATTGCACGGCGACGGATTCGACGGGTTCGACGTCTGATTCATCGAAAAGGGCCTGCATCCCAAGGATGCAGGCCCTTTTCGCATGTGCCGTGAACGCTCGGTCCGCCCCGCGGACGTGAAAACCCGACCGGCGCACGACGATCGGGTGAAGCGGGGTGTGCTAGTGCGTTCCTGGCGCCGGGGCCGGCGGCACGACGGGGCCGCCGGTCGGCAGGATCGTCGGGATGACAGGCACCACGGCCGAGGGCTTTTCGGCCGTCGGCTGCTGGGTCGGCTGCACGCCACCACCAGTCGTGCCGCCACCGGTATTGCCTCCGGTCGGAACGGCCACGCTCGTGTTCCCGCCGCCACCGGTCGGGGGCACGACCGGCGATTCGGTTTCCTGCGGCAGGGACGGCAGCGTGGTCACCGGCGGAATGACCGGCACGGTCGAAACACCGCCTCCGGTGCCCGGATTCGGGCTGGGCGGAGTCTCGGCCGACCGCGGATCGAAGGTCGTCGACGGCGTGCCGTCCGCCTTGGTCGGCGGAACCACCGGCGGCACCGGCGCATTCGACGTGGCCGTCACGACCGGCACCTTGGTGGTGGTGCTGGCCGGGGCGATCGACGCCAAGGAGTTGGCGACCTCGGGAGCCTTCTGCTGCAGCACCGCGTACAGCTGCTGCCAGCGGTCGGTCAGACTGTCCTTCTTGCCGGAGTCGTTGACCTGGGACGCGTTATCGGCCGCACGCTCCATCAGCGGCTTGGCCTCCTCGGCCTTGCCCTGCGCGATGAGCTGCTGCGCCTGCTCCAGATCGTTGTCCGCACGCGAGACAACCGTGGACTGGGCCTGCTCGCTGAACACGACCTCCTTGACCCGCCACAGCGGATCACCGGGACTCGCATTGTAGGAGAACGCCGTCAGACCTCCGATGACCAATGCCATGGCCGCCGCCGCACCCAGAATGGGCCGGACGAGCCGCAGTCGCCCACGATTCGACGCGCCGATTCTCGCTTGGCGCGCGCCGATCTCCTGGTTGACCGCGGCGACAATGACATCCAGGTCCGGTCCGGCCGGCAACGGCTCGGCCATGATCTCCGCGCGCCAGTCCGCCAGCAAGGCGGCGAGCTGATACTCCTCCGAAGTGCCCGTCTGTACGGGACCATCGCCGGAGATGGCGTCGATCAGGGCATCGTCGCGTCGCACCGCGGCGATGTCCACCGGCCCGGTTTCACCGGACGCCTCGGCGTAGGGACCGCTGTTCTGCGATCCAGGTCGCGCCTTCCAGTCGCCCCGACCGCGCTCGCCATCCCTAGCCATACATTTCACCTGCCCTCGCCACTTGAGACTTGAGTTTCGCGAGTGCCCGGTGCTGGGCGACTCGTATAGCACCCGCCGTACTGCCCACGGCGACTGCAGTTTCTTCAGCCGACAGACCCATGACCAGGCGAAGGATCAGGATTTCTCGATGCTTCTCCGGCAATGTCGCCAACAGAGCGTTCATCTGTCGGCTCGTTTCGGATTCGAGAGCTCGCTGCTCCGGTCCCTGGTCGGTGGATATGACATCCGGTACTTCGGCCATGGCGTCCGCCTTGTTACGGGCGGAATTTCTGTGGGCGTCCGCGACCTTGTGCGAGGCGATGCCGTAGACGAAAGCCATGAACGGCCGACCCTGATCCTGGTACCTGGGGAGGGCGGTCATGACGGCCAGGCAAACCTCCTGCGCGACGTCGTCAGCGGAGAGTTGGCCGCGTTCGGCCGATCCGATGCGCGCACGGCAATACCGCACCACGAGGGGGCGGATGCTCACCAGTACCTGGGAAAGGGCCGCCCGGTCGCCCTGCGCTGCGGCAGCGACGACTGCGGGATCCAACTCCTCACCCGTTGTGTTCATCGTCAGAGCTGTTCCTGGCGTTTACGAGAGTGGCACGGCGGCGGGAGAGCCGGTGCTTCCGCGGAGGGGCGGAACGGTCCAACAATAGCGGCTGACGCATTCATGCCAGGCGTTACGGGGTCGTTCTCGGGGACGACTCAGGGAAGTCCCGGGGGGCGCTCAGGGATGACCGAGAAGGCCGCTGGCCGAACGCAATCGCCCACCGCGAGCAGCCAGCAACCGCGCGCACTCGGCGGCCACGATCGCGCCGTCACCACCGGGTTCGACGCCGGAGCGGAGCATGGCGCAGGCCCAGCGCAACGGCAGCAGCTCGTGTTCGACGCAGGCGCGATCGACTTCGGTTGCGAGAGCCCGGGATCGATCGAGGTCGCCCGCGGCGGCGCTGGCGGCGGCCAGAAGTAGCCGGGATTTCACTCGATGCCGCAGCGAGGGCGAGTTTTCCGCCAGCGCGAGAGCGGCCTCGGCGTGCGCCAGAGCGGGATCGGCCGGGGCCGGGCGAGCGCCGGCGGCGAAGTCCGCCCCGGGGACGGAGATCAAACCGGAGCCGGGAGCCGACAGCGCCGTCTCGGCAGCCACCCAGTGCAGCCGGACACGCGGGCGCCACGCGGTCGCGGCATCTGTCAGATGAACGTCGAGATATTTGCGGCAACGATCCAGCAGCCGGGCGGCAAGCGCCGGGCGGAGGGTGCCGAGAGCGTCGGCGGCGAGTCCGGTCAACGCATCGCAAACCGCTTCGGCGCGCCGGATTTCCGCCGGGGTGCGGGCGGGAACGGAGACCGCGCCGCGCGAATGCGAGGGATCGGCGGCGACCGCGGGCAGGGCGAGGGCGGCCGCGCGGCCGTCGGCGACCGAGGCGTCGCCGTGCCAGCCGAGCTGGCGCAGCAGGGAGGCCTCGGTGCTGTGGGTGAGCGAGAGCAGAGCGGGGTCGGCGGTCCAACGGCGGGCGCGCCGGAGCTCGACGCGCGCGGCGGCATAGTGCCCGATTCCACTGAGCGAGACTGATCGCAGCCAGGATTCGGCGGCATCGGTGGCGGCGGGCAACCCGGTGGCAGCGCGTTCGGGGGTGGAACCGAAGGCGGCGTCGGCGAGTTCGGAGTTCACTTCGAGCACAGGCACAGCCGCACTGTAACCAGTGCCGGGACGAGTGCGGGCAGCTGCCATACCACAGCGAGTCAGCTACCTATCAGCATTCACCAGCGCCATTGTGTTTCCACTCCGTAAATCTGTTCTCGCTATCGCCTAGCACGCCCGTAAAGAATTCGTATGGCGTTTCCCGCTATTAACCAGATCGCCGCGAGGCGGCCATCTGTACCCTACTCAGGGTGAGATGTCCAATGGCTGAGATCACTCTGATCGAGAGGCTTGCATAGATCGGGCGACGGGCGCCGATCCCCGAAAAGCCGCTGCTACCTGGTGTTTTATCCAGTCCGATGGGCTATCACAGGTTGGTCACGATGCTGGGCAACCGATCAGTATCACCACAGGCAGGGGGCTTTGTAAATAGCGAGGATGTTAATTCTCTAATGTGCAGGTATTCGGCTCGAGTCGAATGAAGCTATTGACTCGAATTCGTTGTCCGACCTAACGTACGTCATCGCCGTCGTTGGCGTCGTGTTGAATTGCGGAGCCTACGAAGTGCGATCGCCGGGCCACGGCGATGCGGCCACCTGTTTGCCACCAGCACCGCTCGACAATGCCGACGAGCTCGCACCATGAGGAGTTCACCTTGCCTATGCCGACCCACCTCCCAGGTCCGAACGCCGATGTCTGGGATTGGCAGATGCGCGGATCCTGCCGCGGCCAGGACTCCGCGGTGTTCTTCCACCCCGACGGCGAACGCGGCCGTGCCCGGGCGCAACGCGAGCTACGCGCCAAGGAGATCTGCAAGTCCTGCCCGGTGCTGCTGCAGTGCCGGTCGCACGCCCTGAAGGTCAGCGAGCCGTACGGCATCTGGGGCGGAATGTCCGAGACCGAGCGCGAGCTACACGCGCGTCGCAATCGCCGGCGGATCGTCGCCTGATCCACCTCTTCCGCGTTCCGGGCAAACTCGCGTGACTGGTGCTCACCAGCGGTGTCACTGAGGCGAGCGACTGGGCGGGCTCGAGATTCCTCCCATCCGACCGCGATGGCGTGCCGAATGTCTAGCAAACACCCGGCACCGTTCCGGGGGTCAACTGGAACCGGCACGTCATGGCATGTCTCGCATGTCGCGAATGCGACGTTTCGGTCAAACTGGAAAGCCCCTGTGCCACAGTCTCTTTGCCGATACCCCCACGCGAGAGGAGGTTATAGCGGCACGCTACCCTCGTGGCCGATGACACAGAACGGAGCGTTGTGACAACGCGGCCGCCTGCCGCAGAGGGCGACTCGTTCCAGAGTTCGAGGGACGGACGGGCGGATACGCCCAGCGTGGACTCTGCGGTGACGGCGCGCGCAGCCGAAAGTCTCGAACTCGCCGCACTTCTCGAGCGTTGCGGGCAGTCGGATCAGCAGGCGTTCGCCGAGCTGTACGACCGCACCAGCGCACGAGTGTTCGGCCTCGTCCTACGCGTGCTCCATGATCCGGGCTACGCGGAGGAGACCACGCAGGAGGTCTACCTCCAGATCTGGCGTACGGCAGCCAACTTCGATCCCGCCAAGGGTTCGGCCGTCACCTGGTTGATGACGCTGGCCCATCGGCGCGCGGTCGACCGGGTTCGCGCCGAGCAGGCTCATGCCCTGCGCGAAGTCGCTTACGGGACCAGCACGCTCGGCAACGAGTTCGACGAGGTCACCGAGGAGGTCGGGCGGCGGCTGGAACAGCAGGCGGTGCTCGCCGGCTTGGCGACGTTGACGGAGACGCAACGGGAAGCCATCTCCCTCGCGTACTTCGGCGGACGGACGTATGCCGAGGTCGCGGCCCATTTGGGCGTAGGGCTACCTACCGTTAAGTCCCGTATACGGGATGGATTGACACGACTCAAGAAAAGTTTGGGAGTGACGTGAGATGAACGAAAGCCAGATCGATCTCGCGCACACTGTCGCGCTCGGATCGATCGGCGACGAAGATCAGCGCGCAGTGGCGGACCTTTTGGCTACCGACAACCCCGTACTGCGCGCCGCCTTCACCCAGGAAGTGCAGCAGACCCGAGAAGCTCTCACGCTGGCTGCGTCCGCGGTGGCCGTACCGCCACCGCCCGCGCTCCGCGATCGTCTTCTCGCCGCGATAGCCACGGACCAGGCAACGCCGAACACGATTCACCGCTCCCACCCCGATCTCCACCACGGAAACGACCTCTCCGCCAGTCCGATTCACGACTGAGAGCTCATTTCCCGAGGTAAGAGTCCAGAACCCGTCACGCCCGCGAGACCTCGTCGCCTGGCACCTTTTCAGGTCGCCCGACCGGTTTCGGTTGCACGCTTTGCCGGTAAGGACCGATTCGAATGCGATTCCTCAGCATCCTCGTCCGCCCTTACCTGCGAGGAGTCCTCGCGGGCCTGGCCGCCATCACCCTGGTGATCGCGGGCCTCTACGTCTTCGCCGACTCCCGCACCGGCGACCTCCGGGACCTCTCCCCCGCGACCCCGCTCCCGCCGGTCTCCGGCCCGCTCGGCCCGAACTGGCTGACGCCGTCACCGGCCGACCCCTACCTCGCGCCCACGGCGACCATCTCCCCGTCGCGCTGACCCGCGCCCGAAAACCGGTGCGGCCCCGGATGTCCGGGCTGATACGGTGCGACGGACGGATTCGGTTCGGGGGACGGAACTTTCATGGAAATGCGGGCATTGCGCGAATTCGCGCGGGGGCTGACGACTGCCGCGGAGGTCGAGTCGTTCACCTCCGGTGACGGCGTGTGGCTGCCACCCGAGGTGCGGGCCGAGATCGCCGAGGTGCAATCCGGGACAACGCCTTCGGACCTGACCGCGGGCGTGGTGTCACTCCGCAATCTGATGCCGGGCGGGGATCTCTTCCACAGCGGGCTGCTGGCGCTGCTGTGCGGCACCATGGTCGAGCGTGGGGCCGATCCCGGCGCGGCCATCGACGCCACGCTGGAACTGCTGATCCGGCAACTGGACGCGCTCGCGGCCGAGCCGGACGAATCGACGCGCGCCGCAGCCCAATTGACCATCCCCGCCGCCATGACCATGCTGGCCCGCTCCAAGGAGACCCGGAAACGCTGGCATGCCCGGCCGGAGCTGATGGACCGGCTCGATCGGCTCGAGGCGGACGACCTCGTCCCCGGCTGGCTGCGCGAGGTCTTCACCCTGCACGACGATCAGCCCCTGCTGGTCCTGGACCCGAAGACCCGGCGCGCCTTCGAATTCCGGCTGACCGGCGTCCGCGATGTCCTCTACCACGTCTACGCGCTGCTGCAGGACGCCCTGCTGCGGCACACGGGCCCCGGCTATCTCGACGCCGAACCCGTGGACCCGCTGGCGGTCCGCTACGCCCGCAACGACCGGCTCGGGCCCGAGGACTACGCGGTCGCCGCCGCCCTCGGCGACCATCAGCGCTTCGGCTTCGGGTATCCCGGCGTCGCCTACATGCCCGGCTCCGGCTGCCTGGACGAGCTGCCCACCCTGGACGGCGTCCCGCTGCTCACCGTGGCCCCCAAGGGAATCCACGTCGGATGGCGGCCGTCGAACATGTACGGCGTCATTCACGAGGCCCTCACCTCCTCGGTGGACCTGACCCGCGAACTGCCCACCCCGGAAGCCGCGAGCCTGCTCGCCCGCTGCGGTCTCGGCTGATCCGCGGCGGGTCCGCGTGGCCCGAAAAGGACAGCGGCGCAATGCGGTCCGGCCGGAGAAACGACTCGGAGAAACGGCAGGCCCCCGGACACCTGGTGTCCGGGGGCCTGATCCGACGTCAGCGAAGCTGGGTCAGTGGGCGTGGCCGTGGTGCGCGTCGGCCGGCTCCTCGACGGGCTTCTCGACGATCGCGGACTCGGTGGTGAGCACCATCCGCGCCACCGAGGTGGCGTTCTCCACCGCGGAGCGGGTGACCTTCACCGGGTCGATGACGCCCTCGGCGACCAGGTCGCCGTAGGTGAGGGTGGCGGCGTTGAAGCCGTCCTTGCCATCGGACACCTTGGACACGACGACCGCGCCGTCGACGCCGGCGTTGCTGGCGATCCAGAACAGCGGCGACAGCAGGGCCTGACGCACGACCTCGACGCCGACCGCCTCGTCACCGGAGAGCGAGTCGCGCAGAGCGGGCAACGTGGCCGCAGCCTGCACCAGGGCGGTGCCGCCGCCGGGGACGATGCCCTCGGCGACCGCGGCCTTGGCCGAGGCGACCGCGTCCTCGACGCGGTACTTGCGCTCCTTGAGCTCGGTCTCGGTGGCAGCGCCGACCCTGATGACGGCGACGCCGCCGGCCAGCTTGGCCAGGCGCTCTTCCAGCTTCTCGCGGTCCCAGTCGGAGTCGGTGTTCTCGATCTCCTTGCGCAGCTGCGCAACCCGGCCGTCGATGTCGGCCTGTGAGCCGGCGCCCTCGACGATGGTGGTCTCGTCCTTGGTGACCACGATGCGGCGGGCCTTGCCCAGCACGTCCAGGCCGGCGTCACGCAGGGTGATGCCCAGGTCCGGGTTGACCACGGTGCCGCCGGTGACGATGGCCAGGTCGTCCAGGAACGCCTTGCGGCGATCACCGAAGAACGGGGCCTTCACGGCGACGACCTTGAGGGTCTTGCGGATCGCGTTGACCACCAGGGTGGACAGCGCCTCGCCGTCGACGTCCTCGGCGATGATGACGACCGGCTTGCCCGACTCGGCGATCTTCTCCAGCAGCGGCAGCAGGTCCGGCAGGGAGCTGATCTTCTCGCGGTTCAGCAGGATCCACACGTCCTCGTAGACCGCCTGCATGGTCTCCGGGTCGGTGACGAAATACGGGGACAGGTAGCCCTTGTCGAACTGCACGCCCTCGGTGATGGCGACCTCGGTCTGCAGACCCGAGGACTCCTCGATGGTGACGACGCCGTCCTTGCCGACCTTGGTCAGCGCCTCGGCGACCAGCGCGCCGATCTCCTCGTCGCGCGAGGACACGGTGGCGACCTGCGCGATGGACTTCTCGCCGGACACCGGGGTGGCGGCGGCGTGCAGGGCGGCGGCGACCGCGTCGGCGGCCTTGCTCATACCCCTGCCCAGGGTCATCGGGTTGGCGCCCGCTGCGATGTTCTTCAGGCCGCCCTTGATGAGGGCCTGCGCCAGCACGGTGGCGGTGGTGGTGCCGTCACCGGCGACATCGTTGGTCTTGGTGGCGACGCTCTTGACCAGCTGCGCACCGAGGTTCTCGAACGGGTCCTCGAGGTCGATGTCGCGGGCGATGGTCACGCCGTCGTTGGTGACGGTCGGGCCGCCGAAGGCCTTGGCCAGCACCACGTGCCGGCCGCGCGGGCCGAGGGTGACCTTGACGGCGTCGGCGAGCTTGTCGACGCCGCGCTCCATCGCGCGACGTGCCCTCTCGTCGAATTCGATCTGCTTTGCCATGTACCTACTCCTGTGAAGGTCCGGGGCGAACGCACTCCGCCCCGGGTCGGTTGCTGTTGTTCGCAGCGGCGACGCCGGGGCGGAAAAGCGTTGGCCTGTCGACTACTTGGTGACGACGGCCAGCAGGTCGCGCGCCGAGAGGATCAGGTACTCGGCGCCGTTGTACTTGATCTCGGTGCCGCCGTACTTGCTGTAGATGACGACGTCGCCTTCCTTGACGTCCAGCGGAATCCGCTTCTCGCCGTCCTCGTCCCAGCGACCCGGGCCCACGGCGATGACGGTGCCCTCCTGGGGCTTCTCCTTCGCCGTGTCGGGGATGACCAGGCCGGAGGCGGTCGTCGTCTCGGCCTCGTTGGCCTGGACGAGGATCTTGTCCTCGAGCGGCTTGATGTTCACGCTCGCCACGTTGAGCCCTCCACTTTCAGGGGATTCTTCGCGCCCGGGGCTGTTCCCCGGACTCACGGTTTCGGTCATGTGTGACCCTGCGCAATCAGCCCCGTCGTCGCGGGTGCCGGGACCCCTGCGTAGTAGTCGAAACTGGCACCTGAACACGCACAGTGCCAACTAGCACTCTATACATGGGAGTGCCAGCGCTCAAGGCAAGGGGCTGCTACAAGACCACCCGTGTTCGCGGCCCGCCTCGGCCTGGACCGACGGAGTGGGGAGCGAAGCGGAGGAGCGGAGCCTGGAAGGCCGCGGTACCGGCTCCATCGACCTGCATCTTTGGCCGCGAACCCGCCCGGAGCGAAGGTGCGGGCGAACCGAACACGACTCGCCGACGCGACGGCCCGGGAATCTGAGGGCTTCCAAAGAAATCCGAAAATCTGTAACGTTCGGATAACGGATTGTGACACCATTGACGACGGCCACGCGGCGAGACCGAATCGGACCCGTCACGCGCCCCGTCGAGAGTTTCATAACTGCTTCACCCCACTAACCGTGCGGCAACCAGTGCGCGCGGGCTCGAGAAGAGAGCAAGACCCCAAGTGATCAGTGGCAGGTCCGGATGCCCCATCGGACAAGGGCCCGCCGCGATCCGTAGCTCGGAGACGTCCGCTACCCATTGGGCGCGTCCGGAGTCCGTTCGAGATGGTCGTCTCCACCCGGACCATCCGCTCGAAGGGAGGTGAACATGCGAACATCCCTCGGTATCTCCGCCGGGAGCGAGGTGGTGTGCTCGGCGACGGTCGCCACCGCGCCCAATGGCGCCCAGCACTTCGACTACCGCGTCGTCACGGCCGACACCGCCCACTCCGACCTCGGTGATCTGGTGGCGTCCTCGATCGAATTGATGACCACCCAGATTCCGCGCGACAGCGTACATCCGGTCGGCGCCCATCCGGTCGCCCGCACCAACGGCCACCGCGAGCCCGACTCGACGCCGCCCGGTGACATCGCAGTCGCCTACCGGGACCGGGAGCAGGCCCAGATCATCCGCTCGGCCATCGGCCGCCAGCGGCACGGCGTGCAGCTCATCCCGGAGAGCATCGCGGCCCTGGCCTATCTGCGGCACACGGGCCTGCTGGACCGCTGGAACACGATCGCCGTCATCGACATCGGGGCCACCGGCACCACGGTCACCGTGGCCGACCACGCCGACGACTCGGTGCTGCGCAGCGAGCGCACCACCGCCATCAGCGGCAACGCCATCGACGAACTGATCCTGCAGCACCTGCTGGACTGCCACCTGTCCCGCCGCGGCATCCGCCCCAACCGGGGCATCCTGCTCAACCGCAGCCGGGCCGCCAAGGAGCACCTGTCGGTGGTCCCGGCGGTCACCATCGACCATGTGGCCGGGCAGCCGCTCAAGTTGACCCGGGTGGACTTCGAGGAGATCGTCGCCGACCTGCTGCACGAGCTGGCGGTGTTCTCCCGCGCGGTGTTCGCGCGCGCCCCGAAGTTCCCGGAAGCGGTCGCCGTGATCGGTGGCGGCGCCAATGTGCCGATCATGGTGGTCGGGCTGGAACGCCAGCTCGACGTGCCGGTCGTCACCGTGCCGGAACCGGAGGCCGCGATCGCGAAAGGCGCGGCGCTGGTGGCGGATTCGACCACGTCGAGCAGTGCCTTCCCGGTGATCGGCCTGGGCTCGGACGCGCCGATCGGCACCTTCACCAAGCTGGCCGGCACCCTCGCCGGCGCGATCGTGGTGGTCGGCCTGATCGTCGGGTACGGGGTCAAGGAGTTCGTGATCCCGGAGCCGCAGCAGACGCACTACTCGCCCTCCACCACCGGCCCACAGCAGCCGAGCACTACAGCCACCATGCCGCCGGGCACCTCCAAGGGCTCGCTCAGCCCGACACCCGGGCAGACCAGCCGCACCACGGCCGCCGCGCCGCCGGCCCAGAGCGGTTCGGCCACCGGCGCTCCCGCGGTGCCGGGCAGCAGTATCGCGCCGCCGCCGCTGCGTCCCGATCCGGACCTACCCCAGATCCCGTTCCCGGCGGATTTCCCCCGCCTGCTCGGCCCGCTGCTCGGCACCTCCCTGCCGACGGTGGAAGCGGAGCCGCACGGCTCGGTCACCCCGCGCACGCCGACGAAGTCGGGCAGCGCGAACGGCGGTGGCACAGGCACACTGGTCCGCCCCGCGAACTAGACGACAACACCTACTCACCGCGACCGGAGTCGAAACACCGGTCGCGGTCGCGTTTTCCGGGCTCTCAGAGGTGGCTGGTGGAGACCGGGAGGCCCGGGTCGGTGGCGACGGTGAGTTCGGAAGGCTCTGTGCCGCCGGCGATCACGTGGGCGCCGAGGGTGGCGATCATGACGCCGTTGTCGGTGCACAGGCGCGGTTTCGGGACGCGCAGGGTGATACCGGCCGCGGTGCAGCGTTCCTCGGCCATCGAGCGAATGCGAGAGTTGGCGGTCGCGCCGCCGCCGAGCACCAGGGTATCGACGCCGATGTCCTGGACCGCGCGCACCGCCTTCATGGTGAGAACGTCCGCCACGGCCTCCTGGAAGGACGCTGCGATATCGGGGATGGGCAGTTCGCGGCCTTCCCGTTGCGCCGCTTCGACATAGCGGGCGACGGCGGTCTTGAGGCCGGAGAAGGAGAAGTCGTAGCGCGGGTCGCGAGGGCCGGTCATGCCACGCGGGAAGGCAATGGCGGCCGGATCGCCCTCGGTGGCAATGGAATCCAGCACCGGGCCGCCCGGGTAGCCGAGGCCGAGCAGGCGGGCCACCTTGTCGAAGGCCTCGCCGGCGGCGTCGTCGACGGTGCTGCCCAGTTCGGTGATGGGGTGGGCGAGATCGGTGACCTGCAGCAGATGGGTGTGCCCGCCGGACACCAGCAGCGCGACCGCCGGTGGCATCGGCCCATGCTCGAGGGTGTCCACGGCGACGTGCCCGCCCAGATGGTTGAGCGCGTAGAACGGGATATCCCAGGCCGCCGCATAGGCTTTCGCGGCCGCCACGCCCACCAGCAACGCGCCCGCGAGACCGGGGCCGATGGTGACGGCGAGGGCGTCGGGCTTGCTGATGCCGGCCGTGGCCAGCGCCCGGCGCATGGCGGGCACGATGGCCTCGAGGTGCGCGCGGGAGGCGATCTCGGGCACCACGCCACCGAAGCGGGCGTGCTGATCGACGCTGGAGGCGACCTCGTCGGCGAGCAGTTCGCAGCTGCCGTCGGGCAGTCGGCGCACGATGCCGACTCCCGTTTCGTCGCAGGAGCTTTCGATACCCATGACGATCATGACGAGACCTCGGCGTCGGTGGTGAATCCGTCCTGCGGGAAGCCGGCCATGGCGGGCCGGCGCATGGTGTACGCGTCGGCGCCGCTGGGCTGGTAGTAGTTCTTGCGCAAGCCGATGATGTGGAAGCCGTGCTTCTCGTACAGCGTGATGGCGGGCGCGTTGTCGGTGCGGACCTCGAGGAACACCGGTCCGCCGCGGCGGCCGGCCTCCAGCAGCAGCGCCTCCAGCAACAGGGTGCCGACGCCGCGCCGGTGCCGGGCGGGGTCGACGCCGATGGTGTGGACCTCGGCCTCCGGATGTTCGGCGGTGCCCAGCAGCGCGATGCCCGCGTAGCCGATCATGCGGCCGTCTGCGTCGCGCGCGGTGATGTAGCGGTTGTGCGGTCCGGCCAGCTCCGACAGGAACGAAACCTCGTGCCAGGGATCGTCCTCCGGGAACAGCACCTGCTCGAGTTCGGCACAGCGGGAGACGTCGGCAGGCCGCATCGGTTCGATGCGGATGGTCATCGGCCCACCTGCGCGTAACTCTTCTCGACGGCGTCGGGGCGGCGCAGGTACATCGGCACCAGTGGCGCGGGCACGGCCCCGGCCAGGATGTCGGCGGCGGCGCAGTGCACCAGGCCCGCCGGGGAGGGCGTCTCGACCGGCAGCACCGGCAGATCGAAATAGTCGACGTGCGAGGCGGATCCGGCGATCACGGTGGCGCCGGCCTGATCCAGATCGGCGGGCTTGCTCACCTCGGGCCCCTCGGACCGGGTCAGGATACGGCCCCCGGCCTCGGTGCGGTAGCGCGCCCAGTACACCTCGCGGCGGCGGGCGTCGGTGACGACCAGCAGCTCGATCGGGTCGGCGGTCTCGCGCAGATAGCTCTCGGTGTCGGCGGCGACGGCGTCCAGGCTGCACACCCCGTACACCGGAACGCCCAGCGCGTCACCGAAGGCGGCCGCGGTGGCCATGCCGACGCGCAGTCCGGTGAACGGCCCCGGCCCGACACCGGCCACGACCGCGGCGATATCGGCACGGGAGCGCCCGGATTCGGCGAGGCAGGCCAGAATCTGCGGGGTCAGCACCTCGTTGTGCGCGCGAGCGTCCACGGTCACCTTGGCGGTGATCGTGGTGATGCGCGGTGCGTTCGACCCGGGTTGCGCCGGTTCCAGTTCCACCAGTCCCGCTGTGACGGCAGGGGTCGCGGTGTCGACAGCCAATATCAGCATGATTGCCTTTACGATACCGGGTGGTACAGCCCACTCGGCGTGGTGTCTGCCTGCGGGAACCTACCGGCGGATCCGGAAGTTCCGGCCGGCGTCAATTCGCGGCGACCCATTCCCATTCGGCGGTACGCACATCGGACTCGGGTTCGCGGCGCAGCTGCACGCGCAAATGACGATCGGTGAGGTGTTCGGCCACGCCCAGACCCCATTCGACGACCACCACGGCATGATCGAGATCGGTGTCCAGATCGAGGGCGTCGAGTTCGTCGAGGTCGCCGCCGAGCCGGTAGGCGTCCACGTGCACCAGCGCGACCGCGCCCGGGTGCGTTCCGGCGCGGTGCTGGCGGGCGATGATGAAAGTCGGTGAGCTGACCCGTCCTTCGACGCCCAGCCCGGCAGCGATGCCACGGGTGAGCGCGGTCTTGCCCGCGCCCAGCGGGCCGTCGAGGATGACGAGATCCCCGGCGTGCAGTTGTTCGGCGAGCTCGCGGCCCAGCGCCTCGGTGTCCTCGACGGTGGCGAGCATGCGGTGATCGGTCACCGGTCACCGCCGATGTGGGTGCGGACGACGCGGCCGCGCGGATAGCAGACGATCTCGTAGTTGATGGTGCCGAGGGCGTCGGCCCACTCCTGGGCGTGCGGTTCGCCGGGCGCGCCGCCGAACAGGACCGCGGTGTCGCCCGCCCGGACCCCGGCTTCGTTCTCGCCCAGGTTCACCACGATCTGGTCCATGCAGACCCGGCCGATCTGCGGGTAGCGGACCCCGCCCAGCGCCACCGAGAACCGGCCGCCGAGCGGGCGCGGCACGCCGTCGGCGTAGCCGGCCGGGACGAGGGCGACGGTGGTGTCGCGGTCGGCGACCCACTGATGGCCGTAGGAGACGCCCTCCCCCGCGGCGACCCGCTTCACGCGGAGTACCCGGGCGCGGAAGGTCATGGCCGGGCGCAGACCGAAATCGGAGAGCTCCGGGATGGGTGACAGGCCGTACACGGCGATACCGGGACGCACCATGTCGAAGGCGAGGTCCGGACGGGTCAGTGCGGCAGCGGAATTCGCCAGGTGCGCGAGTTCCGGCTGCAGGCCGTGTTCCTTGGCGGTGGCGATGAATTCCAGGAAGCGTTCGCGCTGCAGGTCGTTGACCGGATGGCGCGGCTCGTCGGCGAGCGCGAGGTGGGAGAAGATGGCGCGGAATCGCGCGGTGCCCGCCTCGACGAGTTGCCCGAGCAAGCCGAGCACTTCCGGGAATTCGGCGGCGGGGATGCCGTTGCGATTGAGCCCGGTGTCCACCTTGAGACTGACGGTGGCGGTCCGGCCGAGCTGCCGGGCCGCCGCCGCCACGCCCTCGAGCTGTGCGAGCGCGGAGACGCCGATCTCGATGTCGGCGGCGATGGCGCTCGCGTAGTCGGCGTCGGAGGTGTTGAGCCAGCACAGGATCGGCGCGGCGATGCCCGCCGCCCGCAGCCGCACCGCCTCGTCGACGGTGGTGGTGCCGAGTTCCCGCGCGCCCGCGGCCAGGGCCGCCCGCGCCACCTCGGCGGCACCGTGGTTGTACCCGTCCGCCTTGACGACGACCATGACCGCGGCGTCTCCGGCGTGCTCGACCAGGATGCGCACATTGTGGGCGATGGCGTCCAGGTCGACGAGGGCTTCCACCTGTGGGTCGGGCTTGTTCACGACCTCGATACTGCCATCACGACCACGGAGATTCGGATCACACCCGAATCCCGGCGGGCTGTGCGGGCAGGGCGGCCAGCGCCGCGGTGAGCGCCTCGCGGCTTGCCGGGAGCAGCGGAAGTCGCACGTCAGGGGTCGGGATACGGCCCTGCGCGGCCAGAACCGCCTTCACCACAACAGGATTGGGTTCGGTGAACAGGGCGGCGGCCAGCGGCGCCAGACGGTTGCCGAGTTCGCGGCCGGACTCCAGTTCGCCCCGGCGCCAGGCCGCGACCAGCTCGGCGTAGGCGGCGGGTGCCACATTGGCGCAGGCGAGAATCGCGCCCGAGGCGCCGAGCGCGAGCAGCGGGGCCGCGTACAGATCGTCACCCGCCAGCACCGCGGTGTGCTCGGGCACGCGGGACAGGAACGAGATCGTGGTGTCGTCGATGCCGCCCGCTGTGTATTTGAAGCCGGCCACATTCGGCAGTTCGGCCAGGCGCAGGAGAGTGTCGGCGCTGAGGGTCAGGGCCGTGCGGTACGGGATGTGGTAGATCAGCACCGGCACGGGGCTGGTGGCGGCGAGAGTCCGGAAGTGTTCCACCACACCGGCTTCCGAGGGACGCAGGTAGTAGGGGACGACGGCGAGGGCGGCGGTGGCGCGCGGGTCGAGGGCGGCGAGGGCGCGCGCCGCGTCGAGGGTGGTGTTGGAGCCCGCGCCGACGATGAGGGCGGCGGCGCGCTCGCGGCAGACGGTCGCGCAGATGTCGATGACCCGCGCTTGTTCGTCCGCGGTCAGGGTGGCGGGTTCGCCGGTGGTGCCGAGCGCGACCAGACCCGCCGCACCCGCGTCGAGGGCCTCGTGGGCGAGCGCTGCCAGGGCGTCGGCGGCCACGTCGCCGTCGGCGGTGAAGGGCGTGACCAAGGGCACGTACAGGCCGGTGAATGTCATACGACCAGCGTGATCGACACCCGGATTCAGGTCAATTTCACGTTTCTTCGCCCGAGCATAAGATCAACTGATGCTGGATGTCCGCCGACTGCGCCTGCTCCGCGAACTGGCGCACCGCACCACCATCGCCGCGGTCGCCGAAGCGCTGACCTACACGCCCTCAGCGGTGTCCCAGCAGCTGACCGCGCTGGAGCGGGAGGCCGGGGTGCCGCTGCTGGAACGGACCGGGCGCAGCGTCACCCTCACGCCGGCGGCGCTGCGGCTGGTCGAGCACACCGAGACCATCCTGGCCGTGCTGGAGCAGGCCACCGCCGAACTGGCCTCCGCCCGGGACGAACTCACGGGCACCCTGCGGATCGGCGCGTTCCCGACCGCCGTGCACACCATCGTGTCCCCCGCGCTGGTGGCGCTCAGCCGCGACCATCCGCGGCTGGAACTCCTTGTCACCGAACTGGATCCGGCCGCCGCCCCCGCCGCGCTGCGGGCCGAGACACTGGACGTCGCGCTGCTGCAGGAGTACGACTACGTTCCCCTCGCCACGGAACCCGGCCTCGACACCGAGCCCCTGTTCGAGGAGACCATCCACCTGGCCGCACTCCACCCCGGACCGCTGGCCGCACAGGCCGATTCGCCGTGGATCGCGGGCACTCCCGGCACCCTCTGCCACGAGATGACGGTCCGCGCCTGTCTCGCCGCCGGATTCACCCCGCGCATCCGCCACCATGCCGACGACTTCGGCACCGTACTGGCACTCGTCGCCGCGGGCCAGGGCGTAGCACTCGTCCCCGACCTCGGCGCCCGCTCGACACCCCCCGGCGTCACCCTCACCGCCCTGCCGGCCCGCCGCCACACCCACCTCGCCTACCGCCGCGGCACCGGCACCCACCCGATCGTCACCGCCGCACGCACCGCCCTCCGCGCCGCCGCTACCGGCACTGCCGAGTGAAGTCGTGGCCGGAGGGTCAGGCGGCGAGCTCGCGGAGGGTGCCGATGGCCTCGCGGACGTGGGAGAGCAAGGGGGAGGCGGAGATCGGGGCTCCAGCGGAAGTAGTGGCGTGGGCCGCGAGATTGGCGGCCAGGGAGTGGGCGCGGGCGGCGGCCGCGGCGGCCCAGGACGGGTGGAGGCCGCGGGCCAGGAGAGCGCCGATGATGCCGGAGAGGACGTCACCGGAGCCGGCGGTGGCGGCCCATGAGCCCCCCGCCTCGTTGACGAAGACCGGGACGCCGGGGCCCGCGATCAGGGTGGCGCGGCCCTTCAAAAGCACTGTCACCTGCCAGGATTCGGCGAGTTTGCGGACGGCGGCGACACGGTCGGGGCCGGGTTCGGCGCCGGTCAGGCGGGCGAATTCGCCGGCGTGCGGGGTGAGGAGGGTCGGGGCGGCGCGGCCGGTGACGAGACCGGGTTCGGCGGCGAGCAAGGTGAGGCCGTCGGCGTCGACCACCACGGGCAGATCGGTGGCGAGGATCTCGGCCAGCCGGTCGTGGGCGGCGGCGTCGGTGCCCGCGCCCGGGCCGAAGACCCAGGACTGGACCCGCCCGGTCGCGGAAATGGTCTCGGCGGCAATCACTTCCGGGAAATGGGCGAGGACCTGTTCCGCGCCGGTGCCCGCGTAGCGCACCATGCCCGAGGCGGCGGCGATCGCGCCGCCCGTGCACAATACGGCAGCACCCGGGTAGGTGGCGCTGCCCGCGCAGACGCCGGTCACGCCCTGGGTGTACTTGTCGTCGGCGGGGCCGGGGACCGGCCAGCCCGCGCCGGCCGCCCGCGGCTCCAGCGCGATCAGCGCCGCCTCGGGCAGCCGTAATCCGATGGGCACCAGCTCGATTCGGCCGCAGTGCGACGCGGCGAGCGCGTGCACCGGCTTCAACGCGCCGAAGGTCACGGTGACGTCCGCACGGACCGCCGGGCCGGTCACTGCCCCCGTATCGGGATCGACGCCGGAGGGCAGGTCGACCGCGATGATCGGGCAGCGCACGCCCGCAACCAGTTCCGCGGCCACCGGTCGCAGCGGGCCACGGCCGGAGATGCCGACGATGCCGTCCACCACCAGATCCGGCGCGCCGAGCGGGCTCGAATTCGGTTCCCGCAGCTCCTCGGCGGTGGCGGTGACCGCGACGGCCCGGCCGCCCGTCCGGCGCAGTGCCGCCAGGCCCGCCGCGTGGGCGCGCTCCGGCGCCAGCAGGAGCGCCCGCACCGCGACGCCACGCCGGCGCAGGAACGAGCCCGCCCACAGCGCGTCGCCGCCATTGTCGCCGGACCCGACCAGCAGCGTCACCGCGCGACCGGCCACGCCCCCGGTCCGTTCCCGCAGTTCCCGCGCCACCACGTCGGCAAGGCCGAAGGCGGCCCGTCGCATGGGCATGCCCTCGGGAACCCTGGTGAAGAGCTCGGCCTCCGCGGCCCGGACCTCGTCGACCGTGTAGTACCCGCGCACCGCCGGTGCGGTCATCGTCGCCTCCCGGATGTGATTGCCTGGCGTGAAGGACACTACGCCGCCGGAATCGCCGTGCAGGTCAGCGCGGGTGCCCGCGAAGTGTCCGCGGTGGGCGAGTACTAACCTGGCTGGCATGTCGATCCGTCGCCAGTCGTCTTCGCGTGTCCTGCTTCTCGTCGCCGTCGTGGCCGGAGCGCTGGTGGCCGGGGGCTGCTCGTCGGACAACTCGAAGAGCGCGGCCACCTCCACCACGGCCGCTCCGGCGTCCTCCGCCGCGGCCACCTCCACCGGTCCGGCCGCGGCCGCCGCGGTCACCGTCGAGGTGAAGGACATGAAGTTCTCCCCCGCCGACATCACCGTCAAGGCCGGGGACACGGTCAGCTGGAAGTTCGACGACAAGGCCCCGCACGCCGTGCAGGGCATCGGCGATGTCGCGCTGGGCATCAACAGCCCGATCATCCACAAGGGCGAGTGGAGCCACACCTTCACCACACCCGGCACCTACCGCTACCTGTGCCCGCTGCACCCCGATATGAAGGGCACCGTCACCGTCCAGTAGACGGACACCCCTCGACACGGGAATGCCCGCAACCCGGATCCGGGCTGCGGGCATCTGTCGTCCAGGGACTATTCGACCGTGACCGACTTCGCCAGGTTGCGGGGCTTGTCGACGTCGTAGCCGCGGGCCTGCGCCACCTCGGCGGCGAAGATCTGCAGCGGCACCGTGGCCAGCAGCGGCTGATACAGCGTTGGGGCCGAAGGGATTTCGATCAAATAGTCGGCGAACGGGCGCACGGTGTCGTCGCCCTCCTCGGCGATGACGATGGTGCGCGCGCCGCGGGCCTGGATCTCGCGGATATTGCTGAGCAGCTTGGAGTGCAGGACCGCGCGGCCCTTCGGGGACGGCATGACCACGAAGACCGGCAGCCCGTCCTCGATGAGTGCGATCGGACCGTGCTTGAGCTCGCCCGCCGCGAAACCCTCGGCGTGCATGTACGCCAATTCCTTGAGTTTCAGCGCGCCCTCCAGCGCGACGGGGTAGCCGACATGCCGGCCCAGGAACAACACCGTCGGGACATGCGCGAACTGGCGGGCGATCTCGCGCACCCGATCCGCCGACTCCAGCACCTGGGCAACGAGTTTCGGCATCGACTCCAGTTCGGCGAACTCGCGGGCCACCTCGTCCGGATACTTGGTGCCGCGCGCCTGCGCCAGCGCCAGGCCGACCAGGTAGTTGGCGGTGATCTGGGCCAGGAACGCCTTGGTCGAGGCCACGCCGATCTCCGGTCCGGTCCGGGTGTAGAGCACGGCGTCGGACTCGCGCGGGATCTGCGCGCCATTGGTATTGCAGATGGCCAGGACTCGCGCCTTCTGCTCCTTGGCGTGGCGCACGGCCTCCAGTGTGTCGGCGGTCTCGCCGGACTGGGAGATGGCGACCACCAGGGTGGAGCGGTCCAGAACCGGGTCGCGGTAACGGAATTCGCTGGCCAGCTCGACCTCGACGGGCAGCCGGGTCCAGTGCTCGATGGCGTATTTGGCCAGCAGGCCCGCGTGATACGAACTGCCGCAGGCGACCACGAACACCTTGTCGAACTCGCGCAGTTCCTGATCGGCCAGCCGCTGCTCGTCCAGGATGATCCGGCCGCCCGCGTAATGGCCGATGAGGGTGTCCGCGACGCCGGCGGGCTGCTCCTGAATCTCCTTCAGCATGAAGTAGTCGTGGCCGCCCTTCTCGGCGGCGGCCAGATCCCAGTCGATGGTGAACGGCCGGAACCGGACACCCTCGGTGTCGCCGGCGAAGTCGGTGACCCGGTAACCGTCGGCGGTGATGACCACCGCCTGATCCTGGCCGAGTTCGACTGCCTCCCGGGTGTGTTCGATGAAGGCGGTCACGTCGGAGGCGATGAACATCTCGCCCTGGCCGACACCCACCACCAGCGGGGTCGAGCGGCGGGCGGCCACGATCGTGCCCGGGTGGTCGGCGTGCGAGAAGACCAGGGTGAACGCGCCCTCCAGACGGCGCACCACCGCGAGCGCGGAGGCCACGAAATCACCAGCGGTGTCGCCGGTCGCGTAGGCGCGGGCCACCAGGTGCACCGCCACCTCGGTGTCGGTGTCACTGCACAGCTCGACCCCCGCCCCCTCCAGCTCACGGCGCAGCGGGGCGAAGTTCTCGATGATGCCGTTGTGCACCACCGCGACCCGGCCGGTGTCATCGCGATGCGGGTGCGCATTGCGGTCGGTCGGCGCGCCGTGTGTGGCCCAGCGGGTGTGCCCCATGCCGGTCGATCCGGCGAAACGATCGCGGCCGGTCTCGGCGAGCTCCGCCTCCAGATTGGCCAGACGTCCCGCCTTGCGCTCCACCGCGAGGCCGCCCGCGCCGTTCAGGATCGCCACTCCCGCGGAGTCGTAACCTCGATATTCCATGCGGCGCAACGCATCGACCACCACGCCGAGCGCATCCCGGTACCCCACATACCCAACGATTCCGCACATGGGCCCCTAGCCTAACGGGATAGCCGTGATCGATGAATCCGAGTCGATGTCCGGCCGGGCGAAGCAGCGCCCAATCTGCCCTCCGCTTCGCTCCGGGCGGGCTCGCGGCCCCGAGGTCTCGCTTCGTCCCTCCGCCGCTTCGTTCCTCCGCTCCAAGGCGGAGGTCCATCAAAAGCCGCGGTCCAGAATCGAGACGGCCGCGATCCTTTGGGTGGGCTCAAAGCATCTCATCCGAATTCCGGCTAAGTTCTACACCGTGTCGGCGTCTGTGAAATCGCTTCTGAGCACTCTGACCCTGCGTGGCCCGCACGAGGTGCTGCGCGGGAATCTCGGCATCGCCGGGCTGCCCGGTGTGGTGTACACACCCGGGAAGGGGCTCAACCTGCCCGCGGTGGCGTTCGGGCACGGGTGGCTGACCGGGGTGGGCAACTATCGCCGGCTGCTGGAGCATCTGGCCTCCTGGGGCTATGTGGCCGCGGCGCCCGACACCGAGCGCGGACCGATTCCGTCGCATCTGAACCTGGCCACCGATCTGCTGACCACCCTGGACATCTGCGCCGGGGTGCGGCTGGGCGCGGGCAATATCAGCGTGGATCCGAAGAAGCTGACGCTGGCCGGGCACGGCATGGGGGCGGGCGCGGCCGTCATCGCCGCCTCCCAGCGTGATGTCGCCGCCGTCGCGGCCCTGTACCCGTCCCCCACCGCGCCCTCCGCCGAGGCCCTGGCCCCCAAGATCGACGCCCCGGCCCTGATCCTGGCCGGCGCCACCGACATCGCCTCGGTCAGCTCCGACGCCATCCCGCTGGCCTCCGCCTGGGGCGAGGGCGCCATCCTGCGCTCTCTCGACAAGGCCGGCCACAACGGCATGGTCGAGGGCCGCCGCGCCCTGGCCGCACTCGGCGCCGGCAAGCACGAGCCCAAGACCGAACGCCTCACCCGAGCCCTCCTCGTCGGCTACCTGAATTACACCGTCCTGGGCGACAAGAAGTACAAGCCCTTCGCCGACCCCGAAACCGCCATCCCCCACACCCAGCTGGTGGACCCCGACGCCATCGAGGAAGAGCCCGAACACCCCCAGAAGCTCCCGGTCCTCCAGCTCATCCAGGCGCTTCGCAAGTAGCACCGGGTACGCAGGCGACTACGACGTGGCCAGTGGCGTGGTCTCGGGGATTTCGACACCTCCCTCCGGGATCTCCATCGGCATATCCGGTTCCGCCAATGAGGGGGCGGGGGCAGCGGGCGGCGCGCCCGGCCCCGGTTGACCCGTCGCGGTGGGCGGGGCGGGATTCTCCAGCGGCTGCGGGCCCAATAGTTCGGTCGGTGTGGGCGAGGGTAAGGGACAACCGCTGACCGGTTCCGGGGTGGGATCGGGAGTGGACGGCTGGGCACACGAGGGCTTACCGTCGTCGACCGCTGGTGGCAGGGACGAAACCTGCGGCGGTGCAGGCTGATCCGGGCCGTTGTCGGGGCAGGGATCCGGCGACGGAGCGACCGCCGGGGCGGGAACCGTGCAGGTGTGGGGTTCACAGCTGGGTTGTCGAGGTGGTTCCGTATCGGGGCTCGTAGCCCCGGCCGGGTCGGGCTGGGTGTTCTTCGGCGTATCGGTCGCTTCACCACCGGCTGCCGTGGGTGGCGAGTCCGCCGGGGTCGGCGAGGTCGGTTCGGAAGCATCACCGGCGGGCTCGGTTGGGGTGTGCGCTGGGTCGCCGGTAGCCAGCGCAGGGGTGCCGTTCTGATCGAAAGACACGGTGTAGGTGTGGGTTTGGCCGGATTCGTCGGTGACGGCGAGGGTCAGATCACCATCTGGCGTGCGTTCGAGAAAGAAATGCTTTCCGGCGACGTCGAATTCGAGTCGGCCCGAGGGAAGAGCCGAGGGCGATGGGGGATCCGATTCGGACTTGGGATCGGTCTCGGTCCCCAGGTCGGCGGACGACGGTGGCGTCTGGTCGGCGAGGGAGCCGAGCTTCTCGACGGCGGCGGAAATTCCCTGCTGGAGACTGGTTTCGAGTTGATCGAGGGTGTCTTTCAGGGTCCGGGCGAATTGGTCGGACCGGGGTTGGGACGTTTCCGGGGTTCCTGCCTGTGCGGATTCCATCGGCAGCGCGGCACCTCCAGGTTCCGCGGCACCGGTCGATTGCGTGGTTGCGGCCGGTGCGGTGGCATCCGCTCCGCCGGGTGAGGTCCCCGGCGGGGCGTCGGAGGGCCGGCCCTGTGACTGGGTCCGGCGCGGGCCGGGGATGGTGTCATCGGCCGATGGTGGCGAGGACTCGGGCGCGGCCGCCGGGTACTGGGACGGCTGGGGGCGCATCGTGGGCGGAGGCGTTGTCGCGGGGCACGCCGGAGCTGGAAGAGGCTGGGGCGCAGGCATACTCGTGGCCGGACTCGTCTCGGGCTGGGGCAGCAGCGCCTGAGCTGGTTGCGGGTAGGGGTGATCGATGACCTGGGCCAGGGCCGTGACGATGGTGCGGTAATGGGATTCGAAGGTCTCGTTGGTGGCGGCGCACGCGGCGGTGAAGGCCGCGAGTTTGCGATCGACGTCGGCGCGGAAGGTGCCGGTGAGCCACGGATCGTCGGTGTCGAGCTCTTCGATATCGCCGGGGGTCTTGCCACCGATGGCGACGCGGCCCAGGCCGTCCGGAGTCGGTTCGAGCAGGGCGAGGGCGTGTTCGGCCTTGGCGAGGACTGATTGCCGGAGCGGGCCGAGGGCGGCTTCGATGGCGGTCGAGGCGGTGCGGATGGTGTCGAGATCGTCGCGCGCTCGGCGCAGTTGGGAATTCACGATGGTCAACGCCTCGCCCCCGGTGGCGCCGGTCCAAGCGGTGGGCAGAGTTTGCGCAATGGCCTGGTGGGACGACCAGCGACTCTCGGCATCCGTCAGTGCCTTGTCCAGTTCGGTTCGGGCGGTGTCGAATTCGTCGAGATCAGCACCGCGCTGCTCGTCGTAGCGGGCGCAGAGGTCAG
Source organism: Nocardia niigatensis NBRC 100131 (assembly GCF_000308655.1). Lineage (GTDB taxonomy): Bacteria > Actinomycetota > Actinomycetes > Mycobacteriales > Mycobacteriaceae > Nocardia > Nocardia niigatensis. Next base: position 137,394 of record NZ_BAGC01000009.1, on the reverse strand, counting down.
CGAGCTCATGACCCTCCGGCGCACCGAATGCCCTGGCGTACAGAGGCAGAAAATGTTCCCAGTACTGGAGACCGGGAGCGCCGTAATCGAGAATCTGGTCGATGCTCTTGCCCACGGGGTCGAAACTCATCGACCCACCCCGGCGAGCGCGGCGGCGCGTTCACGGTCCAGGCGCGCGTATTCGGCGGCGGCACGGTCGAATACCTCGGCGGTGGCGGAGGCGGCCGCACCCCAGTACCGCAGGCAGGCGGCCGCACGCTCGAACCCCTGATGCACCGCGATGCCCTGTGCGGAGTAGTTGCGCCCGGCTTCGTCCCGGCCGATGCCGAACGCGTTGTCACCGACAGCGCGAGCATGCTGCCCCAGCGCCGCCGCGTTGTCGCGCAAGGTGGTGGCCCCGGCGCGCAGAGCCGCGATGCGCACGCCGAAATCCCCGGATTCACTCACTGCTCCCCCTCGAATCCCGATGCCGTGAAACCCCCGCCGCCCCGGCTATTTGCCGCCGAGGTGTCCTTCGTCCATGCGCACCCATTCGGTGGTGCCGTCCGGATTGTGGTGGAACTCCCAGCCCGAGTAATCCCCGCCGCTGTCCACCACGGTCACATGATCGGCGTACCCGTCGTGATCGAGATCCGTCCACACCTGCATGGCGTGCTCGGTGGTCGTGGTCACCGTATCCAGCAGACCGTCACCATCGAGATCCTGTGTGGGGTGTGCTAACTCGACCGCCCCGAGCCCTCCGAGCTCGGTATGCGCGTCGAGATCCGGCAACTCCAACCCCGGCAGATCACCCGATGTGACCATGATGTGCACTCCTCCGCTGTGACGTGCCTCTCATCCTGTCACTCCGGGAGATCCCGTGCAGCACCTTGATTCGGATTGTGGATAACTCCGGCACATGTGAACACCGCCCACTCCACGCGTGCGAGGCGGAACATCGGCCGACGACTCACTTCTTCGGGATCAGGATCCACAGAGCGATGTAGATGAGGAACTGCGGGCCGGGGAGCAGGCAGGACAGGACGAACAGGGCGCGGATGAGGTTGGCGTTCCAGCCGAAGTATTCGGCGAGGCCGCCGCACACGCCGCCGATCCAGCTGTCGGTGCTGGACCGGGTCAGTCGCTTGGGGGCGGGGGTAGGAAACTGTGTGGTCATGTCTCCACTGTGCCGAGTTCGATCTCGGCGCACATCGGTCGCGTGCCCCATTCCGACCCTGAACTTTCCGAGGGCCGGAGTCAGGGTGTCACCCCGAGCACGGCAGAATCGCCCAGGTGAGCACCACTCTGCATGCGCGCGGCCTGGCCGCCGGACACGGTGAGCGGATTCTGTTCTCCGACCTGGATCTGATCCTCGCCCCGGGCGATGTGATCGGGCTGGTCGGGGTGAACGGGGCCGGCAAGTCCACCCTGCTGCGCATGCTCGCCGACGGTGACGCCCACGAGGGCGAGATCGTGCTGAGCCCGCCCGACGCCACCGTCGGCTACCTCGCCCAGGAGCCCGAACGCATCGCGGGCGAGACCGTGCTCGAATTCCTGCGCCGCCGAACGGGTGTGGCCGCCGCCCAGCGCACCATGGACGCGGCCGCCGAGCGCCTCGCGGACGGCGGCGAGGACGAATACTCGCCCGCCCTGGAGCGCTGGCTCGCCCTCGGCGGCGCGGACCTGGAACAGCGCGCAGAGGAGGTGGCCGCGGATCTCGGGCTGGCCGTGAGCCTCCCGCACGGCCTCGACACCCCGATGACGGTGCTCTCCGGAGGTCAGGCGGCCCGCGCCGGGCTGGCCTCGGTCCTGTTGTCGCGCTTCGACATCCTGCTGCTCGACGAGCCGACCAATGACCTCGACCTCGACGGCCTGGCCCGGCTCGAGCAGTTCGTGACCGGCGTCCGCGAGCCCCTCATGGTGATCAGCCATGACCGGGAGTTCTTGGCGCGCACCGTGAATCGCATCGTGGAACTGGATCTCGCTCAGCAGCAGGTCGGTGTCTACGACGGCGGCTACGAGTCCTATCTGGAGGAGCGGGCAATCGCCCGCCGCCATTCCCGCGAGGCCTACGACGAGTTCGCCGACACCAAGGCCGGGCTGGAAGCGCGGGCCAATATGCAGCGCAACTGGATGGAACACGGCGTGCGCAACGCCCGCCGCAAGTCGAAGGCGGACTCCGACAAGATGGGTCGCAAGGCCCGCGCGGAATCCACCGAGAAGCAGGCGTCCAAGGTCAAGCAGACGCTCAAGCGCATCGAACGCCTGGACGCGGTGGAGGAACCTCGCAAGGAATGGGAGCTGCGCATGTCCATCGCCGCCGCGCCCCGCAGCGGTTCGGTGGTCGCCACCCTGTCCGCCGCCTGCGTGACCCGCGGCGACTTCACCCTGGGACCGGTGACGGTGCAGGTGGATTGGGGTGACCGCATCGTCCTGACAGGCGCCAACGGCTCCGGCAAGTCCACCCTGCTGTCCCTGCTGCTGGGAAAGACGAAGCCGGACAACGGATCAGCGGCCCTCGGCTCGGGCGTCGCCATCGGCGAGGTCGATCAGGCCCGCGGCCTGTTCCGCGGAAGCGGCACCCTCGCGGACACTTTCAGCGCCGAGATCCCCGACTGGAACGAATCCGACGTCCGCACCCTGCTCGCCAAGTTCGGCTTGCGCGGCCCACATGTGCTGCGCCCCAACGACACTCTCTCCCCCGGCGAGCGCACCCGTGCCGCCCTGGCCCTGCTCCAGGCCCGCGGCGTGAACCTGCTGGTCCTGGACGAGCCCACCAACCACCTGGACCTGCCCGCCATCGAGCAGCTGGAGCAGGCGGTCGAGTCCTTCGAGGGCACGGTCCTGCTGGTCACCCACGACCGCCGCATGCTCGACAATGTCCGGGCCACCCGCCGCTGGCACATGGACGGCGGGCGGCTCACCGAGACGCTCTGATCAGACGGCGGCGACCAGTTTGGCGAGATTGTCGGCCAGGTCGTGCGCCTGGGTCGGGTCGGTCGCCTCCACCATGACGCGGACCAGCTGTTCGGTTCCACTGGGGCGCAGCAGGATTCGGCCGGTGTCGCCCAGCAGGCGCTCGGCCTCGGCGACGGCCTCCAGCACCGACGGCGCGACCGCGACCGCCGCCTTGTCGGAGACCGGGACGTTCACCAGCACCTGCGGGACGGTCCGCACGATGCTCGCCAATTCCGCCAGGCCGCGGCCGGTCTCGGCCATGCGGGCCATCAGCTTCAGGCCGGTCAGGACACCGTCGCCGGTGGTGCCGAAGCGGGGGAAGACCACATGGCCGGACTGCTCGCCGCCCAGGGTGTAGCCGCCCGCGCGCAGATCCTCGAGGACGTAGCGGTCGCCGACGGCGGTGGTGCGCATGGTGATTCCGGCCTCGCGCATGGCGATGTGCAGTCCGAGATTGCTCATGACGGTGGCGACCAGGGTGTTCTGCACGAGTTCGCCGGAGTCCCGCATGGCCAGGGCGAGGATGGCCATGATGGCGTCGCCGTCGACGATCGTGCCGGTGGCGTCCACGGCCAGGCAGCGGTCGGCGTCGCCGTCGTGGGCGAGGCCCAGATCCGCGCCGTGCTCGCGGACGGCACGCTGGATCTGCTCCAGATGCGTGGAGCCGCAACCGTCATTGATGTTCAGGCCGTCGGGTTCGGCATTGATGGCGATGACCGTCGCGCCCGCCTCGCGGTAGGCGGTCGGCCCGACCTCGGAGGCCGCGCCGTGCGCGCAGTCCACCACCACGGTGAGCCCGCGCAGATCGCGGCCGGTGGCCTGGACCAGGTGCTCGACGTAGCGTTCGTGGGTGCCCTCCAGGCTGTACCGGTCGTGCACGTCGAAGACGTGGCCGCCCAGCCCGGTGTTGCCCAGCACGCGGCCGATGCCGGCGCCGGTGGGCCGGGTGTAGGTTCCCTCGGCCATGAGCGCCTCGATGCGGTCCTCGACGGCGTCGTCCAGCTTGTGCCCGCCCGCGGCGAAGATCTTGATGCCGTTGTCCGGCATGGGATTGTGCGAGGCGGAGATCATGACGCCGAGGCAGGCGTCGTACAGGCCGGTCAGATACGCGACCGCCGGCGTCGGCAGCACGCCGACCGACAGCACGTCCACGCCCGCCGAGGTCAGGCCGGCGGTGACCGCGGCCTCCAGCATCTCGCCGCTGGCCCGCGGATCACGACCCACGACGGCCAGCGCGCGCTTCTTCCCCCGGCTCAGAACCTGCGCGGCTGCGGCCGAGATCCGCAGCGCCAACTCCGGACTCAGCGATTCGTTGGCGAGCCCGCGCACACCGTCGGTGCCGAACAAACGTCCCATTACCTCAACACCCCTGCCGGTAGGTCGATACAGCACGAGAGCAGGCTTCCGGCCCTCTCCAGGACTCTCGCATGTCGCCGCGTTCCGCGGCGACATGCGTCCAGGAAATAAGGGGCAACGGTTGTGAAAACCGTTGCTGGGAGCCTGCTCTCGTACAGGTTGCCGTGTTGACCGTACCGTGCCCGGCCCCCATGAGGGCCGGGCACGATAGAGCCGTACGGCGCAATATCAGCGCTTCGAGTACTGAGGCGCCTTGCGGGCCTTCTTGAGGCCGTACTTCTTGCGCTCGGTGGCACGCGGGTCACGGGTCAGGAAGCCGGCACGCTTGAGGGCGGGACGGTCGTCCGGGGTGACCTCGATGAGGGCACGCGCGATGGCCAGGCGCAGGGCGCCGGCCTGACCCGACGGGCCGCCGCCGACGAGACGAGCGTGGATGTCGAAGGTCTCGGTGCGCTCGACGGTGACGAGCGGGGACTTCACCAGCTGCTGGTGCACCTTGTTCGGGAAGTAGTCCTCGATGGTGCGGCCGTTCAGCACGAAGTTGCCGGAACCCGGCACCAGACGCACGCGGACCACGGCCTCCTTGCGGCGGCCGACGGTCTGCACCGGGCGGTCGATGACGACCGGGGCGGAGAAGGTCTCGGTGTACTCGGCCTCGGCCTCGTAACCGTCACCCTCCTCGACGACCTCCACGGCGGTGTCCTCGACGACGTAGTCGTCGTTGAATTCCTCAGGAGCGGTCACTGGGCCACCTGCTTGATCTCGAAGGGGATGGGCTGCTGGGCGGCGTGCGGGTGGTTCGGGCCCGCGTAGACCTTCAGCTTGCGAATGATCTGGTTGCCCAGCTTGTTCTTCGGGATCATGCCCTTGACGGCACGCTCGACCAGACGGTCGGGGCGGGTGTCCAGAATCTGGCCCACGGTACGGCCCTTCAGACCACCCGGGTGACCGGAGTGGGTGTAGAGGACCTTGTCGTCGCGCTTGTTGCCCGAGACGGCGACCTTGTCGGCGTTGATGATGATGACGAAATCGCCACCATCGACGTTCGGCGCGTAGGTCGGCTTGGTCTTGCCGCGCAGCAGGTTCGCAGCCTGCACGGAAAGACGGCCGAGCACTACGTCAGTGGCGTCGATGACGTACCACTTGCGGGTCACGTCACCGCCCTTGGGGCTGTACGTAGGCACAGTGCATCCCTGTCTGTCGTAGGTTTTGCCAGCACAAGCGTGAGGTCGAGCTGATTCCCGGCGGCCGGTGGAGACCCGGGGCTCGTGCGCCGATCGGTTTCCCGGCCGGACCGCACGCCAGCGAGCAACCTTACCAGCGGGGGTAGGCGCACCTCGAATCCGGTCCCGGCGGGCAATCGGACCACAGATCTCGAGTGAGTTACATCACCCAATAACCGGAATAGGTTCCTCCGCTACGGGCATTGTCACAGACGAACGGCAACCGTCGTCACGGTTGATCACTCGCTCTGCCAATGGAGGCCGCCATGGCGATCACCATTCCGTCGTACCACCCGCGGGCGGCCGCGATGCGCCGGATCCTGCTCACCGTGGTGACCGGCAGCCTGGTCTTCCTCATCCCCTGGATCGCGTATCTATCGGTCAGCCTGCCGTCCGAACGGCAGGTGGATCAATGGGATATCGCCTGGGTCGGATTCGACTTCGCGCTGGTCGGGGCGATCGGCATGACCGCGTGGACGGCCTGGCGGCGACGGCAGATCTTCATTCCGTGGGCGATGGTCACCGGCACCCTGCTCATCTGCGACGCCTGGTTCGACATCGTCCTCGACTGGAACACCCCGGATCTGTGGTTCGCGGTGCTCTCGGCGGTCGTCGGCGAGCTGCCGCTGGCCGCGCTGCTGTTCTACGCGGCCCGCCGGCTGCTGCGGCTCACCGTCGAACGCGCCTGGGCGCTGACCGGTCACACCGGACCCGCGCCCCGCGTGTCCCGGGTCGAGCTGCTGACCGTCACCAACTGGCTGCGGCTCGACGACCTCGAACCGAACGGATCAGATGTGCAGGGGCGGACCCGGATCGACCCCGCGCGCGGGGCCGGGAATGGTGTAGCGCAGCGTGTCGATGCCGAAGCGTAAGCAGTCCTGATCCCGGGGATCACCGATGGTGGCGATGCCCGCGTGCGGGATCCCGGAGACGAACGGGGTCAGGGCGCAGGATTCGTTGACCGGGCGCACCTGCCCGCCGCCGTTCTGAATCACGGTGTCGCCGGGCGTGGTTGAGGCGACCGGGTCGGCCCGCTGGCCGGAGTGCGCGCCCAGGAGCGACAGCGCCGCCGCGCCGACGATGATCGGCGCGCCGAAGGGCTTGCGCATCTTGTTCCACAGCTTGCCCTTGCGCTGTTTGCGCTCGCCCTCGGAGCCGGATTCCGAATCCGACTGCCCAGCCGCATCTTCCGGCGTTTGCGGATTCGATCCACGGGCCCCCGTCGACATCGACCCACCGTACATCGAGCCGGACTGGCCAGGGGCATTTCCACCGGATCCAGCAAAACTCCCGCGACCCGAACCGGACGTATCTCCCTCGGGCCCATAGGGACCGGACGGGTAGCCGCCCGTGTTGTATCCGCCCTGCTGCCCGTAGCCGCCGGAGCCGTATCCGCCCTGACCGTACTGCCCGCCGGCGCCGTGCTGCGGCCCGTACTGACCACCGGCCCCCGGCTGCGCGCCGCCCGGACCATAGCCGCCCTGGGCGGCAGTCTCGGAGCCGGGAGCATTCGCCGAACCGTAGCCGGCACTACCCGGATAGCCCGACGACCCGGCGCCCGGCCCGGACTGGGCGGAACCGTAGGAACCGCCGGGCCCGTACGCGCCGCCCTGCTGTCCACCGGACTGGCTGTAGCCGGGCTGCCCGCCCTGGCCGTAGCCGCCCTGGCCGTAACCGTACGAACCCTGTTGCGCGCCCGCGGAACCCGATCCGTACCCGCCGTCGGCGGGCGCGACGGGCTGACCCAACCGCTGCTGCCCCGGCCCGGCGCCCTGCTCACCCGGGCCCATGACCGTGGTCATCTGATCGTCCGCGGGCGAACCCGGCGGCCGCATGAACCGGCCGCCCACGCCCTCCAACCCGGGTGGCAACGTGCCGCGCGCCGCGGCCTGCGGCCCGGTGGCCGGGCCCTCCGCGCCCAGCGGAACCCCTTGCCCCGCATCGCCACCCGGCGACTGCCCCGGGGCCTCGTGCCGGCCCTGACCGGCCGCGGCCTGTGCGGTGAGCCGCGCGACCTCCTCGGCCGTCATGCGCTGGGTCAGGCCCCCGGGCTTGGTCGGAGCCGGCCCGCCGGCGCCCTGCGCGACGGGATCGACGACGGGCTGCGAGCCCGTCCCGGCTGCCCGCGCGGCGTTGGCGGCGGCCGCCATGGCCGCGGCCTCCTCGGCGGTGATCCGGACGGTCGCGCCGGCCGGATCGTCGCCCGAGTGATCCGGCGCGGCGGCCGGGTCGACGGCGGGTTGCGGGCCGGTGCCGCGCCCGGAATCCGGCCGCTGCGTGGCGGATTCGGGTGCGGGCGGTGAATCCATGTGCCGGGGAATCAATTCCGGCTGGTGGGCCAGCGGTTCGGGCTGGCGCTGCAGGGGCTGCCCGGCGGCCGGGCCACCGGTGACATGACGCGGACCCTGTTCGATCGGGCGCGCCTCCGCGCCCGCCCGCTGCGGCGCGACGGGCGGGCGGTCGTAGGCCGGGTCGCCCTCGCTGTCGGCCACCAGCAGATGCGTCGCGCCCAGGACCAGGGCGTGCATCGGGTGATCGGCGACCTGGAAGCGGTGGCCGAGATGGTTCTGGAAGGCCAGGCGCAGCGCGTCGTTGAAGCACACATTGCCGGTGAGCAGCACCGTCGAGGTGTCGGCATTGATGGCGCGGGCGGCGGCCATCACCTCGATGACCACATTGTCGGCGGCGTGGGCCTCGTGCAGCGCCTCGGCGGTGATGCCGACGCTGACCGACTCGGTGGGCTGATCGTCATTGCCGTGGACGGCCACCACCAGGCATTCACGGCCGTCGGAGTAGACGCCGACCGCGCCGACCGCAGGACCGCGGCCGGGTGCGCGCACCAGACCGAGGGCGCGCACATAGCCGGAGAGCGCGACCGATTCGGGCAGCGGCTCGGCGGGCACGCCGAGTTGCTCGACCAGCCGCACGAATTCGTCGACCTTGGGGTCGGGCCATTCGTCGGGGAAGGGCAGCGCGAGCACATCCGGCGTCCCGCCCAGGTGCTCGACGATGGCCGCGAGGGGATTGTGCATGCGGGCCCGGAAAACCAGTTCGGCCGGCCAGGTCGCCCCGGCCACCACGATCTGCGGGTGCCCGATGATGTCGCGCACGTCGGAGATGGCGATGCCGACGTCGGGACGCCGATCCACGCCGGCGGTGTGCAGCCGGCCGGACGAATCCGCCAGCAGGTATGCGGGCGGTGTGTATGTGCTTTCGACCTGGACCGGGCGGATGGGCGAACCGCCGCCACCGGCGGCAACCGACACCACGTCCCAGCCGAGATGCACTGCCCCAACTCGAGCCGTCACAGCCATCAGTCTGCCTGCTCGTCTCGCCGCGCGCGCGACCGAATCCACACTTCGCACCCCTGCCTGCGCGAATGGCCGATCACGCCGCCGACTTCTTCAAGCGCAGTCGCGACCAGGTGAACAGGGCGAGCAGCACGGCGATACCGGCCAGCACGGACACATCCAGTGCCCAGGCGCCGACCGTGTGCTTCCAGAAGTGATCCTGCTGCGCCGCGGCCGAGGCCGACAGATCCGGAAGATCGACCGTGGACGCGCCCGCGGAATAGCCCCAGCGCGACGGGAACAACCAGGAAATCTGGTCCAGCACAACGCGGCCCGTCACCGGGATCATGCCGCCGGCCATCACCAGCTGCGCCATGATGATCACCACCAGCAGCGGCATCACCTGCTCGTTGGATTTGGCCAGCGCCGACAGCGCCAGGCCGAGCACCACACAGGTCACCGCGGTCAGGGCGACATCGAGGTAGAGCTCCGCGGGGCCGTAAGGGATCACCGCGCCCTTGCTCGGCGGCTTCTTGACCGCCAGCACGATGCCGATCATCACGGCCGACTGCAGCAGCGCCGCAAGGCTGAAGACGACGACCTTCGACATCAGGTATGCGCCGGAACGCAATCCGACGGCGCGCTCGCGGTGGTAGATGGCCCGCTCGCCGACCAGGTCACGCACGGTCAGCGTGGCGCCCATGAAGCACGCGCCGAGGATGAGCACCACCAGCAGCTGCTGGGCCTCGCCATTGTTCGCGCGCACGAAGCTGCCGTCGGGCGCCTGCACGAAGCCGACCGACTCGAATCCGCTCTTGCCCTGCACGACCAGCGACAGGCCGCCCAGCACGAACGGCAGGATGGCGAGGAACGCCAGATAGCCGCGGTCGGCGAAGATGAGCCGCAGCTGGCGTCGCGACAGCGTCGAGAACTGTTTGAGCGGACTGGATTTCGGCGCCTTCGCCCGCTCCACCGGTTTGACCGGCGCGGGCGGCTCCGCGAAGGCTTGGCGGGAGCGGAAATTCGCGAAGGCCCCATCCGGATCTGCGGCCACGCGCCCGAAGATCTCGGCCCAGTCGGCGGTCCCCATGATGTGCCCGACACTGCCCGGGTGCCCGCAGAAGGCGGTCTTGCCGCCGGGCGCGAGCAGCAGCACCTGATCGCACATGTCCAGGCAGGCCACCGAGTGGGTGACCACGATGACGGTGCGCCCGGCGTCGGCCAGTTCCCGCAGCATGGTCATGACCTGGCGGTCCAGCGCCGGGTCCAGGCCCGAGGTGGGCTCGTCCAGGATGAGCAGCGAGGGACCGGTGAGCAGCTCCATGGCCACCGAGGCGCGCTTGCGCTGACCGCCGGAGAGCCGGTCCACGCGGGTGTCGGCGTGCTGGGTGAGCGAAAGCTCCTTCAGCACATCGGCGATCACCTGCTGGCGGTCGGCCTTGCTGGTGTCCGGCGGCAGCCGCAGCTGGGCGGCGAAGTTGAGCGCCTGCTTGACGGTCAGCTGCCGGTGCAGCACGTCGTCCTGGGGCACCATGCCGATTCGGGAGCGCAGCGCCTCGTACTCGGCGTGCAGGTTGCGGCCCTCGAAGGTGACCACGCCCGCGGACGGATGCGTCGTTCCCGCAATGAGTTTCGACAACGTCGACTTGCCGGCGCCGGAGGGGCCGATGAGGGCGGTCAGCGAACCGCGCCCGGCCTGCATGTTCACATCGATGAGCAGTTGCTTGTTGCCCTCGACGGTGAACGAGACGCCGTGCACGTGCAGTCCCTGCTCGGCGACCGGCCGCTGGCGATGAACCAGCGTGCCCTCCTGCACGACGAAGTCGATGTTACCGATGGTGACGATGTCGCGTTCGCGCAGCAGCGTCCGCTGTTCGCGGCGGCCGTTGACGAAGGTGCCGTTGGCCGACCCCAGGTCCTCGAGGGCCAGGCCCTGCTGGTCCGGCACCAGACGGGCGTGCCGGCGCGAGGCCATCGGGTCGTTGACCACGATCTGGTTGTCGCTGGTGCGGCCGATGTTCAGGCCGTCGCGCGGAATTCGGTCGGCGCGCGCGATGGCGGCGGTCGAGGCGCGGGCGCGAACCGGCGGCAACGCGGAGGTGGTCGCCTTGGTGGTCATGTTGATGGCGTCGCCGGTCGCGGGCGGCGTATTCACCGGCGGGCGAGGCACATTCGGCGTCGCGGAGGTAGCGGCGGGCGGATTCTGCCGCTGCGGCACGGGATTCGGCTGCTGATGCGGTGCCGGAGTCTGCTGCTGGGGCCCGGACATCGGCCGGTTCATGTTCGGCCGCTGCGCGAGATTCGGGTTGGGCTGGACCGGGTTCGGCCAGGACTGCTGCGGATTCGGCTGCTGCACCGGCGGGCGCTGCGCGAAGGGCTGCACCAGCGGCTGCTGGGCATGCGGTGGCTGCTGGACCGGCTGCGGCCGAGCGGCCTGCGGCATCGGCCGGGACGGCGGCCGATTCGGCGGCGGCATCATGCCCGGGCGCTGCTGTTGCTGCGGTTGCGGCGGCGTCCCCCCGGCCCGGCCGGTCTGTGGCAACAGGTGCAGCAGCGGCCCGCTGATGGCATCGCCGAGCCGCACCTGGGTGGGCCGGTTGATGACCAATGGCGTGGTCAGGCGGCGGGCGTCCACGAAGACGCCGTTGGTGCTGCCGTTGTCGCTGAGCATCCACGACCCGGCCTCGTAGCTGAGCGTCGCGTGCACCCGGGACACCAGCGGGCTGTCGACGAACAGCATCACCTCCGGCGCCCTGCCCATGGTGATCTGCTGGGTCGCGTCGAAGACCCGATCGGTTCCTTCATGACGCACGGTGATCTGCTGCGCCCCCGGTGAAGACATGGCTGGATAATAAGCGAAGCCCCCGGAGTCCGGCGTTGCGCTCATCGGCCGCAAGCCCGATAACGGGACTGAGATCGAATCGGCCTGCGAGGGAGTGCACGTGGCGAGACGCCAGGGGGAGGCGGTGCGCACGCGCCGGTCCGGCGGGATTCGCCGCATGTTCGTGGCGGCGGGTGTGCTGGCGCTGGCGGTCACACTCTTGTCCGGATGTACACGAATTGTTCACGGTCGCGCGGTTTCCATCTACGACGACCCTTTCAAGGTGGCCGGTCTGCCCACCACCAGCGGACCCAGCGGCCCGCGCGCGGGCGCCCCGGACGCGATGCTCACCGCGCAGGACTCCGACGGCGGTCAGGTCGACCATCTGGTGCTCAACGCGCTCGACGACATCCAGACCTATTGGCAGGGCGAGTTCCCGCTGGAGTTCGGCGGCACCTTCACTCCGGTCGGCAAGTTCATCTCGTGGAGCGCCAAGACGCCGCGCTCGCAGGCCGGGCAGTTCTGCGGGGAGTCCAGCTACCGGCTGGTCAATGCCGCCTACTGCCGGCTGGACGGATCGGTCGGCTGGGATCGCGGGGTACTGCTGCCCGCGGTGGCCGACGAGTTCGGGAAGATGTCGGTGGTGATGGTGTTGGCCCACGAGTACGGGCACGCCATCCAGGAGATGGCCAAGCTCGTCGGCCGCCGCACCCCGACCATCGTCAAGGAGCAGCAGGCCGACTGCTTCGCGGGCGCGTTCATCCGGAATGTGGCCGAGGGCAAGTCCAAGCACTTCACCATCAACACCTCCGACGGGTTGAACGCGGTGCTGGCCGCCACCGTCGCCTTCCGGGACGCGGATCCCGACGATCCGCAGAATGTGCACGGTTCGGCGTTCGAGCGGGTGACCGCGGTGCAGATCGGTTTCACCGACGGACCCAAGGGCTGTAAGGCCATCGACCAGAACGAGATCGACCGCCGCCGCGGCGATCTGCCGCAGACGCTGAACAACGACTCCGGCCACGGCCAGTCCGAGGTGAACAAGGCCAATCTGCAGGAACTGTCCAAGGCGATGGCCGCCATCATGCCGATCCCGGACGAGCCCAAATACAACTACGACTCGGCGAAACTGAACTGCCGCAACGGCGCCGACACCGTTCCGGTCACCTACTGCCCCGCCACCAACCTGATCGGCACCGACGTGCCCGCGCTGCACGATCGCGGCGTCTCCAACGCCGACGACCAGGATGCCCTGCCCGCCGATGTGACCGGCGATTTCACCGCGTACATCGTGTTCATCTCGCGCTACACCCTGGCCGTGCAGCATGCCGCGGGGCTGCCGCTGACGGGCGCGAAGACCGGCCTGCGCGCGGCCTGTCTGTCGGGCGTGATCTCCGGAAAGCTGGCCGACCCCAATCGCGGCAAGTCCCAGGGCGATATCGCGCTGTCGGCGGGCGATCTCGACGAGGCGGTCTCCGGTCTGCTCTCCGACGGCCTGGCCGCCAGCGACACCGACGGCAAGACCGTGCCCAGCGGATTCTCCCGCGTGGACGCCTTCCGCGCGGGTGTCCTGGGCACCCAGGACACCTGCTACTCGCGCTACACATAGAGCTCCCCCGCCGCCCCGGGCCTGTTGCGGACGGCTGGGTGCCGCGGGCGGTTGTGCGCCCGTGCCGGCGGTTGGGTGGCGAACCGATTTCGGACGTACCGGGTGAGTTACCCGGACGGTGCGAAATCACTTGTCACGTCTGATTCGAAAGACCGGTACTCGAAGGCTGTCGGTGCGACCGGCTCCGGGCGGGGTACCCGGTTGAGACCATCACCCGAAGGGCGGAGGCGCCACCGGCTCCAGGCGCAGCACCCGGTTGCCGAGCATGATCTCGGTGCCGGGAGCCAGGGTGAACGGCTGATTCGGTTGCAGCCGAATCCAATCCCGGTAGCCCGGCGGGCGGACCCGGGTGCCGTTGGTGGAGCCGTGGTCGACGATGGTGATATCCCAGTTCACCAGGCGGATCTCGGCGTGCACGCGGGACATGCCGCCGGAGTTGTCGTCGATCCGCAAGGGCAGCAGGCCCGCTCGCACCGGATCGGAGTGCTCGGGGTCGCGGCCGACCACGGCGTCGGCGGCCACCATGTAGGTCATGCCGTCGTCGAGCACCAGCATGCCCAGCGGCGGCCGGATCACCTCGGCCGGCGGCTGGGTCTGATCCACCGGCATACCGCACACGGTGCAGAAGGCCGCGCGCGGATCGCTGGGATGCGCACGCGCGCACTTGAATCCGAGCACCTTCACGGTGAGCGCGGTGGCCTTGGCGGTGGCCTCCAGGCGGCGCTGCAGATCCGGATCGGGTTTGGGCGCGGGGTTGGTGCCGCTCGCCTCCCCCGCCCGGCCCATCTCGGTGGGCGCGCGGTGCAGGTCGATGCCCTCGGTGTCCGGATCCGCCGCGACGGGTGCCGGCTCCGGATCCAGGCTCGCCGGAATGCGATTGGAGGTGCGCGTGGGAATCAGGTTGGGGTCCAGCGAAATCGCTTCCGGCTCCGGGTGCCGTTCGGCGTCGAAGGCCGCGGTGGGCGGTGGCGGTTCCACGACCCGGTGCCGGATTCCGGCCGGCGGCGCCGGGCGTCGCGGCACCACCGGCTCGCCCTCGAACCACACCACCGCGCCGGTCGCGGGCGCGAGTCCCTCGACGAGGGAACCGATTCCGCGTCCGGGCAGCTCCGGCGGCCGGTGCCGGTTGTCGTCGATGAACAGGGCGGCGGCCCGCGCCGGCCGCTCGGCCACCCGGTCCACGGTGAAGGCGGCGTCGCTGCCGCGGTAGTACTCGACCCCGGATCCGGCGAGCAGCGCCGTCACCGATCCGTGCAGGAAGATCGCCAGGCCGCCGGTGTCGGCGCCGGTCAGGATGCCGAACTCGAGGGGCTCGCCGGGCGAGATGTGCTCGGCCTCCCGCATCAGCCAGCGGGTGGCGTGCCGCGCGACCAGCCGCCCCGGCCCGTCCGGGGCCTGATCGGTAGCGTCGGCGACCAGTTCGCTCAACGCCCGCGCCGCCATCACCGCCCGTGATTCGGGCCTCGGCGCCCCCGGCTCCCGATGCGCCACCAGGATGACAGCGCCCGCCACCCGGCTCAGCACATGGTCGCCCGCGACCACCTCGACCTGCCGATCCATCAAGGGAACCGGCCCCCGAGGAGTACGCGGCAGGGGTTGTTCAACACAGCACCAGGTTACGTCCCGCCTCGGGACCACTCGGTCGCCGATCCCGTCTATTCGACTGACGAGTCTTCGTATGCCAAAGTGACCAGTGATCCAGTACCGACGGGGGTGACTCGCCGGGTACGTCCGAAATCGGTTCGGCACCGAGCCGCCGGCACAGGTGCAGTGCGGCCCACGGCTCCCAGCCGCCCGCTGAAGTCCCGGGGAGGCGGCTTGTTGAGTCCCGGCACCATCGTCGGTGGCTACCGGATTGTTCGGGTCCTCGGATCCGGTGGCATGGGCACGGTCTATCTGGCCAAGCATCCCGAACTGCCGCGCATGGACGCGCTCAAGGTGCTCTCCTCCGACCTGACCCGCAACGAGGAGTTCCGGGGGCGCTTCGAACGCGAGGCGAATGTGGTTGCGGGCATGGACCACCCGAATATCGTCTCGGTCCACAATCGCGGCGAGGAGAGCGGCCAGCTGTGGATCGCCATGCAGTACGTCGAAGGCACCGACGCCTCGGCCGAGCTCAAGCGTGACCCGGCAGCGGTGCCGCCGCTGCGCGCGCTGTCCATCGTCACCCAGATCGGCCGCGGCCTGGACTACGCGCACCGCCGCGGCCTGCTGCACCGCGATGTGAAGCCCGCCAACTTCCTGCTCTCCAGCGTCGACGGCGAGGACGAGCGCGCCCTGCTCGCCGACTTCGGCGTCGCCAAGTCCACCGAGGACACCACCGAGCTCACCCAGACCGGCAGCTTCGTGGCGACCATCGCCTACGCTCCGCCGGAGCAGCTCTCGGGCCGGCCGCTGGACCACCGCGCCGACATCTACAGCCTGGGCTGCTCCTTCTTCAAGCTGCTGACCGGCCGGAACCCTTATCCCGCAACGCAACCGGCGCTGGTCATGATGGGCCACCTGCACGAGCCGCCGCCGCGCGCCACCGACGTCAACCCGCATCTGCCCGCGACACTGGACGAGATCTTCGCCCGGGTCATGGCGAAGAACCCGGCCGAGCGCTACAACTCCTGCCGCGAGTTCACCGAGGCCGCCACGGCCGCACTGGTTCCCGGCTACAACCCGGTGTCCACCACCACCTCGCCGACCTATCCGATCGAGGTCGCGCCGCCGGGTAGCATGCTGCTACCCGGCGGCGGCACCCAGGGCGGCATCCCGGTGTCCGCCTCCGAGCCCACCGAGACCGGCGAGACCCCGCGCAACCGCAACCGGCTCTACATCGGAATCGGCGCGGCGGTGGTGGCGGTCGCGCTGGCCGTGGGCATCGGGATCGTGGCCACCGGTGGCCACGATCCCAAAACCGCCACAACGACTTCCAGCACCGCTGCCGCAACGCCGACCTCGGTGGATCCGAATCTGAGCCCGGTGGACAAGGCGCGCAAGGACAATCCCGTTTTCGCGGGCAAGACCGTCACCATGGTCGACGTGACCGGCGCCCAGTTCAACACCAAATACAGCATCTACCTGGCCGGTACGCCGCAGGCGAAGTTCCTGGAGAGCCTCGGTTTCGTCTACAACGCCGAGTACCAGCCCAAGGGCGACGAGACCTCGCCCCGACCCTCCGACGGCTACGGATCGCTGACCGTGCCCGACAATTCGTACATCATCGCGGTACGCAGCGATGAGAAGGCCGGTGGCGGCGGGCTGCTCGGCCTGCCGAACGAGATCACCAGCTCGCGCGCGGTCGTCATTCCGCTCGACGATGCGGCCGCGGTGGCCGCGTTGCGCGGCTGGACCCCGGATTCGTCGCAGACGCTGGTCGACAAGCTGGTTCCGGTGCTGCACACCAGAATCAAGTAGGGTAGCGACCGACAGTTCGTTTTCCGGGGGGATCATGCGCAAGCTCGCACGCGCGATCGTGTCCGTGGCGGCCGCCGTGGCGGTGGCGGGCACCGCCGCCTGCGGATCCGACGCCGCACCCGGACCGGTCGAGCCCGTCGAACCCGCCGTCGACCTGTCCAAGCTGGTCACCGGCAATCTCGACACCAAGCCCGCGACCTACGGCAGGGCCGTCGATCTGGACCAGGCCAAGGCGCTCGAGATGGAACGGCTGGCCAACTACCTGCCGCTGCCCTCGGAGATCGAGCCCGAGGTGAAATACCCTGCCAATCCCTATGATTCGGCCGTGCGACCCTTCGTGGACTTCGGCTCCGCCGCGATGGTGCAGGCGGCCCGCAAGCTGTGGTCCGCGATCCTGGATCCCGCCTATCCGAGTCGGGTCGACGCGCCGCCGAAGGTTCCCGACACGCGCTGCGGAGAGGCGCCTGCCGTCAACGTCGACGGCTATAGCGGCAGCGACGTGAAACGGTATCGCCGCGCGATCCGCTACCGCCGCCATGTGGCGACGGTCGACTCCGACCAGTTCACCGACGTGTATCAGCGCGCGGCCGCCCAGTACGCGCTCATGGCGAACAGCATGTGGTAACCGCTAGGGTGTTGCCCGATTGTTTGCTGATGGAGGGGGAAGCATGCGCACGGTGAGACGGGCGGCCGTGGCCGTCGCCCTGACGTTATCGGTGGCACTGACGGCCGCCTGCGGCTCGGATACCGAATCGGCTCCGGCGACGCCCGCCGAACCGGTGATCGACCTGAGCAAGCTCGATACCGGCAATCTGCCCACCCAGCCAAAGCACTACGACAAGGCAGACAACCCCGACCTTGCGCGGGTCGTGCAGGCCGAACGGCTGGCCAACTACATTCCGCTGCCGTCCGAGGTCAATCCGCAGGTCAGATACCCCGCGGCCGCGATGAACGGCGCCATCCGTCCATTCATCGACTTCGGCTCGAGCGCCATGAAGATGCGCGTGAACGCCAAGTCCGATGTCCTGAAGACGGCGGCGCCGGGCTTCATTTCAGGGTTCGTCACCACCGGCAACTCCGACGCAAAAAATACCCTCGCCTACGAGTACTCGAACGTCGTGCTGCTGTTCTCCGACGACGCTGCGGCGAAAGCCGCCGCCCAGGCCCTCGGCCAGGCCGACTTCGACGCCGTCGCAGGCAGTCAGCGCCTGCGGATTGACAAGTACCCGGACGCGTTCGTCTACCTCGACACCCAGTACGACTACAACGCCACCGTCCGATCCTGGTATGCCACAGGCAGATTCGTGCTCTTCACCTACGTCTGGGACGGTGTGATGGCACAGACCGGGGTCAGCGATCCGGCAAAACTCACCGCCCGGGCGCAGCTCGGCCTCGACGTGATCCCACCCACGCTCGCCAAGATCCCGCTGGTTCCGCAGGACCAACTGACCCAGCAGCCCATCGACATGGACGGCGTCCTCGGGCGCACCCTGCCGACCGTGGTCGACGATCAGTCCGAGCGCGGCATTCCCGGCGTCTACGACCGGCACGGCGGACTTCAACTCTTCCCCGGCGACGACAACGCGGCACTGTTCGACAAGGCGGGCGTCGACCGGGTGGCGTTCAACGGCGGCACCGTCTTCCGCGCCCGCGACGCCACGGGCGCCGACGCGATCATCGCGGCGCGCAGCGAGACCTCACGCACCTTCCGACCCGCCGACTCTCCCGCCGATCTGCCGAATGCCAAGTGCCGCAAGTACACCGGCCCCCAGAAGTTCGCGATCCTCCACTACTGCTACGTCACCCACGGGCGCTTCGCCGCCGAGGTGTCGGCGAATCAGCTCCTCGACGCCCAGCAGCGCATCTCGGCGCAGTACGCCCTGCTGGTCAACGCGGACAAGTAAGGGAGAAGGGAAAACCATGCTCTCGCACAGACTTCGGGTGGCCGCCCTGCTCGCACTGACCGCCGCCATGGCGACGGGGTGCGGCGCCACCGTCCAGGGCAGCACGCACCCCGGGGAAATCGATGTCCGCACACTGGATGTCGGAACGTATTCCACCGATCCGCTGGAGATGCGCTACGAGTACTACCCCGACATGTCAAAGGGTTTCGAACTGGCCGAGCAGCGGCTGGCCGACCACGTGGTCAACGCCGCGGACGTCGACCCGGAATTCAAGTACAGCACCGGTGTTCATGCCTTCAAGGATTCCGACGGAGCCACCACCGTCCTGGCCAAGGTCACCGCGCCGATCCTCGATACCGCCAAGCTGATGTTCGGTGTCGCGGTGGGGCACAGTGTGAAACAGCCGGACGCGTTCGGCAAGACGCCCGACGACAGCCCGTTCACCACGGTGACGGTGATGCAGTTCCCCGATGCCGCGACGGCGTCGAAGGCGGCCGTGGACCTGGAGAACGCCGATTTCGGGGTGGCGGCCGATGTGAATCAGCACGTGTCGCTGTCGAAATACCCCGACGCCCACAGCCATTGGCGGCCCGGTGTCGCCAGCATCGGGTCGACCCTGGCGCACGGCAATTATGTCGTGGACACCTATCTCGGGGTGCGCGATCCGGACCTGTCGAAATTGACGGCCCTGGCCGAGAAGGTCTACGACGCCCAAGTGCCCCTGTTGGATTCGCTGCCGCCGCTGGACCGCGAGGGCGTCCTGCGGCTGCCCTTCGACGCGGACGGAATGCTGCGCAGGACCCTCGCGACGCAGGTCTATTTCGCGCCCGACTTCACCAATCAGGCCGTCGCTGAGCCGCGCGGATTCCTGAATCGGGTGAGCGACCAGGATTTCTGGCGTGGGGCGGTCACCGACAGCGGGATGGATCGCTTCGCCACCTCCGGGGCGTCGTACGACGGCATCAGCATGCTCTTCCGAACGCGGGACGCGCAGGCGGCCGAGCGCTTGTCCGCGGCCGTGCTCGAGCGCGGTTATTCCGGCGTCGCGGACGCGCCCCCCGGGGTTCCGAACGCGAAGTGCGGGCAGACCTCCGACAAGAACCGGAGCATTGGCGCCAAGCGCTTCCGGTGCATGGTCAGCTACCGCCGCTACACGGCCGCGGTGGAGTCGAATCAGCTCGCGGACGCTCACCAGCGGGCGGCCGCCCAGTACGCCCTGCTGGCGAACAGCACCTGGTAGTCGGTTTGTGCGCTGCTCTCACCGGGAACCGGCGGGCCATGACCTACGTCCAATTGCACTGAGAGGTCGTCCCGCCCGCGAAACGAGAGGAGGCACCGTGGCCGGTGCATTCGAAGCCAGTAATGAGCTCATCCAGGCCAAGGCGCAGGAGTTCCAGCAGACCCACGACATGCTGATGCATGCCATCGCCGATCTCAAGCGCGATGAGGACACCATGGTCGCCGGCGCGAACTGGCGGGGCGGCGCCGCCGATGCCTTCAATGCGTTCATGCAGCGGTACTACTTCCAGGCCGACAAGCTCAACGACAAGCTGATGCACACCACCGAGACCCTGATCAAGGTCGGCTCCCACTACGAAGAGCACGACAAGGATTACGAATCCAAGGTCGACGCGCAGATCTCGAGCCTGGACCTCCCGGCTGTCTAGCCGATTCGGCTCCCCCCGCTATTCGGACCTGTGGCAAAGGAATTCACCATGGCAGCAGTAGACGGCCAGATCATCTCCGCCCATTTCGAAGGCGTCGCCGACGGCGCGAATTCGATCATCCGCCGCGCGGAGGCCATCCGCGACCAGCTCGAGGCCTTCCACCGGAATGTGGAGGACTTCGTGCAGAACCACTGGAAGGGCGACGCCAACGACGCGTTCGCCGACCTCCAGCGCCGGTGGAACCAGCACGTCCTCCAGCTCAACACCACCCTCAACGGCGCGGCCACCCTGGTCCGCACCGGCAACGCCGAACTCCAGGCCAAGGACACCGCCCTCGCCGGTCTGTTCTGACAGCGACCAGAGTTCATCGAGCGGGCCCCGGCGAAAATGCCGGGGCCGCTTCGTTTCCATGCCCCGGCCTCAGGGTTCCGCGGTCGAAGCCCAGGCGGTTTGGATCAGTTCTTCGCCGGCGCGGGTGCCATAGGTGCCCCGGCCCGGGCGCATGGGGGCGGGGCGGGTATTCCCGAAGAGAATGCCCTCGTCGCGGCTGCAGCTCATGAGCAGGGAGGCGGAGTTCAGCTCCTTCAAGCGGTTGAGGGTGGCCTCGTACATGGCTCGGCCCGCGCCGCCGGAGCGGCGGGCCAGGATGAGGTGGAAGCCGAGGTCGCGGGCGTGGGCCAGGTGGTCGACCAAGGCGTGCAGCGGGTTTCCGCCGGCATTGGCGACCAGGTCGTAGTCGTCGACGACGACATAGAGTTCGGGGCCCTGCCACCAGGAGCGGTCCTTGAGCTGCTGCGGCGTCACGTCGGGGCCGGGCATGCGCTGGGTGACGTAGGCGGCCAGGTCCGCCATGTTCTGGGTGAACTGCGGCGCGGTGGTGCCGTACCCGGCGAGATAGCCCTGCGGCACGGTGCCGAGCATGGTGCGCCGGTAGTCGCCCATGATGACGCGCGCCTGATCGGGCGTATTGGACGCGCAGATGGACTGCACCAGTGAACGCAGCAAGGTGGTCTTGCCGCACTCGGAATCACCGATGACGACGAAGTGCTGACTCGCCGCCAGATCCAGATATACCGGGCCCAGCCCGGATTCGTTGATGCCGAGAGGAAAGCGCAGGCACGCCCGGGTGCGATCCACCTCGGTCGGCCAGTCCCCCGCCAGCCGCAGCAGCTCGGCGCGCGGCAGACGCGCGGGCAGCATGCGCACCGCTGGTGCGGGACGTCCCGGCGTGAACTGGGCGATGACCGAAACAGCCTGGGCTACGCCGATTCCCAGCGTCGCCGGATCCGATTCGCCGTCGACGCGCGGCAGTGCCGCCAGCATGTGCAGCCCGTCGGCGGTCATGCCGCGGCCCGGGCGGCCCATGGGCACCAGCGCCGCGAACTTGCGCCCCAGATCGGAGTCCATGGGGTCGCCCAGCCGCAGTTCGACGCGGGTGCCGATCTGGTCCTTGAGCGCGGGTCGCGCCTCGGCCCAGCGGTTCAGCGACAGGACCACGTGCACGCCGTACGAAAGTCCCTGCACCGCAAGGTTCATGACGGTCTGATCCAGCAGTTCGAACTCCTGCCGGAACGCGCCGTACCCGTCGATCACCAGGAACACGTCGCCGAACGGATCCTCGTGCACACCCGCGGCGGTCGGACCGCTCCCCGGGTCGGTGGCACGGATGCGCCGGAACTCGGCCATGGACTCCACGCCGAGCCGCCGGAAGGTGGCCTCGCGGCGGCGCACGATGCCGACCATCTCGGCCACGGTGCGCCGCACCTTGTCCTCCTCCATGCGGCTGGCGACCACGCCCACGTGCGGCAGTCCCTCCAGGCCGACCAGGGTGCCGCCACCGAAATCCAGCAGGTAGAACTGCGCCTGTTCGGCGGTGTGCGTCAGGGACATCGCCATGACCAGCGCGCGCAATGCGGTCGATTTACCCGATTGCGGGCCGCCGACGACCGCCGCATTGCCACGCGATCCCGACAGATCCACCACCATCGGGTCGCGGCGCTGATCGTAGGGCCGGTCGACGATGCCGACGGGGGCACGCAGGGCCGCGACGGGAGTCCAGTCACCGGTGAGGATCGACCGCGGCAGCAGTTCGTCCAGCGTGGGCGCCGCACCGAGCGGTGGCAGCCAGATCTCATGGGCCGGACGGCCGTACCCGAGTACCCGCGACACCAGCGTCTGCAGGTGGGAGATCTGCTCGGCGTCGGCGGGAGTCATCACCGGCTCTACCGGTTCGGGCAGCGGAATCCGGTCGGCGGGACGGAAATCCACGTATCCAGCGGTGAACGGTCGTACGGTCACATCACTCTCGCCGGATCGGGTGAACACCGCGGCGTCACTCTGTGACCGGCCGCCGACGTAGGGACCGGAAACATAGGCGGACTGGAACCGCTGAATCTCCCCGGAATCGGACTTCAGATAACCGCCGCCGGGATTGTTGGGCAGGTTGTAGGCGTCCGGTACCCCCAGCACCTGCCGAGATTCATTGGCGGAGAACGTCTTCAATCCGATCCGATAGGACAGATGGCTCTCCAGCCCCTTGAGCCGCCCCTCCTCCAGCCGCTGAGAGGCCAGCAGCAGATGCACGTGCAGTGATCGACCGAGACGACCGATCATCGTGAACAGTTCGGCGAAATCCGGGTGCTGCGAGAGCAATTCGGTGAACTCGTCGAGCACCACGAACAACGCGGGCATGGGATCCAGGTCCGCGCCCGCGGCCCGTGCCTTCTCGTATTCGGAGACATTGGCGAAATTGCCCGCCGCGCGCAGCAGCTCCTGGCGGCGGTTCATCTCGCCGGCCAGCGCGTCGCGCATGCGGTCGACCAGGTCGGCCTCCTGCTCGAGGTTGGTGATGATGGCCGCGACATGCGCCACCCCCTCCAGCCCGAGGAAGGTCGCGCCGCCCTTGAAGTCCACCAGCACGAAGTTGAGCTGTTCGGGCGAATGCGTCGCGATGAGCGAGAGCACCAGTGTCCGAAGGAATTCCGACTTGCCGGAGCCGGTCGCGCCGATGCAGAGCCCGTGCGGACCCATGCCGCCCTCGGCCGCCTCCTTGATATCGAGCACCACCGGCAGCCCGTCGGCCCCGATACCGAACGGCACCCGCAGCCGCTCCCGGCCGTAGCGCGGTTTCCACGCGGTCTCGGGGGTGAAGACGCCGATATCGCCCAGGCCCAGCAGCTGGGCCCAGCTGGAGATGACCTCACCGTCCTCGCCGGTCGCCTCGGCCGTGCGCGAGCCGGCGGCCCGGAAGGGCGCGAGCCGGCGCGCGGCCTGTTCGGCCCCGCGGGCGGTGACGCGGTCGATGACGGCGAAGCGCTCCAAACCCCCGGAGGCGCCGCGCCCGGCGCACTCGCCGTTCTCGACCACCAGCTGAATGCCCCGGGAGGCGGCCGGCCGGGGCGCGTAGCCGCACAGGTCGATGACCGTCACGCCCTCGAAGCCGTGCTCCCGCAGGGGATCTTCCCCGGTCTCGAGCAGTCCGCCGTCCACCACCAGCACGATCTGGGTCAGGCCCGGGTTGGGCGGCTGATTGCGGGAGTACCGGGTCCGGTTGTGCAGCAGGGGATTCAGATCGGCGTGCGCCTCACGGATGGAGCCGTACACCATGCGCCCGCTGCCGACGCCGTCCTGGGATTCGGGGTGCTGGGTGTGGGGCAGCCATTTGGTCCATTCCCATTCGCGGGCGGTGTCCGGTCCGCAGACCACGGCGATCAGCACCTGGTCCGGCGCTTGGAACATGGCCAGCTGCAACAGCATTGCGCGGGCCATGTCGCGGGCCTGGATGCGGTCGCCGGTGAGCTGGACGGCGGCGAAGCCCTTGACGGCCAGGGCGGTGGGCAGATCGGGCACCGTGGAGTGGGTACGCACGAACCGCCGCAGCGAGACCGCGGCAATGGGTTCGAGGTCCTCGACGGGCCCAGTTTCCGGGGCGACCAGTCTCGTAGCAAGTCTCTGGCTACCGACCCCGATGCGGGCGTGACAGAAATCCTTGTCTCCCGGCCGGCGTTCCCACATCCGCGTGGTCCCCGCCAGCATCCAGATCAGCCCGGGCTCGGGATGACTCCACTCCACGGCCGCCCGCTGCTGCCCGGCCGTCTCCTCCACATCCCGCCGCACCTGATCCAGATAGCGCAGATAATCCTTGCGATCCTCATTGGCTTCGGCCGCCTGCTGCCCCTTGCCGCCCTGCCCCGCATACATCCCGACCATGGAGAACACCATCATCATCGGGAACATCAGGCTCATCGGATTGGACGCCGGGCCGTTGCCGGAGGTGATCATGAGCGCGACCATCCCGAGCATGCCCACGCCCATCACCACCGGCATGAGCCTGGTGAACAGATTGGCCGGAACCGACCGCGGGATCTCCGGCGGCGGCTGCAGGGTCACCTCGCCGCCGGGCGAGCGGGGCAGCTCCCGGCGCGAAGGGCGCTGGAACCGTACGGTGCTCATCGCAGAAAATCCCCCACGGATTCGGATCGAATTGCGGCCACAGTGTACGGACGGCAACCATCATGCCGTACAGTGCGGGCGTGGCGCAGTCGCGTACCGATCAGCTCGAGGAACTCCGCGGCATGGTCCGCGCGCCGGATCTGGCACGAGTCACCATTCTGGCCAAGCACACCCAGGTCGACCTGGCCATTCCCGTCGATGTGCCGGTGGCCCTGGTGATTCCGAGCGTGGTCGACATGGTCGATCAGCACAATCGCGTCAATGACTTCGACCACAACGGGGAACAGGTCGAACCGCACGAGTGGGTGCTGGCGCGGATCGGGCAGCCGCCGTTCTCCAATTCCCTGAGCCTGACCGAGCAGGGCGTGCGCGACGGCGAACTGCTCATGCTGGAGAGCGCCGAATCCATCGCACCCACACCGCTGTTCGACGACATCATGCACAACGTCGCCATCGCCGACGCCGGCCATTTCCGCGGCTGGACCCCGCGCACGGCCCGGCTCACCGGATCGGCGCTCGCCGTCGCGATCATGCTGACCGGCTGCTTCGGCCTGCTGACCGCGCCCACCGCGATCCCCGGCTGGGTGAGCGCGACCGTGGCCACCTTCGTCGCCCTGCTGCTGGTCACCGCGGGCACGGTGCTCGGCCGCCTGTACCGGGACCGCGCGAGCGCGCTGGTGCTGGGCGGCTGCGCGCTGCCCACCGCGTTCAGCGCGGGCATGCTGTTCGTGCCGAGCCCCTACGGCTGGGCCAACACGCTGCTGGGCGCGGTTCTGGCCGGCGCCACCGCGATCCTGGCCTGGCGGGTGAGCGGCGTCGGGGCGGGCCTGTTCATCGGCGCGACCACGCTGGCGGTCTTCGTCATTCCCGCGGCGCTGGTGGGCCTGCTGACAGAACTGCCGGCGCATGTCATCGGCGGCGGTGCGGCGGCCCTGGGTCTCACCGGATTGTCGCTGGCGCCAAGGCTTTCCATGCTGCTGGCCGAACTGCCGCTGCCGCCGGTTCCCGCACCCGGCACCCCGATCGACCCCACCGAGGACGACCCCGACGACCATCGCGCCCTGCCCACCATGGAGGTGCTGTGCGCGAAATCCGCACGGGCGCGCGACTATCTGGCCGGACTGGTCGCGGCGACGACCGTGGTGGTCGCGGCGGGTGCGGTCGCCGCCGTGGATCCCACCGCCGCGACCCCGTACTGGCCGGGCCAGGCGCTGGCCCTGGTGTGCGCGGTGGTGCTCATGTTCCGCAGCCGCACCTATGCGGGCGCCGACCAGGCCGTGGTGCTGATCGCGGGCGGCACGGCCATCGTGCTGCTGGTGCTGATGGGCGCGGCCCTCACCCAGCGACAGCCGCTCACCATATTCGGGGTGGCGCTGGCGCTTTTCGCCGCCGCGCTGGTGCTGGGCTTCCTCGTGCCCCGGCAGCAGGCGACGCCGCCGGTGCGCCGGGCGGTGGAGCTGCTGGAGTACGGATTCGTGGCCGCCGTGGTGCCGCTGACCTTCTGGGTGGCCGACCTCTACTCGCTCGTGCGCGGGCTGTGATCGGCGATGTCCGGTAGCACCATGGGCAGCAGAGGACTTCATACCGCAGCCGCGGCTTCCGCGCTGGCGCTGAGTGTTTCACTCGGCCCTGTCATCCCGCCGGGTATCGCCGCCGCCGACCGCCCGCCGCCCATCGACGCCGGCCTGCTGCCGCCGGGCGGTCCGGCCACCCCGCCCACCGAGACCGAGCACCCCGCCAACTCCCCCTGCTTCAGCACCCGGTCCGGCGGCGACGGGCCGGCCATCCCGGCCGCCCAGCGCAGCCTGGACCTGACCGACGCGTGGCAATTCTCCCGGGGCGCAGGGCAACTGGTTGCGGTCATCGACACCGGGGTGTCCCCGCACCCCCGGCTGCCCGGCCTGATTCCGGGTGGCGACTACGTGTCCGCGGACGGCGACGGCACCGAGGACTGCGATGCCCACGGCACAGTCGTGGCCGGCCTGATCGCGGCCACCCAGGTCGCCGGGCAGGGCTTCGCCGGGGTCGCTCCGGAGGCGCGGATCATGGCCATCCGCCAGACCAGCGCGCTCTACCAGACCAAGGGCGCGGGCCGGGAGAAAGGGCCCGACGATATGCCGGACGGCTACGGCAAGATCTCCGCGCTGGCCGCCGCGGTGCGCCGGGCTGCCGACGCGGGCGCGGGAGTCATCAATATCTCCCTGGTCGCCTGCCCGACCACCGAGCCCGCGAGTGCGGAGATGGGTGCGCTGGGCGCGGCGGTGCGATACGCGGCCGTCGAGAAGGACGTGGTGATCGTGGCCTCGGCGGGTAATACCGATACCTGCAAAGCGAGCAATCCGGGTGCGGATCCCCTGCATCCCGCCGACGATCCGTGGGATCACCTGGCGTCGTATGTGATTCCGGCCTGGTGGGACGCCTACGTGCTGTCGGTCGGTTCGGTGGACGCCTTCGGCCGGCCGTCGAAGTTCACCGTCCCCGGACCGTGGGTGGGGGTCGCCGCGCCGGGCGAGAGCATCGCCTCGCTGGATCCCCGCAATACCGGTCTCACCACGGCCAAGGTGGCCAATCAGGGGCAGGTGATCCCCTACAGCGGAACGAGTTTCGCCGCGCCGCAGGTCTCTGGCGTCGCCGCGCTGGTGCGCGCCCGCTACCCGGACCTGCGCGCCGCCGACGTCATCGCGCGCATCGAGGCCACCGCGCACGCGCCCGGCGAGGGCTGGAATCCGGCCATCGGTTACGGCACGGTCGATCCCGTGGCCGCGCTCACCGCCCAGGTGCGAAACAGCCTGCCGCCCAAGCGTCCTGCCGGGCCACGCGATCAGCGGCTCGCCCTGCCGACGCCACCGCCCGCACCCGATCACACCTCGCGCGATGTCGCCCTGATCGGCAGCGCGATCGTCGCGCTACTGCTGGCGCTCGGCTTCCTCGCGTCCTTCCCGCTGCGCCGCGGATTCGGCAGGCGCGACACCGACGCGTGAACTCGACACCGACACTCGAGCTCAGTTCGCTTTCGGCGTCCGAGTTTTCACCGGTTCCGCGGCGGGATTCGGATCGGGCGCCACGCCGTCGTGGGCGACCATGGCCGCTTCCCGGCTGAGAGTCGGTCCGGGAGCCAGCAATCCGAGGATCGCCCACGGCGTCGGTTCCGGCCGCGCCCGCTCCGGGTCCATGCCCAGAGCCTTGGCGACATCCAGATTCTCGATGCCGAATCGCACCCCGTAGTCGGACACGAAGAACAGGCCGTCGTGGCGCTGACTGTCCGGCGCGATTCCGGTGGACTGCACGTATGCTCCCGCGCCCGGCTTCATATAGAAGCTGTCCACATTCGGCCCGCTGCCGTCGGCCTGCGCCAGCGGAACCAGCCTGGCGCGGTCGGGAATCGGCACGGCGTGCCCGGTGAGCATGGCCAGTTCGGCGTGCGTACTGCCGTCGGAGGTGTCGGCGGAGCGGACCGGTATCCAGGACAGGCAGTCGACGGGCTGATCCTTGCCGTCCACCAGAGCCGGGGCGCGGTCGGGATATTTCGACACCGGCAAGGCCGACGAAACAGGCGCGCCGGTGCGGTCGGCCTGCGCGATGTAGTCGTCGGCGGCGCTGGCGCGGTGGGCATTTCGGATGATGTCGGCGGTGAGCACCGAGACCGGTTGCAGGCCGTCGGGCAGCACCACGTAGTACCTGCTGTCGGTCCGCACCTGCACGACATCGCCGATGCGGTGGTCACCGATCGGGTAATCCGTTGCGGCCCCGGCATTCTCGATGCGCGGCGCGATCAGCGGGAGCACCTCGGGAATCGCGTTCAGCAGGCCGTCGCTGATGGGCCGCGGGGTCTGGCCGCGCAGATCGAGGGCGTCGACCACAGCCCGATCGTTCAGATCGACCTGGGCGCGGTGATTGTCGTAGATCAGGTACACGTGGTCGCGGCCCCGCACCAGCAGCGCCTTACCCGACGGCATGGGAGATGCCCTGTCCGCCTGGGCCGTATCGCCGGCCAGTACCGAGGTGGTGAGAGTTCGGCTGCCGTCATCGGAGAGCACGTCGCACACCGACCACGCGCGGCCGTCGCCGCCCGTGAAGTTCAAGGAGTTCGGCGCGCCGGGGATGCCGATCAGCTGCCCGCGCGGCTTCTCCGCGAGCTCGGACTCCTTCACGGTCGCCGACTTGGCCGCGTCGCCGGCGGCCAGTCGCGCCGAGGCCAGATTCAGCGCCGGATGCACCACATCGTCGAGCACGACGTAGACGGCGCCGGAGTCCTTGCCGATGAGGATCTTGCTGGACCCGATCTTGTCCTGCGGCCGGAGCAGAGCCAATACTCCGCAACCCGCCAGTGCGACACAGGCGAGGATGAGCCCGGCGGCGTACGCCCGCGACTGTGAGCGCATGGGGTCGTGCAGCATTCGCACGTCCCTGCGAACCAGGGCGTGCTCCATGCGACGGACGAGGAAGCGGTAGCCGCTCACCTGCCATCGGGTCGTGGGTTTCGAAGGCATCCAAGTCCCCGGCAAGTCGTTGCGTTCACCGAACACAGTACAGTGACAAGGACATTCATTCGTACTCGGCCACTGCGCGAGCGCACTCGGGCAGCGCGCGGGCCGACTTCGCGGAGCCGGGGACCGACGATGACGATCGAATCCGGACAGACGGCGACCCGGCCGTTGCTCGGCCGGATCTCCTTCGCGAACCTGGTGTGGGCCCAGCTTGCCGGACTGGTCGTTCTGATCCTCGCCATGGGCTGTGGACTGTCGCGGTGGAGCGCGGTCGCCCTCGGCATAGTGGTCGGTCTGATTCTTCTGCTACCGCTTGGCAAACGGACCGTTTCGGATTGGATCGCCACCCGCGGCAGCTTCCGCACCCGGCGCGGCCACCCGCCGACCGACATCATCGATTTCCGCGCCCCCGACGGTCGCTCGCTGGGCCTCTACCGTGACGGCAGCCGGGTCGTCGCGGTCGTCGAACTGCTGCCGCCCAAGGGCGGACTGACCCGGCTCGGCCGAGCCGCCGTGCGATCCACCCACCTGCTGCCGCTGCCGGAACTCGCGAAAAGCCTGAGCCGGCACGACGTTCTGCTGTCCGGCATCGACATCGTCTCGCACGGCTACCGCAGCCGCTCCGGCACACCCGCGGGCGCGATCTACGAAACCCTGCTCGGACCGCTGCCCGCCACCGCGCATCGCACGGTGTGGCTGGCCATCGCCTTCGACCCGCTCGTCTGCCCCGAGGCCGCGGCCCGGCGCGGCGGCGGACTGACGGGTGCGTGCCGGACGGTCACCATCGCCACCCAGCGCATCGTGCGCACCCTCGAGGACGGCGACTGCACCGCCCGCCCGCTCACCGCGCCCGAGATCCGGCAGGCCGCACTGCAGGTCACCGCGGGCATCGACCCGGGCGCACTGACCCAGCGCTGGCGCTACGCCGAACTCGGCCACAGCGTGAACATCGGTGCGGCCGTGGACCCCCGGCAGCTGACCTCCGATCTCTTGGCCCAGCTGTGGGTACCCGCCTCACGCGGCACCACGGTGGCCGTGCGGCTGCGTCCCGGCCGCAGCGCCGACACCGTGCGCGTCGGTGCGGCCTGGCGGCTCACCGCCCGGGAAGTGCCCGGGGAACCTGTGCAGCGGCACATGATCTCCATGAACGGCCGCCATCGGGAAGGCCTGCTCGCACATCTCCCGTTCGCCGTGCCGGGCTTGGACGCCATCGTGCCCACCGAGATCCGGGACATCGCGGACCTGGAATCCCTGGAACTGCCGGCCGCCGGCTGCGGCCAGCTGCTCGGCTCCGACGACAACGGCAACGGCGTCGCCATCCGACTTGTCGGGCAGGGCATTTCGAGCGTCTATCTGGCCGGGGAGCTCTATCTCGCCCAGCAGATCGTCTTTCGTGCCCTGGCCGTGGGCGAACGCCTCCTCATCCGCACCGACCGTCCCGACGCCTGGCAGCAGCTGGTCACCACCATCGGCAATCCGGAGCGGCTCACCGTCGCCATCGAAACCCACCAGTCCGACGCGGATTTCACCGCGACCCTGGTGGACGGCGTGCTGGCCCCCGCGCCGCACGCCGGCCTCACCACCATCTATCTGACCGGCGATCCGCTCGGCTGGCCCGGCACCACACCCGACCTGTCCGTCCACCAGCCCGGCGCCTCCGGCAACCGGATCGTGCTGCGCACCGGAACCACCGAGGCGCCGCTCACCCTGGTCTCCATCCCCCGCGAGGCGACGTACATCGGACAGCCCCGCGCCGCAGTCACTTTCGCGGTCTAACTACCCGGGTAGGGTTGCGCGGCCCGGGCGGTGCGCAGTGCCGCCGCCCACCAGGCGAGCTGACGCAGCATGCGGTCGGCGGCGTCGATGGCCGCGCCGTCCCGGGTCTCGCCGTCGGCGTCGAACTTGCGTTTGGCCTCATGGAAACTGACGGTCTCGCGGATGGAGACCATATGGATCTCGGCGACCACCTGCCGCAGCTGCTCGACCGCGCGCAGCCCGCCCGACAGGCCGCCATAGCTGACGAAACCGATGGGCTTGCCGCGCCATTCGCGCTTGACGCTGTCGAAGGCGGTCTTCAGCGACGCCGGGTAGCCGTGGTTGTACTCGGAGGTGACGGCCACGAACGCGTCCGCGCCCTCGACCCGCTGCTGGAACGCCCGCACCGCACTGGTCTCGGTGAGATCCAACGGCAGCGGCGTATCGAGGAGGTCGATGACGCCCACCTCGAAATCCGTATCGGCGCGGGCCCTCCGCAGGAACCAGTCCGCGACCACCGGCGCGAACCGCTGGGGACGCACGCTGGCGATGATGACCTCGAGCCGGAGCGGGGAGTCCATGCCGGGAGCCTATCGGCTGGACGGTCAGCGCCGCCCGATCCCGCGCGCCGCATAGTCGGCCAGGCCCTCGGCGGGCTCGGTACGCGCGGTGAAATCCAGGGCGTGCCGGGCTCTTTCCGGATGCGCGACGACATGGCGGATATCGGTGACACGGCACTGACCGGTCACCACCGGGGGCGGCCCGTCCACCGCCCTGGCCATGACCGAGGCAACCTCCCATAATGTCAGCGGCCGCCCCGACGCGATGTTCAACGGCACGAAACCGGGCACCTGGCGCTCCACCGCCGCGACCGTGGCCACCGCCGCATCCCGCACGTGCACGAAATCCCGCACCTGACCGCCGTCCTCGAACACCTGCGGCGAGCGGCCCGCCGCCAGTTCGGCCCGGAAGCGCGCCACCACACCGGATTCCGCCGACCGCACCCGGCGGCCGTCCGCCACCGGTTCCCCGTAGAGCTGGTGATACCGCAACACCGTGGCGTTCCCGCCGGTATTGGCGACCCACGCCAGCGCGTAATGCTCCTGCGCGACTTTGCTTGCCGCATAGGCGCTCCGGGGCCGCAGCGGGGCGTCCTCCCCCATCGGCTCCCAGGTCAGCACCTCCCCCGACCGCGGCGCGCGATGATCGAACAAACCCCGATCCAGGTCCCCGCGCCGCCGCAGGCCCGGATAGAACGGCCCGGAGCGCACACCCCGATAGCGGCCCTCGCCGTACACGGCCACAGACGAACCGAGCACCAGCCGCCGCACGCCCGTGTGCTCCATGGCGGCCAGCAGCACGGCCGTGCCCACGTCATTGTGCGCGGCGTACAGCGCGGCCCAGCGCATCCCGTCCGCGCCCGGCCGCCCCGCACCCGCCCGGTCCGCGCCGACCGGGGCGCGCACACACCGACCGGCTCCGTGCACGGCATCCTCGCGACCGGGCTGCCCGTCCCCGGAGACTCGGCGCAGATGCGGAACATCCTGCGGGGCAGGGAGATTCGACAGGTCTGCGTGCGCCGGCTCGAGCGCGCCCCGCAACTGCGGCAGCGGCACGGCCGCCGCCAGATGGCAGACCACGTCGATATCGGAGAGCAGGGGTTCCAGCGCTGCCTGATCACGGACGTCGATGCGGGAAACATCCTCGGGGGCGGCGGCATTCGCACCGTGCACGGTGTCCAGCAGAGCATCGATCGCGACGACCTCGTGACCGCCGGCCAGCAGAGCACGGTGCACATGGGAGCCCAAGTAACCGGCCGCGCCGGTCAACAACACGCGCACGGGGTCGTGACCACCCGCATTCATGGTTTCAGCCTATTCGACCGGGCTCCGACGCACATGTCCGTGGACAACGTCGCGACCGCATTCAGGTCTCTTCGCATCAGACGCATCGACTGATTTCGCGGCGATCAGGGCAACTCCCCGGGGACGTCCAGAATTGGCTTCGCACGCAACCGGCGGCACGGAGTGCCAACGGCGGACGGCTCTCAGCCGTCCGCCGACGGTGCGGGGAGGCTCAGGGCAGCTCGAAGGGCAGCTGCACACCGGTGCCCGTCAGCACGCGGCACTTGTCGCAGGTGTCGTCGCCCTCGACGGCGGCGACGGCGCGGCGCACCAGCGCCTTGAACGGCACCAGATTGCGCTCGAACTCGGCGAAGACGGCGGCGGCGCTGACGCCTTCACCGTTCTCCAGACCGGCGTCCAGGTCGGTCACGAGAGCGATTGCGGAGTAGCACATTTCGAGCTCGCGGGCGAGCACGGCCTCCGGGTGCCCGGTCATGTTGACCAGCTCCCAGCCCTGGCCGGCGAACCAGCGGCTCTCGGCGCGAGTGGAGAAGCGCGGGCCCTCCACCACGACCATCGTGCCGTGATCGTGCGAGGGCAGGTCGTCGCTCAGCGAGCCGATCGCGGCCGAGCGCAGCTCCTCGCAGTACGGGTCCGCGAAGGACACGTGCACGCCGCCGGTGTCGTAGAAGGTCTGGGCGCGACCGGAGGTGCGGTCCACCAGCTGGTCCGGCACGGCCACGGTGCCCGGGCCCCAGTCGGCGCGCAGGCTGCCGACCGCGCAGGGTCCGAAGATGCGGCGCACGCCCAGCGAGCGCAGGGCCCACATATTGGCGCGGTAGGGCACGGTGTGCGGCGAGAATTCGTGTTTACGACCGTGCCGCGGCAGGAATGCCACCGAGCGGCCCTCCACCTGCCCGATGGTGATGGGCGCGCTGGGGGCGCCGTAGGGGGTCTCGATTTCGACCGTGGTCGCGTCGTCGCCGAAGAAGTCGTAGAACCCGCTGCCTCCGATGATGGCGAGCGTTGCCCGTGGATCCGCACTCATGCCGACGATTCTCGCGCATGCGCGTACGAGTGGTGGGACCAGGGCAAACCATGTACCCTAGGGGGGTATTACTGCCCGGGAGTGAGGACAGCGCAGGTGACCAACGACAAGACCGCGACCACAGACACGGCTGCGCCCGCCGACGCCGAGTCCTGCCACGACCACGCCACCCACGGCTACATCACCGCCAAGGACGACTACCTCAAGCGCCTGCGCCGCATCGAAGGCCAGGCCCGCGGCCTGCAGCGCATGGTCGAGGAGGAGAAGTACTGCATCGACATCCTCACCCAGGTCTCGGCCATGACCAAGGCCCTGCAAGCCGTCGCCATGGGCCTGCTCGAGGATCACATCAGCCACTGCGTGGTCGACGCGGCCATCGCCGGCGGCCCGGAGGCCGAGGCCAAGATCAAGGAAGCCACCGACGCCATCGCCCGCCTCGTGCGGAGTTAGGCGGCCCGTCCGGAGTCGCCCCTCAGCAGGCGGCGGTGCCGCCGGCGGGATAGGTACCCAGCGACATCGGCAGCGCCCAGCGATCGGGGCCGGCCTGCCAGCCGGACGCGACCCGGCGAGAGCCCCGGCGCGCGGGAACGCGGTCACGCTCCTTGCGATCGCGGGTGGCCCGGGCCGAGTCGAACTGCGGGTCGCCGGTACCGGCGGCGTCCAGCTCCAGATCGGCGTAGAGGATGCCCTCCTCACCCTCCCCGAGCGAGGTGACCGCTTCGCTGCCGTCGGCGGCGTAGATGCGGGAGCAGCCGGTGGGATCGGCGACCCGATGCGCCCCGCCCATCCCGTCGAACGCCGACTCCCCCACCACCGCGGTGGGCGCGAGTACGAAGGCGCCGACCTCCAGTGCGTACATCCGGCTGACCGTGGTGCTCGAATCCGGCCCCGCCGCATCGCCGTACGGCGTGCCGGGCCAGGCGGCCACGTGGATCTGCTCCTCGTCGGCGCGCAGCGCGCGGGTGAGCAGCGGCCGCTGATTCTCCTGCCCGGACAGCGCGCCGTACTTGCCGATCGGAGTGTGGTGCACCGCAGGCAGATTCGGGGTTCCGGAGGCGAATATCTTGCGTTCGACACTGTTCAGTCCGGCTTTGCGACGTACGGACAGCAACTCGCCGGAATCGTCGATCACGGCCTGCGACATATAGATTCGGCGATCCTGCCGTTCTCCGAATCCGAGGATGACGTGAATGCCATGTGTAGCAGCAGCTTCCGTGATCGCACGCATTTCCACGCCGTCCCGGGTCATCGAGTTCTCGCGGCACCGACTCGAATACTCGACATTCCACTGATTGGTATCGATCCAGCGCCACCACGGATATCCCGGGAGAAACGCCTCCGGGAATGCGATCAGCCGAGCACCCTGCGTGGCGGCCGCCTCGATCAGTTCGACGACCTGCTCCACGCCGTCGGAGAGCCGCAGCCAGCTGGGTTCGGCCTGGACGGCGGCGACTCGCACCGTAATCCTCATCGCTTTTCCCTCATGGAACGTGATGCTTGCCAAGAGTTTCCACTTGAACAATGGCGATGAGTGCCGAATCACCGACTGATCATGCCAGGGTGCGAAAAGCCCCCGGAGTCGTGCCCATTTCCAAACGGAAGCTTCGGTAGAAACTACGCTCGGTGAGGAATCCCGATGCTTTCGCAACGGCCGAAAGCGGCAACTGTGGCGCATTTCGCAGCAGATCGCAAGCACGTTCGATTCGCATGCGGCGCAACACCGTCCCCGGCCCACCCTCGAACTCGCCGAACACCCGGTAGAGAGTACGCCGCGACATGCGGCAGCCTTCCGCGATCCGATCGACTCCGAGATCCGGATCCGAGCAGTTGCTGCGCATGAAGCTCAGCACCCGCTGCCGGTTCAGGGCGTCCGCGGACTGGTCATTCGGGGCCCGGCCCGACGCCGCGATCACCGCCGCCGCCAGCAGATCCATTCCCGGCTCGGCCAGCAGCGCGGCCCCGGCCGGATCGGTGCGCTGCAATCCCGCGACCCCCCGGAAGAATTGCGCCACGATTCCCGGCGCCGTTCCACTGGAAAACACAGTGGCCGTGGGGACTTCAGGATCGGCGATGCCATAGTGATCGCGCAGCCGGCCCAGCGGAACCTGGACCACGACCTGTTCCCACTCCTGCTGCAAGTCCCACTGATAGGGACGCGTGGTGTCGTAGAAGACGACAGAACCGGGACGAACGTCGGCCACCCGGCCGTCCTGCCTCAGGCGCCCCTGACCCGAAAGCGGAATACTCGCGATCAGATACTCGTCGCTCGTCTGCGCTATCAGCCGATCGGTACGGCGGATTGACTGAGTGGAGGATCCGACGACGGTCAGGTCGAGGTCGCCATATCGCGCGTGTTCGATTTGCCCAACAAAACGATCGGTCGGTTTTGGTGAAACCGCCAAGGGCACATAGGCATCGCTCACGTGCGCTTCCCAGCGCTCGAATGCCTCCGCCGCCGACTGCTCCGGTCCGGACCGCACCTCGATCCGATCGACCGCTTCTGACCCTTCCACTCCCCATCCCTCGATGACAATGGTCGGCCCATGTACGGCCGAATACTCGGGAGAGTGTGTCAGATCGGGGGAAAACGAGCCAATGGACCGGAACGGTACGCAGAGGTACCGCTAGGCCGCCGACCGAGAACTCAGGTCCAGTTCCAGATCGGCGTACAGCAAACCCTGTTCGTGCCCGGCCAGCGGCGACGCCAGTTCCTCGCCACCGGGCGCGTAGATGCGCGCATGCCCGCCCGGCCCGCGCACCAGCTGTTTCACCGGCTCCGAACCCTGGCGGCTCTCACTGCCCGCCACATCCATCACCGAGCACGCCGCGATCACGTTCAGCTGACCGACCACCGCGTACCAGAGCGTGGCCGCATTGTTCACGCGCACACCCCAATCCACGTCCCGCGCCACGATGAAACCCGGCCAGGACACCACGTGGATCTGCGCGCCGCTGCGCTCCAGCTCCCGCCGCGCCGGCAGATGCAGCTGCTCGGAGCCGCCCTGCACCGCGATGCGGCCGATGCCGGTACGGAACACGTGCGACTCGCCGGGCTCGCAGCTGCGGAAGATCTTGCGCTCCAGCGGCGTCAGCTCGGGCTTGCGACGGACTCCGAGCAGTACCCCGCGATCATCGATGAGGCACTGTGACATGTAGAGCGCGCCGGCATTGCGTTCACTGAATCCGAGCAGCACGTGAATGTGATGCCGCCGGGCGGCGTCGGCGATGCGCCGGAACTCGGTGCGGCCCACCGTCATCGAATTCGTGCGATAGCGCGCGAAGAACCCCTGGCCCCAGCTCACCGATTCCAGCCACAGCCACCACGGATAGCCGGGCAGGAACGTCTCCGGGAACGCCACCAGTTGCGCGCCGCCCGCGGCCGCTTGCTCGATCAACTCGATGGTCTGCTGGACACCGGCGCGCAGATCCAGCCAGCGTGGCTCGGCTTGGACGGCTGCGACTCGCACCTTCGTCGGCACGTCGGCTCCTTCGACGGTGATCGGATGATGTGCCATCACCCTTCGCCGAACGCGAGCGGGTCACAGCGACATACCGTGCCGTGCTACCGACCGGGCGTGCCTGCGTCCAGTTGTGACCGAAATTGACCGGGCGTCACTCCGGTTTCCTGGCGAAACGCACGGTAGAAGTGCCGGTCGGTGGCAAATCCGGATGCTGCGGCAATCGCCGAGAGCGGGCGGGCCGGGTCGGCCCGCAACAGCCGCCGGGCGTGCTCGACCCGCATGCGGCGCACCAGCGCGGCGGGGCCGCCGATGTCCTCGCACACCCGGTAGAGCGTGCGTCGCGACACCAGGCAGGCGTGCGCCACCTCGTCGACGGTCAGATCCGGATCGGTGTAGCGCTGCCGCAGCACCGACAGCACCTGCTGGCGGGTATAGAGCGAATCGGACGGCGCCGGCGAGGTCTGCCCGTTGGCCAGCAGCACCGCGGAGGACAGCATGGCCGTGATCTGCGATTCGAGCACATTCGCGGCCCGGTCGGTTTCCTTGACCGGGAGCGCCGCCATGCCCCGGAAGAAGTCGACCACCACGCCCATCGCCCCGGTCGCGGGCAGGGCCTTGGCGATGGGTAGCTCGGCACGCGCCAGCCCGGCATGGTCGAGCACCGCGCCCATGGGCGCGCGCACGATGGTGGACAGCGCGTTCTCGGTGGTGCGGCTCTCGATCGGGCGGGCGCTGTCGTAGAAGGCGATGGTCCCGGCCCCGCCCTGGGTGATCCGGCCGTTCTGTTCGGTCCAGTTCGCGCCCTCCACAATAATGTTCACCAGCAGGAAGTCCCCGGCGGCCTGGTCGAGCTGGCGCTTGGTGCGCACCACCCGCTGCGCGCTGGAGGTCATCATGGTGAGACTGGTGTGATCGAACTGGGTGCTGCGCAGTTTGCCGTGCCACTGCCCCTTGCCGAGCGGTTCGCAGATCGACGGCAACACCGCATCGGCGACGATGGCCTCCCACTGCTCGAATGCCTGCCGCGCGGAAACCCCTGAGGTCGTACGGACTTCGGCGCTGGCAGTGGACGCTATACCCACACCGTGCATCATTCCACTACCGACCGCCGGGAAACTGCGAATGATGCCGACCGATGCCACAAAACGGACCAGTTGCCCGGATTCTGCTGGTAATCAAGCCGATTTCGCGCTCCTGGACCAGAACCACCGGAGAGGCCGCCTGCCCGGTCGCCGGCGGCTCGAAGGCGGCGACCGGGCGGCGCCTCACCAGTATTCCCGGTCGCCGCGCCGTTGTGACTGCCCCGGCGTGCCATCTCACTGCCAATTGACGTCAGCCCCGATATAGCCCCTGATCAGGCATGATTCGACCGGAATTCGCCAGGGGTCATCCCCATTTCGCGCTTGAAGGCCCGATAGAACTGCCGCTCCGACACGAAGCCCGCCGCGGTGGCCACCGACAGCAGCGGCCGGGTGGGGTCGGTGCGGATCAGCGCGAGGGCCCGCTCGACCCGCATACGCCGGAGCATGGCCGCCACACCGTCCTCGCCGTGCTCGAACATCCGGTACAGGGTGCGGCGCGACACCGCGCACGCGCCGGCCACCTGATCGATGGTGAGTTCCGGGTCGGCGTAATGCCGTTGGATGAACGCCAGCGCCCGCTGTTTGGCCAGCGTCTGGGCAGGTTCGTCACGCGGCAGGTCGCCCGCCGCCAGCTGCACCACCGAGGCGAGCAGTCCCGTCCCGTGTTTGGCCAGCAGCGCCGCCTGGTCCGGTGCGGTGTACTGCAATTGCGCCAGACCGCAGAAGAAGCGGCCCACGATGCCGGCCGCGCCCTCGGGCGGGAAGCGCACCGCGGTCGGCAGCCGGTCCGCCGGCACCCCCGACGCCCGCACCACCTCCGCCAGCGGCACCTGCACCGACACCACGCCCCAGGACTGCTCGAAATGGGCGCTGAAGGGCCGGGAACTGACGTGCAGGGTGAGTCCGCCGTCCGCGAGTTCCCCGACCCGCCCGTCCTGCTCCAGCCAGCCGTGCCCGTGTGTGGTCACGCTGGCGAACAGAATGGGTTCCTCGGGCTCGTGGATCAGCCGCGGTATCCGGCTCAGGTGCTGTCCGCTGGCCGTCACCATCGATACATCGATGCCGTCGAATCTCGATTGCACGATGCGCGCCCGGAATTCTCCCGACCGCACCGGTGTCACGACGAGCGGAACATAGGCCGCCGCGACCACGGCCTCCCATTCCTCGAAAGTCTCCTGCTGCGAAACCTCCGGTGTGGACCGAACCTCCATCACCGCGGGCTCGACGCCGCCCCTCATTGCCCGATTCTCGCACCCCATGTCCACCCCGATCCGCGAATTCCCCTAACAACATCCAACTTTCATCCCATCGTCCGAATTTCCCCTTTCCGCGCAACTCGCACCACGAATCTTCATCCCGGACTTGCACTTTCACCCGCACCCCAGCCGTAATCACGCCCCGTCATTCCCGCCCGATCGAATTGGCCGCCCATGCCGGCCGCACAACGGCCCGGCCACCTCAAACGTTCGAGCCGATGGCCCGCAGCCGCGCCCACTCTCGCGTCTTCGGCCCCGCGGCAACACTTCGATTTCCCCACACCGAGGACTATCCGCCTGCGCACGGTCCACCACACGACGAAGGCGAACTTCGCACCCCCGAACCGAACAGGAAGCCGGACTCCGCCTTTCACATCGGCTCACGCGGCGACGAACGGAACCGTCGGCGACCCACCCGGGTCCAGACGAACGGCGGCCGTGGGTTGTCAGCGCTCGGCCCGCGCCGGACGGGCACGAGACGGGTCAGTCGCCGCAGCAGCCTTCGGGGCCGGGAACGGTGCGGACCTCGCGGGTCTGGGCATTGCGGGCGGCCAGGTCTGCGTCGTCCGGGTAGTCGACCGCGATCAGGGACAGGCCGTGCGCCGGGGCCACGGTGACCGAGCTCGAGCGCTCGCGTTCGTTCAGCAAACCGGCGATCCAGGCCGGGGTGCGGCGGCCCTCGCCCACGGCCAGCACGCCGCCCACCAGACTGCGGACCATGGACCAGCAGAAGGCGTCGGCGCTGACATAGGCGGTCAGCAGGTCGCCGTCCTGGACCCAGTCGAAGCGCTGCAATTCGCGGATGGTGGTCGCACCCTCGCGGCGGCGACAGAAGGCAGCGAAATCGTGCAGGCCCAACAGGTTTCGCGACGCCTCGCGCATCGCTTCGACATCGGGGCCCGGGCGGCAGGGGACGACACTGCGCGCCTGAAGCGGTTCCGCGCCATAGGAAGCCGTCGTCAGACGGTAGGCGTAGTGGCGGCGGATGGCGGAGAAGCGGGCGTCGAACTCCGGGGGCGCGAGGCGGACCGCCTTGACGCGCACATCCTTCGGCAGGAAACGCGCCAGCCGGTGCACCAGCTTGGGGCCGTCCACCTCGGTGTGCGTATCGAAGTGCGCGACTTGACCTTCCGCGTGCACACCCGCGTCGGTGCGCCCGGCCACGGTCAGCTGGATCGGTTCGCGCTGCACCTTGCTCAGCGCGTCCTCGAGCACGCCCTGCACGGTGCGCAGGCCGGGCTGGCGCGCCCAGCCGGTGAAATCGGTGCCGTCGTAACTGATGTCCAGCCGTACCCGAATCGAAATCGGCTCGGGCGTCGGATCCTCCACGGTCACAGCGATCTCCTGGTTAACATGGAGAAAGCCCGCCGACCCGGAGGGGACGGCGGGCTCTCTCATGGAATCTCACCCTCGGGGTTTCAGGGGAAGCCCCTGAAACCCCTTGTCGAGTCCGAAGGACCGGATTTACTCCGCGGCCTTGTCCTCGGCGACAGCCTCTTCGGCCGGAGCCTCGGCGACAGCCTCTTCGGCCTCGGCCTCGGCCGGAGCCTCGGCGGCCTTCTGCGAAGCGGCGACCCGGCGGGCACGGTCGGCCTCGTTGGTCACGGTCTTCTCGCGGACCAGCTCGATGATCGCCATCGGAGCGTTGTCACCCTTGCGGGGGATGGTCTTGATGATGCGGGTGTAGCCACCCTCACGGCCCTCGAACGAGGGACCGATCTCCGCGAACAGGGCGTGCACGACGTCCTTGGAGCGGATCACCTTCATGACCTCGCGACGGTCGGCCAGGGTGCCGCCCTTCGCCTTGGTGACAAGCTTCTCGGCGTAGGGGCGCAGCGCCTTGGCCTTGGCCTCGGTGGTCGTGATGCGACCGTGCTCGAAGAGCGCCGTCGCCAGGTTGGCGAAGATCGCCTTCTGGTGCGACGCCGTCCCGCCGAAGCGGGCACCCTTCTTGGGCTTGGGCATTGTTTGAATCTCCTGTGTTGAAGGCCGATTCGGGGCGCTACACCCCGAATGACCTAAAGCTGTTCGGTCTCGGCGTAGTCCTGCTCGCCGTTGTCGGTGTCGCTGAACGAACCGCTGTCGCTCCAGGTGCCGCTGGCCGCGTCGTAGCCGACGACAGAGGACGGATCGAAGGAAGCCGGGGAGTCCTTGAGGGACAGGCCGAGCGAGTGCAGCTTGACCTTGACCTCGTCGATGGACTTCTGACCGAAGTTGCGGATGTCCAGCAGGTCCGACTCGGTGCGGGCGACCAGCTCGCCGACGGTGTGCACGCCCTCACGCTTGAGGCAGTTGTACGACCGCACGGTGAGGTCGAGGTCCTCGATCGGCAGGCCGAACGAAGCGATGTGGTCCGCTTCGGCCGGCGACGGGCCGATCTCGATGCCCTCGGCCTCGACGTTCAGCTCGCGCGCGAGACCGAACAGCTCGACCAGGGTCTTGCCCGCCGACGCCAGCGCATCCCGCGCGGAGATCGAGTTCTTGGTCTCGACATCCAGGATGAGGCGGTCGAAGTCGGTGCGCTGCTCGACACGGGTGGCCTCGACCTTGTAGGTCACCTTCAGAACCGGCGAGTAGATCGAGTCCACCGGAATCCGGCCGATTTCCGCACCCGACGCCTTGTTCTGCACGGCCGGGACGTAGCCGCGACCGCGCTCGACCACGAGCTCGATCTCCAGCTTGCCCTTGTCGTTCAGGGTGGCGATGTGCATGTCCGGGTTGTGCACGGTCACGCCCGCCGGGGGGACGATGTCACCGGCGGTGACGGTGCCCGGGCCCTGCTTGCGCACGTACATGGTGACCGGCTCGTCCTCTTCGGACGACACGACCAGGCCCTTGAGGTTCAGGATGATGTCGGTGACATCCTCCTTCACGCCCGGGACGGTGGTGAACTCGTGCAGCACGCCGTCGATGCGAATGCTGGTGACAGCGGCACCAGGAATCGACGACAGCAGCGTGCGGCGCAGCGAGTTGCCGAGGGTGTAACCGAAACCCGGCTCCAGCGGTTCGATGGTGAACCGCGACCGGTTCTCGGACACGACCTCTTCGGTCAGCGTCGGTCGCTGTGAAATCAGCATTTCTTCCTCCTTCGAGCGCCCACCATTTGACGCCCACTATTTGGGAGCTTGCGCGAACCTCGGGGCTTGCGCCCCAACCCTTTTGGGGGTCCGGGGGCGATGCCCCCAGGTCCCCCTTTCCGGGGGTGTGGGGGCGAAGCCCCCACGGTCCACACCAGCGGCGCGTTAGGCGCCTATTACTTCGAGTAGAACTCGACGATCAGCTGTTCCTGCAGCGGAACATCGATCTGCGCACGCT
Organism: Nocardia niigatensis NBRC 100131; assembly: GCF_000308655.1. Lineage (GTDB taxonomy): Bacteria > Actinomycetota > Actinomycetes > Mycobacteriales > Mycobacteriaceae > Nocardia > Nocardia niigatensis. Next base: position 94,485 of record NZ_BAGC01000009.1, on the reverse strand, counting down.
CGGGGAGCTGGTGCACCAGAATCCGCAGCCGGCCGGGAACGACCTGCAGCCAGCCCGGAATCGGACGGTCGCCGACGGTCTCACGCGCCACCTGGAAGGGGTACATGGCCAGCGACTTCGGCTTGACATCGATGATGTCGTACTGCGAGACCTGGAAGCTGGGCACGTCCACCTTCACACCGTTGACGGTGAAGTGGCCGTGCGAGACCAGCTGACGGGCGCCACGACGGGTCCGGGCCAGACCGGCGCGGTACACGACGTTGTCCAGCCGCGACTCGAGCAGACGCAGCAGGTTGTCGCCGGTCTTGCCCTTCTGGCGGTTGGCCTCTTCGTAGTAGCGGCGGAACTGCTTCTCCATGACGCCGTACGAGAAGCGAGCCTTCTGCTTCTCCTGCAGCTGCATGAGGTACTCGGACTCCTTGATCCGCGCGCGGCCGTGCTGGCCGGGCGGGTAAGGACGACGCTCGAACGCCTGGTCGCCTCCGACGAGGTCGACACGCAGACGACGCGACTTGCGGGTGATAGGGCCGGTATAACGAGCCATTGTTTTCTACTCTTCCTTCCCGCTAGACGCGACGCCGCTTGGGCGGACGGCAGCCGTTGTGCGGCTGCGGGGTGACATCGGAGATCGTGCCGACCTCGAGGCCGGCGGCCTGGAGGGAACGGATCGCGGTCTCGCGGCCCGAACCCGGGCCCTTCACGAAGACGTCGACCTTCTTGACGCCGTTCTCCTGCGCCTTGCGGGCAGCGTTCTCGGCGGCGAGCTGAGCGGCGAACGGGGTCGACTTGCGCGAGCCCTTGAAACCGACGTGGCCGGACGACGCCCAGGAGATGACGTTGCCTTCGGGGTCGGTGATGGACACGATCGTGTTGTTGAACGTGCTCTTGATGTGCGCGTGGCCGTGCGGGATGTTCTTCTTATCCCGGCGACGCGACTTCTGAGTCTTCTTCGGGCCCGAGGCCCGGCTCTTCGGAGGCATACGCTATCCCTACTTCTTCTTGCCGGCGACGGTCTTCTTCGGACCCTTGCGCGTGCGGGCGTTGGTCTTGGTCCGCTGGCCACGCACGGGCAGGCCACGGCGGTGGCGGATGCCCTGGTAGCAGCCGATCTCGATCTTGCGACGGATGTCGGCCTGCACCTCGCGGCGCAGGTCACCCTCGACCTTGAAGTCCTGCGACTCGATGTAGTCGCGGAGCTTGGTCAGGTCGTCATCGCTGAGGTCCTTGGAACGCAGGTCCGGGCTGACGCCGGTAACGTCCAGGATCTCCTTGGCGCGGGTACGGCCGATGCCGAAGATGTAGGTCAGCGCGATCTCCATGCGCTTTTCGCGCGGGAGGTCGACGCCCATCAGACGTGCCATGGTTGGCGATTCCTTACTTTCGCGGAGGTCTGCTCCCTGTCCGTCCCCTCGTGAGCGGGGCCCCGGCCTCCGTACCGGGGGTAGGCCGCCATCCGTCCCCTACGGGACTCGGCGACGGCGACTGGCGCTGGGAGTTTCTTCTTTGTTGCCAATCCGAACCGCGTTCGGTGCTTGGCGGTGAGCGACCGGGGGCGTGAAGAATCCACTGTCCCGGCGATCACGGCACGAGGCCGCAATCAGCCCTGACGCTGCTTGTGGCGCAGGTTCTCGCAGATCACCATGACCCGACCGTGGCGGCGGATCACCTTGCACTTCTCGCAGATCGGCTTGACGGACGGCTGAACCTTCACGTCAGATCCAATCTGGGTCGGTGTTCACTGGCCGTGAACACAGTTTTTCCCCGGCCGGTTTGACCGGGGAAAACCCGGGACTCGCGCCCCGGAAGTCTCGTGCACCCTGGCGGGGTGACTCACTTGTAGCGGTAGACGATGCGGCCGCGGGTCAGGTCGTAGGGCGACAGCTCCACGACGACACGGTCCTCGGGCAGGATGCGGATGTAGTGCTGCCGCATCTTGCCGCTGATGTGGGCCAGCACCTTGTGACCGTTTTCCAGCTCGATCCGGAACATCGCATTGGGCAACGGCTCGATAACCCGGCCCTCGACCTCGATGGCCCCTTCCTTCTTCGCCATATCCTCCGCGATCCCGGTTAGGCTGAACCTGGTTGGTTCAAGCTCATTACGGCAGGTCGGCCCCGAAGATGGTGGTGCATTGCGGCCAACCCGGTGACATACTCACTGGAAGCGGCACTAGGACATGCCGCAGCCACTATGTAAGTCACCAGCGACCTAGCTTACCCGTTCCCCCAGACCCGGCCAAATACGGGTGCCGTGACATGCCCCGCTGCGCAGCGTCGATGCTTCGGGCTCCGTGCGACGGGCGATCGGGCGGACCGGATATGGCGGGCGCGCACCCCGCCGGAGATCGCTAAACTACGCCCTGTCCTGCGAAAGATCGAGCACCCGGGGGTAGATGTGAGTCGCGAGAACGACGGACTCCCAATGCTCCCGCCCTGGCTCTCCGAGAGCGACGTCGCCGCAACCGGTTACGAAGCTCCTGTCGAGAACCTCCCCCAGGACGACATCATCCCCGAGCAGAAGGGCGGCCGCGGCCTCTTCGGCAAGCGCAAGTCCCGCAAGGACGCACCCCCCAAGCGCGCCCCGAATCCTGTCCCTGGTCCCGCCGAGCCGGACCCGAGAACCCAGCAGCCCGGCACCCCCATGCCGATCCGCGACCCAGGCACCCATTTCAACCTGCCGCACCGCGACGACCAGCCGGGCACCGCGCCCCAGCAGTCCGGCGACGGCCGGCCGAACGGCCAGAACAGCCGACAGCCGCAACCCAATGGCCAGGGCGCGGCACAGCCGCCGAACGGCCAGGCGCCCACGCAGTTCCCGCCGAACGGCCAGCGCCCCGCGCCCCAGCCGATCAACGGCCAGGGCCCTGCGTCGCAGCCGTCCAATGGCCGGTTCTCCGCTCCCCCGCCGCCCAACGGTCAGGGCTCGATGCCGCCCAACGGTCAGGGCTCGATGTTGCCCAGCGGTCAGGGCTTCGCCGGTTCACCGCACCCGGGCCAGGCGCCCTCTCCTCCTCCGGGACCGCGCTTCGACGTGCCTCCGGCCAATGACGGGCAACCCGGGCCTGGTCCGCAATTCTCACCCCCGCCGACACCTCAGGTCGATCCGACGCGGCGCATCGCCGGTGCGGAACCGGCTCGGCTGGGCGGGCATTCGGGTCAGCTGGATCCGGCGCAGCGCCCGCAGTTCTCGACGCCGCCCGCCGAGCCCGCGAATCGGGCGGAGCTGTCCGCCCCGGCGCAACCGCGTCACGACCAACCCGAATTCACCCCGCCGCCGCTGCCGGCCTCGCCCAACTCACCGCAGAGCCCGAGTTCGGCCGAGTCACACCCGAGGGGCGCCTCCCTCGCCGGTGCACCGGCCGCGAGCGCTCCCGGCCCCGCCATCGCACGTCCCCCGGCCGATCCGACGACGCGCATGCCGCTCCCGCCCGCCCCCGGCGAAATCGACTCGGCCACAAACGATCCGGCACTCCGGCCCGCACGCCCGCCGCTGCCCCCGGCTCCCGGCGAAGCCGATGCCGAAACCCCGTCGGCGACCGATGTATCCGTAGCTGCGCCCACGATGTCGCACCCGCCGCTGCCCCCGGCGCCGGGCGACCTGGACGCGACCGGCTCCGGCATCATCGCCCCGGTCGGTCCGACCACACGCGTGCCGACCCCGTCGGCCTCCGAAACCGGTCCGGCCGCAGGCCAACCGGATTCCCATCAGCCCGATGACGCCGACCGGGCGGAACCGGACCAGGCCGCCACGGCCGGTCGACGCGGCCCCGGCAGTGCTGCCGGGGATACTCACGCAGCCACCGATCAGCGTCCGCCCGCCGACCCCACCACACGCATTCCCAGCCCGTCCGCCGCGAATGACGCCGCGCCCGTGCCGAGCACGACGGCCGCCGCCCACGAGCTGCTCGAGACCCAGCCGGCCGGCCTGACCGGCGCACCCGGCGCTGGCGAACAGGCCGACCCGAACACCGACTTCGACCAGTCGATGACGCCGGGCCGCCACCGCGCCGCGGAAGTCCCCCTCCCGCCGCCCTCGGATCCCCACCTCGGCAGCTCGGTACCGTCTGCACCGCAGGACAGTTCCGCCGAGTCCACGCACGGCCGACGCGACGGCCGCCCGCCACTGCCGCCGATGCCCGGCACCACACCGCCGCAGTCCGAGTCGGTACCGCAGGGCCCCAGCCCGATTGGCGCGATCCCGGGCACCGCACCGCAGGGCACCGGACCGATCCCGCAGGTTCCCGCACCCGGTCCGCAGGGAGCGGGTCCGCTGGCGCAGGGTGCTGGATCCGTCCCGCTGCCGCACCTTCCCGGGCCCGGGGCACAGATGTCCGGCGATGACGGCCAGTGGATGCCGCCGGCGCCGCCGATTCCGGGACCGATGCCGGGCATGCAGGGAATGCCGCCCGCAGCCGGCTCCGGGGTTCCGCCGATGCAGCCGAATCCCGGCTTCCCGGCGGGTCCCGTTCCGCCGCAGCCGAACCCGTGGGGGCAGGCGTCGGGTCCGAATTTCACCAATGCGGATGTCCAGTCCGGCAACCCCGATGGGGGTGTGAGCCCCTGGGCGAACGCGCCCATGTCCGAGGCAACCGCTGCCGGGTTCAACGGACCGCAGGCGAGCGGTCCGGGCCGGACCGATTCCGGAATGCCGCCGATGCAGCAGACCCCGGGCTTCCCGGCGGGTGCCGTTCCGCCGCAGCTGAATCCCTGGGCGCAAGGACCGGACGGTCCGATGTCGGGTGGCGTGGATGCCAACGCGGACGCGAATCCGTGGGCGAACGCCCCCATGTCCGAAGCGGCGGCTGCCGGGCTGACCGGCCCGCAGACCGTTGGTCCGGGACCACACGGAATGGGCACGCCGAGCGAACCCGCGCAGGGACAGCCGGTTTGGGGCGCGCCGGGACAGCCTGGTGCGGACGGGTCGCAGGGCCCGGGTCCCGGCGGGCAAATGCCCTGGGCCACATCGGGACAGGAACAGGGTGCCGTTCATCCGAACGGTTCCGCCGCTGATATGGGCGCGACGCCCGGCGGCCCGGGACAGCCGGGTGACCTGGGAGCAGCCGGTCACTCGGGTGTTCCCGGGCAGTACGGCGGGGCTCCTGGCCAGTACGGCACCGGCGCTCCGGGATCGGGTGGCGCAGTGCAGCCCGGACCCAGCGGTTTCGGGCAGTACGGCATGGCGTCCGCGCAACCGGGAGTTCGCGGGCCGGGCACCTGGGGCGCGAGCGGGCCGACCGGTTTCGCGGGCGGGTCCGCGCCGTCCCTGGACGATGTGCCGCTGCGCCGGGCCAAGAAGGCTCCGGAGTCGGGATGGCGCCGGGCCGTGCACCATATGTCCGGCGGCGCCATCAATCCCGGCATGTCGGCGGAGGAGCGCCGCCTGCAGGAGCTGGTCGCGCGGATCCGCCAGCCCGTGCGCGGGGATTACCGGATCGCGGTGCTGTCGCTGAAGGGCGGCGTCGGGAAGACGACGACCACCATGGGTCTGGGCTCGATCTTCTCCTCGATTCGCGGGGACCGGGTGATCGCGGTCGACGCGAACCCGGACTTCGGCACGCTGTCGCAGCGGGTGCCGTTGCAGACCCGGTCTACGGTGCGGGATCTCTTGCTGGACGAACACATTCAGCGGTATTCGGATGTGCGCCGCCACACCTCGCAGGGCAGCAGCCGGCTGGAGGTGCTGGCCAGTGAGCGGGATCCGGCGGCGTCGGAGGCGTTCAGCGAGGAGGAGTACCGTGCGGTCGCGCGGATCCTGCAGCGCTTCTACAACATCATCCTCACCGACTGCGGTACCGGCCTGATGCATTCGGCCATGGCGGGTGTGCTGGATCTGGCGCATTCGCTGGTGCTGATCTCGTCCTCGGCGATCGACGGCGCGCGCAGTGCCGCCGCCACCCTGGACTGGCTGTCACTACACGGCCACGATCATCTGGTCCGCAACGCGGTGGTGGTGATCAACCTGCCGCGCCCGGGCGCCCCGAATGTCGGCATCAATCAGCTGCGCGACTATTTCCTGTCGCGTTGCCGTGCGGTGCACATCATCCCGTACGACGCCCATCTGGGTGAGGGCGCGGAGATCGATCTGCACCGGCTGAGCAAGCCCGTGAAGCGCGCGTATGTCGAGCTGGCGGCCGCTGTCGCGGATGATTTCGGGGCCGACCACCGGCACTACCGGGGCTGACTCGCGGTCGGTTCCGGCGCCGGATCCGAATCCGTTCGGGGGCAGTCGCTTCGACCGGGAAGGCTGCGCATGACACGGCTCCGGCCGGGTGCTAGTTTGTGGCTCGATCGCGCCGCTCGCCTCGGTGCGATGCGGGTTTTGTTCGTACGGCCGACCCGCCACTGACCGGTGGGTGAGGGGAACGCATGCGTCTGAAGTCCGGGCGACTGTGCGCCGCCGGAATAGGTGCCGCCGCGCTGCTCCTGGCCACCGCGTGCGGGAACGACGGCGGCGCACCGGATTACGGGCCGTACTCGATTCACGGCGACAACGACTTCGATCGGCGGCCGAGCCGGATTCGCGGGATCTTCGCCGAGTCGTTGCGGCTGGCCGATCACATCGTCTTCGCGACCGACGTCGATCCCGAGCTGACGACGGTGCGCGGCGGGGGCATCTCCGCCGACGACCGCGGCTTCCACGAGACCGCGTTGTCGCCGCAGCAGCGGGCGGCGGCGCGTCCCTTCGGGGTGGCCGGTTCCTTCGGGATGGCGGCCGCGAATCGGGCCGCCGGTGACGGTCCGCAGAAATATCTGGCGTTGTCGCTCACGGCTTTCCGCGATGAGCGGTCGGCGTCGGCGGCCGCGGCCGAGATGGCCCGGGTCGATTTCGAGGCGAGTCCCGACAACGCGCCGGTCGGACTGGACGCGTTCCCGGCCGCGCTGAGTCACTGGCGGCCGGGTGTGCCGTCGCTGGGCAGTCTGCTGGCGTGGAAGAACGTGGTGATCCGGGTCTACGCCGAGCTGCCGGATCCCGATCCGGGCCGACTGGCCGACCTGGTCGCCACCGCCTATCGCAAGCAGGTGGCGGGGCTGGCTGGTTTCGACACCGCGTCCGTGCCGGATCCGGCCACGGTGCCGCTCGATCCGGACGGCCTGCTGACCCGGTTGGTGCGTACCGGTGATCCGCTGGGCGATCCGAAGACGTTCGCCGCGTTCGGGGTCCGCGCCTTCTCGGCGCTCTCCCCGGAGCCACCGCACACCTTCGGCAAATATTCCGGCAGCGGCGTGACGGCGCTGGCGGTGTCCCACAACAAGTACCTGTATCGGATGCGGGATTCGAAGGCCGCCGCACAGTACGGCCGGGATCTGGCAGCCGACCCCGAGAACTCGGAGTACACCTGGATGCGTAATGTCCGCGGCCTGACGGCCGCAACCTGTTCGCAGGCGACCCGCCCGGATCCGAAATCGGTGCGGGCCCGCCGATATCGCTGCGTAGTGGTGCGCGACGGGTTGGTGGCCGCGGTCTACAGCAATACCGAGACCGATGTCCGGCAGCTGGCGGCGGCACAGTACGCGATCATGGGCGATCCGCGATGAAGGCGCTGCTGCCCGACGATCCGCGCTGGATCGGCCCGCACCACATGATCGCGGTCATCGGCACCGGCGAGATGGGCCGGGTGCTGCTGGGCCGCACCCCCACCGGAAAGCTGGTGGCGGTCAAGCAGATTCACCGGTCGACCACGGTGGATATGGAATTCCGGGCGCGTTTCCAGCGGGAGCTGGAGACCACCAAACAGCTGACCGGCCCCTACACCACGGCCGTCGTGGACAGTGACGCGGACGCCGAGCGACCGTGGCTGGCCACCGAATACCTTCCGGCGCCGGATCTCGCGACGGTCGTCGCGGCGTGCGGTCCGTTGCCGGTGCCCGGGCTGCGCCTGCTGGCGACCGGCCTGGCCACCGCCCTGATCGAGGTGCATCGCGCGGTGCTGGTGCACCGAAATCTCAAGCCCGGCAATGTCTTGCTGATGCCGGAGGGCCCGCGCATCGTCGATTTCGGTATCGCCCGGGCGCGCGAGGCCGAGGGCTCTGCACACGCCGTCGCCGACGCTCCGCCCTACCTGGCCCCCGAGCAGGCCGAGGGCGAGCCGGTGACGTCCGCGGTCGACATCTACGCGGTCGGCATGCTGCTGGTGCTGGCCGCCACCGGATCCATGTCCGCCACACCGGATCTGCAGGCGGTCCCGCACGCGCTGCGCAAGCTGGTGGAATCGTGCCTGGCGCCCGATCACGCGCATCGTCCGTCGGCGCGCCAGCTGCTGGAGCAGGCGGAGCGGATTCCCGGGGAATCGGCGTGGCCGCAACCGGTTCTGGAGTTCCTGGAGTCGCATCGGGCCGACGCCGAGTGGTGGTCGTCCAGCGGCGAGCAGGAGACCCGCTATCGGGATCAGCTGGCGCGCTTGGCCGGTCGGCGGCGGCGCACGATCGGCTGGGCGGCGGCGGCCGTCACCGGCATGGTGGTGGTGAGCGGAGCGCTGGCCGGGTTCAGCCGGTGGTCGTCGACCGACGGTCATGCCCAGCCCCGCACGGATCCGTCACTGGACTTGACGGCCGCGGAGTTGCGGCTGCTCGATGTCTGCGCGGTCATCGACAAGGCCGTGCCCGGCAAACTCGGCACCCGCACCGGCGATCCGGAGGCTTCGGCCGAGGGCGGCTGCGGCACCACCGTGGTCGATTCGGCGCAACGCAAGGTCCACTACAACCTGGACATTCCCGACCATGCGATCGGTGTGGACCAGTTGACGCCTACGGGCCGGACGGCCGGCTGGGGCCCGATTCTGAGCGCCGGCGCCGCGGACAACAAGTGCGACACCGTGCTGGTCACCCAGTCCGGCGGCAATGTGCCGCTGCGGATGTCGGCCGAGGAGCTGGACCCGACGGCCCAGCCGGGGTCCGCGTGCGCCGCGTCGGAGGAGGCGCTGACCGCGGTCGCGCAACAGCTGACCTCGTACGTGCCGCAGCGAACGGTTCCGTCGAACTCGATCTTGCGCGTGGATCCATGTTCGGTGGTGCAGGACAGCACGATTCGCGAGATCGTCGGCGATATCTCCGACCATCAGCGTGCCCCGCACGCCTGCGCGACCATCGGCCGAGACGGCTGGGTCCGGGTCGACCTGGTCGACCAGAGTCGCCCCGATCAGGGCGAGTGGACCTATGAGACCCTGCAGGCCGGTGAATTCACCGCCTATGTCACCGGCGCGCGTTCCAGCAACGATTGTTATCTCAGCTACCTGGTGCGGCCGACGGATAAAGGCAATGCCGAGCAACTGAAGGTCACGGTGTCCGATCTGTCGAATTCACCGGACGCATGCGGCAAAGCTGTGAAATTGCTCAGCGAGGCTATCTCGCGACTGCCGAAGTAATCGGCTACCGCGATTGCGAAAATGATCTTTCGCGCAGAACTGTGCGGTCCGGACCACCCTCGGGCCCGGACCGCACAGTTTTCTTGCTATTTACCAGGCGGGCAGCCGCCGCCGACCGGCGAGCACATCACGGACGAGATCGTCGTAAGCGTCCGACAATTCGGCTAAATGGTGCCAAGCGCCGTGCAGCATTTCATCATTCGCGTCAAGGGTCATCAACGCGTGATGAGCCCGAACCGATGCCTCGGCAAGGCGGTCGATGACCGATCCGACGGTTTCGGTGTGCAAGGTCGCACCCAGCCGGTGCTGGGGAACCGAGCGCACGATCCAGTCGTCAATGGCCATGACCAATTCGATTCGGCGCCGCTTTGTTTCAACGATCGAGGTGGGATCGGTTTCCGGACCGATACCGCCGCGCCCGACCAGCCGCCGCCCGTGCAGCACCGCGAGATCGTGAGCGAACCACAGCAGTGGTCCGCCGATCACCCGGTGACCGCGACAAGCGCGCAGGAGTAGGTCGGAGGTCGGCAATAGGCCGGCAGCCAAGGGCTGTGCCTCCATATCCGCATACGAAGCGGACATGTCGGGCCATGCCACAACGACCGTGTTTGTTGTCTCCGAACCTGCCACGTTGCCTCGCGTTCTTCGACGTATAACAACACCGCATTCAGGACGTTGATTACAATAAACCTCAGAATGCTGGTGTCAAGCCTTACACGGCAGTAGAACTGCGGAGTAGACTTCTGAGCCTTGAAGCAACAACCGAGGAGCGAGATGGCGGACGGTCCGAGATATCAACGGATCGCAGACCTCCTCCGCGAGGAGATCCGCGCCGGCAAGTGGGAACCGGGTGATCGACTGCCGAGCCACAATGAGCTGGCCGACCAGATGCAGGTTTCGATTACGACGGCCCGCAACGCCATTCAACTCCTGGTTGCCGAAAACCTGGTTTATACAGCCACTTCCCGGGGCACCATCGTGCGCAGCCAGCAAGTGCTGGAATCCGTTGTCACCAATCACATCCGGCCGGACCGGCCGAAGGCGGCGCACGACATCTTCTCGGAGATCGCGCGGGCGGCGGGACGGGAGCCGTCCAAACAGTTCAGTGCGCGAATGGAACCGGCCAGTCCGGAGGTGGCGCACTGGCTGGGTGTCATGCGCCACGAGTGGGTCGTGTCGCGCACCATCATGCAGTATCTGGACAACGAGCCGTGGTCGTGGGAGGTCAGCTTCTACCCCCGAGATCTGGCCGAGGCCACCGGAATCGACGTGCCGCTCGACATTCCCGAGGGCACCACGCGGCGGCTGGCGGAGCGCGGTTTCGCCGAGACCGCCCATCGCGACACCGTGGTCGCGCGACCCGCCACAGCGGAGGAGGCAGCGTTGCTGGGCGTGGGCCCGGGTACGCTACTGCTCGACCATCTCCGCATCGGAGCGAATCATGAGCGAATCACTCGAGTGACGCGCCACCGTTCCACAGCGGCCCGCAACCGATTGGCATACGAATTGGGCGACGACGAGGGAACGGACATTATTCGCAAAACTCTGGGCGCTCCCTTTCCGTCCGGTAATTCCCATTCCTTCGGTAATTCCCTGCTACCCGGTTCGCCATGAAACCGCACCTGCGCCGGGCCCGCATCGCCGATCTGGGGACCATCACCCGGTTCCGGCTGCAGCGTACGAGCTGGCTGGCGGCGCGCGGCAGTGACCAGTGGACCCGAGCCGGGCGAGGTCTCCCCATCGAGACCTTCGTCCGGTCAGTGGCGCATGCGGTCCGTCAGGGTGAGACCTGGATCGCCGAGGTGGACGGCGAAGCGGCCGGCACCATCACCGTCAACGACCGCGCCGACGAAAACCTCTGGTCCCCCGGAGAACTCGCCGACGCCGTGATCATCCACTACATGATCGTCGACCTCCGCTTCGCCGGAAACCGGGTAGGCGAATCCCTCCTGGCCCACGCCGCCCACCTGGCCCGCCTCCAGCACCGCACCTGGGTCCGCCTGGACGCCTGGACCACCAACGACGATCTCCACGCCTACTACCGCCGCGCCGGCTTCCACCTGGCCCGTATAGCAGGCGGCGCAGCCACCGGCCCCTCCCGAGCCCTCTTCGAACGCCCCACCGCCGCCTGGCCCCACCCGGTCGCCCCCCGCCCCACCCTCACCGCAGGCGAACCCACCCACTTCACCCTCCCTTACGACACCACCCCCACCCGGTCCCTGACCCACAACCGCTTCCTACACCCCCACCCCAACCCCATCCCCAAACCAGGCCCAGCCCCCGCAACCTGACCCGCTCAACCCGCCATCGCCGCGATGAGCACGGCCCGCAGAACGATTACGGCCAGCACCGCAACGAGCCGTTCCCGGCCGGCCCACCCGGGGTCATAGGGGCCGGGTCGCGCTCCTGGGCGGTGGCGGCGTCGAGGCCGGGCACGTATTGCAGGGCGATCCACAGACTGCCCTCGTCCTCACCCTCGTTGTGGACCGTGACGATGTTCGGATGGTCCAGGGTCGCTGCCAGATTCGCTTCCCGGTCGAAGCTGGCGCGGAAATTCCGGGTCTGCCGCGAGGTGGCGCCAGAGGACCTCGAAGCGTCGCGGCGGGGCAGGGCGGGATGGGCGGCCAGGTAGACCGTGGCCATTCCGCCGCTGCCGAGAACGCGTTCGATGCGGTAGCCGCCGATGATCGAGCCGGGGCCGATGTTCATGCGAGTTCACTGTGTTCCGGCGGGTTACAGCGCGGGGAGGTCGGCGATTTGGATCATTTCGTCGCCGCGGGAGCGGGACCAGAGGATGCCGCGGCCGGGGGGCAGGCGCATGGGGCGGATGTCGCCGATGAGTTTGCCCTCGTCCCGGGAGCCGCTCATGAGCAGGGCGGGGACCGAGAGGTTCTTCATCGATCCGAGGACCTGGTCGTAGAGGGCTCGGGAGATGCCACCCATATTGCGGGAGATGATCACGTGCAGGCCGATGTCGCGGGCCTGCGGCAGGAGTTCCACCAGGGCGCCCAGGGGGTTTCCGCCCGCGACGACCATGTCGTAGTCGTCGACGACGACGTAGATCTCGGGGCCGCTCCACCAGTCGCGGTCGCGCAGCTGCTGGGGTGTGATGTCGGACCCCGGGATGCGCTTGGCGAGGTAGTTGACGACCTCCTTGATCATGCCGCCGCAGGTTTGCGAGGAGGTGGAGTACCCGGCCAGCTGATCGCCTTCCAGCACGCCCAGCAGAGTGCGGCGGTAGTCGATGAGGATGACGCGGGCGGTGTCGGCGTTGGAGTTCTCGGCCAGGCCGCGAATGATGTTGCGCAGCACCGTGGTCTTACCGGATTCGACTTCGGAGAAGACCATGAAGTGCGGGTCGGCGCTGAAATCCAGGGCGATCGGCTGCAGCTCGGATTCGCCGATGCCGATGACAACCTTGGTGGGGCTCTGCTGGATTCCGTGGCGGTGCGCCAGTTCCAGCGCGTGTTCGCGGGGCACGCTGCCCGGCAGGGTGCGCACGGCGGGTGCGCGGCGCTCGCCCCAGATGGCCTGCATCTCGGTGCGCGCGGCGGCCACACCCTCGGCCAGGTTCTGGGCGTTGGTGTCGGAGTCCAGGCGCGGCATCGCGATGAGCATGTGCAGCTGGTCCGGGGTGAGACCGCGGCCGGGCCGGTTGAGCGGGACGTTGACGGCGACGCGGCGGCCCATCTCGGAGTCCGAGGGGTCACCCAGGCGCAGTTCGACGCGGGTACCGATCATGTCCTTGACGGAGGCGCGGATCTCGCCCCAGCGGTTGGCGCCCAGGATCACGTGGATGCCGTACGAAAGGCCCTGGGCGGCAAGCTGTCCGACCATCGGCTCCAGGCTGTCGAACTCCTCGCGGATGACCTGCCAGTTGTCGATGACCAGGAACACGTCGCCGAACCGGTCGGCCAGCACCGGGTCGTCGGTCCGCTCGGAGGCGAGCGCGGCGTGCTTGCGCCGCCGGAACTCGGCCATGGATTCGATGCCCTGCGCGGCGAAGCGCTCCTCACGTTCACGCAGCAGGGTGCTGAGTTCGGCGATGGTCCGGCGCACCTTGTCGGAGTCGAGCTTGCCCGCGACCGAGCCGACGTGTGGCAGCCCGACCAGACCTGCCATCGAGCCACCACCGAAGTCGAGGCAGTAGAACTGCACCTGTTCGGGCGTGTGGGTGGCCGCCGCGGACATGATGATGGTGCGCAGCGTGGTGGATTTACCTGACTGCGGACCGCCGACGACCGCGACATTGCCCTGCGCCCCAGCGAGATTGATGGTGAGCACGTCGCGCCGCTGCTCGTAGGGCTTGTCGATGATGCCGATCGGCATCCACAGCTGCCCGTGCCGGTTGACCGGCGAACGCCAGTCCGGATCGGGCAGCAGCATGTCCACGGTCGGCGACTCTTCCAGCGGTGGCAGCCAAACCTCGTGGGCCGGGCGGCCGTGACCGGTCAGGCGTTTCACGACTGTCTGGAGCAGGCTGTCGGGCAGCCCTTCGTCGCCCGACGGTGGCGGGGGCGGCAGCAGGTCGAGCGGATCGAGCGGGTTCTCCGGCTCGGGCTGCTCGAGGATTTCGACCATCGCGGCGGTGAATTCGCGCGGCGGCGCTTCGACGACGGTGGTGCCGTCGGCGGCCTGCCGGGCCGCCCGGGGCGCGACGTAAGGGCCCGAGACATAGGTCGCGTTGAACCGCAGCGGATCCGACGCGTCGCTCTTGAGGTAGCCGGAACCTGGGACACCGGGCAGGTGGTAGGCGTCGGTGATGCCGAGCACCGCGCGAGATTCGTTGGCCGAGAAGGTGCGCAGACCGATGCGATAGGACAGATGCGAGTCGAGGCCGCGCATCTTGTTCTCCTCCAGCCGCTGCGAGGCGAGCAGCAGGTGGACGTGCAGCGAGCGGCCCAGTCGGCCGATCATGACGAACAGATCCGCGAAATCCGGCTTCTGCGAGAGCAATTCGGAGAACTCGTCGATGACCACGAACAGCGCGGGCAGCGGGTCGAGCGGCACACCTGCCGCGCGGGCCTTCTCGTACTCGTTGACGTTGGCGAAATTGCCGGCCGAGCGCAGCAGTTCCTGCCGCCGGTTCATCTCACCGGCGAGCGCGTCACGCATACGGTCGACGAGTTCGAGCTCTTCCTCGAGGTTGGTGATGACCGCCGCCACGTGCGGGAGCGGATCCATGCCGAGGAAGGTCGCGCCACCCTTGAAGTCGACGAGGATCAGGTTGAGCTGATCCGGCGAGTGCGTGGTCACCATCGAAAGAATCAGCGTGCGAAGGAATTCCGACTTACCCGAGCCGGTGGCGCCGATGCACAGACCGTGCGGGCCCATGCCGTTCTCGGCGGATTCCTTGATGTCGATCTCGACGGGCGTCCCGTCGGGAGTGATGCCGATGGGCACGCGCAGGCGTTCGCGTCCGGCGCGCGGCCGCCATACCTTGGCCGGATCGATCTGCGACGCGTCCGGAATCTTGAGCAGGTTCATCAGGCCGGGGTCGGCGGCGGAGGTGTTGTCGCCGAGGCTGACGATCTGTGCGGCGGTGGCGATGCGAAAGCGAGCCAGACTGCGCGAGAACGCTTCCGCCTCGGACAGCGTCACCCGGTCGGCATCGGCGAACTTCTCGGTACCGGCGGCGCTCTTGGCGAACACCTCCCCCCCGGAGGCCACCAGCTGCAGACCGCGGCGCGCGGCGAGGCTGTTCTCGGCGGCGCTCAGGTCGATGACGGTGACCGCGTCCAGACCGGATTCGCTGATCAAACGCTCACTGCCGCTGACGTATCCGTCGTCGATGATGACGACCAGGTGTATACGCCCCTGTGTCGGTTGCGGATTGCGCATGAACCGCCCGCGCTCGAGCAGGTCGTCGGCCAGTGCCGTCTCCAGCTCGCCGAGCGAGCCGTAGATCATGCGGGCCGCGCCCATGCCATCGCGCTGAGTCGAATGCTGTACGTGTGGCAGCCATTTCGCCCAGGACCACGCTTCGCAGTCGGGTTCGGCGGTGACGATGGCGACGCCGACGTGGTCGGGCCCGTGGAACGCGGTGAGCTCCATGAGCATCGACCACACCAGCCCGCGCACATCCTCGGCCGGACCCTCGACATTGATGGCGGGGAAGGCGCGCAACGACACCGCGGTCGGCAGGTGGTGTACCACGGAATGCGTTCGCACGAAACGCCGCAACGCGACGGTGGAGACCGGTTCCAGATCCTCGAGCGGTCCGGTTTCCGGCCGCGCCAGCTTGGCGGCGAGCCGGTGCGTGCCGATGCCGACGCGCACGTGCCCGAAATCGGGATCGTTGGGCCGCCGCTCCCACATGCGCCGGGTGCCCACGATGGATGGCAGGTCGGCGGGTTCGGGGTGACTCCAGACCAGCGTCTCCAGCTGCTTCTGACCGGTGCGCCGAACCTCGCGGCGGGTCTGGTCCAGATACCGGAAGTAGTCCTTGCGTTCCTCGTTCAGCTCCGCCGAACTCTTGCTGCTGCCGCGCTGACCCATGAGCATGCCGGCCATCGACATGATCATCATCATCGGCATCATCATCATGTACGGGTTGGTCAGCATGGACCGGCCCATCAGACTCATCATGGCGAGCATGCCGATCATGGCGACCACCATGACAACCGGCATCAGCTTGCTCATCAACGGCGAGGGCACGGGACGCGGGATCTCCGGCGGTGCGGTCAGCGCCATCTCACCGCCCGGGGCGCGGGGTGGCGCGATGCGGGGCCGGCGCACGAAACCTTCGGTAGCCATGGATATTTCTCCGGTCGTCAGTAATCGAGGTCGGGCAGCTCGTCGTCGCTGCGGCGGCGCCGGAACGGAATCGATACGGCGAGACCGATTCCCAGCGCGGAGAGACAGACGAGGGTGCCGACGGTGGCGACGAGCCGCGGCAATCGCGGTGGGCCGGCCGGCTGCTGAGGTGTGGGGAAAGCCTGAGGTTTCGTGGCCCCGGCGTGGATCGGCAGCTCGGGCGTCTCCGCGGTGAGCACGCTCGCCGGGAACTGCGCGGTGAGGGCGGCGACCGGATCGATCAGGCCCGCGCCGACGCGGTCATCGCGGCCGGTGCCGGGCTGATGCGCGGTGAGCATGATCTGGTTCATCACCTGCCGCGCGGTCCAGTCGGGGTGCTTCGCCTTCACCAGCGCCGCCAGACCCGCCACATAGGGTGCGGCGAAACTGGTTCCGTTGATGGGCTTCTGGCCCGAGTCCACACCGGTGGCGTTGATCAGTCCGGTCCCGCCGGGCTTGTTGTCGAGCGAGACGATATTGGTCCCGATCGCCGCGACTCCGACCCACGGGCCGTAGAGCGAGAAGCTGGACGGGCCGCCGGTCGGATCGACCGAGGCGACCGACAGCACGTACCTGCTGAACCAGGCCGGGCTGGAGATGGTCTTCACCTTGTCCCAGCTGGTCTTGCTGTTGCTGAACTGATCGTTCTGGGTCCCGCAGCCATTGCTCTGGTCCACGTTTCCGGCGGCGACGACCACCACGACGTTCTGTTCGAAGGCGAAGCGCACCGCGTCCCCGAGCGACGAGTCCGCGGTATCGCCGCCGGCCGACGTGCAGGCGTCCTCGGAGATATTGATAACGGTGGCACCCATATTCACCGCGCGCACGACCGCGGCTGCGAGCGTCTGCATATTGCCGTAGCCCGACTTGCTCATGCTGCCCGGCGTGTCCCCGCCGTTGGAGTCCTTGGCCTTGTAGGCATCGCTGAGCTGCCGGATCGACAGGATCTCCGCGTCCGGCGCGACACCCACGAAGGCGTCGTCCGCGCTGGGCTGGGCGGCGATGATGCCGGCGACCAGAGTGCCGTGGCCGTCGCAGTCCTCGGTGGTTCCGTCGCCATCGGAGACGAAGTCCCCACCGCCCTGCAGATTCGCCAGCCGCGGATGCCGATTCACGCCGGTGTCGATCACGGCGACCTTCTGCCCGGCGCCCTTGCGGTTCGGCCCCGGGTTGGCCTGCCAGGCCGCGGGCAGGTCGAGCACCTTTTGCGCGACGGGTTCGTCACGTGGAGTGTCGCCCTTGAGGGACTGCTCGACGCAGACTGCACTCTTCTGGGTCGCCACCGGCGGCGCGGGCTTACCCGCCAGCGCCTGGGCCTCGCCGAGATGGGAGAGGTCGGGGTCGGGCTGGCTGACGGCGGCCGCCGCAGTGCCGTGGGGTCCCAGCAGCGCACCGCCGAGAATCGCCGCCGCACACAGTGTTCGCGCCCAGTTTCCAGGACGCGGGCTCATATGTTCCGGGCCGTCGAGTAGACGTCCATCATCCACAGCACCAGCGGGATGATCGACACGATCAAGCCGTATTCGAAGATCTCGTTGAAGCGCCGGGTGACGGGGGTGACCTCGACATGCGGGCCGATGACACCGAATCCGATGGCCCCCACCGCGAATGCGATCAGCAGACCGGCTGAGACGAGCAGCATGCCGTCGTCGTTCAGTGCCAACAGCACCACCAGACCTACGAAAGTGACACAGCCACCGGCGATCAGCGTGGCGGCCTGGGTGAGGTCGGCGAACGAGCGTCCGCGCAGACAGAGAATGATCGAGATGACGACCGCGAGGGCGATGCCCTGCCAGCGGGCGGAGTTCAGCGGATCGGCCGCGCCGATCGCGCCGGCGACCGCGCCGATCGCACTGCCCATCACGATGCCGGTCTGGAACTGATTCGCGGTGCGGGCCCGCTGCCCGAGTCCGTGCGCGGAGGGCAGCACGGTCGCGCCGATCGCGCCGATACCCTCGATGGTGGGCCGGGGTTCGTGGTCGGCCGGGTCGATGGCGGCGCCGGCGGTGGGCACCGGCGGCACGGGTAGTCGCGCGAGCATGGCGGCCAGTCGCGGCACCATCGAGAGCACGATGATGGACGCGACAAGTACGCCCGCAGCCACTTTCGGCACTCCGGCATCCCAGATCATGCGGACGGCCGCGCCGATGCCGGCCAGGAGCACGACGGTCACGACGGCGGACACCACCGCCGCGCCGGCCCCGATGATGCGGTACCCGACCACGGCGAGCAGCAGGGTCGCGGCCGCGCCGAGCATGAGATGCGGACTGCCGACCGATCCCGGAACCGCCAGCGCCGCACCGCCGAAGGTGAGCAGCAGCATGCACAGCGTGAGCACGGTCGCCGTCAGCTCGTCCGCGTATTTGCGCATGGCGATGGCGCCGGCGACAAGTGCGGCGATGGCACCACCCAGCAGCAGTGGCGGCGCGACGAACTTGTCGCCGGCCGAACGGGAGAGCAGCCCCAGCACGACCGCGAAGGCCACCGCGGCCACTCCGGCCACGAGTCCGGTCCAGCGCGCGGCCGTCGGCGACCAGCTCCGGAACTCCTCGGCCGTCAGCCTCGACACAGCGTCGATGACGTCGTCGAACAGCGCGGGCGCTTCCTTGGCGGAAACCGCGCGCAGCACCAGCAATTCGCCGTCGTAGATCTCGGCGTCGTTGAGGGTCTGGCTGGGCGCGATCATGTCGCGTCCCAATTTGGCCAGCGTCCAATGCTGCGACTGGAGCGGTGTTCCCCCCTCTTCACCGCCGATCGGATCCGGATTGCGGGATTCGATGAGACGCACCAGATCACCGATGAACGCGGCGATCGGCACGTTGGCCGGCAGACCGACGTCGAGCTGGGTATTCCCCCCGATGACGGACACTCGGCACAATTCGGGTTCAGCCGCCCGCGGGCCGCTGATCGACTGTGCTGTCACTTGCTGAACTGCTCCCCTATAGCTCTCAACAGTTGCCCGCCCAGGGCGGTTAACCATAATGTATCCGACTGTCCGCAGCTGTGCGATCGCACCGCGTGGGTGGGGATTGTGAACGAAAGACCAACCAGGTTCGACGAATTCGGGGTTCGACTAGCATGATCGACACTCGCCAGGCCCAACGCGCCTTCGATGCGGGAGTGCTGTCACTGGGGTTGAGCATCGAGGGCCAGGAGTCGAACCGGGACCTCGACTACGCGAAACTCGCCTTTCAGCGCGCGACCGAGTGGGACCCCACCATGGCCGACGCCTGGCTGGGCCGGGCCGCCGCCGGTGAGGTCACCAAGGATGTTCTGAGCAACCTGTACAAGTGCAGCACCGTCTCGCTGGGACGGGAACAGCGCCGGTTGGGGCTGGCGCCGCGGACGCTTGCCGGACGTTTCCTGCCGGGCCTCTACATCGACTATCCGCTGGCCGGTTTCACCGAGATCCACCTGGCGTGGGCCGCGCATCTTATCTCCGAGAAGCAGTACGACGAGGCCGAGCAGGTCCTCGACGAACTCGACAAGCACCGACGGGCGCGGGCTTCGGAGCCGGACTTCGAAATCGACGGGCGCATAGCCAAGTACGTGCGCGGCATCCTGCACTACAACACCCAGCGCTGGCCCGATGTGATGACCGTCCTGAACGGGTCCGAGGGGTGGGAGGATCCGTACCTCGCCGCAGGCGCGCATGTGATGGTCGGCACATCCTGCGCGCAACTGGGTCTGTTCGGTGAGGCGATCCGCCGGATGGAAGCCGCGGAGGCCGGCCCGATTCCGGCGGCGCGCACCGCGGCCATGTTCTGCCGCGGGCTGTGCCTGCGCGAGAACGGGGCCGCGGACGAGGCGCAGGCGCTGTTCGAGAAGGTCTACTCGCAGGCACCGGATTTCGACGCCAACACCGCGGCCATGCGCGACCGCACCTACCGGATCACCCTCACCACCAAGGAGGTGATCGAGGCCCGCACCGACAAGTGGGATCCGGCCTCGGCGCCCTCCTTGGAGGAGAAGCAGGCCGCCGAGCACGAGGACCGGGCCAAGGAGATCCTGGCCCAGGCCCGCGCCGAGCTGGACAAGCAGATCGGCCTGAACGCGGTCAAAACGCAGGTGGCCAAGCTGCAGTCGAGTGCGCAGCTGGCGAAGATCCGTGCGGAGAAGGGACTTTCGAGTTCGGCCCGCGGTCAGCACCTGGCCTTCACGGGCCCGCCCGGAACCGGTAAGACCACCATCGCGCGCGTGGTCGCCAAGATCTATTGCGGCCTGGGCATTCTCAAGACCGACAAGGTGGTCGAGACCAAGCGCTCCGACTTCGTCGGCCAGCATCTGGGCTCCACCGCCATCAAGACCGACGCCCTGATCGACACCGCCATGGACGGCGTGCTGTTCATCGACGAGGCGTACACCCTTATCCAGCAGGGTCTTTCGGGTGGTGACGCGTTCGGCCGCGAGGCCGTCGACACGCTGCTGGCCCGCATGGAGAACGACCGCGACCGCCTGGTGGTCATCATCGCCGGATACGACGGCGAGATCGACCGCTTCCTGGCCGCCAACGACGGTCTGGCCTCCCGCTTCGCCAAGCGCCTCCAGTTCCCTTCGTACACCGCGGAGGAGCTCGGGCGGATCGGTGAAGTCGTTGCGTCCAAGCGGGATTCGGAGCTGTCCGAGGACGCGCTGCAGGCCTTGGTCGCGACGTGCGAGCGGCTCTACACCATGGAGAGCACCGACCAGAGCGGGCAACCGCGCCGCGGTGTGGACGTGGCCGGCAACGGTCGTTTCATCCGCAACCTGATCGAGGCCGCCGAGGAGGAACGCGAATTCCGGCTGGCCAATGACGAATCCATCGATCTGAGCGCCATCGACGAATCGGTGCTCATGCGGATCGAGGGCCCCGACATGAAAGCCGCGCTGAGCACCCTGCTCGCCTCGCTGAACCTGTCGTCGGCCGCCGACTGAGGGGCAACTGAACTGTGAACGACTTTCCGCGGGGAGCGGGCGGCTATCAGCCGGGCGGAAGTGGCGGGAATCCACATGGCGGGGATCGGGGCTACCCCGGAGAGGCACGGCAGGGCCGCCCACCGAGCGGTTATCCGCAGGGTGGTCAGGGTGGGTTCGGGCCTGGCGGCCAGATCTCGAATCCACCGGGAGGACGAGGTGATTTCGCACCCGGCCTGCCGGACAACGCACGCCGGTTCGCGCAGCGCGGATCGAGCGTCGCGGCACCGCCGCGGCCGGCGCCCCCGCAGCCGTCACCGGAGCCGCCTCGACGATCCGCACCGGAGCCTGCGGAGTCTCACCCGCAGCGATCCGTCGGCAGCCCCGCGGCTGCCGTGGCGGCGGAGTTGCGCTCCGATGATCTGTGGCTGCTACGGAATCTGCCGCTGCGACTGGTGATTCCGGTCGCGTTGATCGGCGTCGCGGCCTCGCTGGTGGCGGTCGCGTTGCACGCCCCCTGGTGGGCGGCGCTGGTGGCCGGCCTGGTGCCCGCGCTCATCGGGCTGGCCCCGGTCGCCGGAGTGCCGGTCGGGCTGCGGCTGGGCCGCTGGGTCTCGTATCGCTGGAAACAGGCGCGGCGCAAGAGTTTCGACGAGAACGCTCTGGTCGACGTTCCGCTGCCTGACGGCGGCAGCTGCGGATTGCGCTGGGACGGAACGTTGTTGACCACCATGCTGCGCATCGATCCGCCGCCGGACACGCTGACGCTGCTGCGCCGTGGCTCGCTGAGCACCGATCAGCTGTTGCCGCTCAACGAGATCGCGGCCTGCCTGCGCCAGTACGACGTCGAACTGCACTCGGTCGATGTCATCAGCACCGGCACCCGCACCGCGAGCACCGAGGCGGTGATCTCCGGCTACGCGGCCAGCATCGCGCCCCTGGGCCGCCTCTACGACGAGATCCTGGGCCCGCTGCCCGCCATCGCGCACCGCACCATGTGGCTGGTGCTGCGCCTGAACCCGCTCGACAACGCCAAGGCGGTCGACAACCGCGGCGGCGGACCGGAGGGCGCGCTGCGCTCGGCCCTGGTCGCCACCCGCCGGGTCGCGAATCGCCTTGCCGGACACGGCATCACGGCCTCAGTGCTGACAACCGCGGAGATGACAACCGCGATCCGCGAACTGACCCGCGGCATTCCGATCCCCGAATTCACCGAGAACCCGGACAACTTGGAGCACAACGGGGTTCACCTCACGAGCTACCAGATCGACCCGCAGCTCTTCAATTCCGATGGCCTGGCCAAGATCTGGGCGGTCCGCAGTCTCGCCACCACGGTGACAGTCCGCTTGCAGCCGGTCCCCGAGCCCGGCGCGAAGCCCGGCCAGCCCGCCGGCATCATCGAGGTGGACGCCCGCGTCCGCTACGACACCCCCTACGAGCACGGCGAGCCCCCGGTCGCAGGCCTGAAGGAACTCCCCCGCCGCCAGATGTGGGCGCTCATGGACATCCTGTCCTACGGCACCCAGGAGATCCGCCCCAGCGGCTACCGCGGCCCCGTCGACGTCCTCACCGACATCGCCATGCCGACCGCCGGTTGCGGCCAGCTCATCGGCGCCGACACCACCGGCAGCGGCATCGCGGTCCCCCTCATCGGCGACGGCTCCCGCCGCATCGACATCATCGCCAGTCTCCAACTGGCCCAACAGGTCATCCTCCGCGCCATCGCCCTGGGCGCCGGGGCGGTAGTCCACACCGCCCGCCCCGGCGCCTGGCAGGCCATGGTCGCGAATGTCGCTGCCCCGCAAGCCCTCTCACTGGCCTCCTCGGTCACGCACAGCTCCCGGGGCACCGCCGTCACCGGCCGCCTCCCCAACCCCGCCGCCACCGTCATCGTCTTCGACGGCGTCCCGGCCAGCGCACCCCCGGGCTCGGCCACCGTGGTCACCATCCACGAATCCATCTCCGCCGATTACGAACCCGACGCGGATGTGACGATCGTCCAGCACCCGGACGCACCGCACACCATCTCTGTGCATACACCGGCGACGATGACCACCGCCCAAATGGTCACCACCCCGGCTGAACAGCATTACTTGAGCGGGGCTATAGCCCGGCGCTGATCCGGGCCTTCGGCGGTCCTCTCTCAGTGTGCTCCGCTGAGAGAGGATCCTCTTCCATCACCAACCAGCGATCACCAGCACCGGTTTACCGGGAGTTCCGAGCCGTGTCCGGCAGGCGTGGTGCTCAGCGGCGCGGCAGGTTTCCGACAATCTCCTGCATAATGGATTTCGTTGCGGTGCAGATCTTCTGATAGAGATCTCCACCCTCGCCTTCGCCTTGCAGTTCCAACTGGACCAACTCGACCTTGTCGCCAGCGGTGCGGTAGGGGTATTCGAGCACGCAGATCGTGTCCACGACGTGGGTGTGCGGGATGGCCGTCGTGCCGTTGCCCAGATCGATCGGTGTGTTCGTAGCGACTTCTTCAGGCTTCACGAAGTTGAGCTGAAGTTTCACCTCGGACGTTCCGTGCCAGTGGCATTCGTGCGCCGAGACGTCCGAGGGCACGGCCGGAATCGGCCCGACTGTGCTGTTCAGCCGCTCGTTGGAAACCAGCCCGCACGGATCTATCCGACTCAGCGATGCGGTATCGGCTCGCTGCGGCGGTGAATTGCGGGTGGCGACCAGCCGGGTGAGCACCTTCTCGGCCAGGTCACACGACGACGCTTTCCTGAGCGAGACGACAATTCCCCACTTCTGGTTCAGGTCGGACAGCTCGACGCCTCGTTGACACTGGGAAAAAGTGGCGTCGTCGTCGGCGAGTATCTGCAAGCCATCCGTACTTCGCCCGGTTCCATCGAGCAGGGACGTGTCATAGCCGGGCTTGACCGCCAGGTATTGTCCTCCCGATGTGACTCCGCATTCCCAGCCCAGGTAGGTTTCCGTCTCCCATGTCGACACATCGCTGGGCCAGCCCGAATCCGGCGGGACCGAGCCCTGCATCGACTGCTGGAGCCAAGCGCAGGCATCGGCGTTGCGTAATCGAGCGAGCATCAAGTTGGCAGTCGGTGTTCCGGACGGCCTGTCCGACAGTCGAATCCAGGTGATCGCACCCGCAACCAACAGCAGCACCAGCAGAGCGGCCAGGCTCACCCGCCGGGCCGCTGTGCGTCCTCGTGACGTGCTCTTGCCCGATCCTGGCACATCGGCCACATCGAACCCTCTGCCCATGACAGCGGCCTGGTAGCCACTGCCCGAGACTATGACGGTCGCGTCAGGGTTCGCGGTCAGAGCGGTGAGCCCGGCGAGCTGCCGCTGGATTCCAGCATGCACCGGTCCCGGCCAAGGCGCGGCGCCCTCTGGCAACCATCCGATCTGTTCCAGCAATTGCGCCGGAGTGGGCCGAAACTGCGGCTTCTTGGCCAGGCATGGGGCGATGAGATGACGCAGCTCCGGCGCCACCTGGTCCCAATCCGGTTCCGAGTGCACGATATTGAACAGTGTGTACGCCATGGAAGGGGCAGCGAAGGGGCTTTTCCCAGTCGCCGCCATGACCAGTAGCGCGCCCAAGGAGAAGATATCGCTCGCCGGCGTGATCGGCTCCGCCGAAGCTTGCTCCGGAGACATATAGGCGGGAGAGCCCAGGGCGGAACCGGTTTCGGTCAACCCGCTCGGGTTCTCGTGGAGCTGCGCGATTCCGAAGTCGATAACCCGTGGCCCCTCAGTCGTGAGCATCACATTGGCAGGCTTGAGATCCCGATGCACGAGACCGAGCCGGTGAATGTCCTGCAGGGCCACCGCCAGACCGGCAGCCAGCGCCTTGACGGCGGGCACCGGTAGCGGACCGAACTCGGCCACCACCTTGTCCAGCGGCAGGCCGACCACGAATACCGAAGCCAACCAGGGATTTCCACTGTCTACGTCGAAGTCGACCACCGGAGCGGTGAAGGCGCCCGACACCTGGGTGCTCGCGTTGACCTCACGCCGGAATCGCGCCCGATATTCGTGCTCGCCGAGCAGGTGCTGATGAATCTGCTTGATCGCCACGAATCGTCCGTCGGGCCCGATACCGAGCAGCACCCGGCCCATTCCGCCCGAACCCAGCACTCCCAGAACCCGATAGCGGCCGATGACTCGCGACTCGGCGGGATCGAGTGGCTTGACCGCCATTACTTCGGCAGCCTCGGCAGGACATCGGCCATGACCTTCTTGGCCTGCTCGCACGCGCCCGTGTCTCCGGATCCCCAGTCACTGATCCGGACCCTGACAATTTCGGCATTGTCATTGGTGGTCAGGCGGGCCTGGTACTTCACTTCGCAGTTGCCATTCGGGTTCTTCATCCAGAGGTTCTCGATATAGGCCGTGGATTGCCCAATCTGAATGGTCTTGTACCGGGTGTTGCCCTTGTCGAGCCGATCAGTGTCGTCCAGCGTGACTTCCGCGGTCCCGACGCTGCCTTGGTAGTAGCAGTCGCCGGCCCCTTGCACACGCCGTGCGGGATCACCGGCGAGGCCACCCGCGAGCGTCGGGTCCAGCAACGAGCACGGGTCGACGCGCAGAATCGAGTTCCCCGGAAGCTTCAGCTGCGGCGCGTAGACGGTGAGCTGCTGTACGACGGCCGTGATCGCCTTGTCCGCCATCGAGCAGCCGTCACCGCCGCTGGATGCGTAGCCTGAGACCGAAAGGGCATTGCGACCACCGCTCTGCGTGAGAACGTAGCGTTGGCAGATCCCGAATCCATCCTTGTTTCGGAGGATCGGTGTCCAGCCCACGGTCTGGCCCGTGGGCGTCGTGGTCTCCTCCACCTCGTCGGCCGAGGTCAAGGTATCCAGTTCCACATCGATTTTGTGATTGTCCGAGTCGGTGACCGCAGTCCTGCAGCCGCCGTATTCCTTGTGCGGAGCTGTGACCCGCGTACCCAGCTTCGGCGTCACGAGATCGAGCACCTTGCAGGTATCGAGTTGTTGCAGCTCCATGGTCGTGACCGCCAACGAGGGATCTGCCATCGGCTGCGAATGCCCGCTCTGCATGGACATTTCGCGCACACCGAAGGTTCCCGCTCCGAGCGCTACCAACGTCGCCGCGGCTGCCGCCATCCATCTCAGCATTCTGCGTCGATTGGACTTCGCCTGCTCCAGCTCGTCCTCGAGCCTCGACTCCCGTTCGGCGGTGTGGACCCACCAGTCGGAGTCGGCGCGGTGCGCGTCGATCCGGGCTTTCACCGGAACGGGCCAGATGGGCTCGGGCTGAATCCGGCTCGCCGTGTCCAGCAGCTGGTCCGCTGTCGGCCTTCGTGCCGGATCCTTCGACAGGCAGGCGTCCACCAGATCCCGCAACGCAACCGGTACACCCTCGATATTCGGCATGGCGTGCATGACGCTGTAGAGGATCTGCGGTGTCGAAACGCCCGGGAACGGACTGGAACCCGTCGCCGCCATAGCCAGAATCGCGCCCACGGAATACACGTCCGCGGCAGTTGTGAGGGGCCGGCCCTCGGCCTGCTCGGGCGACATGTACGCCGGGGAGCCCATGACCGTCCCCGTAGCTGTCAGCGCGTCGCTGTCCTGGGCACGGGCAATGCCGAAGTCGATGATCCGGGGGCCTTCGGCGGTCAGGAGGACGTTGCCCGGCTTGAGATCTCGATGCAGCAGACCAGCACGGTGGATCTCGAGCAGCGCCGATGCCAGCCCGGTGGCGAGCAGCCGCAGCCCGCCGAGATTCATGGGCCCACATTCGTCGATGACCGTCTTCAGGTCAGGTCCGTTGATGTATTCGGTGGCCAGCCACGGACTCTCGGATTCGGTGTCACTATCGATCACCGCGGCGGTGTAAGCGCCGGTGAGTTGCCGGCAGGCCTGCACCTCGCGAGCGAACCGGCCACGGAATTCGGGATTTCCGGCGAGATGCTGGTGAATCTGCTTGATCGCCACCAGTCGTCCGGTCGGCGTGCGGCCCAGCAGCACCCGCCCCATACCGCCCCGGCCGATCATCGCGATGGTGCGATTGCGCCCCAGCCACTTCGGATCCTGTGGCGTCAGCGCCTTCATGCCGTCTCCCCCATGATCGAATACTGCGCGGCGGCCAGTTGGCGGACATCGGTATCGGTATTGCTGTACACCATGGCCACGTATGCGCCCCGCGTCACGACGCAACGAAAACGTCTGGCTTCCAAAGAATTCGGCGAAGGCTTGGACAATTGACGGCAAGCCACATCGGACAGTCCGGATACTCCACTGATGGGTGTGGACTCGGCGTCATCGTGCGGTTCACCGAGATATCCGGCGTACTTCACGGCCGTCGCGGCGTCGCGCATCTTGAAAAGGCGCTTGTTGTAGGAAACCGCCACCGCGGTGACGCCGTGATCGGTGTTCATCGCCGCATCCGCCGCCGGGCTCCCCAGCAGCGCGGAGTAGGCGTGTACACCCCAGACGGCGAACTTCATCGCGACAGGCGTGGGGTCGTCGGTCCGCACTATCCGGGTCAACAGCTTGTCCGGATCAATTTGCAGCTTGGGCAGATCCGCCGCCGGCGTCGGTGTGTAGTTCGCGAGGAGATCGATCTGCCGCTGGTATGACCGAGTGACCATGTCGACCAACTGCCCGAGATTCGGATCCGGCAACTGCGCGTAGACCCGGATCACCAACGTCTTGTATGCCATGACGCTGCCAAGCGTGGGAACGCCGGGCCGCCAATGGCTGATTGCGGATGGGAAGGCATCAACTGCGACAGGCACGTTGTCAGAATTCGCCTGGAAGTCGGCGCGATCCATATCGGTCGCCGCCGCGGCCGCAGCCGCCTCATCCGGAAACTCCAGGAGCGACGTGGCCAGGAACTTCTGCGACTGATCAGCCGTGTTGGACTTGTTCGCCGAAAGGGCCCCGAAGGCCGCGAGCGGGTCGTGAGCGTCCGCTGCGTTCGCTTCGGGGCCGGAGATGACCGAATGCTGCACGCCGAGATAATTGGCGAACACGCCGCCGCCTCGCCCGACCTTCAGTTCCGGATCGATGTCCGTTCCATACATGATGTGCTCGCCCAGCCGCAACGACTCCGCCAGCACGCCCCGGGCCTTACTGGGCTTCTGGTCGTATTCGGAATCACCGGGCTTACCGGAGTAAGGGCCGTAATTCGTGGTGCTCCCGGAACTTCCACCACAACCCGACACCCCCGCCAGTACGACAAGCCCGACCGCTGTTGCGGCGGCCCTCCTCAGCCTGAACCGCATCCACCCCTCCAAGGCCACCCCGCGCGTTGTGGGCGCACCCTCCAAAATCTTGAACGCCGAGCCGAACTATCCGCACTGCGGAACCGCCCAGGCTCAGTCAACCTAGCATCGGATGAGTAGCAAGACCATTCGGCGTCTAACGCGCTGCGGGGTCGCCGCTACTGCGTCGGCAGGGTATCCCAGCTCTTCAGGGCATCCTGCTTGGACAGGGTGGAGCCGGGAACCAGCTGACCGATGATCTCCCACGGCGCCAGGTGTGGTGTGGATCCCAGCCCGAGGATCTGTGCGGTTGCGAGATCCGGGATGCCGTATCGAATTCCGTTGTCGGTGATGTAGAACAGATTCTCGCGACGCTGACTGCCCGGTTCGATGCCGGTGGTGCGCACGAATTCGCCGGTGGTGGGCGGCACGTAGACGGCATCGACTCGGTCGCCGGCGGTTCCGTCCTTGGTCGCCAAGTCGACCGGCTTCCGTGAATCCGGCAGCGGCAGACGCGTGCCGAGTAGCAGCTGGACCGTTGCCCGGTCCGAGGGTCCCTCGGTGGCATCCGGCTGTTCCTTGCCGAGACCGCTCTTCTTCGCCCAGGTGATACACGCGACCGGGTTGTCCTCCGCGGTAACGATCTTCGGCGTGGCATTGGGGAAGTCGTCGACCGCCAGCGAATGCACGATGGGCATTCCATTGAGCACATCGGGTGTCACGGATTTGAAGCCGCTCATGCCCTGCGAGTTGTCGGCTCCGATGACCTGCGCGGTGAATGCGGAGATACGCTGCACGCCGTCGGACAGCACTACATACAGGTCAGTTCGATCGGAACCATCCATAGCGGCGACCTTGATGATGCCGCCCACCGGCACAGTGCTCAGCTTGCCCAGACCGTTCTCTCCGACATGCGGAATAGCGGGCGGAACCAAGGGCGGCACCCTGACCGCAGCGCCGATCAGGTCCGTCGTGGCGGGCCGCGGCCGCTTGCCGCTCAAGCCCAGTGCTTGGGCCACCGAGTCCTTCGTCCGATCGAACTCCGCGACTTTGCCGTCGTAGATCAGGTAGTCCTTGCTGCCCTTGCTCGCCCAGATCGCCGAGC
Organism: Nocardia niigatensis NBRC 100131; assembly: GCF_000308655.1. Taxonomy (GTDB): domain Bacteria; phylum Actinomycetota; class Actinomycetes; order Mycobacteriales; family Mycobacteriaceae; genus Nocardia; species Nocardia niigatensis. Next base: position 65,133 of record NZ_BAGC01000009.1, on the reverse strand, counting down.
TCGGGTCGGACACCTTGATGCGGTCGCTGAGTTCCAAAGTGCTGGAGATGACCGTGGTTTCCGCTCCCGCGGACGAAGCTGCCCCGCCGGATGCCGACAGCGGCACCTTGTCACAGAGCGTCCACTGAGACCGTTCTCCCTGCCCCGTCCCCGGCAAAGCCGCGGGCACACCGGGGATTCCGAGGATCGGGCCACGCGGCACCGAATTGAGCTTGCTGTCCTTGACCGACTTCGGAGTTTCGCTCGTGCCCGAGATCAACCGCGCCGACGCGAGATTCAGCGTCGGATACAGGGTCATCTTGTTCTTGTCGTCTTTATCCCGAACGACGACGTAGAGTGCGCCGCTGTCCTTGCCCATCACAATGTTCGCATCGCCGATGGAGCCCTGCGGGCGAATGAACGCCATGATCGCCGCACCGGCGACCACGAGCAGCGCGAGAACAGCTCCGACCATCAGCGATCGAATCTGCGACCGCATCGGATCGTGGAGCATCCGTACATCGCGCCGCACCAGCGCGTGATCGAGACGGCGCAGCAGGAAGCGATACCCATTGACCTGGGCACGGGTGGTCAATTGGGCTGGCACTAACCAAATCCTCCGTCGAACCGGGAACTGCGGATACGTAGATTACTGAACGCCGACGGACGGCAGCGCACCTCTCATCGGTAAGGGAGGAGAGGTGCGCTGCCGTCCATGGCACCGACGATTTGTCAGTGGCCGAAGGCGTTGCGGACCTTGAGGTCCGCAGCGAGGGCGTTGTTCAGCGCGTTCTCGACCGCGGTGGCAACGGCGTCCAGGGTCGACAGGCACTTCTCGGCATACGCGCTGTCCCATTCGGACTTCGCGGCGATAACACCTTCCAGCGCGCCGTTCTCAGCGCCACTGTTGGGGTCCGACCACGCCGACTTCAGCTTCTCAACGGCCTGGCCGAGGTCGCTGGAGGTGTCGACCGCGGCAGTGCCGTCACCGGCGACAGCGACCAGATCCTTGTGGTACTGCCGGAGGTCGTGCACGAGGGTGGTCATGCCAGCCTTGTCGTAAAGCATGTGTAGTCCTTTGCAGAGTTGGAAAGTTGATGCGGGCGTCGACCGGACTATCCGAGGTTCGTGAGAGCCTTCGAGAAGTCGTCCTTGTTGGTGATGTCCACATTGCTGAACACGTCGGTTCCCTGACCGACCTTGTCCTGGAAATCATCCATGGCCTTGTTCAGCTTCACGGCTTCGTCGTCCCACGCCACCGCCGCAGCCTTGAACGCGTCGGCCGCGTCACCCGAGAAGCTGTTCTTGGACGAGTCCACGCGGTCGGTGATCTTGCTCAGAATGTCCTTGATCGAGGCGACAACGTCCGCCATGTGGCTCTGCGCCGCCTTGGCAACTTCCGCTTCATTTGCAACCATCGTCTGTACCTTGCCTTTTCTTGGGAATGGATAGGCGATGCGTTGCGCATCACCGGTTCGGGTCGATCAGCTGTTTGTGGGTCACAGATGACTCACGACAGCCACCTCCCCCCAGGCAGCGAGTCGATCAATGTTGAAATCGACTGCGCGATACGGTGATCACTGCCCGGTGTCAGCGTGGACCAGAGTTGCTGGTCCGAGGCGACCCCCGGTGCGGCCACGATGCGGCCCCGTGCGGTGTCGTAGACAGCGACGGCTCCGGGCGATCGGTCTGTGAGGCCGTCGGCGTAGGCGTAGGCCACGATTTCGGCGTAGGCGTGGGTGGCGGACAGGGCGAGGCCGTAGCTGGTGGCGTCGGTGTCGGGCACGCCGAGGTTGTAGACGGTGCTCGCGTAGTCCGCGGAAGTCGTTGCGGTGTCGAGGCGTTCGGCCAGGTCGGCGGACTCGGCGCTGAAGGCTGCCAGGTCGGCGGGCGGGCAGGGGCCGAGGGCCTCGAGCAGGGGGCGGGCCAGGGATTCGCCGGAGCCGTCGGACCAGAGGGGATGGATGTCCAGGGTGTCGCCGCGACGGACGGCGACGGCGTGGTCCTCGGAACGGCGGGTGACGCAGACTCGGATGAGGCCATCGGCGGTGTGGACACGCATGGCCAGTTCGCGATCGGGCTGAGCCAGGACGAAAAGTGCTGTTGCGGTGTCGGTGTCGACGTCACCGTGCACGTCGACGATGCGGCGGGCGCGTAGGTCGGCGCGGGCTAGCTCCTGGGCGTATTCCCATTCCTGGTACGAGTCCTGTTGCGGACCGATCGACAGCACCAGCGGCAGAGTCTGCACACCTAGGTGGCCGGCGAGTGCGATCACGCCGTCGTTGGTGAGGGTCGTCATGAGGCGGCCTCTCTACTTCCCCCGGACTCTGTGGCCCCGGAGGAACTTTCGGTTCCGGTGCTGCCCGCATTGAAGGCGATGTCGACCGGTGCGCGCTGGCCCGCAGGGTCGACTCCGCCGAGCACCGCGGGCGCGACCTGCATGCCGGAAGTGAGGCCCAGCTCGGCGTCGCTCGTGGGCGCACCCACGAGTCCGGCGCGCGGGATGTGCTCCTCGTCGCTGTCCTGACCGGCGTTGCCCATGGCGGTAGGCGCCATGGACGTACCGGACTGCTGGACCGTAACCGGCTGCGTCACAACGCGTTGCGTGGTCGTCTCCTTGGCCTCCACCGTTTGTGCGCGCACCTGCGCGAGCGGCATCGGCGGCAGGTTGAGCGAGTCGAGAGACAGGGTCGGCAGCGAAGTCGGCGCGACCGTTGGTGTTTCCGGGGTCTCCACGGGCTCGGCCGGCTGCTCGGCAGGCGTCAGCCCCGCGGTCACCTGCGGTGGCGCCTGGTGTTCCCAAGGCTTCGCCAGCGATTCGGTCGCGGCCTCGTACGTCCGCATCACCCGGGCCGCTTCGGCTTTCGCCTTCTCGGCGTCGGTCTCGGTCGTCGCCAGTCCGCCCAGCAGCGGCAGACCGGCGGCCAGACCGAGCTGCTGCATCACCTGCTGGAGGTCCTCGAGCTTCTCGACCTCGTCGACGTCCGGCATGGTCAGTTTCGCGAGTTCATACGCGGCAGCGTGCGATTCGGCCTGTGTCGCGTTCCCGGCCGCAGCCGATGCGGACGCACCGAGCCAATCCCGCAGCGCCTTGATGCGTTCGATGAACGGCCCGCTGTTCTTGGATTCCCAAGCGCTGTCCAGGATTACGAGAATCCGCTCGTACTCGATGGCGGCAGCCGCGAAACCGGCGCTCAAACGCGTCCACGCGAGACCGGCCTCGGCGGCGGGTACCGCGCCGGCACCCGTCACCAGGTCGCGTGCCAGCTGTTCGGCCGGCCGGGATTCCCAAACCGTCTCGGTGAAGCCGGGTTTCGTCGGTTCCAACATCGAGGAAGGTCCTGGCTCAGCCGGCGAAGCCGAGGACGGACTGCTCCTCGACCTGGCCGAAGGCATCGAACTGGCTGCGCAGCGTCGAAGCGAGAGTGCGCAGTTCGGTGACGCCGTCGCCGCCGGAGGCCACGAACGACGCCGCCACCGCGTTGAGGGTCTGCGCGGCACGCACCGACACCTCGTCCGCCCCGGCGGGCGCGAAGTCGAGCTTGGCCTGCTCGACGCCGAGTCCGCCGGCGATCCGGTCGGCGAGCGCGTCCAGCTGGGCCGCGGCGTCGCGGGCGGTCGAGGCGTCGAAGCGCAGACCGTCGAATGCGTTGGTGCTCATGCCAATCCTCCTGTTACCCCTGGCAATTCAAGTTCAGAGTGTGAGCGCCTTGTCCGGCGGCTCTTCGATGGCCTCGATGGCGCCGACAACCGGCAGAACCACGCCCTCGATGACGCCGACGACCTCGTCGCCGTGCGCGCCGGTGACCAGACCCGAGCGGTCCGACGTGGATTCTTCGTCGGCGGCGCCGGCCCGTCCCGCGGCGCCCGCGCCCGAGGCCATCCCCGGCGAGGTGGTGGCGGTGGTGCGACCGCTCGCCTCGGTGGTGGTCTTGGGGACTCCGGAGCCGGAAGTGACCTCACCGGTCGGAATCCGGCTGGTGCTCAGCGTGTTCGTCGGTGTCGTGGTGGTCGGCGTACCGCCGAACAGCGTGCTGAGCGGACTGCCGCCGCCACCGTCGGTCTTGGTGGTGTCGGGGCTGTCGGTCTTCGCGGCGTCGTCGGTCTTGGTGGTGGTGTCCGTCGGCGTGTTGGTCTTGGCGTTCGTATTGGTGTTGGTGTTCGTATTGGTATTGGTGTTGCTGTTGCTCAGGGCCGAGCTGATATCGCTGACACCCGTGGAGACGACCGACGCGCCCTTCTCCGCGAGATCGGTTGCGGCCGTGGGCAGGGCATTGGTGATGGGCTGCAGCGCGGTACCCACCATGCTCACCAGCGACTGGATATTGGACGCGATCGGCGCACCCGCGATCATGATCTTCGTTCCGGCCGCCGTGATCTCGGCGGTGCTGCCCGCGAGCTGAAGGCTGGTCTTGGCCGCGATGGCCATTCCCGCCTGGATCGCCACGGTCGCGGTTCCGATCAGCCACGGGATGCCGGCGGGCGTCGCCAGCATAGCGATACCCGCAGTCACCTCCGCGACGAAATTTGCTATGAGAGTGCTCATTTCGCCGTAACCCTCGGCGACGATCGCCTCGGCGGCGATCAGGATGCCGTGCTGCTGCGTCCCCTGCGCGGCAACCTCGCCGCTCTGCGCCTCGACCGCGTTGCTGGCCGCCTGAGCCGTGTACGCGGCATCTCCGGTCCAGCTGTTCATAACCGTACTGGTGGCGGACTTGCTTTGCGACGCAGCGGAAGTCAGCGCACTGACCAGCGAAGTCAGGATGGTCGCGGGATTGAAGCTGCTGTTGCTCAGGCTCCCCGTCCCGAACGACTGCAGCAGGCTGACGACCGGCTGGATCAGCGAGGTCACATCGATCGTCGGCAACGTCGGCAGCTGTATCCCCGACAGATCCGGCAGGGTGATGGACGGAAGCTGCGGCAGCTGCGGCAGCCCCAGGTTGCTCAATACGTCGGTGACCGGCGTATCGAGGTAGGGGCCGATGGGACTGCTGCGCAGCTCGTCCAGCACCGTCGGGTTGGACGGATTGGTCACAGCGTCGATAGGAAGCTGGCCGCAGAGGTGATCTCATTGGTGCTGTAGGCGCCGACGGCCGCGTACGCCGTGGTCGCGGTGTTCGCGTGCACCGCCGCGATCTCCGCCGAGGACATCAGGAAGTTCCCTTGCGCGACAGCGAAAGCCGCCAGGAACTCCTGCCCGATCAGCCCGAACACCGGCACCGCCTGCGCGAGCGCGGTGCCCACATCGGCCGCGGCCGTTCCCGCGACCTGCGCGGCGATGCCCGCCTTCTCGGTGCCATACGCCAGAATCGGCGGAAATTCCGCCGCCACGTGATCGGCCATGAGTGTCCCTCCCACTACCTATGATCTTGCCCAGACTACAAGTGCGAAAATTCTTGTGCCAGACCGTAAGATGCAAACTCTGGCGCAAACTTCTGTTAACAAACCGGCCTAGCCGGCCATCTCCTCATTGAACCGGTTCACGACCTCGGCCCGCCGCTCGAACGCCCGCCGCGCCGCCTGCGCCGCCGTAGTCACCACAGCCTGCTCGAACTCCGCCGGCGTCATCCGCGAAACAGCGCTCGTGAACTGCAGATCCTTGAGCGCGCCATTCCCGTCGACCTCGGCCGTCACGGCCCCGTCCTCGGAAGTCTCCCGCCCCCGAACCGCAGCCATCTGATCCGCCAGGTCCTGAAACCGATACAGCTGCCGCCGAACCTGCTCCTGCAGCTCATCCATGGACGAAACCATGTGCGCCCCCTCTCACACCGACCTGAGCCAACTCTGCGGCTCAGTATCGTAGTCCTGCTCCTCGACAATCTCTTGCCGAGCAACATCGGCCTCGGTAGGAAGCCCGGTCCGGGCAAGGCCCTCAGCCCCAAGCCCGGCCTCCTCCAACCGCTTCCGCAGCGCGAGGCCGGCGCGGTTCGCAGCCTTCTGACACAGCCGTAGGACTTCCCCCGCCAGCTGAGCTGGATCTCGGTGCAACTCAGCTGGATCCACCTTGATGGCCAGCGGAAGCCCTTGCTCGGTGGTCCGTACACGAATGGAGCCAGTAAATGTGGCGGTGGCCACCGAGGGCCAATCCTCTTGAACTGCCTCGGAACTCACGTCCCCCTCGTCCGTCAATCGCGAACTCCCTCCCAGTTGGCTTGGCGTATGAATACCATACGGCAGCACCGAGCTGCCATCGTTTTTCCATGACCGACGGTCCGATAGCCCGTGGTACGGTGGCGCCGTGTCACACTCGGGGGCTCGTCAACATAGGGGCGAGAGGATCGCCAGGCCAATAAGGGATCTTCGTTCGGAGAGTCGGCGCGATGGGCACTACTAACTCACCAGCGTCCTGGACCGACGAACGCAAGAACGCCGAAGCGGGACTGCTGACATACACGCCAGATGTTGCGATCTCCGCGATTAACATCTGCAATGACCTGCTCGGTCAGATGTTGGATGTCCAGTTCAGCCTGAACAACAACAACATCACCGAGATGAAAGACTTCGCGGGGCCATCGGACCCCTTCAAATCCGGTCACCGGATCACTCAGGTGTTCAATGATTGCGGCACCAATTTCAAGGACGTGCTCAAGAAGCACATCGACACCGTTACCGACATGGCCGAAACTTTCAAGGCCGCAGGCAAAGCATTCGAGGGAGCCGATCAGAATTCAGCGGATGCCCTGGACAAGATTGCAGTAACGAATCAGCCCGCCGGCTCCAAGATACCGCCTGTCGACTATGGACATGTCGCCGGAGTACCGAAAGACGCGGCCAAGACTGCCGCCGACATAACTGTCACTTCTACCGATTTGAAAGCGGTACCTTGCGAAAATTCCACATCATTGTCATGGGAGAGCCTGCACCTTCTCAAGGTCAATATTGATGCCAACGCTCCCGCCATAGCCGGGAAACATTGGGATTGGATGGCCAGCGAGCTCAGTGCTGCATTTGGTGACTTCAGGAACCAGATCGTGGGACTCAAAGGGGAATGGAAGGGCACCGGCAGTGACAGTGCCCAGCAATCGGTGAACAAGTATGCAACCGAGGCCGACCAGCAACTGACACCCGGAATGAAAGCCATCAGCAAGGCTTTGACGAACCTGTCTGGATGGCTGGCTGCCACAAGGGAAAAGATGCCGGATAAGGAACATGAGCCCGCTCCCCCTGCCTCGGATGGCCAATACATGAACCCGGGGACCGGGGACATGTACGTTGATGGCGACAGTGACCTCAGCCTCGCTGAGTATCAAGACCGATTCAGCAAAACATACGCGGTCGGAATAAAGGAATACAACGAGGCACTTCCGGCCAGTCTGCCGGATCCAGCTGTATCTTTCGTTCCGGTTCAGCCAACGCCCCCAGAACAACCGCAGTTGAGCCCCGGGCCGGGCGGCACCAACCCTTCACCCGGCGGCACAACTCCCGCTTCGCCGACCACTCCGACCACTCCGACAGTACCGACCGACCCCAACACCCCAAGCAACCCCAATAATCCAACCACCCCCAATACCAACAATCCGACGAACACAAACGATCAAACGTTGACGACGGTAGTCTCCGCAGTCGAGAACCTGGCACAACAAGGCGTATCGCTCGTGGAATCACTGGCTCAGTCGGGCGAAACAATGGTCCAGCAAGGCATTACCTCACTGTCGTCCCTCTTGACAGGTCAGCAAACCCAGCAGACCACGACGACCGAACAGCAGCAGATGCAGCAGCTGCTCTCCTCGCTGACGAACCCTGGGAGCGTTCCGGCTTCACCGGGAGGGTCGCCCTCGGTTACACCGACTGGGTCGAATCCGACACCGGCGAAAGACAATCCCCAGAGCAAGCTCTTTCCCCGCGCGGGCATTCAGTCGAATACCGACGACAAGGAAGAAGCCGTCACCGCCACACGCGCAGGGCTCGCGACTGGTGGATCAACCACAACCACTTCGGGCACGTCGGGCAGCAGCGGTATGCCGATGAGCGCCGGCGGACAAGCGGGTAGTCAGGGCGGCAGCAAGGAACACAAGCGGCCCGAATTCCTGCGCTCCGGTGAGAATCTCGACTCGGTGTTCGAACAGATTCCGGCGGCAGTGAGGCCGGTGGCCGAAGAATGAATCAACAGTGGCGGTTCGGTGACCTGGAGTTCCTGGTGCTTGCCGAGCGGCTCGGACACGACTATCTGCCCAAGCCCTTCACCTTCATGAGCCGGACTCCGTTGCACGACGACTATGTGCGGGAGAAACGGGAGATGGTGCAGCAGGTGAGCAGCAGGCTGCACGCCGATGGGTCGTTGAACCGGGTCCTGGAGTCGCTGGTGCAGCCCGACATTCGGATCGTGATCGAGGGTTGGGACGGACGCGATCCGAAGCGTGCGGACAAGAGGATTCGGATGATGGCTGCGCGTCGAGGCGGTCACGGCGTGCTGGTCACGCAACTGCCAGGTGAAACCTATATGCACAGCGGTGGATTCACGCTGACCGAGTGCGACCCGATCATGTTGGCGGATGGGATCGTCGCCGAGCTGCCAATGGGTGAGCCCGCAGGTGATGCCGAGCTACCTCTGACTCCGCCGGATGAGAAACGTGACGACGTCGATTATGGATACGGTCATTCCCCGATCGGCGCGCCAGTGGAAGACGACCTGGGACGCATGACTCAGCGGTTCTTGAGAACACCTGTAAGTCTGGTCGGCACGATCAACGTCATCCAAGGAACCTCCGTATATGGTCCCCGCGGAATCACCGAGCACCGGCTCGAGTGGCGAGATCTGGAAGGACAAGGGCGGTACGCGATTGGACACGCGCCCCCTTGGAAGGCCGTCCCTGCGGATGCTAGGCGGTTGACTTCGATGATCAATGCCCGTATCGCCGAGGTGATTCGAGTGATCAAAGAAGAGCGCGGGTGACAGGGCGGACGATGAACCAGCCTGAAGGCCCGTCGGCAGCGTTGCCCACAGAGCTGCGCTCGGTGTAAGCGTCCTGTCGAACAGCTACCTGTGGGGGACGGCTGCAAGGATATCCCGTGCGAAGGCGAAGGCGGTTGTACTGGCTGCGTCAGGGTCGGGGTGCCCGGTGGCATCCGTGGACCCACCGGCGAAAACCCGAACGCATGCGTTCGACCGTCGCACGACGAGATCCGCCCGGGGCTGGCTATCGGATCCGCTGCGGCCGAACATGCCCGAGATCAACCATCCTTCATCGACGTCAGGTCCATTGGAGCCGAGTTGCACGAGCGTTCGTTGTGTTTGGGATGAGTAGGACGGTGCTGCGGTCTTCATTTCCTGCCGAGCGTTCGCGAAGCAATTTGTCGCGGCTCCCACCGTTACCGTCGCCTCGACGGCCGAGGTGCCACCGGAGCCGCTTGTCCATCGGGCATACCTGGTCTCGGGGACGTTGTCGCGGGAGTCGCACGTTGCGTTCTGTACGTAGGTCTTCACCGTCGCCGCCGTGACGAGGGCGCATCCCTGCTCCGCGTCGGCGAGGGAGTAGGTCGGCGCACTCTCTCGGAAACCGTTCAGGGCGAACGCGATCGTTAGCCCGAGAACGAACACGACACCTAGGACCAGCACACCCGCTGTCCTCCGTGAAAGGTGCGGGATCCCGCTCGGTCGGGCCTTCAATCGACGTTCCATCAGTTCGAGCGCCGCGTCGGGAAAAAGGGCACGTGGGAGAACTGAGCCCCGCGTGCCCTGTTCTCGGAGAAAGATCCCTCCACCGATGGCGAACAGGTCCTTGACCTTGCAGTAGGGGATGGTGATCGTGCCGGTGGCCAGTATCAGTTCCAGCGAATCATGGTGGAAGCGGGCCGATACGGGGGTTCCTGGGGACGTGTAGGCCGCGATGCTCGGATTGCGTTTGAGCATCTGGATGCCGGTGGCCACGAGGCCCATGCCGACTGCGATCACCAGCCAGACGAAGTACGACAGGAACAAGCTCGAGACGCTCCAGCCTGGTGAGTTGGCGGCGATGAAGATCTCAATGAAGCGGCGCGACATCAGAATCAGCGGAATCAGAAGCACGAATCCCCAGGTGTACGGGGAGCGCCATCGCGCCAGTGCCAGGACTCGGCTCAAGCGTCGGGTGGTTTCGGCATCCGACACGACGGTCACTTCCATCGGCAGTCCGGGTACCGCCGCACCCGACGCTGAAAAAGGCTGTTGCGGCTGGTTCATCGATGCCCCCGATCAATCGTGTCCTGCCCGGCACGATAACGCATGTGAAACCGCCTCGACCACTAGTCGACAGCGGCCGGCGCCACCGGCCGCTGTGCGATTCATCCACACCTGTGGCGAGCTCGAGCTCCCCCATACGAACCCGCTCGTCTGAAGCCCTGCTGATGCTGGATCCGACGGCCGGCGTCGCCGGGATCTGGGTAATCGGCTGAGCGTTCCTGGACAGCGAGACCTGTGCTGCCACAGCAGAAGTCGACCCTCAACGCCACGCCGGGATTGGTTAACCTGATGTTCGCCTCGAGTACAGCGCCATGGCGGACATGCGGTAGAGGATCGGGACGGAGCTTTTCGTTCACCTCGGGGTGGGGCATGTCATGGACGACCGCGCTCGGGAACAACATTCCGAGCTGGCTGATGTGGGCGCTGAATTTCGGGCAGGCGTATCCGAAGGGCGATGAGGATCGGCTCTACGCGCTGGGAGATGCCTGGCATCAGGCCGCGTCCGCGCTGGAGAACTACGAGCCCGAGCTGAAGCACATCACCGGGCAGGTGCCGCAGTATTACGAAGGCGACGGGGCGACCGCGGTCGGCAAGGAATTCGCGGACCTGTTCGACGCGAATTCGGAGCACTCGATTCCGAAACTGATCGAAAGCATGCACGCACTCGGTCACGACACCCGCGCCACCGGAACCGAGATCGAGTACGTCAAGATCCAGGAGGAGGTGTTCGCCGCCCTCACCCTCTGGACCGTGCTCTCGCTGATGGCGTCGCTCTATGGTGATGCGCTGGTTCCCGGGTTCCTGCGCGCCGCACAGAAGGTCGTGGCCGAAATGGCCGACGCCGCCGCCGATCGCATCGGCGCTCTGGCGGCTCGCGCGGGTCTGGACACCCTGGCCAAGCCGCTGATACGAGAGATCGTCATGCCGCTCACCGAGGCGACGGCCCGCAATGCCCCTCTGCGATATGGCCTCCGCACCCTGGGCGGGACTGTGGGCGGCGCGCTGATGGGCGCTGAACTGGACGCCAGCACGCAAATCGTGCAGATGTGGGAAGGGCATCGGGACGACGGTTTCGACCTGAAGAAGACCTTTCAGACCTCGATCGCATGGGGTGCGGGCGGCCTGCTGGGCGCACCCGCCCACCTCGGAGCAGCCGAGCTGCTCACCAATCGATTGTCCTCGCGGCTGGGTGGTTTGGCGGCCGGCGGGATCGGCGGAATGGCCGGGGGCGTCGGCATGTACGCAGGTGGGCTCGGGAATCAGATCTACGACCACTTCACCAATGGCGCCCGGGTCGATTGGGACTTCGATCCGAAGTTGCTCGTCGGTGGTGCCGTACTCGGCGGTCTGGGCGGGGCCAAACACGGTCTGAACAATGGCGGCAGTCCGGATGGCGATCTGCCGGGCGGAGGGACCGGACCTGATACTTCGCGCGCCGGCGATCCGGAGGGTCCGAAGGGACCGCCCGTCATCACACCGGAGTCGGATGCCGAGGGTCTGAGGCTGTTCCGGTCCTTCGCCAAGGAGGCCCACTCCGATGTTCTCGGCAATCAGCCCGAGCACATCCAGCAGGTCGGCGAGGATCTCACCAGGCAGGCGCTCCGGATCCGCGAAACCGCCAAGGACCAGGGCGGATTCAGCGAACAGCAGGTCACGGCGCTCGAGGACCTGCGGTCGCAGTGGCATGCGGTGAAGCCACCGGACGGCAGCGCGCCCCATCCGGCCGGAAATCAGACTCCGGAATTCCGCGCTGGGGCAGCCGATCCGACGGCACGCCCCGTGCAAGCACCGGTGCTGACTCCCGAGCCCGCGGTGCGCCCGCCTGCTCCAGAGCGGACGGCGCTGACCGGCCTGGAATCGAACGGGCGGGCCGCGGTAGTCGGACCAGAACGTGGTGCTGGACAACCTGATTCCCGAATCGAAGGCAAGCCGACCGGAACGACGCCGGAGGTCGGCCAGGACGAGAAGAGCACGACCCACCTGACCGGGCGGCACACCAAGCGGGTGCCCGCGGTCGTTTATCTGATGGCCCTGTAGCGGATTCCCCCGGCGCACGAGGTCCAGGTAGTGCTCCATCACCGTAATTCGGCTACCGCATCGGGGCGGCTCGTGGAGCCGACTTCGACCGTTACCTCGAGGTCCCGGCCGGTGACGTCGTCGTGACTGGCATGTCCACCTCTGATGACGGGGCTGCCGTCGGGCCGGAAGATCCGTTCGCCCCCAGGTGAAGCCGGGTGATGTGGGTACCATCCTGGATAATCTGGCTAACCATGGGGCCGGCCGAGAGATCGCGGAGGCCATTGCGTCCCGACGATTCGAGGAGGTCCCCAACTATTCGATGGTGGTATCGAGCACTGTCCGTCCCAACTTGTTTCCGGGCGCACTGGAGCAGGTACGACTCGGCGGGCGATTGCTTGACAGCGGGTATACAGATATAGCATTCGAGATAAAGCGGGGCGGTCACGAAATCAGGCCGGGTGTATTCACACAAAAGGAAACCGATCTAGACGTCACGGCCAAGGACACCGACGGCAAGACTCACGGCTGGCAATTCAAAAACGTTGCGTCAACCAATCCCGGCAAAGTGGTCGGAAAAGTATTCTCGGAAATGCATCAATTGGTCGACTCGAATGCCGATTACCAGACCTTCGTCTTGGATACCGTAGTTTCGATGCAGGACTTGGCGCCACATCTCGGACGGCTTGAGAATAACTTCGCAGACAAAGGCGTACAGGTCATTATCCGAACCCCGGACGGAATAGTGTTTATCCCGCCTGATGGAACATTCATGCCGGAAGGAGCGCAATGATTACAACTACGCCGGTCGCTCGCTGGACCTGGGGACACGACCATGACGGAGGCGTGGACACGGTTGACCTATGCCTGCGAGACCTGCTGGGCGCATACCGCGCGCTCGTGTCCCATCACCTAGTGGTGGACTCGACCATCATCCATATCAGGGTTCCCGAAGCAGGAAAACCGAAGCACTTACTGTTCGACGGCAGTTTTACCGTGAACGTATCCGAACCTCAACAAGTAATCGCATCACGACTCGCGGGTCAAGTTCGATCCAGTCGTCACGTCGGCATTCCAGGCTCCGTCGATGGCACTATCGACTGCACGGGAATCATCAAGAATCCAGGGCAAGATGTTATCCAACCGGAGTTGTTCCGATTGAGCACTCATGCGTATAGGGATTACATCACAACCAGTTTGGTTACGTATTCGGATATCTGGATGCAATATGACCTCAAAGGTCGCGCTCAGCCCGACATTCATGCCGCGAACCAACCAAGCTTGGCAGCCGCATTGACAGAGCTTTCGGAAGTTCTGGATTCAGAGACCGAACCCGATGACCCCACCTACTTCGGGACACCAACCGAATCCGGAGTAGACAATTACTTCGAGCCGGATGGCAGCCCGTCCGATGTCTGGTCAAGATTCGAACTTTAATTACCCGATCCCGAAACTCCGACAGGGGCGAGAACTTCCGTGAAATCGGAAAAGGAACGCCGGGCGATCACATCACTCAACGAAATTGACAGAGCATAGCAGAATGGCGAGACCACGATGAGCGATTGGAATCGCAGCATTCGACTGGACTAGTTCAAATTCCATCATCGCAGAGTTCGAAACCAGCCCGGTTGGAGTGGAGGAGCCCCTGCTTCGATTGCCGTCCTGGGAACAATGCCGACAGACTCACACTCCGCGCTGACGGCGCCGCTCGCCACCATAGCGTCCGATCTCGCGAACGGAGAGTCGACCACCGAACCGAGAACCACGTTCCGGACTTCGGACCGGTCCCTGAGTGCCATCAGCCGACCCGATCCAGCCGAATCCAGTTCGCCTCGAGTCTCCGCGCACGACGCGTCGGTGGATCCGACCAGTAGGCTGGGCGGCGTTCATAGTCATGCGATATCGGGGGTACACGGTGTCCGGATCGACGACGGCGGGTGGGTTGAAGCCTGTCGGGATCTACCGCGAGATGTACCGGAAGGTGCGGGAGGAGTTGCCGTTGATGCGGGACTCTTACGCGCGGCATCCGGTTGAGGATCGAAAACTGGTGGCGGAGTATATGAAGGCGGCTACGCCGGTGTTCGATGTACCGGGGGAGGTCAGCGATATGCTCGACACCGCGAAGACGATCCGAAGCGGTCCGTCGCTGATGTCGGATGGGGTGTGGATCTGGCGAGTCGATTCGATCCACTATCTGGAGAACTACGCGCTGGAGATTCCGGCCGAGTTCCTCGACCACGTACGAGGTTTGAACTACCGGCCCCGCGGTGGCGTCGACGTAGCCGACGCGAAGTTCGACGCCGCGATCGCGGCCTACTTCTGAGCGAGGAGTCGTTCATGCAGCTACCGCCCTTGCCACCGTGGATGGACCCTGCTGAGCCCGACAAGCAGCGGGAGATCGACGAACAGACCGCGGCACGGATGGGAATCACCGTCGAGCGATTGCACGAGATCGACCGGCAGATGGCAGCGGATATGCGGGCTCGTGACGCATTGGATCTCACCGAGCGCGTCATCGACGATAATCCCAAGTTCACCAAGGGATTTGGCCCGGTGACACCGGAGAACATCATTGCGCCAGGCGAGTTGCGTGCCCATTACGAGTCGTCGGAGCAACCCGAGCGCTGAGGCCTGGGGTTCAAATCACCACAGTCTGATGGCGCCGTCGTTGATCATCTGCATCCGGCGTTGGCCGGGGAGGTCGAGGTAGGGACAGTCGGCGGCACCGGATCGGAGGGTGATGGTGGAGTCTTCGGGAGCAATCCACAGGAGCTTGCCCGAGTCCAGCCAAGGGCGCAGATCAAAGGAGTACTCGTCGGGGTCCTGGGGGTGTTCGCTCCAGGCTCGCCAATGGCCCGCATCATCGTAGAGGTCGTATTTCTGTGTGCCCCACGTGTTTTCCAGGGGGATTCGGTGGGGGCGGCGGGTGGTGAAGTAGGTGATGGTCCATCCGGTGTGGTGACCGACGGGTACCTGGGCGATGACCGCGCGAGTTTCGGGCAGGTCCAGCAGGCGCGGAACAACGTAGGGTACGTCGGGCCCCGGCATGCAGAAGTCGAACGGCATCGGCGTCAGCGGTTGGGACAGGCGCATGGCCCCACCCATGGCCAGCCAATCCGAGGGAACGGTCGACCGCCCGCGCCGGGCAGGGTTGTTCCAGTTCCAGAACCAGCCATCGAGATCGACGGTGTCGATCGGCCAGGTCGTGAGCTGGTTGGTGAACGGGCTGCGCGCCACCGGAACGTCGGGCAGCCACTCCAGGTATCGCTCGAGCACCTTGCCGCCTTTGTCGAACGCGTCCTGTCCCTCGGGTGTGGTGCCGAGTCGCTCACGGAGCGCTTTCAGGTGATTGCCCTCGGCCAGCAATTCGTTGCGATAGCGGCGAGTTTCGCCGGCGTCATCAGAGCGCGCGCTCTCCAGAGGGCTGTCGACAGCACGCGCAGACTGCGAGCGCTCCTCGAGTTCAGTGAACCTGCGGTCCCGCTCCGCCCGCCAGCGCGCGGTATTGCTGCCATCCAACTGCCCGGCGAATGCGCGACGAGCAGCGCCCAGGAGATCGTCGGTGACAGCCGGGTACGCCTTGGCGATCATCCACAGCGCTTCTTGGGTTTCGGTGTCGAGACCGCTAGAGCTCGGAACACCGTCTCCCGAGAGGACCATCGACAGCACGCGTTCGAAGCTCTGCTGCAACTGTTCCTTGGTGGGATGGCCACGCCGCACGTCGGACCCCCTTCTGTCGAGCGGACCTTCAGCATCGCACACAACTCGCGACCCCACGGCAGCCGAACTATCCGCTCGGGTCGCCACCTCGGCAACCAGCCCCGAAGGATAGAGTGCGTTTTGTCTGGGCGGGAATCTCCGACCACCGGTCAGTGGTCACAGTGGGTGAATTGGAGAGGCTACGAGTGTTCCACGAACGCAACACATGCCACTTTTGTGGACGATTCGTACTGGAGGTCGAGGGGTGGGCTGAGTCCATCCCGCCCTACCACACGATCCTCGCGACCTGGGACGACGACGCAACGTTCTTCACCGGCTCGTTCCATCTGGAATGCGTACGCAGTTTCGACCGCCGCGCAGAGTTCCGGCAAGCGCTGGTCGATTGGCTCACCACAACCAGCAGGCTGGTCGTTGTGCACGATGAGGACGGCCAACCACACGAAATCTCGAGCACCGGGCTGGGGTACACCGAGAAGGTCGCCGAGCTGCCGGACGGCGAGATCTACGAGGACCCCCGGTTCAATCGGTGGGTCTTCATCGAAGAAGCCGGTCCGTACCATTTCCTCGAGCTGCGGGCGGTCGAGGCGTTGTGCACCGGTGAGCGTGTACGCGGCGATAGTGGGGGGACCTCTGCTGTCCTGCCCAAGAAGCCCGCAGCGAACATCGAGTCATGGAACCTGCCCGAACTCTTGGATTTCCTCGAAGTGCGCGATCTCTATCAGGGCCTGCTGGACACGCTTGAACCGAAGTACAAATTCTGGGAAGGCGGTTTCGGCAAGGCGGGCTACGTCCAGACCTACTCGCTGTCAGCGGTCCGGCCTATCCCCAATAGTGTCCGTGACTTCTTCGCTCAGTACCTCCCAGGCTATGGACGCAAGCGGTTGGAGGATGCCTGAGCATTATGGCCGGCGATCGCCGCAAGCCGTACACCTTCAATGCATCCGAGAGGCTACCCCCGTGCTCTGGCTCCGAGAATCCCCGTCGTACTTCCGGTTTCGGAACGGAACCATCCGTCTCGAGGAACCCGTTCACGATGAAGTGACCGGCCACAAACTCAACATCGACACGGGCGCCTTCGAACCCGCTACGCAGGACGACATCGACGCAGTCTTCGAACCCGGTGCGGACCTGGACTTCTCGGCACTCACCGAAGAACAGTTCGTCAAGGAAACCGAGGAGGCTCGAAATCACTATCTGCGGGGGGAGGGACCGATCTTCGACATCTACCGGCAGATCGACCAGATTCTCGATCAGGCCCGGCAGGAGCGTCGACAGCTCGAGCCGCGAGAACACGAGATGTTGACGGTGCTGCGCCGCAAGACGTTCGACATGTGGGAGCAAGAGTTCGCTCGCCGCGCCGCAGGAGAACCGCCCTCGTTCCGCTATTCCGGCGACGACGCGCAATAGACAAGGGACTGCGAACGCGGATCGTGCCGTCGGTCCGCATAGGGTTCAGCAGCGCCGCCGCAGGACCGATCGGCTACTTGTGTGGGAGCTCTGTCTCCATGGCGAGCTTGTCCAGCAACCGGTTTCCGGCATCGGTGGCCTGAGTGTCGTTGAGCAGCCAGGGGATCGAGTAGGAGACGGCGGTGTTGGGTGGTAAGGCGGAGGAGAGTTTGGAGTTGCAGGTGGTGAAGCAGGGCTGGCGTTCGCTGTAGAGGGAGGTGATCTGGCCGGGATTGAAGCCCCTGGCGGTCAGCTTGCTCAGGAGGTCGTCCTCGGAACGGCCCGAAGCGTCGCCGGGTTGGGCGTCGCCGGAGCCGATGACCAGGTCGCCGTTGGCGGGGTCGTTCCAGCCGGGAACCACAGCGATGAGGATGTTCGCGCCCGAGCCGGGGTTTCCGGTTCTGCGGGTTCGATCGGCGGCCTGGCTGAGTTTGTCGCTGCCATAGGGGATTTGCTGGTACGTGCAGGATTGGCCGCAGGTGTCGCGGTTGCGGCGAGTGTCTTGTTCGGCGCGGACTACGGTGACCAGCTTGTCGATTTCGGCCTGCACCATGGCCACGGCTTGGACTTCGACGTGGCTCTTGATGCTGATCGAGTATTCGACCTTGACATCGCGGTTCTGGGCGCGGGCCTGCGCGTCGGCCTGTGCCTGATGCTGGGCATTGATGCGAGCGATGATCGGGGCGACGCTAGCGTCGACGCAGTTCATGACGGAATTGCCGTTGATGGGTAGGGTTTGGGCGGCTGAGCAGCCGGCGCTCGGGGTGCCGTCGACGGTCAGGGACGCCTTCATCACGGCAGAGACATTGCCCGACAGCTGGGCGGCGTGGGCCGTGGTCGTCGTGGTGGACACGCTCGTGGAGACGGTGCAGCTGTCGTTGGTGCACTTCAGATCGCCGGATTGCTGGAAGTTGAACTGTATTCCGACATCAACGGCGTCGGTCAAGCTCTGAGTCTGGGCGATGATGTCCTTGAACGCCTGGTCGCGGTCGGCGGGAGTCATCACGGTGAAAGCTATGGGGCCCAAAGAATCATCGTCGGCAGGAGTCGAACCGCCACCGAGGACCAATGAGTCGGGCGTCGTGGTGGCGGAGGGATGCTGGTCTTTGCGCTCGGGATCCCAGCGTAGGAGGTGGTATGGCGCAGTCGCCGAAACATCCAGCGTGCCATCGGGTGTCACAACCTCGTAGGCTTGGTCGGCGCCCACCTGCACAGTGGAGTCACCGACCCGAGGGAAGGTGTGTGCCTTGTCGAGCGCCTGCATCAGCGCAGCGGCCATACTGTAGGGAGACTGGGCGCCGGCCGGAACCAGCTTGGCGAGATCATCGGATCCAGACACCCACTTGCCCGCCACCGACGAAGGCGATACTCCCGACGGGAGATCCGAGACCTGGCTGCCTGCAGAGGGTTTGACGTAGGTCTTGCCACCGATGGACAGGACACCCACCTGTGGCTGCCCCTGCGCGCCCACACTCCCCAGCATCTCGCCGGCAGCGGTGGTGCGCATATCCCAGGTGCCGCCTTGGGAATTGGTTCCGGTGTAGTGCGCGACCTGCTGAGTCATGAGGTCGAGGACCGCGGAGTAGAACGGGGTGGTGTTGGGTGCAGCTACGGGGTGGCCTGGCACAGAGGAGCATCCGGCGACGAGCAGAGCAGCGGACAAGGCCGCACCGGTGAGCGCGATTCGACTGTCACGCAGTCTCACCGGACCTCTCAACTCCTGATCACGCGCGTTCGGAGCCCATTTGGCCGGCATCCTGATTCCCCCTGATCAGCGAGTGTTGACCGAAAGCCGATCACCGCCGGCTCAGTGTCGACTGATCTTAACCAGGTCCCGAAAACATCGCTGGCCATGGAACATAGCTATTGACTAGCAGACATTCGATGCGGCGGTCAGGCTGCGTGGCGCAACGCTTCCCAGATGACCTGGCCCCGGTTCCTCGCCGCCGCAACCGACGACGACACCGGAATCAGCCTGATGCGAGAGTTCTACGAGGAGAACCCGAACCTGGTCGACCCGGGGCCGTTCATCGAGCTGATCATGGTGCGAGACGAGTGCAAGAAGCCGGATGCGAACACGACGGTCCGCAACGTGGCCGAGTAAGCGCTCGACGGCCCGACCCGGTTCAGCGCTACGACACTGATAATGAGATCCAGCCGTGCGCTTCGCCGATATTGGCCCACATGACCAGGAGCACGACGATGTAGCCCAGTACGCTGCAGCCGCCGATCCAGACCAGCCCTCTGCCTATCAGGTTCTTCTCGCCGATTTCGGGATTGCCTTTCACCAGGGTCAACAGGGGAATGTGGTATTCGCTGTTGTCCCCGCCGTCGGGCACGGTGAAGGCAGCTACCAGCAGGAACATGTCTGCGAGTTGGAGTAGCGAATGCTGTTCGGGGGTGGACAGATACGCAGCGAACAACAGCGGAGCGCACACCACGAACGCCGGCAAGCCGAGCGTCCAGAGGGTCATCAGGATCAGCCATCCGGGCGCGAGCAGTCGGATCAGGATGAGGCCGAGAACCAATGGCCACTGCCACGAAACGATCGTCAATTCGCGCTCCCACTCCCCGGCATAGCGAACCTGACCTCAGACACCATACCGCTGCGCAGGCGGGCCTCCGCGAATTCACGAGACCATCGCCATTCACCAAATGTCAACGACCCTGGCGTCTTTGACTGCCAGCGGGCCGAGTTGGTCCCTTCCGACACCGATGCCATCGCTCTTCTGCAGAAATCAGCCATCACCGCTCTTCCGAAGCTGAGCTCTCAGCCGAGCCGACAAGCAGCCCTCTGGCCACCGGCACTACGTGTTCCACGTTGGCATCGACAGGACAGGCCAATTAGTGTCGGCTCCCGTATCCGATGGGGGAGGAACAGTCATGGCCGACGACAGTGCGCGCACGTCTGAGCCGATGCGCCAGGACGGTCGGTGACGTCGTGGCGCTACTCGTCTATTACCGGCAGGTTCGGGATGAGCCTGCGGAGGCGGAGTACTGGTTCGGGCCGGCGCATGAGGAAATGAGCCGGACTCTGATCATCGACAAGGTTCGGCGGGCGGCTCGGACGGATGGGGCCGAGGATGGACTGTTCCGGGCGGCGGCGGGGCATATCTTGCTACGGGAGAGGCGCGAGAATCTATGGCCTACACACGGAATGAAGGCTTCATGAATGGGCCCGGGCAGGCGCCGGGGAACACGGTGCCTGGGGTTGGGAAGGTCGGGCGGGTCAGTGGGTTTTTGCTGATTGCGGCGGCGGTGTTGACGGTCGCGATGTTCTGGCTGCCGGTGACGACTCTTCGGTTCCACGGCAGTTCGCGGGATTGGTATGTCTGGAGGAGCGCGATGCGGGGAGGGGGGCTGCGAACCTCCGACTATCTCTCCGCTGTGCCGTATGTGCTGATGGTGATCGTCGCCGGTGTGGCGGGGACGTTGCTCGCGGTGGGGATGGGGGCTCGGCGCGGGGTGCTGTTCTGGGTGGCGGCATTCGCGGGCGGGCTGGTGCTGCAAATCGCGTCCGGCGATGTGGTGGGCTATGCGCGAGGGTTCGGGGAGGACAGTTCGCCGGGGCCCGGATTCTGGGTGATCACGCTGGTAACGCTGGTTGCCCTCGCGGCTCTGGTGACCGGGTTGCGTGATGCCGTGGTGTCGAAACGCGGTGCGGCGCAGGAGATGGGCGGGGCGCCGAGCGGCGGCGTGGCGGACCGGGTCACGGGCGTGTTCCTGGTTGTCGCGGCGGCGGTCGGATTCGGGAGTTCGTTCGTGCCGCTGGTGGGCGACCGCTCGATTTTCCTGAGCATGTGGCGTACGGGAGAGGGCGGCTCTGTTCCGTTGTTCGCCGTGCATTTCACCGTGGGATCGCTCGCCGTGGCTGTCGTGGCCATCGCCTTGCTGGCGGGTGCCGGCCTGCGGAATCCGGCTGTGCGCGCGGCCGGCGGGGCTGCTGCCGCGGTCATCGTCGCGAACGCGACCGGCGGACTGAGTCTCGTGTTCGCCGTGCTGGGCTTCAACTTCTGGGAATACGCGGGTGTCGGGTTCTGGTTGACGGTGCTCACGCTGGTGCTGTCCTTCGCCGCGGCCGTCGCGGGGCTGGTGGCGCAGTTGTCGCGGCCGCGGCTACCGGCCCATCCGAGGGTGGGCTACGCACCGGGATTCATGCCGCCGGGTTCTATACCCGCTGGGCCGGTCGGCGCGATGAATCCGTACGCGGTCGCCCCTGGAGCGAATCCCTTCGCGCCTGGTGGTCAGCCAGGTGCGGCTGCGGGGAATCCGTTCGCATCATCGGCCTCGCCGTCCAATCCTTTCGCGCCATCGGCCTCGCCGCCCAATCCTTTCGCGCAGCCGACCGCTGCACCCAATCCCTGTGCGCCCGAGGGCATTGCGCCGAACCGTGTCGCAGCCACCGCACCGGATGTCGAAGCCACCGTGAAACGTTCGCCCGAGTCATCCTTCGTGCAGCCGCCACGGATGGCCAAGGTGTATGACGGGAAGGACGCTGAGGGGCGGCCGGTGGTGGATCGGCCTGCGGTGGAGGGGAATACGCGGACCGCGGTGCTGGCGTATTTGGAGTCGGCGCCGATTGTGCTGGCGGCCAGGAGCTTCGAGCAGGATGAGTTCGCGCCGGCGGATCGGGATGTGCCGTTGAATTTCCGGACCGATGGGACCTGGGTTTGGGCGGGGGCGGTGTCGCACTATCTGCACAAGCACGGGGTGGCGCCGGAGGCGGAGCTGGTGCAGCACATCGTGAGTCGCGGGTTCCGGGTCGGGACGGTTGACGACGCGGCGCAGGATGCGGCCATCAAGGTGATTACCGGGGGTTGAGGCGGGTGGGTCAGTTCTCGATCGGGTTTCCGGACTCGTCCCAGGTCCGGGTCTCGATCGGGTCGCCCTCGTCGTCGAATTCCTGCTCGCTCGCGAGCTGTCCGTTATGGTGCCAGGTGCGCCAAATACCTACCGGCACACCGTAGTTAACCTGGCCTTCGGACTTGATCGGGCCGTCCGCCCACCATTCCCGGTCGGGGCCGTGCGGGATGCCGTCGACGTAGAAGACCTGGAAGAGGAGCTGGTCGCCGATGGTCTCGACCGCTTCACCGGTGAAGGGCTCGCCGCGATAGGTGAGGCGCAGGTCGTCGTCCGTGGCGATCTCGCGCCGGCTCACGCTGTAGTCGATCCGCTTCATGCTGTCCCTCTCACCGGCGGTCTTCACCCGAACCATCGAATCGTATGCAATGCCCGGCTAGCGGCCGGCGAGGGCGGCGGCGTAGGTGTCGCGCAGGGCCTGCAGGCGGGGGCGGGTGAAGCGGCCCGGCTCGGCGGTGTAGGTCGCGTGGCCCCTCGACGAGGTGAAGGCCGCGGCGGGGATCCGGTCGCCGCTCGGCGGGAGGAACTTCAGCGTTTCCTCGACGGCGGCCAGGGCGGTGGCCAGGGTGTGCCGGGCGGCGCGTTCGGCGCGGGCGTCGAGGCCGGCGAGTGTGGGTGGGACCTGGCGGATGCAGTTGTCGGAGTACCAGAGCCACACACCGGGATCGAGCAGCTCTGAGGGGTTGTCCAGGCCGAAGCGGACGGATTCCGCCGGCGGCGGCAGGATGTCGGCGGGGAGCCGGAATTCGTATTCGCGGGCCGCGCCGCAGGAGGGGCATTCCCCGGTGTAGCGGCTGGCCAGCTCACCGTCGATGGTCACCACGGCGCTGCGGAACCGGCAGCGGGCCGCGCCGCAGGTGGGACACGGCTGGAGGGTGAGATAGAGGCGGGCTTCGGCATTGGTTCTGGCCAGCGGGAGGGTGCCGGACATGGGGCTCCTTTCGGCCTGCCGGATGCTGCGGGTTCGATCTTGCCAGGCGGACGGCGGCACGTCTCGTTCATGTTGTGTTCACTGATCGGTTGTGGGACAGTCGATCTTGCTGTGCTGGGCATGGCGTCACGGAATCCGTTTACTCGCAAGGGGCATGTCATGGCCGGGAGAGTGCAGGTAGATCCGGATGCGGTGCGCGACGCCGCGGCAATCGCCGGGGACATCCAGGCGCGATTGCAGTCCATGGCCGACAATGCCCGGTCGGCGGTCTCGCCGGGGACCTCGGGGTGGGGTGACGACGATTTCGGCGGCAAGTTCGCCGACGGCGCGAAGGGCTTCTCCACCAGCAGCGCGAACATGGCCACCGGGACCGAGAATCTGGCGAATTCGTTCCAGAATCTGCACCGGGGGCTGAACAAGTCCGCCACGCGGCTCGAGAACATGGAGCACGGCAACTTCGACACGTTCGCCTAGGCCGGCGAAATGGTGAGGGAGAACGGGGAAGTCGCGAAGTCCGCGATACTCGAGGGATTCACGACGCAGATGCGGGAGATCGCGGAGGCGTCGCGCAAGCGCACCCAGCTGATCTCCAGTGCGAGCGCGGCGGGCGGGCGTGTGCAGGTCACGGTGAACGCGGACGGCGTGGTGATCGCCACGCGATTCTCCTCCGACATCGGCGAACTGACCTATGAGGAGATCGCCAAGGCGGTCACGACGGCCGCGCAGAACGCTGCGAACGATGTGGCCCGGCAGGGTCGAGAACTGTTGCAGCCGTTGCGGGATCAGCGCGCCCGCATGCCCAGGCTGTCGGAGCTGATCGAGGGGATGCCGGATCTCGAATCCAAGGCGCCGACAGTCGAGCCGGCCTCGCTGGCACCCCCGCGATCGCGGGAACGGCTGTCCCAGCTCAACGAGCCCGCGCCCGACTTCGGTAATGCCGTCGGCTACGAGACGTGGACCGAGGGGCAGGAGAATCGCGGAGCTACCGACTCCGGATGGTGAATCACTCAGGCGCCCGGCGCAATTCGGGATAGTGGGTGCGCTGGAAGGGTGACAGCTGGGAGACCGCCAGCTGGCCCGCGCCCCGGCAGATCGGGCACACCCGGGCACCACGGCATTCGGGGCAGGTTTCCCCGCCGGCCAGCCGTCCCCGGCCGCCGCATTCCGGGCAGGCGCCCAAGCCGTCGCACTCGTAGCAGAGGACATGGCCGGGAGTCAGGGTTTCAGTAATGCGCACCGGGTCCGGCCACCGGAACTCCTCCGGATCGCGGAGCGCGAGCGCCGAGGTCCGGCCGCTGAACATCACCGCCGAAGTATGGTCGCCCACACGCACTTCGATACTGCTGCCATCGCGGTGACCGGTGATCACCACGGCGGGATACGCGCCGGTGGAGTCCGATGACTCGCCGACCTGCCAGCCGGCCGCGGCGAGCAGGGCGGCCGCACGGCGGGCGAGATCGGCGGCCGGGACAGTGGCGGGGCGCTCGCCGCGGATCAGACCCGAATAGTGGTAGCGCGGCGGCTCGGTCCACTCGGCGATCGTCGGTTCGTCGAGGAACAGCAGGCCGAGGTCGGCGCCCGGGGTCAGATCGGTGACGAGTTCGGTCAGCTGCGCGCGCAGAGCCGCGCCAAGCCGGTCCAGTTCGTCACGTGCACCCGAGATGTCGCCCATGCGGCCTCCTTACCGCCGGACCTTACCACCGCCGGGTGTACTCGAATCCGTCACCGGCGACTCATTCGCCGTTCGTGTTGAGTTCACCTGTATCCCTGTGGCACAGTCGGTCTCGCCGAAGATCAGATCAGACCGGCGTGAGGTGGCCTGTGGCGCTGGAGTTTCCATCGTGGCTCGAGTGGATGAGCTGGCTGGTGGGCTCCACATGGCCGCATGGCAACGAAGACACCATGTGGCAGATGGCGCGTGATCTGGAATCCGTTGCGGGACAGGCCGATGACCTGCTGCAGGACCTCGATCATCTGCTCGGCGCGATCGGCGACGCCTATCCGGACGGCACCGGTGGCGACGAGATTCTCAAGTGGCTGAAACCGCTGCGCTACGGGGACGATTCCGGGCACGGCTCAGTCAAGGAATTCGGCGACAACTACCGCCAGCTGTCCACCGCCGCCGACGGATTCGGCGATCAGTTGCAGGCGGCCAAGCTCAACTTCTATATCGCGGGCGGGTGGCTGGTGGCCGAACTCGCCTGGGCTGCTGCGACGGGGCCCTTCGCGCCGGAGTCCGAGGCCGCCGTCATCTCGATCGCACGCGTGACGTTCCGCAGGCTCGGCGAGATGTTCGCGGACCGGATCGCGGAGCTTGTCGAGAGCCGGATCACCAACGCCCTGCTGCGGGAGATCCTGCCCAAGCTCATCTACGAGATCGGCCAGGGCGCGGTGATCTCCACCGTCCAGGCCACCGCCCAGGAACTGCTCGTCGAGTCCATCCAGAATCTGGACGGGCACGGACATGGCTTCGACTGGAACGCGATCGGGAAGAACGCGCTGGTCGCCGGGCTGTCCGGCGGGGCGGGCGGCGCGATCGGGTTCGGCGCGCACAGCGTCCTTCCCACCGGAACGGGCGGCTGGAAGGGCGCGTTCAACGGCATGCTCACCGGGGCGACCGCCGGGGTGGGCGGGGCCGGAGCGGGCTGGCTGGCCAATGGTCTCGTCAACGGCGACTGGGAATTCGACCCGCGCACCCTCGCCGGCGGCGCCTTCGCCGGGGCGGGGCCCAGCGGCCTGCACGGATACAACGGCGAGTCCAATCACGCCGGTCGCCCGATGGGCAGCGACGGCGACGGCAGCGCGCGCGTTCCCGGCGAAAACGGCAACAGAACCACCACATTCGACCACCCGGGCACGGCGCCGGACGGCCATACGACGGGGTCCGATGCCAATGGCAACGGTCACGACACATCCGGCGACCCGAACGCCGACCGGAACGGCGGCGCGGACGAGACGAACACCAGCAGACGCCACAGCATCGTCGGCGACACGAGCACCGCTGGGCAACAGGGGAACACGGGCGATTCGACCGGCGGGCAGGGAGGCGAACAGTCCGGCGGTCCCAGTCTGCACCCGGCCAGCGCGACCACGGCCACGGACGCCCCGCCCACCGACCAAGCACACGATCAGTCGACGGACCACAGCGGCGACTCCACGCGGTCCGACAACAACGGCTCGTTCGCGTCCGACGGCCGGCGGGAGCGGCAGGACGCGAACGCGGAGGATACCGGCGGCGCGACCGATTCCGGGTCGCACCGCCCCGCCGATACCGCGACGTCGGGAGGCGACCACACGGGAGACTCGTCCGCCGGCGATTCGACGCGGGCCGACGGGAGCGGCGCGCCGGAGTATCGCGCCGGGGACGGCACGGCCGCAATGGATCCAGCCGGTCGTGCGCACGACACCGGAATGGATTCGCGCACTGCGGAATCCACGTCGGACCACTCGGAGCCGGTCAGGGATACGAATTCCACTGCGGCGACGAACTTCTCGAACGAAGGCAACACCCGCCCGGGCGGTGAGCCCGGCAAGGGCGTGACGACCGGACACACCGGCACCGCGAACAACGCCCCCGAGACTCGCGCACCGGCAGCGGATCCGGCCAGGGCCACTGGCACACCGCGTGATCCGTTGCGCACTTCGGCGGACGGCAGTTCGCCCAAGCCCGTGGAAGGCAGCACCCCCAAGGCCCCCGACACCCGTGCCGGAGTCGATCGTGCCACCCGGCCGGATGCACCGGTGCAGGCAACCCGCACCGGCCTCGAACCGACTGCGCATCTGGCCGAACCGAATACCGGCGGCGACCACGAGCAGCATGCGGACGCGCATGCGGCCGGACCGGACGATTTCCTGAACCTGCCGGGCGACACCCCACGGCCACCGGTCGATCACGACGCTGTGCCGCACGACCGGGCCAGTAGGTCCCAGGACGACAATCGCCTGGCAGATGACCGCGGCGGACTTCCCCGCAATCATCGCGCGCCCGATGATCGCGCGGATTCGCCCGGTGGGCACCCGGAGGTAGCGCCCTTCGTCCCAATTCCCGTCGATGCGCCACCGCCCGCGGACCGGAGCACCCGAGCCGGAGACGGGCGCAGGTACGAGCCCGCCGCGGCCGGTCCCGTCGGCGATTTCCATGGAAACGCCCGGAGCGACGGCGATCTCACACCGGAGTTCGTGCACGGGCAGATCCAGGACAATCTGCGGCTCATCACGCCCGAGGGGGTGGCCTGGAATCCGGACGAGCGTCATTTCGTCCTGTCGGACGGGCGCATCGTGCGGATCGAGGTCGGTCCGACCTCGGACGGGCATGTGGCCGAATTCGCGCCCAGTGCGGACGGTTACGACGTGCGGGTGTCGAACAAGGCGCGCGACGAGGACGTGGTGCGGGCGCTGGCGCACGAACTGGCCGAGATCCGGCTGTCGCAGGACGACGACATTCTGATCGACACCCGGGATGACCGGCCCACCCGGATGTCCACCCACCTGGGCGGCCGCTTCGCCGAATTGCGTGTGCTCGCGGCCCATATCGATCGCGCCGTCATGGATCCGGCCCGCGCCGCCGAGCTGCCGAGGCTGCGGCACGATCTGCACGATCTGAGGGATCACCTCGGATTCCGCGATCCGGCACACGCGCCGACCGTGGAACGACTACTGGCCGAACATGATCCGGGACTCGCACGACGGATGGAGCTGGAGCGGGCGGGCGTGCTCACCGACCGGCCGGCCTTCGACCCGCATCTCACCGAGGACGATTTCCGGCACGCCGCCGAGAACCACCTCGACCGGCTGCGCGAGCTGATGACCGGCGACCACGCCGCCGATCTGGTGCGCGTCGAGGAGCACGGGCTGAACGGCCGGATGCGCGAAGAGCTTTCGCGGCGCGTGTTCGAACCGCTCTTCGAGGCCGAGGCCAAGGCCGCCCGGCGTCAGGTGCCCGGCCTGCTGCCGGCGCTCGATCCGATCAACGCTGCCATCAACCATCCATCGTTACGCGGGCCGGAACAGGCGGCGGCCCTGCATCGCGCGATCGACGAATTCCATGACGGCATGCCGCAGGCGGCGCGCGACGCCCTCGGCGCCGACCGCTTCGCGCGGATGCACGCCGCCGCGGACGCGTTCGAGACCGCGCCGGACCGCGTCACCGGCGTCATCGATCACGCGACCGGGCGCATGAAGATCGGCAGCGAGCACACCACCCTGGCGAACTTCCTGCACGGCATCGACCGCGCCAATCGCGCCGCGGCCGAGCACGGGCTCAATGTCGAGTACACGGTCGTGCTGCACGATGCGGTCGACGGCCTGTCCACCGTCGAGGTGCTGCCCCGCCCGCAGCCACAGCACCGGCTTCCGTTGGAGCAGTATCGCTTCGGCGCGGACAACGAGGCCATCGAGCACCAGCCGCGGCCCTCGGTTCCCGCGGCCGCGGCGGGTGGCCACACCATCGATGTCGGTGTCGGCCGCGGCGCGTTCGCCGTCGAGATGACTCCGGCGGCCGATCGGGCCGGTGGCGGGCTGATCATCAAGACCGAGCTCGCCGATGCCGCGATCGGCGCGCAGCGCCGCCGTGATCTCGGCATTCTCGACGCGGGTCCGCTCATGGAACCGGGCACCGTCATGGTCTACGGCGACATGCTGGGCAATGGTCACCTGCTCGGCGGCGATATCGCCCGGGTCTTCATCAACAATGTCAGCGCGGATCTTCCCGAGGCGGCGTACCACGGGATCGCCGAGCATCTTTCGGAGATCCTGGCACCCGGCGGGCGCGTCGAGATCCAGTGGGACATGAAGCCCGACACGGTCGGCGGGGAGCCGGGCAGCCGCAAACACATCCTCGGCACCAAGCTGTGGGAGGCGCTGGAAACCCTGCACCGCGACGGCCGGAACCCGTTCACGCTGACCGAACGCGAGGAATTCCCGCATCCGGGCAACCGCGACTACTACTACACCATCGACGCGGGCTCCAGTAATGCCCTGCCGCACGAGCGGATGGCGGAGTTCTCGCCGCCCCAGCCCGAACATCGGTGGACGATCTCCCGCGATGTGGATTCGCCTGGGACACACGAGACGCTGCGGCCCCAGTCGTCAGCGGTACCCACCGCCGAATCCGCGCAGCCGCAAGAACATTCGCGCACTGATGACCATCGTTCGGACAACTCGACGCCTCATCGGGCCGGCGCGACCGCCGCCCACGAGCGCGGCGCTCCCGAATCCGCGCACGAGACAAAGGACTCGGCGGCCGAGACATCCGCGGACCCGCACCAGGTCCATCCGTCGAGCACGCTGAGCCACGATCATTCGGAAGCGCCGACCACCCCGGACACCAAGCCTGTCGCGGACCTGAACCAGCATCCGGGTGGTGTCGAGCGGACCGGCGAGCTGATCACCGCTGTCGACGGCAGGCCCGTCCAGGAGCATGTCGACAGGATCGCGCGTGAGCGTGCCGACAAGTTCCGCGCCGCCTCCGACAGCTTCTCGGCGCAACCGGGTGAGAAGCCGATCAAGACGCAGAAACGAGTGATCAAAGCCCAGGCGGATGGCAGCTACGTAGGGGTGAAGTCACACGGCAGCGTGACCGCCACGGTGGTCGACCTGCGGACCGGCATCGCCTACGAGGGGGCCAACGGCGGCCGCAACGAGGTCGTCCCGAAGAACGAGCGCCACCCCACGCTGCAGGCCAATATCGACGCGATGAAAGCCGCCGGGCTGGCGCGTCCCGAGGGTGGTTACCCCAACCTGAGCCGTCACGGCGGACCCGACAGTCAAACCTATCCGGGCTACGCCAAGGAGGTTCGGCCGTACCCGCATTTCGACCGGCCCTGGGGCCACGCCGAGGTCAAGGCCGCCAACGCGGCGCTGTGGGCGCGAGAGCGCGCGAACGTGGAACGTCGCGAGCAAGGGCTTCCCGAATACCCGACCGGCCCCGAAGCCCTGGCCGAAATGTATTCGCAGACCTACAAGCCGTTCGAAGGCGACGCACCGCGGGCCTGCCCCTACTGCGCCAACTGCAACCACACCATGGGAGAAGCCCACAACTTCAGTGGCCGCTACACCGGCTTCCCCTCGGGACCCGACAATCTCGTCGATCGATACCGCCCTTCAGCGGAACCCGATGACCCCGTCGGCACTTCGCATGCGGATCCGCCGGCCGATCACGGAACGGCGAGCCCGGTCGGCGAATTCCGCGGTGACGCGCGGCCGGGCGACGCGGACCCGCTGACCCGGGAATCCCTGGTCGACAAGGTCGAGCACAATCTGCGGCTCATCGAACCCGCAGACGTCGCGTGGAATCACGATGCGGGCCGGTTCGAGATGGCGCACGACGCACGGACCCTCGACATCACCGTGGACGTCGGGCCGACCACCGGCAATGCCGTCGCCGAATTCACCGCCCACAGAGACGAATCCGGCCGGATCACCGGATACGACATCCACGTCTCCCCGCACGCCCGTGACGAGGACGTGGTCCGCGCGGTCGCGCACGAGCTGGCCGAGATCCGGCTGGCCCAGGACGACGACGTGGTCATCGATCCGGTCGACGATCGGCCCACGCGGATGACGTCGCATCTGGGCGGACGCTTCGCCGAGCTGCGCGTGCTGGTCGACCAGATCGGTGATGCGGTCGCGGCGCGGGCCAAGGATGTGGTCCTCGCACCCCTGCGCCGCGATCTCGACGACCTCATGTACCACCTGGGACTGCACGATCCCGAACATGCGCCCACCGTGGAACGGCTACTGGCCCAGCATGATCCGGGACTGGCGCGCCTGATCGATCAAGCGCGCATACCGGATTCGGGCATCCTGCGACCCGGGCCGGTCGATCACGACGCCACGCCGACCGCGCACGATCTCGGGCGGATCCGGCAGTTGCGCGAGCTCGCCGAACGGGCGCCCGACGGCAACACCCATCACGAAGCGCTGGCTTTGGTCGAACGCCTCGGCTTGCGGGAGGGCACACCGGGCGCGGCCGACCGGCGCGCGATCATCGCCGACCATCTGACCGAACACGCGCGCCGGCAGGTGGCGGATCTGCTCGCCGATGTCGGCCGGCGCGAATCCGAACTGCCCGCCGCCGATCGAGACCATGCGGAGACGGTCCGCCTCGAACTCAGGGCAGCGGATGCGCTCGACTACCTTTCGATTCCGTTCCACAAGGCCGTGATGAAGGCCCACATGGCATTCCGGGCCGAAATGGCGGTGCATCTCGCGCGCACACTCGACGCGGCAGCCGACGCGCCCGGCTCCGAGACGGGCTCGCAACACCTGCGGCTGGTGGGCGACCACATGGTCGAGGATGTGCGTTCCGGGGAGAAATGGTTCCGGTGGCCGCCGGGCACCGACGAGTCACCCGAGCACACGCCGGTGCCGGATGTCGGACTGCCCACCGATCCCGACCACCGGCTGCCGGTCGACCCGCGGCAGCTGTACGAGGCGTGGCAGCGCCTCTCCCCCGCGGAGAAGGACGCCTGGCATGCCGCGGACCCGTTCATCGGAAACCGTGACGGCATACCGCAGTCCGACCGCGATATCTACAACCGGAAAACCCTCGAGATGCTGTGGGAGCAGGCCCGGTTGGCGCAGGACGAGGAACGGCTGGCGATCCTCCGGGACATGAAGGAGAACTATCTCGACCTGCCGACCCCCGAGGGCATGCCGGCCGTCCATCTGTCGTACCTCGACGAGAAGCTCCAATACATCTACGCCCTCGGCAATCCGGATACCGCCCAGAACATCGCCGTCGAACTGGCCGGAGCGTTCCGGCGGCGCAGCGGCGTCGGCTACGCGCTGGAGACGCTGGCGCAGGTACGGCAGGCCGCCCTGGCCATCGATCCGACCGCGGAGACGTCGGTGATTCTGTTCGGCGCCTACCACAATCCGAATTCGCTGGTCGAGGCGCTGCATTCCGGTCACGCGGAGGACGGTGCGGCGAAGGTGCGGGAATTCCACGACGGCCTGCGCGTCACCCATCAGGGCCCGCCCGCGAACACCACCACGATCGCGCACTCCTACGGTGGCGTCACCGGCGGGCATGCGGCCGGGCACGGGCACGAGCTGAACACCGACGCACTGGTCTTCCTCGGCAGCTGGGGCACCGGCGCCGCGCATGTCGGGGATCTGCGACTGACCGGTGTCGACCCCGCCGACATCGGCGAGCACGTCTTCGCGACCATGGCCGAGCACGACTCCATCCAGCTCATGCCGCCCACCCACGGCCCCGCACCGAGCGATCCGGCGTTCGGCGCTAGGGTTTTCGAATCCGGCACCGCACCCAGCCGGACACGATTGGGGTGGAATCCCGACGACCATGTGGGCAGGAACTACTTCAGCTCCGGCCACCAATCCTTCCGGAGCCTGGGACTGATCCTGACCGGCAATGCGAATCTGCTGCGCTGAACGGCCCCCACGACCGGACGGATCGACGAAACGAGGACGGAATGCCCACGGCGACAACGCAGGCCGCCGCCCGCGCACAACTGCTACGGCATCTCAGCGAGACGCTGCGAGAGCTGCCCGAACTGGCACTGGTGCTCCGCCATCCGGATCTGCCCAAGGCGCAGTTTCACGCCGGGGTCACGCTGCCCTGGGACGACAGCGATCCCGACAATCCGCTGATATTCCTGGACATCAGGTACTGGGTGCTCGGCGCGACACCGGAGACCTCGGATCAGGATTTCGATCTGATGCTGCGGGGCTGGCAGGACCGTGGCTGGGCGACGAGCACCGAGCACGACGCACGGCCGCGCATCGGGTACGCGCGCACGCCCGACGGATACACCTTCGCCCTCACGCAGAGTGTGAACGGGTATCTCAGCCTGGCCGGGTCCACTCCACCCTTCGACCCGGAATCGAAGGCGGGAGAACCGCTTCCCGCCCGCATCGACCACCCGTCCGCACCGCCGCGGTGAGGCGACCGGTCGCAGGTTGACGAAGACCGGTCAGAGGTTGGTGAAGTCCGTCGCGTTGTCGACCTCGACCTGGCCGAAGGTGTTCGCCTGATCGCGCACCACCGCGGCCAGCCTGCGCAGCTCGTCCACGCCGGCACCGCTCTGCGTGACGAACGACGCGCCGACCGCGGTGAGAGTGTCGGCGGCGGCCAGCGAGACCTTGTCGGAACCCGCGGCGGGCACCGAGAGGGCCGGGGTGTCAGCGCCCAGCGCGGTCTCCAGCCGATCGGCCATGGCTTCCAGGTCAGCGGCGGCGGCCAGCACCGTGTCCGCGTCGAAACGCACACCGCCCAAGTTGAATTCGCTCATCGTCCCTCCCTTTCCGCGCGAATCCTACCGCGTCGCCCCGACATACACCGACCGGGTTTCCGCGTCGCCGCGCTCGTTCACTGTGCCGGGCGCGGGCCGTTGGTGCCGACCGCGCCGACGACCGGCACGCCGGTGTAGCCCAGCTCGCCGACGACCTCGTCGCCGTGCTCGGCGGTGACCATATTCGTGCGCACGTCCTCGTCGGCGTCACCGGCCTGCGCGGCCACGCCGGCGGCGCCCATGGGCGGCACCATGCCGCCACCCATACCCGCGCCACCGGTGGCGGGCATCGGTGCGGGCACGGGGACGGGCGGGGTGGTGGTCGCGCTCATGGTGCGGGGGCTGGTCTGACCGAGTGGAGTGGAGGGCGTGCCCAGGCCGCCCAGCCCGCCCATCGGGGCGAGACCGCCGCCCCCGAGCGCACTCGAATCCGTCGGCGCGGCAACCGGTTCGGCGTCCGGAGTCGGCTCCACCTCGGCGGTCTGGCTGATGGACTGGAGCTGCTGCAGTTGCTGCACGCCGGTGCTCGCCGCGCTGCTCAGCGGTGAGATCATGCCCAGCAGCTGCGTCACCTGCGACAGCGAGTCCACACCCTTCGGGGCGTCCGTGACCTTCACCTTCTGTCCGGCCGTGGTCATATTGGCGCTGTGCACCGTCATCTCGGTGCGGGTCTTGGCCACCACCGCGGTCGCCTCCGCGGCCGTCTCGGTGGCCAGCGACAGCAGGAACGCCTGCCCGGGCGGGGTGCCGATGAACGGCGCGGCCACCGTGACACCGGTGACGAACTTGGTGATGATGGCCGACATCAGGGCCCCGCCGGTCGCCACCGACGTCGCCGCGCCGGCCATGACCGTCTTCTGGTGCAGATTCTGGCCGGCCAGTTCCACCGCGTTGGTCTGCGCGGCGGCGCCCTTCTCGGCCGCACCGGTCGCGCCGGAGCCCTGCCACGAATTCGAGTTGGCCAGCGACATGACCGACTGAGCGATCGACATCACCTGCTGCAGCGCAGACGACACGCCCGACAGCATCTTCGACGCGTCCAGCCCCTGACCCAGCTGGCCGGTGCCGAACGCGGAGGCCAGATCGGTGAGCGGCTTGGTGAGCGCGGTCAGATCCAGGGTTGGCAGCGGCGGCATGTCCGGCAGCGGGGGCACCGCCGGCAACTGCGGCAGCGCGGGCAGGCCCAGGGTCTGCAGGACATCGGCGACCGGACTGTCCAGCAGCGGCGCGAACGCGGTGTCGCGCAAGGCATCCGCGACCGACTGGCCAGTCGCCGCCGTGGGCGTGGCCTGGACTGCCCCGGTCGAGCCCTCGAAAGGAGTGCTCACAGGTCCCGCGACAGCGAGAGGAAGTCGACACCCGAGGCCTCGTCGGTGGCCTGGTAGCCCGCCGCCGCCTCGTGGGCGGTGACGGCGGTGCCGGCGTGCACGGCGGCCAGCTCGGCCACCGACGACAGGTGATTGCCCTGTGCGCCCGCGTAACTCAGCAGGAAGTCCTGACCGATCAGGCCGAAAACGGGTACCAGGCCGACGACCGTGGCGACCTGGTCGACCGCGGCGGCGCCGGCGACAGCGCTCGCCATGGCGGCCGACGCATCTCCGTAAGCGCGAATCGCATCCGGTGTGGCAACGAGGTTGCTCATAAGACCCCCATCAGGAAGATCATTTCGAATCGAACTATACAGAGCTGACATTCGCACGGCATAGCGAAGAGTTCACGAAACTGAAGAACAGCGCGGTGAACGCCGGGTATCCAATTCCGCCTCCCCGGAACTTCAGCGGGCTGCTCGCGGAGCGCCGCAGGCCGTGCATCCGTGTCAACGTGCAGTGTCACAACGATTTTGGGCGTACCCGGCGAGTTGCCCTCGCCTCCCGAAACCAGTCGTCACGTTGGGACCGAACGACGTTGGCGCATCATATATTTCATCACGTCTCAGCGGATCTTGACGTCCTTGGTCAGGTCACCGGCCGCGTTCCAGCGCTTTCTCGTCATCTCCTGGCCGTCCGCGTCCAGCACGACCTGCTCCGACATCTGGCCGTTCTCGTGCCAGTACCGCCACTCCCCCACCGCGGAGCCCATTTTGGTGACGCCCTCGGCGCGCTTGTTCCCATTGGGCCACCACTCCTGCTGGAGGCCGTTCTCGATGCCCTCGTAGTAGGTGGAGAGCTCCACCAACTGCCCGTTCTCGGCGTACTCCTCGACTTCCCCGGTGTAGAGCGCGCCGTCGTGGCTGATGTAGCCGAATTCGTCGCGGTACACCTGGTCACCGCTGATTCGCATGATTCACTCCATCGCGGGTCGGGACACGGCCTGGCGGCCCAGGTCGGACGGGAACACAGTATCGGGGTGGTCCAGTCGGACCCGGATCGGCTCAGATCGGGCGCAGCCAGCTGTCGGGTTCCGTCTCGTACTCCTGTTCCTCGACATACTCCTGGCGAGTCACCTCCTCCGCGGTCGGCAGGCCGGTCAGGGCCAGCAGTTCGGGGGCCAGCCCGGCCGCCTTCAACTGGGCACGCCGCTCGATCCCGGCGCGGGCCGCGGACTGACGGCACAGGCGCAGGATCTCCGCGGCCAGCAGGTCCGGGTCCTCCCGCAGCCGGTCGCGTTCCACCGAAATCGCCCGGGGCAGGCCCGCTTCCGTGGTGGTCACCACGATCGCGCCGGTCCGCGAGGACAGCGTGAACTCGGTCGGGAAGTCCGGGGATCCCATGGGTGCGCTCCCTTCACTCATCGGCCATCACCTGCACCACCTCGGCGATGTGGGCGTCCAGCGTGGCGACCATGCGGCGGCGGTCCGCGGCCGCGGCCACCGGGGGATGGTCACCGGTCACCACATAGCGGCCGTCGTCCTCGAGGTCACGCCACTGCAAGCGATAGCGGGCGATGCCGCGCGGGCCGAAACGCGAACGGCCCTGCACCACGTCGATGCTGCCCATGCTCGGCACGGGCGCGGCCAGGAAGTCGGCGGCCCGGGTCACCGTCGTGCCCTCCATCGTCTCGTGCGCGGGCGACATGCCGAATTCGTAGTCGACCTCGTCGACATCCTCGGTTTCGGCGAGCACCAGGTCACCGCCCTGAGCGCCCGGGAAATCCCGGCCCGCGGGGGTGTCCGGCAGCGCGGCCACCACGCGTTCGGCGAGCTCCTCGGCATAGAACTCCGAGAGCGTGAAACCGCTGCTGTGCCGGTAGGTTTCGCCCGGATGCTGCACCAGCAGGTACCCGGCCTCGCCCGAACGGATGCCGAGCAGCCGGATGCTGCCCGACGCCGAGAGCCGGTCCCGGCCGTCCCAGCCGTGCACCTCGACCCGCACCTCGGGCATGAGCAGGGCGTGCAAAACCTCGGCGTAATCGGCTTCGCGGATCCGCAGGCTCTCGCGGGCGCGCGCCATATTCGCCAGATGATCGTTCCACCACTCGGTGCGGCTGGCGAAGCTCAGCGGGTACGGCAGGAACTCCTCACCGAGGTCCTGCCACAGCGACAGCAACTCCAGATCGGTGAACTTCCAGGTTCGAAGCACCGATTCAGCCCTCCACCACGGGTTTCGCGACGATCGGCGCCTTGCCCATGGCCTCGTCCAGATACTCGTTGGAGTCCAGGAAGTCGGGGCGCTTGTGCTCCTTGCCGCCCTGGGCGCCGTGCGCGCCGCCGCCATGGCCCATGCCGCCCATACCGCCGCCCATGCCACCCATGCCGGCACCGGAGGCTGCGACACCTGCACGGGCGACACCGGAGACGCTGGACTCCACCGCTTCCGCCGCCACGGCCGCCCGCGGGAACAGGCGGGCATTGGCCGCCTCCAGCAGCGGCTTGGCGGGCGAGCCGCCCGGTCCGCCGCCACCGGGAGAACCACCCGGCTGCTTCAGGTCATCGAGCAGGTTGGTCAGCGGGGAATCCTTCAGCGCGTCCTTCAGGTCCTGCTGCTTCTTCTGGTCGGTGTTCTGCGACGCCGCGGACGTCATCGACTGCAGCGCGCTCTGCAGACCCGACAGGCCGGAGTTCTGGCCGGAAGTCGACGAGGAATTCGGGTTCGACGAATTCTGGTTCGTGCCATCGGGATTCGAGCCGGTGCCGTTCGGGTTCTTGCCAGTGGGATCGGTCTTGCCCCCGTTCGGGTCCTTGCCGTCCTTGCCGTGGGAGTCCTTGCCGTCCTTGCCGTTCGGATCCTGGTGATCCTTGGCCTTCGGGTCGTCCTTGCCCGGATGCGTGCCCTTGGGATCGGTCTTGCCTCCGGGCTTCTTCGAGCCCGGATCACCGATGGCGCCCGGCCCGGTCGGCGAGACGGAGCCGTGCGGGCCGCCGCCCCGGTTATCGGGTCCGGACCCGCGGTAATCGTTGCGCGGGGACGACGACGGCGCGTGCGACGACGGATCGGTCGGATCCACCAGAATCGGAATCGTGGTGCTGGAGTTGCCGATTCCCGGGATGTACCACGAGGTGAAGGCGGCGGTGCCGGTCTTGATGATGTACGTCTCGGTGGAGGTCCCGCGGTAGTCCTCCTGCCAGACCAGTGGCATGCCCGCCTTGGTCTGGCTCAGCCAGGTGGCGGTGTACAGCAGGTTCTCGGCGACGGCGTACAGGTCCGTGGAGAACTCCGTGGCCTGGGCCTCGAAGTCCCGCGACGCCGCGATCGCGGCCTCGACACCCTGCCCCGTCCAGTGACCGTCGGACTCCAGGCGTTTGACACAGCCGGTCAGGGTCTCGAAGGACGAGGAGATCACCTGCGCGATCCACTTCCACAGCGCGCTGCGGTCGGCGATCGGCGTCGGGTTGATGCCCTGTCCCACATCGAAGAACCACTTGCCGTCGTGGTGGGACGGGTCCTCGGAACCGATCGAATCGGTATAGCGGCCGGACTTCTCCTTCGCGACCTTCGCCATGTCCCCCATGCCGTTCGCGTCGGAGGGCGTCGGTGACGACTGATCCGACCAGGTCGACAGTTGGGTCGCACCGTCCAGCGGAATTCCGTCGAAGTGCACGTCGATGTTCGCCTGGGTCTTGATGGCGTCGAAATCCGACTTCGACTGATCGTCGGTCATCCGGTACGTCTTGCCCGCGGCCACGAAGGTGTCGCCCATGGCGTTCAGCAGCGCGATGTAGTCATCGATGATCCCGCCGACCCGGCCGCCCTGCTTGGCGAACCGGTCCTGCAGGTTCAGGGCCGATTGCAGGACGCCGTTATTGCTGAAGCCCGAGTACTGATCGAGCAGATAGGCGTAACCCCGGGCCGCGTTGAGCGAGGTGATGGCCTCGGCGGCGTACTTGGCGCCGGCCTCGGCCGAGCCCGGGTCCAGCCGCAGCCGGTCGTGTTTCGCGTGCGCGTCCCGGGAAAGCCCGAGCCACGGGTTGTCGACCTTGCCACCGTCACCCATGTACCGCTCCTAACTCGACCAACACATGAAAGATTACGGGCCGTCGCCACCGATTCCGCACTCCTCCGACCGGCCTCACTGCGAATGTCGTTGGCGGAAGCGCTGTTCCAGACCAGGCAGATAGACCGACGCGGGCATGCTGGAGGTGGTCGCCTCCACCACGCCGTCGTCGGCGACGTAGTAGAGGGCGCGGTCGATCACCGGATCCTCGGCATCGGCGGGGAGGTAGACCATCCAGCCGACCGGAAGCCGTTCCGCGCGAAGCTGATCGAGCGGAAACGCGGTGGTGTCGATGCCCTCGGTGCCGACATGGTGCCGGACGGCGTCCAGGGCTTCACGCTGAGGCAGCGGCTCCGGGCCGATGCGCGCCACCCCGGCCATGGCCAGCTGGTAGTGAGCGGCATCCAGATCGCCGGACGCACCGAACGCCGCGTCCAGCACGGCCTGCGTGACATCGCGGCGCTCGGCGGCGGCGACGAATTCGGCTACCGCGGAGCGCTGTTCATCGGTGGGATCGACGGCGACCAGATCGCTGATCACGCCCGTGACGGTGGCGGCGGTCCAGATGCCGGGCACGGCGGGGGCGAGTTCGGCGGCGACCGGGGAGTCCCCGCGGTACCAGCGACCACGCTCCCACCAGTAGCAGAAGGTGAGCATGCCGCCGCTCGCCCGGGTGTTCAGCACCGGGTTGGCGACCCACTCGGGGGCGCCGGCGTACAGGTTCGGATGCGCTGCCTCGCCGTCGTAGGCGGCGGCCAATTCCGGTGCGTTCCAGACGCCTCCGGACAGCACCGCGCGGCCGCCGGGCAGCAGGTAGAGCGATGAACCCGAGCGGCGGGAACCCTCGAACCAGCCGAACGACGGGAGCACCCGCGGGCCCCATTCGGAGCCGATCGCCACGAACGCGGCGGCAATGGCGGCCCAGCGGGCCCACAGCACCGGCAGATTCGGGAAGTCGTTCTCCGAAACCGTTGGGAAATAACCTGATTCCCGGTCCGCGCGGGCCGCGACCGCCGCTTGACCGGGGGTCCGGGACTGGCGGTCGCCGTGCCGCAGGAGGGCGGCCAGCCAGGTAGGCAGGGTGTCGCGGGGGTGGGCCTCCAGGTCGGCCAGATAGTCCTGCGGAGTGAGCATCTGGTCGGCGGGGAAGGGCTCGTCGCCGTAGTCATGGTCGACGGTGAGCTCGCCCGCCACCGTCAACTGCAGCTCGAGCCGCCACCAGGGGTCACCCAATTCGATGGCAAGCTTGCGGTGTTCGACCACCAGGGCGAGGATTTCGGGCGATGCGGGCAGCTGCAGGTGGCGCATCTCGTCGTCGGAGTAGTCGATGCGCGCGCGGTGATCGGTCACGGTCAGCGCGAAGGCCGCGTGCACGCGCGCCCAGCCCTCCGGGGCCTGGTCGCGCAGTTCCTGAGCGATACGGTGCGCCAACCTGCGGGCGCGCTGCGGGATATCCGGTTCGGCCGCGGTCATGCTGAAACCGATATCGGGGGCGGGCTCCTCGGCGGGTTCCCCGACACCGATGACCGCGGCCATACTGTCGAAGTCCGGGGTGTCGGCGGCTGCCTCCGTTGTGCCGCTGGGGTCTTCGTTGGGCTCGTGCGAAATCGTCACGCGATCGTCTCCTGTACGCGCCGCTAGCTCTGGCCCGCCGAACCGAATTCGGCGATGCGGCGGGACATCTCCGCGCGCCAGCGCTCGGCATTGCTGCCGTCCAGCTGACCGGCGAAGGATCGCTCGGCCGCGGCGATCATGGCATCCGGGATCTCGGGGTGCGCGCGGGCGATCGCCCACAGGGCGTCCTTGGTGGGGGCGTCGAGGCCGGTCTCGCTGCGCACGCCGCTCCCCTGCCTGGCCGCGGCCAATGCGGACTCGAAATTGTGCCGCAACTGTTCCTCGCTCGGCCGGCTACCGCGCACGTCCGCCCTCCTCCGTATCGAAAACCAACTGTCAGCATCACATATCGCGAATGACTGTGCGGTTGCCGAAACCATAAGAATCGGCGAACTCACACGTTCGAGCCTTTGACGATCATCCGAAGATGCCCGCCCGGCGCTCCGGATCGGCGAGCACGTCGCGGATCAGCAGACCCAGGTCCGCGTCCGCGGGCACGGTGCGATAGCGCACCTCGCACTGCTGATTCCCGGCCACGCCGACCAGCAGGCGGTTGTAGCCGTGCTGCGTGCGCTCCCAGCGGACCTCCGCCCCGAGGCGGTCCACTTCGAAGGCCTGGTCGCCGATGCGCAGCACCAGGCCGGACTGGCGGTCGCGGTAGAAGATCACCCGCAGGCCCTCCAGGTTGTCGTACACGCCGGCCAGCGCGCCCACGCCCACCGGGATCGACTGCAAATCACCGGTGTTCGGGTCCAGGGTCGCGAATTCGCCGTAGCCGGAATGGGATCGCAGGTAGATGCCGTTGCCGCCGCCGGAGGCCGGGGCCGAGGCACGCGGGAAGCGGCTCGAGCTGCGTCCGCGGCCGTTGGCCGCCCCACCCGGCTGTCCGCCGGGTGTGCCGCCGCCCATCGGCGCGCCGCCCGGGAACCCGCCCGGCATGCCGTTCGCACCGGATCCATTGGCGGAGCGGCTGTTCCAGCCGTTGCCCGGATCCTGGCTCGGTGGCGCGAAGCCGCTCGGCAGATGGGGAGGTTGCAGCGGCGTCCCGTTCGGCGCGGACGGATGGCCGACCGGTCCGCCACCCGGCGAGCCGGGCGCGTGCGGGCCATTCCCATTGGGGCCCGACGGCGCCTGCGGCGAGCCACCCTGATTCTGCTGCCAATCACCCGGGTCCTGCTGTGCGCCCTGATAATTCGAGGTTCCGGGGGCCTCCGGCCAACCATTCCGGCTCCACGGCGTCCCCGGAATCTGATGCCAGCCCGGATTATTCGCGCCCGGGATCTGCGGCCAGCCGCCCGGCGGGGCCACCGGCGGCGTCGGGATGTGCGGCGGCTGCGCAGGGGGCGTGAGCCACTGCGGCATGCCCGGATCCGTGGGCGAATGCGGGCCGCGCGACGGTACCGCGCCGCCCGACTGTGAAGGTCCACCCGGATAACCCGGCCCACCTGGGTAGCCGGGTCCACCCGGGTTGTTCGGCCCGCCCGGATTGTTCGGCCCACCAGGGTTGTTCGGGCCGCCGGGGCTGTTCGGATCGTTGTCGTCCGGCGGCAGCGTCCACGGGTACGGCTGCTGCGACGGCTGCGGCGTGTAGTTCGGGAACGTCGGATTGAACGGTCGCGGCGGATGCGGCACATGCGACCGCCAGACGGGGTTGCGGCGCTCGGGTGAGCCGCCGCCCGGCTCCTCCTCGTCATGACCCGAATCATCGTGCGGCGGGCCATCACCCGAATCCGGGCCGGTGCCCGCTCCGTCGTCACCGTCCGCAATTCCGTCATCGTGTCCGGCCTGCGTCCCTGCCTCGGTCTCCGGCTTGACGACGTTTACCCGACGCCCGTTCTCCGCGCCGCCATCGCCCTCATGCTCCTCGGCATCCTCAGGGCGTGGCTCGGTTCCGTGCGCCTGGTTCTCGTTCGGCACCGCGGCGCCGCCACCCTGCTCGGGTTCGACCGGCCCTGCTGGCCGTCCCGAATCCGCCTCGGACTCTGGCGTGACCTGCTCGTCCAACAGGAGCGGGTTCGTGTGCGCGCCAAGCTCATCGGGCCCGGCCGCCTCCTCGACCACCGGTTCGCTCGGATCCACAGCAGAGTCACCGATGTCGTGCGTGACCGCGGGTCCGCGACCCGACAGCGGGGATTGGCGGGATTCCTCGTGGGCAGGCCGGGGCTCGGGCGGTTCCCCGACCGCCGACCTGTCGGGCATGCCGGACTCGTGCAGGATGACCGGTTGTGGCGGAGTCGCCTGAGGCCCGGTCGGATTGGGTCGCTCGCCTTCCTGCACGGGCGTTGCGGCTCGTTCATTGACGGGGGCCGCCGCTGCGGCCGGCGGGGCCTCGTGCGGGACGGGCGGCGGAGTCGCCGGAGCTGCCTCTGGGAGGTAGCGGGTGGCGCGGACCTCGGTGAGGGTGCCCTGTATGAGGACCTGGGAGAACTCGTCGGGGAGATCGTAGATCGGCTTGAAGCGCCAGGTGGCGCCCTCCGGCGGGGCACCGGTGCGCCATTCCACGATGAGGCCGTCGCCCTCGGCGAAATGGCCTGCGATGCGCGGGTTCCGGGTCCAGGAGGTGGCGTCGCTCTCGGCGCCGAGGTGGGAGGTGTGGCCGTCGTAGTCGAGGTCCAGGGTGCCGCGCGCGCTCACGATGCCGCGCAGTGCGTTCAGATAGGCCGGGTTGGTGCTGCCGTCGGGGAGCAGGCGTGGGATACCCCGGTACAGCGCGTCGTCGCCCGGCGGGAGACTGCCCTCGTACAGCACCGCGCCATGCTGAGCGGCGGCCGCCGCGGCGACCATGGCGGGATCCACACCGGCGTCTTGCTCACCACTCTGCTCGTTCCCGGCGGCCTCCGGCCCGGCTTCGCCTTCGGCCCGGGAGGAGGGGGCATGCGGGGTCGCAGCGGCAGGTTCGCCCGCCGGATGGCTGGGCGGAGTCGCGGCCACAGAGCCCGGGTCACCCGACAAACGACCAGGCGGAGTCGCGGCCACAGAGCCCGGGTCACCCGACGAACGACCAGGCGGGGCGGCGGCCACAGAGGCGGGGTCGTTCGGGGGACGGTTGGGCGGGGTCGCGGAGGGGTCGGCGGTGCCCGGATCACCTGGGGGACGGACGGTTTGGACGGTGATGGTGCCGTCGTCGGCCACGTGGATGCGGCGGTATTCGATCGGGACGCCCTTGGAGGCGAGGTCGTCTCGGATCTCGGACCCGATGACGTGGCCGGGGTCGTCGAGGTGGGTGACGACCACGACCTTGGGCGGGTTGCCGATCATGCCGACACCCGGGCCCACCGGGCGCGTGGTGGTGTTCGCCAGGATGTCCTCGGCGGCCTGGTGGTTCGCCTGTTCGCGCAGGCGGAACGCCGCTTCGGAGTGGGCGCGGTAGGCGTCGAGATGGCCCGCCGCGGCGCGGCGAATGTTCGGCAGCTCGGCTATGCGCGCCTCGGCCGCGGCGACCTTCTGCCAGTACGGGCCGTGCCCCGCGCCGGTGACGCCCTCGCCCTGCCACCAACTCTGGTAGCCCTCGATCTCGGCCCTGTCGGCCTCGCGGATATCGCGCGACAGCTGGTCCGCCGACATGTCGGCCAGCCGGCTCTCCACCTCGCGCAGACGGGCGTTCCGCTGCTCGGGCGTCAAGGTCTCGTCGTTCCGCAGGGCCTGCGCGTGCATGTCGCGCGCCAGGTCTCGCAGCGCCCGGTGGGCCGCCGCGGCCGCGTCGGTCTCCGTCAGCGCCTTACCCATGAGCTCGGTGATCTCGGCCTCGACCCGCACATCGACCGGCACGTGCTGCTCCGGCGGACCGACCGGCTCCCACCCACCGACCGGCTCCGAACCATGCTGTGCCACCGCCGGATCCACGCCAGCGGGATCGGTCGCGACGCCGCCCGCGGGCTGCTGCGGATCGGACGCGGGCTGCTGCGGTTCGGACAGGTTCCGCTCTTCACCATGACCGGACTCCGGCTCGCGCAGGACCGCGCCCGACTCGCGCGGCATGGCATACGCCTCGCGCGAATCCGGCCTCGCCGCGGCGGCACCGTGATCACCGGAACCGGGTTGACGCGGATCAGGGGTGGCCGGGGTCGCGCCCGGGTCACCGGAATCCGATTCCGGCGGCATGCGATAGGCCTCGCGCGAATCGGAAGTCGCGGCCATGGCGCTCTTTTCGCCTGTGTCCGACTCGCGCGGCATGGCATACGCCTCGCGCGGGTCCCGCGGCGGAGTCGGAATCGCGGCGCCGAGGTCGGATTCGGGGTGCCTGCGATAGGCCTCGCGGGGGTCCGGGATGGGGTCGGGCCGGGTGTGAGCGTTGATGAAGTCGGCGAAAGCTGCTGCACGGTGGAGGGATTCGGTGGCGTGACGCAGCGCGGTGAC
This sequence comes from Nocardia niigatensis NBRC 100131, assembly GCF_000308655.1. Lineage (GTDB taxonomy): Bacteria > Actinomycetota > Actinomycetes > Mycobacteriales > Mycobacteriaceae > Nocardia > Nocardia niigatensis. The sequence continues at coordinate 20,426 of NZ_BAGC01000009.1, read as the reverse complement.
GGCACCGTGGGGGTCGCCGTTGGGATGGCGAGAAGCAGTGGCCTCGAGGGCGTCCAAGGCGGCAGGGGTCAGGTCGTCACGGGTGACGACGAGACCGGTTTCGTCGGCCAGGCGGATGATGGCGTTGTCGAGGGCGGTGCGGGCGTTGTCGAGGGCGCGCGCCGCGGCGGCGCGCGGGGTGTCGGCGGCGATGACGGCGTCCACACCGAGGTGGTCGCGCTGCGTTTCCCAGCGGGAGACCCGATCCTGGGCGTCGCGGTAGCGCTCGGAGTCGCCCGCCGCCGCGGCGTCCGCCATATCCTGCTGGGCGGCAAGGAGTTCACGCTCTGCCCGCTGGTGCGGGGTCTCGGCCACGTGTGCCGCCGCGGCCGCGTCGCGCTCGGCCAGGCCGAGGAATTCGCGCGCGGACTCGTAGCGGTGCACGGCGTCGCGGATCGGGGTGAGCTCCGGAGTCCAGACGTCGCCGGCGTCACCGGGCAGCCTCGACATCCAGTCGATCTGCTGGATGACCTGATCCAGATCGCCGGAATGCCAGACCACCGGCGAGGCGTCCACCACGGCCGCCAGATCGGCTCGGGCGCTGTCGACTTCGCGCCGCCACGTCTCGACGGGGGTGTCCGCCGGGCGCGCGGTGTCCTCGACCGACGAGCGCAGCGCGGACTCCAGGTCCCGCACCCGCTGGTCGGCCTGGTTGAACTCACGGGCGGCTCGCTCGAGATCGCTGATCCGGGTCTCGTAATCGGCCAGGTGACCGCCCTCGTCGGCGGTGCGGGTCCGGAGGTATTCGACAGTGCCGTGCAGATGCTCCGGCGTCAGATCGCCGTCGGCCAGGGGCCGGTTCTGCTGCAACCACATCCGGTCCTTGGCCTGCTCGCGGTGTGCGTTCGCGAGGGCCAGGTCCCGCCGCGCCGCGGCCAGGTCGGCCGCCAATTCCCGTGGGGTGCGCGGGACTTCCGGCGGACGCCAGGGCTCGGTGAGCTTGTTGTGCTCGTCGGCCAGCCGCTGCAGGGCGTCGATATCGGCCTCGCGGGCACGGATCTCCTCGCGCAGGCCTTCGATCAGCCCGGCCAGCTCGGCGGGCTTGGGCCGCTCATGCTTCTCGATCTTGCCGTCGCGGTAGACCTCGTACACCTCGGCGGAGCGGGCGTGCCGGACCTGCCTGACCACCTGGTCGAGCTCGGCCTGCGACAGCGGCTGATGCAGCGGGTCCGGCGTGCCGCCGCGCAGCACCTTCTCCAGTTGCTCGGGCGAGAGCCGATCGTGGAGCTCGGGCAGCCGGTCCCGATACAGCTGGACCATGCGGTCGACGTCGTGGACGTCCACGCCCAGCAGCCGCGACCAGACCCCCGCAGCCTGCGACGGATTGTCGGAAACCGGTGGCTCACCGAAGGAATCGCTCATCAGGCGCTTCAGGATCGCCGGCGCGTCGTGATCGTAGATCGGGACCACGCCGTCCGCCGCGCGCGGATCGGTCCGCGCGTCGAAGCGCATGCCCGACCGGAAGGGATCGAGTTCGGCGATGGTGTGCGCGTACTCGGCCAGCGCGGCCAGCAGCTCCGGGCGCTCGCCCGAACGCTTCAGCACATCGTTGATGGCATGCAGCAACGCCTTCGGCTTGGAGCTCTTGGGATCCGGCCCGTAGCCGACGATCTTGCCGTCGCCATCCTTGATGTGCCTGGACGAGTACAGCTCCGCGGGATCCACCCCGAGCCGGCGCGCCAACCGGTCGCGCGCCTCCAACACCGCCTTGGCGTCGTTGTTGTCGCGCAGCACCTTCGCGTAATCGAGCAGATCCTCGATGCGCTGCATGCGGCGGACCTTGGCCACGTCCGGATCGCCCATCGCCGCGGCGAGCCGCTCCGGGGTGAGGTGCTCGGGATCCACGCCCAGGGTGTGCGCGAGGTTGTTGAGCCGGCGATCCAGGTCGTGGAAGTTGTCGATGGCATCGCTGCTGCGGATGAAGTCCGCCATGCCCTCGATCTGCGCGGCCCGCAGGGCATTGTCGTGGCGCAGCGCCCGGATGGTCTCCGCGAGCTGTCCGGGCTCGGGACCGAGGTCCATGAGGTAGACCGACAGCCGCGCCGCGACCTCATTGCGTTCGGCCCGAACCACATCGGGGTCACGCGGGACGGCGTGCGCCGGGTCGGCGCCGGGCAGTTCGGTGGTGTGCGGCGTGGTCGCGGGCTCGTGCGGTCCGTGCTCGCCGGGTTGCACCACCTGCCACGGCTCGTTGCCCTCGCGCACCATCAGCACCGGGGTGCGCTCGCCGTTCACGTCCAGCTCGTGGAAGCGGGCCTGGGGCGGCTGGGCCTCGCGGACCACGACATGGCCGTCGGCGTCCGCGCCGACGACGCGGTAATCCAGTTGCAGCTCACCGCGATTGAGCAGTTCGCCCAGATCGGGATGGGCAGCAAGGGCGTCGGCGAGCCGGGCGTCGTGGTCGTCGTCGCCGCGGATCACGACCAGGCGGTTGGGGTCGCCGGGGCGCTCACCCGGGCGCACGCCCACGCCGTCTTCCAGCATGGTTCCGCCGTGGGCGTCCAGCCAGGCGTGTGCGGTGCGGTCGCTGAGCTGCCGGGTCAGATCGTGGGCCTCATTGTCGAGGCCGATGAAATGCTCCGTCGCCTGGGCGAATTCGAGCAGCGCGGCGGCATCGTCGCGGACCCGCATGCGCAGATCGGCGATGGTGTGCGCCAGCTGGTTGGGATCCTTCTCGGTCGGGATCAGTTCGTCGAGGCCGACCCCGAGCAGCTGCGCCCAGTTCGAGCGCTCCTCGCGGATCTGGTCGCGCCGCAGGGCGTCCTCGAAGAGCCGGCCCTCCTCGCTCTGGAGGAAATCCGGTTCCGGATCGTCGAAGTGGCGCGCCCATTCGCCGCCATTGTTGACGCCGGGGTGATCCAGCGCCGTGACACGGGGCTTGCGCGGCTGGAGGAATCGGGCCGCGTTGTCCTCCGAGGCCCCGTACCGTTCCCGTCGGCGCGCCGCGCGCTCCTCCTGGCGCTGCAGCTCCTTGACCTCACGGACCTCGCGCACATAGCGACCCAGCGGATCCTTGTCATTGATGCTGACTTCCCGGAACGGAACCGCCTCGGCCTCGACATTGAACCGCTCGGAGGCGTCGCGCAGGGCCTCGATGGCGCCGGCGCGGCGCATGAGTTCGTAGGTGGCGTTGTCGACCGCGCGGCGCAGCGCGGCCGGGTCGGCGTCGGTCAGCTCGATGCCGTGGTCGGCGGCCAGGCGCACCAGCTCGGTGAGGGCGGCATCGCGGGCGTCGAGGGCGTCGACCACCGGCTGCGGCACATCGTCGGCCAGGCGGCGCTCCGGCGGCGCCTGCAGTTCGGAGTCGGGATCCTTGGGCGGCGCGGGGGTTTCGACGTAGTCGTCGGGATGGCTCAGGCGGAAGAGCGCGACGCTCTCTTCGTGGGCTCGACGCTCCTCCGCGCTGCGCTGGTTGTCGGTCTCGGTGCGCCAGGGCTGGTATTCGCCGCCGTCGCGGGTGCGCATGGGACGGATATCGGCCGAGACATCGGCGATCTTGCGCGTCAGGTGCTCGAGCAGCGGCATCTGCTCGCGCACCTTCAGGATGGTCACGACCTCCTTGACGATGCGGGCGGGGTTCACCTTGACGTCGTGCCAGTCCTCGTGGAACACATCGCCCGCGAGGTGGACCAGCTCGGACTGACCCTGGCCGTCGAGACCGGAGCCGGACGGGTATTTCGGTGTGTGCGGATCGAATCCGCCTTTCAAGCGGTTCCAGAGACGGCGCATCAGGCCCGGTTTGGCGGACTCCGTCGCGGCGACGGCGTGTTTGGGCGCGTCGGGCAGGCCGGGGCGGTCGACGACCTCGACGTGCCGGTTGCCGGCGGCGTCCTCGGTGACCTTGACGTGCACGCGGTGGCCGTCGGACTCGAGTACCAGGTGCTGCCCGGCGGCCGGGTCCTGGGCGTGGTGGGTCGCGGCCATCAGGTCCGCGACATCCGAAGCGCGGCGCAGGGTTTCGTCACGCAGCTCGACCAGGGTGCGGGCGGCATGCTCGGGCTGCACCCGGGCCGGGTCGATGCCGAGCAGGCGGGCCCACTCGTCGCGGGCCTCGGCGAGGCGCTGGTGGTCGCGCGGATGGGAATTCGCGTGGAGGTCGATCACGTTCCGCAGGGCCTCGACCGCACCGGCGCGCAACAGGTTCCGGTACTGCAGCTCGCCGACGACCTCGGACAGGTGCGCGGGGTCCAGGTCCTCGGGGCGCAGGCCCAGCTCGGCGGCCAGCTCCTGGCGCAGTTCATCGAGGGTGAGCGCGCGCGGTTCATCGCGCGCCGTCCGGTGATTCGCGTCCGACCACGGTTCCAGCGGGAGGCTGCGCGGGGTCTCGCCGGGTATCGGCTCCGAGCGACGGGGCGCGATCCGTTCCCGGTTGTCGAGACGGCCGTAGTCCTCGGCGCGCGTCGCACGCGGCGGCACACCGCGGTCGGGATCGCCGAAATTGCCACGGGCGCGGGCATTCTCGGCGATATCCCGGAAGGCCGCCAGCGGATCGCGATTTCCCAGCGCCCGGCCCAGCCCGAGCGCGTCCCGCAGTTGACGCCCGTACTCACGCTCCTCGGGCGAATGCGGGCGCAAGCCCGGCATGGCCGCACTACGGCCCAGATACTCCGACACGGCACGCAGCGCCGGGGACGCCTCCACCGGATCGCGCGGCACGACCACCGGGTCCGTCTCCTGGTGCGGGACAGCGACTTCCGCCGTCGGCGCTTCATGCGGCGCAACCGCACCACCCTGCTGCAACTCGACCGTCGCCGCATTGGGGTCGTGCACCGCGGACCCCGGGCGCGGCACCTCGACCGTCGCCGCATTCGGGTCGTGCACCGTCGAGACCGGGCGCGGCTGTTCGACCGTCGCGGCGTTCGGGTCGTGCACCGCCGACTCGTTGCGCGGCGTCTGAACCGTCGCCACCTCCGGATCCGAAGCCGCGGACTCGGACTTCGGGAGTTCGGCAGTCGCGGCGTTCGGGTCGTGCACCGCGGACTCAGAACGCGGCACCTCGACCGTCGCCGCCTCCGGATCCGAAGCCGCGGACTCGGACTTCGGGAGTTCGGCCGTCACCGCGTTCGGGTCGTGCACCGTTGAGTCCGGGCGCGGCTGTTCGACCGTCGCGGCGTTCGGGTCGTGCACCGCCGACTCGTTGCGCGGCGTCTGAACCGTCGCCATCTCCGGATCCGAAGCCGCGGACTCGGACTTCGGGAGTTCGGCAGTCGCGGCGTTGGGGTCGTGGACCGTGGACTCCGGGCGTGGCGGTTCGACGGTTGCCGCGTTGGGGTCGTGGACTATGGGGGTGGGGCGCGGGAGTTCGGCGGTTGCGGGGTTGGGTTCGGGGCGGCCGCCGGCTATCTCCCAGAGGAAATCGGCGCGGTGGGTGGCCATGCGGGCGCGCCAGTCGGCATGATCGGCCTCGAAGTCGGCGCGGAAGCGGTCGAAGCTGCCGGGTTCGAAGAACTCAGCGGCTTCGCGCAGGAACTCGGCGCGCTTCTGCTCCATCCGCATTTCCCAGTCGGCCTGGATGGCGCGTTGCCGCTCCAGCCAGGAGCCGCTGGATTCGGCCGGACCCGTTGGGACCGACCAGGCGTCGTCGGGGCGCGGCGACCAATCGGGAGCGGTGTCGTGGCTCGTGGAATCACCAGCGTTGTGGTCGGTTTCGCCGCTGCGGCTCGAATCATGTTCCGCCGGAGTGTGTGCGGCGGGGTCCTCGGCATGATGCGGCAGGGTGACGTGTTCCGCCACCGGGACGCGGCGCTGCGCCGGACCCTCCGGAGCCGGACGCTCCGGGGTCGAGCCGTGTTCGGCCGCACCCGGATCTGTTGGCGGACGGAGGGTTTGGACGGTAATCGAGCCGTCATCGGCCACCTGGACGCGGCGATATTCGACCGGGACGTCCCGGTCGGCGAGCGCGGCGCGCAGGTCGGGGTTCAGGACGTGACTCGGGTCGGCGCGATCGGTGACCACCAGGACGGAGGGCGGATCGCCCTTCAGGCCGATGCCGGAGTCGAGCGGGTGCTCGGCCTCGGTCCGCAGCACATCCTCGATGGCCAGGGCGTGCGCTTCCCGGCTCAGGCGCGCCGCCTCGAGATTCTGATCGAAGTATGTGGCGAATTCGCCGCCCGCCCGCTCGGCACCGCCGGCCTCGTCGACGGCACGCTCCAGCGCGCGCCCGGACAGCGCCTCGGGCTCGGTGATGCCCAGCTCTCGTGCCAGGTCGTCGAGCCGGGCGCGACTGGCCGCGGCCTTCTCGCGGGCCTGCCGCGCCCGCTCAGCGAGCTCCTCGACGCGGGCCTCGACCCGCGCGTCGGGCGGGACATGCGGTTCCGGCGAACCGACCAGCTCCCACTGTTCGTGGGCGTTCGAAGCTTGCTGCTGAGCCGGTTCCGGCTCGCGCGGCATGGCGAAGTCCAGTCGCGGATCCCGCGGCGTCGTACCCGAGCCATGCTGCTGAGCCGCATTCGACTCGTGCGCAACCGGAACGGCCGCTGCCGCCGGCTCGGCCCCCGGCTCCGGATCGTGCGACATGGCGTAGGCCCGGCGGGGGTCGTCGGGCGGAGTGTGGTCCTTGATGAAGTCGGCGAAGGCGTCCGCGCGATGGAAGGCATCGGTGGCCATGCGCAGCGCGGTGACGGCTCCGTGGGGATCGCCGTTCGGGTGGCGCGGGATCTCGGCGTCGAGCGCGGCGAAGGTGACGGGGGCGTTGTCGCGGGTCAGGTCGGCGACGGTGATGTCGCGCCCGGTTTCCTCGGCGAGGCGGGTGATGGCGGCATCGAGGCCGGTCCGGGCATTGTCGAGGGCGCGGGCGGCGGCGGTGCGCGGAGTGTCGGCGGCAATGGCCGGGTCCACGGCAAGGTGATCGAGCTGGGCTTCCCAGCGGGAGACACGATCCCGGGCGTCGAGGTGGTGTTCGGCGGCATCGGCCAGTGCCAGGCGAGCGCGGTCCTCGGGTGTGAGTTCCCCGGGCGGGGTGTCGCCCAGCTCATGGCGGGTCGCTTCGATCCAGGAGCGGGTGAGCTCCCGCTCGCTGAGCGGCTGTCCGAACAGGGCCGTGTCTCGCGCCGCCTCGGTGCGGGCCAAATCCGCTCGCGCGTCCTGAAGTTCGCGTTCGGCGCGCTGGTGCGGCGTTTCGGCCGCCCGCTCTGCCTCGAGCGCGTTGTGTTCGGCTTCTACGAGGTGTTCCCGCGCCGCCTGATAGCGGTGCACGGCATCGCGTACCGGCTCGAGTTCGTGCGGCCAGGCGGTGCCCGACTCCCGCGAGGCCTTCGCCATCGATTCGACCTGGCGGATGACCTGATCCAGATCCCCGGAATGCCAAGGCCCGGGCGTGGTGTCGACGGTGCCCGCGAGATCGGCGCGCGCGTTCTCGACTTCGCGCTGCCATGCCTCGACCGGGCCCGCCGCCGGACCAGCGCCGTCCTCGACCGCCGAGCGCAGCGCGGACTCCAGCTCCGTCACCCGCTGCTCGGCCTGGTTGAACTCCCGCGCGGACCGCTCCAGATCCGCGATGCGCGTCTCGTAATCGACCAGATGGCCGCCCTCTTCGGCGGTGCGGGTCCGCAAGTACTCGACGGTGCCGCGCAGGTGCTCCGGCGTCAGATCGCCGTCCGCGAGCGGGCGGGTGTCCTGCAACCACATCCGTCCCTTGGCATGCTCACGATCATCGGCGGCGGCCAGCAGCCGCTGCTTCGCCTCGGCCAGATCTGCCGCCAATTCCCTTGGCGTGCCAGATGTTTCGGGAGGCGCGCTGCTGGTGAGGTCGTCGTGTTCCTTCGCGAGCCGGTAGAGCTCCTTGATATCGGCGTCACGGGTGGCGATCTCGTCGCGCATCTTCTCGATCAGCGCGTCCAGCTGCTTCGGTTCGGGCCGCTCGTGCTTGTCGATCTTGCCGTCGCGGTAGACCTCGTATACCTGGCTGTAGCGGGCATGCTCGACCTGGTGGACCAGCCCGTTCAGTTCCTTCGCCGACAGCGGCTCGTGCTCGGGATCCACGCCCATGAAGTACTCGGCGTACAGCACACGCGGATCCGCCTTGTCGGCCCTGCCGCGCAATATCTTGTCCAGCTGTTCCGGCGAGATCCGGTCGTGCAGCTGGGGCAGCTCGTCGCGATAAAGCTTCACCTGGGCGTCGATGTCGTGGACATCCACCCCGAGCAGATGCGACCACGCCTCCGACGCATGGGAGAGCACGTCGGAAATCGGTGGCTCGCCGAGGGATTCGTGCATCAGCCGCTCCAGCAGCGCGGGCGCGTCCGGGTCGTGGATCGGGACCACGCCGTCGGCGGCGCGTGGATCGGCGCTCGGGTCGAAGCGCATCCCGGACCGGTAGGGATCGAGTCCGGCGAGCGTGTGGGCGTATTCGGCGAGCGCGCCGAGCAGCTCCGGCTGCCGGCCGGACCGCTCCAGCACATCGTTGATGGCGTCGACGACCGCCTTCGTGCTGGTGCTCTTGGGATCCGGCTCATAGCCGACGACCTCGCCCTTGTCGCGGCCCTCCTTCGGGATGACGTGCTTGTTCGCGTACAGCTCCGAGGGATCGATGCCGAGCCGGCGCGCCAGCCGGTCGCGCGCGGCCAGGACGGCCTCGGCGCCGCCGTTGTGCTTGCCGTTGTCGCGCAACGCTTTCGCGTAGTCGAGCAGATCCTCGATCCGCTGCGCGCGCGCCGCCTTCCTGACATTGGGGTCCGTCATCGCCTCGGCCACGCGCTCCGGCGTCAGATGCTCCGGATCCACCCCGACAGAGTTCGCGAGATAACTGAGGCGTTTGTCGAGGTCGTGAAATGTGTCGATGGCGTCGCTGCTGCGGATGAAGTCCGCCATGCCCTCGACCTGCGCCGCCCGCAGCATATTGGCCTGGTGGAGCGCATTGATCGTCTCCTCGAGGTTGCGGCCCAGGTCCATCTGGTAGGTCGAGAGCCGGGCGGCCACCTCGTTGCGTTCCGCGCGAACGACATCCGGATCGCGGGGCGCGGACTGCCGGGGTGCGGATTCGACCTCCTCGGGCGCGTGCCGCACACCAGCGAGGTCGTGGGACCCGTGCTCGTCGCTCCGGGGATGCACCACCCGCCACGGCTCGCTTCCCTCGCGGGCCATCAGCACCGGGGTGCGTTCGCCGTTCACCTCGATCTCGTGGAAGCGAACCTGCGGGGCCTCCGCCTCACGGACCGAGACGTAGCCGTCGTCCAGGTGGATGACGCGGTATTCCAGCCGCAGCTCACCGCTATTGAGCAGGGCTGCCAGATCGGGGTGGGCAACCAGCGCGTCGGCGAGACGGACGTCGTGATCGATGTCACCGCGAATCACGACCAGGCGGTTGGGGTCGCCGGGGCGCTCACCCGGGCGCACGCCGACGCCGTCTTCCAGCATCGTGCCGCCGTGCGCTTCCAGCCAGGCGTGCGCGGACCGATCGACGACCTGGTTGCTCAGCCACTTGTTCTCGGCGTCCAGATGCTGGAAATGCTCTACCGCCGCGGCGAATTCGAGCAGGTTGGCGCGATCGTCGCGGACCTGCATGCGCAGATCGGCGATGGTGTGCGCCAGCTGGTTCGGATCCCGCTCGGTCGGCTCCAACTGGTCCAGGCCGACATCGAGCAGCTGGGCCCAGTTCGAGCGTTCCTCACGAATCTGGTCGCGCCGCAGGGCGTCCTCGAAGAGCTTGCCCTCCTCGCGCAGCGGCAGGTCCGGGTCCGGATCGTCGAAGTGGCGCGCCCATTCGCCGCCATTGTTGACGCCATCGGCGTCCAGCGCCGTGACGCGGGGTTTGCGCGGCTGGTAGGCCCGGATCGGGGTGTCGTCCGGAACCCCGTCCCGCTCCCGGCGGCGCGCCGCCCGCTCCTCCTGGTACTGCTGTTCCTTGACCTCGCGGACCTCACGGACGAAGCGGCCCAGCGGATCCTTGTCATTGATGCTGACTTCCCGGGACGGAACCAGCGCTTCCAGTTCATTGAATCGCTGGGATACCTCGCGCAGGGCCTCGATCGCGCCCGCGCGGCGCATCAGCTCATAGGTGGCCTCGCGGACGGCGCGGTGCAGGGTGGCCCGGTCCACTTCGGTCAGGTCGATGTTGTGGCGGGCGGCCAGCCGGACCAGGTCCACCAGCGCCGCGTCCCGGGCGGCGGACGCGTCGGCCAGCGGCTGCGGGACATCGGCGGCCATTCGGCGGTCCGGCGGCGGCGCCTCGCTCTCCGGAACATGTTGCGGCGCAGGGGTTTCGACAGCGTGATCCGGGTGGTTCAGGTGGTAGAGATCGACGCTCTCCTGATGGCTGCGGCGCTCCTCCGGGGTCCACCGGTGATCGACCTCGGTGCGCCAGGGCTGGTATTCGCCACCGTCGCGGGTCCGCATCGGATGGATATGGGCGGAGAGATCCTCGACCCGGCTCGTGGTGCGCCGGAGCAGCGGAATCTGCTCGCGCACCTTCAGCAGGGTCGCGGCCTCCTTGACGATGCGGGCCGGATTCGCCGAATCGATCTCGTGGTAATCCATGTGGATCACGTCGCCGACGAGATGGACCAGCTCGGACTGGCCCTTGCTGTCGTAGCCGGAGCCCGACATGTATTTCGGTGTGTGCGGCTGGAATCCCTTCATCATGCGACGCCAGGCGCGTCGCATCAGGCCCCGCCGCTCTTCGGGATCGGCGGGGGATTCCTTGGCCTCGACCGGCCGATCGGGGCGCTTGGCCGGCTCGAAACGGCGGTTGCCGTGCCTGTCCTCGGTGACCTCCACGTGTATCCGGTGGCCGTCGGACTCCAACACCAGATGCTTCGCAGCCGCCGGATCCTGGGCATGGTGGGTCGCGGCGAACAGATCCGCGACATCCGCTGCGCGGCGCAAGGTGTCGGCGCGCAGTTCGGCGAGGGTGCGCTGCGCGTGCTCGGGTGCCACCCGATCCGAGTCGATGCCCAGCAGGCGGGCCCACTCATCGCGATTCGCGGCGAAACGCTCGCGCTCGCGCCAGGCGGTGGCGCGGTCGAAACGGTCGACCGCGTCGCTGAGCGCCTCGATCGCACCGGCGCGCAACAGGTTCCGGTATTGCAGATCACCGACGGTCTCGGAGATGTGCTCGGGAGTCACGTCCTCGGCACGCAGACCCAGCCGGACGGCCAGCTCGTGCCGCAGCTCGTCGAGAGTGAGGGCACGCGGCTCACCGTGAACCGGGCGGTTGACCTCCGACCACGGTTCCAGCGGGAGCGCTCGCGACGGCTCGCCGGGCACATGTTCGGAGCGCGGCTGCGGATCGAACCGCTCGGGGCCCTCGAGATGGCCGAAGTCCTCGGCGCGCATGGGACGCGGCGGCACATTGCCCTCGGGATCGCCGAAACGACCACGGGCACGCGCGTTCTCGGCGACATCCCGCAGGGACGCCAGCGGGTCGCGGTTCTTGCCGATCGCCCGGTCCACGCCCAGTGCCTCGCTCAGGCGGCGGCCGTACTCGCTCTCGCCCGGCGTGTGTTCGCGGACGCCCGGCGGCGGCGCGCCGCGGAACAGATGCTCCGCCGCCGCGCGCAGGGCAGGAGACGCCAGGACCGGATCGACCGGAATCGGACGCGCGGGCGGTTCCGGCGCGGCCATTTCCGCCGTCGGGGCCTCGTGCACCTGGACCTCGGCACCCTGCGGCTGCGCCTCGGTGCTGTGCGGCTGCGCCGGCAGATCCGGCTGGGTCGGAGTATAGCCGGGGCGGGACGGGTCCGAACCGGCCTGGCCCGCAAGCGGATCCGGGCCCCGCTGCCCCGCCTCCGCGGGCTGGCGGGCGCCCTCGGCATCCAATCCGGACCACGCCGCCCGGGGATCCGGCCCCGCAGGTTGCTTGCCCTCGGAGCCCTTCCCGGTATCGGGGGATTCGTGATCGCCCGCGCCCGCGTGGGGAGCGGTCGGCGGGTTGCCGCCCGAGCCGCGGCCCGCCCCGGCGCCGGAGGGATCCAGTCCGGCCCAGCTCGCCCGCGGGTCCGGTCCGGTGGGCTGCCTGCTCTCCGTGCCCTTCCCCACACCGGCGGCCGGAGTGGGCTCGGGCGTTTGGGCATTCGTGTCGCGTGCGGCGGCGGAGGGAGACTCCTCCGTGCGGCCGCCCGCGATCTCCCAGAGGAAATCGGCGCGCTGCGCGGCCATCCGGGCCTCCCAGGCAGCGCCCTCGATCTGGGAGTCGGCGATCCGGCGCTCTTCGCTGCCGGACGGGTACAGATCGGCGATCTCGCGCAGGAACGCGGCGCGCCGCTCGGCCATATTCGCCGTCCAGTCGGCCTGGATGGCGCGTTGCTTCTCCAGCCAGGAGTCACTGTGGCCGACATCCGTTGGGGTGGAGGGTGTTTCGCCAGGGATGTCGCCGCCCCGGGGATCGGGGTCGGCTCGGTGCTCGCTGGGTTCGTCGCCGGGGAGCCCGCGGCGCTGGGCAGGTTCGGCGGTGCGGTCGTCCCCGCCGCCGGGTTCCGCGGCGCGATCGGCGCGCGCCTGGTGGGCGTCGATGAGGGCCTGGCTGAGCACCTTCGACTGTTCGGTGGCCCGCGCGCCGTTGAGGACGTCGTCGGTGAACGCCTCGGCCATCGCCTCGGCGGGATCCCACTGGCCGTGCTTGTCGAAGGCGTAACCGCGCTGGTCGTTGAACCAGTCCTCGAAACCGTCGAGGCTGCCGCGGGTTTCGACGTAGTGCCGCATCATCGCGTCGAAGGCCAGGTGGTGGGCGTCGAGGCCGCCGGAGAAGTCCAGGGCGTGCGCGAATTCGTGCACGATCGTCGAATACACCGGGCGCTCGGCCGATCCCGGGGCGAGGTAGCCGGCGTCCTCGGCGCGTGCCACCCGGCGAGCGAGATCTTCGGGCTTGTGCGCGAAGCGCTCGTTGAGGGTGATGCGCTCGACGCTGATCCGGCCGTTCTCGAGACGGCCGGGGGTGGTCTCGGCATAAACGTGCGACTCCTCGAGCGGGCCGACGTGAATGCCGGGCCGCCGCGTCGGGTCGGGGAAGTTCGTGAACATCTCTTCGACGGCGCGCGCGTACTCGCGCAGCGCCTCCACGTCGAGGTGCTTGTCGAAGCCGGTGACCTGGACTTTCCAGTCCGCCGCGAGCTTTTTCGCGATTTCGCCGTGGTCCAGGCCCGACCATGTGTCGTTGGGCCGCGGCGACCAGTCGAGATTTGGCTCATGGGTATCGGCAGCGGGATCGTGCGGCGCGGCCGCGTCGGGTTCTGCCGGACCGCGCCGCTGTGCCGGGCTCTCCGGTCCCGGATGCTCGCCTGGGCGCGTCATTTCTCGCGGACCGGCCGCCGGGGCCTCGGGACCACGGCCGTCGTGGGCTGCGGGCCCCCGGCCGCTGAGGGCTTCGGGCCCCCGGCCGGTGAACCGGTCGGTCATGCGCCGCCACAGCGAGCGCGCCCGCTCCGGCTCGGTGGCGTGCAGCGGGGCCGAGCCGTCCTGCAGCATGTCGCGAATCCGGTTGGCCAGCTTGACCGGATCCCGATCGCGCATGCCCTGGAAGCGGGTCGCCAGCGCATCCGACATGTCACGCTTGCCGGTCGCGGCGGGCACCCGCCAGCCGCCTTCGCCGTCCCGTTCCAGCCACAGGCGCAGGGTGGTCGAGCCGACCTCGAACTCATGCAGGGTGAACCGGTCGGGCGAGCGGTACCGGTGGGCGTCGGGACCGGACTGCGGTCCCAGCTCGACCTGGCGGTTCATCAGATCGCGGGCGACCGCCGCCGGGTGCGGGTGATCGAGCGCCCTGGTGCGCTCGGCCATCCGGTGCCCGGCCGCCATGAAGCCGTCCGAGAGCCGCACCGGCGGTTCGCCGCCGCGCAGGCGGGAACGACGGGGCCGAGTGGTCGGTTCGAACGCGTCGTCGCCCAGGCCGCGCATCCATTCGTCGAAACCGACGCTGACCCGGCCGTCCTCCCGGTAGCGCAGGTAGTGCGCGAGCATCTCGCCCATCGCCTCGTCCGGCGTCGGCCGGCGCATCGGGCCCTCGGCCACATCGGGATGGATCTTCTCCACCCAGGCGCCGTGCTCGCCGTCCGGGCGGATCTCGCGATACTCGATGCGCACCATGGGGTTCGTCAGCGCTTCCGCGTACCGCGGATGAGCCTCGGCCAGCTCCCGCAGGGCCCGCATATGCCCGCCCTCGCCCGCGTAGACGACCAGGCGGCTGCCGGTGATGGTGGTGTCCGGCAAACGGACCACATTGTCGGTGAGGCGTTCGAAGCCGTTGCGCACGTTGCTCATCTGGATTTCGGAGACCTCGCGCGCCAGCGCACGGTCCCGTTCCTCGGACAGGCGCGGGCCGTCGGCGGCGGGCTCGTGCACGGTGTCGGCCGGGAACAGCAGGTCGCGCAGGTTCGGGTTGCCCCAATGGGTGTCGCCGGACTCGCCGAAGGTACGCGCCACGTCAAAGGCGATCTCGGCGTCGTGCAGGCCGGTGCGCTCCAGATAGCGGCGCAGCGCGGTCAGTCCGGCCTCGCGCACGCTGGACTCGGAGGCGTGCGGCCGCTCGGCAGCGGCCGCCTGGGCGTCACGGTAGGCGCGCTCGGCCGGGCCGACCGGGATCGGCGACCCGGCGTCACGCAGCCCGCGCAGCTGCTCGATCTCCTCGGCGTACTCGCGGGCCCGCCGATCGCGCGCCTGCGGGGTATCGCGGGCCGGGCGCGACGGCCGCACCGGTTCGCCGGACTCCCGAATACCGTGCGCCCGATCCCAATTCGCGGCATGGACGGCCGCCGGATCGCGGCCCTCCACGCGCGGGCCGTCCGCCGCGAGCCGCGTCTCGACCTCTCGGACACCGGCCCGGTAGGCGGCGGCCTCGAGCATCCGGTCGGTCGCGGCGTTCCCGCCGCGGTAGGCATCGCGCGCGGTCTGCAGCGCCTCGTCGTGGGCGCGTCGGTAGGCACGCTCCAGCGGATCGGCCGGGCGCGGGCGGGCGCCGTCGGCGGGACCGGGGGCGGTGCGATTGTGCTCGTAGGCCAGGGCCAGCGCCTCGGCCTGACGGGCCAGCATGGTGCGCACGTACTCGTCGCGAGTGAGCGCGAAACGCTCGAGCGGACCCTCCACCCGCGCGCGGGCCTCCACCTCCGAGGCGGCGCGCACCAGTTCCGCCGCGTGCTCGGCGGGAGAGGAATCCCGGTGCAGCACCACGGTATTGGTGGCCGGATCGTATCCGGCCAGCGGGCCGCGGTCCGCGCGGCCCTTCGGCCCGGCCGTCACGGCGGCGGCCGGATCGTCGGTGACCCGGAGGTCGACGCCGTGCCGGCTCAACGTCTCGAGCGCCCACCGCGAAACGTCACTGCCCGACGCGTGGTTCAACGCGAATTCCCGCATGTCCCAGTACGCGTCGTCGCGACGCGGGTCGGGCTCCTCGGCGCGGGCCGGAGTGGGCTCCTGGCCGCCGGCCGGGTCGTGCGCGGGATCGGCGGCGTCGCGAATCACGGTGTCGCGCGCCGCGGGCGATTCGGCGTAGTGGTCCGCCAGCGGATCGGCACGGTGTTCGCCGCCACCACCGGTGAAACGGTCGTCGGCCAGCAGCGCCTCGACGCCCGCCGTGTGCGCGATCTCGCGCGCCCGCTCCGCCGACAGGTCCGGATCGGCGGCCCGCGCGCGGTCGACCGCGGCGTCGGCCGCGCTCTGGTAGGTGTCGCGGACACCCTCGGTGTAGGTGCTGTCCGCGGTATCGTGCAGCGGGCCGCGGCCGGGGTCGTAGCCCGCGTCCCGCAGCTCATGTACGAATGCGGTTTCCCTGCCGAAGGATTCGGCGGCGCCACGAACCGGATCGGACCCGCTGGACTGCGCGCCGGGAGCCTCCAGGTGCGCGGCGGCCGCCACGATGGCCGCGGCCTGATCCAGTTCACCGCGCTCATGCGTATCGATGATCAGTTCACGACGGGCCGGATCGTAGGAGTGGCCGGGCGATTCGCCCCCGCCGTCGACCAGGCGGACCGTCACCCCGGCCTCGTGCAGGGCCGCGAGGGTGGCGCGACCGGATTCGGTGTGCGCCAGCACTTCCCCGACCGCCACCAGCCGCGGGTCGGCGCCCTGCGACAGCTTTCGCGGGTCGTCCTCGCCCGCGTAGACCAGCTCGCGCACGGCCTGCTGCTCCGGCGTCACCGCGTCCTGGGACGGCAGATCCTCATCGCGACGTACCGAATCCCGGGGCTGCGGCGGGGCTTCCGGTGTCTCGACAGGTGTGGATCGCCCGGAGTGCCCGGCGGGTTCCTCGGACTCCGGAGGCGCGAGCTGCGCCCCGCCATCGCCGGTTTCGGGACCAGCGGGCCGGCGCCCGCCCGCGCCGGGGGCCGGGTCGTCATCGCCCGGCTCGTGGCCGGGGGCCGTCGGACCGTCGGCCTCACCGTCACCCGGTTTCGGGGTGGTGGCAACGGATTCGGGAGTGGCGGTGGTGGTCTCGTGCGGGATCTCGGGCGGAATCACGCCATCGGGCAGGTTCGATCGGTAGTCCTTGGCGTTGAACAGAATTCGACCGGCGTTGCTCGGGATGTCGTGCAGCAGTGAGCTGCAGTTCGCGCATGCGGGCGCCGCATCTCCCACGTGCAGGATTTCGCCATTGTGGGTCCGCTCGGCGATCCAGCGCGGGTCGAAGCGCAGCTGCTTCAGCACCTCGCGACTCAGCGGTGGCGGGGTGGAATCGGCACCGTGCCGGTCACGCCACTCCTGCTCGTGGGTGCGCTGACGCTCCCACAGCAATTCGTTGACGGCCTTCACCTCGGCGTGGCGGAGCGGCTTGTCCTCGTGTGCCTGCCCCTGCAGGATCCAGTCGCCCTTGGCCGGCTTGCCGTCGGGGCCCAGCAGCACCTTGCCGTCGGGACCCCGGAGGCCCTTGCCATCCGGACCCATCAGCGGCGCCTGCACATGCGTGTTCTCGGAGCTCATGACCGGGTGCTGCCAGTCGCCGAGCGCGCGGTAGTTCTCGCGCAGCAGCGGATGCAGGTGACGCTCGTCGATCAGATCGGTCCCGCGGCCGTTCACCCCCTCGGTGATCAGACCCGTCTTCAGGTCGATCGCGAGGGCACTGCAGGGGCCTTCCTTCTTGCCGCCATAGTTCTCCGCGTGCTCCAGAGCGCGAGCGCGGGAGCGTTCCGCCAGGTACTCGTGCACGGGCTTGTCGTCGACCGTGTGAATGAGGCCGTCCCGCAGGACCACTCGGCTCCCGTACGGATCGATCTCCTCGACGATCGCGCCGCGGGTCTTGTCCTGCTCGAAGCCTTCCTCGCGAATGTCCGGCGCCGCGCCGGGATCCAGGACTTCCTCCGGGAAGACCTTCGGGCGCTCCGCGGGCTCGGTGGCCGACGGCGGCTTGTACGGCTCGTCCTGCCCGTGGTGGGTGTGATCGGCGCCGTCGCCCGCACCGCCTCCGGCGTGGTCGTCCTCCGGTTGCTTGGCCGCGGCACCGTCCTCATGCGAGGTGAGCGGGTGCTCCTCGTGGTCGGGACGGGCGTGCTCCTCGATCCGATCCAGGCGCTGGCGCATGGCCTCGTGCCAGTCGGGGTGACCCATCCGCTCGAATTCGGGCTTCAGGGCATCCAGCCGCTCACGCACCTGGGCGATCTCGGAGCGAGTGAGATCGTGGTCGTGCCAGACGGTTCCGCCGTCCGCACCTCGTTCGGTGAAGTGCGTGGCGAACTGGCTCGGACCGCTCCCGGGGCGGCCGCCGCCGAAGGCCAGACTGTGGTCGATACCGCTGATGCCGCCGTCCGGGCGGACCATCCAGTTGGCGGCATTGCGGTCCGGCATGTCGATCAGCGCGTCGAACAGGCCCATCCGCCGGCCCTGGGGGGTATCGCGGTACAGCGCGGCCGGATTCAGCTCGCGCGGATGGTGGTCGTTCGCGGTCTCCCCCGGCACCACCTCCATGTAGACGACGCGCTCGCTCTCCCAGTGCACGCGCGGGACATCCGCGCCCGCCGCGTGGCCCACCAGCGCCGCGAGATGCTCGGCGTCGGCGTGGGACGGGACGGTGACCGTCTTGCGGATGAGCTGGGTGCCGTCCTCGAAGGTGACCAGCTCGACCCGCTCGGCGCGGCGCATGGCGCCCTCGCTGAGCAGTTCGGACGAGACCTCGCCGGACGCGACGGCGTCGCGGACCTTGTCCGAGAAGACGCGCTGGTCCGGAACCGGTTCCTTCCCGATCGCGGGGATGTGCTCGGGCTCGGCGTCCTTGACCTCGCCTCGCTTCTCGGGATCGTCTGCGGCCTGCGGTGTTTCGGGATGCTGGTGGGGTGCGAACTTCGGGTCGAGGCCGTGGCGGGTGCGGATGCTGAGCGGGTCCACCGCCCTGCCGTCCGGCTTGAACAGGACGGCGTGGGTGCCCTTCGTCTCGACGGGGACGATGGGCGGGTGGCCGTGCTCGCGGCCCGCGACCGGGTCCTTGACCACGATCTCGCCGCCCTCGTTGACCAGCAGGTAGGCGTGCGCGCCGACACCGTGCTCGTCGACGGGACCCGCGTAGTGGTCGACGACCAGGGCCGCGGCGCCGGGGCCGAGTTCCCGCAGGCGATCGGCGATGGCGTCGTGATCGCCGAAGGTGCGCAGCCGGCCGCCCGCCGCGGCCACCAGCTGCTTGGCGGACATGCCCTCCGGGCCGATCTCGTGCTCGGGCACGACGATCGAGTCATTGCCGGTCAGCTGCTTCAACAGCTCCAGCGACATCGCGCCGCAGTTGCCGCGCCGCGGGTCGGCCGGTGCGGGCTCGTCCGAATCACGCTGCGCGGCAGTGGCATCGGATGGCTCGTCGAGGTGGCCGGGGTGCGCCGCCGCGCCATCGCCGCGTTCGGGCACGCCCGCGCGGCCCTCGGCGGGCCGTTCGGCGGATTCGCCGCGCTCCGAACTGCGCTCGCCGCCGGTGGTTTCGTGGACGCGCTCCCCGGCCGGTGTGTGCCGGGTACCTTGCTCTGCGCCGCGCGGGGCCGGATGATCGCCGAACGGGATCGGGGCGACGAGAAGACCGTCGCTCGGTGCGCCGACGTCGTGACGATCCTCGTTCTGCGCGGAATCATGGTCGCGCTCAGCCGGTTTCACCGAACCGTCGCCCGCAGGGCGCTCGCTCGCCGGATGAGTCGCGCCGAGCTCGTTGCCGGGATGCCCGGGTGTCTGCCCCTCGGAAGGATCACGGGGAGATCCGGTCGATTCCGGCCGATCGGCAACATGAGCGGGTGCGTCATCACGGGCGCGCGCGTCCGGTTCGGACGGATGATCGTCGCCACGCGAACGGGAGTCGTCACTCGCGAGAGCGGGATCGTCTGTGCGCGAGCCGTCCTCACGTTCGGCGGGCGGCGCGTCCTCCGCCTCGGGACGCGTGGTGGGCTCACCCCCGTCGGCGACCGGTTCCGGCTCGTCCATGCCCGGGTGGGGCTCGACCTCGGACTCGGGGTGGGGGCGGGCCTCGCCGTCGGCGGCACGCGGTTCGTCCGCTCGGGCATGCTCGGCCTCGGGCTGCCTCGCATCCGGCTGTTGCGCAGGGCGGTCGGACGGCTCTCGCGGGGTCTCATCCCGCTCAGACCGCGATGGCGATCGCTCGTGATCCGTGGTGGCCGGGTGCTCCGGGTCGTCGTGAGCAGCTGCCGGATCGGGCGTCTCGTCGCCTTCGCGCGGGGCGGACGGGTCGTGGGCTGCGGAGCCATCCTCGGGGCCCGGCTCGACGATCTCCTCCGCGTCGGCACGGGGTGCGCTTTCCGGCGAATCCGACTGTTCCGCAAGATGATCCGGGGGCACGACCTCGTCCCGGGCGACGGGCTCGCGGGCTGCACCGGCGCGGGGCTCGGAATCGGCCGAGGGCGGTTCGGGTTCGTGTCCGACGGCAGGCCGTTCGGATTCCTCAGCGAGAGCGGAATCCCGTTGGCTCGCAGGCAGATCGAGGTCGGTCGTCACGGGGCGATCCGCACCGGCCGGAATCGCGTCACGGGGTTCGGTCCGGTCCGAGGCCTGCTGGCCGGCGGGGATCGTGTCGGCGTCGGTGACGATGGGCTCGGGGTGCTCGGAGGCCAGACTCCGGCCGGGCTCGGCGCCTTCGGGGCGGGCCGTCGAGCGAGCGTCGGTACCTGCCTGCGGGCGGGCGTCCGTACCGGCTTGGGGGCGAGCGGTTTCCGGGCGGCCGGTGCCGGTGGCGTCGCCGGCCCGGGCCGGAACCGGGCGGGGGTCGGGTGCGGTGTTACGCGGGGCCTCGAGGCGCGCTTCCGGGGTGGAGGTGCCGTGTTGCGGGCTCGCCGCGTGAGTGGCCGGCGCGGGAGCCGGGGACGCGGCGGCCAGAGTCGGGCGGTCGGCCGCGACGGAGGGGGTCGCGACCGGGGCGGCTCCGCTCGAGGAGGCGGCGATCGGGGTGTCGGCCGGGCCGGAGGCGGAGGACGCGTCGTGCGGGGCCGCGCCGGGGGCGCTCTGGGGGGACAGGCCGTGGGCCGGCACGCTCGCGTCGGGCTGAGCGG
>NZ_BAGC01000010.1 GCF_000308655.1 Nocardia niigatensis NBRC 100131 | reverse complement strand
GTGCTCTGGATACTTTCGTCTGTCGGCAGTGTAGGCATCGTGCCAACAATCACCGAACCGAGGATAGGGCTACCGGAGAGTAGGCCCGAAGAGTGAGCAATGCGACTCTCGGACCCGTCTTTTTAGAACCTGTTCTACCAGACTCTCCCGAGACCTTCTCCTGTGAATCTCCCGGGAGGGGACCGGGCGTTACGAACTTGCCACGACCACCGGCACCACGCCCGGTTCCGCGCCGATCACGATGGGTGCGCCGACGGCGTTCGCCCACTCGGTCCAGGAACCGTCGTAGTTGCGCACACCGTGCACACCCAGCAGATACGTCAGCACGAACCAGGTCAGCGCGGAACGCTCGCCCACCCGCGAGTAGACCAGCGGCGCGACGCCGGTGATCACCGCGCCATAGATGACATCGAGCTCGGCGCGCGGGCGGAAACGGGCGTCCGCGCCTACCGAGGAGGTCCACGGAATATTGACCGCGGTGGGAATGTGACCCGCGCGCAGCGCCTGCTCCTCGGGGCGATCGAGAACGACCAGCTCCCCGGTGTACTCGTCGAACGCGCGCGCGTCGATGAGCGGCCCGCCGAAGTGCGCGAGCACGTCCTGCCGGAACGCACGGGCCGACTTGTCGTCGCGATCGGCCACCGGATACTCGCCCAGCCCGGCCGCCGGCACCTCGAAGGTGGTGTCGCGGGCCTCGGAGATCCAGGCGTCGCGGCCACCGTCCAGCAGGCGCACGTCCTCGTGACCGAAAAGGGAGAACACCCACAGGGTGGCGGCCGCGGTGCCATTGGATTTGTCGCCGTAGATGACGACGGTGTCGTCGCGTTCGATGCCCTTGACCCGCATGAGGTTCGCGAAGGCCACCCCGTCGACGACATCGCGGGTGAGGGGATCGATCAGCTCGCTCCGCCAGTCGATCTTGATGGCCCCCGGGACATGCCCGATGTCGTATAGCAATATGTCTTCGTTGGACTCGATGATCTTGAGTCCCGGCGTGCCGATGTTTGCCGACAGCCACTCTGTGGTTACTAGTCGGTGAGGATGTGCGTAGGAGCCGAATGAGTGGTGCGGATCCGGAACGACGGGCACGTTGTGGTCCTTCACGCGTGGTGGGTTAGGCATTGGCGGTTCGAATCTCGACACCGATCGTAGGCATGTGGCGGTTACGTAACTCGTTTCAGATCACGAATCGGATGATTGAGCGAATTAAGCGCAGCTTCATCCGATAAAGTCTCTCGAGAGGAGGGGTGAGCTATGTCCGATTCTTGGCCGCGACGGCGACTGCTTGCGATCCTACGTGGCGCCAGCGAGCCTCTCGACGCCCAGGAACTGGCACGTGTCACCGGACAGCATGTGACTACGGTGCGTTTCCATTTGGACGTCCTCACCCGGGAATCGCTGGTTCGCCAATTTCAGCAACCCCCGCGCGGCCGCGGTCGCCCGCGCATCGGCTATACCGCCGTACAGCGATCTGTCGGTTATCAGGAATTGGCGCAGGTGCTGGCCGATCAGCTGGGCAGCGATCCGCGCCGCCGCTCCGATGCCGCCATCTCGGCCGGCCGCGCCTGGGGCGCGAAACTCGAATCCGTGGACCAGCCCGTCGAAACGCTCGACGACGCCAAGGACCTCACCGTCACCCTGATGTCGGAGCTCGGCTTCGCCCCCGAACGCGACCCGGCCGGCGACACCGAGGAATCGGCCCTGATCCACATGACCGCCTGTCCGCTGCGCGAACTGGCCCGCACCCACTCCGAGGTGGTGTGCGGCGTGCACCTGGGACTCATGCGAGAAGTCCTGGACCGCAACGGCGGTCGCGAGAGCGTGAACGTGCGCCTGCACCCGTTCGTGGAACCCGAACTGTGCGTGGCGCGTCTGGAACTGCTACAGGCCCGCGGCGAGGCCGGGTCCGAGCCGGATCGGGCCGAATCCGGCGAGCCGCGCCTGGCGCCGTCGACCAGCCGTGTCGCACCGCAATTGCGGACCACCACGGAACCTCAGCTGCGCACCACGAACGAGCAGCAGCTACGCGGGGCTACCGACCCACAGCTGCGCGATACCGACGCCTACTTCGGCCAGTAGCCGGCGCACGAGCGGCAGTCCGATACCGATCACACTCGACGGATCGCCGTCGATCTTGTCCACGAACCAGCCGCCCAGGCCGTCCAGGGTGAAAGATCCGGCCACCTGCAGCGGCTCACCGGTCGCGATATACGCGTCGAGCTCATCGGGTTCCGGCTTGGCGAAATGCACGGTGGTGGAGCTGCAGTCGGCGGCCTCGCCGGAGATCTCACCGGCGATCAGGCGCAGCACGCAGTGCCCGGTGAGCAGATCGGCGCTCCGCCCGGCCATCTCGGCCCAGCGCGCGCGAGCGAGCTCGGCAGTCAGTGGTTTGCCCTGCAGTACGCCGTCCACGAGCAGCATCGAATCGCAGCCCACCACAACAGAATCGGCGAAAGCGGGGTCGGCCGCCAGCTGACCGGCGATCTCACGCGCCTTGGCGCGGGCCAGTTCGATGACGACACGATCGGGTGCGGTATCCGCGGGCAGTGCCGCGGCCACCACATCCTCGTCCACGTGGGACACCCGGACGACCGGTTCGACGCCCGCGTTGCGCAGGACGCCGAGCCGAGCCGGAGATTGAGACGCTAGTACGAAGACGGTCACAGGCCGTCAGTCGCGCTGGTGCGACAGCGCCGGAAATGCGTAGGGCGAGAAGGGCGAGGAACCACGGTGCAGCAGGGTCGGAACACCCCACATGTCGGCGGGCCCATTGTCGGCCGGTGCGGCGGCGGCGCTCGCGGACGCGGCGGCGAACACGCTGAGCAGGGCGGCCAGCTCGAAGTCGGTCGGGTTCCCCTTCAGGACCCGGATGACCGGTTCGGTGTTCGAAGATGCGACGTCGGCGACGGCCGTATCGATCGCGTCCGCCAGTTCGTCGACGCCTGCTAGATCCAGTTCGGCGGCGCGCAGCACTTCTTCATCGGCCATGGTCGTCACAGCGCCAGTCCTCCTGTCCGTTCGCCGCAGGGTGTGCGGCGCGTTCGTGGCCGGTGAATGTCCGGGCCGCAAACGGTATTCGATACAACCCTCGACGGCGAGGGTCATTCCTGAACATCTTCACTCGGATGGGGCGATCGTGCGCGGTACGAGTCCTTTGTCCTATTCGACAGTGTGCGCCCCATACCGCGCATATCGCATCATCAGAGCGGAATGTTGCCGTGCTTCTTCGGCGGCAGGGACACCATCTTGCGCTCCAGCAGCCGCAGCGCCGAGACGATCTGGCCGCGGGTGTGCGAGGGCGGGATGACGGCGTCGACATAGCCGCGCTCGGCCGCCACATACGGGTTCACGAGGGTGTCCTCGTACTCGTTCTGCAGCTCGAGGCGCAGAGCGTCGACGTCGTTGCCCTCGGCGGCCGCGTTCTGCAGCTGCTTGCGGTAGACGAAACCGACCGCTCCGGAAGCACCCATGACCGCGATCTGAGCGGTCGGCCACGCCAGGTTCACGTCGGCGCCCATGTGCTTGGAACCCATGACGTCGTAGGCGCCGCCGTAGGCCTTGCGAGTGATGATTGTGATCTTGCCCACAGTGGCCTCACCGTAGGCGTAGAGCAGCTTGGCGCCGCGCCGGATGATGCCGTTGTACTCCTGGCCGGTGCCGGGCAGGAAGCCGGGCACGTCCACCAGGGTGATGATCGGGACGTTGAAGGCGTCGCAGGTGCGCACGAAGCGCGCGGCCTTCTCGGAGGCGTCGATGTCGAGGCAGCCGGCGAACTGCGAGGGCTGGTTGGCGACGAAACCGACGCTGCGACCGTCGATCCGGGCGAAGCCGACGATCACGTTCATCGCGCGCTCGGCCTGGACCTCGAGGAACTCCTCGTCGTCCACCAGACGCTTGATGACCTCGTGCATGTCGTAGGGCTGGTTCGGGGAGTCCGGGACGATGGTGTCCAGCTCGAGGTCGGCCTCGGTGAGGTTCTCCTCGATGGCGCCCGCGGCGGCGGTGGCCGGGAAGCGGGGGGCCTCGGCGCGGTTGTTGCTGGGCAGGTAGCCCAGCAGGTCGCGGACGTAGTCCAGGGCGTCCTGCTCGCCGGAGGCGACATAGTGCGCGACACCGGACTTCACCATGTGGGTGTGGGCGCCGCCCAACTCCTCCATGGTGACCTCTTCGCCGGTGACGGTCTTGATGACGTCCGGACCGGTGACGAACATCTGCGAGGTCTGGTCGACCATGACCACGAAGTCGGTCAGCGCGGGCGAGTAGACGTGACCACCGGCGGCCGGGCCCATGATCAGCGAGATCTGCGGGATGACGCCCGAGGCCTGGATGTTGCGGTGGAAGATCTCGCCGTAGAGGCCCAGGGAGACGACGCCCTCCTGGATCCGCGCGCCGGCGCCCTCGTTGATGCCGATCAGCGGGCGGCCGGTCTTGAGCGCCAGGTCCATGACCTTGACGATCTTCTCGCCGTAGACCTCGCCGAGGGAGCCACCGAAGACGGTGACGTCCTGGGAGAAGATGCAGACGTCGCGGCCGTCGATGGTGCCGTAGCCGGTGACCACGCCGTCGCCCAGCGGACGCTGGTTCTCCAGGCCGAAGTTCACGCTGCGGTGGCGGGCCAGGGCATCGAGTTCGACGAACGAGCCTTCGTCCAGCAGGGCGAGGATGCGCTCACGCGCGGTCATCTTGCCCTTGGCGTGGACCTTGTCGACCGCGGCCTCACCCATGGGGTGCTTGGCCTCTTCCAGCCGATTGCGCAGGTCAGCCAACTTGCCGGCGGTGGTGTGGATATCGGGGGCACCCGCCGGACCCGGCGAAGGCTGATGCTGGACACTCGTCATGACGGGGAGTGTAACCAGTACCAGACCCCCTTCGTAATCCAGACGGGGCTACTCGCGAGTACGGTTATTGACTACCCGCCAGTAGAAATCCGCAGGTAGAGCCCCCGATTCGGTCGCGGGACCAGGGCAACTCGAACGCTGTTCAATAGCGGATTCCCCCAGTCATCCCGGCCGGGTTTTGGCCGGGTCCACACACCGCGTTCGGGCGATTTTCGAGCCCTCGGAATCCTCGGAATGCGGAGGCGCTCAACGCATGACGCCGGTGTGGCCGGTCGAGTATCTGCCCGGTTGCGGCCAGATGGTGAGACCGTGCGCGCCGCGGCCGACGGGGATGCGGGCGAGCAGCTTCCACTCGACGATGTCGATGGCGTAGACCTCGCTGTGGTTGCGGCCGGACACCCAGAAGACACGCCCGTCGGCGGAGATATTTCCCATATCCGGACTGCCGCCGCCGGGGATCTCCCACTTGCTCGCCAGCTGCCCGGTCGCGAAGTCCAGCACCGAGATGCTGCCTTCGCCGCGGTTGGTGATGAGCATCCGCTGGGAGTCACGGGTGACGTAGAGACCGTGGGTGCCGGCGCCGGTCGCGAGGAAGCCGGTGTTGTCGAAGGTCTTCGCGTCGAAGACATGGATGCCGCCGGCCATCATGTCGGCCACGTAGAAGGTGCGGCCGTCGGGTGCGAGCTTGACGTCCTGCGGCATGCCGGAGCGGCCGCCGGGCAGGTCGATCATGCGCTCCAGGCGCAGGCCCGCGATGTCGACGACGGCCATCCGCCCGCTGAACTCGCAGCTGACCAGGGCGGTGCGGCCGTCGGCGGTGAAGTCCATGTGGTTGACGCCCGGGCAGCCGGGAACCGCGATGTCGTGCAGCTTCGTCCAGTTGTGCGGGTCGTAGAAGTCGAGGGAGCGGTCGGCCTCGGCGACCACGAGGGCGTACTTCCCATCCGGGGTGAAGTACATGTTGTACGGATCGCGGACCGGGATCGGGTCGCCGGCCTTGCCGGTGCGGGGGTCGATGGGGAGCAGGCTGCCGCTGCCGATCGGCAGGTCGTTGTTGGCGTAGAGGGTCTGCATGTCGTAGGCGGGGACGACGTGCTGGGGTTCGCGGCCGCCGGCCGGGAAGGTGTCGATGATCTGGAAGCTGTCCGGGTCGATGACGGTGATGGTGTCGGATTCGCTGTTGGGGACGTAGACGCGGGTGGGCTGGCCGGCCACGGCGGGACTGAGTTCGCGGGTGGCCGCGTAGACGTCAGCGGGCGAGAGCGGCGGCGGCATGCCGGGTAACAGGTACGGGGCCGGAGCCGCCGCGACGGCCGGGGCCGCCGGGGGTGTGGTGGAGTGCGGCACGGTGCCGGCTTCACCACTCGAGCAACCGGACAGCACCACGATGGAGAGCAGCAGACCCAGACGTGCACCGCGCGCGATCACAGGGCGCACCGTGCCATGCCGGCAGTGCGGTGAGCTGACATGTCGCCGAATAATAGGCGGCGACATGGTGGTTCGCGGCGGGATTGCCGAGTATCGCGTCACGCCACGCGCTTCGGACAAAGGCGACTATCGAGAAAACACGGACAACCCGGACCGTTGCCGGTCCGGGTTGCGGCTCAATCCAATACGCGTGCGAGCGCGTCCACGGCCTCGTCCAGCTCCGCCCTGGTTACCGTCAGCGGCGGCCGGAAGCGGATGCCGCGTTCACCGGTGCCGAGGATCAGGACGCGCTCCTCTTCCCGCAGCCGGTTCACCACGTCGTCACGGAGCTCCGGGGTCGCGAGGGTGATGGCGCACATCAGCCCGCGGCCGCGCGGATCGGTGACTTCCGCATGGGCGGTGGACAATTCGGTCAGCCGGGTGAGCAGGTACGGGCCCAGTTCGCGGGCGCGGCCCACCAGATCCTCGTGCTCGATCACCTCGAAGACGCGGCGGGCCCGGACCATGTCGGCCAGGTTGCCGCCCCAGGTGGAGTTCAGGCGCGAGCCGACGTGGAAGACGTTGTCGGGCACCTCGTCCACCCGGCCACCCGCCATGATGCCGCAGACCTGGGTCTTCTTACCGAAGGCGACCACGTCGGGCGCGAGACCGAGCTGCTGGTAGGCCCATGTGCTGCCGGTCATGCCGACGCCGGTCTGCACCTCGTCGAGGATGAACAGCGCGTCGTGTTCGTGGCAGAGGTCCTGGATCGCGCGCAGGAACTCCGGGCGCAGATGCCGGTCGCCGCCCTCGCCCTGGATGGGTTCGGCAATGAAACACGCTATGTCGTAGGGGTTTTCGGCGAAGGCGCGGCGGGCCTGGTCGAGGGCGTGCCGTTCGGCGGCCTCGATGTCGGGGTGATCGGGTCCGGTGTACGGGGTGTCGATGCGCGGCCAGTCGAACGTGGGGAAGCGCGCGGTCTTGACCGGGTCGGTGTTGGTGAGCGAGAGCGTGTAGCCGGTGCGGCCGTGGAAGGCGCCGGTCAGGTGGAGCACCTTGGTGCCGAGTTCGGCTGGGCGCCCGTGCATTTCGTTGTGGCGGGACTTCCAGTCGAAGGCGGCCTTGAGGGCGTTCTCGACGGCGAGGGCGCCGCCGTCGATGAAGAACAGGTGCGGTAGCCGCGGGTCGCCGAGCACGCGCACGAAAGTGTCTACGAAGCGCGCCATTTCGACGGTGTAGATGTCGGAGTTGCTGGGCTTGTTGAGCGCGGCGGTGGTGAGGCCGGCCAGAAAGTGCTTGTCGCCCAGCAGGGCCGGGTGGTTCATGCCCAGCGTGGAGGATGCGAAGAAGCCGAACATGTCCAGGTACGCGGTGCCGTCGCGGGCGTCCACGAGCCGGCGGCCACGGGATTCACTCAGGTCCAGTACCAGGTCGAAGCCATCGGCGAGAATGCTCGCCGACAGGATCTCATGCACCCGGGCGGGGGTGACAAGGGTGGTTTCGGCAGCCGCCCCGAGCCGATCGAGTTCGAGGGTCACACCACCCAGCGTAAATGAACTTTTACGGCAAGGCCCACAAGTTCCGGAATAATTACGTCCGTGACTGGGTCGACACGCGAATGTGTGCGGCCGTGGCGCGGCTACTTGTCATAGAATGTCTGCAGAATGATGGTGCTACGCGTCCTGACATTGGCCGTCGCGCGGATCTCCTGCAGCAACTGCTCCAGGTGCCTGGGCGAGGCCACCCGCACCATCAGCATGTAGCTCTCATCGCCGGCGACCGAATGACAGGCTTCGATACCCGGAATGTGCTGCAGCAGTGCGGGTGCGTCATCGGGTTGCGAGGGGTCGAGAGGAGTGATCGCGACGAAAGCCGACAGCATCTGGCCCAGCGCCTCGGGGTCGACATTCGCGGTGTAGCCGCGGATCACGCCCCGCGCCTCGAGCCGCCGCACCCGAGACTGCACCGCGGACACCGAAAGGTTGGCCTTCTCGGCCAGATTGGACAGGGTGGCGCGGCCATCGGCGATCAGCTCACGGATCAGCAGTCGATCGATGTCGTCGAGTACAAGTTTCGCCGGTGTATCCGCCATCAGCGAAGGCTAACGCAGCGAACCGAACTCGGTGACGGAACCCAACCTGGAGCATGTAATGAGTCACGCACTGACCGACGGGGCGACCCGTGAGCTTCGTGAGCGCACGGAGAAGCTGCTGCAACGGCTCGGGGTAGACACGCCCGAACCGGGTGAACTCTCGGCGCGCACCCCGATCACCGGCGGTGAGCTGATCACGCTGCGCGCGAGCGATTCCGCCGCGGTGGACGCCGCCATCGCGCGCGCCGAGACCGCCTTCCGAAGCTGGCGCACGGTGCCGGCGCCGCAGCGGGCCGCGGTGGTGCGGCGGCTGGCCGCGCTGCTCTCCGCGCACCAGGACGAGCTGGGCGAACTGGTCACCCTGGAGGCGGGCAAGATCGGCGCGGAGGCGCGCGGCGAGGTCCAGGAGATGATCGACATCTGCGAGTTCGCGATCGGGCTGTCGCGGCAGCTCTACGGGCGGACCATGCCGTCGGAGCGGCCCGGGCACCGGCTCATGGAGACCTGGCATCCGCTCGGGGTGGTCGGGGTGATCTCGGCGTTCAACTTCCCAGTGGCGGTGTGGGCGTGGAATACCGCGGTCGCCCTGGTGTGCGGGGACACTGTGGTCTGGAAGCCGTCGGAGGCGACGCCACTGACCGCGCTCGCGTGCCACGCGCTGCTGCGCCGGGCGGCGCGGGAGGTGGGCGCGGATCCCGAAGTGCACCAGCTGATTCAGGGTCCGGCGGCGATCGGCGAACAGCTGGTGGACGATGCGCGCGTGGCGCTGGTGAGCGCGACCGGTTCGGTGCGGATGGGACGGCAGGTCGCGCCACGGGTGGCGGCGCGGTTCGGGCGCTGCCTGCTGGAACTGGGCGGCAACAACGCGGCGATCGTGACCCCGTCGGCGGATCTCGAACTGGCCACGCGGGGAATCGTTTTCGCGGCCGCTGGGACCGCGGGTCAGCGCTGCACGACGCTGCGTCGGCTGATCGCGCACGTGGATGTGGCTGCGCCGCTGCTGGATCGGATCTCGACGGCTTACCGCCAACTGCGCGTGGGCAATCCGCTGGAGGAGGGCGTTCTCGTCGGGCCGCTCATCAACGAGCGGGCCTACGACGGTATGCGGGCGGCGCTGGAGCGGGCGCTGGCCGACGGCGGTGAACTGGTCTGCGGTGGCGAGCGAGTCGAGGGGCCGGGCGAGAACGCCTTCTATGTTCGGCCCGCCGTGGTGCGCATGCCCGCGCAGACCGCGGTGGTGCGGGAGGAGACCTTCGCGCCGATCCTCTACGTGCTCGGCTATCGCGATCTGGATACCGCCATCGAGCTGCACAACGCTGTGCCGCAGGGACTTTCGTCGTCGATCTTCACCCGGGACCAGCGAGAGGCGGAGCGTTTCCTGGCCGCGGACGGCTCGGACTGCGGCATCGCCAATGTCAATATCGGCACCTCGGGGGCCGAGATCGGCGGCGCGTTCGGCGGTGAGAAGCAGACGGGCGGCGGCCGGGAATCCGGGTCGGATTCCTGGAAGGCGTACATGCGCCGGGCCACCAACACCGTCAACTACTCCACCGAACTGCCACTGGCGCAGGGCATTCGGTTCGAGTGACCGGGCCGGCTACTCGTCGGCGCCGATGGCGCGCACCTGCTCCTCGTAGCGAGAGCGCAGCTGCTCGTCGGCCGGGTGCAGTGCCCGGTCGCCGTTGAAGAGCCTGCGCACCAGGCGAACCGCGGGCTCGGGCGCTGCGGCCAGGGCGACATCGATGGGGCCAAGGAAGTTCGGGACGGCGACCTCGGCGCGGCGGGTACGCACCGTGCCGAGCACTGCTACGGCCACGTCCTCCGGGTCGACGGTGGGCATGCCGCCGCCCAGGGCCAGGCCCGAGGACAGGCGGGTGCGCACGGCCGACGGCATGACGCAGCTGACGCTGACGCCACGCGGCGCGAACTCCAGACGCGTCGCGGCCGAGAGGCCCACGGCCGCGAACTTGCTGGCGTTGTAGACGGCCAGGCCCGGGATCGGGATCTTCCCGGCCAGCGAGGCCACGTTCACCACGTGCCCGCGGCCGCGCTCGATCATGCCGGGGACGACGGCGCGCATGCCGTGGATGAGACCCCAGACATTGACGTCCATGGTGGTGTGGCCCACCGTGTCCGGTTCGTCGAGGAAGGCGCCGGCGGGCATGACGCCCGCATTGTTGACCAGGATGTCGACAGGGCCGAAGTCGGCCACGACCTTGTCCCACCGGGTGCGGTCGCGCACGTCGAGCTCGAAAGCCCTGGCGTCCAGGGCAGCCGCGGCGGCCCGGGCGGCGGCGGTGTCCACGTCGGCGATGGCGACCCGGGCGCCCCTTCTCGCGAACAGCTCGGCGGTGCACTGCCCGATTCCGCGGCCCGCGCCGGTGATCAGGACCCGGGCGCCGCGCAATTCGATGGCGGGGTAGTCGTTTCCGAAGATGCTCATCTGAACTCTCCCTGCTCGACCTGGCGGCGGGTGCTGCCCAGGCTGTGTTCGAAGGTGTCGAGGCGGCGGCGGCCGTCCATGAAGTTCGGGCCCATGACCGCGAGATCCTCGGCTGTGGCGTCGACGCGCAGCACCCGCACGCCGCCGGCGCGCAGCAGGGCGATCTCGGCATCGAGCTTCTCGCTCATACGGTTTCGCAGCTGGCGC
The DNA here is from genome assembly GCF_000308655.1 of Nocardia niigatensis NBRC 100131. Taxonomy (GTDB): domain Bacteria; phylum Actinomycetota; class Actinomycetes; order Mycobacteriales; family Mycobacteriaceae; genus Nocardia; species Nocardia niigatensis. The sequence continues at coordinate 101,314 of NZ_BAGC01000010.1, read as the reverse complement.
TCGAGGAAGTGGCCGGGGCCGGTGACGGGCAGGCGGCCGGTGGAGGCCATGGGGGCGAGCACCACGACCTCGTCGAGCCCGGCCGGGATGAGCAGGTCGGCCGAGGCGGTGGAGGCCGCGCCGCCGTCGATGAAGTGCCGGCCCGCGATCGGGACGGCCGGGAACCAGCCGGGAACCGCCCACGAAGCCCGCAGCGCCGCACCGAGATTCGCGTCCGGCGCCGACGGGGAGCCGAAGGCCACTCGCTCACCGCTGGCATTGTCCATGGCCACCAGCCAGGTCGCCGGGTGCTGGACCCAGTCCCGGCCAGGGTTCAGGCGTTCGGCCAGTCGCTGGAGCCAGGCCGGGTCGCCGGCCCCCTGGGGCAGCAACCCGCTGCCCGCGGTGAGCAGGGCATGACCATTTCCGGGACGGGCCAGCAGTTCCCGGACCGCACGACCGGGCGCGCCCAGGCCGGGACGCGGCAGCGGCGGGAATCGCCCCGGCTCCGAACGCATGTGGGCGGTGAGGATCGGATCGGCGGAGGTGCCGCGCTGCATGGCGACCAGCTCGTCCACGCCGATGCCGCTGCCCAGCATGGTCAGCGCCTCCGCGCCCGCCGAGGTGCCGATCATGACGTCGGCCGTGCGCGGATCCCAGTCGAGCACGTTCTGTACCGCGGCGAGGGCGGCGACGATCCAGGCCATACCGACGGTGCCGCCGCAGCCGATGGCGAGGCCACGTCGCGGTGATCCGTTCCCGTTACTCATGGTTTCGCACACTAGCAGTATTCACATACCGTCGGTATCCCAAATCCTGGAGTACATAGAATCGTCGCCATGGCACGACTGACCAGGACCGAGAGCCAGGCGCGCACCCGCGCCGACCTGCTCGCCACCGCGCGCGAGATGTTCCTGACGGACGGGTACGCCAAGACCAGCCTGGAACGGGTCGCCGAGGAGGCCGGGTACTCCAAGGGCGCGGTCTACTCGAACTTCCGGACCAAATCAGCGCTCTGCCTCGAGGTGCTGGCGCTCATTCACGAGACCAAGTTCGGGGAGGTCAGCGAGCTGCTCGCGGGCGAGGACACGCTCGAGGCCCGGCTCGACCGGTTCCAGGACTGGGCCGAGCGCACCCTCGGCGACGTCGGCTGGACCATGCTGGAATTCGAGTTCGCCATCGTGGCCCGTGACGATCCGGCGCTGCAGGCCGCGCTGGTGTCGAGCCTGAGCCTGGTGAGGGGCACGGTCGCCGCCCAGCTGCAATCGCTGGCCGATTCCATGGGCATGCGCCTGCCGATGCCGGCCGGCGACGCGGCCACCGCGGTGCTGGGTCTCGGTCTGGGACTTGGCATTCAGCGTGCCATCGACCCGAGCCTGCCGGCCCGGCTGATCACCGACGCCGTGCGCGCCATGCTCATCGCGAGTGGCAGCGCGAGCTGATCACGAACTGAAGTGCAGGGTCCATTCACCGCGATAGTGCAGCCGGGTGACGCTCACGGGCGGAACATCGATGCGCCAGAACGACTTCGCGGGCGCGTCGAGGGTGACCAGAAGGGCGGCGCGAACCACCGCCGGGTGGGTGACGGCGATGGTGGGTTCGCCGTCGAGGGCGATATCGGCGAGCCATTCCCCGGTGCGCTCGATGACGTCGACCACCGCCTCGCCGCCGTGACCGCGGAAGCCGGGGTCGGTGAGCCAGAGGTAGAGGTCTTCCTTCGGCACGGACATGAGTTCGCCGCCGCGCCAGGCCCCCGCGTCGAGATCGCGTAGTCGGTCGTCCTCGTCGCCCGTGAGTCCCATGAGGGTGGCGGTTTCGATGGTGCGGCGCTCGGGGGCGGTGACGACCCGGGCGGCGCTCAGGCGGCCGCAGGCGGAGACGGCGCGGCGGCCCGCTTCCGTCAGGGGTTCGTCGACCGGGAATCGTGCTTTGCGCATCGCCTCGGTCATACCGTGACTGACCAGGTCGAGTCGGAGCACCTTCTGCACGGTCCGAAGCCTACGCGCGGCGCTGGAGGGCGTATCACGATTGCCCGCCCTTCGCTCCCGCACCGGCCACGGGTGCCGCGACCTCGGCCGGAAGCGGCCCGGGCAGGCGGAGTCTTGTCGGTGTGCGGGTGCAGACTGGGGGTCATGGATCGGTTCTCACCCGCCACCCGAGAGTGGTTCGACGGTGCGTTCCCCGCGCCGACGGCCGCGCAACTCGGGGCGTGGGAGTCGATCGCGGCCGGGCAGCACACGCTGGTCATCGCGCCCACCGGGTCGGGCAAAACGCTGTCGGCGTTCCTGTGGGCCATCAACCGGCTGGCCACCCGGGAACCGGCCGAGGGGCCGCGCAAGACATCGGTGCTCTACATCTCGCCGCTCAAGGCGCTGGCCGTGGACGTGGAGCGGAACCTGCGGGCGCCGCTGGTGGGGATCACACAGACGGCCAAGCGGCTGGGCGTGGCCGCGCCGGAGATCCGGGTGGGGGTGCGCTCGGGTGACACCAGCGCCTCGGATCGGCGCAGCATGCAGCGCACGCCGCCGGACATTCTGATCACTACGCCGGAATCGCTGTTCCTCATGCTGACCTCGGCGGCACGGGAGACGTTGAGCGCGGTGCACACGGTGATCGTGGACGAGGTGCACGCCATCGCGGGCTCGAAACGCGGTGCGCACCTGGCGCTTTCATTGGCGCGACTGGACCGCCTGTGCTCCGCCTCCCCGCGCTTCGAACGGCCCGCCCAGCGGATCGGGCTGTCGGCGACGGTGCGGCCGCCGGAGGAGGTGGGGCGGTTCCTGGTCGGGAGCGCGCCCATCAGCATTGTCGCGCCACCCGCGCCCAAGACCTTCGATCTGTCGGTGCGGGTGCCGGTGGCCGACATGACCGAACCCGATGCGGGCGCGGAGGATTCGGATCAGCCGGGCTCGATCTGGCCGCACGTGGACGAGGCCATCGTGGATCTGGTGCTCGAGCATCGCTCGTCCATCGTGTTCGCGAATTCGCGGCGCCTGTCCGAGCGGCTCACGGCGCGGCTCAACGAGGCGTATGCCGCGCGCATCGGGGAGACGGTAGAGACCGAGCACGCCCCGCCCGCGCAGCTGGGCGCGTCCACGGAGGTGATCCACGGTGCCACCACACTGCTCGCGCGCGCCCACCACGGGTCGGTGAGCAAGGAGCAGCGCGCGCTCATCGAGGACGACCTGAAGAGCGGGCGGCTGCGCTGCGTGGTGGCGACCAGCAGCCTCGAGCTCGGCATCGACATGGGCGCGGTGGATCTGGTGGTGCAGGTGGAGGCGCCGCCGTCGGTGGCCTCCGGATTGCAGCGGGTGGGACGGGCCGGCCATCAGGTGGGCGAGATCTCGCGGGGCGTGATCTTTCCGAAGCACCGGACCGATGTCATCCACTGCGCGGTGGCATCGCAGCGCATGACGGCCGGGCAGATCGAGCGACTGCGGGTGCCCGCGCATCCGCTGGACATTCTCGCCCAGCAGACGGTGGCGGCCTGCGCGCTGGAACCCCTCGACGCCGACGACTGGTTCGAGACCGTGCGCGGCACGGGAAGCTATGCGGGGCTGCCGCGTTCGGCCTATGAGTCGGTCTTGGATCTGCTGGCGGGCCGCTACCCCTCCGACGAATTCGCCGAACTGCGGCCGCGCATCGTGTGGGATCGCGACGCGGGGACGCTGACCGGCCGGCCGGGCGCGCAACGGCTGGCGGTGACCTCGGGCGGCGCGATTCCCGATCGCGGCCTGTTCCCGGTGTTCATGGTGGGCGAGAAGGCCTCCCGGGTCGGGGAACTCGACGAGGAGATGGTCTACGAGTCCCGGGTCGGGGACGTCTTCGCCCTGGGCGCGACCAGCTGGCGGATCGAGGAGATCACCTTCGACCGGGTGCTGGTGACGCCGGCCTTCGGCCTGCCGGGCCGGCTTCCCTTCTGGCACGGCGATTCGCTCGGACGCCCGGCCGAATTGGGTGCGGCCCTGGGCGAATTCGTGCGGCACGCCGGGCAGGAGGTCGAGAAGACCGCGCGCTCGAAGAAGTCCGCACCGGACTCGGAGGTCGAAACCGTCGCCCTGCAGGGCGGATTGGACGAGAACGCGACGGCGAACCTGGTGGCGCTGCTCGCCGAGCAGCGGGAGGCCACCGGGCAGCTGCCGACCGACAAGACCCTGGTGGTGGAGCGGTTCCGGGACGAACTGGGCGACTGGCGGGTGGTGCTGCACTCGCCCTACGGGCTTCCGGTGCACGCGCCGTGGGCGCTGGCGGTCGCGGCCCGGCTGCGCGAGCGGTTCGGGGTGGACGCCGCGCCCACGCCGTCGGACGACGGGATCGTGGTGCGTCTGCCGGACACCACCGACGATCCGCCGGGGGCCGAGCTGTTCGTATTCGAGACCGATGAGATCGACGATCTGGTGACCGAACAGGTCGGCGGCTCCGCGCTTTTCGCGTCGCGGTTCCGGGAGTGCGCGGCGCGGGCGCTGCTGCTGCCGCGGCGGGATCCGGGCAAGCGCGCGCCGCTGTGGCAGCAGCGGCAGCGGGCGGCACAGCTGCTGGACGTGGCGCGCAAGTTCCCCGAGTTCCCGATCCTGCTGGAGACCGTGCGGGAGTGCCTGCAGGACGTCTACGACCTGCCGTCGCTGCGGGACCTGCTGGGCCGGGTGGCGCGCCGGCAGATCCGGCTGGTCGAGGTGGAGACGGCCGCGCCCTCGCCGTTCGCGAATTCGCTGCTCTTCGACTACATCGGGCAGTTCATGTACGAGGGCGACAGCCCGCTCGCCGAACGCCGGGCGGCCGCGCTGTCCCTGGATTCCAGCCTGCTGGCCGAACTGCTGGGCCGGGTCGAGCTGCGGGAGCTGCTCGATGCCGGGGTGCTGGAGCAGACCGAGCGGGAACTGCAGCGGCTCACACCCGAACGGCAGGCGCGGGATATGGAGGGGCTGGCCGATCTGCTGCGGCTGCTGGGTCCGCTGACGGCGGAGGAGGCCGCCGAGCGGTGCGTGGCCGAACCGCGGGAGTGGTTCGCCGAACTGGTGAAATCGCGCCGGGCACTGGAGGTTTCCTTCGCGGGGGCGCAGTGGTGGGTGGCCATCGAGGACGCGTCGCGGCTGCGGGACGCCCTCGGCGTGCCGCTGCCCATCGGGGTTCCGGCGGCCTTCATCGAACCGGTCGCCGATCCGCTGGGCGATCTGGTCGGCCGCTACGCGCGCACGCACGGGCCGTTCACCCTCACCCAGGCGGCGCATCGCTTCGGGCTCGGCCCGGCGGTGGCGGCCACCGCGCTGCACCGGCTCGCGCTCGAGAAGCGCGTGGTGGAGGGCGAATTCACGCCCGGGGCGGCGGGCGCGGAGTGGTGCGACAGTGAGGTGCTGCGCCGCCTGCGCCGACGCTCGCTGGCCGCCGCCCGCAAGGAGGTGGAACCGGTCGCGACCGCCGCGCTGGGCCGCTTCCTGCCGTCCTGGCAGCATGTGGGCAGCGGGGAGCTGCGCGGCGTGGACGGTGTCGCCGCTGTGGTGGAACAGCTTGCGGGCGTGCCGATCCCGGCTTCGGCCTGGGAGTCGCTGATCCTGCCGCTGCGGGTGCGCGACTACGCCCCCGCCATGCTGGACGAGCTCATGGCGACCGGCGAGGTGATCTGGTCCGGGCACGGGTCGATCACCGCCAAGGACGGCTGGATCGCCCTGCATCCCGCGGAGCAGGCCGGGCTGACGCTGCCGCCGCCCGACGACATCGATCTGACGGAGCGGCACATCGGAGTGCTGACGACGTTGGGGGCCACCGTGATCGGCGGCACCGTCGGCACGGGCCCGGGCTCCGGAGGAACCGCCGGCTCCACGAACACCGGAACCACCGTGGGCCTCGGCAACTTCGACGGCGGGGGCTCGGGGCCGCTCGGCATCGCGCTGCCGAAAGGCGAGTATCAGGTCGTGCCGGGCAATACCGGCGGCGCGTACTTCTTCCGGCAGCTGCTCGACAGCGCCGGCTCCGAGGACGAGGCCGCCGTGACCGCCGCGCTGTGGGATCTGGTGTGGGCCGGGCACATCGGCGGCGACACCTTCGCTCCCGTACGCGCCCTGCTGGCCGGCACCGCCCGCACCACCACCGCGCACCGGACGCCGCGCCGCACCCCGCGCGGGCGCATGTACCTGCCGCGCACCGGCATGCCCGCCCGCACCGCGTCACCACAGGTGTCGGGCCGCTGGTCGCTGCTGCCGGAACGGGTGGCCGACACCACGATTCGCGCCCACGCCACCGCCGACGTACTGCTGGAGCGGTACGGGGTGCTGACTCGCGGCTCGGTGCAGAGCGAGGGCGTGCCGGGCGGTTTCGCGCTCATGTACCGGGTGCTGACCGAGTTCGAGGATCGCGGCCGCTGCCGGCGCGGGTACTTCGTGGATTCCCTGGGCGGCGCGCAGTTCTCGACCACCGATGTGGTGGACCGCCTGCGTTCCTTCGACACCGATCGCACGCGCGCGGCGGGCGACGGCTTCTCGCACGAGCCGGTCGGCGCCGCGGTCGCGCTGGCGGCCTGTGATCCGGCGAACCCGTACGGCGCGGCGCTGCCCTGGCCCAAGGCGGCCGCCGAGGGTGCGGGACACCGCCCGGGTCGCAAGGCGGGTGCGCTGGTGGTCCTGGTCGGCGGTGAACTCACGCTGTATCTGGAGCGGGGCGGCAAGACCCTGCTCACCTTCACCGAGGACCCGGCGGTGCGGACCGCGGCGGCCACCGCCCTGGCCGGGCTGGTCCACGACCGCCGGGTGGACTCGCTGGTCATCGACCGGGTGAACGGGGAGTCGGTGCACGGCAACACCTTCGCGGGTTTCCTCACCGAGGCCGGGTTCGCGGCGACGCCGAAGGGCTTCCGGCTACGGAGCCGCCCGTGAGCCGCGGGGGTCGTCCGTGAACCCGCAGCAGCCGCCCGTGAGCCCGCATGCCTGAGGGCGATGCCGTCTTCCTCACCGCCAACCGCCTCCGAAAGGCGTTGGCGGGCAAGGTGCTGACCCGCAGCGACTTCCGGGTGCCGCGCTACGCGACGCTCGATCTGGCGGGCCGGGAGGTCGAGAGCGTCGGCACCTACGGCAAGCACCTGTTCGTCCGCACCGCGGACCTGAGCATCCACACGCACCTGAGGATGGAGGGCGAGTGGCGGGTCTACGCGCCCGGACAGCGCTGGACCAGGCCGGGTTTCACCGCCCGGCTGGTGCTGGCCACCGCCGACGCGGAGGCGGTCGGCTTCTCGCTGGGCCTGGTCGAGGTGCTCCGGCGGGCCGAGGAGCGCACCGCGACCGATCATCTCGGTCCCGACCTGCTCGGCCCGGACTGGGATCCCGCCGAGGCGGTCCGCCGCCTGTCCGCCGACCCCGACCGGCCGATCGGCCTGGCGCTGCTCGACCAGACCAACTTGGCCGGCATCGGCAATATCTACCGCAGTGAGATCTGCTTCCTGCGCCGGGTCCACCCCGCCGCCCCGGTCGGCGCGATCGAGGACCTGCCCGCCCTGGTCGACGAGGCGCACCGCGTGCTGGTCAAGGCCGCGCACGAGCCGCCCTGGCGCGCACTGGCTTACGGCCGCCAGCGCCGCCCCTGCCCCCGGTGCGGCACCAGCCTGGTCGTCCATCTGCTCGGTGACGACGCGCACGCCGGCCGGGCCGAACGCGGCATCTACTTCTGTCCCCGCTGTCAGCCGCCCCACCGCTGACGGCCCCCGTGGCCCGATTTTTCACGTGCGCGGCACGATTCGTCGCTGCCGAAATGCGTTCGCGTGCCCGGTTTCCGGGCCTAGGGTTGCGGGCATGAGAATCGCAATCCTGGGCACCGGGGCGGTCGGGCGGACATTGTCGGCGCGGTTGGTGGAACTGGGACATGACGTGGTGATCGGGACACGGGATGTCGAGGCCACGATGGGGCGGTCGGAGGAGCCGTTCCCGGCGCCGCTGGCCGCCGCGGCCGCGGCGGCCGCCGGGGCGGAGTTGATCATCAATGCGACGGCGGGGCAGGCCAGCGTGGCCGCGCTGTCCGGGGCGGGGGCGGTGCATCTGGCGGGCAAGGTGGTGGTGGACCTCTCGAATCCGCTGGACTTCTCCCAGGGCCTCCCGCCGTTCCTCACGATCTGCAATACGGATTCGGTCGGCGAGCAGGTGCAGCGGGCGTTCCCCGAGGCGCGGGTGGTGAAGACGCTCAATACGGTGACCGCCGAGCTGATGGCGCACCCGGACCGGGTGGCGGGCGGCGAGCACACCATCTTCGTCTCCGGTAACGACGCCGAGGCCAAGGAGACGGTGAGCGGCCTGCTGCGCGAGTTCGGCTGGCACGACATCATCGACCTCGGCGACATCAGCACCGCCCGCGGCACCGAGATGATGTTGCCGTTGTGGGTGCGGCTGATGGGCGCTCTGGGCACCACCGAGTTCAACTACAGGCTGGTGCGCTGACCCGGGTCCCGCACCTGCCGCCGGGCCTCCGGGGCCTCCAGGCGCAGGGCGTCGGCGGAGGCGTCGTCGGGCTGGGTCTGGGATTCGATCTCGGCCCGGACCCGGGCGGTGTAGACCTCCACCTCGCGCAGGATGTCGGCCTCGGACCAGCCCAGCACCGGGGCCACCAGCCGCGCCACCTCGTCGGCGGAATCGACGCCGCGGTGGGCGTATTCGATGGAGATGCGGGTGCGGCGGGCCAGGATGTCGTCCAGGTGCAGGGCGGCCTCGGCGGCGGCCGCGTAGACGGCCTCCACCCGAAGGTAGCCCGGTGAGTCCGTGATCGCCTGCAGCAGTTCGGGTTTGCCGTCGGCCAGGCCGAGCACCTCGTCGATGAGCGAGCCGTAGCGGTTGAGCAGATGCTGGATCCGGTACGGGTGGACGCCGTATTTCTCGGCCAGGTGCGGGGTCTGGTTCATCAGCGCGTGGTAGCCGTCCGCGCCGAGGAGGGGCACCTTCTCGGTGATGGTGGGCGGCACGCGCCGCGGAATATCCTGTGCCGCTTCGTCGACCGCGTCGTAGGCCATGACCCGGTAGGTGGTGTACTTGCCGCCGGCGATGGCGACCAGGCCGGGGGCGATGCGGGCCACCGCGTGTTCCCGGGAGAGCTTGGAGGTCTCGTCGCTCTCCCCCGCGAGCAGCGGCCGCAGGCCCGCGTAGACGCCGGTGATGTCGCCGGTGGTGAGCGGGGTGACCAGCACCTTGTTGACGTGTTCGAGCAAGTAGTCGATATCGCATTTGGTGGCGGCCGGGTGCGCGAGGTCGAGGTTCCAGTCGGTGTCGGTGGTGCCGATGATCCAGTGGTCGGTGCTCCAGGCAATGACGAAGAGCACGGACTTCTCGGTGCGCAGGATGAGCGAGGTGTCGCTGGCGATGCGGTCGCGCGGGACCACGATGTGCACACCCTTTGACGCGCGCACATGGAATCGGCCGCGTTGCTGTGCGAGCGACTGGATTTCGTCGGTCCACACGCCGGTGGCGTTGATGACGACACTGCCGCGTACCTCGCAGGTGCGGCCGTCCTCGGTGTCGCGCACCTTGATTCCGACCACCCGGTCCGCCTCCCTGAGGAAGCCGGTCACCCGGGTCGAAGTACGGATGACCGCGCCGTAGTGGGCGGCGGTGCGGGCCACGGTCATGGTGTGGCGGGCGTCGTCGACCACGGTGTCGTAGTAGTTCACGCCGCCGGTGAGAGCGTCCCGCTTGAGGCCGGGCGCCTGGCGCAGCGCTGCCGAGCGGGTCAGATGATGCTGTCCGGGAACCGATTTCGCGCCGCCCATGGTGTCGTAGAGCACCAGCCCGGCGGTCACATAGGGGCGTTCCCAGCCGAGGCGGGTGAGCGGGTAGAGGAATTTCAGCGGCTTCACCAGGTGCGGCGCCAGCGTGGACAGGGCCAGCTCGCGTTCCCGGAGAGCCTCACGGACCAGTCCGAATTCCATCATCTCCAGGTAGCGCAGGCCACCGTGGAACATCTTGGATGACCGGCTGGACGTGCCCGCGGCCAGATCCCGCGCCTCGACCAGGGCGACCTCCAGACCGCGGGTCGCGGCATCGAGGGCGATGCCCGCGCCGACCACGCCGCCACCGATCACGATGACGTCGAAGGTGTCCTTGCCGAGCCGTCCCCAGGCAGCCTCGCGCTGCTCGGGGCCGAGGAACTGCGATCGCGGTTGATTCGTCATGCGAGACTCCTCCGGGCTAATTTTCGGCTACCCAGCGCTACCGTAGCCCACAGCCATAGGTCCGGTCGGTTAGCCTCGATCAATGCGTCGCTATGTGGCCGCCATCGATCAGGGCACGACGTCGAGTCGCTGCATCATCTTCGATCATCAGGGCCGAATCGCCGGAGTCGCTCAGCGGGAACACGAACAGATCTTCCCGCGGCCCGGATGGGTGGAGCACGATCCCGAATCCATTTGGCGCAATACCGAATCGGTGATCGCCGACGCCTTGCGGAGCTGCGACATCGGCGCCGCGGAGGTGGCCGCCGCCGGTATCACCAATCAGCGGGAGACCACCGTGGTCTGGGAGCGCGCGACGGGCAAGCCCATTCACCACGCCCTCGTCTGGCAGGACACCCGCACCGCCGATCTGACCGTGCAGCTCGCCGGCGACCAGGGCCCGAACCGCTACGCCGCCCGCACCGGCCTGCCGCTGTCCACCTACTTCGCCGGGCCGAAGCTGCGCTGGATCCTCGATACCGTGCCCGGTGCGCGGCAGCGGGCCGAGGCCGGGGAACTGTGTTTCGGAACCATGGACAGCTGGATCCTGTGGAACCTGACCGGACTGCACATCACCGACGTCACCAATGCCTCGCGCACCATGCTGATGGATCTGCGCACGCTGCAATGGGATCCGGCGATCTGCGCCGAATTCGGCGTGCCCATGGCCATGCTGCCCGAAATCCGCAGCAGCTCGGAGGTTTACGCGCCCATCACCACGGGCGCGCTCGCGGGGGTACCCGTGGCGGGCATTCTCGGCGACCAGCAGGCCGCCACCTTCGGTCAGGCCTGCCTGTCCCCCGGAGACACCAAGAACACCTACGGCACCGGCAATTTCATGCTCATGAACACCGGCACCACCCCGGTCTTCAGTGCGCACGGGCTGCTCACCACCGTCTGCTACCGCCTCGGCGAGCAGCCGGCGGTCTACGCGCTGGAGGGTTCCATCGCGGTGACCGGCTCGCTGGTGCAGTGGCTGCGCGACAATCTGGGCATCATCTCCACCGCCGAGGAGATCGAACCGCTGGCCCGCACTGTCGCCGACAATGGCGGCGCGTACGTGGTCCCGGCGTTCTCCGGTCTGTTCGCCCCGCGCTGGCGGCCCGACGCGCGCGGTGTCGTGGCGGGCCTGACCCGCTTCGTCACCAAGGGCCATCTGGCCCGCGCCGTGCTGGAGGCCACCGCCTTTCAGACCCGCGAGGTCATCGACGCCATGCGCGCCGACGCCGACGCCCAGCGCCTGGACGTCGAGAAGGTGACCCTCAAGGTCGACGGCGGCATGGTGGTCAACGAACTGCTCATGCAGTTCCAGTCCGACATCCTCGACGCCACCGTGGTCCGGCCGGTCGTCACCGAGACCACGGCCCTGGGCGCGGCCTACGCGGCGGGTCTCGCGGTGGACTACTGGTCCTCCACCGAGGACATCCGCGCCAACTGGGCCGAGGACAAACGCTGGACCCCGGCCATGCCGGCCGCCGACCGCGACCGCCTGCTGAGCGAGTGGAACAAGGCGGTGGCGCGCACCTACGACTGGGCGTGAGCCTCGGCCAGCCGATCGACGGCTTCGGTCAGCGTCGCCTCGTCGGAGGTGGTGAAGCACAGCCGCATCGAGTGGGTGTAATCCGTGGAGACGGCGAAGGCGTTGCCCGGAACGTAGGCGACGCCCGCGTCGAGGGCACGCGGCAGCAGGGCGGAGGTGTCGGTGCCGTCGGTGAAGTCGACCCACACGAACATGCCGCCGGCGGCGTCGGTGCTGGACACCCGGTCGCCGAAGCGGGCGCGCATGGCGCCGACGAGAGCCTTGGCCCGGGTGCCGTAGACCTGACGGACCGAATCCACATGGGCGGCAAGCCACTCGGTGTCGGCGAGCAGGTCGGCGGTGATCTGCTGGGTGAGCGCCGAACCGCACAGGTCCGCGCCCTGCTTGAGCAGTTCCACCGCGCGGCAGACCTGCGTGGGCGCGATCATCCAGCCGGCGCGCAGGGTCGGCGCCAGGATCTTGGAGGCGCTGGAGAGGCGGATCGCGTTGGGCGAGTAGTTCGCCACCGGCGCGGGTGAGGGCTGGTCGAACCAGAGTTCGCCGTACGGGTCGTCCTCGATGATCCAGAAGCCGTACTGCTCGGCCAGCTTCGCGAGTTCACCGCGGCGCTCGGGACTCAGGGTGACCCCGCCCGGATTGTGGAAGTTGCTGACCGTGTGGACCACCGCGGGCCGCTCCCCCGCCGCCAGCAGCTCACGCAGGGCGTCCAGGCACATGCCCTCGGCGTCCAGGGGCACCGCCACGATGCGGGCACCGGCGGCCCGGAAGACCTGCAGCGCACCGACATACGCGGGATCTTCCACGACGACCAGCGCGCCCGGATCGAGCAGCACCTCCGACAGCAGCGACAGCGCCTGCTGCGAGCCGTGGGTCACGAAGATCTGCTCGACCGGGACCGCGCGGCCCAGCCGGCCGGACTCACGGGCGGCCAGCACCTCGCGCAGCGGACCCCAGCCCGGGGACTCGGTGTACTGGAGTCGGGAGCGGTCGGACAGCGCCGCGTCGGCGGCTACCGCGATGCGATCGCGGGGCATGAGTTCGGCGTCCGGCAAACCTCCGGCCAAGCTGATGATGTCCGCGCGCGAGGTGAGCTTGAGCAGGTCACGGATCGCCGAGCTCTGCAGGCCGTCGAGACGCCGTGCGAGGGGCGGGAAGGTCGCGGACATGAAACACCTCCGAAGGCGAGGCCGGGGTATGCGAAATTCCACCATGTCACACGGCTACCAGGATATGAAATCCCATTCCCAAATCATGGGACGAAATGTCCACTTCACCGCCGGTGGACCGGCCACCCGGACCCGAGAGGCCCAGGTCCGCTACTCGATCGACAGGATCAGGTGTTTACCGTCACGCACCGTGGTGGCGATGTGCTCGCCGTAGACGTCGGTGGTGCCGTCCGCGTGATGTTCGGTGATGTCCACGGTGTAGGACTCGGGCGCGATCTCCACGATCTTCAGGCAGTAGGTGGTGCCGGGCTTCAGCAGATCGATGCCCTTGTGCTGGATGACATCGGCGGGCTGCACCGTCGTCGCCTCGGGCACCACGAACGTGCGCGCCTTGGCGCCGTTGCGGTCCACGTAGAAGGCGTGCTCGAAGCCGAGAATCGCGTCCACGCCGCTGCCGTTGCCCCCCGCGCCGTTGCCGATGGTGAGCTTGCCGTCCTGCTTGGCCGGACAGCTCAGCGCGGCGTCGGTGGGCAGGGACGCGCCGACGGTGGTGGCGCCGGCGACCGAGGAATCGCTCTTGCCGCGGGTGATGGCGAAGACCGCACCGCCGGCCACCGCCAGCACGACGACCACCGCGCCCGCGATCAGCCCGATCCGGCGCCACGGCGGGCCCTCGGATTCCGGCTTGCTCTGCGGCACCGGGGTTTTCGGCGCCAGCGCCTTGGCGATCGGATCGTCGGCCCAGGACAGCGACTCCTCCTGGGCAGCAGCCGATTCCGACGGCGGCACGGGCGGGAAGCCGCTGGGCGCGGAGCGCCACCAGGAATCCGCGGGCCGGTCCGGCTCGGCGGTCTCGTCGTCGCCCGCCGAATTCCGTTCGACGGCCGCCGGATCGGCGCCGGCGGATCCGGCCGGCTCGGGGCCGCGCGGCGGGGTCGGCGCGTCCACGCCGGCCGCGTGCGACCCGCCAGGCGGGATTCTCACGGTCTGTTCGACATCCGCGGTACTCGCGGGCTCTCCGGTGGCGGCCACGGCCGGATACTGGCCCGTGGACATGCCGTTGACGGGCGGGTACTGACCGGTGACCGGCTGCCACGCGTCCGGCGCGCGGAACTGCGGCGGCGCGCCCGCGGGACGCCAGGCCAGATCGGGACTCTGCGGGCCGGGCGCGGGCATCCAGCCCGGGGCGTCGGCGGCGGGCGCGGGACCGAAGTCGTTCAGCGACGGGCCGAAATCATTGAGGGACGGCCCGAAATCGTTGAGCGAGGGCCCGAATCCGGAATCCGGCTGCCCGGTCGATTCCGGTCGCCCGCCCTCGGATACCTGACGGTCGGCGGATTCGTCCTTGCCCGAAACCATCACCCGTCCTTTCGCCACAGACACGTGGGGGCGGTCGCTCCCGACCGCCCCACGCGACAACGCTGCCCCTGCCGGGACCGCGTCGGTCCCCGAAGGACCTGTCAGTACTGAACCGAGCCGCCCACCTGAGCGGTCACCCCGGCGACGTCGACCGTCTGCGACGGCCGGTCACCCTCGGGGAGCTTACCAATCTGGGCCGCGGCCTCCAGGACAGTAGCGCCGCCCGGCATCAGCCGGATGAAGTTCTCGGCATCGGCCTTGGCCTTGTTGGCCGCGGCCGTGTCCAGCACGAACTCCATCTTCTGGTCGTTGTCCGGGCCGTTGCCGGCGAACGCGGTCACCTTGATCTGGTTGACCGTGGTGAAGTCCAGCGACATACCGGCCTCACCGATGCCGCTCGGGGTGGTGTAGCCGATGGTGCCGACGTACCCGTCCAGATTGCTGAAGTGGTGGGTGTTGGCGGCCCAGCCCGGCAGCACCGCGCCGCCGTCGAGGTTGACGCCGAGCTCGGTGTGCGGACCGGTCATCTCGACCACCGGCGCGGCCGGGGCGGCGTCCACCGCGGGCGACTGCCAGTGCGGCTGCTGCTGCGGGGTGACGGTCGGCTGGCCGGTCATGGTGTCCACGCCCGGGTCCTGGTTCGGGGTGGTGACGGCCGGCTGCGCGTTCTGGTCGTTCGGCTTCACCGGCTGGGTGCCCTGCTGACCCGAGGGGGTCTGGCCCGGCTGGGTCTGCTGCCCCGGCTGGTTCGGCTGCGGGGTGGTCACCGCGGGCTGGGCCTGGGTCGACTGACCCGGCACCGGCAGCGGCGCCACGCGCGGCACGGTCACACCCGGCTGCGAGGGCCGCACCGACTTGGGCTGCTGCGGGTCGGTGCCCGCCGGCTGCACGTTCTGATCGCTCTTGGGCGCGTTGGCATCCGGCTTGGGGGTGGTGCCGTCCTGAGTCGCGCCCTGCGGCTGACCCGTGTCCGGCTTGGCCGCCCCGTTGTCCGGCGCCGGGGTGTTCGGCGTGGTCGGGGTGGTGACGCCCGGCTGGCTCTGCTGCGGCTTGGTGGTGCCCGGCTGCACGTTCTCCGGCTTGGGCGCGGGCACGACCTGCGCCTTGGCGTCAGGGGCCGGCGTCTCGGTGGTCGGCTGGGTGCCGTCGGGCTGCTGCTGATCCGCCGGGACCGCGCCCGGGTCGGCGGGGGCGGCGTTGGCGGGCGCGGACAGCAGCGACACCACCGCGGCCGCACCGGCCAGCGTCAGGGAGGTGCTCGCCTTGATCCGACTCGGCTTGCGGTGCTTCACGTTTCGCTCAATTCCTTCGTCCCTCGGCGGCACGATCGCTCCGGGGCATCGAAGAGCCTCACATCGGAGGAGAATTGAGAACCCCCCGTTACGTAACGCTCGCGACCGCCCTGCCGATCGCTTCCGCCGCGAACTTAATCACAAGGGAGACAAGGCAGCAAGACGGGCCGGTGACAAAGGGGTCCGAAACACGTTGGGCTAGTCCAGATCGTCGTGCCGCATGAGCTGACGCGCGGCCTCGGTGACCGATCCGGTGAGCGACGGATACACCGAGAAGGTCTGCGCCAGATCGTTCACCGTGAGGTTGTTCTGCACCGCCAGCGCGATCGGCAGGATCAGCTCGGAGGCGATCGGGGCCACCACCACGCCGCCGATCACCACGCCGGTGGCGGGGCGGCAGAAGATCTTCACGAAACCGCGGCGCAGGCCCGACATCTTGGCCCGCGGGTTGGTGTTCAGCGGCAGCATGACGGTGCGGGCCGGGACCTCGCCATTGTCGATGGCGGTCTGCGAGACGCCGACGGTCGCGATCTCCGGGCGCGTGAACACCGCGGACGCAACGGTCTTCAGGCGAATCGGCTGCACGCCCTCACCCAGCGCGTGGTACATCGCGATGCGGCCCTGCATGGCGGCCACCGAGGCCAGCGGCAGCAGGCCGGTGCAGTCGCCGGCCGCGTAGACGCCCGGCGCGGTGGTGCGCGAAACCCGGTCCACCCGCAGGTATCCACCCTTGTCCAGCTCGATCCCGAGCCGTTCCAGGCCCAGCCCGTTGGTATTCGGGATGGAACCGACGGTCATGAGCGCGTGGGTGCCGGTGATGTTACGGCCGTCGGACAGCTTCACCACGATGCCCTCGGCGGTGCGCTCCACCGCGTCGGCGCGGGCGTGCTTGACCAGCTCCACACCGCGCTCGGCGAGCGCCTCCTCCAGCACCAGGGCGGCGTCGGCGTCCTCGCCGGGGAGCACGCGGTCGCGGCTGGACACGAGTTTCACCTGCACGCCCATCTCGGTGTAGGCGGAGACGAATTCGGCGCCGGTCACACCCGAGCCGACCACCACCAGGGTCTCGGGCAGCTCCTTGAGGTCGTAGAGCTGGCGCCAGTTCAGGATTCGCTCTCCGTCGGGTTCCGCGCCGGCCAGCACGCGCGGGCTGGCGCCGGTGGCGATGAGCACCACCTCGGCCTCGATGACCCGCTCCTGACCGTCGGCGAGGGTGGCCTTCACCAGGTGGGTGGCCAGGCCGGGGGCCTGGTCGATGAGTTCGCCGTAGCCGGACAGCACGGTTACCCCGGCGGTCTGCAGCTTGGCGCGAATGTCCGAGGACTGCGCCTGCGCGAGCGCCTTCACACGGGAGTTCACCTCGGCCAGGCGGACCTGCGCCTGCGAGGGATGCACGGTGATGCCCAGGTCGCGGGCGCGGCGCAGATCGGTGCGCACGCCGGTGGAGGCGATGAAGGTCTTGGACGGCACGCAATCCCACAGCACGCACGCGCCGCCGATGCCGTCACTGTCGATCAGCGTGACCGGCGCGCCGTGCTGTGCCGCCACCAGCGCCGCTTCATAGCCGGCGGGGCCGCCACCGATGATCGCAATGCGGGTCATTGTTCCTCCGCTTTCAGGGTCGGCGCCCGGGATCTCCGGTGCCGGATTACCACGTTATCCCCGCAGCTACTCTCGGCTTTAACCGAGTCTCCGGACAATTTTCGCACTGTGGCGCATCCCATTCGGGGAGGCGGCGTGTCATGACGGGTTGCGCGCGAACTCCCCGTCACCGCAGGAAGAACGGGCATCGAGCGGGGCGGAAGAGCTTTCCGGCGATCCGGCGGCTACCGATCCGGCCCACACGAACCGCCTTGTGATCGGGATCGGGGATGGTCTTCCGGGTTTGTTCGATAGGCTTTCCTGGTGCCGATTTACGCCGCCTATGGATCCAACATGGATCCCGAGCAGATGCTCAAGCGCTGTCCGCACTCCCCTGTGTACGGAACCGGCTGGCTGGAAGGGTGGCGACTCACCTTCGCCGGGGACGACATCGGCTGGGAGGGACCGCTGGCGACGGTGGTCGAAGAGGCCGGACAACGGGTCTTCGTGGTGCTCTACGACGTTCCGGGTGAGGACGAACTGAGCCTCGACCGCTGGGAGGGGTCTGACTTCGGTATCCACAAGAAGATCCGCCTGCGCGTCACCCCGAACGCGGGCACCGGCAGCGAGCCGGTGCTGGCGTGGCTCTACGTCCTGGACGCCTACGAGGGCGGACTACCCTCCGCGCGCTACCTGGGCGTCATCGCCGACGCCGCCGAGAAGGCAGGCGCGCCAAGCGATTACACGCACGCGCTACGCACCCGCAACAGCAAGAACGTCGGCCCGGGCACCTTCGGGCCGTAGGGAAGCGCCGCCGCACCGCTCCGGAGCGGTGCGGCACGGCCGGAAGATTCGGTGCGGCACCGCTGTTGCGGGACAGGAACGATCTGTCGAACCGTCCGAGAGGAACACGATGCCCACCACGCCCGTGCCCGCGCCCATCGCCGAGTTTCTGGCCCGCCCCAACCCCGCGGTCTTCGCCTCGAACCGCCCCGATGGCCAGCCGGTTTCGGTCGCCACCTGGTACCTGTACGAGAACGGCCGAATCCTGGTGAACCTGGCCGACTTCCGCAAGCGCCTGGACTACCTGCGCAAGGATCCGCGCGTCAGCCTGACCATCACCGACGGCGACAACTGGTACAGCCACGTCAGCGTGCAGGGCCGCGTCGTGTCCCTCGAGAACGACCCGGACTCCGCGGTCATCGACCGCATCGCCGAGCACTACACGGGCGGGCCCTACGGCGTCCGCGACCAGAAGCGCGTCTCGGCCTGGATCGAGATCGACCGCTGGCACGCCTGGGGCGACATCGCCAAGAAGGCGAAGTAGTTACCCGAAACATGAAGCCGGGCCGCACTTTCCAGCGCGGCCCGGCTGCTCTGCTGTGCGGGGTCAGCCGTTCAACACGATGTTGGTGAAGACCCGGACACCGGCGGCGAGGGCGCGCTCGTCGATGTCGAAGGTGGGCTGGTGCAGATCGAGCTGCTCGCCCTGACCGGACCAGACGCCCAGGCGGGCCATGGCCCCGGGGACCTCCTCCAGGTACCAGGAGAAGTCCTCGCCGCCGCCGGACTGCGGGGTGTCGGCGAGGGCGTCGGGGCCGAGACCGCGGATGGCGTCCTCGAACATGCGCACGGCCTGCTCGTCGTTGACGACCGGCGGCACGCCGCGCTTGTAGTTGAGCTGGTAGCGCACGCCGGTCGGCGCCAGCAGGCCCTCGACGATCTCGCGGACCATGGGCTCGAGCAGCGACCAGGTGGCGTGATCGCCGGTGCGGACGGTGCCGGTGAGCATGCCGGTCTGCGGAATCGCGTTGGGCGCCTTGCCCGCCGACACCGCGCCCCACACCATGACTGTGCTGGTGCGCGGGTCGATGCGGCGCGAGAGCAGGCCGGGCAGGCCGGTGATGACCGTGCCGATGGCGTAGACCAGGTCGCTGGTCAGGTGCGGGCGGGAGGTGTGGCCGCCGGGCGAGTCCAGCACCAGCTCCACGGTGTCGGCGGCCGAGGTGATCGGGCCGACCCGGATGCCGACCCGGCCCACCTCCAGCCGCGGGTCGCAGTGCAGTGCGAACATGCGCGAGACGTCTTCCATGGCGCCCGCGGCGACCATGTCGACAGCGCCGCCGGGCATGACCTCCTCGGCGTGCTGGAACACCAGCCGCACGCCGACCGGAAGCTCGTCCATCTCGGCCAGCGCCAGCGCGGTGCCGAGCAGAATCGTGGTGTGCGCGTCGTGCCCGCAGGCGTGCGAGACGCCCGGCACGGTGGAGGCGAACGGCAGCCCGGTGTACTCCTGGAGCGGCAGCGCGTCCATGTCGGCGCGCAGGCCGATGCGCGGGCCCTCGGGGCCGAGATCGACGATCAGGCCGGTGCCGCTGGGTAGCTTGCGCGGCTCGAGCCCGGCCTTGATCAGCCACGACTCCACGAATTCGGTGGTGCCGAACTCGGTTCGGGAAAGCTCCGGGTTGGCGTGGATGTGCCGGCGCCACGCCATGAGGTCGTCCGTGTGCTCCGCGAGCCAGGACTCCACCGCCTCGTGCCCGGTCGCCGGTTCCATCGCGGCGCCGGCCGGCGTCTGCGTGCTCACGCACGACGCCGCCAGTGGTCCGTTGACGCGCGCCGCGGACCGGCCGGTTGTGCTCACCGAATGTCCTCCTGTCGCTGAAACTGCCGTTGAATGACTCGTTCCGACAACCTGTCCCTGTGCAATTTGTCGCCTGCGATCTGTATCGCTGTGCGAGCCAATGCCGTTGCCCCGTCCAGGACGGCGCGATCGGCGGACGCGTTCACGGCGGCGGCCGCGAACGCGGGCTGGTGGGTCACCGCGCCCCCGGCATCGATGCCGATGACCGGATGAATACCGGCGATGACGTTGGTGATATTGCCCATATCGGTGCTGCCCAGCGGCCGTGCCGCCTCGAATTCCGGGGCGATGGGCTCGCGTCCGAGTGCGACTATCTGCTCGCGATAGGCACACAGTAATCCGCTATCGGGAGTGAGCTCGGTATATGTCGGCGCGAGCTTCCGGATTTCGTGTGTGCATCCGGTCGCCAGGGCACCAGCCTCGAAACAAGCCGACGCTCGTTGCATCAGATCATCGAGGGTCGCGGAGTCGACCGCACGTAGGTAATACAGCAGTTCCGCGTGACCGGGCACGATATTAGGGGCTACGCCGCCCGATCCGACTATACCGTGCAGCTGCTGTCCGGGCAGCAGATGTTGACGTAGCAAACCCAAAGCAACTTGCGCGACGGTCACCGCGTCGAGGGCATTCCGCCCGTATTGCGGGGCGGCGCTGGCATGCGATTCACGGCCGTGGAAAAGCACCGACACATCGGCGAGGGCCAGGGAATGCGCACCGGCGATATCTTCCGGGCCCGGATGCACCATCATGGCCATGGCGACATCGTCGAAGACGCCGCGGTCGAGCATGAGCACCTTGCCGCCGCCGGACTCCTCGGCGGGCGTGCCGAGCACCTTCACCGTGATGCCGCAGGCGTCGGCGACCGCGGCCAGGCCGAGGGCCGCGCCGACACCGGCGGCGGCGATGATGTTGTGGCCGCAGGCGTGGCCGATTTCGGGGAGCGCGTCGTATTCCGCGCAAATACCGACTACCAGGTCTCCGCTGCCGTATTCGGCGGTGAATGCGGTCGGCAGCTCGGCCACGCCGGATTCGATCCGGAATCCACGTTCCCGCAGCGGCTCGATTGTCTTTGCGACGCTGCGGAATTCCTCGAAGGCCAGTTCGGGTTCGGCGTGAATGTCATGGGAGAGGGCGATCAATTGGTCGCGGTATCCGGCGATGGCCGCGTCGGCCGCGGCGAGCAGGGCCGGATCCGGCGAGGCCACGGCAGCGCTCGACGACGACACGGACGAGTCGTGCCGACCGATCGGTACGCAGGATCTCCGGTCATCGCCGTTGCGCGATGGTGACATCCCAACAGTCTCGCACTGCCGCGCAACTCTGTCGCAGCAGGTCCGCGAACCGGAAGGAACCGACCCTACGGGTTGAAGGCCAGGTTTTCCGGGGTGGTCTCCACGGCCAGCCCGGCCAGGGCCTGCTGGTGCAGGGCGCGCTTGATGACCGGCAGGTTCGGCTTGCGGTTGCCCTTGAGCAGGTCGGCGCGCGCGATCGCGGTGGCGAGCAACACGTCAGCATCCGCCTTGGCATCCACGATGCCGGCGACGATGGCGTCATCGGCGGCGTAGCGGCGGCCGGTGGTCATGGCCTCCACCGCGACCTGATTGACCAGCCGGTTGGTCAGCAGCGCGTTCATGGCGACGGTGAACGGCATACCCAGGTGCACCTCGGGCAGGCACCAGAAACCGCGGTCGGCGCGCATGACCCGGAAGTCACAGGAGGTGGCGAGCATGGCGCCGGCGCCGAAAGCGTGCCCGTTCACCGCGGCGACCGTGGGCAGACCGAAAGCCAGCAGGCGGCTGTAGAGCGAGTGCACGCGGTCCAGATACCAGCAGTTCTGGTCGAAATTGCCGAACAGCCAGTCGGTGTCGAGGCCGTTGGAGAAGAACTTGCCGTCAGCGGTGACCACCAGAGCTGCCGGGCCCTCGGACGCCTCGACCTCGTCGAGCAGCGCGTGGACCTCGGTGATCCAGTCGGGATGGAAGCGGTTCTCGCTGTCGATGGTCTGGCCCTCGGTCCCGAGGAACAGCACGAACACGTCCCCGTCACGCTTCAAATACGGCATGGGCAGAGGGTAGCGCTCTCAACAGGTGTTTCTACTCGCGGGTAGCAAGCCGGCGAACCCGCCGTAGCGAAGCAGAGGCAATCAAACACGGCTAGGGTGGGCGACATGCTAGCCGAGAAGGCCATGGGCGGGGTTTCCGAACTAGCCGCCGAAGCCATTGCGCAACGAACGGGAGTGCAGCAGCACCGGATTGCCGTGGTGCTGGGGTCCGGCTGGCAGGAGGCTGCCGCCGAGATCGGTGAGCCGGCGACGTCGATTCCCATGGCCGAGGTGCCGGGATTCGGGTCGCCCACCGCACAGGGGCATCAGGGCACCATTCACTCCGTCACGGTCGGTGACGCGCCGGTGCTGCTGCTCATGGGCCGTCAGCATCTCTACGAGGGCCATGCGCCGAGCCAGGTCGTCCACAACGTGCGTACCGCGCTGGCCGCGGGCGCGCAGACCGTGCTGCTGACCAATGCCGCGGGCGGCATTCGCGACGGACTGTCGGTCGGCGAGGCGGTGCTCATCAACGACCACATCAATCTGACCGGTCGTACTCCCATCGAGGGCGCGCACTTCGTCGACCTCGTCGACGCCTGGGATCCCGAATTGCGGGCGCTGGCAAAGGAACTCGACCCCAGCCTGACCGAGGGCGTGTACGCGGGCCTGACCGGGCCGCAGTACGAGACCCCCGCCGAGATCCGCATGCTGCGCACCATGGGCGCGGACCTGGTCGGCATGTCCACCGTGCTCGAGGCCATCGCCTGCCGCGAGGGCGGAGCCAAGGTGCTCGGCATCTCGCTGGTCACCAACCTGGCCGCCGGGGTCACCGGCGCGCACCTGTCGCACGCCGAAGTGCTGGCCGAAGGCCACGCCGCCGCACCGCGATTGGGCAAACTGCTGCGCAGCGTGCTGGAACGCCTCTAGGCGCGCCGGGATGCTGCGCTTCGGAACCGCCGGGCTGCGCGGTCCGCTCCAGGACGGCCCGGACGGCATGAACGTGGACACCGTGTCGCGGGCGTCCGCCGGTATCGCCGCCTGGCTGCGCGACCGCTGCCTGGGTGGCGGACTGGTGATCGTGGGCCGTGACGCCCGCCATGGCTCCGCCGAATTCGCCGCCGCGACGGCGGAAGTCTTCGCGGCGGCCGGGTTCTCGGTGCTCACGCTCCCCCGCCCCCTGCCCACGCCGGTGGTGGCCTTCGCGGTCCGTGAGCTGAAAGCTGTTGCGGGAGTGCAGATCACCGCCTCCCACAATCCCGCGAGCGACAACGGCTACAAGGTCTATCTCGACGGCGGCTCCCAGCTCGTCCCGCCCGCGGACGCCGAGATCGAGCGGTGTATCGACGCTGTCACCGGGCGGATTCCCCGCACCGACCCCGGCCCGACCGCCCCGGATCCGAGCATGCTGGGACTGCCCGCGGGCACGCCCGAGGAGGAGCTGGGCGAGGAGATCGTCCGCCGCTATCTGGCCCGGGTCGCTTTGCTGCCCAGCCTGATCGGCGGCGCGGCTCGGCAACGCAGTGACATCCGGATCGCGCTGACCGCCATGCACGGTGTCGGCGGGGAACTGGCGGTGGCCGCGCTCCGGGCCGCCGGCTTCAGTGAAGTGCTGGTGGTCACCGAGCAATTCGCGCCGGATCCCGATTTTCCGACGGTGGCGTTCCCGAATCCCGAGGAGCCGGGGGCGTCGGATCTGCTGCTCGCCCTGGCCGACCGCCTGGACGCGGATATCGCCATCGCGCTCGATCCGGACGCCGATCGCTGCGCCCTCGGAGTACGGGGGCCCGCCGGGTGGCGGATGCTGCGCGGCGACGAAACCGGGGTGCTGCTGGGCGATTTCGTGTTGCGGACGGCCGCACCCGATTCGCTGGTGGCCACGACCATCGTGTCGTCACGGCTGTTGAGCAAGCTGGCTCCCGCCCGTGGGGCGCGGTACGCGGAGACGCTGACCGGATTCAAGTGGCTGGCCCGGGCGGGTGCGGGGCTGGTGTACGCGTACGAGGAGGCGATCGGGCACTGCGTGGACCCGGCCGCGGTGCGCGACAAGGACGGGATCTCCGCCGCGGTCGTCGCGGCCGATCTGATGGCGCAGACGAAGGCGGAGGGCCGGACGCTGCTCGATGCCCTCGACGACTACGCGGTCGAATTCGGTGTGCACGCCGGTGATCAGGTGTCGCTGCGGCTGCCGGATGCCGGTGCAGCAGCGGCCGCGGTGGCGCGGCTGCGGGAGCTGCCGCCGGCGGAGATCGCCGGGGAGGCGGTGAGCTGCACCGATATGGGTCAGCTGCGCGGGCAGATGCGTACCGACGCACTGGTTTTCGAGGGTCCGACGCTGCGGTTGGTGATCCGGCCGTCCGGGACCGAGCCGAAGCTCAAGTGTTATCTGGAAACCTTCGTGCCGGTGACGGATCGCTCGACGCTCTCGACCGCGAAGATCGCTGCGGCGCAACGACTCTCCGAGATGCGGCAGTTCTGCGAGAAGCTCTGAACGGACCGCATCGGTGGCCTGCCCCCAGTTTTGGGGGCCGCTACCGCCGCTAACGATCTCTGGGGATCATCCGACGAATGAACCATGAGTTCGATTCCGGACCCCCAGGCAGGAGATCGATACACCATGACGCGAATTCGCAAGTCTCCCATGATGAAAGGCGTCTTCGCGGGCGCGGCGGCACTCGGTGTCGCCGTGAGCGTGACCGCCCTGGCCGCACCGGCCTCGGCGACCGTCACCAGCATCGCGATCGCGCCCGCGACCACCCTCGGCGCCCACCGGTACGGAACGACCTGCTCGTACACCGTGACCGTGACGGTGGACGACGACAGCCAGACGGTCTACTTCTTCGAGGAAGGCCAGGGGCCCAGCGGATTCGCCGAGGCGAAGCCCTCCGGCGGCGTCGCGAAGGCCACCTGGACGCCATCCTCGACGAAGCCCACCTACATCTACGCCGTCCAGCCGAACGCGACCGCTCAGATCCGGCAGCCCGTCGACATCGGCACCGGCATCAACCTCGGATCGGCCTGCGTCGCCCTCTGATTCGCTTCGGCCCCCGGTGATTTCGCTTCGGCCTCGCGTCGAGTGATTCAGCGGGGGCCGAATTGGCGATCACCCGCGTCACCGAGACCGGGGACGATGTAGGCGTCGGAGTTGAGGCCGAGGTCCACCGAGGCGGTGACCAGAAGCCTGGCGTGGCCCGACTTCTCCAGAGCGGCAATGCCTTCCGGCGCGGCGACCACGCACAGCACCGTGACGTCGCGGGCATTGCGGGCGGCCAGCAGGTCCAGGGTGTAGACCATGGAACCGCCGGTGGCGAGCATGGGGTCGAGCACCATGACCGGGGTGTCGGACAGGTCGTCGGGTAGCGACTCCATGTAGGGCGTCGGCTGATGCGTCTCCTCGTCACGGGCCAGCCCCACGAATCCGATCCGCACATCGGGAATCAGGTTCTCGGCGGTCTCCACCATGCCGAGTCCCGCGCGCAGCACCGGCACCAGCAGGGGCGGCGCATTCAGCCGGGTCCCCTCCGCGGCGGCCACCGGCGTGGCGATCGGGAAGCGCTCCACCGGGGCATCCCGCATGGCCTCGTACACCAGGATCCCGGTCAGGTCCCGGAGCGCGGCCCGGAATGTCGGATTGGTCGTCCGGGCATCTCGCATCGTGGTCAGCAATGCGGCAGCGAGCGGGTGGTCCACGACGAGTGTGCGCATACGAAAACCATAGGTCAGCACGGCCATCCACGATCCCCGCCCGGCTGATTTCCTCCACCCCGGGAACCACCCGCCCCCGCCCCGCGTCCAAGCCCGTGGACCACATCCGATCCACGACCGGCATGAAGGGGGCATTCATGCACCGCCTCTCGATCCATCCCGACGGTCTCACCGCCTACGCGACGACCACCACCGTCCTCGCGGCGGAGCTCACCGCCGCCACCACACACGCCGCCACCGCCGCCCCCGGCCTACTCGCCCCCGCCTTCGGCCTCATCGGCGCCGACTTCCTCACCGCCTACGCCGAGGCCCACGCCACCCACGTCACCGACCTCGGCGAGGTCGCGGCCGCCCTGGTCGCCATGAGCGCCGCGACCGGCACCGCGACGACCGCCTACACCGCCCACGACGGCGCGTACGCCGCCACGCTCGCGGCCCCGGAGTTGAGCGCATGACAGCCGCAGCGGACATCCCCTGGGCGGCAGAACAACTCGCCGGCGGGCGTCCACCGCCGGCCATCGACCGCCCGGCGCCAGGCTCGGCGGGCTCGGGGCGCGCGCCGGGGCGGTGCGGCGGGGTGGATCGAAAGAGGCGGGAGCGCAGGGGGACTCGGACGGGGGCGGGCGGATGAGCGGGGAGCCGGATGTGGGGGCGTTGGCGGAGCCGATCGTCGATCTGCTGCGGAGTTTCGGGGCCGGGGGCGGGTCGGGGGCGGCCGGGGTGTTGCGGGCGGTATCCGCCGCCGTGGATCAGGTGCAGGCCGAGAACCGGGCGGGGATCGATCGGATGTACGACGCGTGGCGGGGGCGGGCCGGGGATGCGGCCTTGGATGAGGCGCTGCGGGTGCGGACTTCGGGCGCAACGGTTTCGGAGCGGGGGCGGGGCATGGCGGCGATCGTGGAGCGGGCGGACGCGGAGGCGGCGGCCGGGCGGCGGGAGGTGGAGGAGATTCTGCGGTCGTTCACGGCCGAGGCGGAGGCGCTCGGGGCGAACGCGGTGACCGCGGGCGGCGTCGCGGCCCTCGTGGAGTCGGCGATCGATCACGTTGGGCGGGCCATGCGGGTGGTCGAGCGGGTACGGGCCGAACTGGATTCGGAGGCGGCGGCGCTGCGGGAGCTGGCCCGGCCGGTCCCGGCGTCCGGTCGGGTGACGCCCGCCGCCGACGGGTCGGGCGAGGCGGTGGTCGTGCCGGCGGCGAGCCTGCCGATGGATGGCGCGCCGTGGGCTGAGCCGAGCATCGCGGCGGCCGGGGGCACGGTCGCCGCCGCCGGGGACACGATCGCGGCGGCCGGGGACGCGCTGCTCGGGTCCGGTTCCTCGCCGGGCGGACCGCACACCGATCCGGCGTCGGTGACGACGCCGAAGACCTCTGATCGCAGCCATGATTCGACGATCACGCGGGCGCAAGGGGGCGGGGTACAGGTGACGCTGCCGGACGGGAGCACCGTCGAGGCGCCGAATCAGCGCGCGGCGGATGCGGTTCGGAATGCGTTGAGCGCGGTGGGGACCCCGTACGCGTGGGGCGGGGAGACGCCCGGGGTGGGGATGGACTGCAGTGGCCTGACCCAGTGGGCCTACGCGCAGGCGGGCGTTTCACTGCCGCGGCTGGCGCAGGAGCAGGGGTACGGACACGCGCGAATCGGTCCAGGGGACTTGATGCCCGGAGATCTGGCGGTGTGGGACGGCCATGTCGCCATGGTGATCGGGAACGGGCAACTGATCGAGGCAGGTGATCCGGTTCAGGTCGGGCCGATCCGGACCGAGAACATCGGGATGCGATTCCTCGGCTTCTACCGGCCCACGGCCTAGGTTCGATCGGCCCCACGGCCCGGACATTCTTTCACGAGCAGGCGTTTCGAAGGGAGACGGGATGACGTCACCACAGGTTCCGGCGGTGACCGTCGCCGCGGCCGCCAATCGATCCGGCACGGTGACGGTGCGCGCCACCGATCGGGGCCTGCCGGTGGAGATCCGGTTCGAGCGTGGTGAATACCGCTACGGCGCATCAGCTCTCGCGGCCGAGATCCTGCGGCTGACCCAGCGCTCGGCCCTCGCGGCCCGCGCGCGCCGGCGTGAGCAGCTGGCCGAGGCGGGTGTCCCGGAGGCGTTGCTGGACCGGCTGGGCCTGCCCACCCGGCAGGCCGCGGCGGACGAGCTGGATCGGCTCGACGACGCCGATACCGGACCGTCCGGTTGGTGGCGGAACCGGTGAGCGCCGAGCTGGACGCCCTGGTCGGAGGCATCAACGACAAGCTGGAAACGCTCGAGGCCACGCTGCACGCCCTGTCCCGGATTCGCGGCCGCTGCAGCTCCGAGGACGGTTCGGTCACCGCGGAAGTCGACGGTGACGGCGCGCTCACCGGGCTGTGGCTGGCCGATTCGGTGACCTCCCACGCCCCCGCCGAGGTGTCGCGGCTGATCCTGTGGGCGTGTCGGCGGGCGGCCGCGGAGGCGACCGCGCAGCGCTCCCGAATCGTTGCCCGATTGAACGACTCGCTGGCTCCCGCGGAGACAATTCGAGAGGTTGGGGGGCGGCCCGGATAGTGCCTGACGCGACGACTGGATAGGCTTCCCGTCATGGCTTCTGGAGACATCGTCCCGATCGCGCTCGGCCTGACCAAAGGCGATCTTGTCACCCTCTGGGCACCCCGCTGGCGAGACGGTGACGATGAGTGGCAGGCGTTCCTCGGTCACGAGGAAGACCTGTACGGTTTCGACTCCGTCGCGGAGCTGGCCGCGTTCATCCGCACCAACTCCGACAACGATCTGGTGGATCATCCGGCCTGGAAGATCATCGCCGGATTGTCGGCGGCCGAACTGGAGCCGGAGGAGCAGTACGTCTTCGATCTGGTCGGCGTGCCCGAGCTGGCCGCCGACGACCCGGACCCGGAGGTGGTCTCCGAGCTCGAGGAGACCCTCGAGATGGTCCGCAATATCGGCGACGTGTGTGAACTCGACACCGTCACCAAGTTCTTCGGCTCGCACCCGGTGCTGGGCGCGCTGCCCAGCGGCGTGAGCGCCTTCCTGGGCCGCGAGGGCGAGGAGCTGTGGGACCAGATCGGCGCGGCCATCGCCAAGGATTGGGAAGCGGTCATCGACGCCATCGACTCGGTGGTGACGGTTCCGGAGGTGGACGCCGACGCGGTCGCGGTCGCCGAGGCGGAACTGCTTGCCGCGCAGGAGAACATCGTGGACGCCGAGGACGCGGCCGAGAGCGATGACGACGAGATCGAGACCGTCGACCTGGACGAGGACGACGAAGACGAGGAGCTCTCGTTCTGGCACGAGGTCGGCATCGACCCGGTCAAGATCGTCACCTCCGACGGCACCTTCTTCACCCTGCGCTGCTACGTCGACGACGAGCCCATCTTCCTGGGCAAGAACGGCAGCATCACGGTCTTCGGTTCCGAGCGCGCCCTGGCCCGCTACCTGGCCGACGATCACGACCACGATCTGTCCCGGGTGAGCACCTACGGCGAGGTCCAGACCGCCGCCGTGGACGGCTCCCTCGATGTCGAGGTCGACGAGGAGAACGTCTACGTCCTGCCCGGCCTGTCCGAGGACCTGGCCACCGGCCCCAAGGCCGTGGACACCGACCAGCTCGATCTGGCGGTCGAATTGTTCACCGACGCAGCCGATTACGCCGAGGACGACTCGGTCGAATCGGCGCTGGCCGTGTCCACGCCGCTGGGCTGGTACGTCTCCTACCTGCTCAACCCGGACCCGACCCGGATGGCCCCCAACCCGCCGTTCGCGGCGGAGTCGGATGCCTGGAAGGTCCTGGAGTCGGCGTTCGAAGGCCGTCTGCAGAAGGCCTGATCTACCACACGATTCGGGCCGCACCTCCGGGTGTGGCCCGAATTTCGTTCCGGGGCAAGCTATCCCAGCAACACCGCATAGCCGGGCTTGATCACCTCGTCGATCAGGCGCAGGCGGTCCGGGAACGGGATGAACGCCGACTTCATGGCATTGATGGTGAAGCGTTCCAGGTCGGTCCAGCCGTAGCCGAAGGTCTCCGACAGCTTGAGCATCTCCTTGCTCATGGTGGTGTCGCTCATCAACCGGTTGTCGGTGTTCACCGTGACCCGGAAGCGCAGGCGGGCCAGCAGGTCGAAGGGGTGCTTGTCGAGCGAGGGCACCGCGCCGGTCTGCACGTTCGAGGACGGGCACAGTTCGAGCGGGATTCGCATGTCCCGCACATAGTTCGCGACCACGCCGAGCCGCGGCCCGTCGGCGGAATCGGTGATGTCGTCGGTGATGCGCACGCCGTGACCCAGGCGATCACAGCCGCAGAACGCGACGGCCTCTTGAATGGACGGCAGCCCGAAGGCCTCGCCCGCGTGAATCGTGAAGTGCGCCAGGTTGGCCCGCATGTAGTCGAAGGCGTCGAGGTGGCGGCTGGGCGGGAAGCCGGCCTCCGCGCCCGCGATGTCGAAACCGCCGACCCCGCGGTCGCGCCAGCGCACGGTGAGTTCGGCGATCTCCCGGGAGCGGGCCGCGTGCCGCATGGCGGTGAGCAGGCAGACCATCCGGATCGGGGTGCCGGCGGCGGCCGCCAGGGCCTCGCCCTCCCGGAATCCGGCGATGGTGTGCTCGACCACCTCGTCGAGGGTGAGCCCGTTCTCGAGGTGCTGTTCGGGCGCGAACCGCACCTCGGCGTACACGACACCGTCGGCGGCGAGGTCCTCGGCGCATTCGCGGGCGACCCGGCGCAGGCCCTCGGGGGTCTGCATGACGGCGACGGTGTGCGCGAAGGTCTCGAGGTAGCGCTCGAGCGAGCCGCTGTCGGCCGCGTCCCGGAACCAGTCCGCCAAAGAGTCGGCATCGCCTGCCGGTAGCTGGTCGTATCCGCATTCGCGGGCGAGCTCCAGCACGGTCGCGGGGCGCAGCCCGCCGTCCAGATGATCGTGCAGGACCGCCTTCGGAGCCTGGCGGATCGAAGCGAGAGTGAGGGGCGTCGGTCCAGTCATGTAGCAACGTTAGCCGCATTCTCGTTCGGTAGCAGGGCGGTTGACCGGACTCACCCCACAGTTCGGCATGTCGTTGCCCCCACGTTGCTGACCAGTACGGATCCTTCACCTGGTGGGCACCCGCGATCGGCTAGCGGGAGCAGGCGACGCCGGTCCCCTCCGGGTCGAGCAGCACCGAGTACCCGGGCTGGCCCACGTAGATCGGGCCCCCGCCGTGCGCCCACACCTGTTCACAATTGGTGTAGACGGGTGCGGGCTTGGCCTTCTCCGTCGACGGCGGGGTGGCGTCGCCGCGCGAGAGCGAGTTCGGCTGGCGGTCCCCAGAGGGATCGGACGGAATGTTCTCCACGGGCGAAGCCTGCGCGCTAGGCGCCGGCGACCACGCGGCGGGCAGCACCGCACCCAGCGGCACGACGATGCCTAACACGCCCAACGCGGCCGCCACCGCGGCCCGGCCCCGGAAATCGGTTCTGTGCTTCACAATCCCAGGCTAGGCCGGTGCGGAGGCCCCGGTCAGGCGGTGATGCGGCCCAGGATCAGCGGCTGGGGCTCCATCGGCCCGGTCTCGGCGATGGTGAAAGCACCCTCCAGAATCTCCAGCGCGACCGGGAACGCCTCGGGGGTATCGGTGTGCAGGGTCAGCAGCGGCTGCCCTGAATCGATGGAATCGCCTGGCTTGGCATGCATTTCGATACCGGCCCCGGCCTGCACCGGATCGCCCTGCCGGGCCCGGCCCGCACCCAGCCGCCACGCGGCCAGCCCGACATCGAGGGCATCGAGCCGGGTGAGCGTGCCCGCGGCGGGGGCACGCAGGGTTTCGGTGTGGCGCGCCTGCGGCAGCGGCGCGTCCGGGTCACCGCCCTGGGCGCGCACGATGGCCCGCCACTGATCCATGGCACGGCCGTCGGCGAGGACGTCGGCCGGGTCGATATCGGTGATCCCGGCCTGCGCCAGCATCTCCCGCGCCAGCGCGAGGGTGAGGTCGACGACGTCGGCGGGGCCGCCGCCCGCCAGCACGTCCAAGGATTCGCAGACCTCCAGGGCGTTGCCGGCGGTGTGGCCGAGCGGGGTGTCCATGGCGGTGAGCAGCGCCACCGTCCGCACGCCCGCGTCGGTGCCGAGTTCGACCATGGCGGTGGCCAGTTCGCGCGCCTGGTCGAGCTCCTTCAGGAAGGCGCCGCGCCCGACCTTCACGTCCAGCACCAGCGCCCCGGTGCCCTCGGCGATCTTCTTGCTCATGATGGAGCTGGCGATCAGGGGGATGGATTCCACGGTCCCGGTCACGTCACGCAGCGCGTACAGCCGCCGGTCGGCGGGCGCGAGGTCGGCGCCGGCGGCGCACACCACGGCCCCGACTGCGGGGTCCGACAGCAGTTTCCGCATGCGGTCGATCGGAATGTCGGCCTGCCAGCCGGGAATGGCCTCCAGCTTGTCGAGAGTGCCGCCGGTGTGCCCCAACCCGCGCCCGGACAGCTGGGGCACGGCGGCCCCGCAGGCCGCGACCAGCGGCGCCAGCGGCAGCGTGATCTTGTCCCCTACCCCGCCGGTGGAATGCTTGTCGACGGTCGGGCGGCCCAGGTCGGTGAAGTCCAAACGCTTCCCGGAGTCGAT
Organism: Nocardia niigatensis NBRC 100131; assembly: GCF_000308655.1. Taxonomy (GTDB): domain Bacteria; phylum Actinomycetota; class Actinomycetes; order Mycobacteriales; family Mycobacteriaceae; genus Nocardia; species Nocardia niigatensis. Next base: position 69,252 of record NZ_BAGC01000010.1, on the reverse strand, counting down.
CATGGCCCTGGTCCAGCGCGCGGTCTCGCGCCGGGTCATGCCGCGCCACACGATGGCCATGGCCAGCGCCGACATCTGCTCGTCGGCCACCTCGCCGCGGGTGAACGCGTCCACCACCCAATCGATCTGCGCGTCGCTGAGTTCTCCGCCGTCACGCTTGGCCCGAATCACGTCCACCGCCGAGTGCACACTCACACCCTCCACCCTGGCATGCGTCCGGCCCACTACGCACGAATTCCCGCGCGCGCCACGGCGATCAGCTGTTATAGCCATCGGGCACCGATGGATGTGATTGCCCAACCGCGAGATCAAGGATTGCAGCTCGACTCAGAGCTGCCCGGCGGCGAGGTCGCCGGGCCCGAACGAGTCCGGCAGCAGGGTGTTCAGCGTGACGGGGCCGCCGTGGTGATCGACGAGCAACTCACCGCCGCCGTGTTCGAGCAGGATCTGCCGGCAGCGCCCACAGGGCATGAGCACGGCACCCCGCGAGTCGCAGACGGAGACCGCCCGGAGACGCCCGCCTCCGGTCGAAATCAAGTTACCCACCAGTACACATTCGGCACAGAGGCCCAAACCGTATGAGATATTTTCCACATTGCAGCCGCTCACCACGCGATCGTCGGAGGTGAGAGCCGCGGCCCCGACAGGGAATCGGGAGTAAGGGGCATAAGCCTCTTGCATGACTTCAAAAGCCTTGCCACGCAGGGATTTCCAATCAATATCCGACATTTCGGACCATCCTCCCATGGACGTGACGATGCCCATGCGCCAGGCGTTCTGCCTGGTCGCTAAAATCAGGAAAGGCAAACCTAACTCACAACAATTTGGGCCAACGAGCGGCACGCCGAATTAGTTCCCCTTCACAGCGGGGTTTAGAGTTCACAACAGATCGGTTCAGGTACCCGACAGCGGGCCTGCAGCACTGCCACCGGACGTTTGATTCCGCTCGTGAGCAGGTGGTTTCGACAGTCCGAAGGCTCCGCGCCGGATTCTGACCGGGTCCATCAACGACGTTGGAGGCACCGCACTCTATGACCACGCTAGAAGCTCCGGCCAAGCCGAAGCGGACCCTGTACCGAGGCGACCCCGGCATGTGGTCCTGGGCTCTGCACCGCATCACCGGCGTGACGATCTTCTTCTTCCTGTTCGTCCACGTCCTCGATACCGCGTTGGTGCGAGTCAGCCCGGACACCTACGACCGCGCGATCGAGACCTACAAGAACCCCGTCGTCGCCCTGATGGAGATGGGCCTGGTTGTCTGCGTGCTGTTCCACGCGTTCAACGGCATCCGCATCATCCTGATCGACTTCTGGTCGCAGGGCCCGCGCTACCAGCGGCAGATGCTCTGGATCGTCCTCGCGATCTGGATCCTCGTCGCCGGCGCCGGTGTCGGCCGCCAGTTCTTCTACCTGCTGACGAATTGAGAGCCGACATGACCGCACCCGTTCTCGGCAAGTCCTACGACCGCCCCGCCTCCCTCGACGCCCCGCGCGCCCCGCGCCGCACCGGCGGCAACAACTTCGAGAAGTACGCCTGGCTGTTCATGCGCGCCTCCGGCCTGCTGCTGGTCGTGCTGGTCATCGGCCACATGACGATCATGCTGATGCTCGACGGTGGTGTGCACCGCCTGAACTTCGCGTTCGTCGCCGGCCGCTGGGCCTCGCCGTTCTGGCAGATCTGGGACCTCACCATGCTGTGGCTGGCCCAGCTGCACGGCGGCAACGGCCTGCGCACCGTCATCGACGACTACGCGCGCAAGGACTCCACCCGCTTCTGGCTGAAGACGCTGCTGGTCGTGTCCATGATCCTGGTCATGGTCACCGGCACCTACGTGATCTTCACCTTCGACCCCAACATCAGTTAGGAACAGGCCACCTCGATGAGTGAATCCCGACCGATTCAGGAGCACCGCTACGACGTCGTGATCGTCGGTGCCGGTGGCGCTGGAATGCGTGCGGCGATCGAGGCCGGTCCTCGGGTCCGCACCGCCGTGCTGACCAAGCTCTACCCGACCCGCTCGCACACCGGTGCGGCGCAGGGCGGTATGTGCGCAGCGCTCGCGAATGTCGAAGAGGACAACTGGGAGTGGCACACCTTCGACACCGTCAAGGGTGGTGACTACCTGGTCGACCAGGACGCCGCGGAGATCATGGCCAAGGAGGCCATCGACGCCGTGCTCGACCTGGAGAAGATGGGCCTGCCGTTCAACCGCACGCCCGAGGGCAAGATCGACCAGCGTCGCTTCGGCGGTCACACCCGTGACCACGGCAAGGCGCCGGTGCGTCGCGCGTGCTACGCCGCCGACCGCACGGGCCACATGATCCTGCAGACGCTGTACCAGAACTGCGTCAAGCACGACGTGCAGTTCTTCAACGAGTTCTACGTGCTGGACCTGATCCTCACCGACACCGACCGTGGCCCCGTCGCCACCGGTGTGGTCGCCTACGAGCTGGCCACCGGTGATCTGCACGTGTTCCACGCCAAGGCGATCATCTTCGCCACCGGTGGTTCGGGTCGCATGTACAAGACCACCTCCAATGCCCACACCCTCACCGGTGACGGCATGGCGATCGTGTTCCGCAAGGGACTTCCGCTGGAGGACATGGAGTTCCACCAGTTCCACCCGACAGGCCTCGCGGGCCTGGGCATCCTGATCTCGGAGGCCGTGCGTGGTGAGGGCGGCATCCTCCGCAATGCCTCCGGTGAGCGCTTCATGGAGCGCTACGCGCCGACCATCAAGGACCTGGCGCCGCGTGACATCGTCGCGCGTTCCATGGTGCTCGAGGTCCGTGAGGGCCGCGGCGCGGGCCCGAACAAGGACTACGTGCTCATCGACGTGACCCACCTCGGTGAGGACGTGCTCGAGGAGAAGCTCCCCGACATCACCGAGTTCGCCCGCACCTACCTGGGTGTGGACCCGGTCAAGGAGCCGGTGCCGGTCATGCCGACCTGCCACTACGTGATGGGTGGCATCCCGACCCGGATCCGCGGTGAGGTGCTGCGCAACAACACCGACATCGTTCCCGGCCTGTACGCCGCCGGTGAGTGCGCCTGTGTCTCCGTGCACGGCGCCAACCGGCTGGGCACCAACTCGCTGCTGGACATCAACGTGTTCGGCCGCCGCGCCGGCATCGCCGCCGCCGAGTACGCCCAGCGCGCCGAGTTCGTCGAGATGCCGGAGAACCCGGCGCAGATGGTGCAGGACTGGCTGGCCGGTCTGCTCGGCGATCACGGCAACGAGCGGGTCGCCGACATCCGCACCGAGCTGCAGAACTCCATGGACGACAAGGCCGGTGTGTACCGCACCGAGGAGTCGCTGAAGTCCATGCTCGAGGAGATCCAGGTCTTCAAGGAGCGCTACTCGCGGATCACCGTGCAGGACAAGGGCCGTCGCTACAACAGCGACCTGCTCGAGGCCGTCGAGCTGGGCTTCCTGCTGGAGCTGGCCGAGGTGACCGTGGCGGGTGCGGTGAACCGCAAGGAGTCTCGCGGCGGCCACGCGCGCGAGGACTACCCGGACCGCGACGACGTCAACTTCATGCGGCACACCATGGCCTACAAGACCAGCCCGGAGCTCATCTCCGATATCCGCCTGGACTACAAGCCGGTGGTGCAGACCCGCTACGAGCCGATGGAGCGTAAGTACTGATGACTGCTGTCGCTGAAACGCCGCAGAAGCCGGCTCCGGTGCCGGCCGGGTCGACCATGATCACGGTCAAGATCGCCCGCTTCAATCCGGAGGACGGGAAGGGCCAGCACTGGGACGATTTCAAGGTCCCGGTGCTGCCGACCGACCGGTTCCTGAACGTGCTCATCTACATCAAGTCCTACCTGGACGGCACGCTCACCTTCCGCCGCTCCTGCGCACACGGCGTGTGTGGCTCCGATGCCATGCGCATCAACGGCGTGAACCGCCTGGCGTGCAAGATCCTCATGAAGGACATGCTGCCCAAGGGCGGCAAGGAGCTGACGGTCACCGTCGAGCCGATCCGCGGCCTGCCCGTGGAGAAGGACCTCGTGGTGAACATGGAGCCGTTCTTCGACGCCTTCAAGGCCGTCAAGCCGTACCTGATCACCCGTGGCAACGAGCCGACGTTCGAGCGCATCCAGTCCCAGCACGACCGCGCCCGCTTCGACGACACCACCAAGTGCATCCTGTGCGCCTGCTGCACCACCTCCTGCCCCGTGTACTGGAGCGACGGCAGCTATTTCGGCCCGGCCGCGATCGTGAACGCGCACCGCTTCATCTTCGACAGCCGTGACGAGGGCGCCCGCGAGCGTCTCGACATCCTCAACGACGTCGAGGGTGTCTGGCGCTGCCGCACCACCTTCAACTGCACCGACGCGTGCCCCCGTGGCATCGAGGTCACGAAGGCGATCCAGGAAGTCAAGCGCGCCCTGCTGTTCGCGCGCTAGCAACCTGAGTCGAAACTCGAAGGCCGCCCGCATCTTTCGGATGCGGGCGGCCTTTGTCGTTCCCCGGGATCGGCCGGTCAAGCGGTGGTCTGGTCCCGGAAGCGCGCCAGCGATTCCCACGACCAGGTGAGGCTGCCGTCGACGAGGTCGGCGAGAACGCCTTCCAGCCAGTGCAATTCGGCCGCTGTGACGGCGCGCTGGTATTCGTCCTCCAGCATGGTGATGCGCGGGAGCCCGAACTGGCCGGCCTGCGCCATGCCCGAGTCGATGGCCTCGAGTTCGGTGCGCAGCGCGGCGGCGCGCTTCTCGAGTTCCGTGCACGCGTCCGCGGGGGCCAGCAGCATCAGAAACGACAGGGCCGCAGGGAATTCCGGGAATTCGTTGCGCGGGGTGCTGACCATCTCGTTGATCCAGGTGAGGCAGGCCGTCCGGCCCGCGTCGGTGATCTCGTAGACGGTGCGTTCCGGGTACTGCTGGTCACGGCCGGTCTCGCGCACCGCCACCAGTCCGGCGTCCTGCAGTCGCGCGATCGTCTTGTAGAGCTGAGCGCGCTGGCCCACGTTGACGACCTTGTCCTTGCCCCACTCCTTGATACGCCGCTGGATGGCGTAGGGATGCATCGGCTCCAGGTGCAGGATGCCGAGCACCGCCATGGCCAGCGGCGAGCGCTTGAACGGTGTGGCCTGCGTCGATGCTGTCATGCCCCTCATCTTACTAGGTGCCTCAAAACTAGTTTCGAAGCACTAGTTGCGATGCTACTAGTCTGTGTGACACTATTGAGGAGCAGGCGAACCCGACCAGCACCACCACTTCCGAGAAGGACGAAGGCCATGAACGACACCGTCAAGATCCACACCGACCACGCCACCGCCAAGCACCTGGGCGACTGGACCCACTCCTCCTCGTTCGAGGTGAAGGCCCGCTACGGCAGCGTCGTCATCGACCTGCGCTCGCCCTGGATCGAGGGCGAGCAGGAGATCGTGGTGCACGCCGATCTCGACCACGCCATGGTCAAGCTGCTGGTCCCCGAGGACGCGGTCATCGACCAGACCGAACTGGCCTGGACCGGCCGCGGCCGAGTCAAGGACATGGCCCGCCCGCAGCACGCCGCCGGCCGCGTCATCCGGCTCACCGGTTCGAGCACCAAGAGCGAGTTCCGGATTCACCGCGGCGGCATCGCCGTGCTGTCGGCGCTGTTCAGCCGGGAGTTCTTCGAGGACGCCAAGCAGGCGCACCGCGAGGGCCGCACCCCGACCCTGCTCGACCCGGCCAACGCGCCCCGCTGACTGAGCCCCGCCTCGCATCGACCCGGCTGCAAACGGGTCCGGTGCGGGACCGGCAGGTCACTACGGATACGAATGCCTAGCTGACGGCGGCTCACCGCTCGTCGAATACCGACACCGAGGCCGCCCAGCTGGTCAATCTGACCAGCTGGGCGGCCTTTTGTTGTCTAGATCACATACCGGTGATTGCATCGAAGTATGTTCACCGAGGCTCAGCTGTACTCGCCGGTCACGAAGGGGGCCGACGGCGACGTGACAGTGCACTTGAGCGACGAGCATCCGGGAGTGCACGACCCCGTCTACCGGACGCGCCGCAATGCGATCGCCGCCATGGCCCTGGAATACCGTCCCGGGGCTCGGGTGCCGCGCATCGACTACACCCCGGAGGAGCAGGAGGTGTGGCGGATCGTCTCCGCCGAACTGGCGCGCAAGCGGGCGCGCTACGCGTGCGCGGAGGTGATCGCGGCGGCCGAGCGGCTCGCGCTGCCCTCCGACCATATTCCGCAGCTCGACGAGGTGACCTCGAAGCTGGTGCCGCTCACCGGTTTCCGGTACGCGCCCGCGGCCGGGCTGGTGCCGCTGCGCGAGTTCTTCGGCTCGTTCGCCGACCGGACCTTCCACTCCACCCAGTACATTCGCCATCACTCCGCGCCGCTCTACACGCCGGAGCCGGACGCCGTCCACGAAATCCTCGGGCACGCCAATCAATTGGCCAGTCCGCGTTTCGCGGCCGTGTACGAGACGGTCGGCGCGGCGGTGGCGCGGCTGGAGACCGAGCGGGCGCTGAAGTTCCTGGCCGACGTGTTCTGGTTCTCGATGGAGTTCGGCGTGCTGCGCGAGTACGGCGAAGTGCGTTGCTACGGTGCGGGTTTGCTGTCCTCGTTCGGGGAGATCGAGGAGTTCCGGCGGGCCGAGCTGCGGCCGCTGGACATTCACGCCATGGGGACCATCGCCTACGACATCACCCACTATCAGCCGATCCTGTACTGCGCCGAATCGGTGGGCGAGATCGAGGACGTGATCGGCGGGTTCTTCGAGACCATGACCGATGACACGGTGGCGCGGCTGGTCAGCGTGCGGCAGGCCTAGAGTTCGGACAGGCCCGCTTCCAGGAATTCGATGACCCGGATGATCTGCTCGGAGGAGAACGGATCGCGGTCGATGAACGCCATCATGGCGCCGGTGAGCGCGCCGGCGAAGGCAAGTACCTCGAAATCGTCTGTGGCGCGGCCGGTCCAGCGTGCCGCGATCTCGGCGATCATGCCCACATTGCGCTGAATCTCCTGGGCGACGGCGCCGCGCAGCTCCGGCACCGAGTAGAGCAACTCCACGCGTTCCTTCTCGAACGCGAACTCCTCCGGGCTGAGCGCGGCGAAGGCGTCCAGCGTCGCCTGCTTGAACGCGGCGAGCAGGGACAGTTCCTTCGGCTGGGCCTCGATGGCCGCGACCATCAGCGGGTCCAGATCGTCGGCCAGCGCCACCTGCTCCTTGGAGGGGAAGTAGCGGAAGAACGTGCTCGGCGAGATATCGGCGGCGGCGGCGATCTGCTCGACCGTGGTCTCGGTGTAGCCCTGCTCCCGGAACAGCCGGAAGGCCTCCGTGCGGATGGTGCGACGGGTGCGTTCCTTCTTCCGTTCGCGCAGACCGCCTCCGGCCGCGGTTTTCACCGGGGCCGGAGGCGTCGCGGAGGCAGTCTCAGCCGACATGGACCGATTCTCCCGCATCGAGCTCTGCGGGTACGACGGGATCCTTGCCACGGATGACGAAGGCGGCCAGGATCGCCGCGACCGCGCAGATGGCGGCGCACACCCAGAGCATGGCGCTCATGCCGTCGACGAAGGCGCTCTGCACGTGGGCCAGCAGGGCCGGGTCGCCGAGCTTTCGGGCCATGCCGACACCGGCGTTGACTCCGTCGGAGATGGGGGCGCGGTCGAAGTCGCCGAGACCGGACCGGTACCGGGTGGAGAGCACGGTGCCGAGGATGGCGACGCCGATGGTGCCGCCCGCCTGACGCAGTGCCTGCAGCAGCGCGGAGCCGGAGCCGGCCCGCTCGGGGGTGAGATCGTCGGTGGCCGCGCCCATGGCTGCGGGCATCACGAAGCCCATGCCGACGCCGAGCAGCACCAGCGCGACGGCCGCGAATCCGTAGCCGCTGTCGACGGTGATGAGCGCGCCCATGCCGAGACCCGCTGCGAGCAAGACGAATCCGGCGATCAGCACGGTGCGGACGCCGGTCTTCGGCAACAGCCGGTCCACCGCCCGGGAGCCGATCGCGAGACCCGCGATGAGTGGCAGCAGTCGCAGGCCGCTGCCGAGAGTGTCGGCGCCGAGCACGGCCTGGAAGTACTGCGGCATGGTGAAGAACAGGCCGAACATCGCGAAGTTGACCAGCACCATGAACACTGTGCCCCAGCGGAATCCGGCCTCGCCGAAGAGTCCGAGATCAACCAGCGGGTGTGCGGTGCGGCGCTGCCACAGCACGAACGCCGCGCCCAGCACAACGCCCGCGCCAATGGCGGTCCAGGCCGCGGCGTCGCCCCAGCCCTCCTGGCCGCATCGAATGAAACCGTAAGTGATGCCGAGCATTCCGGCCGCGGACAGCAGGGCGCCGGGCAGATCGATGCGGAAGGTGTTCTCGCTGCGGGATTCCGGGACCAGCAGGGCCACGGCGGTCGCGCCGATGATCACCAGCGGCACATTGAGCAGGAAGGCCGAGCCCCACCAGTAGTGCTGCAGCAGCCAGCCGCCGACGATCGGGCCCAGCGGCAGGCCGATGGCGGTCGAGGTGATCCAGATGGTGATGGCGCGCTGCCGCTCGCGCTGTTCCGGGAAGAGGTGGGGCAGCACCGCCATGGACAGGGGCACCATGACCGCGGCGGCCAGGCCGAGCACCACGCGGCCCGCGATGAGCTGGCCCGAGGAGGTGGCGAACGCACAGGCCACGGATGCCACGCCGAACAGGACGAGTGCTCCGAGCAGGAATTTCTTGCGGCCGTACCGGTCGCCCAGGGCTCCCGCGGGGAGCATGCAGGCGGCCAGGGCCAGGGTGTAGGCGCTGCTGAACCACTGCAGTGCGGAGGTATCGGCGTGCAGGTCGACCGCGAGGGTGGGCAGGGCGACGGTGAGCACGGTGACGTCGAGGCCGATGGTCAGCATGGCTACCGCCAGGGCTCCCAGCGCCAGCCAGCGGCGCACTCCCTGAGCTTTCATGACAGTTCCAATCATTTGGAATCTTCTCGATAATGAGAGCGTCTCTCATTTGGTAGAGACTGTCAATTCTTGTCGTGTCATGGATTGGACAGGGCCACGATGGGGCGTGTCACCATTCCGCCATCTGGAAATGAAGTCCCAAATGCTTGTCGCGACATGAAGACTTCGTACTGCTACCGTCATGCGGTCCGTTTCTGAGATCGCCGACCCCCCAAGGGGTCTGGACACGTGAGGCACGAAATGACCGACCAAGCAACCGAATCCGTCGAGACCCCGCTGCACCTGCAGGGCCGCGACGCCGTCATCGCCGCCGCCGGCGCCGAGGAGTGGCGCGAGGGCGTACCCGATTACCACCTGAGCAAGGTGGTAATCCCGGCCGAGCGCACCACCCAGCACGCGCCGGATTCGCTGGAGCACATCGTCGAAGAGCTGGTGAAGGTCTTCGAGATGGAGGTCTCGCACAAGAAGGATCCGGCCACCTGGGTCTCGCTGGTGGCCGAGCACTACCGCGGCCGCGTCAACGGCGGAAACTGGCAGGACGCAGAGGAATTCGCGCGCATCGGGTCCTACAACATCCTGATCGGCGAGAACCCCTACTACGACGTCGAGAGCGAGACCTTCGAGACCTCGCACAAGATCTTCCACACCGCGTTCCCGGGCGGCTTCTTCTGGGAGGTGCTCGAGGTGCTGTCGGGCCCGCCGACCGTCACCTTCAAGTGGCGCCACTGGGGCCGGTACGAGGGCGAGTACAAGGGCCACCAGCCCACCGGCGAAATGATCGAGATGACCGGCGTCACCATCGCCAAGGTCTCCGAGGACCTGCGCATCCTCGAGCTCGAGCACTTCTACGACAACAACAAGCTGCTCGGCCCCCTGGCCCACGGCTGCCCGGTCGCCCACGCCGGGAACTAGCCGCTCCCACGCCGACACGGTCGCGACCGCACCGCGGGACATCGCACGCCGGGGGCGACCGGTCGGCTATAGAGTCGGGCGCGATGAGTATCCGCAGGTATCCGCGTCGCACCGCGCGCCCGGCCGCCGCCGGCCGCCGGCGTGCCGCCCTTGTCATCGCCGTAACCCTGGCGGCCGGTCTCAGCGTGTTCGCGGGGGTCGCCTCCGGGCCGCTACCGGGCGCCGCCCAGGCCCAACCCGCCACCACGACAACGCCGTTCACCACGCCCAATACCGACAGCTGCCCGAACAAGACCGCGCCGCCGCCGCCCATCGACACCTCCGAGGTGCCGGAGCCGGGTCAGACGGCGCCGGCGGCGCTGCCGATCGCCGATCCGGCGGTCGGGGGCAAGCAGCTGAGCGGGTGCGGGGTGATCCTGCCGTCCGGGGCCGGGCCACTGCCGGAGGGCATTTCGGCCACCGCGTGGGAGGTGGCCGATCTGGATACCGGGAAGGTCATCGCGGCCAAGGATCCGCACGGGCGCTACCGGCCCGCCTCCACCATCAAGGTGCTGCTGGCGTCGGTGGCGATCCCGGCGCTGGATCTGGACAAGACGGTGATCGGCACGCAGGACGACGCCAATGCCGACGGCACCCGGGTCGGCATCGGGCCGGGCGGGCACTACACCAACAAGCAGCTGTTCCAGGCGCTGATCATGGCGTCGGGAAATGATGCGGCGCATGCCATCTCGACCCAGCTGGGCGGGGAGGACGCCACCGTCGCCAAGATGAACGCGCTGGCGAAACAGCTGCAGGCCTTGGACACTCGGGCCGCCACGCCGTCGGGGCTGGATGGGCCGGGCATGAGCACCTCGGCCTACGACCTGGCGCTGCTGTTCCGGCACGCCATGACGCTGCCGCTGTTCGCGGATCTGATCCACACCGAGCAGGTGGACTTCCCCGGCTTCCCGGCCGACCCGAAAAACCCTGACGACAAGGATCATCCGGGCTTCCCCATCGCCAACGACAACCATCTGCTCTACGAGTACGACGGCGCGATCGGCGGCAAGACCGGCTACACCGACGACGCCCGGCAGACCTTCGTCGCGGCCGCGCAGCGCAATGGCCACCGCTATGTGGTGACGCTGCTCAAGGCGGATGTGCGGCCCTTCCGGCCGTGGGAGCAGGCGGCCAAGCTGCTCGACTACGCCTTCGCGCTGCCCGCCGGGGCGACCGTGGGCAGCATGCCCGACGGTGGTGCCGGCGCCGCGAATTCCTCGGTGGCGCTGGCGAGTCCGCCCGCGCGCTCCGAGGTCGAGCCCGCCCTGGCCGCGGATTCCGGTTCGGTTTCCGGGCACGCCGGGCTGCGGACCGCCCTGATGGCCGGCGGCGTGATCCTGATGCTGGCACTGCTGTTGAGCGCACGCAGGCTGAGCCGCCGCCGCTGAGTGGGTCAGCGGCGGCGCAGTGTCGAAAGCAGTGCCGCCGCAAGGGCTCCAGCGCCGAACCAGGCCGCACCCGCCCCGGCGGAGAATCCGGCCACGCCCACCCGGGGCCGGATGATCGCCGGCGCGGGCGGCGGAATCTCCGCGGGCACTTCGTTGTCCGCGGCCGTGGCGGCCCAGGCGGTGGCGAACAGGATGATGCGGGCGGTGAAGTAGCTGAAGACCATCAGGCCGATGATCGGGCCGAAGACCACCCCGGCCGGGCCGTTGACCACCGAGCGCAGAATGATCGAGGCCAGCTGCTTGAACGCCTCGAAGACGACCGCGGCGATCATGGCCGCGCGGGCCGCGCTGCGGAAGGTGACGGGGTGCAGGGGCAGCCGGGCGATGACCCACACGAACACGGCCCAGTTCGCCACCACCGCCAGTGCCAGCGACGCGACTGTGAGCAGGAGTTCCACCCGACCCGACTCGTGGATGTGCAGGCGGTCGAGGAGATGGATGATGAGGCCGCCGGAGGCCAGCACGGACAGGCCGAGGGAGATGAGGATCGCCACGAACAGTCCGATCAACGCCAGCAGGTCGGACGCCTTGGCGACGAACCAGTTTCGCTCCGTGCTGGGCTGATCCCACTGCTCGGTGAGCGCGGCCCGCAGGTTGCCGATCCAGCCCAGCCCGGCGTACGCGCCGGTCACCAGGCCGATGGAGCCGACGCCGGTGCGCGATTCCACGGCCTGGTGGATCAGGTCGTTGATCTGGCTGCCAGCCTCACCCGGAATATTCTCGACGATCTTGTGCTGGATATCGGTGAGCCACTGCGGATTCCGCGACAGCACGAAGCCGGCCACCGCGAAACCCACCATCAGCAGCGGAAACAGCGACAGCACCGTGAAATACGTGATGCCCGCGGCGTAGTAGTCGCCGCGCTGCCGCTGATAGCGCCCGCCGGCGCGGACCAGGTGGTCCAGCCAGGGGCGGCGCTGGATCTGCTGTTCGATCCACGCCTTGACGTTCCCGACGACCTTGCCGAACACTCCGCCACCTCCGCACACCCGGACGCCCCGCGGCCGGTTCAGCGGGCCAGGAAGCCCACTCGGTCGTACACCTGCGCGAGAGTCCTCCCGGCGACCTCCCGCGCCCGCTCGGCGCCCGCGGCGAGGATGCGGTCGAGTTCGCCCTGGTCGGACATGTATTCTTCCACCTTCGCGCGCAGCGGTGTCACGAACTCGATGAGCGCGTCGGCGGTATCAGATTTCAGGTCACCGTAGCCCTTGCCGGCGTAGTCCTGTTCGAGCGTGACGACCGGAGTGTCGGTGAGCGAGCTCAGGATGACCAGCAGGTTGCTCACGCCCGCCTTGTTCTCCGGGTCGTAACGGATCTCGCGCTCGGTGTCGGTGACCGCGGAGCGGATCTTCTTGGCCGAGACCTTGGGATCGTCGAGCAGATTGAGCAGGCCCGCGTCGGTGGTGGCCGACTTGCTCATCTTCGCGGTCGGATCCTGCAGATCGTAGATCTTGGCGGTGCCGGTCACGATGTGCGGCTCGGGCACCACGAAGGTCTTCTTGTAGCGAGTGTTGAAGCGCTGCGCCAGGTTTCGGGTCAGCTCCAGATGCTGGCGCTGGTCCTCGCCGACCGGCACCAGCTGGGCGCGGTAGAGCAGGATGTCGGCGGCCATGAGCACCGGGTAGGTGAACAGGCCGACGGTCGCGTTGTCCGAGCCCTGCTTGACCGACTTGTCCTTGAACTGGGTCATGCGGCCGGCCTCGCCGAACCCGGTGATGCAGTTCAGCACCCACGCCAGTTCGGCGTGCTCGGGCACCTGCGACTGCACGAACAGGGTCGACTTCTTGGGGTCCAGCCCCAGCGCCAGCAGCTGTGCCGCCGAGATCTTGGTCCGCTTGCGCAGCTCCTTGGGATCCTGCGGCACCGTGATGGCGTGCAGGTCAGGAATGAAGTAGAAAGCGTCGTAGTCGTCCTGCAACCGCACCCAATACTGCAGCGCGCCAAGGTAGTTGCCGAGGTGGAAGGAATCGCTGGTGGGCTGAATTCCGGACAGGACCCGCTGCTTACGCTCAGCGGTCGGCTCAGGACTCGACATACGCTGAGCTTAAATTGCCCCTCCGCTTCGCTCCTGGGCGGGTTCGCAGCCCCGAGGTCTCGATCCTTCCCTCCCTGCGCTCCTCCGCTACGCTCCCGCGCTCCACTCAGTCCAGAATCGAGACGGCCGCGAACCTTCAGTTCATCGACCGAAACGCTGGTCACGCGCCAATTCGGTCCGACAGTGGGCGTGGATCGACCCCCGGCATGCTGGGCCGGCCGGAGCCGATCAGGCGCTGTTCGCGGCGGGTGGCCAGCTTGTAGAGGGGGTAGCTGGGGCCGGTCAGGGGGGCGGTGAGGGGGTTGCCTACCAGTGGTGGGGAGAGTTGGGCGGTGCGGACGGCGCGGGCCAGGGTGCGGAAGGCGACCTGTTCGCGGAGGCCCCAGTCCAGTTCGTACATGTCGCGGACCCGCCTGGGCAGGCTGCCCTGGACCAGGAGCGAGAAGCCGGTCAGGGCCTGCCGCATGGGCATCGGCAGTGGGTGGGCGACGCGCTGGCCCATCAGGTAGGACCCGACCAGTTTGGCCTCTTCGGTGAGGTGGGGCTCGTCGGAGGCCAGGTAGCCGTCGAAGTAGTCGCGGAATTCGCGGTAGGTGTAGGGCGCGGCGCCGCGCGGCATGCCGAACAGTTCACCCCAGCGCACGTAGTCCTGGTACAGCCCTTCGCGTTCGGTCCGTGTGAGGCGGCGGACCAGCAGATCGTGCATGACCTCGGCGGAGTCGAAGGTGAAGGCCATGGTCATGAACATCAGGTGCGGGTCGCCGGCGGAGTAGCGGGTGCCGGCCGGGTTGGCGGCGCCCGCGTCCTCGGGGAGCACGCCGTCGACGGGGGCGTGCCGTTTGCGGGTGAAAGCCCGTGCGCGATCGGCCTCTTCGCGGGTGCCCAGGGAGACGGCCTCGAACAGGCGGCCGGTGAGGGCGAGGCGGGTGTAGGGCGTGGTCCGATGCTGGGTGTTCTCCGCGGTGCCGACATAGAGCAGTGGATGGACCGCGCCGATCACCAGCGCCCGCTGGCCGTAGGTGAGTCCGACCGCGCGCTTGCGCATGACCCGCCGGATCATCGAGTCGTCGGAGAAGTAGCCGCTCTCGGCCGCGCGTGCAGGCATCGTCGCCTCCCGGTGGGTGTGATGCGGGCCATCACATCTGGAAATAGATTCCCCCGGATTCCGAATTCTGGCAAGACCCTCTGCCAGAATCCCGGCCGTGCCAGAATCGGTTCGTGACCGGGCAACGGACCTACGGCGGCATCTCTGCGGACGAACGCCGCGCCCAGCGCCGCACCGCCCTGCTCGACGCCGCCCTCGATATCCTCGGCACCCAGGGCATCGACAAGCTCACCGTCTCCGCGCTGTGCGCCGGCGCGGGCCTCAACGAGCGCTACTACTACGAGAACTTCGACGGCCGCGATGCCGTGCTGTCGGCCCTGTTCGACAGCATCGCCGAGGAACTGGCCGGCGCCCTGCTCACCGGCCTGCCAACCGCCCCCGACGACCCGCGCGCCAAGGCGCACGCCGCCATCACCGCCGGCGTCCACATCCTCACCGACGATCCGCGCAAGGCCCGGGCGGCCCTGGTCGTCAGCTCCGCCACCCCCGAATTGCGCACCCGCACAACGCACACCATCAAGGCGTTCGCGAATCTGGTGGCGGCCGAGGGCATCGACTTCTACGGCCTCACCGAGGGCGACCCCCAGCCCATGATCGGCTTCCGCGCCACCTATCTGGTCGGCGGCCTGGTCCAGGCCCTCTCGGCCTGGCTCCAGGGCGACCTTCCCATGACCCGCGATGAACTCATCGACGCCACCACCGACGTCTTCGTGCTGCTGGGCGAGGATCTGGCCCGGAAGATCCGTGGCTGAGTCGAGACCCGAATCGCGGTCTCCGAACGGAATCCGGGTCAGCGCGCGATGGCGACGACCGCGGACGCGCCCGGGTCGTCCTCGGCGGATTCGACGTAGCAGTGGGTGTCGCCGACGGCGAAGGACACCTGGGAGCCTGGCTTGTCCGGAATCGACTGCGTCCAGCGGATGAGACCGGTGTGCGCGTCGACGGCGCGCAGGGCGCGACCGGCCAGCAGATAGAAGGCCCCCGCGCTCGGGTAACCGCCGACATCGGCGGCAACGCCCTGCGGGGAGATGCCGATGCTCCACAGCTTGGCGGCCTCGCTGCCGGGAGTCATCGCGTGCAATGCCGTGCCGTCGCACAGGTAGTACGCGTCATCGGAACCGAAGACCACGCCGGCCGTGTAGGGCAGGTCGGGTGTGGTCCAGAGCGCCGCACCGGTTTTCGGATCCAGGCCGGAGACGAGATGGGCGCCGTCGGTGGCCAGCACCGCGCCCCGGACCAGGCCGGAGGCGATGGTGGTGGCGGAGACCGCCGCGTCGCCCGCGCGGGACCAGGCGGTCGCGCCGGTGCCGAGGTCGAGGGCGGCCAGATCGCCGCCGGTGCCGGGGCTCTGGTTGTAGAGCAGAGAACCGTTGTCGGGCACGGTGAGTCCCTCGGCGTCGCAGGGCACCCGCCAGCGCACGGTCTTGCTCTCGAGGTCGACGGCCCACGCCTCGCGCCCGACCCTGTCGCGATCGGAGGCGATCAGGTAGAGCACCCGGTCCCGCACCCCGAAGACGCCGCCGAGCGCGATCCCGTCGGGTGCGTCGAAGGACCAATTGCGTTTCCCCGACGCCAGATCCACGGCCACGGCCCGGTCGCCGGTGGCGTCGGGTTCGGCCCCGCAGACCACGAGTGCGTCGTTCCAGAGGCAGGAGCGGCGGCCTATCCCGGGTGTCGCGATCGGGAACCGCCACAGCTCCCGGCCGCTCTTCGCCTCGAGTCCGGTGAGCACCGCGGCATTGTCGACCACCACCGTGCCGGTGCCGTATCGCAGTCCCCGTACCCCGCCGTCGACCCGGTATTCCCAGGCGATGCTCCCGGACGCCGCGGTGCCCGCCACCTGCCGCGGCGCGGCGCAGGCCGCCGCCACCCCGGCAGCGGCCAGAATCGCCCCGTCCCGCAACACTTTTCGACGACTGATCACCACGGAACCCCACTCGCTCGACACACTGTCAGCGACTATAGGGGGAACCGTCCCCACCCGAATACAAAACCGCCCGGCCTTTTCCAATGGATCGGGCCGGGCGGTCGAGGAGTGCGGCGCTAGCTCGCGGCGCCGGTCTTCGGGTCGAGCTGCAGGGTGGGCTGGGCGGCCGCCTTGAAGTCGAACAGGGCGTCCAGCGCGCCGGCCTTCTCGTCGAAGGAGTCGTCGCCGATGCGGCCGGTCTTCCAGTTGTCCTCGATGAACTTCAGGACCGAGGCCTGGTCGGTGACACCGTGGTCGACGAAGTTGGTCTTCGAGTACGGGGACACGACCAGCAGCGGGACGCGCTGGCCGTAACCGCAACGACCCTGATACTTGGCCGGATTCGCCTTCGCGTCACCGCAGGCGCCGGGACCGCTGTAGGCGTCCTGCTCGGAGGCGGAGTTCATGACCAGCTTGGGAGCGGTGTGGTCGTACCAGCCGTCGGAGTCGTCGTAGGCGATGACGACCGCGGTGTCCTTCCACTCCGGCAGCTTCTGCAGGTGGTTCATGGTCTCCACCAGGAACTGCTGCTCGTCCAGCGGGTCGGAGTAGGCGGCGTGGCCGTCCTGGTAGCCGGGGGCCTTCAGGTAGCTGACGGCGGGCATGTTGCCCTTGTCGGCGGCGGCCCAGAAGTCGGTCAGGTCGTACTGGTGGTTGGCCTGATCGTCGTGGCCGATCTTGTCGACCGAGGTCGGCGGCAGGTGGTGCGGGTTGGCCGTGGACGGGTAGTACTGGAACGGCTCGTGGTGCGGAATGTAGTCGCCCTTGGTGTCCCAGGCCTTGTCACCGGTCTTGCCGGTACCGCCCAGCGCCACACCGACATTGTGGGTGGCGCCGCAGACGGCCTTGCCGTCCTTGGTCTCGGTCGGTTTGAAGCCGCCCTGGAAGAAGCCCCAGCTGACGCCCTTCTTGGAGAGCAGGTCACCGATATTGGTGCCGGTCATCTGGACGGTGTCGCGGCTGGAGCAGTCGTCGCCATAGGGCTGCGGGTCGCCGACCACGGTGCCCTGGCCGTTGCCGGCGTTCTCCAGCACGGTGTCGGCGGGGAAGGGCTGGCCCGGCTTGGGCGGCTCCATCTTGGTGACGCCGTGGGTCTGGCCCGCGACCAGGTTCAGCGCGCCCACGGTGGACGGGCCGAAGGTGGAGGTCCAGGAGTTGTCGCTCATGGCGTAGTGCTGCGCGTAGTTCCACAGCGCGGTCACCGAATTGCCGTCGTAGTAGCCCATGACCAGGCCCTGCGGACCGTAGACCGGCGCCTTGCAGGACTTGCCCTCGGACACGTTGGTGTGCTCGACGAACTGGTCCATCTTGCCGCCGTTGAGGGCGAGCTGCTCGTCCTTGTACTCGTGGTCCTGGTCGCAGGTGATCTGCTGGCCCGGGCCGCCGAGGCGCACGGGCTGCGCCTTGTTGGGGTTCTTGGTGAGCAGATCCGGCGTGAGGCCGTCCACCTTCGGCGTGTTCGGCTGCGCCGTGAACTTGGTGCCGTCGGTATTGGCGGCGTTCGGGTAGGTGCCGAAGTAGTGATCGAAGGAGACGTTCTCCTGGAAGATCACCACCATGTGCTTGATGGGCGTCGCTGTGTCGGTGTCCGGGGCCACCTTGTCGGACGATGACGAACACGAGGTGGCGCTCAGCGCGAGCAGCGCGGCGAACGCGGCGGCGGCGCGGCTTCGTTTGCCGAAACGTCGGCCATGGGCGACTGCCGGGCTCGGGCGGCGGCGTCGGAGTGCCGAGGCGGGCATGGAACCTCCAGGTCTATCCGGATCGCGTCGACCGCGATCGCATAGCGGAACCATTGCAGCGTCCAGGACAGTTTTGTTCGACCGCAGGTTAACTGACGAGGAAAACCCGATGAATCAAGAATTTTCGGTTTCGGGGTCCAGAGCCAGGGGTATCACCGGCAGTCCGGGCGGCGTGGCGTCCTGGAGGACCACCCGGAACGGGATGCCGCGGGCCGCCCAGACGGCCGCGCAGTCGGCCATCGCCTCGGCGAACCAGTCGCGCTCGTCGGGCTGCCGGTCGAGCATGAGCGCGGCGTTGCGGATCACCACCACGTATCCCTGTGCGGCTCCGGCGAATTCGTCGAGATCGCGCAGGCACTCGTCGAAGGCGTCCTTGTTCTCCCCGAAGTAATAGGGGAATTGGAACGCGGCCGCGAATTCGTCGAAAACCTCGGTAACCGTGCGCATCTTGCGCCCGCGCAGTTCCCGCGCGAGGTAGCCCTCCGGAATCTGGTAACGGACACCGGAGAATTCGGCCGCCCCGACCGGCAGCACCCCGAGCACCGGGGCGGGGGCCCGGCGTTCGGCGATGTCCGCGGCGGGGGCGGAGAGGAACTGCGAGAGCGGCATGGGCTCGGTCATCAGCGCATCCTGGTGAAGGTCTTGTAGTGGTCCCCGGTGTAATACGCCGACCCGTCGCTGCCGGTGATGATGCGTTCGGCGTCGCGGGTCTGCCCGGGCTGCTTGGGATTGACGTCCCATTCCTGATAGTTGATCGCCCTGCCGGAGGCGTCCTTCCGGGCCAGGCTGCCGTCCCGGTTGTTCCAGGTGTCGCCACCGTGGGTGCCGGGCGAGTTGGCCGACCCGGGCCAGCGTCCGGCATCGATCTCCACCAGTGTCCTGTACACCTGGTCGGGCACCCCGGCCACCTTGGACGGCGGCGCCGACTGACCGACGACGCCGGGCGTGGCACCGGTTTTCGCGGCCGTCTTGACCACCGAGGTGCCAACGGGCTTGGCGCTGCCGGTGTCTCGCGGATGATCGTCGATCCGGTTGGCGACGATGGCGACGATCAGCAACAGCACCGCCACCCCCAGCGTCAGCCAGGCGCTCTGCTTCTTGGACGGCTTCTTCATCGGTGCTGCACCATCAGCCGGCAGTCGATCAGCAACCGAATCGAACTGGTTCCACCTGCCACGGCATCCCGGTTGAACAGGGAAGAAACCCTGCCACAGACCCTGTTGAGCGCCTTGCTGGTCGCTCGGCTATCCGTCATGACAGACGAATCTACGTCACTGCCCGGCAGTCGGAGCACCGCCGGAACCGTGTGTGCTGGAGAGGAACGGACAGCGGCCGTGGCGACCACCGACCTGAATGTTTCGGCACTTGAACAGGTGACCGCGCACCCAGAAGTTCGCGCCAACCTCAGTGAGACCGCGTTTCGAGCGCTTGACGGATCAGCCGCCGCGCTGCCTCACCGGTCACCGACTGGTTGACCAGAACATCGAACGTCCGGTGGTACACCCTGATTTCTCGCGGCTGAGTAATCGATAGCTCAGCCGTAATCTCTTCCACCAAAACCTTTTTGGAGTCGAACATCACGAAACCTGTGGTGGCGGTTTCGAACGGTGCAGTGCGGGGGACGATCCCCAACGTCACCCGGGGCATCCCCTGGACGGCCAGCAAGCGGTCCATCTGGCCAGCCATGACCTGATCATCACCAACCGTGGTGTACAACGCTTGCTCAGCGATGACGAAATGAAACAGGTGGTCTCGCTGATACAACACCTGCTGACGCTCCATACGCTTGGACACGCCTTGGTCCAGATCATTCGGTATCTGCTGGAACTCGATCACCTTCCGCAGAATGCCTGCGGCATAGTCGGCGGTTTGCAGCAACCCAGGAACAAGCACCGGTTCATACCAGCGGAGTATCCGAGCCTCCGACTCCCATTTGATGGACGCTTGCTGGCGTCGCCGGGTCCCGGTACTCAGCACCTTCCGCCACTCCAGATACGCCGTATCGATGTTCTGCCGGGTCGCAACCAAGTCCGAGAGCTGATCCCCCGCACCGCACTCCCGGCAATAGGCTTCCAGGTCCTCACGCGAAGGCTTGACCTTGCCATACTCGATCTTGGAAACCTTGCTCGGATCCCAATGGCTACGCCGGGCAAGCTCAGCACCGCTGATACCCGCATGAAAACGAATCTCCCGAAGCCGTGCCCCGAGAGATTCGCGCTGTTGGTGAATCGATTCAGTCACTGGGGATGGATGCCTTCCGCCCCCGTTGAGTGACCCGCTTCCGCATGTCGCTGGTTGACGTACTTCAGGTACGGGATACCCAGCGGCCAGAACCGTTCCTTCAGCCGGTTGCAGTAATCGGCAATATGCGGATCGGTGGTGACAGCTCCCGACCAGCCTCCGCGTTCCCCGAACGCCGAGAAGATCACTAGCTCATCATCCAACAACCAGAAGTCATCCGGCGGGACTTCCCCTGCCAGATGTCGCGGCAGATACCGGATGTCTTCCCCTGCCCGGGAGTTCAGCTCAGCTACCGCCAGAGAAAACTGGGTGTAGCCGGTGTGCGGCTCAGTGACGATACGAACCCGGGTGACCGCGACACCACGGCCGGCTGTTTCCTCCACAAGCTCAGTCCACGACTGAAACCAGGCGTAGTCGTCCGGTTCCCCTGCCAGGAACCGCCTCAGCGGTTCGTGCTCGTACGGTTCGGCGTAGGAGTCTAGGACCTCCAAGTGGAACGCTTCCCGCTTGCAGGACCGAAGCAGGGCCGGGAAACCCTCATCGGGTACTAGCCGCACCGTAGTACGCCCTCTCTCGTCTCGGTACCAGGATCACAGTCTCATCCTCGGCAATATCCAACTGTCCCAACGTTTCCGCATCCGTGACCGGCGCTCCCCGGAGGGTGAACGTCCCCCGACCGGTGTCGGTCAACGTCCCTCCGATGAACGTATCTGGTTCCAGGAACCCGAGTAACAGGTGAGGCAGCTCGACGGTGTCAACACGGTCGGTTTTCCACGCCTGGACTACATACCCGCGCTGGTCATCTACAAGCAGTGAAGGGCATCCGTTGCCAGTGCTTCCACCCTTGCCCAGAAAACGTAACGACATGATCGTTCCTCCCTGTGAACCCGTGCTTGAAGTTGCACGGGGTCCTTCAATTGTTGCTCCGTCGTAGTGACGATGACATCGGAATATCTGAAATGTGCACGAATGTGCATGATCGTGGACCGGTGCCGTTCACGGTTCGTAGCGTCGGTCTAGACGTTCGGGGCCGGTGAGAGAGGCCCCGTCCTGGATGCCTCACCAACCAACGACAGGGGCGGAGATGTCGGAACCAGATGGATTGCCTGAATCCCTGACGGAAGCAATCGAAATGGCACGCGCCGTGGCAGACCCGGACAAGGCAGTGATCTACATTTTCCGGCCGTTGCTGACCACGAAAGCCGACCTGAGCTGGGCGGAGTTCTACGCGCGGCAGAGAGCCCAACAGTTGGGGTTACGGGTGTCCGGTGTGCTGGTTGCGGACAACTCGGACCATGACCGTATCGGGATGCTGTACCGATTGCTGCGCCGGATCGACTCGGCGGTAGTGATCACTCCGAGCCTGGCGCATGTCGGCGGAAACCCCAGGCGTGTAACAGCTTTCGCTGAACTTCAGACCGTGAACCCTGCTGTGTGCCACCACTGGAGGACCAAGGTTCCACGCCGCGAGTTGGACGAAGCGCTGGAACCCGAAGACCACTCCGATAGCTCGGTAGCCACGGAAAGGGGTGAACTGAGGACCGACACATACCGAACGGCTCAGCGCACAGAAGCCGAGCCACCGGCTCACCCGGTGCGGTCCGCTGTCCGCACCGGAGAGATCCCCGGAACTACATTGATTCAGCCCGCAGGGGGACGGTCACAGGCGCACGGTCCGACCAGCGCTCTGCTTCTTCATCGGTACTGCACCGTCACCGGCGCGTGGTCGGACCAGCGTTCGGCGTAGGTCGCGGCCTTCTCGACCACGGCCTGTTTGGCGCGAGCGGCAATGTCGCCGCGGGCCAGCTGGTAGTCGATGCGCCAGCCGGCGTCGTTGTCGAAGGCGCGGCCGCGATAGGAGTGCCAGCTGTAGGGGCCGGGCACGCCCGGGTGCAGGTCGCGGACCACGTCCGCGTAGCCGGCGGCCAGCATGGACGACACCCAGGCGCGTTCCTGCGGCAAAAATCCCGCGTTCTTGACGTTGCCCTTCCAGTTCTTGATGTCGAGTTCGGTGTGGGCGACGTTCCAGTCGCCCATGATCACGAACTCGCCCGGGTGGGCCAGCATGCGCGCGCCGATGGCGTCCAGGAAACGGTACTTCTCGTCCTGCAGCGGCGTGTCGGCCTCGCCGGTGTGGACGTAGACGCTGGCGATGGTGAGATCCTCGAAGTCGGCCTCGATATAACGGCCGAGCGTGGCGAATTCCGCTGCGGGAGACCAGTTTCCGTCCTGGAACAGGCCGACGCCGACGCGCACCGCGTCGGGTTGGTGCCGGGAGAGGATGGCCACGCCCGCACGTCCCTTGAGGCCCGGTTCGGCATGGCTGAGGAACCAGCCGGCGTCCAGTGCGGGCGCCAGCGCGCTACGCGTTTGCTCATCGGTCGCCCGAGTCTCCTGCAGGCAGACGATATCGGCCTCGGTCGCGGCCAGCCACTCGAGCAGTCCCTTGCCCGACGCGGCACGCACGCCGTTCACGTTGCACGTACTGATGATTTTCGCCACTTCACGACCGTACAATGCGCCTTACCGACTCTCTTCACGGACATCGAGGTCCAGGAAGGGGTGACGACGATGACGTCAGGCACCACCCGGCCCACCGCCCCGCCCGCGCCCATCCGCGCGCTCCACACCGGCTCCGGCGAACCACTGCTCCTGCTGCACGGATTCATGATGTCCCCGCACTGCTGGGAGCAGGTGGCACAGCGCATGTCGAGTCATTGCGAAGTGTTCGCTCCAGCCTTCACCGGACATTGGGGCGGCCCCGAACTCGAGGGCTGGTACATCGATGTCAGCGTCCTTGCCGACCGAGTCGAGGATCAGCTCGACGAGATGGGCTGGCGCACCTGCCATATCGCGGGCAATTCGCTCGGCGGCTGGGTCGGCTTCGAGCTGGCGCGCCGCGGCCGGGCCCGCACCCTCACCGCTATCGCACCCGCGGGCGGCTGGCAAACCCCGTCCACGCTGCAATTTCGGGTCGGATTGAAGTTCCTGTCGATGGTGCCGTTCGTGCAGATCGGCAAGCATCTGCCGGATGCCATCGCCTACAGCGGACTCGTGCGGCAGGCGGTGGCGTTGCTGCTCGCCAAGAACACCGAGGCGGCCTCGCGGGCCGGTCTCGAGGCGGCGATCACCTCGGCCACGCACTGCGCGGCCATGCTGCCGATGCTGGTGAGCGGCCTGCGATTCCCGGCCCTCGAACACCTGGCGACGCTGCGCACCCCGGTGCGGCTGCTCATGTGCGAGAACGACCGGGTGATCCCGAATCGCTTGTACGCCCGCCGTTTCCTGGCGGAACTGCCGGAGTCGTCGGACCGCATCCTGGTGCACGGTGTCGGGCACGTCCCCATGCTGGAGGCGCCCGACCGCATCGCGACGCTGATCGCCGAACACGTCTACGCCAGCCGCACCCGCCTGCGCGCGGTGTGACGGGCCCCGAATCACCCTCGCTCTCCGGCACATCGGGCGTTGCCCGGAACAGCGCACCGGAACTCTTTCGGTTACATAGGATTACGACGGATCCACGTCGCCAGGTTCGCGGCCCGTCTCGTTCTGGACTGAGCGGAGCGGAGAGCGAAGCGGGGGAGCGCAAGGAGGGAAGTAACGAGACCTCCAGGGCCGCGAACCCGCCCGGAGCGAAGCGGAGGGCAAATCAGATACCGACAGGGGTGTGTGGAGAATGACGGAACAACCGAAGGTAGACCAGTCCAAGCCCAGTATCGCCCGGGTGTACGACTATCTCCTGGGCGGCAAGGACAACTACGCTCCCGACCGGGAGATCGGGGACTTCTTCATCCGGGATCTGCCCGGTTCGGTGGATATCGCGTACGCCAATCGCAACTGCCTGGTTCGCGCCGTCGGCGAGATCGCCCGCAGCGGCGTGAAGCAGTTCATCGATCTCGGGAGCGGCCTGCCCACCGCCGACAATGTGCACCAGGTGGCACAGCGGCATCTGTCCGAGCCGCGTGTGGTGTACATCGACAATGATCCGATCGTGCTGGCCCACGGCCGCGCGCTGCTCGAGACCGACGAATTCACCACCGTCATCCAGGCCGATCTGCGGGATTCCGAGAGCATCCGCCATCATCCGGATGTGGAGCGGCTCATCGACTTCTCGCAGCCGGTGGCCGTCGTCTTCAGCGCGATCCTGCACCACCTCAACAATGACGAGAAGCCGGAGCAGGTGGTCCGCTACTGGGCCGACCAGATCCCGTCGGGCAGCATGCTCTACATCTCCCACTTCCGCTCCGGCTTCAACGAGGAGACCCGGGTCGCCGAGCAGAAGCTGCTGAACAGCTTCGGCCGCGGCCGCTGGCGTTCCGACGAGGAGATCCTGGCCCTGTTCGGCGATCTCGATATCCTCGAGCCCGGCCTGGTGCCCTGCTCGCTGTGGCGGCCGGAGCCGACCGCCGAGGGTGTGGCCCGTATCGGCAGCGATCATCACGACCTCAGCGTCTGGGAGCAGCTGATCTCCGCCGCGCTGTCTCGCAAGCCCTGAGCATCGAAATCCTTTGCGGCACCCGCTGATCGCAGTGCGCGGTCAGCGGGGTTCGTTCAGTCGAACCATTCCGGATCGCCGGCGGCGATGAGCCGGCGCAGCGTGGCGGGGTCCGCGACCGCCTCCCGCAGGAGCGCCCCGAGTGCCCGCAGCGCCTCGGCGTCCTCGCCGTACGCGACGAACATGCCCGCCTCCGGATCGAAGTTCACCCGCTCCCCCAGCTCGGTCTCCTGGGTGGCGACGGCCGAGCGCGCCACCCCCGCCCAGCCGTAACCGCCTCCCTCGTAGCCGAATTCGGCGAAGACGGCTTCGGTGGCGAGCATGTGGTTGTCCGACAGCATCAGGCAGTAGTGCCCGGGTTTGTGGTCGTATTCGAAGAACACCAGTGGCGCGAAACGCTCCCGATCGGTCACGCACCGAACCCTAGCCACGACCTCCGACAAACCCGATATTAAGTGAAACACTCCCATGTTGGACGCATGACCAGTAGAGTCTGGGCGGCCATCCGATCGAGCGGTCCCGGGCCGTGTTCGACGTACTGTGGGGAGATTTCGCTGAGATGAGAACTGCGCGGGTTCTGTGTTCGGTCCTGTCCGCACTGGCCATTGTGGCCGGCGGGCCCGCGGTGGGCGGGGCGGCGCCGGCCGACAGCGGCTCCGGATCCGGGAGCTCCAGCGGGTCCGGTTCGGGCAGTGCCAGCGGGTCCGGGACCGGCAGCGCCGGCGGTGCGCCGACCAGCGTGCCCTCGCTCGGCCCCGACTTCCTGTGGGGTGTGGCCATGGCGGGTTTCCAGTCCGAAGGCCATGCGCCGGACAGCAACTGGCTGCGGTACGCGAATTCCGGCAAGGCGCACGACCCGTACGGCAATTCGGTCGACTTCTACGACCGGTACGCCGAGGACATCGATCTGGCGGCCGGGATGGGCCTGAAGGTGTACCGGCTCAGCATCGAATGGGCGCGGGTGCAGCCGCAGGCCGGGGTGTGGGACGACGCCAACTTCCGCTTCTACGACCAGGTCGTCCAGAAGATCCGGGCGGCCGGGATGCGGCCGATGCTCACCCTCGACCACTGGGTGATCCCCGGCTGGGAGGCGGACCGCGGCGGCTGGAAGAACCAGGGCATGGTGGCGGACTGGCTCGCCAATATGCGCCGGGTGGTCGACCGGTACGCGGCGGACGACCCGATGTGGGTGACGATCAACGAGCCCATGGGCTATGTCGCGCAATCGATCAAGATCGGTGACATCGGGGCGCTCGACGCGCTGCCCATGTTCGACCGGCTCGTCCAGGCGCACTCCGCGATCTACGACTACATCCACAGCCGGCAGCCCGGCGCCAAGGTGACCAGCAATATCGCGCAGTACCCGATCGTGCAGAACCTGACCGACCTGCTGTTCGCAGACCGCATCCGCGGCAAGCTCGACTACATCGGCGTCGACTTCTACTACGGCGCCTCCCTGACCCACCTGCCGAGCACCGCACTGCTGGGTGACGAACTGTGGAAGAACGCCATCGAACCCGAGGGCATCTACTACGACCTGCGCACCTACACCGAGAAGTTCCCGGGCCTGCCGATCTACGTGGTGGAGAACGGACTTCCCACCGACAACGCCGCCCCGCGCAGCGACGGCTACGACCGCGCCGACCACCTGCGCGACACCGTCTACTGGCTGCAGCGCGCCAAGACCGACGGCATCAACGTGATCGGCTACAACTACTGGAGCCTCACCGACAATTACGAATGGGGCAGCTACTCACCACGTTTCGGCCTCTACACGGTGGACGCCAAGACCGACCCCACCCTCACCCGCCGCCCCACCGATGCCGTCCCCGCCTTCAAGGTCATCACCGCACAGGGCGGCGTCCCCGCCGACTACCGCCCCACCCGCAAGCCGGCCCTCTGCTCGATCATCCTGCCTCTGGAGAGCTGCCTGCGGCCCGTCTCGGTTCCGTAGACCGCATGCCTCCGGGGCCGCCACCGGCGACGGGTGGCGGCCCCGGAGTCCTGCTCGCCTAGTAGGCGAGCAGGCCCTTGGCGACGTGGGTCACCTGGATCTCGTTGCTGCCCGCGTAGATCATCAGCGACTTGGCGTCGCGGGCCAGCTGTTCGACGTGGTACTCGGACATGTAGCCGTTGCCGCCGAAGAGCTGGACGGCGTCCATGGCGACCTCGGTGGCGATCTCCGAGCAGTACAGCTTCATGGCCGACGCCTCGGCCAGCGTCGGCGGTTTGCCGGCGCGGGACCGTTCGAGGGCGTGGAAGACCATGTTCTGCACATTGATCCGTGCGATCTCCATCTTGGCCAGCTTCAACTGAACCAGCTGGAAGCGGCCGATCTCCTGACCCCACAGCTTGCGGGTCTTGGCGTAATCCACACAGAGCCGGTGGCATTCGTTGACGATGCCGAGCGCCATGAAGGCCACGCCGATGCGTTCGGCGGTGAAACTCGAACGAGCGCTCTCGCGTCCGTCGCCGCCCTCGTGCTGTTCGGTCTCACCCAGCAGCCGATCCTTGCTCAATCGCACATTGTCGAAGAACAATTCGCCGGTGGGTGAGGCGTGCAGGCCCATCTTCTTGAACGGCTTGCCCTGGGTGAAGCCCTCCATGCCCTTGTCGAGCACGAAGGTCAGCACCTTGCGATCCCGC
The DNA here is from genome assembly GCF_000308655.1 of Nocardia niigatensis NBRC 100131. Lineage (GTDB taxonomy): Bacteria > Actinomycetota > Actinomycetes > Mycobacteriales > Mycobacteriaceae > Nocardia > Nocardia niigatensis. The sequence goes on along the minus strand of NZ_BAGC01000010.1, from coordinate 41,714 downwards.
TTGTCCGCGCCGTCACCCTGGTCGAGCTTGGCGTAGACGATGACGATGTCGGCATAGGGTCCGTTGGTGATGAAGGTCTTCTGCCCGTTGAGGATGTAGTCCTCGCCGTCGCGTCGGACATATGTCTTCATCCCGCCGAAGGCATCCGAACCCGAGTCGGGTTCGGTGATCGCCCATGCCGCAACCTTTTTCATCGTCACGATGTCGCCGAGCCAGCGCTCCTGCTGCGCGAGGGTGCCACGCGAGAGAATCGTGGTCGCGCCGAGGCCGATGCTCACCCCCATGGCGGTGACCAACCCCATGCACACCCCGGACAGCTCGCTGACGAGCACCGCCATCAGCGATTCCTGCCCGGAGAACGGCCCGCCGTCACCGGACTTCGCCTTCTGCTCCGGCAACGGCTCCCCGGCGGCCAGCGCCTCCTCCCGCCTGCGTTGCTTGGCGAGCAGTTTGGCGATCGATTCCGCGCCCAGCGCGTCGATGCCGAACTCCGCGAACAGCTTCCGGATGATCGGGTACGGCAGCATCTCGCCGCTGTCGAGGGCGTCCAGGTGCGGGCGCACCTCCTTGTCGATGAAGCCGCGCACCGCGCCGCGGATCAGCTCATCGGTCTCGGACCATTCGAACATCGTTGTCCGCCTTTCTGTTACGGCAGTCGCCCGGCGATATCGTCGATGGACCAGGGCCCCTCGGTCTCGATGGTCTTCACGTCGTGCCAGCCCGCCAGTTCGGAGATCGCACCCCCCTGCACCGCGAACACCTTGCCGGTGATCGGGCACTTCTCGGTGGCAAGATACGCCACCAGCGGCGAGATATTGGCCGGACTGAAGGCATCGAATTCGCCTTCCTCCAGCCCGGCCTGCTGCGCCGCCATCATCGCGCCCATGCCCGGGGTGGCCAGGGTGAGCCGGGTGCGCGCGATCGGCGCGATGGCGTTCACCCGCACGCCGTAGCGGGCCAGTTCATCGGCCGCCACCAGGGTGAGCGCGGCGATGCCCGCTTTGGCCGCACCGTAATTGGCCTGCCCGGCATTGGGGAGTGTGGTGCCCGAGGCCGACGCGGTGTTGATCACCGCCGCGGCAGGCTGGTTGCCCGCCTTCGACTGGTCCTTCCAGTACCCGGCCGCGTGCCGCAGCACCGCCGCGTGCCCCTTGAGGTGCACGGCCAGCACCGCGTCCCACTGCGACTCGTCCATGCCCGCCACGAATGCGTCGCGCAGGATGCCCGCGTTGTTCACCACGACATCCAGCCGTCCGAACTCCGAGACCGCCTGGTCCACCAGGTTTTTCGCGCCCTGCCACTCGGCCACGCTGTCGGTGTTCGCGATCGCCCGCCCCCCTGCGGCGATGATCTCGTTCGCCACCTCCTGCGCCGGGCCGGTGTCCGCGCCCTCACCGGCATTGCTGCCGCCGAGGTCGTTCACCACGACCGCCGCGCCCTCGCGGGCGAACAGCAGCGCGTGCTCGCGGCCGATACCGCGCCCGGCCCCGGTGATGATGGCGACCCGTCCGTCGAGTGCACCCATGAAAGTCTCCCTAAGAGTTGTCGGAAATCTCGGCCAGGCCGTCGCTCAGCACGGTGTCGTCACCGCGCACGGTCCGGAAGGCATACGTGGTGACCCCGTGCGCGCTGCCGACCTTCCAGATCTGCGTCTCGAGGTCGTCGTTCGGGAACACCATCTTGGAGAAGCGCACCGCATACCGTTGCAGCCGAGCCACATCCGAGCCGGCGACCTGGCTCAGCACGCCCCACGACGACATGGCCATGGTGCAGAGCCCGTGCGCGATGATGCCGGGCAGACCGGCGTCCCGGGCGACCTGATCGTCGAGGTGCAGCGGCACCGGATCACCGGACGCCGGTGAATACCGGTACGTCTGATCGGCGTCCACGTGCGCGGCCACGGTGGCCAGCGGCTCCTGCTCCAGCAGCGCCGGATCGAACCGGTGCGGCGGCGCCTGGTCACCCACCTGTTTGCCCGCGTCCACATTGCGGAAGAACGCGGTCAGGTACTGCTCGTTGACCAGTTCCCCGTCCTCGGCCCGGCATTCGATGAGGATGGTGATGGTCGAGCCGTTGTCCTTGCCCTCGAAGCCGATGGCCTTGGCCCGCGACACCAGCTTGTCGCCGGGACGGATGGGCCGGTGGAAGTGGAAGTCCTGCTCCCCGTGCACCACCCGCCCGAAGATGCTCATCGGGGCCACGTCGATGACGGGCATCATCATGGCCTCGAAGACCGGCACGATGGCGAAGATGGGCGGGGCCGCATCGCCTTTCAGGTGCGCGGGGATGGGATCGTTGGTGGCTGCGGCGTATTCGGCGATCCGCTCGCGGGTGACCTCGAACGCCTCCTCGTCGGACCAGGCGCCCAGCCCGGACTCGTTGAATTCGACAGCGGTGGAAGTCATCTCGTCCGCCCGCCCGCGCTCAGGCCGCCGTGGCGAGGGCGTCGAGCGCGGCGAGCGTCTTGTCCAGCTGCGTGAGGCCGTCCTTCTCCACCGCCTTGCCCAGCGCGCCCTTGATCAGCGCGCCCTCGAAATCGCCGGACACCGCGAACCGGCTGCCGTCGCCCTCGGCGGTGATGTCGAAGGAGAATTGCACCTTCACCCCCGCCATGCCGGTGCCGCTGAGCACCAGCTTGTTCGGGGCGTCGACGCTCTCGACCACCCACTCGATCTTGTTGGCCATGCCGAGCATCAGGATCTTGGCGGTCAGCTTCGCGCCCGGCGCCAGCACGGCCGGCGGCTCCTCCATCCAGCGTTCGTGGATGGAGAACCACCTGTCCCAGGTCTGCGGGTCGGAGACCACGGCCCACAGACTGTCGGGGGCGGCGTTCAGGTCATTGGAGGCTTCGATGTGTCCCATGGGATTACCTCTTCGTAGGTCAAGGATGAAAGGGGCGGGTCAGCGGTCCGCGCGCTGGTAGGCCGTCACGACGGCCGCGCCGCCGAGCCCGATGTTGTGCTGCAGGGCGGCGGTGACGTTGTCGACCTGCCGCTGGTCGGCGGTGCCGCGCAGCTGCCAGGTGAGTTCACTGCACTGCGCCAGACCCGTTGCGCCCAAGGGGTGTCCCTTGGAGATCAGGCCGCCGGAGGGGTTCACCACCCACTTGCCGCCGTACGTGGTCGCGCCGGAATCGACGAGATGCCCGGCCTCGCCTTCCTCGGCCAGCCCGAGCGCCTCGTACAGCAGCAGCTCGTTGGCGGAGAAGCAGTCGTGCAGCTCGATGACCTGGAAGTCCTCGGCGCCGAGTCCCGCCTGCGCGTAGACCTTCTCGGCCGCACGGACATTCATGTCGTAGCCGATGAGGTTCTTGGCGCTGCCGTCGAAGGTGGACTGGAAGTCGGTGGTCATGGCCTGACCGACGATCTCCACCGCCTGCCGCGACAGGTCGTGGCGGTCCACGAACTCCTCCGAGGCCAGGATGACCGCGCCGGAGCCGTCGGAGGTCGGCGAGCACTGCAGCTTGGTGAGCGGGTCGTAGATCATGCGCGAGCCCAGGATGTCGTCGAGCGTGTACTCGTCCTGAAACTGCGAATACGGGTTGTTCACCGAGTGCTTGTGGTTCTTGTACCCGATCTTGGCGAAGTGCTCGGCGGTGGTGCCGTACTTCTGCATGTGCTCACGCCCGGCCGCGCCGAACATCCACGGGGCCACCGGGAACAGCACCTCGGAGATCTCCGCGAGCGCCATGATGTGGCGCGCCATCGGCTGTTCGCGATCGTCCCAGGTGGAGCCGAGCGAGCCCGGCTGCATCTTCTCGAAGCCCAGCGCCAGCGTGCAGTCGGCCAGCCCGCCCCGGATCGACTGTGCCGCAAGGTAGAGCGCGGTCGATCCGGTGGAGCAGTTGTTGTTGACATTGACCACCGGAATGCCGGTCAGGCCCAGCTCGTAGACGGCGCGCTGACCGGAGGTGGACTCCCCGTAGACGTAGCCGACATAGGCCTGCTCGATCTCGCGGTAGTCGATTCCGGCATCGGCGAGGGCCTTGGTCCCCGACTCGCGGGCCATGTCCGGGTAATCCCAGTCACTGCCGTCCTCGTTCTTGCGCCGCCCCGGCTTCTCGAACTTCGTCATGCCGACGCCGACGACGTAGACCTTGTTCGTCATCGAACTCCTCACATAGGGGAACGGAAACAAACATACAAAGCTGTATGTAAGCAGGCAAGGGTTCGGCGCGATTCTCAGCTTCCCGCGCAAGATCGGCAGCTCCGGACCGTGCGGCAGGGCATACCGCCGATGCGGTCGCCCCACCCTCGCGAACGACGAAGGCCCCCACCACGAACAGTGGCGGGGGCCTTCGAGCGGAAGTGATCAGCTATTCATCGGCGATCCGGAAGTCGGGCATCCGTGCCTCGGCCGCCAGCCGCAACTGCGCCGAGGCACGCAGCCAGCGCCGGTGCGCGCGCTCGGGATCGGGAGAGATGAAGTTGGTCACCAGGATTCCGCGCAGCGTGTCCATGGCGGTGTAGGCGAAATCGCGAACGTTCTTGCGGTCCAGCTCATTCGGCACCAGCTGGGCGACGGCCAGCAGCACCGCGTTGTTCACGAACGGCTCGACCTTCTCCATCTCGACGGCGAGCACCCTATCCGTGCGGCTGGCCACCCACAATTCGATGGCCGCGATGAACAGCGGGCCCTGATGCAGCTCCCACATGGCCTCCAGGGTCTCGCCGATCGGATCGTCCCCGATGCGGACCCGCCGGATCTCCGCCATGGCCGCCTCGGTGCGGCGCTGCGCCAGATGACTGATCGCCGCGACCACCAACTCGCTCTTGGAACCGAAATGGTGCACCTGCGCGCCCCTGGTTACCCCCGCGCGCTCAGCCACCCGCGGCGTCGTCGTCCCGGCGTAGCCGTACTCGACAAGGCACTCGATGGTGGCGTCCAGCAGTCGCGTCCGGGTCTCGCTGCTGCGTTGTTCCTGGGTGCGGCGCGGCGGTTTCGAGACGGCGGAGCTGGTCATGGGTGGATCTTACACTTACATACAACCGTGTATGTTCGCGCCGGAATTGCGGCTGTGCGCGCCCCCTGGCTCAGGCCCGAGTCCGCGAACGGCGGGCGATCAGGACGGTCGATCCGAAGAGGGCGGTGCCGACTACCGCCAGGGCGGTGCCGATCGCGGCGGGGGCGGTGTAGCCGAGACCGGCGGCGATCACCAGGCCACCGAGCCAGGCGCCGGCGGCATTGGCGATATTGAGGGCGGCGTGGTTGAGGGCGGCCGCGAGGGTCTGGGCATCGTGGGCCACATCCATCAGGCGGGTCTGGAGGGCGGGAGCCAGGGCCGCGCCCGACGCGCCGACCAGGAAGGCGCCGAGGGCCGCGGTGTACGGATTGTGCGCTGCCGCAACATAACCGGCGAGGATCACCACCATGGCCACCAGGGCGATGAAGACCGCGCGATCCACACCGCGGTCGGCGAGGATGCCGCCGGCGATATTGCCCGCGACCATGCCGAGTCCGAAGAGCATGAGCACCACCGGAACCAGACCGACCCGGAGACCGGCGACATCGGTGAGGGTGGTGGTGATGTAGGTGTAGACCGCGAACATGCCGCCGAAGCCGACCGCGCCGACCAGCAGCGTGAGCAGGACCTGGGGCCGGCGCAGGGCGGTCAGCTCGGTGCGCGGGTCGGTCATGCGGATGCCGTGCAGTTCGGGCACGAAGCGGAAGATGGCGGCGACGGTCGCGATACCGATCACGGCGACCACCACGAAAGCGTCCCGCCAGCCGAGGCTCTGGCCCAGCCAGGTGGCCGCGGGAACGCCGACGACATTGGCGGCGCTCAAACCCAGCATAACCACGGCAACCGCCTTGGCCCGCTGTCCCACCGGCGCCAGCGAGGCCGCCGCGAGCGAGGCCACGCCGAAGTACGCGCCGTGCGGCAGACCCGACACGAACCGCGCCACGGTCAGCGTCGCGAAACTGGGCGCGACCACACTGGCCGCGTTGCCCAGCGTGAACGCCACCATCAATGCCATCAGCAGCCGCTTGCGCGGGACCCGCGCGCACAGCGCGGCGATCACCGGCGCACCGACGACCACGCCCAGGGCGTACGCCGAGACAATGTGTCCCGCGGTCGGTTCGGACGCCTTCATGGCCGAGGCGATATCCGGCAGCAAACCCATCGTCACGAACTCGGTGGTGCCGATGCCGAACCCGCCGAGGGCGAGCGCGAGCATCGCGGCCACCGGCCACCGCCGCACCTCCGGCACGGCCACGGAGGCGCTGCGGTCGAGGTCGTCGAGGGCCGCGTCGGTCCCGGGTGCGGAGTTCGCCATGGAATTGCGCAACACCGGGCCGGGCATCCCCCATCCCGTCACGGTCGTGAGTCCGCTCACGCCCCGGCCGGGTGCCGGAGGTCAGACCGGGGCGTCGAGGATGGCCCGGTCCAGCTCGGTGAGCGGCGCGGCCACCGGGAAGTTGCTGCGGAACACGCCCCGCGGATCGACCCGGCGCTTGATCTCCCACAGCCGGTCCAGCTCGCCGCGTTCGAAGGCGTCGGCCGGGGTGTCACCGGAATCCAAGTAGGTGAACGGCTTTCGGCCCGAGGAGTAGCGGGACAGCTCGGTGGCGATCGCGGCGCGACGCTCCACCACGGCCGCCGCGTGCTGCGGCGACGGCGCCGGGCCCAGCATGGACAGCAGGTAGGGCTCCGGAATGCCGCCCGCCACACCGGCATTCGCCGGCGGCCGGGTCAGCGCGCCGCCCAGATGCCGCACCTGCACCAGCGCCAGCGGATACACCAAGCCGCCGGGCGCGGCCGCCGCCAGCAGCGCCTCGGCCACCGCGTCCGAGAATTCGGTGAGCAGCTCCCCGCGCACCCGGGCCGGGCTCGGATCGACCGGCTCCATGCAGATGCCGCCGATACCGGTGGGGTCCAGGGGCCGGCGGGTATCGAGCACGACGCCCGGAATCTCGTCGAACCGGCGCAGCGGCCCGGTCACCTCACCCTGGGCGAGTACGTCGACGGCCACCATGGACTGCCCGCGCAGCAACGCGGGAACCTGTGGAAAGGGCGGGAATTGGATGAGCGTCAGCCAGATGCTCAGCTCCTCGGCCGCTTCCGCCGTCGCCTCCCGGAACGCGCCCAGCACCGCTGCCGCGCGCTCGGCCGGCCACAGCATCCGACCGCCGAAAAGCGCACCGGCCTCGAACAATTCGAATTCGAGCGCCGTCACCAGCGCATAGTCGCCCCCGCCGCCCCGCAGCGCCCAGAACAGATCCGGCTCCGAATCCGCGTCCACCCGAACATGATTCCCGTCGGCGGTCACCACATCCAGCGCCCGCACCAGCGTCGCCGCCAGACCCCGGCCGCGCGCGAACCATCCGGCACCGCCGCCCAGCGTGTACCCGGTCACCCCGACCACCGGTGAGCTCCCCATGGCGCCCACCAGCCCGTGCCCGGCGGATTCGGCGACCACCTCACCCCAGCGCACCCCCGCCTGAACCCGCGCGACCCGCGCCGCCGCATCGATCTCGATCCCGCTCAGCGACCCGGTCCTCACCAGCACGGTGCCGTCCGCCGCCGCGGTCGGAGTGTGCCCGGTGGCCCGGGTGCTCACCGCCAGCCCGGCCCGGCCGGCGTACCGCACCACCGCCGCCGCGTCGGCCGCGTCCGCGACCTCGACCACCGCCGAAACCCGCTGCTCCACAGCCAGATTCCAGGCCCGCCGCGCCTCGTCGAACCCGCTCTCCCCCGGTACGCGCACCTGCCCGCGCACCACCCGCCGCAGATCATCCCCAATGGCCGACATCCGTCCTCCTACAGCGCCGCGCACAAACCCTGACACACCGATACGGCCATCACACCGGTCAGGTCATGACGATTTCATGACCTGACACCCTGCCCATTCGGCTGATGCGAAACCGGTTCGTGTAATTACGAATTCGCCATCGGACCGGAACCGGACCTGTTCGAACAGTCCGATCATCCTGTGCCGCACACTTCTTCAGCTTCCACCGGACCCGGAAAACAGTTCGGGCACCCGCCCGCCCACCGGTTCCGGTGGGGGCAGGTGCCCGTGTGGCGCGGTGAATGGTCCTGGCCGGGACTGTGGTCCCGGCCGCCATCTTCACCGCTTCGCGCTGTTCACGTTCGTCGGCGCGTCTTCCCAGGACGTCGGAACGTCCGCGGGAGTTCTTCCTTCCCCGAGCGCGGGGAATTCCTAGCGCAGCTCGCGAGCCAGGTTGGCGTCCAGCACGCCGAGGAACTCCTCGGTGGTCAGGTAGCCCTGGTCGCCGCCGACCAGCAGCGCGAGGTCCTTGGTCATCTGGCCGGACTCGACCGTCTTGATGACGACGTCCTCGAGCGTCTGGGCGAAGCCGATCACCTCGGGGGTGTTGTCCAGCTTGCCACGGTGAGCCAGGCCACGCGTCCACGCGAAGATCGAGGCGATCGGGTTGGTGGAGGTGGGCTTGCCCTGCTGGTGCTGACGGTAGTGCCGGGTCACGGTGCCGTGCGCCGCCTCGGCCTCACAGGTACGGCCGTCCGGGGTGAGCAGCACGGAGGTCATCAGACCCAGCGAGCCGAAGCCCTGCGCCACGGTGTCGGACTGCACGTCGCCGTCGTAGTTCTTGCAGGCCCAGACGTAGCCGCCCTCCCACTTGAGCGCGGAGGCGACCATGTCGTCGATGAGGCGGTGCTCGTAGGTGAGACCGGCCGCGTCGAACTCGTCCTTGAACTCGGTCTCGAACACCTCCTGGAAGGTGTCCTTGAACATGCCGTCGTAGGCCTTGAGGATGGTGTTCTTGGTCGACATGTACACCGGGTAGTTCTGCTGCAGGCCGTAGTTCAGCGAGGCCCGCGCGAAGTCCCGGATGGAGTCCTGGAAGTTGTACATGCCCATGATCACGCCGCCGCCCTCCGGCATGCGGACGACCTCGTGCTGGATCGGCTCGGAGCCGTCCTCGGGCGTGAAGGTCAGGGTGACGGTGCCCGCCTGGTGCACCTTGAAATCGGTGGCGCGGTACTGGTCACCGAAGGCGTGGCGGCCGATGATGATCGGCTTGGTCCAGCCCGGAACCAGTCGCGGCACATTGGAGATGATGATCGGCGCGCGGAAAATGGTGCCGCCGAGGATGTTGCGGATGGTGCCATTGGGCGACCGCCACATCTTCTTCAGGCCGAACTCCGTGACGCGGGCCTCATCGGGGGTGATCGTCGCGCACTTCACGCCCACGCCGTGCTTCTTGATGGCGTTGGCGGCGTCGATGGTCACCTGATCATCGGTCTTGTCGCGGTACTCGATGCCGAGGTCGTAATACTCGAGGTTCACATCGAGATACGGGTTGATCAGTTTGTCCTTGATGAACTGCCAGATGATCCGGGTCATCTCGTCGCCATCGAGTTCGACGACGGTCCCTTCAACCTTGATCTTGGACATGGATCTTCGTGTCCTCCTAGGAAGGTGGTGCTCCCATTGCACGGCCGGTGAGCACCGCTTGTAGCGGACCCCAGCTGTTCAACAGACAACGTATACGCATGGCGCTCGGCACGGGACCTGTGGTGCCAAGTCCACGTACGCTGTGGCGTCAAGCAAGACAAGCGTACTGCTGCTATCGATCTCACCGCGCGGGTGGCCCCCGCTGTGCGGGATTCAGTGCGGTTACCGATTAGTAGCTTTTCGCGTGACTTTCCGCACTTTCCAGGATGCGAAAACCCGCGGACCGCGGCAACCCCCAAACCCGCGAACCGCGGATTGCAGGTTGTCGCGACCCGCGAATGAGAATTCGATCGTTCACACACCCACGTGCACGTGCTCCGCGCCCTCGAGCAGATTCTGCGGCTTGTCCCGGACCATGAAGGCCACGATCGGAATGCACAGCAGGAAGAATCCCGCGCCGATGTAGAAGGCCACGTCATAACTGTGGATCGCGGCCCGCTGCAGCACGTGATCCACGCCCGCGTTGTTGCGCGCGTACCGCTCGGCGGCCTGCACCGAAATGGTGGTCAGCAAGGCAGTGCCGATCGAACCGCCCACCTGCTGAGCGGCATTCAGCAGGGCGCTGGCCACACCCGAATCCCGCTCGTCGACCTGGTGCAGCGCCGTGGTCTGCATGGACACGAACAGCCCGCCCATACCGAGCGCGATCAGGATGATGGCGGGCAGCAGCGAACCCGCGTAGCTGTCGCCGAACTCCAGCTGCGCCAGCCACAGCAGGCCCGCGGCGCCGAGGATCGACCCCGCCAGCATCAGCGGCCGCGGCCCGATCCGGGGCAGCAGGGCCGAGGCGATGCCCGCCGAGACCACGATGCCGGCCGGGAAGGGCAGGAAGGACACGCCGGCCTTCAACGCCGAGTAGCCCTGGGTGATCTGCAGGTAGAAGCTCAGGTTCAGGAACATGGCGAACATGGCGATCGGCACCAGCAGCGCCACCAGATAGGACCCACCCCGGTTGATCTCACCCGGGATACGCAGCGGCAGAAGCGGATTCGCGGACCGACGCTCGATGGCCACGAACGCCGCCAGCAGCGCCACCCCGGCGATGAGCAGGGCCAGCGTGGTGGAGGCGGTCCAGCCGTCGGAGGCCGCGCGGCTGAAGCCGTACACGATGGAGATCAGGCCCAGGGTCGCGGTGACCGCGCCCGGCAGGTCGTAGCCGCCGGTGCGGGGCAGCGGCACATCCTTGATCACGAAGGCGAACGCGCCGACCAGCGCCAGCAGCGCCACGGGCGTGTTCACCAGCAGCGACCAGCGCCAGTTGGCGTACTCGGTGAGCGCACCGCCGGCGATCAGGCCGATGGCCGCGCCACCCGCCGACACGCCCGCGAACACGCCGAAGGCCCGGGCCCGCTCCCTGGCCTCGGTGAAGGTCACCGACACCAGGGACAGGGCGGCGGGCGCGAGCAGCGCGCCGAACGCGCCCTGCAGGCCGCGGCCCATGAACAGCTCGGCGGCGTTCTGCGCCAGGCCCGCCAGCGCCGAGGCTCCGGCGAAGCCGACCAGGCCGATCATCAGCATGCGGCGGCGGCCGAGGTAGTCGGCGAGCCGGCCGCCGAGCAGCAGCAGGCCGCCGAAGATCAGGGTGTAGGCGGTGAGCACCCACTGCTTGTCGCCGTCGCTGATGTGCAGGTCCTGCTGAGCGAACGGCAGCGCGATGGTGACGATGGTGGCGTCCAGCACCACCATGAGCTGGGCCATGGCGATCACGCCCAAGGCCCACCAGCGCCTGGAATCACTTGTCTTACTTGATCTTTCGTCAGATTCGAGTGTTGCTGTCGCGGCGGTCATGTCGTCTCCTCACGGACGGTCCGGGACACCCTCCACAATCTTGACCCCTGACGCCAATTGACGTCAAGGGAAATTTGTCGCACTGCGTCAGTTGGCATACTTAGACAGGAAATGGGCTCGAACCCTTACCATGGAGGCATGTCGGAGTTGTCAACCCACCTCGGTGCGATCGCACGTCACCGGCCGGGACTGCGTGAGCGGAAGAAGGAACAGACCCGGGCGCGGATCGTCGACGTCGCTCTGCGGCTGTGCGACGAGCAGGGCTTCGACGCCACCACCGTGGAACAGATCGCCGACGAGGCCGACGTCTCACCGCGCACCGTGAACCGGTACTTCGAGAGCAAGGAAGACATCGTCATCGCGCCCATCGCCGACTGGGCGCGGGCGCACGCCGACGCGCTGCGCGAGCAGCCCAGCACCGGCAACGAGCTCAAGGCGCTGCTGGACAGCTTCCTGGCCATCGTCGACCGCGTCATCGAACACGACGAACCGCTGCCCTTCCGCTGGTTCCAGCAGATGCAGCGCATCATCCGGGCCACCGCCGCGGTGCGGGCGTGCAGCATGGCCGCCTCGGAGAACAAGACCGAGCAGACCGCGCAGGTGCTGGCCGAACGACTCGGCACCACCGTCGAGGATCTGCGAGTTCGATTGCTGCTCGGCACCTTCCACGCCATCATGCGCGCCGGTACCGAATCGGACGGCGCGGACGGCTTCGCCGACGAGCGTCTGATCCAGTCACCGCGCGGCATGGCGGACGCCGTGGTCGCCGCCTATCACGAATTCGTCCGCACCTGCGCGGCCCCTGTTGTGTGCGGCCCCACTTCCGAAACAGCGGCGTCCGCCCGTTAGAATCGCGCAACAGGTCAAGAGCATCAGCGTTAAGGCCCCGGCTTGCTGATCGGCAACCCTCCAGCTGCGGTGGGGTGCTCCGGGTGCAGACCGGGCGCTCGAAGGCCGAGCGCAAGCGCAACTAGGAGGTCTACCGAAATGTGTTGTTGTCGAAGCCCATTCGCCTCTCGATAACGTCAAACTTCCGCCATTCGGCGACCTTGTCTTTGGAGCAGAACACATGAGTGACTCGACCGCGCCCGCGGCCGTCGCGGCTGACGGCACCCTGGATCCGGCCGGCTGGTCCTTCGAGACCAAGCAGATTCACGCCGGCCAGGCTCCCGATCCGGCCACCGGAGCCCGCGCCCTGCCCATCTACCAGACCACCTCCTACGCCTTCCGCGACACCGATCACGCCGCCGCGCTGTTCGGGCTGGCCGAGCCGGGCAATATCTACACCCGCATCATGAACCCCACCCAGGACGCGGTGGAACAGCGCATCGCCGCGCTCGAGGGCGGCGTGGCCGCGCTGCTGCTGGCCTCCGGCCAGGCCGCGGAGACCTACGCGATCCTGAACCTGGCGCAGGCCGGCGACCACATCGTGGCCAGCCCGCACCTGTACGGCGGCACCTACAACCTGCTGCACTACTCGCTGCCCAAGCTGGGCATCGAGGTCAGCTTCGTCGAGGATCCCGACGATCTCGAGCAGTGGCGCGCGGCCGTGCGGCCGAACACCAAGGCGTTCTACGGCGAGACCGTCGCCAATCCGAGCAGTTCGGTGCTCGACATCCCGGGCATCGCCGAGGTCGCGCATGCGGCGGGCCTGCCGCTGATCGTGGACAACACCGTCGCCACGCCGTACCTGATCCAGCCGCTGCGGCTGGGCGCCGACATCGTCGTGCACTCGGCCACCAAGTACCTGGGCGGGCACGGCTCCGCGGTCGCGGGCGTGATCGTGGACGGCGGCGCCTTCGACTGGACCGTGCGGGACGCGGCGGGCGAGTCCCGCTTCCCCGGCTTCACCACCCCGGACCCCAGCTACCACGGCGCCGTGTTCGCCGATCTCGGTGCGCCGGCCTACGCGCTCAAGGCGCGGGTGCAGCTGCTGCGCGATCTGGGCGCGGCGGTCTCCCCGTTCAATGCCTTCCTGATCGCACAGGGCATCGAGACGCTGAGCCTGCGGGTCGAGCGGCACGTGGCCAATGCCCAGGCGGTCGCCGAGTTCCTGGCCGAGCAGCCCGGCGTCGAGAAGGTCTACTACGCGGGACTTCCCAGCTCGCCCTGGTTCGAGCGGGGCAAACAGCTGGCGCCCAAGGGCGTCGGGGCCATCGTCTCCTTCGAACTGGCGGGCGGCGTGGACGCCGGTAAGAAGTTCGTGGAGGCGCTGGTGCTCCACAGCCATGTCGCTAACATCGGGGATGTGCGCTCGCTCGTCATCCACCCGGCCTCCACCACGCATTCCCAACTGACGCCCGCCGAGCAACTGGCATCCGGTGTCACCCCTGGTCTGGTGCGGTTGGCCGTGGGTATCGAGGGCATCGGCGACATCCTGGCGGATCTGCGCGCCGGACTGACGGCGGCGGCAAGTTGACCGTGAACATCGAATCGAGCACATCCCGTCACGCGGCGGAGCTCCTGCTGCCGCCGCCGGACGGGACGCTCGGCAGCATCGCCATCGGGGATGTCGAGCTCGAGACCGGAGCCGTCATTCCCGATGTGACGCTGGCGGTACAACGGTGGGGCGAACTATCGGCGAACGCGGACAACGTGGTGCTCGTGGAGCACGCGCTGACCGGCGACTCGCATGTGGTGGGCCCCGCCGACGCACATCACGGCCAGGCCGGCTGGTGGGACGGCATCGTGGGCCCCGGCGCGCCGGTGGACACCCGCGAATGGTGCGTCATCGCGACCAACGTGCTCGGCGGCTGCAAGGGCAGCACCGGCCCGTCCTCGCTGGCCGCGGACGGAAAGCCCTGGGGCGCACGGTTTCCCGAGATCTCCATCCGTGATCAGGTGACCGCCGAGATCACGCTGTTCGACCTGCTCGGCATCGACCGCCTGGCCGCCGTGGTGGGCGGTTCCATGGGCGGCATGCGGGTGCTGGAGTGGATGATCGCCAGGCCCGAGCGGGTCGGCGCGGCGCTGGTGCTGGCGGTCGGCCCGCGCGGCACCGCCGACCAGATCGGCACCCAGACCACCCAGATCGCGGCCATCACCGCCGATCCGGACTGGCAGGGCGGCAACTACCACGGCACCGGGCGCGCGCCCATGACCGGCATGGGCATCGCCCGCCGGATCGCGCACCTGACCTACCGCACCGAGTTCGAGCTCGACCACCGCTTCGAGAACCACGCCCAGGGCGACGAGAACCCCTGGGCCGGTGGGCGTTACGCGGTGCAGAGCTACCTGGAGTACCAGGCCGACAAGCTGATCTCCCGCTTCGACCCGGCCACCTACGTGCTGCTCACCGAGGCCATGAACCGCCACGACGTGGGCCGGGGCCGCGGCGGCATCGCGGCGGCGCTGGGGTCGACGCCCGTGCCGTGCGTGGTCGGCGGGGTGGACTCGGATCGGCTCTTCCCGCTGCGCACCCTGCAGGAGCTGGCGGATCTGCTGCCGGGTTCCAAGGGCCTGGAGATCATCCGGTCCCGGGACGGCCACGACGGCTTCCTGACCGAGACCGAGGCCGTCGGCAAACTCATGCTCGAGACGATGGATCTGGCCCGCGCCCAGCGCGGGTCCGACCGCTGAAACAGCACTGCCCGTTCGCTGCATCTCCGCTGCCCGTCCGGAGGCGCGTTACCTCGCGTATCACGTCCGTTTCGCGCGAATTGCCCTGACGTGCTTCCGGTTTCGCCCAGATGACGCCTCCGTAACCGGCTGCGCGGAATACGTGTGCGGAAGGCCCCGCACACGTAATGTATTCAGGCATGACCGCCGCATTCGATGATATGGATCTACGCGATCTCGTCGATCTGCTCTCCGAGGACGAGCAGCGTGAACTTCGCCCGGCCATACTCCGTGTCCTGCACAGACTCCCCGACCAGGAAGTGTTGCGCCGTGAACTCGGCCGCCGCATGACCTCGGTCTAGCAATCCCCCAGCGCCGCGGGTTCACCCCCGGCGGCAAACCCTCTCCGATCGAATACCCAGCGCCGCGACCTCCCGGTCGCGGCCCCGACCTCGGCGCGGTCTAGGTGACGCCGAGGCTGCTGATGGTCGCGGCCAGCACGATGATCGCGCCGCCCAGTACCGTCAGCCAGGCCACGTCGAAGCCCTTGCTGCGCACCGCGAGCAGACCCGCCCGGTCGGTCGGCAGCACCAGCCGCAGTGCCGCGGCCAGCAGCGTCCCGCCGCCGAAGAAGAAGGTGCCGCGCCGCCAGCGGTCCCAGGCCAGGAAGACCACGGCCACCACCAGCACCACCGCCACCAGCAGGATGGGCAGATTCTCCCGGACGAACTCCCCCGCACGACTGCTACGGCTCTCGGGTGCGGCATGGGCTGGACTCACCGCACGAGCTTATCCGGCCCTCTGCGATGCTGGAGCCCGTGTTCCATCTCGTGTTCTTCGAACCTCGCATCCCCCCGAATACCGGCAATGCCATTCGGCTGGCGGCCGGCACCGGCTGCGAACTGCACCTGATCGAACCGCTCGGCTTCGACCTGTCCGAGCCGAAGCTACGCCGGGCCGGGTTGGACTACCACGACCTGGCCGTCGTCACCGTGCACCCGAATCTCGCCGCCGCCTGGGATGCGATCGAACCCGAACGGGTTTTCGCGTTCACCGCGACCGCCACCACCCACAGCACCGAGATCGCCTATCGCTCGGGCGATGTGCTGCTGTTCGGGCCCGAGCCGACCGGGCTGCCCGAGGAGGTGCTCGCCGATACGCGGGTCACCGAGCAGCTGCGCATTCCGATGCTGCCGGGCCGTCGCTCGATGAATCTGTCCAATGCCGCGGCGGTCGCCGTGTACGAAGCCTGGCGGCAGCTGGGATTTCCGGGCGCGGTCTGAGTTCTCCGGTCCCCGGTCAGTCGTCGATCTCGAAGCGTTTGAAGCGGGAGGTCGCGCCGCCGGTCAGGCGGACCGCGGACTTGGGGACCCCGTAGTGGGCGGCCAGCAGCTCGATGGCGGCCTTGTTGGCCTTGCCCTCCACCGCCGGGGCGCGCACGTACAGCTGCAGCGCCCCATCGTCGAGAATCTCGACCAGGGGTCCCTTCTTGCTGCCGGGCTTGATGGTCGCCCGGACCACTGTGGCCACGCCGCGCTCCCTTCCTGACTCGTCGAGGCCCATTGTCTCGGATGCGTCCGGGGTCAACAGCCGGGGTCTGCGATAGAAGCCACAGGAAACGGGGTAAGCGGGGGAGGGCGTGAAGCCGTAGTGTCCGAAGGGCGGGGAGGCGGAGCGGTGCCGTGGCGGAAGGTCGCCCGGAAAGGAAAGCAAGATGGTCAAGCGTCTCGTATTACTGCTGTCGGCCTTACTGGGGGTGATCCTGCTGGCGACGGGGACGGCCGCGGCCGGACCGGTCACCGTGCACGACGACTCCAAGGTGCTGGATGTCGCCAAGGTGACGAATGCGGCGAACCAGCTGTCGAATCCGGTGCAGATCTTCACCACGGAGAAGTTCTCCGACGATCACGGCAAGTTCGATCAGGAGGCGCAGAGCCACGTCAAGGATCCGGCGGACGTGGTGCTGGCCATCAACACCAAATCCAAGTTCCTGTCGATCCGCACCGGCTCGAACTCGCATATTCGCGAAACCGGTTCCGCCGGAACGGCATTCAAGAACGCCTTCGGCAGCGGTGATTACACGGGCGCGACCGTCGCGGCACTCGGTGCGCTGAAGTCGGCGACCGACCAGGCCGCGCCCACCAGCGCCCGGGCCGGCAATCCGGCGCCCGCGCCCGCCGCCAAGCCCGAGTCCAAGAGCAGCGGCTGGGGCTGGCTGGGCCTGCTGTGCCCGATCGTGGTCATCGGCGGCATCATCGCGGCGGTCGTCGCGTTCCTCCGCCGCCGCCGCGGCAATCCGCCGCCCCCGCCCGCGCAGTTCGACGGCAGCGGTTTCGGTGGCGGCTATGCCCCAGGCGGTCCCGGCTACGGCGCTCCCGGGTACGGCAATCCGCCCTACGGCGGCGGGCGGGGCGGCATGAGCACCGGCGCGGCCGCGGGTCTCGGCGCGGTCGGCGGCGCGATCGGCGGCGGTCTGCTCGGCTATGAACTCGGCCGGATGGAAGGCGAACACGAGGAGCGCGAGCGCCACGACTACGGCCCGCCCCCGGAGTCCGGCGGTGGCTACGACCCCGGCCCGCAGCAGTGGGGCGGGGGCGGCGGAGACTACGACTTCGGCGGCGGGGGCGGCGACTCCGGCGGGGGCGGCGACTTCGGCGGCGGTGGCGACTTCGGCGGTGGCGGCGGCGACTTCTGACCGCTCACTCGCGTCGGCCCGCACCGATACCGGCTCCGCCCCGGCGGAGATCCTCACCCGAGGTGCGGGGCGCTCGTCTGCGCGGCCCGACCGACGCGGCGAACAGGCCCGCGGAGAAGGGCTTTCAGGACAGCGGCGGGGTGAGAGTCTGTATGCGGGCATGAACGGCACGCATGCGGTCGACGGAGGCCGGGTGGCTGCTGAGCAGGCCGGCACGGAGCGGTTGCGGGCCCGCGGCCATTTCGCGGTGGGCCCACGATTCCAGGACGGAGTAGAGGGCCGGCCCGTAGCCGAGGTCGACGGCGGTGCGGTCGGCGCGGAGTTCCTCGTTGCGGGACAGGGCGGCCTGGAGGAAGGGCAGGGCCAGCAGGAGCAGCACCAGGGCGGTCGCACCGACCGGGCCGACCGCGCGCTCCCCGGCGCGGAACACGCCGCCGACGATGCCGAGGCCGCAGCAGGCGAAGACCAGCCACAGCAGCGGGGCCAGCCGACTCAGCACGGCCGAAATCCCGGTCACCGCAAAGAGTCCCCAGCGCCAGGCCACGCGGGCGGGCGTGCAGTACCAGTGCGCCAGCAATCGTGCCGCGGCGTGGCCGCCCAGATGATGGCCGAGTTCGTGGGCGAGCACGGCCTCCAATTGCTGGGGCAGCAGGCTGGTCAGCGACCAGCGGGTCACCGACACCAGGTGCCCGGCCGCCGCGAAGGCATTGATCTGCCGCGAATCCTCCACCCACAGTGAGTATTCGGCCCCGTTGATGCCGGCGCGCGCGGTCACCCGGTTCCAGGCCGTGCCGAGCAGCGCCGCCTCCTCGGGCAGTGGCCGCCGCACCCGGTAATACCAACGCGCCAAGGTGTTCTCGACGGCGGGCACGAACACCAGTCCCCCGGACGCCAGCCAGGCCAGGGTGATCAGCAGGGCCCACACCCCGCCCAGCGTCGCCCCGAGGGTCAGCACGATGAGCAGACTCGTCAGGGCCGCGGGGACCGACAGCAGCAGCGAGGCGGCCGTGGACAGGTGCAACTGCCGCTGGACGGGCGGCGGCGCGAATCCCGCCACCGGTCCCCGGCCCGCATTCGGCGGCACATTCCCGGCGAGCCCGGTCCACGGGGTGGTCGGCACGGGCCCACCGCCATACACGCCCTGGTTCATCGCCGGGTTGCCGGGCGGCACCGCGTCGACGGGCGGACGTTCCGGCGCGGACGGCATTCCGCCTGCGGGCCAAGGGGATGCGCCCGGTCCGGACCGGGCGGGTGCGGGCGCCGCGGGCGAGGCCGGCGCGACCCGGGCGGTGGCGGTCAGAGCCTGCTGGGCGGCATGCGCGAAGGCGGTGCAGGAGGGGTAGCGCTGGGACGGTTTCTTGGCGAGTGCGGTGGCGAGGACCGCGTCGAGTGCCGGAGGCAGGTCGGGCCGGTGGCGGCGGACCGAGGGCGCGCCGGCCCGGAGATGGGCCTGGATGATGGCGGCCGGGTTGTCGGCGGGATACGGCGGCGTGCCGGTGAGCAGGTGAAAGAGGGTGCAGGCCAGGGAGTACTGGTCCGTGCGATGGTCGAGGGGGTGGCCGACCAGCTGTTCGGGCGCGGCGTAGGCGAGAGTGGCGGTGAAGGTGCCGGTGCGGGTCAGCCGGGTGGCGGCGTCGTGCAGCTGGGCGATGCCGAAGTCGGTGAGCAGCGCGCGCTCGGAATGCCCGTGTTCCAGCAGGATATTGGCGGGTTTCACGTCGCGGTGCAGGACGCCGCGGGTGTGGGCGTGATCGAGGGCCGCGGCGACCTGCGTGACGATCCGGATGGCGCCGGCGGGCGGCACGCGCACCGATTCGGCGTCGGTCCCGTCGATGTACTGCATGGCGATCCACGGCCCGCCGAGTTCGAGCCCGCGATCGTGCACGGCGACGATGTTCGGGTGCTCCAGCCGGGTCACCGCCTCGGCCTCGCGTTCGAAGCGGCCGCGAATCTCGGTGTCGGCGAACAGCTCCGGGCTCAGGAGTTTGAGCGCGGTCCAGCGCGGCAGCCGGGGATGCCGCGCCAGGTACACCGCGCCCATCCCGCCCCTCCCCAGCAGCCGTTCGATGGTGTATCCGGCGAAAACGTCCCCCCGCTGCAGCAAATCCCCCACCCCTGTACGTGATCGTCGAGCCGAACTGTACCGGCATCCTCGGATGCCGATCCGTTCGTGACAACCGAAATATGGTGCCGGCGGCCGTCTTCAGCGGAAGTCGCGGGAGCGGCCCTCGATGCGCAGGTCCATGCGCTGCAGATGGTCGGCGACGATGGTGACCGCGCCCTCCGCGTTCTGCACCCGCCCCCGGATGAGCAGAGCGCGCGCGGTGGTGGCCAGGCGGCGGTAGCGGGCCCACAGCCCGACCGAGCAGACCACGTTCACCATGCCGGTCTCGTCCTCCAGATTGAGGAAGGTGACCCCGCCCGCGGTGGCCGGCCGCTGCCGGTGGGTGACCGCACCGCCGACGAGAACCCTTGTGCCGTCGCGAATGTCGAGCAGCTGGTCGGCGGGAATGACGCCGAGCGCGTCGAGGCGCTCGCGCAGGAACTCGGTCGGATAGCTGCCGGGCGAGACACCGGTGGCCCACACGTCGGCGGCGGCCAGTTCCAGTGCGCTCATGCCGGGCAGGGCGGGGGCGGCGGTGGCCGCACCGGTGCCGGGCAGCCGGTCGGGCCGCTCCGCGGCGGCCGCGCCCGCCGCCCACAACGCCTCGCGCCGGGTGCCGCCGAGACTGGTCAGCGCGCCCGCGGTGGCCAGTGCCTCGGCCTGCGGCACGCTCAGTTCCACGCGCCCGGTCAGGTCGAGAAACGTGGTGTAGGGCCCGGTTTCGCGAGCGGCCACGATCTGCTCGGCCAGTTCGGCGCCGATGTGCCGGACCGCGGCCAGCCCCAGCCGGATCTCCATACCGCGCGCCTCGAGGGTGGCCTCGGCCAGGCTGTGGTTGATGTCGGGGCCGTGCACCACCACCCCGTGCCGGCGCGCGTCGGCGACCAGCGACTGCGGCGAGTAGAACCCCATGGGCTGGGCGCGCAGCAGCCCGGCGCAGAAGGCGGCCGGGTGGTGCAGTTTGAACCACGCCGAATAGAACACCAGCGAGGCGAAGCTCTGCGAATGGCTTTCCGGGAAACCGAAATTCGCGAAGGCGTACACCTTCTCGTAGATGCGGTCGGCCACCTCGCCGGTGATCCCGTGCAGGTCCCGCATGCCCTGGTAGAAGCGGGCCCGCAGCCGTTCCATCTTCTCCGGTGACCGTTTGGAGCCCATGGCGCGGCGCAGTTGATCGGCCTCGGTCGCGGTGAATCCGGCGACGTCCACGGCCATCTGCATGAGCTGTTCCTGGAACAGCGGCACGCCGAGGGTGCGTTTCAGCGAATTCTCCAGTGCCGGATGGTCGTAGTCGGGTTTCTCCCGGCCGTTGCGGCGCCGGATGTAGGGGTGCACCGACCCGCCCTGGATCGGTCCCGGCCGGATCAGCGCCACCTCCACCACCAGGTCGTAGAAGGTGCGCGGCTTCAGGCGCGGCAGGGTCGCCATCTGCGCGCGGGATTCGACCTGGAAGACGCCGACGGAGTCGGCGCGGCACAGCATGTCGTAGACGGCTTCCTCGCCCAGGTCCAGCCGGTGCAGTTCGATGGCGTGCCCTTTGTGCTCGGCCACCAGGTCGATCATGTAGTGCAGCGCGGACAGCATGCCCAGTCCGAGCAGATCGAACTTGACCAGTCCGGCCGAGGCACAATCGTCCTTGTCCCACTGCAGCACACTGCGATTGGCCATGCGCGCCCATTCGGTGGGGCACACGTCGGCGATGGGCCGGTCGCAGATCACCATGCCGCCGGAGTGGATGCCCAGATGCCTCGGGAGTCCCTCCAGTTCACCGGCCAGCGCGAGCACGGCATCGGGGATCTCGGTGTGCTTCTCCTCCGCCACTCCGGTCCAGCGGCTCACCTGCTTGCTCCAGGCGTCCTGCTGCCCGGGCGAAAAGCCCAGGGCGCGTGCGGCATCGCGCACCGCGGAGCGTCCGCGATAGGTGATCACATTGGCCACCTGCGCCGCGTACTCGCGCCCGTATTTGGCGTAGACGTGCTGGATGGCCTCCTCGCGCCGATCCGATTCGATGTCCACGTCGATATCGGGCGGCCCGTCCCGTTCCGGCGACAGGAACCGTTCGAACAGCAGTTTGTTGGCGACCGGGTCCACATTGGTGATGCCGATGGCGTAGCAGACGGCCGAATTGGCCGCCGAACCCCTTCCCTGGCAGAGGATGTCGTTGTCGTGGCAGAAGCTGACGATGTCGTGCACGACCAGGAAGTAGCCCGGAAAGTTCAGGGCGGTGATCACCTCCAGTTCGCGCTCCAGCTGCCGGTAGGCGTCCGGGTTTCCAGCCCGGGGGCCGTAGCGGCGGGCCGCGCCGCGCAGGGTGAGCTCGCGCAGCCACGAGTTCTCGTCGTGGCCCTCCGGCACGTCGAAGGGCGGCAGTTCGGGCGCGATCAGCCGCAGGTCGAACGCGCAGTCCCGGCTCAGCGCAACGGCATTCGACACCGCTTCGGGGCAGGCGGCGAACAGCCGCGCCATCTCGTCGCCGGAGCGCAGGTGCGCGCCACCGGTGGGCGCCAGCCAGCCGGCCATGTCGTCGAGGCTGGAGCGGGCCCGGATGGCGGCCAGCGCCATGGCCCGGCGCCGGTGCGGCGGGGCCGCGAAATGCGCTCCGGTGGTGGCGAGTACGGGCAGCCCGACCCGGTCGGCGAGGGCGATGAGCCGGGCATTGCGCTCATCGTCCTCGGGGATGCCGTGGTGGGTGAGTTCCACGCTCACGTGTTCGCGCCCGAAGCGTTCGATGAGATCGCGCAGGGCCGCTTCGGCCGCCGCGTCGCCCTGCCGGAGTGCCTGCCGCACAGTGCCTTTGCGGCAGCCGGTGAGGATGTGCCAGTGCCCGTCCGCCGCGGCGGTGAGCCGGTCCAGGTCGTAGCGCAGGATGCCTTTCTCGCCGGCCGCCATGTGCGCGGCGGCCATCTCCCGCGACAGCCGCCGGTATCCCTCCTGCCCGCGCGCCAGTACCAGCAGGTGCGGTCCGGCCGGGTCGGGGGTGCCGGTGCGCGGCTCGGAATTCAGTGCGTCC
Source organism: Nocardia niigatensis NBRC 100131 (assembly GCF_000308655.1). Classification (GTDB taxonomy): domain Bacteria; phylum Actinomycetota; class Actinomycetes; order Mycobacteriales; family Mycobacteriaceae; genus Nocardia; species Nocardia niigatensis. The sequence continues at coordinate 19,116 of NZ_BAGC01000010.1, read as the reverse complement.
GACCCGGATTCGCGGCCGCGCCGCCGTCCACGCGGCACCAGGTGCGCGCCGGCGCGGGCCGCGGTGCCGATGGACAGCTCGGCTCCGAAGATGGTCGGCATCTTCCATTCCCGGGCCGCCTCCGCGAACCGCACCACCCCGTAGAAGCCGTCGTGATCGGTGAGCGCGAGGGCCTCCAGACCCAGTCGCACGGCCTCCTCGACGAGTTCCTCGGGCTGGCTGGCCCCGTCGAGGAAGCTGTAGGCCGAGTGGGTGTGCAGCTCGGCGTAGGGCACCGCCGATCGCGCGACCCGCCCGAGTTCGCCCGCCTCGTACTTCTCCCGCTTCCGCGACCAGGCGGGGCTGTCGCCCCCGTCGCCGTCGACCTGTCTGCGCGCCGGATCGGGCCGTCCGGACAGCACCCGTTCCATCTCCGCCCACGAAGGCGGGCCGTTGTGCCAGCCCATGACGCACCTCCTCCGCGATCCGACCGGTCTCGAGTATCGAACATACATTCGAAACCGATTGGTCTCTACAGCGGCACGCGCCAATTCCCCGAAGGTGGGTTCGAAGGTGGGCAACCGCACCATGGCGCAGTAACTTACTTTGGAGTAAGTTCTAGGCAATTCCACCTGCAAGGGAGCAGCGATGACCGATATCTCCGCAGATCACGACGCCGGCTACCGGGCCCGTCGGCGCGCCCGCCGCGACCTGAGCGGCAAGCACATCGTCATCACCGGCGCATCCTCCGGCATCGGCCGCTCGGCTGCGCTCGCCGTCGCCGAGAAGGGCGCGGTCGTCATCCTGCTGGCCCGTCGCGCCGACGAACTGTCCGCCGTGGTGGACGAGATCACCGCCGCGGGCGGCACCGCCTTCGGCTACCCGTGCGACGTCACCGATCAGGATTCGGTCGACGACACCCTGCAGACCATTCTCGACACCCACGGGCACGTCGACATGCTGGTCAACAACGCCGGCCGCTCCATCCGCCGCGCCGTGCACCGCTCCACCGACCGCATGCACGACTTCGAGCGCACCATGGCCGTCAACTACTTCGGCGCCGTGCGCATGACCCTGGGCCTGCTGCCCGGCATGCGGGAGCGCGGCGACGGCCACATCGTGAACATCTCGAGCGCCGGCGTCCAGGTCGCCACCCCGCGCTTCGCCGCCTACCTGGCCAGCAAGGCCGCCCTGGACATGTTCGCCGAGGTGACCGCGGCCGAAATGCGCTCCAGCAACATCACTTTCACCACCATCCACATGCCGCTGGTGCGTACCCCCATGATCACCCCCAGCGGCGACCAGGGCACCGGCACCCAGTCGCCCGAGTGGGCGGCGGCGCTCATCGTCCGCGCCCTCGCCGAGCGTCCCCGCCGCATCGACGTCCCCCTCGGCACCCTCGCCGAATACGGCGCCATGTTCGCCCCCGGTATCAAGGAGCGGGTCCTGCACCGCTACTACCGCGCCAATCCCGACTCCCCCGCCGCCAAGGGCGAGACGGTGCCCGAAACGGAGACCGGCGACATGGATACCGTTGCCCCGCAACGCCGTCGTCGCACCGTCCCGCCCGCGGTCCGGGTCACCGGCACCGCGCTGCGCCGCGCGGCCCGGCTGGTCCCCGGCACCCACTGGTGACCAGCCGCTGACCGGCCTCGCTCAGGGCCGCACCCGGTGGGTGTCGCGCGGGAAAAGCGTTGCCCACCTGATGTTGCCGGCCCCGAGCAGCCGCGACACCCACCGTTCCAGACCGATCGCGAAGCCGCCGTGCGGCGGCATGCCGTGGCTCATGGCCGCCAGATACGCCGGATACCGGGCCGGGTCGTCGCCACGCGCGGTGAGCGCTGCCAGGTAGTCGGCGTGCTCATGCAGGCGCTGTCCGCCAGTGACCAGCTCCAGACCCCGGAACAGCAGGTCGAAGGAGTTCGTCCAGCGCGGGTCGCCGGGCTGCGGATGGGTGTAGAAGGGGCGTTTGGCGGCGGGGTGGCCCTCGACGGCGAGGAAGTCGGAGCCGAACCGCTCCAGCGCCCATTTCCCCAGCAGCCGTTCGTGTTCCGGGGCCCCGGGAGGTGTGGGCGATCGGGTCCGTCGCGGTGCCACCACACCTTCACGACCGAGATCCGGCCGCCTCTGTTCGGTCGATTTCACGGTGACCAGCCGCCGCGGCTCGGAGTTCGTCACGCTCGTCATGACCGCCCGCCGATGCTAACCCCCACCCCGCGGCGAACGCCCCTCATTTTCCGGCCCTGATCCGGCCCGACCGGCCCGTCACGACCGGGACCTCGGCAGTGGGCCGCACCTCTCTTGACGCGTCTCGGGACTCGAGTTCTACTATTCGAACAAACTTTCGATTATGTTAGGTAGCTGAGTCGGTGCTGGCTCGTTGGGTTCCCGTCGACTGGGAGAGGTGGTCACTGGATGGGTGCGGCAGCGGAGGCTAGACGGGAGCAGCTGACGGAGCTGCGGCGGCGGATGGCCGCGATACCCGCGCGCGGCACGGAGTCCTCGGCTCATCGGCCCGTGTCCGAGGAGCCGCGGCGGGAGGCGCTGCCGGTGCCCGGCGCACTCGAAAACCTGTTGCCCGACGGTGGTTTGGCGAAGGGATCGGTGGTCGTCTACAACGGCGCCGGGTCCCTGATCTCCGGCTTGCTGGCCGCGGTGACGAGCGCGGGCGGGCATGCCGCGGTGGTGGGGCTGCCGCGGCTGGGGCTACTGGCCGCCGCCGAGATGGGGGCCCGGCTGGACCGGCTGGCCGTGGTCTCCGATCCCGGCCCGGACCCGCTCGAAGTTGCCTCCGTATTGCTGGATGGCTTGGATCTGGTGGTGCTCGGGCTGAACGGGCTGGCTGTTCCCATGTCCCGCGCCCGCATCCTCGCCGCGCGCGCCCGCAGCAAGAACTCCACGCTCATGGTGACCAACGGTTCCTGGTCCGGTTCCGCCCTGCACATCGACACCCGGGTCGCCGGATACAGCGGCCTGGGTCGCGGCTGCGGCCGGCTGCGCACGGTCCGCCTCGATGTCTCGGTCCGCGGCCGCGCCGCGCAACCCCGGCGCGGCCACCTGGCCCTCAGCCCCGCCGATGGCCGCGTCGAATGGGTCTCCACCGCCGACGCCGCTCCCGAGCAGCCGCTGCGGCTCGCCGGTCATGCCGCGTCCTGACCGCCTCGGCGCGCTGGGCAGCAGGGGTTTTCGAGTAAACGGCAAAGCCTCGAGAGCGGGTCGGCCGTGAAGGCGCGGCGGGTGCTGGTCGTGTGGTGCCTGGATTGGCCGGCGGTGGCGGCCGCCGCCGAGGCGGGTGCGGAGGTCACCCGCGCGGTGGCGGTACTCGCCGCCAACCGGGTGGTGGCCTGCACCGCGACGGCGCGAGCGGAGGGCATCCGCCGCGGCCTGCGCAAGCGCGAGGCCCAGGGCCGCTGCCCGGATCTGCTGATGGCACAGGATGATCCGGACCGCGACGCCCGCCTGTTCGAGCCCGTGGTGGCGGCGGTGGACGCGACCGTGCCGGGCGTGGAGGTACTGCGTCCGGGCATGCTGGCACTGTCCGCGCGCGGCGCGGCCCGGTTCTTCGGTTCGGAGGAGGCCGCGGCCGAACGCCTGGTGGACGCCGTGGCGGCGGTCGGCGTGGAATGCCAGATCGGCATTGCCGACGAGCTGTCCACCGCGGTCTTCGCCGCCCGCCGCGCCACCCTGGTCCCGCCCGGTAAGGGCGCGGAATTTCTTGCGCCCATGCCGGTTTCGGAACTGGCCGTGGAACCGGTGCTGGCTGCGCCGCAGCGCGTCGAACTGGTGGATCTGCTGCACCGGCTGGGCCTGCGCCGCATCGGTGACTTCGCGGCTCTCACCCCCGCCGAGGTGGCGTCGCGGTTCGGCGCGGACGCCATCGTCGCGCACCGCTGCGCCCGCGCGGTCCCGGAGCGCCCGCCCGCCGCCCGCCTGCCCGCCGCCGACCTGACCGTGGAGCACCGCTGCGATCCCCCGATCGAACGCGTCGACATGGCCGCCTTCGCGGGCCGCCTGCTCGCCACCGAGCTGCACACCAAGCTCTCCGCCGCCGCCGTGGCCTGCACCCGCCTGGTCATCCACGCCGAAACCGAAGCGGGCGAGGAGTTCTCCCGCAGCTGGCGCTGCGCCGAACCGCTCACCCCGGACAGCACCGCCGACCGCATCCGCTGGCAGCTCGACGGCTGGCTCACCCGCCGCGCCCTCGACCGCGGCCGCACGCGCCCGGCGCCGGGTACCCACGGCGACTGGGATTCCGGCCCGGACGCCGCCATCACCCTGCTGCGCCTGGAACCCGTCGAGGTGGTGTCGGCTGGCGCCCTGCAACTGGGCCTGTGGGGTGGGGTCGGCGAGGACGAGGAGCGGGCGCGCCGCGCGCTGATCCGGGTGCAGAGTCTGCTGGGCGGTGACGCCGTGCGCATGGGTGTGCTCAGTGGCGGCCGCGGCCCGCAAGAGCGCATCACCATGGTCACCCTCGGTGACGAGCCGGTGCCCGCGACCGATCCGGCTCAGCCCTGGCCCGGCCGGCTGCCCGAGCCCGCCCCGGCGCTGGTGCTCACCCATCACCCGGAGGTGCGCCTGGAGGCCGCCGACGGCTCCCCGATCTGGGTCACCGATCGCGGCCTGTTCACCGCCGACCCGGCCCAGCTGCACTGGGGCAGCAGCTCCTGGCGGCTGACCGGCTGGGCGGGGCCCTGGCCGGTCGACGATCGTTGGTGGACACACCGTTTCGAGCACGGCTTCGCGGCCCGCGCCCAGGTCCAGCTGGACGACGAGGACGCCACTCGCCTGCGCGCTCTGCTCCTGCTCGGCTACAACGGCGCCTGGCATGTGGAGGGTCTGTACGAGTAGGGGCTCGAATACACAGCGGCTGTGCCGCTCAAATACCCAGCGACAGGCGCAGATCCATCATGGTGGGCCAGAGTTCGGTCCAGGGGTGCACGGGTCCGCGGCAGACCATGATGGCGACATCGGTGTTGACGCCCGGGAATCCGTTCGGGATGTCCAGGTGCCCCACGACCGTCACCTGGCCGAACTGCCGTTGCAGCGTTTGCTCGGCGCTGTCGAGCCCGACGTAGAGGATGGAACCGGTGTCCGAGGGCGGCGGCCCGAAGTAGCCGAAGCCGCGGTTGGGGCTGTAGACGGGCGGCAGGTCGTAGTCGCGGCCGAAGTTCTGGATCGCGGCGGCCTGCCAATAGTTCTGAGCGACGATCGCTTTCGGGCGCTCGGCCTCCGGGAGCTGCTGGTAGACGTCGGCGACCTTCGCGGTCAGATCCGACCAGCCCGAGGAGCCGAAGATGCTGGTCCGCATCGCGAAGTCGGCCTGGGTCCGGATGGCGCCGTGCACCCGGGAGGGCGGCTGCGGCAGGGTGACCAGCAGCGTGGCGATGATGGCCAGCGACAGCACTACGATCGGCGGCGCGATGATGCGCAGCAGCCGGCCGCCGCGGTCGTTCACCGAGTAGGGCAGCGAGGCCGCGCCGATGCCGAAGAGCACCGGCAGGAATCCCGCTGTGTAGTAAGGACGTCCGTGCCCGACGAGCACGACGAGCACCAGCAGCGCCGAGGCGACGAGCATGAACATGTAGGGCCGCAGCCACCGCTGCCGGGCCAGGCACCAGAAGGCCCAGGCGGCGAGCAACCCACCGAGCAGACCGGTCAGTCCGATCATCTGCGGCATGCACGCGAGCGGTCCGCCACCCGCCGCGTCCTGTTCGGCGCCGATCACCTTGCTCATGGCCAGCGCCGGCCAGCTGTGCGTGTTCTGCCACCACAGGCCGGGGACCGCGGAGAGCGCGAAGATCGCCGCGCCCTGCCACAGCGCGGGCCGCCACAGCAGCTGCCGCGGTCCCGCGACGAGTACGCCCGCGCCCAGGCAGAGCAGGATCGTCGGGATGAACCATTTGACCTGGAGGTCGATGGCCGCGACGACGCCGAGCGCGATGAGCAGCCGGTCGTCGCGGGTGCGGATCCAGCGGATCAGCAACCAGATGATGGCGGCCTGCAGGGTGGCGTCGAAGGAGAAGGTGCTCAGCTGGACGGCCTGGGTCGCGGCGAGTGGCGAAACCCCGTAGGCGGCCGCCGCGACCAATTGCGCGGTGCGCGAGCCACCCAGCTCGTAGGCGACCGCGGCGCTGATCACCACCGCGGCCGCGGTCATGAGGACCGCCGGCAATCGCAGCACGGGCGCCGACCCGGGCGCCACGGCGTCGGCGAGGTGGGCCATCAGCGGTATCAGCACGCCCTGGTCGGCGTAGGTGACGCTGCGGTGGGCGCCCGCTGCGACGAAATACAGCTCGTCGCCGAAGAAGTCGTAGCGCAGCGTGGGGATGGCGAGGAAGGCCCCGCTGAGCGCGGCTAGGAGCAGGACCCACGCCGTGGCGAAGGTGGGCCGCGGCGGGCTCGGTTCCTGAAGATCCTGGAGATCGACCGCGGGGGCGGCAGCATTGAGAACCATTTTTCCCCGACAGAAAAAGCTATTAGCGAATCGGCAATGACGCTACCGTCACGGTTGACCGATTATCGACAATGTGAAAGTGATCTATTTCACATATTGTAGCAAGCCGACATCGCGCCAGGATGCGCTGGGTTTCGCCATCATTCGCCATTGGAATGAATCGGCAACCGAGTCGGTAATTCGATATGGCGCTGCGCACAAACTGCGGCCTCACCCGGACCGCGATCCGTACTCTGGACCATCGTGGAGTCAGCCGTCACCCGGGTCGAGTTCGATGACGTCGCGATCGCCTATCGGGATTCCGGGGCGACGGGCGGCCATCTCCACAGCGATACCCCCGTGATGCTGGTGCACGGCATGGGCGGAGACGGCCACACCTGGGATCGATTCGCCACCCAGCTCGTGCGGCGCGGACGCCGCGTGATCATTCCCGACCTGCGCGGCCACGGCCGCAGCGCGCACACCGCGTCCTACCGGTTCCCCGAGTTCGGGGCGGATATCCTGCGGCTCTGCGACCGGCTCGGACTGGAAACGGTGGACCTGGTCGGGCACTCGCTCGGCGGATACGCGATCTCGTGGCTGGCGATGGAACGTCCGGAACTGGTGCGGCGCTTGGTGATCGAGGAACAACCACTGCCGCTGCGCTCCGGTGACGAGCAACTGCGATTGACGCGGCGGCTGCCGTCGATCCCGGAACTCTGGCATGCCACCACCAGCCTCATCCGGCATCCGCGCGCGGTGCTGGCCTTCGATCGATCCATGACCGGGGTGGCGCTAGAGCAGTTCCGCAAGCCGTATCCGGAATGGTGGGAGGGGCTGTCCGGCATCACCGCGCCCACCCTGTTCCTGCGCGGCGGGCCCGGCGGCATGGTGGACCCGGACAAGCTCGCGCAGGTGTCGGCGAGCGTGCCCGATTGCACCGTCCGCGTCTTCGGTTGTGGGCACAGCATCCATCGCGACCGGTATCACCGGTTCGAGGCCGAAGTGCTCCCCTTCCTGGGGCACTGAGCTGCCGGAATCTACAGTTGAACGGTGTCCGCATCCGAGCGTCCCACGCTGTGGTTTCCCGACGAGCAGTCGTTCCGGGACTGGCTGTCGGCCAATCACGCGTCGGTGGACGGCATTTGGCTGAAGTTCGCGAAGAAGAGCTCCGGCTACGCCTCGCTCGACTATGACGGCGCGCTGCGGCAGGCGCTGTGTTTCGGCTGGGTCGACGGGCAGTCCAGGAATCTCGATGAGGACTTCGTCGTCATGGGATTCACCCCACGGCGGCCGCGCAGCCAGTGGTCGGAGCGCAGCGTCGACCTGGCGGGCGAGCTGATCGCGGCCGGGCTCATGCACCCCGCCGGGCAGGCCGAGGTGGATCGGGCCAAAGCGGACGGACGCTGGGACAACGCGGTCGGCCGGGATCTGCCGGAGGACTTCCTGGCGGCGCTGGCCCGGTATCCCGAGGCGGCTGCCTTCTTCGAGACGCTGCCCACGCAGTCGCGTATCGCGGTCGGCTACCACCTGGGCAGCGCGGTGCGGCCGGAGGCCCGGGCGCGGCGGCTGGCGCAGGTCATTCGGAAGCTGATCGACGGGAAGCCACTGTGAGCGGGTTCGAGGGATTGTCGTGTTCGGCTGCGGCGCTGGAGGTTCCGCTACCCGGAAGCGCGACCCGCAGCACCGGCTGGCTGTGCGTCGAGCAGCCCGGCGCGTGGGGCCGCGACGTGATCGGAGACGAGGTGCTCGGACCCGACATCACGCCGGAACTGGGAGCGCGCACCAAGGCGGCCCACGTCCGGCCCACCCTCATCCGGCGGCCCGGGCGCCATGGGTTCACCGGCCTGCGAACGGTTCTGCTGGCCAGTTCACGGCCCGAGGGCTCCTGGTGCGAGCGCCTCGAGATCGGCGATCCGCGCGAGCTGCTGGACCTGGACCTGCGCCTGCTCAACGGCCCGGCCCCGGGAATCGGTGCGGCCGTGACGGATCCACTGGTCCTGGTCTGCGCGCACGGCAAACGCGACCGGTGCTGCGCCCTGCTGGGCCGTCCCATCGCCGCGAGCCTGTCCGCCGCCCACCCCGATCGGGTCTGGGAGTGCTCCCACACCGGTGGCCACCGCTTCGCCCCCGCCGTCATCGTCCTGCCCACCGGCCTCACTTACGGTCGCCTCGACGAGGATTCGGCCCATGCCATGCTCGCCGCCGCCGACAAGGGCGAGGTCTCGCTCACCGGCCTGCGCGGCCGCAGCTGCTACACCCCGGTCGAACAGGTCGCGGAAGTCGCGATCCGACGGCGCATCGCGGACACCGCCGCGGGCCTCGACGACCTCACCGTCGAACCGGCCCCGGATGGCACCGAATACGCCACCGATCCGGCCACTTTCGCGGGCGCGGCCCGGGTCACCCATCGGGACGGCCGCCGCTGGCTGGTCACCGCCCGCACCGTCGCCTATCCGCCCCGGCAGGCCAGTTGCGGCGCGGCGCCCAAGCTCGCCACCACGGTCGTGGCCGACCAGATCGAACAATTGCCCTGATGGCCTCGCGGTGAAATACCGCTGGGAATTCGAATTCGCCCAGTGGCGACCGGGATGTTCATTTTTCGACCGGTCGCGGCAGTCACAATGCGATAGCCCCGAAAATTAGGGGCAGGCGCCATCGCGGGCCATTGTGATAAAGAATACGGCCGCACCGAAGATAGTTCGGGAGACGGGACCGACAGCACCGGGAGTGCCGGCGCCGGCCGCCTCGACGGACCGGTTCGTCCGGAAAGCTCTACGCCCGCAAGATTGTCCCCACCCCTTCCGCACTGCCACGGCGAAGCGAAACGCGCTGTGTCCGTATGGGTCTGGAAGGAATTTCCAGGTCCACCCCTGGATGACCAGCAAACCCCAGGTTTCGAACCAGGCCAGTCAGGATGGTTTTCCGCTACCCTGCACCCGTGACCGAACGCGCCCGTCCCATTGTCGGCCCCGACTATCTGGTGGCCGGCCGCTACCGCCTGCAGTCGAAGCTGGGCGGTGGTGGCATGGGCGCCGTATGGCTGGCGACCGATCGGCTGCTGCACCGCGATGTCGCCATCAAGCAGGTCCTCACCACGCAGGGGCTCAGCGAGGAAGAGGCGCAGGAGGTTCGCAGCCGCATCATGCACGAGGGGCGGGTGGCGGCCAAGCTGTCGCACGAGCACGCCATCGCCGTGTACGACGTGGTGCTGGAGGCCGGCGAGCCCTGGCTGGTGATGGAGTACCTGCCGTCGCGCAGTGTGGCCAAAGCCCTTGCGCTGGTGAACGAACTGTCCCCGATCGAGGTGGCGCAGATCGGCGCGCAGGTGGCCGACGCGCTGGCGACCGCGCACTCGGCGGGCATCGTGCACCGCGACATCAAGCCCGGCAATATCCTGGTCGCCGATCGCGGCGACGAGGTCGGCAAGGTCAAGCTCAGCGACTTCGGCATCTCCAGCGGCGCCAACGACGCCACCGAGGAGATCGGTGATGTCATCACCGGCACCCCGGCCTACCTGCCGCCGGAGGTCGCGCGCGGCGCCCGGCCCACCACCGCCAGCGACGTATTCTCGCTCGGCGCAACGCTGTACACCGCCATCGAGGGGCAGCCGCCCTACGGTTTCGACGAGGACAGCAATGTCATCGTGGAACGCGCCGCCATGGCCCAGATCGTGCCGCCCTCCCGCAGCGGCCCGCTGACCGAGGTGCTGCTGCACATGATGGAGCCGGCCCCGCAGCGCCGCCCCACCATGACCGAGGCGCGCAACGAAATCCTCACCGCCGCCTTCGGTCCCGGCACCGCGCCCTACATTCTGGGCGCGCCGGTCCGCACCGAGGACGGCACGATTCCGGCCTGGGCGGCCCGCAACTCCGCGGCCGGGCTGCGTAGCCCGCACTCCACCCCGCTCCCCCGTCCGCAGCGGCAGCCGGCGGCGGCTCCGGCTGCCCCGCAACCCAAGCCGAAGGGCTTCGACTTCAGCGCCCTGGGCCCGAACGCGGGACCGCTCGCGGTGGCGATCGGCCTGCTCATCGGCCTGCTGATCATCATTGTGATCTTGGTCGTGCTGTAGCCGCCTCCCCCGCGACCTCAGCGCAGGGCTCAGGTGCCGTTAACAGTCGTGCACGCGTGCCGGCGGTCGAGTGCCGAACCGATTTTCGGGCGTACCGACGAGCTACCGTCGACGCACGAAATCAGTTGTCGCCTTGGGTAATTTCAATCGATACGACGCCGGTGCGCCCAGCGGGTGAGGGCGTTCCGGTTCGACTGCTGGGTCTTGCGCAGTACGTTCGACGCGTGCGTCTCGACCGTCTTCACCGAGATGAACAGGGTCTCGGCGATCTCACGGTAGGTGTAGCCACGGGCCAGCAGGCGCAGGACTTCCAGCTCGCGCGGGGTCAGTGAGTCCAGTTCCGGATCCAGCGGGGGCTCGGGCACGGGCGACTTGCCGGTGAAGGAGTCCAGCACGAATCCGGCCAGCCGCGGCGAGAACACCGCGTCGCCGCCGGAGACCCGGCGGATCCCGTCGGCCAGCTCCGGGCCCGAGATGGTCTTGGTGACATATCCGCGCGCGCCCGCCCGGATCACCGCGATCACGTCTTCGGCGGCATCGGAAACGCTGAGCGCCAGGCACACCGGCCCCGGGTCGATGCCCTGCAGCACCGCGACGCCGCCACCGTCGGGCATGTGCACGTCGAGCAGCACCACGTCCGGCGCGGTCGTCTTGATCCCGGCGATGGCCTCGGCCACCCCGCCCGCCTCGCCGACGACCTCCATATCGGATTCGCGGCTCAGTTCCGCCCGCACCCCCGACCGGAACACGGCATGGTCGTCGACCAGAAAGACCCGGACGCTCACCTACATCTCCTCACCTGACACCGAACCCTGCCCCATCGGTACCACATTCCGCGGCTCACAGCTGGGCGGCGTCTTCCGGGGTGTCGGTCTGCACCACCAGCCGCTCGTCGCCACCGTCCTTGCGCGGCATGTAGATTCGAACCTCGGTGCCGTTGCCGGGGGCGGACTTGATCTCCACGCGCCCGCCGCGGCGTTCGATGCGGGCGTGGATGGATTTGGCGACGCCCTGCCGGTCCTTCGAGACCGTGTCCGGGTCGAAGCCCTTGCCACGGTCGCGCACGAAGACGCTCACCTGATGCGGTTCCACCTCGGCGTACAGGTCGATGGTCGGGACTCCGGCGTGCTTGGCGGCATTGACCAGCGCCTCCCGGGTGGCCCCGAGCAGCGCGGTGAAATGCTCCTTGGGCAGCCCGATTCCGCTGTCGTCGAGGTCCATGGACACGTCGCCCACGGTGACCGGGGTGACCTTCACGCCGTGCTGGTCCTCCACCTCGCCGGCGATGGTGCGCAGCGCGGCGGCCAGACTGGACTGCGCCGGCCCGGTGTCCTCGAAAAGCCACTTCCGCAGCTCGCGTTCCTGACTGCGGGCCAGCCGCACGACTTCCTGCGGGTCGTCGGCCTGCCGCTGGATCAGGGCCAGGGTCTGCAGCACGGAATCGTGTAGATGCGAGGCGATCTCCTCGCGTTCGTCATTGCGGATCCGCGCCGAGCGTTCGGCATTGAGGGCGCGCATCATGCGCAGCCACAGCGGCACGGTCAGCAGCCCTGCCCCGACCAGGGTCACGGCCACCGCCAGCAGCGCCGACCCCAGCGAACTGAGATTGATCCGCCCCAGCACCACCACACCCAGCCCGACCACGATCAGCGTGGCCCCGCCGACGATCCGCGCCCAGGTGACCACCGACGGTTTGGCGGGCAGCCCGATGACGGATCTCGGCCCGTCCGCGTCGAATTCGCGCCACACCAGCGCCGCGCCGACCGCCACCACGATGATGGGCCCCACCACATGCGCGGCCGTCCCGTTGAACACCCAGGCGGTCGAGACCGCCAACGCCATACCGAGCAGCGCCAATCCGATGGCCTGCCGCCGCTCCGACCCGGTCGGCGGAGCCGCGTCACCACCCGCGGGCGTGAAGATCCACAGCATCCCGTAGGCGACGATCCCCGCCCCGGCCAGCGCGGACAGCAGCACGAACCCTATCCGCACCTTGAACACGTCGATGCCGAGGTGATCGGCGAGCCCGCCCGCCACCCCGCCCACGATGCGCCCACCGGTACGCCGCACCAGCTTGGGCTGGGTCACGGGTGTGACCGCCCCGCGGGCAGGGTCGTACAGGGGCGCGGACGGGTACATGCCTTCGATACTGGCATGGGCCACCAACCCCCGGCATCCGGAAACACCCCGATTCGATCCCTGATGCGGCCCGCCGCCACGGCGAATGACGTGTGCCGGGCCGTGTGAATCGGCCACCGTGTTCCACCGGCCGATTTCGCCCGCAAGCTATTGACTGGCGACCCTTTCGGCGAGACACTTGACTTCACACCAGAACACCAGGGCGCGTCATAGTGTCGGACGAGACGTCGAAAGACACGGGTGATACAGCTCGAGGATCTGGCCAGGCCCCCGGCAAGCCAGTTGGATGAAGAGTATTTCAGCGACGACTGAGACTCGGAATTCAATGGAGACTACCGGGGACTGATCTATTTCAGGGGCATTTCAGCCGGTCAGGCAGGCATTTCAAGCCGCACCCCGCGACCCGCATCGGCCGCGTGCGTTCCGTGCCCGGCACCACTGGCCTACAGTCCGGACGGATCGCCCAACTCCCGTACCACCCACCCTGCTGATCGGCCCTTGACCTCAATATTGGTTGAGAATCAATCTGGTCTCGCCTACCGCCCCCACCGATCCCCACAGCCGACTCCCAGGAAACCCGCAGTGACCGTGGAGTTTCGGCGCTGATCATCGACAGCGGCCCGCGCTGCGTGCCGCAGATTTGGGCAGGATCGCGGGGAGAACAATGCAGGGCGCACGGGTACTGACGGCTGTCACCGCGGCCGTCGGGACGGCAATGGTCATCACAGCACAGGCGAGCGCAGCGTACGCGCCGCACGAGAAAACCTATTCGACGGCAAGCGGATTCACGTTCACCGTCGGGCAGCGCGACCTGGACGTCAGGTCCGTCGCACCATTGAACGGGATGCCGACGAATCGAGAAGTGTTCCTGGACAGCACTTCCTACGGGACCGTGCCGGCCGGCGGCAGCGGGCATCTGAAGACCGGGTACTACGTGGCCTGCCAGGCCGATATCGACGCCAAGCTGCATCTGGACCCGGAACTGGACCTCAATCCAGCCGTCACCGCCAACGCCGGACTCGACACCTCGCTCGGCCCGCACGCCGGCGTCGACCTGAGCGTCGGGCCCACGGTCACCGGCGGCATCGGCGTCGACGTCTCCATCGCCCCGGGCAAGATCGCCGACGTGGTCGCCGGGGAGAAAGACCTGCGAGGCGACGGCGGCACCGGGACCCTCCTGATCCAGGACTTCCACCTCATGGTCGGCGGCTGCGGCGGACCGCTCACGATCCGGCCCTACACGCTCCTCAGCGCCGACTCCGGACCCGACGGCGGCAGCGGCGCGGTCTACGGCGACCCCATCACCCTCTAGGGTCGCGCCCGCCCATCGCCGCCGGTCGGACCCGGACCCGGCCGAAGTTCAGGTACCCATTCAGGGTGATCCCCGATGCGCCCGGACCGCGCCCAACAGCACGATGGAAGCCATGACGAGAACGAGCGACTGGTCCAAGAGCGCCGGGCGTACCGGCTTCTCCGATCAGCTTCACGACCTGTGGCAGACCCGGCCCATGCGCTTCCCGAAGGACGGACCCATCGCGGGCGTCGCCGTCGGCTTCGGCCGCCGCTACAACGTGGACCCCGTCCTGGTGCGGGTGGCGTTCGTGGTGTCGGCGCTGTTCGGCGGGGCAGGCATCGTGCTCTACCTGCTCGGCTGGCTGCTGCTGCCGCAGGCGGGCGACCAGTCCTCCGCAGCGGAATCGCTGTTCGGGCGCGGCCAGTCCTCGCAGAACTCGTCCAGGACCATCGTGCTCATGGTGGCGTTGGGGATCGCCGTGAGCACGATGGGACCCGTCGGAGTCGGGCTCGGCGGGTCCGGCGTCATCAGCTTCGCGCTCATGCTGGCCGGCTGGTGGCTGCTCTACCAGCGCCAACCCCAGCCGCCCGCAGCCTATTTCGAGCAGACGGCCGCCGACAGCCTCCTCAACACCGGCTACCCGGGTACCACCAACCCGTACTGGACCGGCTACCCGGGCACCAATGCCGTCACCTTCCAGACCTACGGGCCATACACCACCCTGCCCGACCATTACGAGCCCGACCCGAACCAGCCGCCCGCACCGGAATCAGCTTCCGCGCAGTCCATGTCGCAGCCCGGCACGGAGCAGCCGGCCCCGGCCGGCGACGCCGGCACAGCGGTACTTCGCACCAACCCGTCCGACGCGGACACGGCCGTCCTGCGCCCGGAATCATCTACCCCGCAGCATGTTTCGGACGTAGAGGTCACCGAGGTGCTCGACACCCGCTACGCTCCGGCATCTTCGGTCGCCGACACGGTGGTGATGCACAAGTCCGGATCTCCGTCGGGCCCAGCCACTTCGGAGCAGTCGATCGACGCCGTCCCGGATCAGGACGCACTCGCCGGGAACAAGGCCACACCGGTCGACATGCGCAAACCCGGCATCCCGACCACGGCCGCGCCGATGCCCGCCGCATCGCCGGGCATCGGGGACGCCGAGGGAGACGGGACGGCCCCCGAAACCGGCGAACCCCGTACGCTGCACCGCATTCCGTCGGCCTCCGACAGCCCGCGCACCGCCTTCGGGCCCGCACCGATCTCCCCCGACTTCGGCCCCACCCCGCCCGGCTGGGACCCGCTCGGCGTGGCCCCGCTGGCCTGGGAACTCCCCGAACCGCGCATGCCGATCCAGCGGGCTTTCGTCGAGGCTCCCCCGCGCCGACCCCGCTCCCGGCTGACCGCGGTCACCATCGGCCTCGCCATCCTGGCCGCCGCCGCGGCGGGTTCCGTCGCCGCCTCGGGGGTGGACTGGATGACCCCCGCCCGGATCGGCGCCGCCGCCCTCGCGGTGATCGCGCTCGGCCTGATCATCGGTGCGTTCCTGCGCCGCGGCCACGGTCTCATGGTGCTGCTCGCCCCGCTCGCCGGATTCGTCATCCTGGCCTCACTGGTCGGCCCCATCGAGTTCGACCAGGGCGCCATGGGCGACCACAAGTGGACCGCCGCAACGGCTTCCGAGCTGCTGCCCGTGTACCACGTCTCCATGGGCTCCGGCACCCTCGACCTGACCAAGCTGCAGCTGACCGAGGACCGCGACGTCGCGCTCGAGGTGCGCATGGGCGACGCCCGGGTGGTGTTGCCGCCGAACCTGCGGGTCAACACGACCTGCACTGTCCGCATGGGTGATTCGAACTGCCTGAGCGGAATGTCCGGCCCGGCAACGGGTCCCGTCCTGAACCTGACCGTCGACGTGCAGATGGGAAATGCGGAGGTGAACCGTGGCTGAGAACCAGAACAAGAACCGTCGCCCCTCGTTCGGGCTGCTGCTGGCCGGCCTGCTCGGCCTGGGAGTGAGCATCTGGGCCTTCGTCGGCCCGCACTCCTGGCCCGTCTCCGGCGGCCTGTCCCTCGGCTGGATCGTCGTGATCGCCGCCATTGTCGTCGGCATCGTCCTGGTTCTCACCCCGAGGAAGAACCGCGACTGACGAGCCGACCGCGCTGCCCCTTCCCCTCGCCGGGGTAGCGCACTCTCCTTCTGGGAACTGCCCTTCCGAGAAGGCTCCCCCGCCTCCCCGTATCAGTTGTCACACTGGGAGACGAGAGAATCAAGATGGCCCGCACCAGCCAGGTGCGGGCCATCTCGGCGTCAACGGGAAATTCTCACTCCCACTCGATGGTCCCCGGCGGCTTGCTCGTCACGTCGAGCACCACGCGGTTGACCTCCGCCACCTCATTGGTGATGCGGGTCGAGATGCGCTCCAGCACCTCGTAGGGCAGGCGGGTCCAGTCGGCCGTCATGGCGTCCTCGGACGAGACCGGGCGCAGCACGATCGGGTGACCGTAGGTGCGGCCGTCGCCCTGCACGCCGACGCTGCGAACATCGGCCAGCAGCACCACCGGGCACTGCCAGATGGACTTGTCCAGACCGGCGGCCGTAAGCTCCTCGCGCGCAATGGCATCCGCCTGACGCAGCAGCTCCAGCCGGTCGTGGGTCACCTCGCCGATGATGCGGATGGCCAGACCCGGACCCGGGAACGGCTGGCGGGCAACGATTTCCTCCGGCAGGCCCAGTTCCCGGCCGACCGCGCGCACCTCGTCCTTGAACAGCAGCCGCAGCGGCTCGACGAGCGCGAACTCCAGATCGTCGGGCAGACCGCCGACATTGTGGTGGCTCTTGATGTTCGCCGTGCCAGCACCGCCGCCGGACTCGACCACATCCGGGTACAGGGTGCCCTGCACCAGGAACTCGACCTTGGTCTCGCCCTGCTCGCCGACCACCTCGGAGACCGCGTCCTCGAACGACCGGATGAACTCCCGGCCGATGATCTTGCGCTTCTCCTCCGGATCGGTGACGCCCTTCAGCTCACCCAGGAACTTGTCCACCGCGTCCACGGTGACCAGCTTGGCGCCGGTGGCGGCGACGAAATCGCGCTGCACCTGCTCGCGCTCACCAGCACGCAGCAGACCGTGGTCGACGAACACACAGGTGAGGCGATCACCGATGGCCCGCTGCACCAGCGCCGCCGCGACCGCGGAATCCACGCCGCCGGACAGACCGCAGATCGCGTGCCCGTCACCGACCTGCTCGCGCACCTGGCCGACCAGCGCCTCGGCGATATTGGCCGGCGTCCACGCGCCCGGAATCCCGGCGATCTCGTGCAGGAACCGGCTCAGCACCTGCTGGCCGTGCGGCGAGTGCAGCACCTCCGGGTGGTACTGCACACCCGCGAGCTTGCGCGACCGATCCTCGAAGGCGGCGACCGGCGCGCCCGCCGACGTCGCGGTCACCTCGAACCCGGCCGGGGCGTCGGTGACGGCGTCGCCGTGGCTCATCCACACCGGCTGCCGGGTCGGCAGGCCGCCGTGCAGGATGCCGCCGTCCACGCTCAGCTCGGTGCGCCCGTACTCGCGAGTCCCGGTGTGCGCCACCGTTCCGCCGAGCGCCTGCGCCATGGCCTGGAATCCGTAGCAGATACCGAAGACCGGCAGCTCCAGATCGAACAGCCGCGCGTCCAGCTGCGGTGCGCCCTCGGCGTACACGCTGCTCGGCCCGCCGGAGAGAATCACCGCGAGGGGCTTCTTCTCCGCGATCTCCTCCACGGTGATCGTGTGCGGAACCACTTCGGAATACACACTCGCTTCGCGCACCCGGCGCGCGATCAGCTGCGCGTACTGCGCGCCGAAGTCGACGACAAGGACTGGTCGCTGGGTTTCTGCCACCGCCACAGTCTAGTGAGCGATACAGGACACAGTTCCGCCTCCCCGCACCTTCAGCGGACAGCCGAGTGCCGTAAGGCTATCCGCACCCGTGCCGGCGGTTGGGAGCCGAACCGATTTCGGAGGTACCCGGCGAGTTACCCCTGGCGGCACGAAATCAGCCGGCGCCTGTCGATCGCTTTGGACCGCCACCCCGGGCCGAGCGGACCGCGGCCTCGGAAGCGGTAACCGCACGGCCCGGAAGTGGTGGCAACGGGACGGTATGCGCGGCACCCACGTCGCCGATAGGGACTTCCGGCCCATACCTCACATTCCCCGGCAAGTCGCGACGCGTGTCGCGGCGAAATCCGCGGTGCCGCACCGTAGTCCCGCGCACCGTCCGGCGGTAGAGCCCTCCGCCTCCGTATCCCGGGGAATTCCGGCCCGGCCGCACGGGGTCCAGCGGCACCCGGTGGGGCGCTCGAACAGGAAAGCTCGCCAGTTTGTCACCGCTGCTGGCTATCCTCTACCTCGTGCCATTCGCCCGTGCGATCGACGCCGAGATCCACTACGAAGACAGCGGGGGCGAAGGTCCGGTAGTGCTGTTGGGGCACGAATTCCTCATGGACCGAACGATGTTCGCGTCGCAACAGGCGGCGCTGACACCCGAGTTCCGAATCGTGACCTGGGACGCGCGCGGGCACGGCCGCACCCGTGACGAGGGGCTGCCGTTCACGTACTGGACCTCCGCCCGGGACGCGCTGACCGTACTGGATCTCCTGGGCGCGGAACGTGCCGTGGTGGGCGGGATTTCGCAGGGCGGCTTCATCGCCCTGCGCACCGCGCTGCTCGCCCCCGACCGCGTCGCCGCCCTCGTCCTGCTCTCCAGTGAGGCGCACGAACCCACCGCGACCGAACTCGCCAATGCCCGTAGGTTTCTCGATAAATGGTACGAGGACGGTCCCCGCCCCGCCCTCGCCGAATACCTGGCCCGCTGGCTCATCGGCGACGACGACTGGTACCGCGCCGTGTGGGTGAAACGCTGGCTGGCCCGCGACCCCAATGCCACCGAGGTGGCCGCCGGCGCCCTGCTGGGCCGCGACTCGGTGCTGGACCGACTACCCGAAATCACCTGCCCCACATTGGTCATCCATCCCACCCACTCCGGCGTCCCCCGCTCGCATGCCCGCGAGCTCGCCGACCGCCTCCCCAATGCCCACTACCTCGAAATCGAGGGCGCCCGCCAAACGGTGAACATGACCCACCCGGTGGCCGTCAACACCGCGCTCCGAGAGTTCCTGCGCGGCATACCCGCCACTCCGGCAAACCCCGGATACGGCT